>NZ_JBVIWP010000023.1:0-1060 GCF_055594445.1 Streptomyces sp. NPDC040589 | reverse complement strand
AACACAGTGGACGCGAGCAACTGAGGACAAGCCCTCGGCCTATTAGTACCGGTCAACTCCACACGTTACCGTGCTTCCATATCCGGCCTATCAACCCAGTCGTCTACTGGGAGCCTTACCCTCTCAAGGAGGTGGGAATACTCATCTCGAAGCAGGCTTCCCGCTTAGATGCTTTCAGCGGTTATCCCTCCCGAACGTAGCCAACCAGCCATGCCCTTGGCAGAACAACTGGCACACCAGAGGTTCGTCCGTCCCGGTCCTCTCGTACTAGGGACAGCCCTTCTCAATATTCCTACGCGCACAGCGGATAGGGACCGAACTGTCTCACGACGTTCTAAACCCAGCTCGCGTACCGCTTTAATGGGCGAACAGCCCAACCCTTGGGACCGACTCCAGCCCCAGGATGCGACGAGCCGACATCGAGGTGCCAAACCATCCCGTCGATATGGACTCTTGGGGAAGATCAGCCTGTTATCCCCGGGGTACCTTTTATCCGTTGAGCGACGGCGCTTCCACAAGCCACCGCCGGATCACTAGTCCCGACTTTCGTCCCTGCTCGACCCGTCGGTCTCACAGTCAAGCTCCCTTGTGCACTTACACTCAACACCTGATTGCCAACCAGGCTGAGGGAACCTTTGGGCGCCTCCGTTACTCTTTAGGAGGCAACCGCCCCAGTTAAACTACCCATCAGACACTGTCCCTGATCCGGATCACGGACCCAGGTTAGACATCCAGCACGACCAGACTGGTATTTCAACGACGACTCCACCCACACTGGCGTGCGAGTTTCAAAGTCTCCCAGCTATCCTACACAAGCCGAACCGAACACCAATATCAAACTGTAGTAAAGGTCCCGGGGTCTTTCCGTCCTGCTGCGCGAAACGAGCATCTTTACTCGTAGTGCAATTTCACCGGGCCTATGGTTGAGACAGTCGAGAAGTCGTTACGCCATTCGTGCAGGTCGGAACTTACCCGACAAGGAATTTCGCTACCTTAGGATGGTTATAGTTACCACCGCCGTTTACTGGCGCTTAAGTTCTCAGCTTCGCCAAGACGAATC
>NZ_JBVIWP010000022.1:0-1369 GCF_055594445.1 Streptomyces sp. NPDC040589 | reverse complement strand
TTTTCCTCAGTCGCCGGCCCCAGTGAACTCGCCTGAAAGGGTGGGGTGATGGGTGGCTGGTCGTTGTTTGAGAACTGCACAGTGGACGCGAGCATCTGTGGCCAAGTTTTTAAGGGCGCACGGTGGATGCCTTGGCACCAGGAACCGATGAAGGACGTGGGAGGCCACGATAGTCCCCGGGGAGTCGTCAACCAGGCTTTGATCCGGGGGTTTCCGAATGGGGAAACCCGGCAGTCGTCATGGGCTGTCACCCTTGCCTGAACACATAGGGCAAGTGGAGGGAACGCGGGGAAGTGAAACATCTCAGTACCCGCAGGAAGAGAAAACAACCGTGATTCCGGGAGTAGTGGCGAGCGAAACCGGATGAGGCCAAACCGTATGCGTGTGAGACCCGGCAGGGGTTGCGTATACGGGGTTGTGGGATCTCTCTTTCACAGTCTGCCGGCTGTGAGACGAGTCAGAAACCGTTGATGTAGGCGAAGGACATGCGAAAGGTCCGGCGTAGAGGGTAAGACCCCCGTAGTCGAAACGTCAGCGGCTCGTTTGAGAGACACCCAAGTAGCACGGGGCCCGAGAAATCCCGTGTGAATCTGGCGGGACCACCCGCTAAGCCTAAATATTCCCTGGTGACCGATAGCGGATAGTACCGTGAGGGAATGGTGAAAAGTACCGCGGGAGCGGAGTGAAATAGTACCTGAAACCGTGTGCCTACAAGCCGTGGGAGCGTCGGATATGTGCTTGCACATATCTCGTGACTGCGTGCCTTTTGAAGAATGAGCCTGCGAGTTTGCGGTGTGTTGCGAGGTTAACCCGGGTGGGGAAGCCGTAGCGAAAGCGAGTCCGAATAGGGCGTTTCAGTAGCACGCTCAAGACCCGAAGCGGAGTGATCTAGCCATGGGCAGGTTGAAGCGGAGGTAAGACTTCGTGGAGGACCGAACCCACCAGGGTTGAAAACCTGGGGGATGACCTGTGGTTAGGGGTGAAAGGCCAATCAAACTCCGTGATAGCTGGTTCTCCCCGAAATGCATTTAGGTGCAGCGTCGTGTGTTTCTTGCCGGAGGTAGAGCACTGGATAGGCGATGGGCCCTACCGGGTTACTGACCTTAGCCAAACTCCGAATGCCGGTAAGTGAGAGCGCGGCAGTGAGACTGTGGGGGATAAGCTCCATGGTCGAGAGGGAAACAGCCCAGAGCATCGACTAAGGCCCCTAAGCGTACGCTAAGTGGGAAAGGATGTGGAGTCGCAGAGACAACCAGGAGGTTGGCTTAGAAGCAGCCACCCTTGAAAGAGTGCGTAATAGCTCACTGGTCTAGTGATTCCGCGCCGACAATGTAGCGGGGCTCAAGCGTACCGCCGAAGTCGTGTCATT
>NZ_JBVIWP010000021.1:0-16109 GCF_055594445.1 Streptomyces sp. NPDC040589 | reverse complement strand
CCGCCTTGCCGAGGCCCTGACGTCACAGCCGGGGCCTGGCGAGTCCTCATCACCGTAGACAGGTCAAGCAATCCACAGGTCCTGACAATTACTCACTGCACGACGGCCGGCAGCGGCGCATATGGGATGGCTCCGAAGCGGAGGCGACGGACCGTGACGGCTACACCACGCCGAGGGACACGACCCAAAGCGTCGACCGTCGTGGCTGCGGTGCTGGACGCCGGACTGCGTTACGAGGGCCGCGAGCCCTGCAGCTGCGGCAAGGAACCCGAGTTCCGCCCGAATCGGGACTCCTCCCGCCGACATGCTCGGACGCGAAGACCCGCAGACGCCCGCATGGTTTGACACGCCGCTACACACCCTGCACACGACCAGAAGCCGCACCCGCAAGATCATTCAGGTCCGCCTCCACCGGGCCCGGGCCAGACCGAGTGCGGACAGCCCGGCAGACTGAGCACACACCCCCTGGCGCGACGGCGCTCAGCTCACTCGGCGGGCCTCAGACGAAAAGCGGGGCCGGGGATGCTCTCGATGTCTTCCGGCTGCACGGCGTGGCCCTGGTCGCAGCGGATCTGGGCGTCGACGTGCGCGCCGCATCCACGGTGCCTGGAGAGCATGGCCGGGCCCTCCGGGTCGGCGCGGTAGCGGTCACCCCACTGCAGGAGCCCCATCACGGCCGGGACCAGATCCACACCCTTGGGCGTGATCACGTACTTCGGCCGACTCCGCGAGCCCGGCTCCTTGTAGGTCTCGGTGGCCAGGACACCTTCCTCCACGAGCATCCGAAGGCGCGCCGAGAGAAGGTTGCGAGGACAGCCGAGGACGCGTTCGAAATCGCTGAAACGGGACGAGCCGTACCAGACCTCGCGCAGGATCAGGATCGTCCACTTCTCGCCCACGACCTCAAGGGTCCGGGCGATCGAGCAGTTCGACGTGTCCCGGTCGAGACGGGGGTCCACGCCGGCGTCCTGCAGAGCTTCGGTCGTTGCGTCCATGGGGTGATTCTAACCTCATCTGAGTTTACTTTTCTACACTCAGCTAGTAGCGTCGCAGCCGGCACATCAACCCGGCCGCACACGAGACACGGGCGCGCAGGGGGACCCGCCCGAAGAATCGCATCAGCCACCGAAACACCCGCGCAGAGAGGCGGCCGCCATGAAGGCATTTGTCGTCGAGAAGTACGGCAAGGACGGCGTCCGCGCCGCAGACGTACCCGAGCCCGCCGTCGGAGACCGTGACGTCCTGGTCAGAGTGAGCGCCGCCAGCGTCAACCCGCTGGACAAGATGGTCCGCAACGGGGAGTTCAAGCAGTTCCTGAAGTACAAGCGCCCGTTCGTGCTCGGCCACGACGTGGCGGGCGTCGTGACGCGGGTCGGCTCCGCCGTACGCGGCTTCGAGGTCGGCGACGAGGTCTACGCCCGCCCGCGCGACCTGCGGGTCGGGGCCTTCGCGGAGTTCATCGCGATCGACGCGGACGATGTCGCACCCAAGCCGGCCTCACTCTCCCTGGAGGAGGCGGCCGCGGTGCCGCTGGTGGCCCTGACCGCCTGGCAGATCCTCGTCGAGCGCGCGCACGTGAAGCCGGGGCAGAAAGTGCTCGTCCACGCCGGAGCCGGCGGCCTCGGGTCGACGGTCATCCAGCTCGCCAAGCACCTCGGCGCCACGGTGGCGACGACCGCGAACACCAGGTCCGAGGAGTTGGTCAGGAGCCTTGGCGCCGACATCGTCGTCGACTACACCAAGGAAGACTTCTCCAAGGTACTCTCGGGCTACGACCTGGTGCTGGACTCCCTGGGCGGGGCGAACCTCGAGAAGTCACTGACCGTACTGAAGCCCGGCGGCCTGGCCATCAGTGTCGTCGGCCCGCCCGACGCCGGTTTCGCCAAGCAGCTCGGCGCCCCCTCCGTCCTGGGCCTGGTCATGAACACGCTCAGCCGCAAGATCCGCAAGCAGGCCAGGGCGCTGGGCGTGCGCTACGAGTTCCTCTTCATGCAGGCCAACGGCTCCCAGCTGCGCAAACTCGGCGCCCTCTACGACAGCGGGAAACTCCGCCCGGTCATCGACAGCACCTTCCCCTTCGACCAGACGCTCGAGGCGATGGCGCACGTCGAGCAGGGCCGCACCAAGGCCGGCAAGGTCGTGGTCTCCATGGTTCCCGACATCGACTGAGACGCGGCCGGCAACAGCCCCTCCGTTCCGGCACGGTCACCGGAGGGGGCACGACACCGGCCGCGGCCCAAAGGGCGCCTACGGTCGCGGAGAGCCGCAGTTGTAGGGGTGCGGGGCCATCAGGCCGGCGCCGACGACACACGCCGTTGCCCGCGGCACAGCGCGGGGCGCGGCTTTAGACGCCCGCCCCGAAATGTGCCCTGCCGCCTCAACCCCCGGTAGATCGTTCCCCGCCACCGCTCGGTCCAGAACGCGCGCTACCGCGACAACGGTGGCGCGCTGTCGCAGTGGTCGATGAGATCCGGCTCTGTACGGACGCGGTCAGACCGCTCGCATCAGCGGCATACCGGTTGTCATGGACAGTATGGCTGCCGCATGGCTCCCGCCCCGGTCGAACATCTGCCGCGGCAGTCTGCGGCGGCGATACGTTCCCGTTTCGTTGACGCGCGGCACTCCTGCCTCCCCTCGCGCAAGGCGATGTCCTGCTCACGGCGGACACGCTCAGGACGCCGGCGTCCGTCCGCCGAGCGACGCACGTTGCCAGGTGGCAGTGCGGTCCTTGTCGACCAGGGCGGCACGGACGCCCTCCAGGAAGTCCGGCGTGCGGATGGTCGTGCGTGTGAGGGCGAGTTCGGCGTCGAGGCATTCGCGCGATGTGCGCTGTCTGCCTCGGGCCAGCAGGGCGTGGGTGATCTCCACGCTCTGCGGCGAGGCGGACTCCAGGGCGCCCAACGCGGCTGCCGCCCAAGGGGTGTCGAGGTGACGCAGGCGCTTCTCGATCTCGCCGAGGGCCGGCGCACCGAAAGCCCAGTCCACGTCCCCGCGAACCTCCGCCAACCTGCTCTCCGCCACCGGGGAACGGCCGGCGAGACGGTTCAGGACGACGTCCACCGGCTCATCGGGGCGGTCGACCAGGGCGTCCCCCACCGTGTCCAGCAGGTCCGCGGAAACGAAATGCGTGGCCAGCCCCGCGTACAAGGCATCGGCCGCGTCGATCCTCTGCCCGGTCAGTCCCAGGTACATGCCGATCGCGCCGGGCAGCCTCGGCAGAAAGTAGCTCGCCCCGATGTCCGGGAAGAACCCGATCCCGGTCTCGGGCATGGCCAGCACCGCGCGTTCGGTGACGACACGGAAGCCACCATGGACGGACAGCCCCAGACCGCCGCCCATGCAAAAACCGTCGATGAGCGACACGACCGGCACGGGATACTCGGCGATCCGGGCGTTGAGCCGGTACTCGGAGGCGAAGAACCGCTCACTGGCCTCGACATCGCCCGCGAGGCTGTACTCGCGGATCGTCCGGATGTCCCCACCGGCGCAGAACGCCTTCGTGCTGGTGCTGGCGAGCACCACGGCGGACAGCGGTGCGTGCTCCCATGAGGCGAGCGCACGGTCGATAGCGGAGACCATGTCTGTGGTCAGGGCGTTGAGCGCCCTGGGCCGGTTCAACAGGATGCGGCCGACGCCCCGGTGGACGTCGGCGAGAATCCCGACCCAGCGGTATCAGGCATGGCTCGTCATCTCGTCCCCGCGGACCTGGCTGTCGTGGCCATCATGTTCCTCAACTCGCCGTCGATGAGCGGCGGGCTTGAGGGATAGGCAGCTCAAGATCCTCGCACACGGCGCGGAGCGCCTCGACGAGCTTACCGGCGGCCACGGCGGGGCTGCGGCACCGCCTTCGCCACCCCCGCCCTGGGACGCGTTCGCCGCCGGCACCCCAGGCTCCAGGTCGAACTCATCACCGCGACACGGCAGCTCACCCTGCGCACGTCCGGTTTCGATCTTGCTCTCGCCATCGGCGTTCCCTCCAGCAGTCGCCAGCCCATCCCCGATGCCCCGAAGGGCTTCCTCGCATCTATGAGGGTGATCTCGTGATCTCACCGCACCTGAGTTTACTTTCATACACTCAGCCAGTAGCGTCATGACCGTCACATCGACCCGGCTGGCGCAGGGGAACCCGCACGGCACCCGCCCGAGAAGGAGCACCACCATGGGAGCAAGCCCACAGGCACACGAGTTCGCGGAGTTCCTCGCGAGTGTGAGCGCGAAGGCGGCGACACCGGGCCTCGACCTGGCCGTCATCCGTGACATCATCGACTCGAGCCACAAGGCGTCGACCGAGCCGGAAGGCGTCACCTACGCCGAAGTGGACGCGGACGGCGTCCCCGCCCTGTGGGCCATCCCCGAGGGTGCCGATCCCGACCGCGCGCTGCTGCACTTCCACTTCGGTGGTTCTGTCGCCGCCTCCATGCACTCCGACCGCAAGGCCGCGGGCCACATCGCGAAGGCGGCCGGCGGCCGCTCGCTGGTCGTGGACTTCCGCCTGGCGCCCGAACACCCCCATCCGGCGCAGCTCGACGACGCCGAGACCGCCTACCGGTGGCTGCTCGCCCAGGGCTACGAGCCGCGGAACATCGGCAGCACGGGCCACTCGATCGGCGGCACCCTGGCGGTGATGCTGCCGCTGCGCCTGCTCGCCAAGGGCGAGGCCACCCCCGGCGCGATCGTCAGCGTCTCCCCCTGGACCGACCTCACCATCCAGAACCCGGCAGTGGACGCCAACGAGACGAACGACAAGATGCTCAGCCGGGGGTCCCTGGAGTTCTTCCGCGGAGCCTGGCTGCAGGATCCCGCCGTGGACTTCACCGACCCGCAGATCAGCCTCGTGCACGCCGACCTGACCGGCCTGCCGCCCACGCTCGTCCACTACGGTGAGTACGAGACCCTCGCCGACGACGGCGCCCAGCTCGGCCGCCGCCTCGCGGACTTCAAGGTCACCACCGAGACCCACGCGATGCCCGAAGGGCAGCACTCGTTCATCATGGGCGCCGGACGCGTACCCGAGGTGGACCAGGCCATCGGACAGATGGGCCAGTGGCTCCGCAAGCACCTCGGCGCGTGAGCGAAAGCCGCGCCTGACGTCAGGCCTGTCCGCCAGGCCGCCGCCCCACCGCGATGCCGGTGACCGGTCCGCCGGTCACCGGCATCCTGCTCGACCACGCCGACCGGCATACGGTACGTGTGTCCGACACCGTTCCGCACGCAACCACACCACCGTCCCGATGCCACAAAGGAGTGCGCGATGGGAACCTACGAGGATGTCTTCCGCGCCAGTACCGAGGACCCGGAGCACTTCTGGCTGAAGGCGGCCGAGGGCATCGACTGGGACGTCGCCCCGCGCCGCGCCCTGGACTCCTCGGGCGCGCCCTTCTACCGCTGGTTTCCCGACGGACGGCTCAACGTCTGCTTCAACGCGCTCGACCGGCACATCGAGGCCGGCCGGGGTCAACAGCCCGCACTCGTCCACGACTCCCCCGTGACGGGCACCCGGCGCACCTACACCTACGCGCAGCTGAGGGACGAGGTGGCGGCCTTCGCCGGAGCACTGGCGGGGCTCGGCGTGGGTCACGGCGACCGGGTCGTCATCTACATGCCGATGGTCCCCGAAGCCGCTGTCGCGATGCTGGCGTGCGCACGGATCGGCGCGGTGCACTCGGTCGTCTTCGGCGGGTTCGCCCCGCGCGAACTCGCCCTGCGCATCGACGACGCGGCCCCCAAGGTCGTGGTCTCCGCCTCCTGCGGCATCGAGGGCAAGCGTGTCATCGCGTACAAGCCCCTGCTCGACCGGGCGATCGAACTCGCGGCCCACAAGCCCGAGAAGAGCGTGATCCTGCAACGCCCGCAGGAACCGGCCGAGTTGGGGCCCGATGATCTCGACTGGGCGGATCTGGTCGCCGCCGCGCCGCCGGCCGGCTGTGTTCCCGTACCCGCCACCGATCCCCTCTACATCCTCTACACGTCCGGAACGACCGGAAAACCCAAGGGAGTCGTCCGCGACTGCGGCGGCTACGCGGTCGCCCTGCACTGGTCGATGGGCGCCGTCTACGACGTGGGCCCGGGCGAGACCATGTTCACCGCCTCCGACGTCGGCTGGGTCGTCGGGCACTCGTACATCGTCTACGGCCCGCTCCTGGCCGGCGCCACCACCGTCCTGTACGAGGGCAAGCCGGTCGGCACCCCGGACGCGGGCCAGTTCTGGCGCGTGGCCGCCGAGCACCGGGCCAAGACCATGTTCACCGCCCCCACCGCCTTCCGGGCCATCCGCAAGGAGGACCCGAAGGGAACACTCACGGCCGACTACGACCTGAGCGGCCTGCGCCACCTCTTCCTCGCCGGCGAGCGCCTCGACCCCGAGACCTACCACTGGGCGAGCGCTCTGCTGGGCATCCCGGTCATCGACCACTGGTGGCAGACCGAAACCGGCTGGCCCATCGTCGCCAACCCGGTCGGCATCGAAACCGCTCCCCTCAAACCCGGCTCCCCCACCCGCCCGCTCCCGGGCTGGGACGTCCGTGTCCTCGACCCCTCGGGCGAGCCCGTGCCCGCCGGCGTCGACGGCGCGATCGTGGTGAGGCTTCCCCTGCCGCCCGGCGCACTGCCCACCCTCTGGAACGACGACGACCGCTACGTCGCCTCCTACCTCTCCGCCTACGACGGCTACTACCTCACCGGCGACAGCGGCCACATCGACGACGACGGCTACGTCTTCGTCATGGGCCGCACCGACGACGTCATCAACGTCGCCGGACACCGGCTGTCCACCGGCAGCATGGAAGAGGCCCTGGCCGCCCACCCCGACGTCGCCGAATGCGCCGTCATCGGCATCGCCGACGAACTCAAGGGCCAGATCCCGCGCGGCTTCGTCGTCCTGAAAGCCGGCATCAGCCGCGACGCAACCGAGGTCGAGGCCGAACTCGTCCAGCTCGTACGGACACGCATCGGCGCCGTCGCCTCCCTCAAGGACGTCACGGTCGTGGCCGCCCTGCCCAAGACCCGCTCGGGAAAGATCCTGCGCAAGACGATGCGCGGCATCGCCGACGGCCACGACGAACCCATCCCCTCCACGGTGGACGACCCCGACGTCATCGAAACCCTGCGCCCGGTTCTCCGCCGCGCCGATCACACGCCGTGAACGGCTGCCCCAAGGCATGAGCGACGGGGAGCACGTTCCACACCGACGGACGCCGGTGCCGATCACCTCGCACGCGGTGGACAGTCCTGCGACGCTCCGCCGGACCGCCCAGGCGGCCCCGGACGGCTGTCAGGACCCGGCACGCGACGCAGGGCAGACACGCACCTGTCCGGAAGGCTCCAAGCCGGCTCTCGTACGGGCCACTGGACAGCCCCTCCGGCTCCGCGTCACCGCCGACGATGTCCGGCTGCGATGTCGGCGGGCCATGAGCCCGCCCGGGCGCCTCGGGCTTGTGCTCCATGCTCCTGGTCCCGCGGTGGGCCCGCGGAAGCCCGCTGGGACTCGCACAGTTCGTCCGCCGTCAAACGGCAGACCCCTTCGACGACGAACTGCTGCTGCCCAGGAGATCGCCTCCAGAGCGGCAGTGAACATCGCGCACGACCCTGCGCCCGAGGGAACACCGACCCCCAGGCGCCTCAACACCGCTGTGGCACACCGCGGCCCGAGGAAATACGGGCCGCCGCCGACGCGCCCCGCTGCCGTTTCACTTCGCACTCCGGCGTTCTGCGCCGCGGTCGAGGGCGTCCGGCATCGCCGCACAAAGATCACCCTGCGCAGGTCAGACAGTCAGGGGGGAGCCGGGAGAAAGGGGAGCATCGGTGCGTGTGGGGCAAGGCTCGATTCACCGGTCGCCGTTGAGGGTCACCCTTGAGAGGGAGGCGCCGGGAAGAGCATGCAGCTACTGGTGGCATGGGCGAGCAGCCGGTCCGTCCTGTCGGCCAACTGCGCCTGGGCGAGGGAGGTTTGACGCCCCTTGCCGACAACCGTGCCGATCGCCCGCACCGTGCCCGTGTCCACGGTGATCCGCCGAAGGAACTTCACCGTCAGGTCCAGCGAGGTGTACGCCATGCCCTGCGGCAAGGTGGACTGAACGGCGCAACCCGCAGCCGAATCGAGCAGAGTGGCGAAGACGCCGCCGTGCACGCTGCCGATCGGGTTGTAGTGCTCCTCCCCCGGCGTCAGCGAGAAGACCGCCCTTCCGGGCTCCACCTCCTCCAGGATGAAATCGATGGAGTAATTGATGGGCGGCCCCGGCAGTCGCCCCGCGGCTGCTTGCCCGCACGTCGGCGGGGGCGTCGAGGGTTTCTCCTCGCGTCGTCATGCTTCATCTCCGCAGCGGATCGAGATCGGGGGCGCATTCGAGGAAACCGCGTCTGCCAGGGACGCGGCGGGCTGTGTTTATGGGGGGTACAAGCTCGACCCCCCTTCCCTTGGGTGAGGGTCGTAGCGTTAAAGCCATGGAACGCCTCCCCGACCACCGCGCCGACATCCGTGACTTCCTCGCCACCCGGCGCGCCAAGATCACCCCGGAGCAGGTCGGGCTGCCCACCAGCGGCCGGCGGCGGGTTCCGGGGCTGCGGCGCGAGGAGGTCGCCGTCCTCGCCGGCGTGAGCACCGAGTGGTACACGCGGCTGGAGAAGGGCCACATCAGCGGCGTGTCCGAAGACGTTCTCGACGCGGTCGCCCGCGCGCTGCAGCTGGACGAGGACGAACGGACCTACCTGTTCGACCTGGCCAAGGCTGCTCGGCCGACCAGCCGCACTCCGCGTCGACGCAAGGCCGTCGACCTGCCGCCCCGCGTCCAGTGGCTGCTCGACTCCATGACACTGTCCGCGGCGTTCGTCACCAACGGCCGCCTGGACATCGTCGCCACCAACGCACTCGCCCGCGCCCTGTTCGCACCACTGTTCGACAGCGTGACCACGGACGAACGCGGACGTCCGAACTTCGCCCGGTACTGGTTCCTCGACCGCGGGGCACCCGACTTCGTTGCCGACTGGGACGGTGCCCTCGGTACCACGGTCGCGATGCTGCGCGCCGAGGCCGGGCGCTACCCGCACGACAAGGCGCTGCGTGAGTTGATCGGCGAACTGTGCACGATGAGCGCCGAGTTCCGCACCCGCTGGGCCTCTCACGACGTGCGTATCCACCACGGTGGCGTCAAACAGTTCCAGCACCCTGACGCCGGGCCTCTCGAACTCGTCTACCAGCCGATGGACCTGCCCATTTCCCCACGCGAGGTCCATTCCCTGACCATCTACACCGCTGAGCCGGGCACCTCTGACGAGGACCGGCTCAAGCTCCTGGCCAGCTGGGCAGCGACCCATTCCCAGGTAAAGAGCCCCATAGACGAGCGAAACCCGTGAACCCCCGATGCTGATCACGGGTGTGTGGACAGAAGCTTGCGCGTGGAGCAGCAACGTCGAAGCGAAGCCGGGCAGGCACAATGGCAGAAGCCATCCCTCGGCAGCGGCTGCCCCGCTCCGGTACGAGTGCCGGCCAACCCGTGTCGGCGAACCTGGGGCGAGTGAAGGAGCCAGCTCGTACTTCGCGCTCTGGTCCGGGCAGGCATCGGCCAGCTCACGCAGAGCAGCAAGCTCGGCTTGGTCGGACGCCATGTTCCAACGGAGCTTGGTGCCCACTATGGGGTCCGCCGAAGCCGCGACAACGGATGTGCCGGGGCCGCCTGTTGCCCGGTCGGCCAGGCCGCCTGTGGCGAACTCTAAGGTCGTGGCTGTTCCCGTCGTCCCTGGCAGATGTCAGGGACGACGGAGGCCGGCCGCGGTCGTGTGTGCGTTCAGGGAGCAGGTGTTCAGGAGTGTCGCGGGGTCTCTGTCGGCGGGCAGCGCGACGGTGTGGGAGGCGGGTGGGCGGTGTCCTGACGTGAGCCAGTTCTCCAGGGCTGTGAAGGCCGTGCGGTGGCACGGCGTGAGGGGGCGCAGGCGTTCCGGGTAGGTGTCGACGAGGGCGTCCGTGTGAGTGCCGCCCTGGATGCGGTAGTAGCGATGCAGTTCGCCGCGGCCGGCCTGGCCCACCATGCGGGCGTAGACGTCGGAGTCCTGGGAGATCGGCAGCAGGACGTCCAGGGTGCCGTGCAGGGTGATCAGCGGTTTGCCGATCCGGCCGGTCAGAGCGATCTTCTCCATGGCTCTGCGGACCTTGTCGGGACGGGCGGCATAGTCGTAGTCGGCATCACAGGCCGGCGTGCCCGGCGCGCAGAAGGGCGTGCCCGCCTCGGTGGGGCCGTCGAAACCGGGGTCAAGTTCCTCGCGGTAGACGCGCTGGGTCTGGTCCCAGTAGACCTTGTGGTGGTACGGCCAGAGGAACTCGGAACCGGCCGGGAAGCCGGCGGCGTGCAGGGCTCTGCGCGCCGCGTCTGCTTCCTCGCCGCCGCTGGCGTACGCGGGATAGTCGCGGAGCGCTGCGGGCAGGAAGTTCAGCAGGGTGGGGCCGTCGGAGCGCCACAGGGTGCCCTCCCAGTCGACTCCGCCGTCGTAGAGGCCGGGATGGTTCTCCAACTGCCAGCGCACGAGGTATCCGCCGTTGGACATGCCGGTCACCAGGGTGCGTGACGGTGGGCGGTGGTAGTGCCCGGCGAGTGTGGCGCGGGCGGCTCGGGTGAGCTGGGTGAGCCGGTCGTTCCATTCGGCGATCGCGTCGCTCGGCTTCTTGCCGTCCCGGTAGAAGGACAGTCCGGTGTTGCCCTTGTCGGTGGCGGCGTAGGCGTAGCCGCGGGAGAGCACCCAGTCGGCGATGGCCCGGTCGTTGGCGTACTGCTCCCGGTTGCCGGGGGTGCCGGCGACCACCAGACCGCCGTTCCAACGGTCGGGCAGGCGCATGACGAACTGGGCGTCGTGGTTCCATCCGTTGTTGGTGTTGGTGGTTGACGTGTCCGGGAAGTACCCGTCGATCTGGATACCGGGGACCCCGCTGGGCACAGCCAGGTCCCTGGGTGTCAGGCCCGCCCAGTCGGCCGGGTCGGTGTGGCCCGAGCTGATCGTGCCCGCCGTGGTCAACTCGTTCAGGCAGGCAGCCCGCTGGTGCTCGGCCCCTGGTACGCGCACCTGGGTGAGGTGCGCGCAGTGGCCGCCGCCCGCGTTCACCGGTGCTGCCCTGGCGGGCAGGGGTGTGAGTGTGAGCGCGGCCAGGGCAAGGGCCGCTGGTCCACCGCGTCGCCAGGAGCGTGGCAGGGGGCGGAGAGAGAGATGCATGAGTGAACCTCCGTGGTCGGGTACGGGGATGCGCGGGAGGCTAGAGCGCGGCTTCGCTGCGACATATGGGGCTGCCCACCACCATCCAGAGCCACGGCGTAGCTGTCGGCACCACCCGGCACAGGGTGCATTGGCCGTACGGCCCGGGCCTGTGGACTCCTGCGCTACACGACGCTTCACGAGCCGGGACATGTCCCGCCGGCACACAGGTTCGCGCCACCTGTGGCTGTCCCACCCATGCCGACGCCGGCACGCGAGCGCCGATGATGCACGCCACGCTGGTCACCGTCCTGTCGGTACCGGCGAGGCCCCCACAACATCAGGAGGCAGTCACCATGGGACAGTCGCATCCTGCGTTCCGCTTCTCCCGGACGCTCGTCCGGGGCATTCGCCGTTGGGCCACCGCCGCCGGGGCTCTGGCCCTGACCGGCAGCCTGCTCGTCATCAGCCCTCAGGCATCCGCCGCGGGTCTGACCCAGGTCACCGGGTTCGGCACCAACCCCGGCAACCTGTCGATGTACACCTACGCGCCCGACGCACTGCCTGCCGGCGCCCCGCTGGTCGTCGCCCTGCACGGCTGCACGCAGAGCGCGAACGACTACTACACGCACTCCGGCTGGCCCAAGTTCGCCGACACCTACGAATTCGCGCTGGTCCTCCCCCAGACGAGCAGCGCCAACAACGCCAACTCCTGTTTCAACTGGTTCGAGCCGGGCGACAGCGGACGCGGTCGTGGCGAGGCACTGTCGATCAAGCAGATGGTGGACAAGGCCGTCTCGCTGTACGGCGGCGACAACCGGCGCATCTACATCACCGGCCTGTCGGCGGGCGGCGCCATGACGGCGAACATGCTGGCCGCCTACCCCGACGTATTCTCGGGCGGGGCCATCAACTCCGGACTGCCCACCCGCTGCGCGAGCGACGTGGCCACGGCCTACACCTGCATGTACGTCCCGCCGGACAAGAGCCCCGCCCAGTGGGGGGATCTGGTGCGTTCCGCCGCTCCGGCCGGCACGACGTCCTGGCCGCGCGTGGCAATCTGGCAGGGCACCGCCGACACCACCGTGAAGCCCGCCAACGCCACCGAGTTGCGCGACCAGTGGACCAACGTGTGGGGCATCGGCCAGACGCCCTCCCGTACGGAGAATCTCGGTGGGGGTACCACGCTGAGCGTGTTCGACGACGCCTCTGGCCGCTCCGCCGTCGAGGTCTACTCAGTCTCCGGGATGGGGCACGGGCTGGCCGTCGACCCGGGCAGCGACGCCCAACAGTGCGGCAGCGCCGGCACCTACTATCGCGACACCATCTGCTCCAGCTACCACACCGCCCGCTTCTGGGGGCTCGACGGCAACTAGAACAAGGGCGCCCTGCCGCCGCCCGCCGGACTGACGGCCACGGCACCCCCTCTCCCTGAGCTGGAAAGCGATCGGCGCGCCCGGCCGGGCGTGCCGACCACCCCTGGTGCAGGGGGCCCCGCGACCGGGTGGGACCTTCGTGTCGCGAGATAACGGCCGGCCGAGCGCACGCGTCTGGGCGATCACCGTACGGTCGGTCCGGCCTGATCTGCGGCGTGCAGGGCCCGCGCAAGCCACTCCAGCTCCTCGGTCGCGTCGGGCGAGGAGCCCTGCCCGCGCACACGGGCGACGAGTCTGCGGTAGCGCTCCGCCCCTGCCTCGATGCCAGCCTCCAGGCTGCGCAGCACGGCGGTCCGATCGGCGTCACCGAACAGCTCGGACAGCACCTCGGCCGCTGCCGGCCCCTCGGGAGCGACCCCGCGTTTTCTGACCTCAGCGACGGTCTGCACGACCTGCCTGGCCCACCAGATGGACGCCCCGGGAGGATGACCCTGCCCCGGTACGGGCGTGTTGAGCTCCATCCACGTGCGCAACCGGGCGCGAAATCCAGGGTCCCGCACCAGTTCGGCCAGTTCGATCCACGCGTCTACCTGCTCGGGGGTGGGATCGTCGGGCAATTCGATGCTGAAGCTGCGCAGGCGGTCACGCACGCGCGGCTCGACATCGAGACCGCCGAACACCTCCTCCTTGAACTCGTCGATGATCTGCTTGCGTTCGGCGGCGGAAAGCCGCGCCAACCGGTTCATCAGTGCTGTCTCCTCAGCGGTCGAACCACGTGTCGCCACGGTGGACAGGACGGCCCGGCTCACCTTGAGCGAGCGGATCTGCGCGTCGAGCGCGGCCACATGCGCGTCGGCGACCTCGGCGACCGTGGTCCGACCGCTCAGCACCCGGCACACCTCGTCGAGCCCGAGGCCCAGCTCCCGAAGAGTGCGGACCAGCTCGACGCGGGCCACGGACCCGGCGTCGTACAGCCGGTAGCCGCTCGCGGAGCGAGCCACAGGCGGCACCGCCCCCTCGTCCGACCAGAAGCGCAAGGTTCGCACCGGAAGTCCGGTGCGGTGCGCGAGCTGGCCGATGGTGAGCACATCGGGGTGTTCGTCGTCCATGGGTGAGATCCTGGACCTTACAGCCGCCGGAGACTCAAGCGGCTGAGGGCTACATCTGGTGAGTTCTCCAGAGTCTGCCGGGCTCCCTGCCACCGCCAGGCGTCCGGGCGCATGACGATCACCACGCGTGGTGAAGACTGGGCAGATGCCTCATCATCCCGGCGGACTTCTGTTCGTAGCGCTCGGTCTCGTTCTTGTCGCCGTCGGCTTCGTCTGGCGGGGGCGTGTCCTGCGCCCCCTTTCGGTGAAACGGGCCCACGCTGCCGCCATCCGGGACCGTTCCCGGAACCTGCTGCGTTCTGCGGACATGGCGATCGCCGAGGCGCGCCGCCGGGCTGCCAGCGGAGAACCGGTCATCGTGACGGTCGAAGACGTGATCGGGGTGGCGAGCGGACACTACGGACTCTCCGTGGAGCGTGAAGAGGCAGCTGCCGCCCTCCGCCAGCGCTACGAGGCCGCCGACTGCCGGGTGGACTGCATGACCGACGCTTTCGACTGACCGCCCCCCCCCCCGGTGGATTCCGCGAGTCGAGACGCGGGGAGTCCGCAATGAGGGGGTTCCCAGCGCCTGTCGACGGAATCTGCGTAACTCGCCAACGTCAGCGCAACCGGTCCATGTGCTCGCGCACCCGGTCGTCAAAGGTGGGCAGTGGGCGGCCGATGATGTCCTGTACGCGGGCGCCGTACTCCTACTGCACCCTCGTTGAGGAAAGCCTCTCGGACCACCCCGGATGAGAGGGCTCAGATGATCGCTTCCCGGGGTCATGATGCCGGTGGCTGCATCGCCTCGCTGATCGCGGAGGCGAGTTCCGGCAGGCTCCAATACACGGAATGGGTCCATAACCCTGCGGTGGCGGCGTGAGGCAGCGCCAGGTCGACCGGTGATGTTCCGTCGGCAAGACGGAAGACACGGGAGGCGGCGAAGGCGAGTACGTCGAGTGGTTGCCAGAGGTTGGTCCAGCGGGCCAGAGAGTTCGGCAGGCTGACCGGTTCGTGGCCGACGTAGGGGGAAAGTTGGCCTCCACGGGGGTCACACAGGTGGAAGTACGCGGATTGAGAGCCGAAGGTGAGCAGCGACGAAGTCCACAGCGGTTCCCGCGCCGTGGCCATGTCGACAGCGATCACCCCGCCGAGACTGTGTGCGACCAGCCGTACGGGGCGGCCCGGGGTGCGTCCCAGTCCGGGGTCGACGGCGGCTACTTGTTCCCATACCCGGGCGTGGATCTGCTCGCGATGGCGTTGATAGACGAGTACATCGCCCAGGAACCTTGTGGCGCCTGGCCCGAGGTGGTGGCGCAAGCTGTGGTTCATCCTGCCCGCGACCGCCTTCATCGCCGCGCCTGCGACGCGGTCCAGGTCCGCGAGCCGACGCCGGATCAGCGAGCGGAGTGTGCCGTGAGCGGGCGCTGCGCCACGAAGCCCGGCCCAGGAATCATCCGTCTCCTGCGTGCAGGTGACCGCGCGGGCGATGGCCCTTCCGGTCTCGTTGAGAAGTGACGGGTCATCGGACCGTGACAGCCACTGGGTCGTCGGCCATTCGTCGACAAGCGCCGCAAGCACCTGGTCCGCGTCCGGACGGCCGTCACGCAGTCCGCTGTTCCGCGATGAGTCCAAGCCTTGGCGGATCGCGTCCCGCAGGGGCATCGGCAGGTCTTCTGACGCGGGCTCCACCGCTTCGTCGAGCAGGGTGGCCAGCAGCAGCTCGGACGGTGCGTCAGCGGTCTCGGGTGTATCAGGAAACTGCCGATGCCGCCGCCGGTCGCCGTGACCGTGACGATGGCATCGACCTCCCGGCCGCCCACCGGCAGATGCTCATTCTGGTAGACCTCGACTGTGAACAGCGGCGCAAAGGATTTGAAGAAGTTGGCCATGGATTCCACTCCCCCTCGGACTTCCCGCGGCAGTTGGGCGACATCTCCTCGCTGGCCGTGATCGTGCGTCTGTGCCGATCGGCAGTCGTGTTTCTTGCTGATGTGGCGCGCAATCCAGGCACTCTGAGCTCCAGGACGATACTGCCCCCGGCGGCTCATCCGGGGGCAGCCTGCCATACCTTCACGACCGGCGATTGACGTAGGTGTCGCCGGGAGCGCCTCGGCAACAAGGCACTCCCGTAAGGCAACAACGCCTGTGCGCCTCATGTTCGACGTGATCAATACCGGGTGCGGGCCGACTGGCGCCATGCTGGCCGCCGAACTGCGGCTGCACGATGTGCGGGTACTCGTTCTGGAGTGGGAAACCGAGCCCGTGTGGTTCGTTCGCATCGTCGGTCTGCACATTCGCAGTCTCGAGCTGACGGCAATGCGTGGTGCGAGCGGGCCGCGCTGTCGCTACCGCCGTCCGGCTTTCTCGCTCCCCTCGCCTAGGGCGTGTCTCTTTGACGGGTTGGTCAGTTGATCGGGTGTGTCTGTCCGGTTAGTGATCACTGATGCGATGTGGGATCGGCTCGAGCCGC
>NZ_JBVIWP010000020.1:5240-19685 GCF_055594445.1 Streptomyces sp. NPDC040589 | reverse complement strand
GAACCGACAAGCTCGCCCTTGCTTACCAAGCCGCGCTACACCTCGCCTGCATCCTCATCTGGACCCGACACTGACCAAAGAGACAGAACCTAGGCGGTTCCGCAGGCCCCGCCGCCGGCTTGGCGTCGCTGACCGGCGACGCCGGCGTGTCGGCCGGCCACACCGGATCCGCGGCACGGCCCGGCCGCGCTCGGCGTCGCAGGCCTGCGGCACCAAGCCGGCGGCCGGGCACACCGGGAGCGACCGGGCCCGGCATCCGTCCGGCACCCGTCCGGCCCCCGGACAGCCGGCACTCCCGGTGACCCGCCACATCCCCGGCCCGGGAGGGGGCGGCGCCGGCCTACGGTGCCCCCCTCCCGGCTCCCCGGGTGAGCGGCACCAGCACGCCCCGCCCCGCCCGAGTCACCGACGAGGACGCTCGCAGCCCGGCCCTCCGGCCCGCCCGCGGGTCACCAACGGCCCGGCGCGGTCCCGGTGATCGGCTCCGAGGGCGTGCCGTCCACCCCGACGGGCACGTCCCCGGCGAGCATCACGCGGTGCATGATCCGGGGGTGGTCGAGGTGGGCGGTGTCGCCGGGGGCCAGGTGCATGGTGGCGCGGTTGTCCCAGAACGCCACGCTGCCCGGCTCCCACCGGAACCGGACCGTGTACTCGGGCCGGACCGCCTGCTCCAGCAGCATCTCCAGGATCGCGCCGCTCTCGGGCCGGGAGAGGCCGGCGATCTGCTCGACGTAGTAGCCGTTGACGTACAGGATCCGCTCGCCCGTCTCGGGGTGGACGCGCACCAGCGGGTGCAGGGAGGCGACCTGACGGTCCAGCAGGTGCCGGACGTACGCGTCGTCGCCGGGCCGGGGCTGGTAACCGACGCCGAGCCGGTGCTCGGCCCGCAGTGCGTCGACGAACTGGCGCAGCGGCGCGGAGAGTCCGGCGTACGCGGCCGCCAGGTTCGACCAGGTGGTGTCGCCGCCGTAGGGCGGTACGGTCTCGGCGCGCAGGAGCGTCGCCGCGGGCGGGTCGATACGGGCGCCGTGGTCGCAGTGCCAGCCGCGCAGCAGGGTGTGGCGGCGGCGGCGCAGCCACTCGTCGTGCTCCATCCCGAACCGCCCGCCCAGCTCCAGCCGGTCGGCGGTCGTCTCGATCTCCGGGAAGTCCGGGGGCGAGGCCTTGCCGCGCCGGGGCAGCACCACGGTCTCACCGAACCGGCGCGCGAACGCCACGTGCGCGGCGTGGTCCAGCCGCTGGCCCCGGAAGAACACCACCTTCCACCGCAGCACCGCCGCCCTGATCGCGGCGACCACGGCGTCGTCGAGGTCCGTGGCCAGATCGACGCCGCTGATCTCGGCCCCGATGTACCCGGCGACCGGCTTCACCTCCACGCCGGCCCTCCGCGCCGCCTCGTCCGTCGTCCTGCTGTCCGTCGCCATGCGCGCTCCGCTGGTCGTGGGCGTGGTTCCCGTCCCGAAGATCGTGACAGTGATCTCCGCCGAGGTGAAGGAAGCCCAATCTGTGCGGCAAGAGCGCCGGCATCACCGTAGGCGAAATGAAGGGCTCCTTCGGCGCCGCCCTGACCAGCCCTCACGTGGAGAACTGAAGGCCTTGTCCGGCCGGGGCGTGGTCGGGCGGGAACGCCCGCCCTACACCCTGAACTCGCGGATCACGGTGTTCCGGAACACCGCCTTCCCGTCCACCGTGAACAGCGCGAGCCCCGTGTCGACCAGGTACGGAAAGACCGCCGAGGAGTGCACGTACCTGCCGTCGTCCACGAACATCTCCACGGAGGTGCGGTCGACCAGGATGCGCAACCGCACCGCGCGGCGGACCGGGTCGAAGGGGCTGCGGCTCTCCTGCCATCTGCCCGTCATGTCGGGGGACACGGTGGGGCGGCGGTTGAGGTAGGCGTAGTCGCGGTGGACGCCGGCGTCGATGTGCCGGACGCCGTCCGGGGAGCGCCGCAGCTGTACCCCCGCGCCCGTGAGCTGGTCCCAGGAGATCTCGCAGGTCAGCTCGTACGCGGTGCCCCGGTGGTCGAGGAGGCGCGTGCCCTCGACCTCCAGGTCGCCGAGCCGCACCGTGCGGGAGACGTAGCGGTCGAGCGCGGCGGCCGGCCGGGACGCCAGGAAGTACGTGCCGTCGCCCCCGCGCTCCAGCGTGATCTCGCGGACGATCGAGTCGGTGCCGTTGAAGCCGTCACCGTCGATGGTGGGCGTGATGTGGGCGTAGTCCCAGTTGTTCAGCCAGCCGATCGCGTAGCGGGTGCCCTCGTCGAGGGTGCCGTCGGTGCCGCGTTTGTCGAAGGTGACGGCGCCGTACCAGTCCCAGCCGTGGTCGAGCCACTGCGGCTCGGTCGCGTCGGCGGTGAAGGCGCTGCCGTCGAAGGAACCCGTCCAGTACGCATACGTGTTGGGCAGCCCGGCCCCCTTGCCGTTGGCGCTCACCCCGAGCACCCACTTCACCGTGCCGTCCCCCGCTCGGATCCGGAACAGGTCGGGGCATTCCAGCACCCCGATGCCGCCCTTGACGAACCCGCTCACGTACGTCCAGGTCTTGAGATCCGCGGAGTGGTAGAAGCCCACCTTGTCGTTCTCGGCGAGGGTCATCACCCACCGGTCGCGCTCCTCGTCGCGGATCACCTTCGGGTCGCGGAAGTCGCGCACGCCGGGGTTGGGCAGCACCGGGCCGGTGCCGTGCGGGGTGAAGGTGCGGCCGCCGTCGGTGGAGTAGTACAGGTACTGCGCCTGGTCGGCCGGACCGTCGTGCGGTGACATCGTGGCCAGCACGACGACCGCGCCGGCCCCGAAGCCGGCCGTGTCATGCGTGTCGACCACTGCCGAACCGGACCAGACGTCGCCGTTGGGGGTGGTGTCCTTGGGCACGGCGATGCCCTGGTCGGTGAAGGACACCAGGTCGGTGCTGGTGGCCAGACGCCAGGCGGTGCCGATCTCGCCGACGAGGTAGTCGGCGTTGTGGAGGTAGTAGTAGTGGTACCTGCCGTCGATCCAGACCGGGCGCTGCGGGTCGTTCTTCCACTGTCCGGGGACGGTGAAGTGGTAGGCGGCGCGGTAGGACGCGCGGGCCGTCCTTGGCCTGGCCGCGGCCGGGCCCGCCGCTGCGGGCAGTAACGCGCCGGCTGTGCCCACGGCCGAACCTGCGAACAGCGCTCTCCTGCTGATCCCGCTCATCACACTCGTTCCTCTCGTCGGAAACGGCGGCTCATGGGACCAGGACTCTCGGACCTAACTCGTTAAAGGTCAAGCGCTCGCACGCCTTGACAGCTCTGCGCGGCCCTCACATCATCTGGGGCATCACCCCTCGTCTAACACGAGTTAGGCCCACAACGATGACCGACTCGCACCTCACCCGCCGCGCCCTCATGCGGTACGGCGCCTATGGCGCGGGGGCCGCCGCGCTGGCCGGCACCGCCGCGAGCTGGGACCGGCTCACCGGAGCCGACATCCCCGGCCGGGACGACGGCTCCCTAGTCGTCGCCACGCTGGGCCCCGCTTACGGGCCGGAGGCCATCCGCACGCTCCAGGAGGGCTTCCACGAGCTGCACCCCGACATCAAGCTCCGGATCAACGCCGTGCAGGCCGTCGACTGGTCGGACTTCTTCGCGAAGATCCTCACCCAGGTCGCGGCGGGCACCGCCCCCGACCTCGTCTACGTCGCCACCGAGGGCGTGCAGCTGTTCGCGCAGCGGCTCGGCGTGGCCCTGGACGCGTGGGTGCGGCGTGACGCGGCCGAGCTGAAGGAGTACTTCGCCGACGTCCACCCGTCGCTGGTGGAGTCGATGATGTACGAGGGCAGCCTCTACCAGCTGCCCGTGGAGTTCAACGCGGCCGACATGTACTTCAACCGGCAGGTGCTGCGCCGTGCGGGGGCGGACTTCCCGCCGGCCGACTGGACCCGCGACGACTTCACCACGCTGCTGCGGGACATGAAGAAGTCCAGCGGCTCCCGCTTCACACCGTATTTCTGGACCAACCGGCTCTGGGGCGGCGTTGTGCCCTGGCTGTTCGCGAACGACACCAACCTGCTCACCGAGTCCAAGGCGCCCGGCGGGCAGTGGCTGTGGGACGGCTTCTACCCGGCAGCTCAGCGCAAGGGCCGCGGCGGCGGCTTCCGCTGGACGACGCCGCAGGCCACCCACGACCGCGTCGAGGAGGTCTACGACTATCTCGCCTCCCTCATCCAGGACGGCCTGTGCACCCGCCCCGAGGGCGGCAACGGCCAGAACCTCATCGGCGTGTTCTCCACCGGCCGGGTCGGAGTCACCCCGGCGGGCGGCTTCTGGGCGGGCGGCCTGCACCTGGCCGGGATGGAGCCGGACGGGTTCGACGTGCAGTACTTCCCGCGCTGGCGCACCCAGCGCATGCAGTACGGCGCGGCGGGCTACGCGCTGCTGCGCACCTCGAAGATGCAGGACGAGGCCTGGGAGTTCATCAAGTACGCCGCCCGCCGGGACACCCTGGAGCGGCTGTTCGCCACCAACCAGACGACACCGGCCCGCCGCTCCCTGCTGACCGAAGGCCGCTACGCGAAGACCGGCCCGGCGCACTGGCAGGTCTTCTACGACACCCTCGACCGGTTCCCCGACACGGGGCCGATCCCGGCGCCGCCGCAGGTCGCCGAGGTCGAGCAGGTGCTGCTGAAGCACACCGGCACGGCCCTGGCCTCCTCGCGCTCGGTGCGTCCCGCGCTGCGCCGGATGCAGGGCGATCTGGAGAAGGCCATGGAGCGTGACGTATGACGAACACCCAGACGCCGCCCGCGCGATCGGAACGCCCCGCGGCCCCGCCCGCCCCGGCACCCCAGGGCCCCTCGGCCCGTGACCGCGGCACCCGGCTGCTGGCCACGCTCTTCCTGGCCCCGACGATCGTCGGCATCGTGGTCTTCACGGTCGTGCCCATCGTCGGATCGGTGGTGCTCAGCCTCTTCCAGTGGAATGTCATCGACTCTCCGTCCTACGCCGGACTCTCCAACTACGGCGAGGTGTTCGGCGACGAGACCGTGCTGGTCTCCTTCCGCAACACGCTGGTGTTCATGGTGTTCGCGGTGGCGCTGCAACTGCTGATCGCGCTGGCGCTCGCGCTGACCCTCAACGGGCGGATGCCGGTGTGGCTGCGGTCGGTGTTCCGCTCGGCGTTCTTCTTCCCGCTCGTGCTGTCCGCCGCGTCGATCTCGGTGGTGATGAAGTACCTGTTCAACCAGGACTTCGGGGTGGTCAACTGGCTGCTCGGCTTCGTCGGGATCGCGCCGGTGCCGTGGCTGACGTCGGAGAACGCGGCGATGGCGACCGTCGTCCTGGTCTATGTCTGGCAGCAGTTCGGCTTCTCGTTCCTGCTGTTCATCGGCGGCCTGAACAACATCCCGAAGGAGATCCACGAGGCCGCCGCCCTGGACGGCGCGACCGGCCTGCGCAAGCACCTCACCGTCACCCTGCCGCTGCTGTCACCGACGCTGCTGGTCGCCTCGGTCGTCGGCATCATCAACGCGCTGCAGGTCTTCGAGCAGCCGTACGTCCTCACCAACGGGGGTCCCGGCGACTCCACCCGCACGGTCGTGATGGTGATCTACGAGACGGCTTTCGAGCAGTTGCGCTTCGGTGAGGCGTCCGCGGTGGGTGTGCTGCTTTTCGTGCTGATCATGGCGGTCACAGCCCTTCAGTTCCGGCTCAGCCGGCGTTTCGTCCACTACCAGTGAGCCGGGTGAGTCTTCCCATGAGCCAAGCAACCCTGTCCTTGGGCCGTGTGCGGTACCGGCTGGCGCCCTGGGCGCGGATCGCCGGTCTGGCCGTCTGCGCCCTGCTCACCCTCGGCCCGGTGGTGTGGACGGTCTCCACCTCCCTGCGCACGCCTGCCGAGGCGTTCGACCTGCCGCCCCAGCTCGTCCCGACGAACCCGTCCACCGAGGCGTACCGTGGCGTGTTCGACCAGATCGACGTCTGGCTGCTGGCGCTGAACTCCACCCTGGTCACCGGGCTGATCGCGGTCGGGCAGATGATCACGGCGGGCCTTGCCGGTTACGCCTTCGCGCGGCTGGAGTTCCGCTTCAAGAAGCCGCTGTTCGGCCTGGTCCTGGCGACGATGATGGTGCCGTTGCAGGTCACCATCGTGCCGGTGTTCCTGGTGCTGAAGTCGATGAGCCTGACCGACACCCTGCTCGGGTTGATCATCCCGGCCTTTCCGACCGCCTTCGGCACGTTCCTGATGCGGCAGTACTTCCTGGGCATGCCCAAGGACCTGGGCGAGGCCGCGATGCTGGACGGCGCCGGGCCCTGGCGGACCTTCCGCTCCGTGTACGCCCCGCTGGCGGCGCCCGGCCTCGCGATCGTCGGTGTGCTGGCCTTCAATTACCACTGGAACGAGTTCTTCCGGCCGCTGATCCTCGAGACGTCGGGGCAGAACTACACGTTGCCGCTGGGTCTGGTCTCCCTCCAGGGCAACCTCGGCACCGGCTCAATCTCCGTCGTGCTCGCCGGTGTCGTCCTGTCCATGCTTCCCGCCGTCGCCGTGTTCGTCGTCGGCCAGCGCCCTCTGCGCGAGGGCATCACGTCCGCAGGAGTCAACCGTTGAGCCTCACCGCTCCCCCGCAGGACCCGCACGCCCCGCGCTTCCGGGTCCGCCCGCCGGCCAACTGGATGAACGACCCGAACGGGCCCTTCCGCTGGCGTGGCCGCCACCACCTCTTCTACCAGCACAACCCGCACGCCCCGGTGCACGCGAACGTCCACTGGGGGCACGCCTCCAGCTCCGACCTCGTGCGCTGGGAGCACCACCCGATCGCGCTCGCCCCGACGCCGGGCGGCCCGGACGAGGCGGGCTGCTGGTCGGGGTGTGTGGTCGACGACGCCGGCGTGCCGACGGCCGTCTACACCGGGGTCGACCGTGACCACGCCGGGCTCGGCACGATCTGCCTTGCACGGGCGGCGGACCCGGACGACGAGACGCTCATCGAGTGGACTCCCCTGCCCACGCCGGTGGTGACGGGCCCGCCCGAGGGGCTGGACGTGGTGATGTTCCGCGACCCGTTCGTCTTCCGGCACGACGGACGGCGCCTGGCGCTGGTCGGTGCGGGGCACGCCGACGGGACACCGTCGGTCCTGCTCTACGACTGCGACGACCTGACCGACTGGCGGTTCGCCGGAGTCCTCCTGGACGGCCGGGACGCGGCCGCCGCGGCGGCGTTCGGCGACCGGGCGACCGGCTGGGAGTGCCCGCAGCTGTACGCGACGAAGGGCGGCGAGTGGGTGCTGGTCGTGTCGCTGTGGGACGGCCACCCCTGGACCACCGCTTACCTGACGGGCCGTCTGGATACGGACCTCCGCTTCACCGCCCGGAAAGGCGGCCGGCTCGACCACGGCCGTGACTTCTACGCACCCGCCGTGCTCCAGGAGCCGGACCGCGCCCTGATGTGGGGCTGGTCGTGGGAGGCCCGCGAGCAGGGCGAGCACGACTGGGCCGGTGTGCTGACCGCTCCCCGTGTCGTCGACGTCCATCCGGACGGGGCTCTGCGGGTGGCCCCGGCCCCGGAGCTGCACCGGCTGCACGCCGCCGAGCCGTTCGTCACCGCCCCGGGCCGGGCCACGCTGCCCGTGGCCTACGACCTGACTGTCAGCGCCCGCAGCCACGCCACTGTGACCCTGCTGCAGTCGGCCTCGGGCGCCGAGCTCACGGTGTCCCTGGACCCGGACGAGGGCACCGTCACCCTCGACCGGGGCGGCTGGCCCCGCAAGGAGGCCGGGACAGCCGAGCCGATCGTCGTCCCTGTGCCGCCGCACGAGGAGCTCACGGTGCGCGTCCTCGTCGACGGCTCGCTGTACGAACTGTTCGTCGGCGACCGGGCCACGGTCACCGAGCGCGTCTACCACCGTGCGGACGACACAAGGGAGTTGAGTGTGACACCCGGCGCCGCCGTCACCGGATGGGCGCTGGTCCCACCGACGCGCGGCTGATCACCGGACAGGCCAGGCGCCGCACGGTGGCGGGCGGTGTCCGTCCGGTGGCGATGGCTTCGAGGAGGAGGCCCGCCGCGGCCTCCCCCATCGCCCGGTGCGGCAGCGCGACGGTGGTGAGGGGCGGCGTGAGGTGGGCGGCCATGTGCTCCTGGTCGTCGTAGCCCACCACCGACAACTCGCCGGGTACGGAGATCCCGAGCCGGGTCGCGGCGTGCAGGGCGCCCGCCGCGACCCGGTCGTTGTAAGTGAAGATCCCGGTGGGCCGCTCGTCGGCCGGGGCGCCGTCGAGGAGGCGGACGGTGCCCTCGTACCCGCCGGAGATCTCCCCTCCGGTCCGTACGACCCAGTCCCTGGGCACGGTGATGCCCTCGGCGCGCAGCGCGTCGCGGAAGCCGCGCAGCCGCTCCACCGAGGCGATGTCGTCCCGCCCGCCGACGAGGGCGACCCGCTGGTGTCCCTGCTCCAGCAGCAGCCGGGCCGCCGTCCGGCCTCCCGCGCGCTCGGCGGGGATGACGGCGGGCAGCGAGTCGTCCGCGGGCAGGCAGTTGGCCAGCACGGAGTGGGTGCGGTGCAGGCCCTCCGGGACGCGGACGCGGCGCAGGGACATGGCCGCGTAGATGATGCCGTCGACGCGCCGGTCGAGGAGTTCGGCGACCGCCGCGTCCTCCTTGGCCGGGTCGCCGCCGGAGTCGACGGTGAGGACCAGGTGCTCCCCGGCCCAGGCTGTGTCCATGGCGCCGCGCAGCAGCCGTCCGGCGAACGGCGAGGAGGCGATCTCGTCGGTGACCAGGCCGATCACGGCCGTACGGCTGCGGCGCAGGCCGCGGGCGACGGGGTCGGGCCGGTAGCCGAGCTGGGTCGCGGCCTGCCGGATGCGTTCCTGGGTCGCGGGCGAGAGGTTGCCGTCGGCCCGGCCGTTGAACACGAAGGACACCGCGGTGTGCGACACGCCGGCGAGCCGGGCCACGTCCCGCGAGGTGGGACGCCCCGATCCCGCCACCGGCTTCTTCTCGGCGCTGCCCATGCCGTCCGCCGTCCTCATCCGCCACCCGTCCGGTTGATCATTGCTCACCCTATCCGTGACGCTGGAGGGACGACACGGTCAACAGTCAACGGGAAGGTCCGACGGTGATCAGCATCCCGACGCACACGCTCAACGACGGTACGACGCTCCCCGCCCTGGGCCTCGGCACCTGGCCCCTGGGCGACGACGAGGCGCAGCAGGCGGTGCTCTCGGCCCTGGAGGCGGGCTACCGCCTGATCGACACGGCGACGAACTACCGCAACGAGACGGGGGTGGGCCGCGGGGTGGCCTCCGGCGTGGTGCCGCGCGAGGAGATCGTCGTGACGACGAAGCTCCCCGGCCGGCACCACGGCTACGAGGAGACCCTCGCCTCGTTCGAGGAGTCCCGGGCCCGCCTGGGCCTGGAGTACGTCGACCTGTACCTGATCCACTGGCCGCTGCCGCGCGTGGACCGGTACGTCGACGCCTGGAAGGCCATGATCAAGCTGCGCGAGGAAGGGCTCGTCCGGTCGATCGGCGTCTCGAACTTCACGGCCGGGCACATCGAGCGGCTGGAGAAGGAGACCGGTGTACTGCCCTCGGTCAACCAGATCGAGCTGCACCCCTTCCTGCCGCAGGACGAGCTGCGCGCCTTCCACGCGGGCAAGAACATCGTCACCGAGAGCTGGAGTCCGCTGGGCCGGGGCACGCCCCTGCTGGACGACCCGGCCGTGGCGCGGATCGCCGAGGCGCACGGGGTGTCGGCCGGGCAGGTGGTCCTGCGCTGGCACACGCAGTTGGGCGCGGTGCCGATCCCGAAGTCGGCGAACCCCGAGCGGCAGCGCGCGAACCTCGACGTCTTCGGCTTCGAGCTGAGCGAGGAGGAGATGCGGGCCGTCGCCGACCGGGCGCACCGGCGGGTCGGCGGGGACCCCGAGGCGCACGAGGAGTTCTGACGGGTACCCGGGCCGGCCGCGCCCTCGCCCAGGTCGCCTCGGAGGCGGCCGGGGAGTGACGCCCCGCGGGCGTGGTCAGAACAGCGGTGTGAGCGGCTGCTCGCACCAGATGGTCTTGCCCCTGGTGGTCTGCCGGCTGCCCCAGCGCTGGGTGAGCTGGGCGACCAGCAGCAGTCCGCGTCCGCCCTCGTCGTCCTGGTGGGCCCGCCGCAGGTGCGGGGAGGTCGAACTGCCGTCGGACACCTCGCAGATGAGGGTCTGGTCGCGGATCAGTCGGAGCTGGATGGGCGCGGCGCCGTACCGGATGGCGTTGGTGACCAGTTCGCTGACGACCAGTTCGGTGACGAAGGCCGTCTCGTCCAGTCCCCACGCGGTGAGCTGATCGGTGGCGGCCTGCCGGGTGGCGGCCACCTCCGCGGGGTCCGGTGTGACGTCCCAGGTGGCGACCTGGTCCGCGCCCAGCGCCCGGGTGCGGGCCAGCAGCAGCGCCACGTCGTCGCTGGGCTCCTCGGGCAGTACGGCCTTCAGCACGGTGTCGCACAGGGCGTCGAGCGAGTCGGCGGGCACGGTCAGGGCGCGGCACAGTTCGTCGGTGGCGTGGTCGACGTCGCGGTCGCGGTCCTCGATGAGTCCGTCGGTGTAGAGGGCGACGACGGAGCCCTCGGGCAGTTGGAGCTCCGTCGCCTCGAACGGCAGCCCTCCGACGCCCAGCGGGGGCCCCGCGCTCATGGGGATCAGCCGGGCGGATCCGTCGGGCAGCACCAGGGCGGGGGCGGGGTGCCCGGCCGCGGCCAGGTTCAGCCGGCGCGTGACGGGGTCGTAGACGGCGTAGAGGCAGGTCGCGCCGAGTTCCGCGACCTCCTCGCCCTCGTCGTCCGACGCGAGATGGGTGACCAGGTCGTCCAGGTGGGTGAGGAGTTCGTCGGGGGGCAGGTCCACGTCGGCGAGGGTGCGCACGGCCGTGACCAGCCGGCCCATGGTCGCCGAGGAGGGGATGCCGTGACCCACGACGTCACCCACGACCAGCGCGACCCGGCTGCCGGACAGGGGGATGACGTCGAACCAGTCGCCGCCGATGCCGGCCGCCGAGCCGGAGGGCAGATAGCGGTGGGCCACCTGGACGGCGGCCTGGCCGGGCAGCCCCCTCGGCAGCAGGCTGTGCTGGAGGGCCAGCGCGGTGGTGCGTTCCCGGGCGAAGCGGCGGGCGTTGTCGACGCAGACCGCGGCCCGGCTGGCGAGTTCCTCGGCGAAGACGGCGTCGTCGGCGGCGTAGTCGTCGGGCTGCTTGATGCGCACTGCCACGGCGACGCCGAGGGTGGTGCCGCGGGCCCGCAGCGGCACCGCCATCATCGAATGGACGCCCTTGCGGTAGGGGCGTCCTTGCGGGGCGCGCGTGTTGCGCTCGGCGACCCACCGCATGAAGGACGGCTCCCCCGCCTGGCTGAGGATCGCGCGGCCCTCCCGCATCGCCCGGGCGATGGGCGAGAAGCCGGGGTAGACGTCCACTTCTCCCAGGCGGACGGCGGCTTCCGGGGTTCCTTCGGTGTGGGAGCCGTGGGCGACTCGGCGCAGCACGATCTCCTCGGTGGGCACGGTCGGCGACTCCTCCGCGCCGAGGACCCAGTCGAACAGGTCCACGCTGGCGAAGTCGGCGAACCGGGGCACCACGACCTCGATCAGTTCCTCGGCCGTGCGCACCACGTCCAGGGTGGTGCCGATGGTGGCCGCCGCCTCGTTCAGCAGGGCCAGCCGCTGCCGGGCCCAGTACTGCTCGGTGCTGTCGAAGGCGGCGAGTGCGGTTCCGAGGAGTTCGCCGGCGGGGTCGCGGACCGGCCACATCTCGGTGACCCAGGCGTGCTCCCGGTTCAGGGCCGGGGCGCCCGTGTAGCTCTCGTAACGGAGCGGGCGGCCCGTCTCGATGACGTGGCGGAGATGCCAGTTGAAGCCGCGGCTGTGCTCGGCCTCCTCGACGGTCTCCGGGAAGTGCCGGCCGAGCAGGGTCTCCTCGGGCACACCCATCACGTGGCAGGCCGCGTCGTTGAGCCGCATGTAGCGCTGGCTGGTGTCGAACACGGACATCGACATGGACGCCTGCTGGAAGGCCTGCCCGGCCAGGGACGTCTCGGCGCTGCCGGGCTGCTCGGCGGTGACGACGAAACCGGGCCCCGCCTCCCCGTCCGGGCCCGTCACGGCGCACCCTCTGACGCGGAGCCCGATCAGATAGCCGTCGCGGTGGCGCACCATGACGGTGCCCGACAGCGCGGACACCGCCTCGGGCGGCACGTCCTCGGCGAGCAGTTCCCGTACGGCCCGGCCCACGGCCTCCTCGGCCGGATAGCCGGTCAGCCGCCGGGCACCCTCGCTCCACCCCGTCACAATGCCGCGGGCGTCGATGATCGCAGCAGCGGAGGCGTCCTCCATTCGTCCAGGATCATCCCTTTGCCGCCCGCTATCAAGCGCGGCGGCGCATTCGTGACGGTGTCAGCTCCGATGAGCGCGAAGGGCGGCGAGCGCCCGGTCGGCGTGGGCGTTCATGCGCAGCTCGCTGCGGACGACGTCGAGGACGGTGTGGTCCTGTGCGATGACGAACGTGGTCCGCTTGGTGGGTGCCAGGGAGAAGCCGCGTTTCACCCCGAACCGCTCGCGGACCGTGCCGTCGGCGTCGGAGAGCAGGGGCATACCGAGGGCGTGCTGTCCGGCGAACTCCTGCTGCCGCTCGACGGTGTCCCCGCTGATGCCGACCGGGCGTGCGCCGGCGGCGGCGAACTCGGCGGCGAGGTCGCGGAAGTGGCAGGCCTGCGCGGTGCAGCCGGGGGTCAGGGCGGCCGGGTAGAAGAAGAGCACGACCGGGCCCTCGGCGAGCAGCCCGGACAGGGTGCGGACGGTGCCGGTCTCGTCGGGCAGCTCGAAGTCCTCGACCTTGTCGCCCGTCTCCACACGCGCGCTCATGACCGGCCCTCCGCGTTCCGTGCGACGCCGCGGGCCCAGAGCACGAGGGGCACCTGCAGCGGCAGGCGTCCGAAGGCGGCGGCCTTCTGCGGCGTGGGGCGGTGGCGCCAGTCGGCGGCCATCTTCACGTTGGCGGGGAACACCCCGACGAAGAAGGCCGCCGTGGCCAGCGCGGCCGCCTTGCGGGTGCGCGGCGCCGCCAGACCCGCGGCCAGCGCCAGCTCGGCGGCACCGCTGGCGTAGGTCCAGGTCCTGGGCGTGCCCGGAAGGCCGCGCGGGATGGTCGCGTCGAACGAGCGTGGGGCGGCGAAGTGGGCGACCCCCGCGGCGGCCAGCAGGCCGGCGAGCAGCAGGGGCGAGCGTTCGGACCGGGACACGGTTCCTCCTCTGATGGCCTGCCGCGCGATATTACCGGGCGGTAAAGGGATGGACGGACCGGGGGGTTCACCAGGTCAGGCGCGGCGGTTGTGCGTGCCCGGGGTGTAGCCGAACGAGCGGCGGAAGACGTCGATGAACGCGCTGGCGGAGGACCAGCCGCAGCGGTGGGCGACGGTGGTGACGGGCAGGCCGTCGGCCAGCATCCGCAGGGCGTGGTAGAGCCGCGACTGCGTGCGCCACTGCGGGAACGTCATGCCGAACTCGGCGCGGAAGAGCCGGCTGAGAGTGCGCTCCCCCGCCCCGGTCGCGGCGCCGAGCGCGGCGAGGGTGCGCGCGTCGGCGGGGTCGGCGTGGACGAGCGCGCAGACGGCGGCCAGCCGCGGATCGGCGGGCGTGGGCAGGCGCAGCGGCTGCTGCGGCGAGAGGCGCAGCTGGTCGCGCAGGACGGCGCGCATCCGGCGACGCTCGGGGCTGTCGTCGTCGGGTTCGCGGGTGTAGGCGAGGATCAGCTCGCGCAGCAGCGGGCTGACGGCGAGGACGGCGGGGTGGTCCAGGCCGAGGGGGTTGCCGTCGGCGGGCAGGCCGACCAGGTGCAGGTCGAGGCGGCCGTGGGCGCGGTGGGCGTGCACGGTACCGGCGGGGACCCAGATGGCGCGGGTGCCGGGCGCGAACCAGGTGCCGGCGTCGGTGGTGACGGCGACGACGCCGGAGCCCGCGTAGACGATCTGGTGGTCGTCGTGCCGGTGCGCGTCGATGCGGTCGCCGGCGGTCAGCCGCTGGGCGCGGGTCGGCGCTTCGGGGGTGTGGCGGATGTTCGGCACAGTCCGGCAGATTATCGGAAGCGGGCCATGTCCGCCGCCGACGACGATCGCCGGGTGACCGCTTCGAGACGCGACCGACCCGTCCTGTTGATGTCCCTGGGACACGCCTGCGTGGATGTGTACCAGGGAGCCGTGGCCACTCTGGTGCCGTACTTCGTCGCCGAGCGTGCCTACTCCTATGCCGCCGCTTCGGGTGTCGTCCTGGCGGCGTCTCTGCTGTCGTCGCTGGTGCAGCCGCTGTTCGGGGTGCTCACCGACCGGCGGGGGGGGGGGGGGGGGGGGGGGGGGGGGGGGGGGGGGGGGGGGGGGAAAAAAAAAAAAAGGGGGGGGGGGGGGGGGGGGGGGGGGGGGGGGGGGGTTTTTTGGGGGGGGGGAGAGGGAGGG
>NZ_JBVIWP010000020.1:0-5230 GCF_055594445.1 Streptomyces sp. NPDC040589 | reverse complement strand
CCCCCGGGCCCCCCCCCCCCCCCCCCCCCCCCCCCCCCCCCCCCCCCCCCCCCCCCCCCCCCCCCCCCCCCCCCCGCTCCCCCCCCCCCCCCCCCCCCCCCCCCCCCCCCCCCCCCCCCCCCCACGGCATCGCCCGAGCACGCGGCAACCTGCCATCAGACACCCCCCACGGCGGCCTGGATTCAAGCGCCGCCCGCCGGAGCACACAGCGCCTGGAGATCAGGCGCTGCCCACCGGGGCGCTCTGAGGCTCGGGCTCCTCCTCGACGGCGTGGGCGAGGAAGTCGTCGACCATACGGTGGAAGAGGCCGGCGAGCTGCCGCAGCTCCTCGGGTGACCAGGCGGAGAGGGCCATCTGCATGCCGCGGACGCCGGCCTCACGGACCTTGGCGATGGCCTGCCGGCCGGCGTCGGTGAGCTCGATACGCTGGGCGCGGCGGTCGTCGGGGTCGGGGACGCGGGTGACGTAGCCGGACTTCTGCAACTGCTGCACCGTGCGCGTGACGTGCGAGGCCTCCACACCCAGCCGCGTGGCGAGTTCCCCCGGCCGCAGCGGCTCGGAGTCGGCGACCTGCCGCAGGAGCGCGACGGCGGCCCGGTCGAGCGGCACGCCCGCCAGGGCCATCAGTCGTTCGTGCTGGCGGGCGCGCGTGCTCAGGTACGTGATACGGGTGAGCGCACGCTCGATCTCGATCACTTCCGGGGAGGGGACGTCGGGGAGCGGTGGTGTGGACATGGGAGCCACTTTACCATCTCGTTGCGTAACTCAAGTAAATCATTCGACCAGCCGGATCGCGGCGGCCGGGCAGATCGCCACGGCCTCACGCACCTCCTCCAGGGAGTCCGCCGACGGCCGCTCGTCCAGCACGAAGGCGACGCCGTCCTCCTCGCGCTGATCGAAGACCTCGGGGGCGGCCATCACACACTGCCCCGAGGCGACGCATTTCGGCTCGTCCAGTTCCACACGCATGGCTGTTCTCTCCTCCGGTAGGCGCGTCACCAGGTGACGGGCAGTTCGTAGACGCCGTAGACCGACCCGTCGTGCTTGAACGGCAGGCTCTCCACCGGTGCGGCGAGCTTCAGAGTGGGGATGCGGCGGTAGAGGGTGCCGTAGACGACCTGGAGTTCCATCCGGGCCAGCGGCTGACCCAGGCACTGGTGCACGCCGAAGCCGAACGCGATGTGCCGGCGGGCGTCGCGGCTCAGGTCCAGCCGGTCCGGGTCGGGGAAGGCGGCGGGGTCGCGGTTGGCGAGGTCGTTGGGCATGACCATGCCCTCGCCCGCCCGGATGGTCTGCCCGCCGATCTCGATGTCCTCGAGGGCCGCGCGACGGCGGCCGTTGTGCACGATGGTCAGATAGCGCAACAGTTCCTCGACCGCGGCGGCGACCCGCTTGGGGTCGTCGGTGTCGCGCAGCAGCGCGAGCTGCTCCGGGTGTTCGAGCAGGGCCAGAGTGCCGAGCGCGATCATGTTGGCGGTGGTCTCGTGCCCGGCGATGAGCAGGAGCACGCCCATGCGGGCCGATTCGCTCCGGGACAGTTCCCCTGACCTGACCCGCTCGACGAGCCCGGAGAGCAGGTCGTCCGCGGGGCGGGCCATCTTCTCGCCCATCAGCTCGTCGAGGTAGGCGATGAGCCGCCCGTGGGCGGTCATCCGGTCCTCCATGGCCGCGTCCCGCTTGATGAGGAGCCGGCTGTTCTCCTGGAAGAAGTCGTGGTCCCCGTACGGCACCCCGAGCATCTGGCAGATCACCAGCGAGGGCACCGGCAGCGCGAACGCCTCCACCAGGTCGACCGGGCCGGACTTGGCGAGCATGTCATCGATCAGGTCGTCCACGACCTTCTGCACGCCGGGCCGCATCGCCTCCACGCGCTTGATCGCGAACGGGGCGGTCACCATGCGGCGCAGCCGGGCGTGTTCCGGGTCGTCCATGAGGATGAAGCCGGCGTTGTTCTCACCCCCGCCGGCGGCGACCTGGAGCGGGTATCCGGGCCGGGTGATGTCGGCGCTGACCCGAGGGTCGAGGAGGAGGGCGCGCTGATCCTCGTACCGGGTCACGAGCCAGGGCGTACTGCCGTCCCACAAGCGGACCTTGACGAGCCGGCCCTCGTCCTGCTGCGCGGTGAGGTCCGGGGGCGGGTCGAAGGGACAGCCGGCGGCTCGGGCCATGGGGTACTCGGGGACCGCAGCCGTGCCGGCGAGAGTATCGGCCATGCTTCTCCTCGGTCGTGGGGGGCGCGGAGTGCGTTGTCGAGGCCTCGCTGAGCCCATGCAAACAGAGGGGGCTGACGCCCTCCCGTCAGTCCCCTGACAGAAAGCTGACGTGACCCGGCTCACAGGGCGTCAGGGTTCGAGGTCGGCACGTCCGAGCCAGTAGCCGAAGCCGCGGCGGGTGTGGATCAGCGCCGGTGCCTCCCGGTCGACCTTGCGGCGCAGCCGGGAGACGAGCTGCTCGATCGCGTTGCCGCCGCGCGGGTCGCCCCAGACGATCCTGCCGATCTGCTCCTTGGAGAGCACCCGGTGCGCGTTGACCAGGAGGTGGCGCAGGAGGCGGTACTCCGCTGGGGTCAGGTCGAGCCCTCGCGCCCCGCGGCTCGCCCGGCACCGTGCGTCGTCCAGGACCAGATCGCCGTACCCCAGCCCCTCGGCACGGCCCGGGTCGGGGACCGAGGCACGCAGTAAGACATGGATCCGGGCCAGGACTTCGGCCACGCGGAAGGGCTTGGTGACGTAGTCCGTCTCCCCCGGGCCGAGTTCGGGCAACAGGCTGGGGAGGGAGTCGCACACCGTCAGCAGCAGGACCGGCGGGCGGTGGAGGAGCGCGGCGGGGCGCCGCCTGCCCAACTCCGCCATGTCGGGCATCTCCCCGTCGAGGACGACCAGATCGAACCGCTGCCGCTCGACCCGTGCCAGGGCCTCCGCCCCGGAGTCGGCCAGACTGATCCGGTATCCCGCCAATTCCAGGGTGGTGGACAGCAGTTCCGCGAGCTCCGGCTCCCGCGCGACGACCAGCACGTGCTGCCCGTCCCCGCGCGCGAGCGTCGACGTCTCACGGAGAGTGCCGTACGGCGACGAGGTAGCCATACGGCCACCCTACCGCCCTACTTGCCTAACTCAAGCAATACCGGCTTCACCGGACTCCAGGCATGGACGCCGTTCAGGCGAAAGACGCGGAAAACGCGCGTGACCGCACCCCGGTACGTCCACACCTCAACCCGTGGACCTGCCGCTGATCCCGCCCATGCTCGCCACGTCCGGCACCCTGCCGCCCGCCGCGCAGGACGCGCGCTGGGCCTACGAGACCAAGCAGGACGGCCAGCGCGTGGTGGTCTACCTCCCCGGGGACGGCAGCGTGCTGCTGCGGGCCCGGTCCGGGGAGGACATCACGGCCGCGTATCCCGAACTGCGGCCGCTGGGCACCGCGCTCGGACCCACGCCCGCCGTACTGGACGGGGAGATCCTGGCCCTGGACGAACAGGGCCGTGCGAACTTCCAGTTGCTCCAGTCCCGTATGGGCCTGGCCCACGCGCCCGCCAGGGCGGCGCGGCGGGCGGCGGAGGTCCCGGTCCACCTCGTGCTCTTCGATCTGATGCACCTGGAGAGCCATGCGCTGATCCGGCTCCCCTACGCGCGACGCCGCTCGGCACTGGAGGACCTCGGGCTCGCCGGGCCCTCCTGGTCGACCCCTGCCGCGCTGGTCGGCCACGGCGCCGAGGCCCTGGCCGCCACCCGCGCGCACGGCCTGGAGGGCCTTGTCTGCAAACGGCTGGACTCGGTGTACGAACCGGGGACGCGCTCCCGGGCCTGGATCAAGATCCGCAACATGCGCACCGAGGACGTCCTGGTCGGCGGCTGGCAGCCCGGCAAGGGGCGGCTCACCGGACTGCCGGGGGCGGTGCTGGTCGGGCAGCGTGCCGCGGGGCGGCTGCGGTACGTCGGGAGCGTGGGAACCGGCTGGAGCGAGGCCGAACGGACCGAACTCGCCGGGCTGCTGCGGGCCGCCGCGAGCGACGTCTGCCCCTTCGACCCGGCCCCGCGCGCTCCGGGCGCGCACTGGGTCGTCCCCCGACTGGTCGGCGAGGTCCGCTACAGCACCCGCACCCGGGAGGGCCTGTTGCGGCAGCCGTCCTGGCTGCGGCTCCGGCCGGACCTCGCGCCCGGGGAGGCGGCGGCCGACATCCCGGACGACTTGGTCTGAAGCGGCACCCGGACGCCGGTTGTTGGGCGGTGATTCACTCCTGGGATCCCCACTCCTCTTGGCATGAACGCGTTCACCGTGGAAGCTGAACCTCCCTTTCCCCCACAGCCGTTGGGCTGCGCCCGGACATGAGGAGGACGCAGTGTCGTCACGCCCGTTCGCACACCGCAGGAGATGGTTCACCGGTCTGGCCGGTGCGGCCGCCCTCGTCCTCGCCTTCCCCGCCACGGCCTTCGCCGCGCCGCCGAGGGCGCTGCCCGCCAACGCGGAGTCGCTGGAGCAGACGTACCAGCCCGCCTACGACTACGACACCGACGGCTGCTACTCCACGCCCGCGATCGGCCCGGACGGCACGGTCAACGGCGGGCTCAACCCGACCGGCGCCCTCAACGGCGACTGCCGCGACGCCTCGGACCTCGACAACACCAACGGCTACTCGCGCTCCAAGTGCAACAACGGCTGGTGCGCGATCCTGTACGCCCTCTACTTCGAGAAGGACCAGGCCGTCGCCGGGAGCGGCATCGGCGGCCACCGGCACGACTTCGAGCACGTCGCGGTGTTCGTGCAGGACAACCAGGTCAAGTACGTGTCGACGTCCGCCCACGGCTCGTTCGACGTGCACGCGGCGTCCGCGGTCCGCTTCGACGGCACGCACGCGAAGATCGTCTACCACAAGGACGGCGTCAGCACGCACTGCTTCCGCCTCGCGAACTCGGGCGACGAGCCGCCGGAGAACCACAAGGGCACCTGGCAGTACCCGCCGCTGGTCGGCTGGAACGGCTACCCGGCCGGGGTGCGCGACAAGCTCACGTCCTACAACTTCGGCAGCGCCAACTTCGGCCTGAAGGACGCCAACTTCGCCAACCACCTCGCCTCGGCGAAGCCGTCCGGCATCGCGTTCGATCCCTACGCCTGATGCCGCCCAGCCCTGGCCGAGAGGCCTAGGGCGTGTCTCTTTGACGGGTTGGTCAGTTGATCGGGTGTGTCTGTCCGGTTAGTGATCACTGATGCGATGTGGGATCGGCTCGAGCCG
>NZ_JBVIWP010000019.1:0-47972 GCF_055594445.1 Streptomyces sp. NPDC040589 | reverse complement strand
CCGGCGAACAGCGGCGTCGCGAACATCAGCAGCATGATCGTGCCGTGCATCGTGAACGCCTGGTTGAACTGCTCGTTCGACATGATCTGCAGACCCGGCCGGGCCAGCTCGGCGCGCATGAACAGCGCCATCACGCCACCGATGACGAAGAACGCGAACGACGTCGCCAGGTACAGCGTGCCGATCGTCTTGTGATCCGTGGTCGTCAGCCACTTGAGGTGCCTCATACCCCGCCTGTGTCCGAGCCCCGCCCGGACGTCACACTGCACGGACGCGACGAGCATCACGAAAACGGGTGTGACGATCGACAAGGTGCCGGACACGAACGGGACATGAGCGACGACGAGATCTTCGCCGCTGCCTACCGCGAGCACTACTGGGCGGTCAGCCGCTATGTCGCACGGCGACTGGAGGGGCGGGCCGGTGAGGTGGAGGAAGTGGTGGCGGAGGTGTTCACGGTCGCCTGGCGGCGCCGGGCCGACCTGCCGCCCACCCCGCTGCCCTGGCTGTACGGCGTGGCACGCAACTGCCTGGCCAACGCGGTACGCGGCCACGGACGCCGCCGCCGGCTCGTCGACCGGCTCGGCAACGACGACACCGCGCACGGGCGGCACATCGCGATGGGTCCCGAGGCCGACACACCCGGCGCCTGGGTCCACGAGGCACTGTCCCGCCTGTCCGCGGCCGACCAGGAGGTGCTGCGCCTGACGGCCTGGGAGGAACTCGGCGTCGACGAGGTCGCGGTCGTCCTCGGCTGCGGCAGCCGGGCCGCCGCCATGCGGCTGCACCGGGCCCGCCGCCGTCTGAGAACCGAGATCGACCGCATGGCCCCCGACCGCGCCAAGGCCGAGGCGCACTCCGCGGGAGGGCGGGACGATGACTGACGCGTCTTGCACGACGACCGGCGGCCCCCGCCCGCCACGCCGCACCCGCGCCGCCCGAGCCTCCCTCAGGAGCGGGGAGGTGACGGCCGGTGAGATCCGGTCGCGTGCCTCCGCCCTCACGGCCGGCGAGGTCCGCGCCCCGTGCCCCCTGCCCGCCGCCCGCATGACCGCCCCGAAGGAACACGGCCATGGCTGACGAACTCGAACTGCTGCGCAGCGCCAACCCGGTGCCGCACGACGGCCCCCACCTCGGCGACGGTCCCCTGGACCACGACGCGGAGCGCCGGCTCGAGCGTCTGCTGCGTGAGCGGCCCTCCGGCCGTCTGCGGGACAGGCTGCTGCCGGGCCCGGGCCGGCCCCGGCTGGCCTGGGGGCTCGTGGCCACTGCCGTCGTCGCCGCCCTGACGCTCACCCTCGTGCTGGGCGGCCCGGACACCACACCGGCGGTCGCGGCCCCCCGCCCACTGGTGGTGCAGACCGGCTCCACCCCCGTGCCCCTGGACCGGCTGGCCGAACGTGCCGAGCAGGCCGCGGCCGACGGCACGCCCCGCCTGCGCAAGGGCACGCACGTGCAGTCCTGGAGCTTGGGCATGTCGGACGCCAAGCCCCCGATCACCCTGCCCGAGGAACGCATCGTGCGCTGGCGGGCCGATGCCAGCCACACCGAGCTCGTCGTGGCCACCGACCCGAGGCATCCGGGCCGCCCGGTCCTCTCCGACGCGGACGGCGAACCCCACCTCGTCGACGACGGGCACGTCATCAGCGACCGGACCTACCCGCCGAGCTGGAGCGACGCACCGCCCCAGTCTCCTCCGCCGGGCGACCCCGCACGGCTGCGCGCCTATCTGACGGAGGCCCAGTACACCGACGGGCCGCTGACCACGCCCCAACTGCTGGACGCCGTCGAGGTACTGCTCGACCACTGGACCCTCGGCGCACGGGAGACCGCGGCGCTCGTCCGGCTCCTGGCCGGCGCCGAGGGGCTGCGGCCGGTCGGCCAGGTGACCGACCGGCTGGGCCGGCGCGGCCAGGCGTACGTGTACGACGGCTCCGGCGTCCGCCACATGCTGATCACGGACCCGGCCACCGGTGCCGTCCTCGGCCTGGAGAGCACCTTCACCGCCGACGAACCGGAGTACGGCGTCAAGAAGGGCGCCGTCATGTCGTACAGCGCCTGGATGGGCTGATCACACCCCGGGCAGACCGAGCTGCCGGGCCGCGGCGTCCACGGTCTGCTCCAGCAGCGTGGCGATCGTCATCGGCCCGACCCCGCCCGGCACCGGCGTGATCAGCGAGGCCCGCTCCACGGCGGAGTCGAAGTCGACATCGCCCACGTTGCCGGCGTTGTACCCGGCGTCGATCACGACGGCGCCGGGCTTGATGTCCTGGCCGCGGATCAGCCGGGGCCGTCCCACCGCGGCCACCACGATGTCCGCCTCGCGCACGGCGGCGGACAGGTCCCGGGTGCGCGAGTGGCAGTAGGTGACCGTGGCGTCCCGGGCGAGCAGCAGCATGCCGACCGGCTTGCCGAGGATCGCGCTGCGGCCCACGACCACGGCCCGCTTCCCGGCCGGGTCGACGCCGTACTCGTCGAGCAGCCGCATGATCCCGCCGGGCGTGCAGGACAAGAAGCCCGGCAGGCCGAAGCTCATCGTCGCGAAGGAGGCGAAGGTGACGCCGTCGACGTCCTTCCCGGGCGCGATCGCCTCGAACGCGGCCCGCTCGTCGATGTGCTCGCCGACGGGGTGCTGGAGCAGGATGCCGTGCACGCCGGGGTCGCCGGACAGCGCCTCGAGCGCGCCGACGAGTTCCCCGGTGGTCGTGGCGGCGGGCAGCGTCACATGCCGCGAGGTGATACCGGCCTTGCGGCAGCGGTTCTGCTTCATACGGACGTAGGTGACGGACGCGGGGTCCTCGCCGACGAGCACCGTGGCGAGACACGGGGCGGTGCCCGTTTGCTCGGTGAGGTGCGCCGCGCGCTTGCCGGCCTGCTCCACCATCTGCCGGGCGAGCGAGGTGCCGTCCATGAGCCGTGCCTTGGACATGATCCACTCCTGGGCTGGTGTACTGCTTCGCCCAGGCGCACGGCATCGCTCCGCGGGGCCGCTCCCCGGTGGTGCTCCACCTCAGCGCCAGTCACGGCCCGGCCCCACCTTAATCCTGTCGCTTCTCCTACTCGTCCCAGGCCTGGATCAGGGTCTGTTCGGTGATCTTGCCGCCCCGCAGCGAGATCATGGACTCGGACAGGACGCGCACGCCGTCCGCGTACTCGCAGCTCTCGCTGTAGGCGGCCTCGTCGCCCTGGACGACGCACCGCTCCATCTTGTGCGTCATGTCGCGGCTGTAGACGTCCTCCAGCATCCGGCCGATCTCCTCCCGGCCGTGCAGGACCTTGGGGTGGCTGGGCTGGGTCGTGCGGTCCACGATGCGGAGTTCCGCGTCGTCGGCGTAGAGGGAGAGCAGAATGTCCGGGGTCTGTCCTTCCACCCCCCGGCGCAGGGTGTCTCGGTCGAAGGCGGGGTCTGCCGCGGTTCCCATGATGACCTCCTTCGCAGGGCCGCGACCCGACGGGGAGCGGGCCGCGAGAAGCCTCACCCTTGAGCCTCCTCCCGCCCGCCGGGCTCGGCAAGCGCAGCCGGGCCACCGGCCCTGAGGCGACGGCTCAGTCGGCCGCGGCCAGGAACTGGGTCGCCGCCAGCTCCGCGTAGAGCGGGTCGGAGGTCACGAGTTCGCGGTGGGTGCCGACGGCCCGGACCCGGCCCGCGTCCATCACCACGATCCGGTCGGCCATCGTCACCGTCGACAGCCGGTGCGCCACGACGAGAACCGTGGTCGTCCGGGCCACGTCCGCGACGGTGTCCCGCAGCGCCGCCTCGTTCACCGCGTCCAGCTGCGAGGTGGCCTCGTCGAGCAGCAGCAGCCGGGGCCGGCGCAGCAGCGCGCGGGCGATGGCGACGCGCTGCCGCTCACCGCCCGACAGCTTGGTGCCGCGGTGCCCGACGAGCGTGTCGAGCCCTGCGGGCAGCCGGGCGATCAGGCCGTCGAGACGGGTCGTCTTCAGCACCCGCGCGAGGGCGCCCTCGTCCGCGTCCGGGTTGCCCAGCAGCAGGTTGTCCCGCAGCGAGCCCGACAGGACCGGCGCGTCCTGCTCCACATAGCCGATCGCGGCGCGCAGTTGGGGCAGATCCCAGTCGGACAGGTCCCGGCCGTCCAGCGTGATCACGCCGGAGTCGGGGTCGTAGAACCGCTCGATCAGCGAGAAGACGGTGGTCTTGCCGGCGCCGGACGGGCCCACGAACGCCGTCATGCCCTGCGCGGGCACGGCGAACGTCACGCCGTGGTGGACGTACGGCAGGTCGTCGGCGTAGCGGAAGCGGACGTCCTCGAAGGCGAGGGCGGCGGGCTGTGCGCCGGGTGAGGGGAGCGGCGCGAACCGGGAGGACGGCTCGGCGGGCAGAAGCAGCGCCTCCTGCATGCGGGTGAGAGCCGCGGCGCCCGTCTGGTACTGCGTGACGGCGCCGACGACCTGCTGTATCGGCGACATCAGGTAGAAGACGTACAGCAGGAACGCGACCAGCGTGCCCACGTCGACGGCGCCGGTCGCGACGCGCGCGCCGCCCACCGCAAGCACCGTGATGAAGGCGATCTGCATGGAGAGCCCCGCCGTGTTGCCCGCGGCCGCCGACCACCTGGCGGCCCGCACGCTCTGCCGCCAGGACTCCTGAGCCGCCTCGTGCAGCGTGGCCTCCTCCCGGTGCTCGGCACCCGACGCCTTCACGGTGCGCAGGGCGCCGAGGACCCGCTCCAGCGAGGCACCCATGACACCCACCGCGTCCTGCGCCCGCCGACTCGCCTTGTTGATGCGCGGCACGATCACGCCGAGGATCACCCCCGCACCCGCGATCACGGCCAGTGTGACGCCCAGCAGCACGACATCCACCAGGCCCATCATCACGATCGTCGCGACGAGGGTGAGACCGCCCGTGCCCAGACCGACCAGCGAGTTGGTGGTGACCTGGCGCAGCAGAGTGGTGTCGGAGGTGATGCGGGCCATCAGATCCCCGGGTTCGCTGCGGTCCACGGCCGTGATCCGCAGCCGCAGCAGATACGACGACAGCGCGCGCCGCGCCCCGAGCACCACCGACTCCGCGGTGCGCTGCAGCACGTACGAACCCAGTGCCCCCACCACGGCGTTGGCCAGCACCAGCGCCGACATCGCCAGCAGCGCTCCGGTGATGGCCCGGTCGTTCGACAGATCGTCGATCAGGCCCTTGGCCACCAACGGCAGCAGCAGCCCGGTCGCCCCGGTGACCAGCGAGAGCACGGCACCGACGGCCAGGGACCAGCGATGCGGCCGGACGTACCCGAGGAGCAGCCGCCAGGGAGGCGCGGCGGAATCGGTCTCTGCGATGCTCACGTCGCTCCTTCGGCGTCGGGCGGAGCGTTCAGGCTACGGCGCGGGGCGAGTACGGTGCCCTGCTTTCTGCGCTGGGCAGAACTCGTGATCATGCGTCTGAGGTGGCCGATCCCCGCCCCTTACCGATCAGTCGCGCGTAGGGTCGGAAGGGACGGACCCCGGCCGACGAAGGAGTCAGCGCGATGGCGCAGGAAGTACGCGGTGTGATCGCACCCGGCAAGGACGAGCCGGTGCGCATCGAGACGATCGTGGTGCCCGACCCCGGTCCCGGAGAGGCGGTCGTGCGCGTCCAGGCCTGCGGGGTGTGCCACACCGACCTGCACTACAAGCAGGGCGGCATCAGCGACGACTTCCCGTTCCTGCTCGGCCATGAGGCGGCGGGCGTGGTGGAGGCGGTCGGCGACGGCGTCACCGACGTCGAGCCCGGCGACTTCGTGATCCTCAACTGGCGTGCGGTGTGCGGGAAGTGCCGGGCCTGTCTGCGCGGGCGGCCCTGGTACTGCTTCGACACCCACAACGCCGAGCAGAAGATGACCCTCGCCTCGACCGGCCAGGAGCTCTCCCCGGCGCTCGGCATCGGCGCCTTCGCCGAGAAGACGCTGGTCGCGGCCGGGCAGTGCACCAAGGTCGCCCCGGAGGCCGCCCCGCAGGTGGCCGGGCTGCTCGGCTGCGGCGTCATGGCAGGCATCGGTGCCGCGATCAACACCGGCAACGTCGGCCGGGGCGACACGGTCGCCGTCATCGGCTGCGGCGGCGTCGGTGACGCGGCCGTCGCAGGGTCGCAGCTGGCCGGAGCGGCGCGGATCATCGCCGTCGACATCGACGATCGCAAGCTCGAGACCGCCCGGACGATGGGCGCCACCCACACCGTCAACTCGCGCGAGACCGACCCGGTCGAGGCCATCCGCGAGCTCACCGGCGGATTCGGCGCCGACGTCGTCATCGAGGCGGTCGGCCGCCCGGAGACGTACAAGCAGGCCTTCTACGCCCGCGACCTCGCCGGCACGGTCGTCCTCGTCGGCGTGCCCACCCCGGACATGAAGCTCGATCTGCCGCTGCTCGACGTCTTCGGCCGTGGCGGATCGCTCAAGTCGAGCTGGTACGGCGACTGCCTGCCCTCCCGCGACTTCCCCATGCTGATCGACCTGCATCTGCAAGGGCGCCTGGACCTCGCGGCGTTCGTCACCGAGACCATCCAGCTGGACGAGGTGGAGAAGGCGTTCGAGCGGATGCACCACGGCGACGTGCTGCGCTCGGTGGTGGTGTTCTGATGACCACCCGAGTCGAACGCCTCGTCACCTCCGGCCAGTTCAGCCTCGACGGCGGCACCTGGGACGTCGACAACAACGTGTGGATCGTCGGCGACGACCACGAGGCGATCGTCATCGACGCCGCCCACGACGCCGACGCCATCGCCCGGGCCGTCGGGGACCGCCGGCTCACGGCCATCGTGTGCACACACGCCCACAACGACCACATCGACGCCGCCCCCGCCCTCGCCGAGCGCACCGGGGCCACGATCTGGCTGCACCACGACGACCTGCCGCTGTGGAAGCAGACCCACCCGGACCGGGAGCCCGACGCCTGGCTGGTCGACGGCCAGACGATCGAGGCCGGCGGCGCCGACCTGCGGGTCCTGCACACCCCGGGGCACGCGCCCGGCGCGGTGTGTCTGTACGACCCGGGTCTTGCCACCGTCTTCAGCGGCGACACGCTGTTCCAGGGCGGCCCCGGCGCCACCGGCCGGTCCTTCTCGCACTTCCCGACGATCATCGACTCGATCCGTGACCGGCTGCTCACGCTGCCGCCCGAGACGAAGGTCCTCACCGGCCACGGGGACCCCACGACCATCGGTGCGGAGGCCCCGCAGCTGCAGGAGTGGATCGCCCGCGGTCACTGACCGCGTGCCGCCACGACACACCCGCGGAAAAGGCGACAGAAGATGTCCGGCTTACCCGTCACTCTCGAAGCACCACGCATTCACGGCAACGGGAGGTCGGACATGTCAGCTCCGCTGAAGGGCAAGGTCGCACTGGTCGCCGGGGCGACCCGGGGCGCCGGACGGGGCATGGCGGTGGAACTCGGCGCGGCGGGCGCCACCGTCTACGTCACGGGACGCAGCACGCGCACCCGCCGCTCGGAGTACGACCGGCCCGAGACCATCGAGGACACCGCCGACCTGGTCACCGAGGCCGGCGGCCAGGGCATCGCCGTCCCCACGGACCATCTCGACCCGGCGCAGGTCCGCACGCTCGTGGAGCGGATCGACGGCGAGCAGGGCCGCCTCGACGTCCTCGTCAACGACATCTGGGGCGGCGAGAAGCTCTTCGGATGGGACCTCCCGGTCTGGGAGCACGACCTCGACAACGGCCTGCGCCTGCTCCGGCTCGCCGTCGAGACACACGCGATCACCAGCCACCACGCCCTGCCCCTGCTGCTGCGCCACCCCGGCGGCCTGGTCGTCGAGGTCACCGACGGCACCGCCGACTACAACCGCGACACCTACCGCAACAGCTTCTTCTACGACCTCGCCAAGACGTCCGTCCTGCGCATGGCCTTCTCCCTCGGCCACGAGCTCGGTCCGCGCGGTGCCACCGCCGTCGCCCTCACGCCGGGCTGGATGCGCTCGGAGATCATGCTGGAGGCCTTCGGCGTACAGGAGGAGAACTGGCGCGACGCCCTGGAACGCGTCCCCCACTTCGCCATCTCGGAGACCCCGCGCTACGTCGGACGGGCCGTGGCCGCGCTCGCGGCCGACCCGGACGTGGCGCGCTGGAACGGCCAGTCCCTCTCCAGCGGCGGCCTCGCCCAGGTGTACGGCTTCACCGACCTCGACGGCAGCCGCCCGGACGCCTGGCGCTATCTCGTCGAGGTCCAGGACACGGGCAAGCCGGCCGACACGAGCGGCTACCGCTGAGCCACCCCCGGGGCAGTACGGTCGGCCCATGACGGGCACCAGGCGCTTCGAGGGGTACGGGGTTCTCATCACCGGCGGGGCACGCGGCATCGGTGCCGCCACCGCCCGCCGGTTCGCGCGGGAGGGGGCGCGGGTCCTGGTGGCCGACCAGGACCCGGCCGAGGCCACGCGGACCGCGCGGGCCCTGCGGGACCAGGGGCACACCGCCGAGGGGCGCGCGTGCGACGTGGCCGACCGGGCGGCGGTCGAGGCTGCCGTCGCCCACGCCGTCGACACCTTCGGCTCGCTCGACGTGCTGGTCAACAGCGCCGCCCACTGCTCGCCCGACGCGCCCCTCTTCGAGGACGAACCGGACGAGTCGTGGGCGCGCGACCTCGACGTCACCCTGTCCGGCGCGTACCGCTGCTGCCGTGCCGCGCTGCCGCACCTGGCCGCCTCCGGGCGCGGCGCCGTCGTCTCGATCGGCTCCGTCAACGGCCTGCAGGACTTCGGCAACCACGCCTACAGCGCCGCCAAGGCCGGCCTGGGCTCCCTGACTCGCACCCTCGCCGGTCACGCCGCCGCGCGCGGTGTCCGCGTCAACCTGGTGGTGCCTGGCACCGTCCGCACCACCGCCTGGGAGGGCCGCGACGAGGACCTGGAAGCGCTGCGCCGGCTCTACCCCCTGGGCCGGGTCGGCGAACCGGAAGACATCGCGGCGGCCGTCACCTTCCTCGCCTCCCCCGACGCCTCCTGGATCACCGGCACCACCCTGACCGTCGACGGCGGCCTCACCGCCGTCAACACGGCCTTCCACGACGCCCTGCGCCCATAGCGGGAACCGGCCCCTCGCGGCAGCGCCTTCCGCCCCGGCTGTGCGGTGAGGTATGTCACCGTTTCGTCGCAGGCCGGACCCCCGCACAACCGAAGCCGCCCTTCGCCCGTCTAGCTGGCAGAACACCGCAGACCAACTCCGCGAAAGGGCATGACGAGCCATGGGGGACGTACGCAGACGGGGAGCCGTCGCACTCGGGATCACCGGCCTGGTGGCACCGCTCACACTCGCGCTCGGCGCCACCCCGGCGCAGGCGGCGAGCTGCACCACGCAGACCGGCCCGTACCAGAAGCAGGTGGAGAAGTTCCTCGGCCGTCCAGTCGACGGAAAGCAGTCCGCCACCGACTGCAAGGCCATCCGCGCCTTCCAGACCAAGCACGGGATCTCCCCGAACATCGGCTACGCCGGGCCCGTCACCTGGGGCGTGATGGACCTGATGCAGAAGCAGAAGGCCGTCGGGACGAACCCCAACAAGGACGGCAAGTGCCCGGTCAACAAGGGCCGGATCGCCTGTGTGAACCTGACCCTCCAGCTGAGCTGGATCCAGGACGGCAAGAAGCTCGTCTACGGTCCGGTCCCGGTCCGCACCGGCCGCGACGGCGACGAGACCCGCACCGGCCTGAAGAAGATCTACTGGCGCAACATCGACCACGTCTCCTCCATCTACGACGTGCCGATGCCCTACGCCCAGTTCTTCGACGGCGGCCAGGCCTTCCACTCGGTCGGCATCAGCGTGTGGAACCCGCCGGGCTCGCACGGCTGCGTCAACATGACCAAGACCGACGCCAAGAAGTACTGGTCGCTGCTGAAGAAGGGCGACGACGTCTTCGTGTACGGCCGCAAGCCGGGCACCTGATCCCAGGCACCCGGCCCGCACGGGCTCCTACTGGGGCGCGTCCCCGAAGTCCGGGATCTCCAGCCGCACCCCGCCCTGCCGCGCGGACTCGTGCGCGATGATGCCCGGCAAGGTGTAACGGGCGGCGACCCACGCGTTCACCGACGGCAGGGTGCGCGAGTTGACGGCGGTCACGAAGTCGTCCACCAGGAAGTGGTGGCTGCCCTCGTGGCCGTTGTGCAGGTTGTCGAACTCCCTCGGCAGCCGCTCACGGTCGTGCACGGGCGCCGACCCGGAGGTGAAGGCGGCCCGCAGCTCCGGCGCGATGTGCTGCAGCGACGGGTCGTCGGGAGCCATGGTGGGCTTGGGCTCCAGCAGTTCGCTGATGTCCTTCACCCCCTGCTTGTCCTGCCACAGGGCGACCGTGGCGAGCTGCTCCATGCTCGCCTCGGTGCCGAAGAAGCGGAAGCGCGACTCGCGGATGTGCGAGGGGTAGCCGACCCGCCGGAACTCGTTCGTACGGAACGAGCCGCCGCCGGCGACCTCGAACAGCGCGGTGGCGTTGGAGAAGTCGTTGCCGAACTGGCTGATGTCCTTGTCGAAGACGCCGTCGCCCCGGTCGTCGAGGACACCGATCGCCGACACGCTGACGGCGTGCGTCTGCCAGGCGCCCAGTACCCCGCCGATCGCGTGCGTCGGGTACAGCAGCGGGGGATAGCTGGCGGTGGCCTTCCAGTTCTCGCCGCCGCTGTACTGGTAGGCCTCGTAGAAGCCCAGGTCCATGTCGTGGACGTAGTCGCCCTCGGCGTAGAAGAGCCGCCCGAAGGCGCCCTCGGCGATCTGGTTGCGGGCGTGGACGGTCGCCGGGTTGTACTCGCTGGTCTCGCCCATCATGTACGTCAGACCGGTGGCCTTGACCGTGTCGATGATCGCCGCGATCTCCTCCGTGCTGATCGCCATGGGGACCGCGGAGTACACGTGCTTGCCGGCGTTGAGGCCCTGCAGCACCAGCGGGCCGTGCGTCCAGCGCTGGGTGAAGATCGCGACCGCGTCGACGTCCTCCGACTCCAGCATGGCCTGGTACGACGGGAAGGAGCCGGCGAGGCCCTGCGCGGCGACGAGCTGTTCGGCCCTCTCGGGCAGCAGGTCGGTGACGTAGACGTCGCTGACGCCGGGGTGGGCCTGGAACAGGGTGGCGAACTGGCCCGAGAACTGTCCGGCGCCGACGATGCCGAGGGAGAACGTCATGTGAGGCATGCCCTTCACTGTGCGGGTGATCACTGCGAGAGGATCAGGTTGATCTGGTCGTTGGTCTGGTCGAGGCTGCTGACGGGCTTTCCGTTGCCGTAGATGTCCTCCATCGCCGGCTGCATGAGCGCCGTCATGTCCGCGGAGTAGCTGGCGATCGGGTACGAGAAGGTCCGGAAGCGCTTCTTGTCGGCCACGGGTTCGGTGAACGACGAGACGTCGATGCCCTTCTTCCGGTACGCGGCGACGGCGGCCTCGGTCCCGGCCGCGGTGGCGGGGAAGACGACGCCGTACTTGCCGACGACGGTCTGGCACTTGTCCGAGGCCAGATACGCCACCCACTTCTTGGCGCCCGCCTTGTTCTTGGAGGCCTTGGTGACGGAGTCGGCGAGGCCGTTCATCATGGTGGCGCGCTTGCCGGTCGGTCCGACCGGTGTCCGGGTGGTCTTGATGTCCCGGCCCTTGAAGCCCGTGTAGGTGGAGATCATCCAGGCCCCGTCGAACGCGGTGGCCGCCTTCCCCGCCGCGATCTGCGTGTTCTGCTGGTTGGACTGGATGTTGTAGTCCGACAGCGGCGGCATGTAGCCCTTCTTCGCCAGGCCGAAGTACCAGTCGACGACCGACTGGAAGGTCTTGCTGTCGTACTGGTACTTCGTGCCCCAGCGCGCCTTGTTGAGGTAGTTCCACCCGGCGGAGCCGGTGAAGGGGCTCCACTGCGTCTGGCCGTCGCCGAAGCCGCCGCCACCCGTGGCCAGGCCGTACACCTTGACGTTGTTCTTGTCGAAGCCCGGCTCGTCGCCCCGCTTGCCCTTCCTGTCGACCGTGAGGTGGGCGATGGCCTTCTCGAAGGTGCCGCCGTCCTTCGGGTTCCAGGACAGGTCGCCCAGCTGCTCGGCGGTGAGCCCGGCCTCCTCGGTCATCTTGGAGTTGTAGAACAGCGAGACGGTGTCCCAGTCCTTGGGAGCGCCGTAGCGGTGGCCGTCCTTGCCGATCCAGTTGGCGGCGAGGCCCGGCTGGTAGTCGGAGTTCTTGACACCGAGGTCGTCGAGCGGTTCGAGGACCTTCAGATCGGCGAACTGGCCGAAGTTCTGGATGTGGTCGGTGAACACGTCCGGCGCGGTGCCCGCGATGAACCCGGCGGTGAGCTTGGTCCAGTAGTCGCTCCAGCCCAGCTGCGTGATCTTCACCTTCAGTCCGGGGTTCTCCTTCTCGAACCCCTTGGCGCAGGCCTGGTAGGCGGGCAGCTGGTTGGCGTCCCACAGCCAGTACGTGACCGTGTTCGCGGAGGATCCGGCCGCGCCTCCTTGCGCGCACCCGCTGACCAGGGACAGCGCCAGCGCTCCGGTCGCCGCGACGAGCGGACGAAGTCGAATTCGCATCACAGTCCCCTTACTTGATCCCGGTGAAGCCGATGGAGCTGACGATGCGGCGGGCGAAGCAGGCGAACAGCACCAGCATCGGCAGCGCGGCGATCAGCGTCGCCGCCATGAGCCCGGACCAGTCGACGCCGGTCGCCGGGGTCTGCGCCCGGAAGACCGCCAGCGCCACGGTCAGCACCCGCGAGCTGTCGCTGTAGGAGACCATCAGCGGCCAGAAGTAGTCGTTCCAGGAGGTGATGTACGTCAGCACGCCCAGCGTGATGATCGGCGTGGACGCCATCGGCAGCACCACCCGGAAGAAGATCTTGATCTTCCCGGCGCCGTCGAGCAGCGCGGCCTCCTCGACCTCCTGGGGGATGTTCATGAAGAACTGCCGCAGGAAGAACACCGCGAACGGCGTCATGAACATGGTGGGCAGCGCGATACCGAGGAGCGTGTCGATCAGGTGCAGTTGCTTGATGAGCACGAAGTTCGGCAGCAGCGTGAAGATGGCCGGCACCATCATCCCGGCCAGGAACAGTCCGAACACCTTGTCCCGGCCCCGCCAGCGCAGCCGCGAGAAGGCGTACGCGGCCATCGCGGAGAAGAAGATCTGACAGCCGGTGATCAGGGTCGAGACCAGCACGGAGTTGAGCAGATAGCGCCAGAAGTCGAGCCCGCCGCCCGCGCCGCCCTGTTTGACGGCCTCCTCGGCCGACTGCATGCCCAGGGCCCGTTCGAATCCGCTCGTGGTGAGGTCCACCGGCAGCGGGTTGGTCGGGTCGGCGTTGAGGCCGGCGTTGGTGGAGAGCGCGGTGCGCAGGATCCAGTAGAACGGCAGCAGGGTGATCAGGACGATCACGCCCATCAGGGTCCAGGCGGCGGCCCGCCCGAAGGGGAACTTGCGCCGGACCGGTCGCAGGGTCGTCGGCGTCGTTGTCGTCACGGTGGCCATGTCGGTGTCTCCCTTCCGTCAGCCGAGGTCGGTCCGGCCGGCCCGGGTGAGCCGGTACTGGAGGACGGTGATCGCGCTCAGCACGACCAGCAGGGCGACGGACATGGCCGAGGCGTATCCGAACTGGAAGCGCCCGAAGGCGGAGCCGTAGATGTAGAACTGGAGCACGTTGGTCGCGTTCGCCGGACCGCCCGCGGTGGTCACCGCGACGGTGTCGAACACCTGGAACGACCCGATCACGGTCATGATCAGCACGACCGCGAGCACCGGCCGCAGCAGCGGCATGGTGATCCGCCAGAACATCCGCCACTCGCTCGCGCCGTCCACCCTGGCCGCCTCGTACATGTCGTTCGGGATCGCCTGGAGACCGGCGAACAGCAGCAGGGCGGTGTATCCGACGTGCCGCCACACGTTGATGAGCGCGATCGTCGGGATCGCCCAGGTCTCGTCGGCGAGGAACGGGATGCGGTCGGCGCCGAGCGCGCTGATGATCTCGTTGCCGATGCCCAGCTGCGTGTCGAGGATCCAGAGCCAGACGAGGCCGGCCACGACGTTCGACATCAGGTACGGCGTGAGCACGATCCCGCGCAGCATCGCCGACTGGGTCAGCCGCTGCAGCAGGACGGCCATGGCGAGCGCCGCGACCGTCTGCACGCCGATGTTGATGACGACGTACTCGACGGTGACCCACAGCGAGTCCCAGAAGATGGGGTCGTTGACCATGCGGACGTAGTTGTCCAGGCCCACCCACTCCGCCGGTGTCAGCAGGTTGAAGCGGGTGAAGCTCAGATAGATGCCCCGGAGCGTCGGCCAGAGCAGGAAGACCACGAAGCCGAGCAGCGCCGGCGCGATGAACACCGCGGCCAGCCGTCCGTCTCCCCGGTTGTCCCCCACCTCGGTCCGGCGTGTCCTGGGTTTGCTGCGTGCCTCCGCGGCGCCGCCCGCGGGCAGACGCGACGGAGGACTGCTGGAGGCGATGGTCATCGGGCGACTCCCTCGCATACGGCGGCTCGTCCTCTGGCGGGACTTACTTTTGGTGCGAAACAATTGCTGCGTCAAGGGGTGTGCAAACATCTTTTCGCAGGAACCACCATCGCCCTAGAGTGGTCATGTTGGTTTCAGTGCGAAAAAAAAGGCTGAGGGGAGTCGGACGTACATGACCGCAGGCACCGCCGGCTGGCTGCCGCTGAGCGCGGGGGAGCGCTCCGTGGCGATCGAAGTACTCGTCCACGGCCCGCTGTCCCGGACCGAGCTCGCCCGGAGGCTGGGTCTGTCGGCCGGCAGCCTCACCCGGCTGACCAAGCCGCTGATCGAGTCGAGCCTGCTGATCGAGGTGGCCGAGGCCGGAGCGCCGACGGAGGCCCGCCAGGGCCGCCCCTCACAGCCGCTGGACGTCGTCGCCGACTCCGGGTCCTTCCTCGGCTTCAAGATCACCGAGGACACGGTCTACTGCGTCGTCACCACGCTCCGCAGCCACATCGTGGCCCGCCATGACCGTCCGCTCACCACCCACGACCCCGCCGAGGTCGCCGACATGCTCGGCGCGATGACCGCCGAACTGGCGGCCGAACACCCCCGGCTGGCCGGGATCGGCATCGGGGTCGGCGGTTTCGTTCGGGACCGTGCCGTGGTCGGGGAGTCACCCTTCCTGCTGTGGCGGGACGTCCCCCTCGCCGAACTCGTCGAGGAGCGCACCGGACTGCCCGTGGTCGTCGAGAACGACGTCGCCGCCCTGGTCGAGGCCGAGACCTGGTTCGGCGCCGGACGCGGCCTGGACCGCTTCGCCGTCCTCACCATCGGTGCCGGCATCGGCTACGGGCTCGTGCTCGGCGGCAAGCGGGTGTCCTGCGCGGAGGAGGACCGCGGCTTCGGCCGTCACTGGATCGTGGACCCCAACGGCCCGCTCACCCCGGACGGCCGGCGCGGCAGCGCCGTCTCGCTGCTGACCATCCCCAACATCCGCTACCAGGTCCAGGCCGCCACCGGCCGCGACCTGACCTACGAGGAGATCCTCGCGCTGGCCGCCGCCGGAGAGCCGATGCCCGCCCGGGTCATCGGCGAGGCCGCACGCGCCCTGGGCACGCTCGTCGCCCAGATCTCCAATTTCGTGATGCCGCAGAAGATCCTGCTCGCGGGGGAGGGGGTCGGGCTGATGGATGTGGCGGGCGCGACGGTCGAGGAGGCCATCCGCGACAACCGGCATCCCCTGGCCGCACCGGTCGACCTCGAGACGAAGGTGTCCGATTTTCACGACTGGGCGCGCGGCGCGGCCGTGCTGGCTATCAAGGTGATGGTCCTGGGATCGGCCGAAGCGTGAACAGCCTCACGTTTACCGGGAGATGGACGTGATCAGCAACACTGTCCGGAATGTCCGTTTGGCTCGGGATTACTCACATCGCCTTCACGTCCGGGACCGTATGCTTCACAGCATGTCCACCACTGTTGAATCCTCATCCGAGCGATCGGCTGACGAGGTCAACGAGGAGATCCGGGCCCTGTGGCGCCGGTCGGGCGGGACACTGAGTGTCGAGCAGCGCGAGGAGTACCGGCGGCTCGTCCTGGAGTGGGCCGCCGCGGCCCCACAGTCCGTGCCGGCGGCCTGAGCGTCATCCAGGTCCGCTGACACAGCGGACCCGCCCCCCGTGCCCCCGGCAGCCGTCACCCCCAAGTGGCCCCGTAATACTGCCGATACGCCTTGCGGTCCTGCTCCGTGCGGATCCAGCGGGTCGCCACCAGGGCGAGGAGGCTGCCCGCGATCACCAGCAGGCCGGGGCCGACGTTACGCGGGTCGGTGAGGCGGGTCAGCAGGCCCGCCACGTCCTCGCCCGTCACCGGCGCCGACGAGCCGGGCGAAGCGGCACCCGAGGCCGACGGCGCGGGCGCGGCGCCACCGGCCTGCTTGGCCACGATCAGCTTGACTCCCAGCTCGGTCAGCGCCTTCGTCACCGGCTGGAAGAACGTCGTACCGCCCGCCTTGCAGTCCCCGCTGCCGCCCGAGGTCACGCCGAGCGCGATGCCGTCGGCGAACATCGGGCCACCGCTGTCGCCCGGTTCGGCGCACACGTTCGTCTCGATCAGCCCGGTGACCGTGCCCTCGGGGTAGTTGACCGTCGCGTTCAGCGCGGTCACCTCACCCTCGCGCAGCCCGCTGGTGCTGCCGCTGCGGAAGATCTTCTCCCCGACCTCGGCATCGGCCACACCCGTGATCCGCACCCCCTCGCCCTCGCCGACCGCCACGACCTCCGCGCCCTTGCCCGCCTTGCCGCTCTCGTACTTCACCAGGGAGTAGTCGTCGCCGGGAAAGCTCCCCTTCAGCGACGTGCCGACCTGGTCGCGGCCCCGGTCGTCGGAGAACCAGACGGAACCGTCGGGTCCGCAGTGCCCTGCCGTGAGGATGTAGTCGGTCGTCCCGTCGGTCACGTTGAAGCCCGCCGAACAGCGCCCGGCGGTCGACAGGATCGGCTCCGCGCCGTTGATCCGCGTCGTGAACGTGCCCTCGGTGCGCTCCATGCGCACGAAGCCGCCGATGCCGTCCGCGACCTCCGTCAGCCGGGACCAGTCGGAGGAGGAGACCGTGCTGTCGCCCCGTACCACGACCTGGTTGTTCTGGTAGTCCAGGGCCCAGGAGGTCCCGGCCACCCGCGGCGCCGAACGCAGCGTCGACGTCGCGGACTTGAGGGCGCTCATGCTGTGAGTCACCATCTTCGCCTTGGCGCCCGCGCGCTTGACCTCGGCGGCCGCCTTCTCGTCGGTGACCGCGACGACCGGCCGCCCGGACGAGTCGACCCAGCTGCCCGCCGTGCGGGAGGTCCCGAGCCGGGACACGAGGTCGGTGCCCATGCCCGTGCCCGGCTTCGCCGAGTAGGGGACGCCGACGGAAGGGTCGGGGGGCTCGCTCGCCACAGCGCTGGTGACCATCGTTCCTCCGAGGAGGAGTCCGCCGACGGCCGCCAGCTGTGTCACTCGCCGGACGACCCGTCGTCGTGCGTGCCTCATGCATGGCTCCCGAACCCGAACATCGCGGTGCGAACACCGCGGGGCCCTCCTTGAGTTGAGCGCCCTGTTCTCCATACGGAGCGGAGCCGTGCCGTGTTCAGCGCGAGCGTGATCTCTTCATCGCCGGCCGGTGACCGGAGCGGCCGGGGCGGCGAGCAGGGCCAGGCTGCGGGTGTCACCCCACACCGAGGCCGGATCGACGTAGGGCCGCAGCAGGGCGGTGAGCGCGGGGTCCCCGCGTCCGTTCAGCTCGTCGGAGGCGATCTTGCGGGCGATCCCGGCCAGGAAGTCCGCCACCTGTACCCGCGCGTCCTCGCGCGCGACGACGAGCCGCAGCCCGGCCAGGCCGACCCCCGCCCGCAGCGCCGCCTCCTCGATCCACGCGATGCGGTCGGGCGTCAGCATGTTCTGCCGGTCGTGCACCAGACGGACCTCCCGTCCGTCCCCGCTCCAGAGCGCGGCCGTCCGCACGATCGCCGGGAGCAGCGGGTTGAGCACCGGGATCAGGGGCGGTCCGTCCAGGAAGTCCGCCCGATACGACACCGCGCGTGACCGGGTCGCCGCGAGCCGGGCGAGGACCCTCCCGGCGTCGGTGTGCGGATGCGCCTGCCGCAGCGCGTCGACCGTGTCGTAGAACCCCTCGACAGGGGCGCCCGGCTCTCCGTTGTTGCGGACCCGGAGCAACTGGTTGGCCGCCTCCAGGAACTCCCGCCAGCCCTCCTCCCCGAAGGTCCGGCGTCCTGCGCGGAACAGGGCGACGGCCGCGGCGGGGTCGTCCAGGAGCAGGCCGACAGCCCGGTCCACCACGAAGAACGCCTTCTCCATGAGATGCACCCGCGCCCGCCCGTGCATCGGCCCCTCCGGCACCAGCAGCCACTCCAGCACCGCGCGGTGCTTCTCCCGCAGCAGGTGGTTCGCCTTGTACTCCTCGGCGGGTGAACGGATCCGGTCCCGGATCTCCCGTACGGCCGCCGCGGCCGACGCCATGGACAGCGAGACACTGGCGTGTGCGAACACGTCCGTGTTCCCGCCGGTGAGGTTCTCGCCGTCCGACCCCGACTCGTCGCAGGCGATCTCCAGGAACGGGCCCGCCGGCCCTCCCCGCTCCCCGTCCGCAAGATTCCCGCTCACCGCGCAGCCCCCTATCGTGTGCCCATGACCAGGATCCCGCACGAGACGTCCGGTGAACCGAATCCCCTGGAAACCCTTACGCTCGACCGCCTCCGCCGCCGCACGAGCATGAAGTGGCGCACCTACCCCCAGGACGTGCTGCCCCTGTGGGTGGCCGAGATGGACGTGCCGCTCGCCGAGCCCGTGGTGCGGGCCGTCACCGACGCCCTCGGCCTCGGGGACACCGGCTACCCCGCCGGCACGTCCTACGCGGAGGCGCTGGCCGCCTTCGCCGAGAAGCGGTGGAACTGGGACGGGCTCGCCGTGGAGCGCACCGCGATCGTGCCCGACGTCATGCTGGGCGTCGTCGAGATGCTCAGGCTGGTCACCGGGAACGGGGACGCGGTGGTCGTGAACCCGCCGGTGTACCCGCCGTTCCACCAGTTCATCGCGCACATGGACCGGCGCGTGGTGGAGGCCCCGCTCGGCGCGGACGGGCGGCTCGACCTCGGTGTCCTGGAGGAGACCTTCCGGCAGGTCGTCTCGGACGGGGGCCGGGCCGCCTACCTGCTGTGCAGCCCCCACAACCCGACCGGCACCGTCCACACGGCGGAGGAACTGTCCGCCGTGGCCGCGCTCGCCGAGCGGTACGGCGTGCGGGTCGTAGCCGACGAGATCCACGCGCCGCTCGTCGTAGGCGCCACGGACTTCGTGCCGTACCTGAGCGTGCCGGGCGCCGAGCGCGGCCTGTCGCTGATGTCGGCCTCGAAGGCGTGGAACCTCGCCGGACTCAAGGCCGCCCTCGCGATCGCCGGACCCGGGGCCGCCGCCGACCTGGCACGCATGCCCGAGGAGGTCGGGCACGGCCCGAGCCACGTCGGCGTCATCGCCCACACCGCCGCCCTGCGCGAGGGCGTCGCCTGGCTGGACGCCCTGCTGACCGGCCTCGAGGCCAATCGGCGCTTGCTCGCGGACCTGCTGGCCGAGCACCTGCCCGCGATCCGCTACCGCCCGGGCGACGCCACCTACCTCGCCTGGCTCGACTGCCGCGCGCTCGGCCTCGGCGACGACCCGGCGGACGTCTTCCTGCACCGCGGCCGCGTGGCCCTCAACTCCGGCCTGCCCTTCGGCACCGGCGGCGCCGGGCACGTCCGCCTCAACCTGGCGACCTCGCCGGAGGTGATCACGGAGGCGGTGCGCAGAACGGCCGCCGCGCTGCGCTGACCCCGGGGCGCGCCGCGCGGGTCACGCTCGTACACTGCCCGCCATGGACGACAGTGCGCTGGACGAACTGGGCGCGGGCAAGTACCTGCTGATCACCAGCTACCGCAGGAACGGTACGCCGGTCGCCACCCCCGTCTGGGTGGTACGCGACGGGGACGCGCTCGGCGTCTGGACGGTGGCCGACTCCTGGAAGGTGAAGCGGATCCGCAACCGCGCCGACGTCCTGGTCGGCCCCTGTGACCTGCGCGGCAACCCCACCGGCGAGCAGGTGCCCGCGACGGCGGAGATCTGCGACCCGGCCACCACCGCCCGCTACCGGAAGCTGATCGCCCGCAAGTACGGCCTCATGGGCAGGCTCACCCTGCTCGGCAGCCGGCTGCGCCGGGGCCTGGACGCCACCGTGGGTCTGCGGATCGTGCTCGCTCCTTGAGATGTTTCCGAGATTCGGCAAGTGCTTTCTCCCGGCAAGGGAGTGGACGGCCCATCCTTAGGAGAGCCGCTGGCGGTCGGCCCTCACCCGGGTCACGTCGGCCGCCGGCGCCCTGTACGGACGTGCCGCTCGCGGTCGCCCACGAGGCCCATGGCGGCGGCGACCCGCGCATGCGCGACGTGCTGTTCGGTCCCGTCGACTCCACCCGCCCGGCGGACACCGCGGTGGCGGACCGTCCGACGGCCACCGAACGCGACGGAGTGCTGGCGCCGGCGGTCGGTCTGGCGGCCAACCGGAGCTTCGAGACGGGACGGCCGGTGCGCACCGACGCATTGTTCTCAGGCTGAGCCCGCAGGCTGAAGGGGGGTCAGCTCCAGGCCCGGTACGGCTCGTCGAGCAACTGGAAGACCGGCTCGCTCCGCACCGGGTCCTTGGCGGTGGACAGCCGTACCCGGTCCCCGCTGTGGATGCCGATCGGCGGGCCCATCACCCGGCCGCGTACGACGAAACCCTCGGCCATCTCGATCATGGACACATTGCGTGCCGCGGGCGTGTTGCGGTGCACCACCGTGGAGTGGCGCACCGTGCCCGTGCCCTCGCTGCGCTCCGTCCGCAGGTCGCTGCCCCGGCAGACCGGACACAGCAGGCGGTGGAACATGGCGGTGCCGCACCAGGTGCAGCGCTGGAAGAGGATGGCATCCGTGTCCTGGCCCCTCGGGTCGAGGAGACCCGTCGAGGAGCCGGCTGTCTGCTGAGCGACGCTTCCTGAGTGGTGGTACACGCTGGTCAACTCCCTGCACTCGGGCGGAATCCCGGGTGCGCGGTCCCCCGCGCACACGCGTGCCCGGTTCGCCGTGCCACCGTGCACGCAGCACAGCGTATGGCACTCAGTGCCACTCGTAAAGGCACTCCGTACCCTCAAATATGCGGACCCTCAGGCCCGCCCCAGGGTCGACTCGATCTCCTGCACGACCCGCCACAGAGGCGCTCCGCGCCGCGAGACGACCACCACCACGTCCTCCGGCTGCGGTTCCGCCACGGGCGCCGGCGCGCCGCCGAACGCGGACTGCACGTACGCCAGCGCGTGGTCCACCGTGGCGCTCGCCTCGTCGTGTCCGTCCGAACGCAGCCAGGAGCGCAGCGCGTTGTTGTGTGCCGCGACCACCGCCGCCGCGATCACGTCGGCCTGCAGGGTGCCGTCCCGGCGGGCCGCGAAACGCCGGCGCAGGTACTCGGCGAGGGCGCGCTCGTAGCGCCACACCACCGACAGTTCGTAGGCGCGCAGCCCGGGGACCTGCTTGGTCAGGCGGTAGCGCTGCACGGAGAACGTCGGGTTCTCGGCGTACATCCGCAGCACGAGCCGGGCCGCGTCGCAGACCCGCCGCACGGGTTCGTCGTCATCGGAGCCCTCCGCCAGGAAGGCGGTCATGTCGGCCAGGCAGCGCTCGTGGTCCGGGAAGACCACGTCCTCCTTGGAGGGGAAGTAGCGGAAGAACGAGCGCCGTCCGACGCCGGCGAGCGCCACGATGTCGTCGACGGTGGTCTGCTCGTAACCCCGCTCGAGGAACAGCTGGAAGGCCGCCGCCACCAGGGCGTCCCGCATGGGCGGCTTTCCGTTCCCCAGGTCGGCTTTCTCGGAGCTCATGGGCTGGAACGTAGCACCCGAAAGGCCACTCATGGCACTCAGTGCAGTCACAGGGAGGAACTGAGTGCTCTCTGAACTCCTGGCGCGGCAGCCGCGTATCTAGCGGCGGAACGATCCTCGAAGACGGGCGCCTCCGAGCCCGGACGGAAGGAGTGCAACGTGTCGACACCGTCCGAGCCCCGGCAGCCGCACGACGGCCCGGCCCTGGAACCCATCCGCGTCCTGCGGCCCCGCCGCACCGACGCGCTGGCGGAACTGATGCGGGAGTACCGGGAGCAGACCGCCTCCGCATCCGGCGGCCCTGAGTCCGGCGGCTATGAATCCGTCACTCTGCCGGGTCCTGCACCCGGCTCCGAGGCACTGACACAGGAACTCCCGCCGGTCGCACGCGCCCGCCGCGACGGCCGTGCCGCACGCCCCGGATCCGGACTGCGCCGCGCCGCCGTCGCGGTGGCGGTCGTCGCGGCGGCGGTGATCGGTTTCGGCGGTGCGCTTCTGCTCCGCGGCGGCGAGAAGACCGAGGACAACGCGGCCCCCGCACCCCGCCCGACCGCGTCCGCCCTCACCCCCACACCGACACCCACCCCACCCGCCGCGGCTCCGGCCGACCCCGACGGCCCCGGCACCCTCCGCGAGGGATCCACCGGCCCCGAGGTGACCGAACTCCAGGAACGCCTCCTGCGCATCCCGGACGTCTACCGCGACGGCTCCACCAACGGCAGCTACGACCCCACCCTGACCGCGGCGGTCGCCCGCTTCCAACTCTGGTACGGCATCCGCGGCGACGAAACGGGCGTCTACGGCAATGACACCCGCACGGCACTGGAATCCCGCACAGCACCGGACACGAGCTGACGGGGACCGCCTACCTCTGCCGTCAGGTGGTATCGGCCCCCACAGCGGCACCGTGTCCCCGGGATGGCACCCCCACCCCCGGCATGGTGAGGTGATGCCGAGGGGCGTCAGCCACCGTGGTGGAGGAGTAGTGGTGTGGGCATGGACGCGTTCGTCGGTCGGCTGGATCCCGACATGTGTGTGGTCACGGCCGTCGCGGGGGGTGAACGGGCTGGCTGTCTGGTCGGGTTCGCCTCGCAGTGCTCGATCCGGCCCGTGCGGTTCGTGGTGTGGCTGTCCGAGCTCAACCACACCTTCCGGGTGGCCCGGAACGCCGAGGTGCTGGCCGTGCATCTGCTCGCCCGTGAACAACGCGGCCTCGCAGAGCTGTTCGGCGGGCGGACCGGCGACCGGACGGACAAGTTCCAGGGGGTGCGGTCGCGGGAGGCGTACGGCGGGGCCGTCGTCCTGGAGGACGTGCCGGCCTGGTTCGTCGGCCGGATCGTGACGCGTGCCGGCGGCGGCGACCACATCGGCTTCGTTCTCGACCCGGTCGAATGGGGCGGACAGGAGGCGTACGACGGTCCCCTGCTGCGCCTGTCCGACGCCCACACCATCGCGCCCGGTCACCCGGTCGACTGATCTCGCGCGCCGCATTTCGGCCGCGGGGCAACGGCTGGGAAAAGGTGCGGTACGGCGGGGCCGACGGGGTTCACCCTGGGCCCATGAACGGCTCCCGCATACCGGGCCTGGTGCCGCCCGCCCTGTTCCTGCCGGCCCTGCTCCTGGGCCTGTGGCGGTACTGGCGGCACCGGGGCGACTCCTGACCCAGGGGCGCGCGGCCTTCCCCTACGGCTCCCGCACCCTCGGAACCCGGACGTCCACGACGCACACGTCGTCCCGCCGCTCCTCCGGCAACATCTGCGCGAGCAACGGCCCGAGAGACCCGGGCCCGTCGGTGTGCGGAGCCGCCACGGCCTCGGCGAGCCGCTCCAGACCCCGGTCGATGCTCTCCGGAGGGTGCTCGACCAGGCCGTCGGTGAAGAGGATGAGCCGGTCGCCCGGTTCGAGGCGGCACTCCGCCTCTTCGTAGACCGGCGTGGAGGTCGCCCCGAGCACCATGCCGCGGGGCCGGCGCAGATACCGCGCCTCGCCGTCCCGCAGCAGCAGCGGCGGGGGATGCCCGGCCTGGGTCCAGACCAGGCGCCGCTGCCGGGGGTTGTAGCGGGCCAGCACCATCGTGGCCGTCGCATGGGAGTCGCGGGAGTGCAGCAGCAGCGTGTTCAGCCGGGCGAGCGCGCCGGTCAGTGACGAGCCGGTGATGACCATGCCCTTCGCGGTGAAGCGGAGCTGGGCCATCGTGGCGACGGCGCCGACACCGTGCCCGGCGACATCGCCGACCACCAGCAGCGCGCCGTCGTCGGGCAGTTCCACGGCGCTGAACCAGTCACCGCCGACGTGCACACCCGACTGGGCGGGCAGATAGGCGACCTCGACCCGCAGTCCCGCCAGTTGCACCGGCCGGTTGGACATCGGCAGCAGCGCGTGCTGAAGCCGGGACGCCAGGGTCCGTTCGGCCCGGAGCACGTCGTTCTGCGTGAGGATCGCCTGCTCGCTCTCGACCAGGGCCAGCTCCGCCCGCCGCCGGGCGGTCAAGTCCTGCACGACACCGTGCACTTCGACGGGCGTGCCGTGCATGTCGGCCACGGTCTCGGCCACCAGGCGCAGGTGCCGGACGACACCGGACGTCCTGATGCGGAACGGCAGGTCGAACGCCCGCCCGTCCTGGACGAGTGCGCGGACGGCGCGGGTCAGCGCCGGCGCGTCCTCGGGCAGAGCGAGCTCCGGAAGACCGGCGAGCCCCACCGGGCCGTCCGCGGAGTCCCGGCCGAAGATGGCGAACACCTGGGTCGACCAGGAGGCCTCCAGCGTCGCCAGGTTCCAGTTCGCCCAGCCGAGGTTGCCCAGCCGCTGGAGATCCGCGAGCCGCTGCTCCTGCCGGTCGGAGGAGCCGTGCCGGACCCAGCTCACGACCAGCGCGTCCCCCAGCCGAGCCACCCGCGCCGAGTAGGTGGACAGCGCGGCGATGCCCGCCAGGACCTCCTCGTGCGCGAACGGCTCGCTCTCGTACGGCTCCCCGGTGGTCAGCGTGTGCACGCAGCCCCACCACAGCGGCTCGCCCACCAGGGCGGGCCGGAACTCCAGCAGCCGCCGCCCGGCCAGCCCCTCACCGGGACGGCCCAGCAGGTCGCCCGCCTGAGCGGTCGCGGCCTCCACCCGGAAGTCCTCGGTCTCACCCGTCGCGGCGCTGAGCGGGGTGAGCAGCATCGCCGCGAGGGGCAGCGCGTCGAACAGCGTCTGCACCACGTCCGTGGCGGCGTCGGCGGCCCGCTCCGGCGGTGCGTCGAAGGCGCGCAGCCGCCCGGCGCACAGCCCGGCGACGCCCCGCAGGTGAGCGCGGTCGCGGGGCGTGAACGACCCGGCTCGGCCGCGCAGCACGCCGATGCAGACCTCGGCCGAACCGGCAGCGGTCACGGGCAGCCAGGCGCGCGACCGCCACTGCTCGGGCGGCTCGCCGATCAGCAGGTACCGCCGGGCGTCCGAGGCGAAATCCTCCAGCCAGCGCGGCTCGCCCGCCCGCAGCGCGTCCAGCGCCGCGATCCCGCTCAGCGGCGGCACCTGGCTCCACTGGGCGGCCAGCTTGTCCTCGATGCCGGCGTGCCCGATCAGTTCGAGGCCGCCGTCGGGCCTGCGGGCGTAGAGCATGACCGCGTCCGCCGCCATGTCCGGCCTGAGATGCTCCAGCAGGCACAGGGCGAGGTCGTGCGGTGTCGGCACCCGAACGAGCGCCTGGCCGAGGCGGGCCAGGGCGGCGGCGACGTCGTCCGGCGTGGTCGTCTCCTCCGGCACTGCGGACCCGGGGACCGCGGTGCCGACGGGACCAGGTGCCGCGCCCGGGTCGGGCGCGACCGGCGCCAGACTCCCGAGCGTGATCCAGCACTCCTCCAGCAGGGTGTGACGGGCCGCCTTGGCCCGCTGGAGCAACTGCTCGCCGGCCGCGTCCGCGGAACACCCGGTCAGCGCCATCTCCGCGCCCGTGGCCCGCTCCACGACAGCGGACATCGCCGCCTGGTCGCGCAGCCGGTCCAGCTCGGCGCGCTGCCGGGCGACGATCTTGGCCAGTTCGACCAGGTCCGGTGCGGCACCGGGCTGCGCCGGCCTCACAGGCTCGCTCGTCACGCGTTGAGCATCGCACATCCGGGCCCGTTCGAAGACTGCCTTGTCAGCACGGATCACGGGCGCGTTCGCGGCGTCCTGCCCGTCACGTCCGACTCCCCGCGCTGGTCAGCGGCCGTCGCGTGGATACAGCCACAGCCGCAGCAGCCGGCTGAGCCTCGGCATCACCAGATAGGTCAGCACCGGCAGCAGCACCAGGGGAAACACGGCGGCCCGCAGCGGCAGCGGCCAGCCGCTGGTCTGCGGCGTCACCAGCCACTGGATGAGGAGGGTGAACGGATAGGCGCCGAGGAACGTCGTGAGGACCATTTTCCACCGGGGCGGTGCCTGCACCGTGGTGCCCGGCAGGCTGAACCACGTCTCCATCCCGGTGGTCGACTGACGCTCGCTGCTGACCTCGGTGGCGATGTCCTCGATCTTCCGGTGCCAGTGCGCCCGCTCCTCGGACTCCAGCCAGGCGGCGAGCCGGTGCTGGTCGGACCAGCGCAGCACCGCGTGGAAGCGGTGGCCGTCCTCCGGCGTCAGCCAGGAGACGCCCTCGTTGCCCGGGAACTGCCTGGCGCAGCGGGCGATGCCGTGCGTCCAGCGCTCGAACTCCCGCTCATGGCCGGGGCGCACCTGCCAGGTCAGGACCGTGGTCACCGGCTCTCCGCGCCGGACTTCGGTGGTGCTCATTCCGTCACGTGTGCCACGCACGGCGCGGGTCATGCCCCCGGGTCCCCGGGGTCATGGCTGGCGGTTCGCCTCCACCAGCGCCTGGCTGACCGCCCGGACGCTGCGCGCGATGTGCTGCAACTGCATGACCTCGGCCGCGTACAGCTTGATCGTGTGCTCGATGACGCCCTCGTGCAGGCCGAGACCGGGCAGGTCGGCGCGGGCGGTCTGCAGGGCGGTGCGGGCCACCCGGATCTCCTGCTGGACCTGGATCTGGGCGTGCCGGGCGAGGAGGACGGGGTGGCGGATGAACACGGGGTAGCCGCCGTAGCGCGAGGGCACCAGCTCGCGCAGCCACTTGGCCGCCGAGCGCTCCCAGTCGTAGCTCCCGGGGGTCTTGACCTGGCAGGGCCAGTCCGGGCTGATGCGCGTGGACGTCAAGGGCATGATCATCGCTTCCGGGTGTGCGGCGTCGTGAGGGTGGACGACGGGTCGGGGCGGCCCCGGCCTAGGGGATGGCCGGGGCCGCCACGGACACCCGGGACGCCGGAGTGGGTAGGACCCGGCCTCCTCGGGTGCGGAACGGATCCGGTAGGGCCGGGTCGCGATCCGTGAGCAGTATTTATATATGCCATCCGGTTTGCAAGGAGCATGAAAACATTCATGCGCGCTTTGTTGTGGATGATCCCTTTGTCTGGTCCAGTGACCGGTCCAGTCGGCTGTGCCTCAGTCCCTGAGGAAGAAATGGTGCTGGTCGGCGACCTGTTCGTACTCCTCAAGCCGGGCCTGCGTCCGCTCCGGGTCCGCGTCCGTCATGGCCTGCAGCAGCGCCGAGCACATCACGCCCGGGGCCGCGTAGGAGTCGAAGACCAGGCGCGATCCGGTGCCGGTGGCGAAGGCGACGTCGGCCTCGTCCGCGAGCGGCCCGAGCGCCAGGTCGGTGATCAGCGCGACCTTGAGCCCGGCGCCCCGTGCCACGCGCACGGCCGTCAGGGTCTCCTGCGCGTGCCGGGGCATGGAGAACGCCAGCACCCAGGTGCCGCCAGCCTCACGCGACTGCAGCAGCGCGTCGTAGGCGACACTGCCGCCCCGGGTCACGAGCCGTACGTCCGGGTGGATCCGCCGGGCGGCGTAGGCGAAGTACTCGGCGAGCGAGACGGAGATGCGCAGGCCGAGGACGGTCAGCGGGGTCGACGACGACAGCTTGCGGCCGATGTCGATCACCAGGTTCGGATCGGCGAGGTCCCGCCGCAGGTTCTCCAGGTTCTCGATCTCGGCGTCGACCGCCGCCTGCAGTTCGTTGCCCCGGATCTCCTCGGCCGGGCCGCCCGCGAGGGTGCCGAGCGCGATCGACTGGAGCTTCTCCCGCAGCGCCGGGTACCCGCTGAAGCCGACCGCCGAGGCGAACCGTGTCACCGAGGGCTGGCTCACGCCGACCCGGTCGGCGAGATCCGTGATCGACAGGAACGCCGCTTCGGTGATGTGCTCGATCAGGTACTGGGCGATGCGCCGCTGACCAGGGGAGAGCCGGGGACGGTCGAAGAGCGTTCGCAGCTGGGAGGACGGGGAGACCTCCGCTTCGGGTGCGGCCTTCCCCGAGGTGATCGCGGATGCCTGTGCGCGTGCCTGCTGCGGCGATGGCACCGGTGCGCCTCCTTCGTCTCCCATTGACGTTCAACATAGCCCACGCACCGTGGTGACCAGGGCTTCTCCGGACAGCACATGAGATGCCCGGCGCGTGGATACCCGGAGGCGGCGTGGGAACCCGCCGCCACAGAAGATCCCGAGAGGAGCCGACGCCATGACCGTCCCCGAGGAAAACCGGCCCAAGACGCAGACCACGGACGAGATCCCGGAGCACCGGGACGAGAACCCGTCCCGGCCGCCGGGCGCCACCGGCCGCACGCTGCGCGAGGCCCTGGAGGAGGCCGAGGTGCGCCCCGACGACTACGACGAGCGGTAGCACCACCCCCGACCACCCCGGCCACTCCGGCCGAACCGACGAAGCTTCCGGCAGGTGACACCGTATGGGCGCGCTGAGTGCGCTGGAAGAGACACTGGAAAATCGCTGGGACGCCTTGTGGGCGCGGGTCCTCGACAAGGACCCGGTCGAGGTCGTCGACGCTCTGCGACGCGAGTGCGACGACAACGCCGTGGTGTGCAGGCAGGGCCGTGTCATGGTCCCCAACGCCTACGACGTGGAACTCGCCGACGAGGTGCACGACCGACTGGCCAGCCACAGCACCCATGTGTGCCAGGCCCTCACCGACAGCCTGGCCCGCCACGCGGAACGCAAGGGCTACGAGTTCGCGGGCCCGCTGGCGGTACACGTCGCCAGGTGCCCGGAGGTCCCCAACGGCCGCTACCGAGTGGCCAGTCGCGTCATGGAGCACGTGAGTGTGGACGGCTTCTTCCACGCGGCACACTGAGAACCGGACGCACCCTCAACGGCGATAGATCGTGATCGAGTGCCCGACATCGTCGACGGGGCGGCTGCCACGGATCAACCCGGCCAGCCGCCCCGTCGCCTTCGCGGCAGCCGAATCGGACACCACCAGCAACCCCCGCACATCAGCGACGGGCACCCCACGCGGATCCCCGGCCTCGACGCCGTAGGCGCCCGGCACCCCACTGCCCTTGTACACGAGCCACACCCGCTCACCCGCGTACCGCTCCTCCCGCAACCGCTCCGCGAGCCGCCCGAGATCCTGCCCCCAGTCCACATTGGAGTCGTGCAACCGCTCCCGTGTCCTGCCCGGCCCCCCGAACGCCTCGTTGGAGTACGGCAGATAGTAGGGAAACGTACGCACGGAACTGACCGCGACGAACACCACCAGCGCCCCCACCAGACCGGACACCCACAACCGTCGCACCACGAGAACGCACCCCGCCCCCACCGCGAGAAACAGCGGAAGGAAGACGGCGTACCGCGTGCCGAGGTCCCGCGCCCCCTGCATGGCCACCAGCAGCAGCACCACGGGCGCGGCCAGCACATACGGTGCCGCCGGCCGCAACCGCCGCACCGCGATCACCACCACCGCACCGCAGACCCACAGGCCGAGCATCCCCAGCGGTGTCTTCACCAGCAGCGCGGCCGGCAGGTAGTACCAGAGCGAGCCCGAGTACAGGCGCCCGAACAGAAACCCCTGCCACGGACGGTTCTCCAGGCCGAACTGGACCCGCATCCCGTCCCGGTACGCCTCAGGGAACGGCAGGAGCTCGACCAGCAGCCCCCGCATCCCCCGCACGTTCGGCACATGCTGCTCGGGAGCCCAACGCAGCCGCGGATCGACCATCACGTACGTGGCCCACACGACCGCGACCGCGGCCAGGGCCACGACACCCGCGCCCGCCATCGCCCGCACCAGAACCCGGCCCCGGCTGCCTGCCGACGCGTGCCACACCGAAAGGGCGCCCAGCGCCATGAGCACAGGCAGGGCAGGGAGCGTGCTCATCTTCGTCGCCAGGGCCGCCCCCAGCGCCACCCCGGCGAGCGGTACGCACAGCCGCGGTCTGCGGCGGGCCCGCCACAGCAGCCACGCCGACGTGAGCACGAAACCCGCGGCCGGCACGTCGAGCGTGGCCAGGGAGCCGTGGGCGATGACGTCGGGGGAGAAGCAGTACAACGCGAGCGCGGCCGACGCCCCTGCCGTCCCCGCCAGTTCACGGGCGAAGGCGAACACGACCAGACCGAACAGCAGCGTCAGCGCGATCACGGGGAGGCGGGCCCACAGCATCAGCCGCCACGGGTCGTTGCCCGACTCGTAGAGCAGGTGCCGTCCCAGCCTGCCCTGGTCTCCGGTGAAGGAGGGGTCGAGGTGCGGATCCGCGAGGGCCACCCCGGCGCCGATGAGCAGCTTGCCGAGCGGCGGATGCTCGGGGTTGTGGCGCAGCCGGTGCTCGTGCGTGTACTCGGCGGCCGCGCCCACGTACACCGGTTCGTCGATGGTCGGGGTCTGCCGCACGGCGGTCGTGACCATCGCGAAGGCCATCTGCGCGAGCAGCACGACCACCAGGAGCGGCACCCACCACCGGCGGCCGGGCCGCCGCACGGCCCCTGCCGGTGCCGGGGGAGAGAGCGACACCGGCCGGGGAACGGCGGGAGCGATCCGGAGGTCCCTCATGGACCCACTCTGCATCAGCCCCCGCCGCGCACGGCGTCACCGCCGCACGAGTCGTACCGACAGGCCCTCCGACGTGTGCACGGGTACGGCCCGCAGCGTGTCGGAGTCCAGCTCGACGCGGGCGAACCCGCCGCGCAGTGCCGGAGCGGACAGGACCGGGACGGTCGTCCCCGCGACCGGCGGGCGCTCGGTGTCGAGCCGCAGCGACAGCACGCTGCCCCGGCCCAGCAGGATCCGCCGGCTCACCGTGAGCGCCGGGCCGTGGTTCTTGCGGAGCGGCAGCCCCAGCGTCGACTCGCCTTCCTGGACGTAGGAGCCACGCACCCGCAGGACCTTGTCCGCGCGGAGCGTGCCGCCGGTGACCCGGACGTCGCCCTCGCCCAGGGCGTTGGGCGAGGCCGCGACCAGCGCGCCGTCCTCGACGACGGTCCCGCCGTGGTAGCGGTTGTGGCCCGTGAGGGTGAGCGTGCCGGTGCCGCGCTTGGTCAGCCCGCCGTCGCCCTCGATGTCGTTGCGCCAGCTGTCCGCCGCGTGGAAGCCGCCGGCCGCCGCGTCCAGCGTCACGGTGACGTCGCGGTCGAAGGCGGCGTAGCCGTCCGCGGCGGCGAACAGGTTCAGCCGGCCCCACTGCTCGAAGCCGTCCAGCAGGACGTACCCGGAGGGCAGTGCGGTCGTCCGCAGCACCTCGCGCCGCTGGGCCGCGTCCAGGTAGGGCAGTCGCGTCTCCAGCAGGACCTCCGCGCCCTTCGGCACGGTGAGCGGGTCCTTGCGGCCGCGGCGGGGCAGGACGTAGGTCAACCGGGGCTCGATCGCCCGGGCGTTGGCCTCACGGTCGGCGTACGCGTCACCGGCGTCCGCGTGCGCGTGGGCGTACAGCGTGTCCGCGGTGGTGCCGGTCCGCTGCGTGAAGTAGGCGAGGGCCTGCGCGCGTGCCGCCGCCTTGAGCTCCGCGTTCGCCGGGTCGGCCAGTGTCGCCGCGGTCAGGGCGGTGGCCATGATCCGGCCGCCGAGAACGTCGACGGTGGAGTGCATGCCCGACATGATCCGGGTGTGACTCAGCTCGAACGCCCGCGTCACGAGTTCCTGGAACCGCTCGGGCACCGCGTACGCGTAGGCCAGTCCGGCCAGGTGGAAGGCGTTGGTGTGGCCGCTGGGGAAACCGCCGTCCTCCTTGGGCTCCTCGGCGCGCTGGCGCAGCAGCTGCGTGGCGACGACCACCTCCGAGTCGTACACCGGGTAGCCGAGCGCGTCCTTCCTGCCGGTGTCGACGACCTCGCTGTCCTCGTTCATCCGCCACGGACGCGGGTACTGGAAGGCGAACTTGCCGGGGTTGCCCGAGGCGAACGGCCCGCGCACCGTGTCGACCAGCTTGGCCACCTTGCCGAGCTCCGAGTCGTAGGAGCCGGCGCCGAGCGCGGATCCGGCCGGGGCGTCGGCGGGCACGGCGTCGTTGATCTTGCCGGCGGGCGTGCCGTCCGGGGCGCTGGTGATCGACGTGACGGCCTTGGCACCCGCCTTGTACAGCTCGGCGAGCGGACCCAGCCCGGCGATCATGGCGTAGCTCTGGTGCTGGCGGTCGTAGAGGAAGGCCTCCTTCGCCTGGGCCTCGGTGCGGGCCGTCGTGATCCGGGCGCAGTAGCGCATGTTGGCGCGCAGCACCTCGCGGTCCAGGACCCGGCCGGTGTCCCAGGCGCCGCCGGTCTTCCACACCTTCGACATGCCGCCCAGGATCCGGACGACCGCGTTGGTCTCGGGGGTCAGGTTCGTCGTGACGTTCGACTTGTAGTCGTCGACGAACGCGGCGGGAGGGGTGGCGGCCTTCGCGTCGGCGGCGGTGAGCCAGGTGGCGAAGGCCGGTGCGGCGAGCAGGCCCGCCGAGGCCCCGAGGGAGGTCTTGAGGAAGCCCCGTCGGTCGACGGTTGCGGTGCTGCGGTGCCCGGCTGATGACGGCATGCGGTGCGCCTCTCTTGAGTTCTGCGACGGGTGCTTCGGCCGTACGGCCGGGAGATGGTGCAGAGTGTGCGACTCGGGGTGCCTCTGGCGACTTCTGTGGCACCTGTTGCGTACGAGCGAAGATCTACGGCCGTGTTGTGACCCTTCGGAGAGGGAACGGCCACGGGCTGGTGTCCGGGACGTGAACGGCGGCCGTCCGGCTCACAGGAGTGAACGGGCCAGTGCCACGGCGCCCTCTACCGGCGGCACGCGCAGGGGCTGCGGCCGGGCTCCGGGCAGGACCTCGGCGAGCGCGGAGGTGAACGCCTCGTACAGCGCGGGCTGGGCGAGCACCGTGCCGCCCGCCACCACCACGTCGTCCACCGCGACCCCGCGCCGGGCGAGCCGTACGACGAGCGCGGCGAGCGCCCGGCCGCCCTCGGCGATCACGGCCCGGGCGAGCGGCGAGCCCGCCTCGGCGGCGGCGAACACCACGGGGGAGTGCCGGCCCCACTCGGCGGAGACGTCCGTGGCGGCCTCCAGTGCCGCGCCGAGCGCGGGCACCTCGGCCACCTCGAAGGCGGTGATCAGCCCTGAGGCCAGCGCGTCGGGCCGATCACCGCGGTCGTGCGCCGCCCAGACGGCCCGCGCGGCCTCGCGGACGAGTCCGGCCGCGCCGCCCTCGTCGCCGAGTACCGCGCCCCAGCCGCCGACCTGGACCGGACCGCCGTCGGGCAACCGCCCCACCGCGACCGAACCGGTACCGGCGACCAGACCGACGCCCTTGTCCAGCCCCGCTGCGGGGACGAGCAGTTCGGCATCGCCCACGACCAGGACGGGCACCCCCAGCCGCTCATGGAGCGCGGCCCGGATCGCTTCGCACTGGAGTGGTGTCTCACAGGCGTGACCGCCCACGGCGACGGCGGACGGATGCGTTCCGGTCGGCAGGGCGTCGTGGATCAGAGCGGCCAGCCGGTCAGCGGCGGCCCCGGGGTCGTGCGGTCGCCAGCCCGTACTGCTGCGGACGAGGTCGACGACGCGGTCGCCGCCCGTGAGGGCGCGCAGCTGCGTCTTGGTGCCGCCCACGTCGATACCGACCGCGTAAGGCGTGGAGTCCTGCACGGGTCCTCTTTCGTCGTTGCGCGGTCACGGCGGACGGCAGGCGAACCATCCGTCGGACCACGGCAGTTGAAGAGGTAGGGAAGCCCCGGGACGGGCTTCTGTCGGCCACGGCAGGCGAGTACCGTGAAGTTCGTTAGGAAGTTAACTAACGAAGTAGGGTGCGTCAAGAGGCACGGAATTCCCGATGCCGCGCCACCCTTGCGCCCGGCCGGCACGGCCGCAGCACGACCTGGGGAGACCATGCACCTGAGCGAGAGTGCCCGTGTGGTGTTCGACGTACTGGCCGAGGCCGGCACGGCCACCCGCCCCCAGCTGGCGGCCGGTGCGGGCCTTTCCAAGCCGACCGTCTCCTCCGCCGTCGCCGAGCTCGAGGCCGTCGGGCTGGCCGCCCACTCCGGGCGGGCCTCCGGCGGCACCGGCCGCAGCGCCGCCGTCTACCGGCTCGGCCCGGCCGCCGGTGCCGTGCTCGCGGTCGACCTGGGCCCGACCAGGACCCGGGTGCGCGGCTGCGCCCTGGACGGCACCCTGCTCGCGGAGGGCACCGGCTCCCGTCCGGAGGCCGCCGACACCGTCCGCAAGGTCCTCGGCGCACTGCCCGCCGGGGCCCCGCTGCGGGCCGTCGTCGTCGCCGTCGGTGACGTCACCACGCGCGACGGGGAGGGCGCCGGGGAACGCCCCGCGACCGCCAAGGCGGGACCCGTCTTCGACGCCATGGCCGTCGCCCTGCCCGAGGGCGTGCCCGTCCACCTGGAGAACAACGTCAACTGCGCCGCGCTCGCCGAACTGCACGAGGGCGCCGCCGTCGGCCGCGACACCTTCGGTTACCTGCGCATCGGCGTCGGCATCGGTCTCGCCGTCGTCATCGGCGGCCGGGTCCTGCGCGGAGCGAACGGCGCCGCCGGTGAGGTGGCCCGGCTGCCCTACCCCTGGGACGACAGCCGCGCCCCGCACTACGAAGGCCTGGAGCAGCGCATGGGGTCGCGCACCCTGCTCCGCCGGGCGGCCGAGACCTGGCAGGACAGCGACGGCCCCCGCCCGCGCACCGCGGAGCGGCTCCTCGCCCTCTCCGGGCAGGGGCATGGCACGGCCCGTGCCGTCCTCGACTCGCACGCAGCCGACGTGGGGCGGCTCGCCGCCGCCGTCGTCGCCGTCATGGACCCGGGGCTGATCGTGCTGGGCGGCGCCACCGGCGCGGATCCGCAGCTGCTGCCCGGTGTGCGGGCCGAGCTGGCCCGGCTGAGCTGGCCCACCGAGGTGGTCAGCAGCGTGGTGGGGGACACCGGCACGGTCGCGGGCGCCGGCAAGCTGGCGGTCGCCCATGGAATTCAAACCGTGACCGGAGCGGTGCTGGCGAAGCATTGACGGCTGCGCCATCGGTCTGCCAATGTCCGGACAAGCGCTTTCTGAGTCGGCCGGGACGCCGACTCCGGGTGAGCCTCCCGCCCGTACGTGAAGTACGGCAGCCGCACGAGGGCGTGCTTGTGCGACGTCGGCCGTCATGGCCGGGGACCCCACCCGTCAAGGCGACGCGGCCGGGCGAGGTCGTGCCCCCAGAAAGCGAAATTTCCTGCAAAATGCACCCGTGCCGCCTCGGCTGGCGCCGTGCTTCTTCCGCTACGACGAAAAGGGATTGAAGATGACCAGTCTGGGTGTGCGGCGCTCTCGCCGGCTCGGCCGCGGCGGCATACGCCGCGTTGTTCCCCTCGCTGCCGTGGCCACGGCAGGTGCCCTTCTGCTCTCCGCCTGCGGGTCGGGGTCCGACTCGGGCGGGAACGCCAAGTCGCTGACGTTCTGGATCTCCACGGTTCCGGGGCAGGACGCGGGCTGGAAGAAGATGGTGGCGCAGTACAAGAAGGAAACCGGCGTCAAGGTCAACATCGTCAACATCCCCTACGACGGCTACCCGGCGAAGCTGCACAACGCCGCCCAGGCGAACTCCCTGCCCGACGTGGCGGCCGTGCCGGCGCTGGACCCGATCTGGGCGAACAAGCTGATCGACCTCGGCTCCATCGCCAACAAGAAGAGCAACAAGATCAACGCCAACTTCCTCGCCAAGGACTCGTCCGGGAAGGTGCTGTCCATCCCCTCGGACGTCACCGCGTCCGGCCTGTTCATCAACAAGACGCTGTTCGAGAAGGCCGGCGTCTCCTTCCCGGCCTCGCCCCAGAAGACCTGGACCTGGACCGACTTCATCAAGGCGGCGGACAAGGTCCGCGAGAAGACCGGCGCCAAGTACTCCCTCACGTTCGACCAGTCGCCGTCCCGGCTCCGCGCCATGGTGTACGAGATGGGCGGTAAGTACGTCCACGCGGACTCCTCCGGCAAGTTCTCGGTGGACGCGGCGACCAAGAAGTCCGTGAAGTACTTCGTCGGGCTGAACGACGACAAGACCATGCCGAAGTCGGTGTGGACCAGCGGCGCCGACCCGTCGGCGATGTTCCAGAGCGGTGACGTGGTCGCCTACTGGTCCGGCGTGTGGCAGGTTCCCGCCTTCGCGGAGAGCATCAAGAAGTTCGAGTGGGCGAGCGTCCCGACTCCCGCCCAGCCGGTGCAGGCCAGCGACGTCAACAGCGGCGGCATGACGGTGGGCTTCAACAACAACGCCGCCGCGGCCGACGCCGCGACGAAGTTCCTGTCCTGGCTGTACGAGCCGGCCCACTACCAGGAGCTGTGTGAGACGTCCGGGTTCCTGCCGGTCGAGAGCGGTCTGAAGCCGAAGTACCCCTTCAAGTCCGAGGCGGCGCAGGCGGCGTTCAAGCTGTACAACGAGTCGATCCCGCTCTACGCCCCGATCTCCGGCTACTTCAACACCGCGCAGACGAAGTGGGTGCTGAAGGGCAAGAGCCTCCCCGAGGACCCGACCAAGACGGAGCTCGGCAAGGCGATCAACGGCCAGCAGTCGTCCGACAAGGCCCTGCAGAACATCGTGGACGTCTACAACCAGCAGGTCGGCGGCTGAGCGCAGGCCCGCAGGCCCGGGCGGCGGGGTCGAGACACCGCCGCCCGGCCTCGCTCGGGCCCCCACGTGACGCCGGGCTCATGGCCTGAGCCCACAGGAACCCATTCCACCAGCACGGAGTCAGGAAGATGACCAAACGCGCCCCGGACGTGTCCGCGAGCCCGCCCAGGAGACGCAGTAAGTACACCCTTGCGCCGCTCGTCCTCATCGCGGCCAACGTCGTGCTCTTCGCGCTGTTCTTCGTCTGGCCGGCGGTGATCGGGCTCGTCTACTCCTTCACGAACTACACGGGCGTAGGGGTGTTCCAGTTCGTCGGACTGGACAACTACCAGAACCTGTTCGGGGACTCCACCTTCTACGACGCGCTGACCCGGACGCTGCTGTACGCCGTGCTCTTCGTCCCGCTGAACTTCGTGTTCTCGCTGCTCATCGCCAACGTGGTGGTGAGCAAGTACGCCAAGGGCGCGTCGGTCGCCCGCGTCATCTTCTTCATCCCGTGGCTGCTGTCGCCCATCGTCGTGGGTGTCCTGTGGCGGTGGCTGTTCGGTGAGAACTTCGGACTGGTCAACTACCTCATCCACGAGCTCGGCGGGCACGCCGTTCCGTGGCAGTCGAACGCGGACCTGTCGCTGCTGGTGGTGGTGATGGCGGCGTCCTGGGCCTGGACGGGTTTCTCGATGCTGCTGTTCATCGCGGCGATCAAGAACGTACCGGTGTCGTACTACGAGGCGGCCTCGCTCGACGGCGCCGGTCCGTGGCGCCAGTTCTTCCACATCACGCTGCCGAGCATCGCGCCCACCTCGTTCATCGTCATCCTGCTCAACACGATCAACGCGATGAAGGAATACCCGGTGTTCGTCGCCCTCAACAACGGCGGACCCGGAACGTCGAACAACCTGATGGTCCAGTACATCTATGAGACCGGCTTCAAACGGGGCCAGATCGGCTACGCGAGCGCCGCGTCGTTCGTGCTCATGCTCATCCTGATGGCCGTCGCGATCATCCAGCTGATCGTCAACCGGCGGGTGGAGAACCGATGACAACCACAGACATGCCACGCCCGGTCGACGCCGGCGGACGGGCCGTCTCCAAGAAGCGGCCCCGCGGAGCGGCCACCGGTGGGCTCCGGCAGGCGGTGTCCGCGACGACCCTGCTGTGGATCCTGGCGTGCCTCTACGGGCTGCCGGTGCTGTGGTTCATCCTCAGCTCCCTCAAGCCGGCCAGCGACCTGTTCTCCTATCCGCTGACGCTGGTTCCGCACAACCCCACCCTGTCGGGTTTCAAGGCAGCGTGGGACAGCGCCAACTTCTCCCAGTACTTCATCAACACGACCATCGTGTGCGTGATCACGACGATCCTCACGGTGGGTGTCAGCTGCTGCACGGGGTACGCGCTGGCCAAGTACGACAACAAGTGGCTCAAGGTGTTCTTCATCTGCATCCTGGCCACCACGATGCTGCCGTCCGAGGTCATGCTCGCCCCGGAGTTCCTGGTGGTCCGCGACCTAGGCCTCTACAACTCGTTCGCCGGCATCATCCTCCCGGCCGTGCTCACCGCGACCGGATGTTTCATGTTCCGCCAGTTCTTCCTGACGGTGCCCGACGAACTCGTGGAAGCCGCGCGCATCGACGGCGCCCGCGAACTGTCGATCTTCCTGCGGATCATGGTGCCGCTCTCCCGGCCCATCATGCTGACCCTCGCCATCCTGTCCTTCCAGTGGCGGTGGAACGACTACATCTGGCCGCTGCTGATGCTCAACGACCCCAACAAGTTCACCGTGCAGATCGGCATCCAGAGCATCGTGGGCGCGCAGAACATCAACTGGTCGGTACTGCTCGGCGCATCGGTCATCTCCATGATCCCTCTGATCGCCATCTTCCTGGTCTTCCAGCGCTACGTCATGGGCGCCGACATCAATGCCGGACTGAAGGACTGACCGTGCCCACCCCGCTCGACCACGCATTCGTCCGCGCGGTGGCCCGCGCCGCCGACCGGCCGGCCGCCCCGCTGGCGGCCGACCCCGACGAGGAACCCACCGGTGTGCCCCACCGCGCCCTGGCGCGCCGGGTGAAGACCCTGGTCGCGGCGTACCGGTCCCCGGACTCGGCCCTGCACGGCAGCAGACAGGCCGTCGCCGCCGCGACGACCCACCTCCGCGCCCTCCGGGCCGCGCAGACACCCACCGGCCTCTTCGCCGGCGGCGACAACGTGCAGTCACCGCCGGACTCCGCGTTCACCGTCAACGACGTGTGCGACGCACACGTCCTCGCCGCCGGCGCGGGGCCGGAACTGCGCGATGTCACGGCCGCCCTCGCCGAGATCGCCGGCGCCGCCTCCGGCAGTCTCCTGGCCGGTGGGGTGCACACGCCGAACCACCGCTGGGAGCTGTGCGCGGCGCTGGCCCGGCTGCACCGGTCGTTCCCCGACGACCGGCTCCTCGACCGCGTCGAGGAGTGGCTCTCCGAGGGCGTCGACATCGACGCGGAGGGCCTGTACTCGGAACGGAGCGCCAACTACGCGGCCCACGTGTCCAACCCTTCGCTGCTGCTGCTGGCCGGCGTCCTCGGCCGCGCCGACCTGATGGACGCCGTCGAACGCAATCTCGCCACCACCCTGGACCTCATCAGGCCGGACGGCACGGTGGAGACCATCCACTCGCGACGGCAGGACCAGAACCACCCGTTCCCGCTGGCGCCCTACCTGCCGCACTACCGGCTGCTCGCGATCCGCACCGGCCGGGGCGACTTCAGCCGGGCGGCGCGGCTGGCGGCCGCCGGCGGCATCGACGACCCCGACCTGCTCGCCGAGACCCTCCTCACCCCGGACCTGTGCCACGTCCTGCCGCCACCGGCCGCGGAGACACTTCCGCGTGATCGGTACATCACCACCGCGCGCCTCGCCGCACGAGCCTCGGCCACCGCGCACACCGTGGTGTACGGCGGCTCCGACGTGCCCGAGCACCGGCGCATCCGCTCGGGCCTCGCCTGCAATCCCACCTTCCTGCGCCTGTTCGCCGGCGACGCGGTCCTCGACGCGGTCCGCCTCTCACGGGGATTCTTCGACCTGGGCCCGTTCCGCGCCGCCGTCATGCGACAGCCCGCCGACAACCGGTACCGGCTCACCGAAACCCTCACGGCCGCCTACTACCAGCCGCTGCCGCCGGACCGGCGCCGGGACGACGGCGCCTACCGTACGGCGGACGAGGGACGCTTCTCGGCCGCGATGGCCTTCCCGGACCGGCCTCGGGACGAGGTCTCCCACACGACCCGCGTCGAGGTGGACCTGAGGGAGGACGGTGCCGACCTGCGGATCGACATCAGCGGACCGCGGGTGCCCTGGGCCCTCGAACTGACCTTCCGGCCGGGTGGAGTGCCGGAGGGCGCCGTACCGGTCGGCGACGGGCGCTGGTGCCTGACGACCGGGCCGATGACCTACCGGGCCGGTGACGACGAGATCCGGATCGAGGCCGACGTCGAGGCAGGCGAACCGCTGGCCGGGCCGGACCGGAGCGACGTACTGCGGTACGACCCGGGGCAGGACTACACCGTGGTGGGCGGCACCGATGCGACGACCGGGAACCGCGTCTACATCGGTGGACTCGGCCCGCACACACTGACCGTCGCACTGCGCGCCCGCCGGCCCGCACCTGTCGAGTGACTCCGGCGACCCGCTACGCCGCGGGGGAACCGGAGCCGGCGCTGTCCGGGTGAGGCGGCCCAGGCATCACAGGGGCAGGCCGACCAGTCCCCACCAGCGTCGTTCGGTCTCGGTCACCACCACGCCCCACTCCCGCAGCAGCACCGAGAACTCGTCGAAGTCCTCGATCCACCGGCCGGGGCACGCGGCATGCGTGCCGTACGGCACGCGCAGGCCCTCCAGCAGGGGCTCGGCTCGTGCCCAGTGCCCGGCCAGTGCGGACACGGTCGCGGGCGGGCAGGCGAGGAGCAGCCGACGGTGCCAGGGGTCGGCGTCCGCGGGGAAGAGACCGGAGACGGAGGCGCCTTCGGTGTCCGTGTCCCAGATCAAGTCCCGCAGGAACGCGTCCAGGTGCTCACGCGCTTCCGGGGCGGCATGCTCCCGTACGTCGTCCCAGGCCTGCCCGGCCCAGAAGTGGGGCTTGTAGGAGCCGGGGGTGCTGTGGAACTCGTACCGGCCGCACCACGGGACGTTCGACGCGGCGGGCCACACCCAGCCCCGCTGCGGCTCGGCATCCCAGTCGAGTTCGTCCTCGGGCATCGCGGCATCCTCGAGCAACGCGTACCGCTCCTCGAACGGCGTCTGCTCGAGCCGCTCCCAGTCGACGGCCAGCACCGTGATGTCCAGGCCCATGGTCACGTCTCCAAGCGTGGCAGCGCCGACTCCGGCACCACCAGGTCGGCGCGGCCCAGGGTCGTGGCGACCAGCTCGGCGTTGGGCCGGTCCGAGCGCGACACCCACGCCACCGCCTCCGCGTGGGACTTGCCGAACCGCTCGTGGCGGGCGACGAGTCGGCGGACGCGCTCCCGCTCGGGGAGTTCGCAGAACCACACCTCGTCGAGCTGGTGGCGCACCCGGGCCCAGGCGCCGGTGTCCAGGAGCAGGTAGTTGCCCTCGGTGACGACGAGACGGGCCGTCGGCGGGACCGGGATCGCCCCCGCGAGCGGCTGTTCCAGGACGCGTTCGAAGCCGGGCGCGTACACGACGTCGTCGTGCCTCTCCTCGCGCAGCCGTCCCAGCAGGGCCGCGTACCCGGCCGCGTCGAACGTGTCGGGCGCGCCCTTGCGGTCCCTGCGGCCGAGCCGCTCCAGTTCGGTGTCGGCGAGGTGGAAGCCGTCCATGGGGACGTGCGCGACCCAGGGTTCGCCGGATCCGTTCAGTTCCCGCACCAGGTGCTCGGCGAGCGTCGACTTGCCCGCGCCGGGGCTGCCGGCGATGCCGAGGATCGCGCGCCGGCCGCCCCGAGGGAGGGCGCCGGCACGGTGGACCAGGTCGTCGAAGGTGAGCGGCACACAGCAGAGTGTGTCACCCCGCTACTGGGCCGTCCGGGGTGCGTACCCGTGGATGTGGCGTGCGCCACTCACTGGACATCTCCGGGCGGGGAACCGGACCTGTATGACGCAGCTCGGTCTCCCCGAAGACATCCACGCCTGCCTCTTCGATCTCGACGGCGTCGTCACCAAGACGGCCGTCGTGCACGCGGCCGCCTGGAAGGAGATGTTCGACGCGTTCCTGCGCGAGCGTGACGGCGAGGACTTCCGGCCGTTCGACGCGGCGGCCGACTACGACGAGTACGTCGACGGCCGGCCACGCGCCGACGGCGTGCGGACGTTCCTCGCCTCCCGGGGCATCGACCTGCCCGACGGAGGCCCTGACGACCCACCCGCCGCGCAGACCGTGCACGGGCTCGGCAACCGCAAGAACGAGCTGGTCCTGGAGAAGATCCGCACCGACGGCGTCGAGGCCTACGACGGCACCCTGCGCTATCTGGAGGCGGTCCGCGCCCACGGCCTGAGCACCGCGATCGTCTCCTCCAGCGCCAACTGCCGGGACGTGCTGCGCGCGATCGGCGCCGAGCACTTCTTCGACGTACGGATCGACGGCGTGGTCGCCGCCGAGCGCAAGCTGCCCGGCAAGCCGCGCCCCGACACGTTCCTGGCCGCCGCCGAGGACCTGGGAATCGCTCCGGCCGAAGCCGCCGTCTTCGAGGACGCTCTGGCCGGCATGGACGCGGGCCGCGCGGGCCGCTTCGGGTACGTCGTCGGCGTCGACCGCGTCGGACAGACCGACGCGCTGTACACCCACGGCGCCGACGTGGTCGTGAAGGACCTCGACGAGCTGGGAGGCCGGGAGTGATCGAGCAGCGGGCGTACGCCGTCGAGCCGTGGACCGTGCGCGAGACGGAACTCGACCTCGACGTCCTGGCCCAGAGCGAGTCCGTGTTCGCCCTGTCCAACGGCCATGTCGGCTGGCGCGGCAACCTGGACGAGGGCGAACCGCACGGCCTGCCCGGCTCCTACCTCAACGGCGTCCACGAACTGCACCCGCTGCCCTACGCCGAGGCCGGCTACGGCTACCCGGAGTCCGGCCAGACGTCCATCAACGTCACCAACGGCAAGGTGCTGCGCCTCCTGGTCGACGACGAGCCGTTCGACCTGCGCTACGGACGGCTCGTCACCCACGAGCGGACCCTGGACCTCAGGCGGGGCGTGCTGGAACGGGTCTGTGAGTGGACCTCCCCGGCCGGCTCGACCGTCCGTGTGCGCTCCACACGGCTGGTGTCCCTGACCCAGCGGGCGATCGCCGCCGTGGCGTACGAGGTGGAGCCCGTCGACAGCCGTACCCGCGTCGTCGTCCAGTCGGAGCTGGTCGCCAACGAGAGCCTGCCCGAGCCGGACGGCGACCCGCGCGCCGCCAAAGCGCTGAAGTCGCCGCTGGAACCGGAGGAGGACCTCGCCTCGGGCAGCCGGCTGCGCCTGGTCCACCGCACCCGGCGCAGCGGCCTCAGGGTCGCCGTGGCCGCCGACCACGTCGTCACCGGCCCTGACCGGACCACGACGAGCGGCGAGAGCAATGTGGACGTGGCCCGGCTGACCGTCACCTCCGTGCTGGAGCCGGGGGAGCGGCTGCGCGTGGAGAAGCTGGTCGCGCACGGCTGGTCCGGCGTCCGCTCCCGGCCCGCGATGAGCGACCAGGTCGAGGCGGCGCTGGCGGCGGCCGCGCACAGCGGCTGGTGGGGGCTGCTGAAGGACCAGCGGGCCTACCTCGACGACTTCTGGGGCCGCGCCGACGTCGAGATCGACGGCGACGAGGAGATCCAGCAGGCCGTCCGCTTCGCCCTCTTCCACGTCCTTCAGGCCGGCGCCCGTGCCGAACAGCGCGCCATCCCCGCCAAGGGACTCACCGGCTCGGGCTACGACGGCCACGCCTTCTGGGACACCGAGGCGTTCGTCCTGCCCCTGCTGACCTACACCGCGCCGCAAGCCGCCGCCGAGGAACTGCGCTGGCGCCTCGACACGCTGCCCGCCGCCCGGGAACGCGCGGCCCAACTCGGCCTGCAGGGCGCCGCGTTCCCCTGGCGCACCATCGAGGGCTCGGAAGGCTCCGCGTACTGGCCGGCCGGCACGGCCGCCTTCCACGTGGGCGCCGACATCGCTGACGCCGTCGTCCGGTACGTGGCCGTCACCGGCGACGAGACCTTCGAACGCGAGGTCGGTGTCGAGCTGCTGGTGGAGACCGCCCGCCTGTGGCGCTCCCTCGGCCACCACGACGACCGGGGCGCCTTCCACATCGACGGCGTCACCGGTCCGGACGAGTACAGCGCGATCGCCGACGACAACACGTACACCAACCTCATGGCCCGGGCGAACCTGCTGGCGGCCGCCGACGCCTGCAAACGCCACCCCGACGAGGCGGCCCGGCTCGGCGCCGACGAGGAGGAGAGCGCCGCCTGGCGGGACGCCGCCGAGGCCATGCACGTCCCCTACAACGAGGAGCTCGGCGTGCACGAACAGCACGCCGGCTTCACCCGCTGTCAGCGCTGGGACTTCGCCCGCACGGGCCCGGACCAGTACCCGCTGATGCTCCACTTCCCCTACTTCGACCTGTACCGCAAGCAGGTGATCAAGCAGGCGGACCTGGTGCTGGCGATGTACACCTGCGGCAGCTTCTTCGAGGGGTCCTTCGACAGCCGTGGCGAGGAGCAGATCGCGCGCAACTTCGCCTACTACGAGCCGCTGACCGTGCGGGACTCCTCCCTGTCGGCATGCGTCCAGGCCGTCATGGCCGCCCGGGCGGGCCATCTGGACCTGGCCTACGCCTACACGGCCGAGGCCGCGCTGATGGATCTGGGGGACCTGGAGCACAACACCCGCGACGGACTGCACATCGCCTCGCTTGCCGGTACCTGGATGGCGCTGGTCGCCGGGTTCGGCGGCATGCGGTGCGCCGACGGCGCCCTGCGGTTCGCGCCGCGCCTGCCCGAGAGGTTCAGCCGGCTGGCCTTCACGGTGGGGTTCCTCGGCCGGTGCCTGTGCGTGGAGCTGACCGCCGACCGCACCACCTACACCCTGAGCTCCGGTCCGCCCTTGACGCTCCATCACCACGGCACCGAGCTGACGGTGAGTGAAGACGCCCCGGTGTCCCGGCCCGTCCCCCCGCTGACACAGCGCCCGGCCCCGAGCCAGCCCCCGCACCGCGCCCCGAACGCCCGCTGACGCTCACTTCGCGTCAGGCACTTGGCCGTATTCCGCCCTGCGTTCCATCACCCCGCGGGTTAGTTTGTCCGTGTTTGTCAGCTTTTCGAACATAGGGACAAGGGGCGGAACATGACCGACGGCTCGAACGCCATCCTGGTTCGCAGGCGAAGACGCGAACAGGCGGCCGGGCCGGGCGCGCCCCGCGCAGACCGGGGAAACGGGGCGCTCGCCGCCGTGGCGGCCGTCTTCACACTGGCTCAACTCGTCCTGGTCCGGCCCGTGCTGGGCCTCGGCTGGGACGAGATCGTCTACGTCAGCCAGGTTACCTCCCACACCCCGGAGGCCTTCTTCAGCGCACCGCGCTCCCGGGGCGTCTCGCTGCTCGTGGCCCCGGTGGCGTCCTGGTCGACGTCCGTCCCGCTGCTGCGTGTCTACCTCGCCCTCCTGTCCGGCCTCGCCCTCTACCTGGCCCTGCGCACCTGGCGGGGCCTGTTCCCGACCCGTGTCCTGGTCGTCGGCGGCGCCCTCTTCGCCTCCTTGTGGGTGACCCTCTTCTACGGTCCGCAGGCCATGCCCAACTACTGGGTCGCGATCGGCGCCCTGATCTGCGCGGGCTGCTTCCTGAGGGCCCGGCAGGAACGTTCCGCCCGAGCGGCCGTGTGGGGTGTCGCCGCCGGCGCCGCGCTCATGGCGTGGATGCGGCCCACCGACGCGGTCTACGTGACGGTGCCCCTGCTCGTCCTCGCACTCGTGCGCCGCCACTGGCGCCTGCTCCTCGTCCTCCTGGCGGGCCTCTCCGCGGGCGCCGTCGAGTGGGTGATCGAGGCCTACGTGGGCCACGGCGGCCTGGGGGAGCGCCTGGCGGAAGCCTCCCGTATCCAGGGCGGTCTGGGCTGGCACATCGCCGTCGACGACCAGCTGCGCAGCCTGGGCGGCCGGGCCCTGTGCCGGCCGTGCACCGGGCCGATGCCCAACCCCCTGGTCATCGTCTGGTGGTTCGTCCTGCCCGTGCTGGCCGGCCTCGGACTGCTCGTCGCGGCCCGGGCCCGGCGCCTGGGCCGGACGCTCGTCCCGCTGGCCTGTGCCGCCACGGCCGCCCTGCCGTACCTCTTCATGATCGGCTACGCGGCGCCCCGTTTCCTCACGCCCGCCTACGCCCTGCTCGCGATCCCGGTCGCCGACGCCCTGTGGCATCTGGCCAAGGCCCCGGGCGGGAAATGGCGCCCGGTGGCCGCGACCCTGGTCGCGCTCGGTCTGGCCGGGCATCTGGCGGCGCAGCTCGCCGTGCTGGACGGCGCCGTGTCCCGCAACACCGAGAGCCGCCGCGACTGGGGCCGCACCGCCGACGCCCTGCACCGCCTCGGCGTCCGCCCGCCCTGCCTGCTCACCGGCCACGAGTCCATCCCGATCGGCTACTACACCGGCTGCTCCTCGGGCGCGACCTCCGGCAACAACGAGAACACCACAGCGGGCGCCATCCTGCGCACCGCGGACCGCCTCCCGGTCGCCCACCTCGCACCGGCCGGCGGCACCCCGCCCCGCTACGCCCGCACCTGGCCCGTCCACCGGATCTCGGACCTGGACGTGCGTGTCGCACCGCGGCAGCGGCGGGACGGGGCGGTGGCCGCCGAGGTTAGAGCCCGCGTAACGGGAAACGCGGAACGGGCACATGACACCGACGAGTCGACGCAGCGCGCGACAGGGAGGCAGAAGTGATGGGCACGGAACCGACGCGCCCCGGACCGATGGCGGACGACGCGTACCAGCCCACCGGGACCAATGAGGAGCAGGCGGACGCCGCGCCGCTGGATCTGCAGGACGCCGTCGACGAACGGACCTACGACGACACCCTCGACGAGGGCTACTCCCCGCCGGAGAAGCCGCTCGGCGTCACCAGGAGCGGCACCACCGCCGCCGAGCAGCACGAGGGCGAGACCCTCGACGAGCGGCTGTCCCAGGAGGTCCCCGACGTGTCGGCCGAGCCGGCCGGGGACGGCGTGGGCGACAGCCCCGACAGCGACGGCGAGCCGGTGGACCCGGAGGCGGGCACCGCCCGAGCCGGACGCCTGGTCGCCCCGGACGAGGGCGCCCACGCCGACACCACGAAGGAGACCGTCGCGACCGATATCGGCATCGACGGCGGCGCGGCCGGCGCGGAGGAGGCCGCCGTGCACGTGGTGGAGGACGACGGCACCTTGCCCGGGGACGACGACTGGGCGTGAACCGCCCGCGGCCGGGAGGTTCGCCCCCTCGGTGGACGCCGCCGAGGGGGCTGTCGGCTACGGCAGCAGCTTCTCGAGCGCGGCGGGCCCCTCGGCCGCCAGCTTGCGCCTGGCCCATTCGAGGTTGTGCGGGGTGAGGTCCTTGCCCGAGGCAAGGACAAGGTCCTCCGGCGACACGTCGGTGCCGGTGCGGGCGTGGAGCAGGCGGTCCGGGGTGGCGCGGTCCTCGGGCGGCCGTGACGCGTGGGGCTGTGACGTCGACATGTTCTCTGCTCCTAGGGTCCGGATCGCTGGTGCGGCCCCGGTGCTGAAAAACGGGTCCGCTCTCACCATTCCCCGCGGGAGCGCGGCGTGCATCCGGAGAGCACGGACCGGGCCCGGGGAAACCCCGGCCCCCCGTTCGGACGCCCACCGATGTCGCCTCGCCGCACCCCGGGCGACGGTGGACACACGTGTCCCCTGCGACTGACAGGAGCTTTCCCATGCGCACACGTGTGACCGCCGCGTTCGGCCTGGCCTGCGCCGCCCTGCTGGCCTGTGCCGGTACGGCCAGCGCCGACGCGGAGGCCGAAGCCATCGCCGTCGGCAGCCCCGGCTTCCTTTCCGGCAATGTCGTACAGATCCCCATCGACATCGATGCCAATATCTGCGGCAACTCGGTCAACTTCATCGGCGCGTTCAACCCCGCCATCGGCAACAAGTGCTCGATCAAGGACTGACGCACCGGTCGCACGACCCCGCCGGGGGGGGGGGGGGGGGGGAGGGGGGGGGGGGGGGAGGAAGGGGGGGGGGGGGGGGGGGGGGGGGGAAGGGTGCCCGGCAGGGAGTAATGTGGAGGTACCGAGAGTCCTTCGCGCACCGGCCCCGACACCGGTGCCGCC
>NZ_JBVIWP010000018.1:0-50080 GCF_055594445.1 Streptomyces sp. NPDC040589 | reverse complement strand
CGTGACCGAACTTCTCGTCGAAGGCCCGCTTCAGGTCGTAACCGTGGCGCGGGCCGGACTCCAGGAGCCCCAGAAGGGTGTGACCGATGGACATGAACGGCACTCTACACACTGTGTATACGCGACGTGTATACACGGCATGCATACACGGAGTGCGCGGGTCGTGGCGGGGTGCACGAGAGCGCAGGTGAGGGAGTCGGCAGTCCCGATCGTCACGGTTCGAAAAAGAGGCGGACACCGGCGCCGCGGCAAGAAAACAGGCTCTTACCGGGCACCGGGCACGATCCGGAACACCGGGATTCCTTCCCGAAAGGTCACTTCCAGGTCCGCCCCGGCGGACAGTTCCCCCTCCCCCACCACCTCCGCCATCATCCGCGGCCCCTCGGCCAGGTCGGCCACGGCGGGGACGTACGGCGTGCGTTCCGCGAAGGGCGGCAGGTCGTTGCGGTGGACGACGGACCAGGTGTAGAGGGTGGCCCGGCCGCTCGCGGCCTCCCAGACGACGTCCTCGCTCCAGCAGCGGGGGCAGAACTCGCGCGGGTAGTGGTGGGCCCGTCCGCAGGCCCGGCAGCGGCGGATCAGCAGCCGGCCCTCGGCTGCCGCGTCCCAGTACGTCCGGGTGAAGGCGTCGGGCTCGGGCAGGTCGAAGCGCCCGGTCATCAGAACAGCCCCAGCGCGCTGTCCAGCGACCACGTCTGCCAGGACATCCCGAACAGCCCGACCACGGACGTCAGGGCCATCATCGAGTTCTGCCCCTGCTCGGCGACGTCGTGGATCATGAGCGTGAGGTACAGGACGTTGAGGAGGAACCCGCCGACCAGGGCGACCGGGGTGAGGAAGCCGGTGATCAGGCCCAGGCCCAGGGCGAGTTCCGCGTAGACGACGACGTACGCCATCACGCGCGGATGGGGCGCGACGACCGCGCCGAAGCCCGAACGGACGGCGTTCCAGCGGTGCTCGGCCGCTATCCCGGCCGCCCACTCGATGCCGGCGCCCCGTTCGAACCAGGCCTTGCGGTCCTTGTGCCGCCAGCTCTCCAGCCACCACAGCCCGAGCCCGATCCGCAGTACGGCCAGCCACTCCGCTCCGCCGAGCCAGATCGTGTCCATGAGATCTGACGGTACGTCAGTTACCGGGATCCGCAAGGCCCCGCGGACGCCAAGACGCTGTGCGCCCCCCCATGAAACTGTGCGTTCACAATGAGTCCGACAGGATTGTTGGCAATTTTGTCAGCGACTGGCTACGTTCGCTGAGGCAAGCCCGGATCGAGTCCACGGAGGGCGTCAACGTGAAGCACAGGGCAGTCAGGCGCAGGAGCGTCATGTTGGGGATCGGAGCAACTGCCGGTGCCGCCGCGGTCGGCGGGATCGCCCTGAACGCACAGGCGTCGAGCGGCACGAGCGGCTCGACGACCGGGACCGGGACAGGAACCGGCGGCCTCGTCTTCGACACGGACGGCTACACGGAGCAGACGACCACGATCACCGACGCGAACGGTGACGACCACGAGGTCGTCTACCGCTTCTGGAAGGCCGTCACCTACGTCGCCGAGCCGGTCGACGAGAAGTACCAGAGCCTGAACGTCAGCGTGCCCGTGAAGATCGACGGCAAGTCGGTCGACGCGAGCGGCGCGCCCGTCCTCTTCGCCAACTCCGTCGGTGGCTACATGCCCTCGTCCGTCGCGGACGCCACCGGCGTGGGTGCCGGCGGGACGGGCGGCATGCCCGGGGGCGGGGGCGGCGGCAAGATGGTCAGCCTGCCGAAGCTGGCGCTGGCCGCCGGGTACGTCGTGGTCGAGCCGGGCGCCCGCGGCCGGACCCTGAAGAACTCCGACGGCGAGTACTACGGCACCGCCCCGGCCGCCATCGTCGACCTGAAGGCCGCCGTCCGGTACGTCCGCGCCAACAAGGGCCGCGTCCCGGGCGACACCGACCGGATCGTCTCCTCCGGCACCAGCGCGGGCGGCGCCCTGTCCTCGCTGCTCGGCGCCTCCGGCGACAGCCCCCTGTACGAGAAGTACCTGAGGGAACTCGGCGCGGCCGACGCCTCCGACGCCATCTTCGCCACCGGCGCCTGGTGCCCGATCACCGACCTGGAGCACGCCGACGGCGCCTACGAGTGGAACTGGGGCACCAACGTCGTCCAGGGCACGGGCAAGCTCGCCGACCGGACGGTGTCGAAGGAACTGGTGGCGCAGTTCGCCGAGTACCAGGCCTCCCTGAAGCTGCGGGGCCTCGGCGGCTTCGGCACGCTCACCGCCCGCAACTACGACACGTACCTGCTCCAGCAGTACATGGAGCCCTCGGCCACCGCCTACCTCAAGGCCCTGTCGGACACCGACCGCGCCGCCTACCTGGCCGACAACACCTTCATCACCTGGAAGAACGGCAAGGCACACTTCAGCTGGGCCGACTTCCTCACCCACGTCGGCGCCCGCAAGAAGAGCGCCCCGTCCTTCGACGCCTTCGACCTGTCCACCGGCGAGAACAACCTCTTCGGCACGGGCGCGACCGGGACCCGCCACTTCACCACGTACGGCCTGAAGCACGACACGACCGGCAACACCGGCACGCGGCTCGACGGCGACATCCCCGCGAAGCTGCGGCTGATGAACCCGATGCCCTTCCTCACCGGGGGCAAGCCCAACGCCCACCGCACCAAGCACTGGTGGATCCGCCTCGGCACCAAGGACTCCGACACCTCGCACACCGTCTCCGCCAACCTCGCCGCCGCCGCGGCCGCGCTGGGCGACGACGTCAGCCACCTCTACTACTGGGACGAGGGGCACGGCGCGAACACCGACCCGGGCGACTTCATCCAGTGGATCGCGAAGGTGACCGGCTACCGCATCAGGTAGCCCCCTCAGGACCGCGGCCTCCGGTACTCCCGTCTGTCCGTATCGGAGGCCGCACCCCGGCCCCTCCCGCACCCGTCAGAAACGATCACGCGCCCGCCACAACCAGGCCCACTACGCCACGAGCCCCACTCCCTCCCCCTACAGCCGTGATCAATCCGCAACCAATTCCGGTCTTGACCGAGACCCATCAACCGGGCTCGTGATTACGCTCCCGCTCATGGCCGACTCCACGCCCTCCCCACACTCCTCCGCGCACCCCACACCGGACCGCCCCGTCTACGTCATCGGCGGCGGCCCCGGCGGACTCGCCGCCGCGTACGCGCTGCGCGCCCGGGGCGTACGGGCCGTCGTCCTGGAGAAGTCCGACCGTGTCGGGGCGTCCTGGCGCCGCCACTACGACCGGCTGCATCTGCACACCACCCGCCGCCTGTCGGCCCTGCCCGGGCTGCCGATGCCGCGCCGGTTCGGGCGGTGGGTGTCCCGGGACAACGTGGTGCGGTACCTGGAGAAGTACGCCGAGCACCACCGCCTGGAGATCGTCACCGGCGTCGAGGTGTCCCGGATCGAGCGCGCGCCCGACGGCACGGGCTGGCTGCTGTACGCCACCGGCGGCCGGGAGCTGACCGGCTCCGCGGTGGTCGTCGCGACCGGCTACAACCACACCCCGCGCCTGCCGGACTGGCCCGGCCGCGAGTCCTTCACCGGCGAGTTCCTGCACGCCGGGGAGTACCGCAACGGCGCGCCCTACGCCGGCCGGGACGTCCTCGTGGTCGGCGTCGGCAACACGGGTGCCGAGATCGCCGTGGACCTGGTGGAGAGCGGCGCCTCCCGGGTCCGGCTGGCCGTGCGCACCGTCCCGCACCTCGTACGCCGTTCGACCGCCGGTTGGGCCGCCCAGTACAGCGCTGTCCTCGTACGGCATCTCCCGGTCGGCCTCGTCGACCGGATCTCCCGGGCGCAGGCCAAGGTGGCGATCCCCGACCTGTCGGCACACGGGCTGCCGCGCCCCGACACCGGGCTGTACACCCGGGTGAAGCAGGGCGCGATCCCGGTGCAGGACGTCGGCCTGATCGACGCCGTGCGCAAGGGCACGGTCGAGATCGTGGCCGCCGTGGAGTCCTTCGAGGGCGACGGCAAGATCGTGCTGGCCGACGGCACCCGGCTCTCCCCGGACGCGGTGATAGCCGCCACCGGGTACGTCCGCGCCCTGGAGGGCCTGGTCGGCCACCTCGGCGTGCTCGACGCCCGCGGCAAGCCCGTCGTCCATGGCGCCCGCAGCCCGAAGACCGCCCCAGGCCTGTACTTCACCGGCTTCACCAACCCGATCAGCGGCAACCTGCGCGAGCTGGCACTCGACGCGGTGCGCATCGCGAAGGCCATCGCGCGGGACGGTTCGGCGTAAGTGATATCGGTGTAAGTAGCACTCAGTCCCGGCCGTTCGGGGCCGACCTCCATGGCCGGTCCTGCGCGATTCACCCCGAGCACATGCGCCGACACTTCGGCCGGCGGCGCCCCGGGCACGAAGAGCGTCGGTCGCAGCACCCCGAGCACCCACCCCCACCCCCACCTCCAGGCACCCTCACTCGCCGACTTTCCTGCACAGCCATTCCTGACATCGCATCAGTTCAGTAATCTGACAGTGCGTCAGTTAGCGGCTGTCTCACAGGAGCGGGCGGAAACGATGCTTGGATCGACCCACGGCACCCTCACCACCGACTCCCGCCGGGCCCGGGCCATCGCCTGTGGCGAACGGCCCGGGCCCGCCGTGCACGGCAGGCCGGCCCAGGAGGGCGACCTCGACGTCAGCGGGCGCCCGCTGCACGTCGACGTACCCGATCTGGACCACTTCTTCCGGCCCCGGTCCGTCGCCGTGATCGGCGCCTCGGACTCCGAGGGACGCCCCAACACCGGCGTGACCCGCCAACTGGCCGACTGGGCCGAGCGGGTCGGGGCCCGGCTGTACCCGGTGCATCCGAGCCGCCCGGCCGTCTTCGGCCTGCCCTGCTCCCCTTCCGTCGCCGACCTGCCCGAGCAGGTCGACCTGGCGGTGGTCCTCGTCGGCGACCCCCTCCCCGTGATCGAGGAACTGGCCGAGGCCAAGGCACGGTTCGCGGTCGTCTTCGCCTCCGGGTTCGCGGAGACCGGCCCCGAGGGCGAGGCCGCCCAGCGGCGACTGGCCGCGGCCGTCGAACGCTCCGGGGTGCGTCTGCTGGGCCCCAACACCAACCTCAACGCCTTCGAGCACTTCCGCGACGACCTCGACGGCCCCGCGATCGCCCTGATCACCCAGTCCGGCCACCAGGGCCGCCCCGTCTTCGCCCTCCAGGAACTCGGCATCCGCCTCTCCCACTGGGCGCCCACCGGCAACGAGGCCGACCTGGAGACCGCGGACTTCCTCTCCTACTTCGCCGAGCAGCCCGGGATCGGCGCCATCGCCTGCTACCTGGAAGGGCTGAAGGACGGCCGCTCCTTCCTCCTCGCCGCCGACCGGGCCGCCCGGCGCGGAGTCCCGGTCGTCGCCGTCAAGGTGGGCCGCACCGAGACCGGCGCCCGCACGGCCGCCTCCCACACCGGCAAACTGACCGGCGCGGACGCGGTGGTGGACGCGGCGCTGCGCCAGTACGGCGTGATCCGCGTCGACGGCCTCGACGAACTCCAGGACACGGCGGCCCTGCTGGCCCGCGCCCGCCCGCCGCGCTCCGACGGGGTGGCCGTCTACTCGATCTCGGGCGGCACGGGCGCCCACGTCGCGGACCTGGCTGCCGAGACGGGCCTGAGGCTGCCGTCGCTCTCCGAGGCCAAGCAGACCGAACTGCACCAGTGGATCCCCGAGTACCTGAGCGTCGCCAACCCGGTCGACAACGGCGGCCATCCGGTCGGCGACTGGCGCGGCCGGAAGATCATCGACGCGATCCTCGCCGACCCCGAGGTCGGCGTGCTGATCTGCCCGATCACCGGCCCCTTCCCCCCGCTCAGCGACCGCCTCGTACGGGACCTGGTCGACGCGGCGGAACACACGGACAAGCTGGTGTGCGTCGTATGGGGCTCGCCGGTCGGCACCGAACCGGCCTACCGCGAGGTCCTGCTCGGCTCCTCCCGCGTGGCCACGTTCCGCACGGTCGGCAACTGCCTCACCGCCGTCCGCGCCTACCTCGCCCACCACCGCTTCACGACCGCCTACCGCTCCCCCTTCGACGAGGCCCCGCGCACCCCCTCGCCGTCCTACCGCAAGGCACAGGCGCTGATGCACCCCGGCGAACAGCTCAGCGAACACGCCGCGAAGCAGCTGCTGCGGGCGTACGGCATCCGCGTACCGCGCGAGCAGTTGGTGACCAGCGCGGCGGGCGCCGTCCGGGCCGCCGGCCTGGTCGGCTACCCGGTGGTGATGAAGGCGTCGGGCGCCCGCATCGCCCACAAGACGGAACTGGGCCTGGTGAAGATCGGCCTGACCTCGGCGAGCCAGGTCCGCGACGCCTACCGGGAGCTGACCGACATCGCCCGCTACGAGGAGGTCTCCCTGGACGGCGTACTGGTCTGCCAGATGGTCGAACAGGGCGTGGAGATGGTCGTGGGCGTCACTCACGACGACCTGTTCGGCCCGACGGTGACCGTCGGCCTCGGCGGGGTCCTGGTCGAGGTCCTGCGCGACACCGCCGTAGGCGTACCGCCCTTCGGTGAGGAGCAGGCCCGGGACATGCTCGCCGGCCTGCGCGGCCGGGCCCTGCTCGACGGAGTCCGGGGCCGCCCGCCGGCCGATCTGGACGCCTTGGTCGAGGTCGTCCTGCGCGTGCAGCGCATGGCACTCGAACTCGGGAACCAGCTGGCGGAGTTGGACATCAACCCGCTGATGGTGCTGCCGCAGGGACAGGGCGCGGTGGCGCTGGACGCGCTGGCGGTGTGCCGCTGATGCCGGCCGTCCTGCACGCCACAGCCGACCAGGTCCTCACCATCACCCTGAACCGTCCCGAGGCGCTCAACGCCCTCACCCCGGACCAGCGGGACGAGGTCGTCCAGCTCCTGGCGAAGGCGTCCGCGACGGCCGATGTCCGGGCGGTGGTGATCACGGGAACGGGCCGAGGCTTCTGCGCGGGCGCGGACCTGCGAGGCGCCGCCACCACGGAGGAACGCGACGTCGGCGATGTCGCCCGCACCCTCCGCAACGGCGCGCAGCGCCTGATCGCCGCCGTCCTGGACTGCGAGAAGCCGGTGATCGCGGCGGTGAACGGCACGGCGGCCGGCCTCGGAGCCCATCTGGCGCTCGCCTGCGATCTCGTCCTGGCCGCGGAGTCGGCCAGGTTCATCGAGGTCTTCGTACGGCGGGGGCTGGTCCCCGACGGCGGCGGCGCGTACCTGCTCCCCCGCCTCATCGGCCCGCAGCGGGCGAAGGAGCTGATGTTCTTCGGCGACGCGCTCACGGCGACGGACGCCGAACGCCTGGGCCTGGTCAACCGGGTCGTACCGGACGGGGACCTGGACAAGACGGCCCGTGCCTGGGCCGAACGCCTCGCCGCCGGCCCGACCCGGGCCCTCGCCCTGACCAAGCAGCTCGTCAACGCGTCCCTGGACACCGACCGGGCCACCGCCTTCGCCGCCGAGGCCGCGGCGCAGGAGATCAACATGACGACGGTGGACGCGCGGGAGGGGGTACGGAGCTTCGTGGAGCGACGGAAGCCGACGTACAAGGGCCACTGAGTCTTCCAATCTGACGTATCGTCAGCTTCAATCAGGAGCGTGATGGGACAAGCAGGGATGGCGGAGGCCGCCGTCCGCTACCTCAGGTCGACGACCCGCACCCCGGCCCCACGGCCCGTGGAACCGCTGCCGCGCCCGGAGCTGCGCTGCGTGGGTGAAGACGAGCGCGCTCCCCTGGAGCGGCAGGAATTCCGCCGCGTCCTGGGCCGCTTCGCGACGGGCGTGACGATCGTGACGGCACCCCCCGCCGCTCCCGACACTCACGCCACCCCCGACTCCGCCCCCGCCGGCTTCGCCTGCCAGTCCTTCAGCTCCCTCTCCCTCGACCCGCCGCTCGTGGCCTTCATGGTCGGCCGTACGTCGACGACCTGGCCGCGCATCGCCCGCGCGGGCGTCTTCTGCGTCAACGTCCTGGGTGCCGACCAGGGCGAGTTGTGCCGCTCCTTCGCGGTGAGCGGCGCGGACAAGTTCGCAGGCGTGGCCTACGACAGGGCACCCGTCTCCGGCTCACCCCGCCTCTCCGGCGCGGTCGCCTGGATCGACTGCGCGATCCACGCCGTCCACACGGGCGGCGACCACCTGATCGTGGTCGGCCGGGTGAACGCCCTCGGCACGGGCACGGACGATCCGGACGGACCGCTGCTGTTCCACCGAGGGCGCTTCGCGCGGCTGACGGAGGACTAGCCGACGGCCAGCCGCCACAGCGAGGTGACCTCGGCGGCCCGTACGGCGTGCAGTGGATCGTCCGTGTCCCGCGCACGGGCGTGACGCGGACGCGTGTCCAGCCGGTCGACCACCCGCAGCCCGGCACTCTCCACGGCGGTCATCAACTGCTCGCGACTGCGCAGCCCGAGCCGCTCGGCGAGGTCGGACAGCACGAGCCAGCCCTCACCTCCGGGTTCCAGCCGCTCGGCGAGCCCGCTCAGGAAGCCCTGCAGCATGCCACCACCCGCGTCGTAGACGCCGAGGTCGAGGTCGGAGGCGGGACGGCCGGGAATCCAGGGCGGGTTGCACACGACCAGGTCGGCGCGCCCCGGGGGATACAGCTCGGACCCGCTCACCACCCGGATCACCCCCTCGAGCCCCAACCGCCCCACGTTGTCCCGCGCACACGCCCGGGCGCGCGCACTGACGTCGGTCGCCACGACCTGCCCGACGCCCCGCCGGGCCAGCACGGCGGCGAGCACGCCGGTTCCGGTGCCCAGGTCGAACGCGACCCGTACCTCACCGCCTCGCGGCAGCGGAGCCCGGGCGACGAGGTCGACGTACTCACTCCGGGTGGGCGCGAACACCCCATAGTGCGGGTGAACCACCGCATCCAGCGCCGGGACGTGCACGCCCTTCTCCCGCCACTGCCGGGCACTGATCACACCCAGCAACTCGGAGAGGGCGACGGCCACGGGCCCGTCGAACGCCCCGTACGCCTCGGCGACCGCCCGGCGCACATCGGGAGCCCTCCGCAGGTCCAGTCCGTGATCCGCGTCCAGCAGAACCAGCAACTTGCCGAGCACGCGAGCACGGTGGGCACGAAACCGGCGCTGCGACCGGAAGGTCTCGGCCGCCGTGTCCGCCGCCCCGGGCGCGGTACGCCCGACACGACGGTCCAAGGCACTCAGCAACTGCCGCGCATTGTGAAAGTCCCCGCGCCACAACAACGCGGTGCCCTCACAGGCCAGCCGGTAGGCGACGGCGGCCCGCATACGGTCGTCGGCTACGACGACCGTGCGGGGCAGGGGCAGTCCGGACTCAGAGTGCCAGCGGGCGGAACGGGGTTGAGTCTCGGTCCAGTGGATCGTGGACACGGCGTACTCCTCGGAAGATCGGGCGTGAACGAGCGTGCTGAGTCACGACGTCCACGTCGCCGAGGACCATGCCGAGTGTCATCAACGGACCTCTCGAAGCGGCGAAGCAGCTGGGCTCAGTGTGCCGGACTTTTCAGTCGGGCAGGGCCCGAACGAACCCGGCGACCAGCGTCGCCACCGCCTCAGGGGCCTCAAGGATCATGGGATGGGTGGCGTCGACCCGCTCGACGCCGATCATCGGCCGGGCGCGGGAGAGGGCGGCCAGCTCGTCGGAGACCTCTCGGGCGAACCGGGCGCTGAACTCGTCGAACCACTCCATGCCGGGCGCGGGCGGCAGCCGTCGCCCGGCCTGCACGAGCAGCAGCGGGCGGTCCACCCCGTCCAGCCAGGCGGCGACACCGTGCGCGCCGAGCCGGTGGAGTTCGTCGACGATCTCCAGCGCCGCGGCCCGTTCCGGCAGCGTCTGCCAGGTACCGTCGGACAGCGGCCGCGCCGCCGCGCGGGCAGCTGCCTCCGCACGGTCGGCGGGCACCCCGAACCGCGCGGAGTTGGCGACCTGCTGCTCGACGTACCCGTCCGACGCGACGGCCCCGACCGACGCCAGCAGCCCCTCAGTCACCTGTTCGGCGCCCGGGTCCTCACGCCGCCACCAGAACCCGTCGAGATTCACGGCGGCACGAGCACGGTCCGGATACGCCCGTGCGTACTCGACGGCAACCAGTCCGCCGAGAGAATGCCCCACCACGACGGCCTCGGTCACACCGTGCGCGTCGAGCGTGTCGGTGATGTCCCGCACCACGGCGGGAAGCGCCCAGGGGGAGATATCGGGAGAACGCCCGTGCCCGGGCAGATCGACGCCAAGAACCCGATACCCGTCGGTGAGCTGAGCCGCCGAGGCACTCCAGTCGGCCAGAGACCGCCCGAACCCGTGCAGAAGAACCAGTTGCGGGCCATCGCCCCCATAGTCATGCGCATGTAGGAGAGTCATAGGGGCCTCACCGTAGGCCGACCCACCTCTCCTCGAACACCGAATTACGCCGCTGTGGCCCCGCCTCCGGTCTCACCCGCGCTGAGGGACAGCCCCGTGGCGGCCAATTCGTCGACGTCTCCGTGGCGTTGGCGCACGCGATCCAATCAGCCCCTGCCCGCCGACGGGCAGCTCGGAATTGTCAGTCGACGGAAGCCATGAAGTTCAGCATCCTGCGGTTGATCTCCTCCGCGTGGTCGATCTGCGGCCCGTGGCCCGTGCTGGAGATGATCTCGGCTCGGGCCCCGGGGATCAGACGCGGCACACGCTCCGCCTGCCGCTGCGGGTGTACGAGGAGGCTTCGCTTGCCGAGCACCAAGTAGAGCGGGGTCCGGATGGTGGACAGCTCCTTCTCGGGAAGGGGAAGCGGCGCCGGGCGGCGTATGCGGTAGGCGCGAACCGCCGTTCTGATCATCGCGCGCAGTTCCGGCACGACGAGGACCGGCTGTTCGAGCCAGGCCGCCAGTCGCGGGCGGAGCGCCTTCGGCGCGAAGGTCGCGAAGAGGCTGGCGAAGATCCAGACGAAGAAGCGCAGTCCCACCTTCTCCAAGCCGCCGGGGTCGAGCAAGGTGACCGAGGCGAGGCGACCGGGCCTGCGGTGCGCCTGGTTCAGGACGAGCCATCCGCCGTAGGAGGAGCCGACGAGGTGTACGCGGTCGAGGCCGAGTCCGGCGAGTGTCTCATCCAGCCACTGTGCGGCGCGTTCGGGCTGGTGGATGGGCTCGCGCTGCACGCTGCGGCCGGGATCGCCCGGGGTGTCGATCGCGTAGACCGGGCGGTCCGCGCTGAGGGCGGAGGTGTTCGGGTACCACATCGCGGAGCATGAGCCCGCCCCGTGCACCAGGACGACGGGGGTGCGGGATCGGTCAGCCTCGTTCGCGGGGCCGTAGCGGTAGACGTGCGTGGTGCCGAAGGACGTCTCCACGTCCTCTTCCGCGCGCGCGGGCGCCCCCAGCGCGTAGACCGCATCGCAGGCCGTGAAGTAGCGATCCCGCCAGGCATCGCTCACATAGCGGCCGACATCGGCCTGGGTTCGGGCAGCGGTCTCGGGCATGGCCACCTCCGGCGTATCGATTTCGTGATACGAACGTACCACGTTACTGGTACAGATGTATCATCAAAAGCCCATGGGAGCCGTAGAGCCCATGGGAGCCGTAGCGGGAACGACGAGCGGAGAACCGGCCGATGCCCAAGCGCGTGGACCACGCAGAACGGCGCACCGAGATCGGCGAGGCCCTCATCCGGGTCGCCGGCCGACGCGGGCTGCATACCGTCGGGATGCGCGATGTAGCAGCGGAGGCGGGCGTGTCACTGCGGCTGGTGCAGTACTACTTCCAGACCAAGGAGAAGTTGCTGTTCTTCGGGCTTGAGCTTCTGGCGGAGAGATTCGGGGAACGGGTATCCACCCGTGTACGGGCCGCCGGGGACAGTCCTGGTCCGCGAGAGATGGTCGAGGCGCTGTTGATGGCGGCGCTGCCGGCAGACGACGAGAGCCGCACCTTCCATCACCTCTACACGTCATACGCGGTTCTGGCCGTGAACGACCCGGCACTCGCAGCCCAGCCCTTCATCAAGAACCCTGACACCGCCGAAGACGCGCTGACCGAACTCCTCCGGCAGGCGCAGGAAGCGGCACTGCTCGAGCCCGGTGTGGACGCACGGTTGGAGGCAGCCGGCCTGCTCGCCATGTCCGCGGGACTCGGCACCGGCATCCTCGTCGGCCAGCGCAGCCCGGAGTCCGCGACCACAGTGCTGAACCACCACCTGAACCGAATCTTCCGCACCGGTGAGGTGGTCCTGCCATGAGTGACCGGAGCCCAGCAGCCGTGGAGCTGCGGACCGACCGGCTGTTGCTGAGACGCCCGACCACAGCCGATGTCGACGCGATCTTCGCCGTCCACCGCGATCCTGAGACCTGTGCCCACAACCCGTCCGACGCACTCGCCCGGCTTGAGGAAGCAGAGGCGCTTTACCACCGTTGGGACGATCAGTGGCAGCAGCACGGATACGGGTACTGGGTCGTCCGGCACCACGGCTCCGCTCAGCAGCTCGGATTCTGCGGAATCAAGCCCATGGAACTGCACGGGGCACCGGTCCTGAACCTCTTCTACCGTTTCGCCACCTCAGCGTGGGGCCAAGGCTTCGCCTCTGAAGCCGCAGCCGCGGTCGCCACCTGGGCATCCCGTCACCTGCCCGGCCTCCCGCTGATCGCCCGCGTGCGACCGGCCAACCTCGCTTCTCAGCGCGTGGCGATACGCGCCGGGCTCAACCGAGCACCGCATCTCGACACCGAGGGATACGACGGCTTCGACTGGATCTACACGAAGCTCCCTGGTTGATGGGCGGCCGCACACCCCCAGTCGAGCCGATCTCATAGCCAAGGCGTAGCCATCACGGAAGCGCGGTCACAACCAACCAACGGGCCAGAGCCCGCAAGCGGACCCGGCCACCCGCCACCCCGCGATGCCCTTCCTGAACATCTGGCCGCCGCCTACGCTCCCGGCATGGCTGACTTTCTCCAGGTATCGACCGCGACCCCGACTCATGACCAGGCCGTTGAACTCGCCCGTTCGGTCGTCGCCGAGCGACTCGCGGCCGGTGCGCAGATCATCGGCCCTGTTACGTCGGCGTTCTGGCACGACGGCGAGTTCGGCACCGGGGAGGAGTGGCAACTCCTGCTGAAGACCACCCGATCCCGCTACCCCGAGCTGGAGTCCCACCTGCTGAAGCACCACCCGTGGCAGAAACCGGAGATCGCGGCCGTCCCGATCGAGGCCGGCTCGAAGGGATGCCTGGAGTGGATCGCCGCGAACACCGCGCCGCCCGCGTAGCTCAACCGGGCATGTGCTCTGCTCCACGACCGACCTCGTCGACGATCAGGTACAGGACCGGCTTCGTCATGCACGGAGTCCACAGCACACAACTCGCCCCTCGCCTATGCGGAGCGTCGCAGAGCACTCACACACAAGTACCCCCGCCCCATACCCTGACAGTGGACGCTGAACAGAAAAGGGGCGAGACCGTGCCATCTGACGCTACCCCGGACCCCTACGCCGACCCGCTTGTCTTCGGGCCACGACTCCAGATCCTGCGCACCCGCAAGGGCCTCACCCGCGAGCAACTCGGCGGCCTCGTCGGCCGTTCCGGTTCCTGGGTCAAGGGCGTCGAGACGGGCCGTCTCAAGACGCCCAAGCTCGAAGTGATCCTCCGTATCGCCGAGGTCCTGCGCCTACGGGACCTCTCCGACCTCACCGGAGACCAGTCCATGCGGGTCGGCCTCTTCACCGGTCCCGGTCATCCACGCCTCCCTGAGGTGAAGTCGGCGCTCGACGCCTTCCCGCTCACCACCGAGCGCCAGGCGCCCCCTGCCGAGCACCTCCGCGCTCGCCTCGCACGCGCCTGGGCCGCCCGGCATTCTGCTCCGAACCACCGTGAGGTCATCGGCGAGTTACTGCCGGACCTAATCCGCGACGCCCAGGCCGCGGCACGGCAGGCGGACTCCGGACCGGAGCGGCGCGCGGCGCAGGCCGTCCTCGCGGAGGTGTACTCCCTCGCGCAGTTCTTCTGTGCCTACCAGCCCGACGCGGCGCTGCTGTGGCGCGTCGCCGACCGTGCCCTGATCGCCGCCCAGGAGTCCGAGGACCCGCACGCGATCGGCGTCGCCGCGTGGCTCGCCGCTCAAGCACACCGTGACAGCGGGCCCGCCCACTTCGACGCCGCCGACGCCGTGACGATGGGAACGCTGGCCTACCTCGAACCACTGTTGCCGAACGCGAGCGACGATGTCCTCGCGATCACCGGCGCCCTCACCTTCGAAGCCGGATACACGGCAGCCCGCCGAGGCGAGGCGGGCACAGCCTGGAGGCACTGGGACCTGGCCCGGGACATGGCGACCCGTCTGCCCGCCGCCTACTACCACCCGGTGACGTCGTTCTCGCGCGCCATCATGGGCGCGCACGCCGTGACCATCGCCGTCGAGACGCACGCCGGCGGGGAGTCCGTACGGCAGGCGGCCGCCGCCGACGCGGCGACGATCCCGTCGCGGCCGCGACGTGCTCGCCATCGCATCGAGGAGGCGCGCGGCTACCAGCTCGACGGGCAGCCGGACGTGGCCCTCGCGACGCTCAACCAGGCCTACGAGGCGGCCCCAGAAACGATCAAGTACAACGGCTACGCCAAACGCATCGTGCTGGAGGAGACCGAGGCGAAGTCCCCGGCGCGCAGGCGTCGCGCCTCGGGACTCGCGGTGAAGCTCGGCCTTCTCTCAGCGTGAGCAAAGGGGCACAATCTGTGCCCCTGTCGCGGTAGCAGCGCTTCTACGGTCACGGCGTGAAACGGAACGCACGTGACCGGGGAGGCCCCAGCATGCCGAGCAACCACAGCCACTCCGTCTTACCGCCCGTCGCAGCCGACCCCGGAGTGCTCGAACACCCCACCTCGGACCGGCGGTCAGCGGCGGAGCACCGGCTGCTGGCAACCCTTCCGCCCCCAAGCCGCGACCGAGCCCGCCTGGAATGGCAGCAGCACGCCGTAGCCATGCTCCCGCTCGGCATCGATTTCTCCGCCGTACGCATCCCCGGCCGCCTCGTGCTGGCCCTGGCGGACAGCACCGAGCCGTCGGAGCTCGACGAGTTCATGCGCCACGCCCTCGACGACGGCCCGGTCATCTGCGACCCGCGCCACCTCCGCTACTACGCCCTGGTGCCCGCGACCATGCCGAGTACCTGGCGTCAGGCCGTCGACGACTGGCGGCCCCTGGACGTGGAGTGCCTGGGCCTCGGCAGCTATCTCGGAGTTCCCAGGGCGGACGCCCTGGAATGCACGCGCGCTCGCGTCACCTACTGGTCGGTGCCGATGGCCTCGGCCGCGCCCCTGTGCAGACCCTTGAAGGTCGCCCGGCTGATCGCCGCCGCCAGGCAGTGCCTCGCCACGGAGCCGGAAGCATGAGCGATACGACGGCTCCGTTCGACGCGGCCCTGATCCGGCGCCGGTGCGAGGAAACGCTGTGGGGCCCCAGCGGGCAGCCGCCCGAGCAGCGGGCCCGCCTCCAGGAGATGGAGGGGTACGTACGGCTGCTGGCACCCGAGCTGTCAAAGCTCATGCCTCGGATGCGGGACGGGACGCAGGCCACCGCACAAACCGTCCTGCGGCATGCTGACGAACATCTCAACAGTGCTACGACGTCAGGTGACCTGGCCAGACGACTGCACGACGCCGGTGTCATCGCGCGTGCGCTCCTGGGCCTGCTCCAACGCCCCGGCGAGCTCACCCCCGACCAGGATCGAACAGCCGACACAGTCCACACGCGACCCCTCAGCACCCCCGCCCCGCATTGAGCCGCGCCGCCTGCCGCATCAGATGATCGCGTTCGGCGAGGTTGGGGGCCCGCCGGGCCGCCTCGGCGTACAGCCGGGCCGCCGTGCCCAAGTCGCCGTCACGCTCGTGGAGGTACGCCGCCACCGCGGCGTGGCGGGGCAGCGAGGTGTCCAGCGCCGCGAGTGCGGCCAGGCCGGCGCGCGGTCCGTCGGCCTCCCCTACGGCGACCGCGCGGTTGAGCCGGACGACCGGGCTGTCGGTCAGGCGCGCGAGCTCGTCGTACCACTCGACGATCTGGACCCAGTCGGTCTCCTCGGCGGTGGGCGCGTCGGCGTGGAGTGCCGCGATGGCGGCCTGGGCCTGGAACTCGCCCAGCCGGTCGCGGGCGAGGGCCGCCTGCAGGATCACGACGCCCTCGGCGATCGACGCGGTGTCCCAGCGGCCGCGGTCCTGCTCGGCGAGCGGCACGAGGCTGCCGTCGGGCGCGGTCCGGGCGGCACGCCGGGCGTGGTGGAGCAGCATGAGGGCGAGCAGACCGGCCACCTCGGGGTGGTCGATCGCGGTCGCGAGCTGCCGGGTGAGCCGTATGGCCTCGGCGGCGAGGTCGACATCGCCGGAGTAGCCCTCGTTGAAGACGAGGTAGAGGACGCGGAGGACGGTGGCCACGTCCCCGGGCTGGTCGAACCGCACACCGGAGACCGTGCGCTTGGCCCGGCTGATGCGCTGCGCCATGGTCGCCTCGGGTACGAGGTAGGCCTCGGCGATCTGCCGGGTGGTGAGGCCGCCGACGGCGCGTAGCGTGAGCGCGACGGCCGATGCCGGGGTCAGCGACGGGTGCGCGCACAGGAAGTAGAGCTGGAGCGTGTCGTCCAGCGCGGGCGCCGGGCCGGGCGCCGGCTCCTCCTCGACCCGGTCCTCTCGCCGGCGGCGTGCGAGGTCCGACCGGGTCGCGTCGAGGAACTTGCGCCAGGCCACGGTGACCAGCCAGCCCTTCGCATCGCGCGGCGGGTCGGCCGGCCAGAGGCGGAGCGCCTCGACCAGGGCGTCCTGCACGGCGTCCTCGGCCGCCGCGAAGTCGGCTCCGCGGCGGACGAGGACGGTGAGCACGCTCGGCGTGAGGCTCCTGAGCAGGGCCTCGTCCATCGGTGGCGTCATTCCGTGATGGTGGGCTGCTCGCCGTAGAACGGGCGCACCTCCAGCCACTCGTGGATCGGCTTGCCGCCCGCCCCGGGGGCGGCGGACAGCTCCCCGGCCAGCTCGACGGCACGCTCGTAGCTGTCGACGTCGATGATCATCCAGCCGGCGATGAGGTCCTTGGTCTCGGCGAACGGTCCGTCGGTGACCGGCGGGCGCCCCTCACCGTCGTAGCGGACCCACGCTCCCTCGGGGGCGAGCGCCTGGCTGCTGACGAACTCGCCGGTCTTCTCCAGCCGGGCCGCGAAGTCGTTCATGTACTGCAGATGCGCCGAGATCTCCTCCGGGCTCCACTGGTCCATCGGCGCGTCGTTGACCGAAGCCGGGGCGCCGCGGTAGTGCTTCAGCAGCAGGTACTTGGCCATGATGGTTCTCCTCGGTGCTCGTGCGACCCATTCTGGTCGCGTTCACACCGGGGACGGAGCGGGACGCGGGTTCTCGACATCCTGGTCCGACTTTTTTCGGGCCCTCGTAGGAAGAGGTCTCAAACCGTCGCCGGCACATCCCCCGCCCGCCGCCGGATCACCAGTGCCATCAGCGCCGCCACCGCGCACAGCGCCCCCGACGCGTACCAGACCACGTCGTACGAGCCGAACGTGTCGCGGGCGACTCCGCCGAGGAAGGCGACCAGGGCGGCGCCCACCTGGTGGGAGGCGAGGACCCAGCCGAAGACGATCGCGCTGTCCTCGCCGTACTGCTCGCGGCACAGGGCGAGGGTGGGCGGGACGGTGGCGACCCAGTCGAGGCCGTAGAAGACGATGAAGAAGATCATCGGCGGGTGGACCGAGGGCGCCAGCAGCAGCGGCAGGAACAGCAGCGACACCCCTCGCAGCGCGTAGTACACCGCGAGCAGCCGGCGCGCGTCGAAGCGGTCCGTGAACCAGCCGGAGGCGATCGTGCCGACGACGTCGAAGATCCCGATGACCGCGAGCAGCGACGCCGCGGCCGTGATGGGCATGCCGTGGTCGTGGGAGGCGGGCACGAAGTGGGTCTGGATCAGGCCGTTGGTGGAGGCACCACAGATCGCGAAGGTGCCGGCGAGCAGCCAGAACGGGCCGGTGCGGGCGGCCGAGAACAGGACGGACACGGCGCGGCGCGCGGCGCCCACCACCGGTGCCGGCTTCGGTACGAACTCGGTCGCGCCGTACGGCTTCTGGCCCACGTCGGCGGGGTGGTCGTGCAGGAGGAGCCAGACGAAGGGGACGACCGCGAGCGCCGCGAGCGCGACCGTCACGGCCGCCGGACGCCAGTCGTACCGGTCGATGATCCAGGACAGCAGCGGCAGGAAGATCAGCTGGCCCGAGGCCGACGCGGCGGTGAGGACGCCGCTGACCAGGCCGCGCCGCTCGGTGAACCAGCGGTTGGTGACGGTCGCCGCGAACGCCAGCGCCATGGAGCCGGAGCCGAGGCCGACCAGCAGGCCCCAGCACAGCATCAGCTGCCAGGCCGCCGTCATCCAGACGGTGAGGCCGGACCCGAGCGCGATGACGGTCAGGGCGAGAGCGACCACCCGGCGGATGCCGAAGCGGTCCATCAGAGCCGCCGCGAAGGGGGCCGTCAGACCGTACAGCGCGAGATTGACGGAGACCGCGGCACCGATGGTGCCGCGTGACCAGTCGAACTCGCTGTGCAGGGGGTCGATGAGCAGACCCGGTACGGAACGGAAGGCCGCGGCGCCGATGATCGTCACGAAGGTGACAGCGGCGACGAACCAGGCGCGGTGCACACGCCTGCGGTTCGGTTTCGACGGCTGCTCCACGACTGTGGGGGCTTCGCTTGTCTGTGTCACGTCATAGAGCTTCCGATCCACGCCCGGGACGCAGCGAGTGGCCCGAGGGACAGCATTCGCTAGGATCGGGCCATGACAGCGAGCGCAGCACACCCGGGCTTCCGCCCCCACCGCGTCGTCGTCCTCGCCCTCGACGGACTGCTCCCCTTCGAACTGGGCATCCCGCACCGCATCTTCGGCCGCCCCAAGGACACAAAGGGCCGGCACCTGTACGAGGTCGTGACCTGCTCGGTCCGCCCGCCCGGCCCGGTCGTGACGGACGCCGACTTCGACATCCACGTCGCCCATGGCCCCGAGGCCCTGGCCACCGCCGACACGGTGATCGTCCCGGCGTCGTACGAACTCGGCCCGGTCTACGAGGAGGGCGTGCTGACCGGTGAACTCGCCGCCGCCCTCGCCCACCTGCGGCCCGGCACCCGGCTGGCCTCCATCTGCACCGGCGTCTACGTCCTCGCCGCCGCCGGCCTGCTCGACGGCCGCCCGGCCACCACCCACTGGGCCGACTCCCAGCGGCTCCAGCGACTCTTCCCGCAGGTCGAGGTCGACCCGGACGTGCTGTTCATCGACGACGGCGACGTGCTGACCTCCGCGGGCGTCGCGGCCGGCCTCGACCTGTGCCTGCACATGGTGCGCCGCGACCACGGTGCCGCCGTCGCCAACGAAGTGGCCCGCCGTACGGTCGTACCGCCCCACCGCGACGGCGGGCAGGCGCAGTACATCGAGCGGCCGGTGCCCGATCCGCAGCAGGCGTCCACCACCGCCGCCCGCGCCTGGGCCCTGGGCCGCCTGCACGAGCCGATCCAGCTGCGTGACATGGCCGCCCAGGAGTCCATGTCGGTCCGCACCTTCACCCGCCGCTTCCGCGAGGAGACCGGCGTCAGCCCGGGCCAGTGGCTCACCCAGCAGCGCGTGGAACGGGCCCGGCACCTGCTGGAGTCCACCGACCGCTCCGTCGACCAGGTGGCCCACGACGCCGGCTTCGGCACGGCCCAGTCGATGCGCCAGCACCTCCAGGCTGCGCTCGGCGTCACGCCGACCGCCTACCGGCGGACCTTCCGAACCGAGAAAGACCGGACGGCGGCCGTCAGAACATGAGCACCCCCCGCGCCACCCGCCCCGCCTCCGCGTCCGCCGCCGCCCTCTCGAACTCCTCGACCGGATAGGTCCGGGTGACGAGTTCGTCGAGCAGCAGCCGGTCCTGGCGGTACAGGTCGGCGTACAGGGCGATGTCGCGCTGCGGGCGGGAGGAGCCGTAGCGGCAGCCCAGGACGGACTTGTCGAGGTACATCGACGAGACGCGGAAGGACGCCTCGGCCGTGGCCGGGGGCACGCCGAGGAGGATCGCCTGGCCGTGCCGGTCCAGCGCGTCGATCGCCTGGCGGATCAGCTCCACACGGCCGACGCACTCGAAGGCGTGGTCCGCGCCGGTGGGCAGGACACCGCGCACGCCTTCGGTCGAGGTGAGGAAGTCCGTCGCGCCGAAGCGCCGCGCCGCCTCCTCCTTCGCCGGGTTGGCGTCGACGGCCACGATCCGCAGGGCGCCCGCGAGCCGCGCCCCCTGCAGCACGTTCAGCCCGATCCCGCCCGTCCCGATCACCAGCACACTGTCGCCCCGGTCCACCCGCGCCCGGTTCAGTACGGCGCCCACCCCCGTCAGGACCCCGCACCCGATGAGCGCCGCCGACGCCATGGGGATGTCCTCGGGGATGCGGACGGCCTGCACGGCCTTCACCACCGTGCGCTCGGCGAAGGCCGAGTTCGACGCGAACTGGTACACCGGCAGGCCGTCGTGGCTGAACGGCCGGCCCGGGCGTCCGATCGCCCCCCGGCACATCGTCGGCCGCCCCCGGTCGCACTCCGCGCACGTCCCGCAGTTGGCCAGTGTGGACAGCGCGACATGGTCACCGGGCGCCACATGGGTGACGCCCACACCCACCGCCTCCACGACCCCGGCCCCTTCATGGCCCAGCACCACGGGAACCGGGAAGGGTATGGTCCCGTCCACCACCGACAGATCGCTGTGGCACAGCCCGGCCGCCCGGATCGCGACCGCCACCTCACCCGGCCCGGGCTCCCGCACCTCCAGGTCCGTCACGACCCGGACCTGCTTCCCGTCGAAGATCACGCCTCGCATCACACGGCCCCCTTGGGCTCCCTGGGCAGGCCGAGCACGCGCTCGGCGATGATCGTGCGCTGGATCTGGTCCGAGCCGCCGTAGATGGTGTCGGCCCGGGAGAACAGGAACAGGTGCTGTGCCGCGTCCAGTTCGTACGGCGCCGAGGCCGACCAGTCGGCGGGACCCACACCCGCCGCCGCACCCCGCACCAGCACCGCCAGCTCCCCCAGCCGCTGATGCCAGCCGGCCCACAGCAGCTTCGCCACGCTCGGCGCCCCCGCGTCGCCCGAACCGCCCAGCGTGCGCAGGGCGTTCCAGCGCATGGTGCGCAGTTCGGCCCACTGCCGTACGAGCCGTTCCCGTACGACGGGATCCCGCGCCGCCCCGGACTCCACGGCCGCCCGCACGACGTCCTCGAACTCCTGGGCGAACCCGATCTGCTGGGCCAGCGTGGACACGCCCCGCTCGAAACCGAGCAGGCTCATGGCGACGCGCCACCCGTCGCCCTCACCCCCGACGACCTGCTCCGCACGCGCGCCGTCGAAGAAGACCTCGTTGAAGTCGCTGGTGCCGGTCAGCTGCCGGATGGGACGGACCTCGATACGGCCCGGCTGGTCCATGGGGACGAGGAGGAAGGTCAGCCCGTGGTGCCTCCGGGACCCGGCCTCGGTACGGGCGAGCACGAAGCACCAGTCGGCCTCGTGCGCGAGCGACGTCCAGATCTTCTGCCCCGTGACCCGATACGCCCGGCCGCCCTCCTCGCGTACGGCGGCGGTACGCACCCCTGCCAGGTCCGAACCGGCGCCGGGTTCGCTGTAGCCCTGGCACCAGAGTTCGTCACCGGCGGCGATCGGAGGCAGGAAGCGGGCCTTCTGCTCCTCGGTGCCGTGGGCTATGAGCGTGGGCGCGAGCAGGTTCTCCCCGATGTGCCCGGAGCGCGGAGGCGCCCCCGAGCGCGCGTACTCCTCGGCCCAGACGACCTGTTGGGTGAGACCAGCCCTCCGGTTCCCGTACCCGTCCGCCCCCCACCCGAGCCCGATCCACCCGGCCGCACCGAGCGTCCGCTCCCAAGCGCGTCGGTCGCTCGCGCCCGACGCGTGCTCCGCGAGCCATTCACGAACCTCGGCACGAAAGTCCTCGTCCTCCGCGCCGAATCCGAAGTCCATCAGGCTTCCCCTCTCAACGCCGCAGTCTCCGGCCCCCTAGGGGCGCGGGGAACTGCGCGAACAACCCCCACCGGCCCGCACTCGCCGAACCACCCGCACCCGCACCCCCGCCCCCTCACGCGTTGGGCCGCTCCCCCTCCCGAGCCGCCCTCTCCATCCCCCGCACCCGCTCCAGCAAGGGCATCGGATCCACCCCCACCGACCCGGGCAGGAACTCCGCGATCCCCTCCACGGTCCATCCACCGGAGGCGTACGCCGCACGCAGCTCCCGAGGCTGAGCCCACACCGCGATCTTCGCCCCGGCGACCGTGTACACCTGCCCGGTGATCCCCTCCCGGGACGCCGCGTCGGACAGCAGGTACACCACCAGCGCGGCGACATCCTCCGGCTCCCCGATCTCCGCCAGTTCCATCGGAACCCCCGCCGACATCCGCGTCCGCGCGACCGGCGCCACCGCGTTCGCGGTCACCCCGTACTTGTGCAGCCCCAGCGCCGCGCTCCGCACCAGCGAGATGATCCCGCCCTTGGCCGCGCTGTAGTTGGCCTGCGACACGGACCCCTGGTGATTCCCGCTCGTGAACCCGATCAACGTCCCGGCCCGCTGCTTCCGCATCACCGCCGAGGCCGCCCGGAACACCGTGAACGTGCCCTTCAGATGGGTCGCGACGACCGGGTCCCACTCCTCCTCGGTCATGTTGAACAGCATCCGCTCGCGCAGGATCCCGGCCACGCAGACCACCCCGTCGAGCCGCCCGTACGACGACAGCGCCATGTCGACGACCCGCTGTCCGCCCGCCATGGTGGAGATGTCGTCGGCGACGGCCGACGCCTCCCCGCCGGCCGCCTCGATCTCCTTGACCACGCCCTCGGCGATCTCACTGGTCGGCGAGGCGCCGTCGACGGAGACGCCGTAGTCGTTGACGATGACCTTCGCCCCCTCGGACGCCGCCGCGAGCGCGACCGCCCGGCCGATGCCCCGCCCGGCGCCGGTGACGGCGACGACCTTCCCTGCCAAGAAGTTCCCCACGCCCGGCCCCTTCCCGTCCCACGGTTTCTGACGGACCGTTAGATTTCAGCTTCCCGAATTCTACGACCCGTCAGATACGGGAAGACAAGCCCCGGGGAGGACTCATGTCGCTGCCGGACGCGTTCCACGACATCGCCAAGCGCGTGAACAACTGGGGCCGTTGGGGGGCCGACGACGAGCTCGGCACGCTGAACCTGATCACCGACGAGGTCGTACGGGAGGCCGCGGCCACCGTCCGTAGCGGCCACCGCGTCCCTCTCGCGCTGCCCCTCGAACAGAACGGCGTGCAGACGGGGATGATCCCGGGCCGCATCGACCCGCTGCACGTCATGGTGCAGATCAACCAGGAGCTGTTCGGTCCGGGCACGGTCGCCTGCAGCGACGACGCCGTGACCATGGGGCTGCAGGCGGCCACCCACTGGGACGCGCTGCCCCATGTCTCGCACTCGGGCCGGATCTACAACGGCCGCCCGGCCGACTCCATCACGGCGCACGGCGGCGCCGGGTTCAGCGGCATCGGCACGGTCCGGCACCTCGTCTCGCGCGGGGTCCTGCTCGACGTCGCCCGGGCCCGGGGCGCGGACCGGCTCGACGGCGGGTACGCCGTCACCCCCGAGGACCTGGACGCCGCCGAGGAGCTGGCCGGTACCCGGGTGCGGGCCGGCGACATCGTGCTCGTACGGACGGGGCAGGTCCAGGTCTGCCTGGCCGGGGACCGGCACGCCTACGCCTACCCGTCACCGGGGCTGTCGATCCGGACGCCGGAGTGGTTCCACGCGCGCGATGTCGCGGCGGTCGCCAACGACACCCTGACCTTCGAGGTGTTCCCGCCCGAGGTGGACGGCCTGTGGCTGCCGGTGCACGCGCTCCACCTCGTGGAGATGGGGATGCCGCAGGGCCAGAACTGGAATCTCGAAAAGTTGTCCACAGCCTGTGGAGAAGCGGGGCGCTACGCCTTCCTGCTGACGGCGACGCCCGAGCCGTTCGCCGGGGCGACGGGGTCTCCGGTGGCACCGGTCGCCGTTCTCTAGGGCATCGGCTCCCCAGGGATCCGCTGAAGCTGGATGGCGGCGCCCCGCTGCTCGCCCCGAGCGCGGCAGCGTGCGCCGCCACCCATCTCCGGCGCTCCCGCCCCGGCTCCCCTGGCCCTGAAGGGAGCCGACGCCGAATCACGACTCACACTCGCCGAGGGCTGCCGTCACCGACGCCCTCGCCGTCCCCTCACGGCGAATCGCTGCTCACCAGCGTGAGCACATGGTCACGACGCGTCAACACCCGATTCGGTGATTTGTCGCTTATGCGGTATGTGCCGTAGGCGCGCACGGAAGCACATCCCGGCGCATCGCGGCATGCCATGACGGAACCGGCCGGCCTGCCGTGCACCCATGCCCCGGCTTCGCCGCAAGACCCCGCGGCATGTGCCGCCGTCCACCACGCCCCCTGCCCCACACGCTCGGCGGGCACGGAGAGGCGGCCTGAAGGGTCCGGCCCTACACCGCCTCGTACGCCAGCCCCTCGAAGGACGCCCCACCGCCGTACGCCGCCGCGCCCCCTCCGCACGACGTCGTGACCTCGCCGGACTTCGCGCACCGGTCCAGCTCGCACCAGATGCGCTTGCCGGTGCTCTCGACGCTCCAGCCCCAGCGGTCGGCGAGGCCGTCGACGAGGGCGAGGCCCCGGCCGCCGGTCGCGTCGTCGTCAGCGCACCGGGGCACGGGGGCCCGGCCGCTGCGGTCGGCGACCTCGAGACGGACCGTGGCCTCGTCCGTCACCGCGTGCGGCAGGGACAGCAGCAGGACCGCGGGACAGCCGGTGTGCACCACGGCGTTGGTGACGAGCTCGGAGACGAGCAGGATCAGCGTCTCGGCGAGCGGTTCGTCGGCCTGTATGCCGGACCCGGCCAGGCGCGAGCGGGCCCACCGCCGGGCACGCCCCACCTCTGCGGGGTCGGGCCGGATCTCCAGCTGCACTTGAAGCACCTGCACCGCTCACACCATCCGAACCGGCGGACACTTAGGCTCGCGCCTCACGAGGGCCACGATCGTAGCCATTTTCTGCATGGCCAGAACAATGGCCGGGACAAGGTTCACGGAACGTGAATCCCTTGTGGGACAGCATGGTTGACGTACAGTCACCCCAACAAGCGCTTCGGGCATATTCCAGCGCGAAGGAGTACCCCTGCGGGATACTGTGCGACGCTCACCGCGGGGAGTCGAACAGGCCGCGCCCCTGGGTCGCACCGCGCTCTGAGCCACTCGCATCTCACACAAGGTACCGGAGCGGACAGCCGACTCCGGGCTGTTACGAGTCACGCATCGGATACGACCCGGTATCAACTCTCCGTAATTCCGGCATGCCACAATCCGCGACATCTTTACGGGCATCATCGGCAATGTCGCAGCCAGCGGGCCTGTCAGGCCGTCCCGGCCGCCAGCTCGACCGCGAGGAGTTCCTCACTCTCCGTGACGCCGCCTCCACGTTGGGTTCGAACCCATGCGCGTTTCAGGTGCAGATGGACCTCGGACTCCCAGGTGAAGCCCATGCCGCCGTGCACCTGGAGACAGTCGCGGGCGCCACGTACGGCGGCCTCGTCGGCGAGCAGGCGGGCGGCGGCGATGTCGACCGGGTCGGCGGTGACGGCGGCCGCGTACACCGCGGCGCGGGCCGTCTCCGCCCGGACCAGCATCCCCGCGCACAGGTGCGCCACCGCCTGGAAGGCTCCTATGGGCCGTCCGAACTGTTCGCGGGCCCGGGCGTGTTGCGCCGCCAGTTCGCAGACGCGGCCCGCCGTGCCGAGCTGCTCCGCGGCGGTGAGGAGGACGGCGACGGGGTCCGGGACCGTCGCCGCGCCGCCGGGCACGCGGTGCAGGGGCGTCAGCGGGTCGAGGGAGCGCAGCGGCACGGCTCCGGCGGTGTCGCCGCGTACGACGTCGGCCTCCGCCAGCCACTCCGCGAGGCCGCCGTCGACGGCCGTCACGACGGTCTCCCCCGTGGCCGCGCCCGGTACGGCACCGGCCGCGAGGTGGGTGGCGGCCAGCGGCCCGGGCAGCAGCGCGCGCCCCGCCTCCTCGAACACCAACACCGCCTCGGGCAGCCCCAGTCCGACCCCGCCGTCCGCCTCCGGCAGCCGCAGGGCGAAGAACCCGGCGTCGCCCAGGGCCCGCCACAGCACCCGGTCCAGTCGCACCGGGTCCCGCACGGCGGCCCGCAGCGCCTCCGCGTCGAAGCGCCGGGCCAGCAGCTGCCGCACCCCGTCGCGCAACGCCCGCTGGTCGTCCGTCAACCGGAAACGCACGGTCACCGTCCCTTCGGCAGGCCGAGGATCCGCTCGGCGACGATGCCGTGCTGGATCTGCGAGGTACCGGCCGCGATGGTGTACGAGAGGGAGGAGAGGCGGTCGAGGGTCCAGGGCCGGTCCAGGTCGAGGCGGTCCGGGCCCAGGACGTCGGCGGCGGCGTCGTAGAGCTCCTGGCGGGCGTGCGAGTACCGCAGCTTGAAGACCGAGCCTCCGGCCCCCGGCACCCCGCCCGAGGCCTCCGCCGCGCTCACGTTCCACTGCGTGAGCCGCCACAGTGCCCGGAACTCGGCGTTGAGCCTGCCCAGCCGGCGCCGGAGCACCGGGTCGTCCCAGCGGCCGTTCTCGCGGGCCTCGACGGCCAGTTCGCCCAGGACGCGGCGGCAGGCGACGACCTCGCCGGCGAAGGCCGTGCCCCGTTCGAAGGACAGGGTCACCATCGTCACGCGCCAGCCGTCGTTCTCGTCCCCGACCCGGTTCGTGAGCGGCACGCGCACCTCGTCGAGGAAGACCTCCGCGAACTCGGCCGACCCGGCCAGCGTGCGCAGCGGCCGTACGGTGATGCCGGGCGCGTCCATGGGCATGGCGAGCCAGGTGATGCCCCGGTGCTTGGGCGCCGAGGGATCCGTGCGGACCAACAGCTCGCACCAGTCGGCGACTTCCGCGTGGGAGGTCCAGATCTTGGAGCCGGTCACCACGTAGGCGTCGCCGTCGCGCCACGCGCGCGTGCGCAGGGCCGCGAGGTCGGAGCCGGCCTCCGGTTCGCTGAAGCCCTGGCACCAGACCTCCTCGCCGCGCAGGATCGGCGGCAGCCAGCGCGCCCGCTGCTCGTCCGTGCCCTCGGCGGCGATGGTCGGTCCGGCGTGGAGCAGCCCCACGAAGTTGGCGCCCACATAGGGCGCGCCGGCCTTCTCGGTCTCCTCCAGGAAGATCAGCCGGGTGGTCGGGGAGGCGTCCCAGTGGACGTCGGCGTATCCGGCGTCGTGGAGCCTGCGCTGCCAGCCGAGGTCGTAGGCGCGGCGGGCGGGCCAGTCGTCGGGGGACGGCTTGGGAGGCAGCGTGGGCAGCACCTTGCCGAGCCACTCCCGCAGGCGCGCCCGGAACTCCTCTTCCTCCGGGGTGTACGTGAGGTCCATCTACTTGTCGAGGTCCAGGTCCAGCATGCGGATCGCGTTGCCGCGCATCAGCTTGTAGACCGTCTCGTCGTCGAGGCCCTTGACGTGGTCGAGGGCGACCTCCTTGGTGTGCGGGAAGGTCGAGTCGACGTGCGGGTAGTCGGTTTCGAAGGTGGCGTTGTCGCGGCCGACGACGTCGAGCGAGGCCACGCCGTGCTTGTCGCGGAAGAAGCAGCAGAAGATCTGCCGGTAGTAGTACGTGGACGGCGGCTCGGGGATGGTGTCGCGGACGCCGCCCCAGGCGCGGTGCTCCTCCCAGACGTCGTCGGCACGCTCCAGGGCGTACGGGATCCAGCCCATCTGGCCCTCGGAGTAGGCGAGTTTGAGGCGCGGGAACCTCACCAGGACCCCGCTGAAGAGGAAGTCCATCATCGATGCCATCGCGTTGTTGAAGCTGAGCGAGGCCTGGACGGCGGGCGGGGCGTCCGGGGAGGCGGCCGGCATCTGGGACGAGGACCCGATGTGCATGTTCACGACCGTCCCGGTCTCCTGGCAGACCGCGAAGAACGGGTCCCAGTAGCCGGAGTGGATGGACGGCAGCCCGAGGTGGGTGGGGATCTCGGAGAAGGTCACCGCCCGCACGCCGCGCTCGGCGTTGCGCCGGATCTCCGCGACGGCCTGCCCGACGTCCCACAGCGGGATCAGGCAGAGCGGGATGAGCCGCCCTCCGCTGTCCCCGCACCACTCCTCGACCATCCAGTCGTTGTAGGCGCGCACACAGGCCAGGGCGACCTCCTTGTCGTGCGCCTCGGCGAAGGTCTGGCCGCAGAAGCGGGGGAAGGACGGGAAGCAGAGGGACGCCTCGACGTGGTTGAGGTCCATGTCCTCCAGGCGGGCCTTCGGGTCCCAGCAGCCACGCCGCATCTCCTCCCTGGTGATGCCCTCCAGGGTCATCTCGTCCCGGTCGAAGCCGACGGCGGCGATGTTGCGCTTGTACGGGAACTTCAGGTCCTCGTAGATCCACCAGTCGGTGGGCGGGCCGTCCGGGTCCATCGTGATCCGGTACTTGCCCGCGACATAGGCGAGTTCACCGATCCCGGCGGTCAGGGGCCGGGGTCCGCGGTCGCGGTACTTGGCCGGCAGCCAGGTGTCGAAGAGGTGGGCGGGCTCGATCACGTGGTCGTCGACGCTGATGATGCGGGGCAGTTCGGTCGCCATGGGTCCCCTCCGCCGGACAGATGCTTATCTGATGGAGCGTCAGATAGCATCCCACCTGACGACCCGTCAGCCAAGCAGCAGGGGGCATTCGTGAACGAGACCCCGCACGCCCTGAGTTCGTCCCGCACGCTGTGGGAGCTGGTCACCCGCCGTGCCGCCCTCACCCCGGACCGGCCGCTCTTCCTGGAAGGCGCCCGCAGGCTCACCTTCGGCGCTCTGCGCGCGCGGGCCGAGCGGGTCGCGGCCGGGCTGTACGGCATGGGCGTCCGCCCCGGCACGGTGGTCGCCTGGCAGCTGCCCACCCGGATCGAGACGGCCCTGCTCTCCTTCGCGCTGGCCCGTCTCGGGGCCGTGCAGACGCCGGTCATCCCCTTCTACCGGGACCGCGAGGTGGGCTTCGCGCTGCGCGAGTCGAGGGCGGAGTTCTTCGCGGTGCCGGGCGTGTGGCGCGGCTTCGACCACGCGGAGATGGCCCGGCGGCTGGGCGCGAAGGGCGTCTTCGAGGCGTACGGCGACCTGCCCGACGGGGATCCCTCCGTACTGCCTCCCCCGCCCTCCGACGGCACCACGGTCCGCTGGATCTACTGGACGTCCGGCACGACCTCCGACCCCAAGGGCGTGCTGCACACGGACCGTTCCCTGATCGCGGGCGGCTCCTGCCTCGCGCACGCACTGCGGCCCTCGGGGGACGACGTGGGGTCGATCGCCTTCCCGTACGCCCACATCGGCGGGCCCGACTACACGGTGATGCTGCTGCTCTACGGCTTCCCGGCGGTGCTGTTCGAGCAGTTCGCGCTGCCGGACGCGCTGGAGTCCTACCGTCGGCACGGGGTGACCATGGCGGGCGGTTCCACGGCGTTCTACTCGATGTTCCTGACGGAGCAGCGGAAGCGGCCGGGGACCCCTGTGGTCCCGACGCTGCGACTCCTGGCGGGCGGCGGGGCACCGAAGCCTCCGGAGCTCTACCACGCGGTGGTCCGCGAGATGGGCGTGCAGCTCACCCACGGCTACGGCATGACCGAGGTGCCGATGATCACCATGGGGGCGCCGGACGACACCCCCGAGCTGCTGGCGACGACCGAGGGACGGCCGCCGGAGGGCATGGAGATCCGGATCGTGGACGGGGAGGTGCGGTTGCGCGGGGAGGCGGTGTGCCGGGGGTACCTGAATCCCGAGCAGACGGCGGAGGCCTTCGACCCGGACGGTTTCCTGCGCACCGGTGACCTCGGGCACGTGACGGAGACCGGGCACCTGGTCCTCACCGGCCGGCTCAAGGACGTCATCATCCGCAAGGGCGAGAACATCTCGGCCCAGGAGATCGAGGACCTGCTGCACCGGCATCCGGCGGTCGGAGACGTGGCGGTGATCGGCCTGCCGGACACCGCACGCGGAGAGCTGGTCTGCGCGGTGGTGGAACAGCCGCCGGGTGCCGAGCCCTTGACCCTGGCGGCAGCGGCCGCGCACCTGCGCGCCGAGGGGCTGTCCGTGCACAAGCTGCCGGAGAGGCTGGAGGTGGTGGACGCGCTGCCACGGGGCGAGACCTTGCGGAAGGTACTGAAGTACAAGCTGCGCGAGCGCTATTCGGGCGGGTGACGCGGGCGCGGGCGGGCGGCGTGACTCGGATGAGCAACGCGGCCGGGCAGGCGGCGCGACTCCGGCCTGGGCATCGCCCAGGGCCAGCACCATCATTCGGACCGGCAGGGCCACCCGAACCGGCAGGGCGTCACTCGGGCCGCCTGGTCAACGGCATCGCCCTGGGCGGGAGAGCATCACCCAGGCCGTCGCCATCACCGGGGTCGGCCGCGCCGTTCGGGACCACGCCCACACCGGGCCCGCTGCGCCACCACGGCCTGCGGCACACCCCGCGGCCGTGGCGCCACACTGGCCTGCGCCCTCCCCGAACCGGCTCCGTCACCCGGACCGGCGCGCTGTCCCCGGGCCGGCAGCTCCACCCAGGCCAGTCGCTCCGCCCGGGCCGGTAGCTGCGCCCAGGCCCCTCGCTCTGCCCGGCCCAGTCGCTCTACTCGGGCACCGTGAAGTACCGCGCGAAGGCCGGTACGACCTCGGGCTCTCCGACCTTGCCGTCCTCGTCCGCGTCCAGCGCGCCGGCGGCTGTGCGGGCGATGTCCTCGGGGGCGCCGAGGCAGGTGAGGACGCGGGCCACTTCCTCGAGGGTCGCCGCGCCGTCACCATCCGTGTCGGCGATGTCCAGTGCCGCGTGCAGGAAGGGGCGGGCGATCTCGGCGAACCGGTCCGGGTTGTCGCGCAGGCGCTTGACCGCGCCGTTGACGAACTCCCCGCGCGTGATGCGCTGGTCGCCGTCGCGGTCCGCGATGCCCGCCATGCCCTGCCAGAACGCCTCCGCGCCGCCGTACAGCGCCTGGCCCTTGTCGGACCGGGCCGCTACGGCGAACTCCGCGAGCAGCGCCTTGGCCGCCCCGTAGAAGTCCTCGCGGTCGATGTAGCCGTTGCCGTCCTGGTCGAAGATGGCGAACCGGGCGGCGATCCTGCGCTCGTACTCGCTGCTGACCATGTCTCTTTCAGGCCGCCTTACGTCAGGTGGGGTGCGTCTCGCTCGGAGCGTACGACGGAGGGGGCCGTTCGGGCGCGGGAAAACGTCACTTGCGCCAAGACCGGGGGAATTCCGGGACAACAGCGTGTCAGAACGGCGACACTCGCCCTACCGTGCGTCATCGGCCCCTCACGCGGACAGGGGTTCGCCCTCGTCACCCAGGGCCGCGTCCACATCGCCGTACACGTCGAACAGCCTGCGAACGCCCAGCGCGCCGAGGACCCGGTTGACGTGGGACCCGTCGGCCGCGCCCCGGGCGGGCAGCACCAGCCGCAGCCGGCCCTGGCAGGAGCGGATCAGACGGCGGGCGGCGATGAGCACGCCGACGCCGCTGGAATCGCAGAAGAACACCTCGGACAGGTCGAGGACAAGACAGTGGTGCCCCTCGGCCACTACGTCGTGCACACGCTGACGCAGCACCGGCGAGGTCACCAGATCCAGTTCGCCGGACACCTGGAGCACGGCCCATTCGCCCTGCTCGCCGCCGGTCACTTTGAAGGTCACCACCACGCCCTTCGATCGCCAAAACGGAAGCAGTCCCTACGCTTCCTTGCAGCGCGGCTGCCCAGCGGCCGTTCCCTGAAACACAACCCCAAAAACGGATCCCCCTCAGAAGAGGCTTGTTTTAGTCGGCTTCGATCCTGTTCGATCCCCTTCAGTCAGGTCTGATCGGAGGTCTGAGGGGTAGACGCCTCTACCACCTGCGGCCGGTCAGGGGGCGCACATTGCCACAAAGGGGCGTGCGCTACCGGACGTGCCGACTACATTCGAGGAGACATCAGGCACACGCTGGACAGGGCACGGGCGCGGGACACGAGCAGGGGGTGAGGGGGCCGCATGGCGAAAAAGGACGTACCGCCCCGCTGGGACCGCAAGATGCAGCAGCGGCTCGCCCGCGGGGAGGCCGCCGCCCTCGGTGAGCTCTACGACCGGTTCGCCTCCCTCGTGCACGGCCTCGCCCACCGCGTCCTCGGCGACGAACGCGCCGCCGACCGCATCACCCGCGAGGTCTTCGTCCACGTCTGGGAACATCCGGACGCCTATGACCCCCGACAGGGCCCGCTGCGCACCTGGGTCGCCACGCTGACCCACCGCCTGGCCGTGCAACGCCTGCGCGCCACCGAGACCGCCGCCCTCGCCCGCGACGGCTCCGGCACCGCGGAGGAACTGGAGCACCGGGTGCGCCGCGCCTCGGTCGCCGCCCGCGCCGACTACATCGTCCAGTCCATGCCGGCCCCGCTGCGCTCGGCCCTGGAGCGGGCCTACTTCCAGCGCCGCGACTACCGCCAGACCGCCACCGACCTCGGCATCACCGAGGACGAGGCCCGCCGCCGGCTGCGCCTGGGCCTCCAGCTCCTGTCCACCGCCCACGAGACCGAGCCACCCGGCGCACCGCACGGACACGGGGGTGCGGTGTGAGCGGGTCGGAGATCCCCTCGGGCCCGGGCGCGCCCGACGGACCCGAGTACGACGACGGACAGGAGCCGGGGAAGCCACCGCGGATCCCCACGCCCCGGGCCTCCGTCGAGGACAGCGGGCTGCCCCTGCCCGCGCTGGAGGACCTCGGCGACGCGGCGCTCCCTCCCGTACGGCCCGTGCTGGAGCACCCCGTACTGAAGGCCCTGCTCGGCGCCTGGGCGCTGGCCGCCTGCTCGGCCGAGGAGGCCGTGGCCGTCGAGGAGCACCTCGGCGAGTGCGGGCAGTGCGCCGACGAGGCACGGCGGCTGCGCGAGGCGGTCGGGCTGCTGCAACGGCCCGAGAGCCTCGACCTGGACCCGTCGCTGCGCACCCGCGTCCTGGAGACCTGCCTGGAGCGGCGCCCGCCGCGCATCCCGGTGCCGGACTGGGCCGCCGCGTACGACGCCGAGACCGCGCGTCTGGACGCCCTGCTCCAGGACTTCGGCGACGCCGAGTGGCACGCGCCGGTACGGCTGCGCTGGTTCCGGGCCGACGAGTCGACGAGCCGCCGTACGACCGTCGCCGGGGTCATCGCGCATCTGCTCAGCGTCGACGGGCTGGTCGCGCTCGCGCTGGGCCTGGACGACCCGCTGGGCGACGTCACGTCCCGGCACCCGACCCCGGCGGCCCGCACCGAGGCGTACTGGCGGGCCTCCCACTTCCCGCCCACCCGGGCCGTGCGGGCGCCCTGGCGGGAGCAGAGCCACAACCTCGTCCGCACGGTGTCCTTCACGGGCGGCAGCACCGGGAAGATGCCCGTGCCGTACGGCGACTTCGCACTGCCCCTGCACGACGCGATGCTCGACCGGGCCTTCGAGTGCTGGGTGCACGCCGAGGACATCGCGGACGCGGTCGACTACCCCTACGACCCGCCCTCGCCGCGCCATCTGCACCGCATGATCGACCTGGCGGCCCGCATGCTGCCGACGGCCCTGGCGCACCGCCGCCGCGCCGGCCTCGCGGCCCCCGCCCACCACCGCCACCTCGTGGCGGCGGGCGAACCGGGCCGCAGCCTCCGCCTGGAGATCGAGGGCTCGGGCGGCGGCGAGTGGCTGATCCCCCTCGACTCCCCCGCGGCCAAGGGCTCCGCGGAACACGAGGTGGCCCACATCGCCCTGGACGGCGTCGAATTCTGCCGCCTGGCAGCAGGCCACGTACCCCCACAGGAGGCGGCAGCGGGCCAGGTGGGAGACAGAGAGGCGATCAGGGACGTCCTCTTCGCCGCAGCCTCACTGAGCAGGATGTAGCCACAGGGCGTGCGGGCACTCCGTCAGGGGCGCGGGGAACTGCGCGAACAACCCCCACGCACCCGCAGCCGCCCAGAAAACGGGACGCCCCGAGCTCCTAGGCGAAAATCACCGTCCGCCGCCCATTGGGCAGAATCCGCCGCTCGGCATGCCACTTCACCGCCCGCGCCAACGCCTGACACTCCACGTCACGCCCGATGGCGACAAGCCCCTCAGGCGTCACGTCATGCCCCACCCGCTCGACCTCCTGCTCGATGATCGGCCCCTCATCAAGATCGGCCGTCACATAGTGCGCGGTCGCCCCGATCAGCTTCACACCCCGGGCGTGAGCCTGGTGATACGGCTTCGCGCCCTTGAAGCTCGGCAGGAACGAGTGGTGGATGTTGATGATCCGCCCGGACAGCGCCTTGCACAGATCGTCCGACAGCACCTGCATGTACCGGGCGAGAACGACCAGCTCGACACCATCCTCACGCACGATGTCGAGCAGCCGCCCCTCCGCCTCGGACTTCGTGTCCTTCGTCACCGGAATGTGGTGGAAGGGGATGTCGTACGAGCCCACCAGCTCGGCGAAGTCCGTGTGGTTGGACACCACCCCGGCGATCTCCACCGGCAGCGCCCCGGTCCGCGCCCGGAACAGCAGGTCGTTCAGGCAGTGCCCGAACTTGCTGACCATCAGCAGGATGCGCATCTTCTGGTCGCCCCCGTTGATCTGCCACTCCATCTGGAAGGAGTCACCGATCGCCGCGAAGCTGGCCCGCAGCTTCTCCACGGACACCGGGGCGTCCGCCGAGAAGTGGACGCGCATGAAGAACAGTCCCGTGTCGTGGTCGCCGAACTGCTGGCTGTCCTCGATGTTGCAGCCGGTCATGAAGAGGTAGCTCGACACGGCGTGCACGATGCCTTTCCTGTCCGGGCAGGAAAGGGTGAGGACGTACTGGTCGGGCGGGGTCGCGGCGGTGGTGGACTGCTCGTTCATGCAGGACAGGTTCCCACAGGCGGCCGCACCGCCCGCAATCGTCCCGCTGTGCGGACCCCTAGGCGGACCTGGTCATGATCCGCAGCACCTCCAGGCTGCGCGGCGGCGTGTCCGGCTCCTCGCCGTCGCTCACGGCGAGCCGCACATGCGCGTCCCGGGCCGCCTGGATAGCCTCCGGCCACGCCTGGTGCTCGAGGTACGCGGCGACCGGCGCGTCCGGCCCGACCTGGTGCATGATCCGCAGCACCCGCAGCACGGCGCTGTCGACCAGGGCCGCCTCCTGCGAGTCGCGGAAGATCGTGCCCACGTACTTCTCGGCGGACCAGTGATCCAGCCAGGTGTCCTCGACCAGCCGGTACACCGCGTCGGTCACGTCGCCGTAGCCGTCCACGCCGGCCAGCCAGACGTCCCGCTGGAACCCGGGATCGGAGAGCATGTGCAGCGCCGAGCGCACGTTGCTGCGCCAGCGCCACCACGGCATGTCATTGACAGGCATGCCGCCCATGGTGGATGAGCGACGGCCACGACGGGAAGAGTTCTCCGAAGCTTGCACGGTCATCGATCGTACGTTCCCCTCCACATCGGTCACCCCTACCCCCGCAATTCACCTGCGCGTCACCCATTGTTGAGCCGAGATCACTCTCGGGTTGGTCATGTGGCGGAATCGTGCGGAACCATGACCGGCAGGCGACGCACCCGAAGCACATTCCTCCCCGGCCACCTCACCCGTCACGCCAGAAAAGGCGTCCTCTCCGCGGGCACGGCGGCCGCGTGCGCGTCGCTCCTCGCCGGCTGCGGGGTCGTCCCCGGCACCACGGGGGATGCCGGGGACGATCCGATCACCGTCATGACCTGGGCGCCGCAGGACACCAAGGCCACCAACAAGCCCGGCATGCCCGCCTTCGCCCACGCGTACGCCCGCTGGATCAACGCCAAGGGCGGGATCAACGGCCGCAAGCTCAACGTGCTGACCTGCAACGACCACAACGACAGCGTGGCCGCCGCCAAGTGCGCCCGGCGGGCCGCCAAGGAGAACGTCGTCGCGGTCGTAGGATCCTACAGCCAGTACGCCGACTCCTTCTTCCCGTCCCTGGAGGGCGCGGGCATCCCGTACATAGGCGGCTACGGCATCACCAACGCCGAGTTCACCAGCCCCCTGTCCTACCCCGTCAACGGCGGCCAGCCCGCGCTGCTCGCCGGTCTCGGCAGATCCCTGGCCGGCTGCGGGCCGGTCGCGCTGGTGCGGCCCGACACCATCGCGGGCGACCAGCTGCCTCCGCTGCTCGACTCCGGCCTCAAGGCGGGCGGGCACACGGCGGCCCGGGACCAGCGGGCGGCGGAGGACGCCACCGAGTACGACGGCCAGGCCGAGCGGGCGCTGGAGACGACGACCGCCGCCCCCGGGGACGAGGGGTGCGTGGTGCCCGCCCTCGGGGACCGCAACGGCACCTTCATGGACTCCTTCCGGCGGGCCCGCGAGGACTATCCCGACGTACGGACGGCCGCCGTGCTCGGCAGCGTCGACCAGACGGTGATCGACGCGACCGGCGGCGCCTCGGGGCCGTACGAGGGCTCCTACATCACCGGCTGGTACCCCGTGGCGAGCGATGCCCGCTGGGACGGGATGAAGCAGGTGATCAAGGAGGAGGCCTTCGGCGACAACCGCATCGACGCCGCGGACGCCGGAGTGCAGACCACATGGATCGCCTACACCGTGTTCAAGAAGATCGTCGAGTCGCTCGGCGGCGGCGAGGTGAGCGCCGACACGGTGACGGAGGCCCTCGACGACGGCCTCAGGGTCAGCACGGGCGGGCTCACGCCGACGCTGCGGTGGCGGTTCCAGGACAAGCTCGCGGCCGTCGGCTTCCCGCGTCTGGTGAACGCGAACGTGACCCTTCAGGTGGTGCGGGAAGGGCGGCTGGTGTCGGCGCGGAAGGGCTTCGTCGACACGACGAGGACCCTGCAGAACGCCGACGTGAACTACTGAGTCCCGCTCAGCGGTTCGCGCCCGGATCGGATCACGTCACCTCACGTCACAGCTGCGTCGGCTGACGCTCGGTCAGGCCGTACGTCTTCGCTATCGCGTTCCACAGCCCGGCCGCCTTGGTCTTCTCCGTGCTCGCGACACCGCTGGCCTTGTTGCCTGCCACGGTCTGGCCGGTGGCACGGGCCTGGCCCTTCCTGCAGCCCTTCTTGCCCGCGGTCTGGTCGGCCCAGGCCGCGTAGTGGTTGTCGGCCGACGCCGAGGCCTGCCACGCCTTGGTGAGGGCGGTGGTCAGCGCGGCGTGGCCGGGCAGCTGGTCGACCGTGATGCCGGAGAGCCGGGTGACCAGCTCGGTGCGCTGCTTGGCCGCGTCGCGCAGGTTCTTGGCGGCCTGGGGCAGGTTGTCGCAGCCCTTGACGTCGGCCACCGCGTTGATCACGGTGCTGCGGCTGTCGCCACTGTCGGCGAGCAGCTTGTCCAGCTCGACCGCCTGCGCGCGGGCCGGGTCGGCGGAGGGTGAGGCGGAGTCGTCCGTCGCGGGCGCCGAGGCGGCCACGGTCTTGTTGTTGTCGCCGCCGTCGTCGTCCCCGCCTCCGCCGGCGGCGAGCAGCGCGCCGGCGCCCACGCCGAGGACGGCGATGCCGATGCCGACGGCCGCGATGACCGGAACCCGCGAGCCGGTCCGGCCGCCGCGCCCGGACCGCCCGCCGCCGGAGTGGCCGGGCGGGGCGTACGAGGGCTGAGGCTGGGGCTGCTCGAAGCGGGGCATCTGCTGCGTGGCCCCGGCCGGGCTCTCGGCGCCGTGGTCGCTGCGGAAGAGGTTGTCGAACTCGGCGGGCGGCTGCTTGTCCCCGCCGGGCACCGGCGCGATGTACTGCGTCGCCTCGGCGTCCGGATTCGAGGCGGGCGGCAACGGCCCGGCTCCGGCCCGGGGCGCGGTCCCCAGGAACGTGGTGGCTTCGGGGTCGTGACCGGTGGGCGTCTCGGGCGGCAGCGCACCCGGGCCCACCGGGGGTATGTACTGCGTCGCTCCCTCATCCGGGGCCGCGACGACGGGCGGCAGGAACTGGGTCGCGCCCTCGTCGGCGGGCGCGGGCAGCGGTGCGCCTCCGGCGCCCGTGGACGAGGGGGGAGACCCGTACCCGTCCGTCGCGGGCGGCAGCGGGGCGCCCCCGGCGGGAGCGCCGTACGCCCCTGGAGCGGCCCCGTACGCGCCGGAGCCCGGCGCGGGAGACCCGTACCCGCCAGGCGCCGACGGCGTCGAACCGCCTGCGGCAGCGGACCCGTACGCGTCGGAGGCCGGGGGCAGACCGCCCCCGGCAGGAGATCCGTACCCGTCCGTGCTCGGCGGCAGCTGGCCTCCCCCGGCCGGGGAGCCGTACCCGCCCGCGGCAGGGGACCCGTACGCGTCGGAGGCCGGGGGCAGACCGCCCGCGGCAGGAGATCCGTACCCGTCCGTGCTCGGCGGCAGCGCGCCTCCCCCGGCCGGGGAGCCGTAGCCGTCCGTGGTCTGCGGCAGCGGGGTGCCGTACGGGCCCGGGGCCGGGGGCAGTTGGGAAGTGTCGGGCGGAGTGCCGTAGCCGGCGTACGGGTTGGGGGGCTGGGTGCCCTCCTGAGGGAGCGTGCCCGGGGCGGCGGGGTGCTGGGCGTCCCACGCCGGAGGCTCCGGGGTGGCCCACTGCTGGGACTGCTGAGGCTGCGGGGACTGCCAGCTGTTGTCCTGCGGCGGGGGCGGGGTCTGCTGGTCGGGGCCCCACGGCTGGCCCCAGGTCTGGCCCCCGGCGGGAGCGGAGGCCTGGGCCTGGCCGCTCGGGGCCGGGCCGGGCCGACGGCCCGCCGGGGTGTCACCGGGTCCGCCCGTCATCCCCGGCAGCAGGGGTTCGCCACCGTCGGAGGGCAGCACGATGCCTTCGCGCGCTTGGCGCGCCGAGGGCTCCTCGCCCTGTCCACTCTGCGTCACCGGGACTCCTACTTATGGGGGACCTTGTGAATCGTCGGGTCACGCTACCGGGTCCCCAGAGCCCCGTGCCACGCAGCACAGGGCCTGACCTCAAGCCCTGTGAGCGCGGTAACACAACCGGGTCACGGCGCGCTGTTCATGTCACCTCCTGCGCGCGCGGCGGCCGTTTCCCACACGTTCACGCATCCGCAGACCCTGTGTTCACGCCGCGGCCTGCAGGTCCAGCCGCGCCCCGAACTCCCTGACCACCGCCTCGTCCCGGTACGGCTCCAGCCGCTGCTGGAAGTCCTCCAGATACTCGGCGCCCCGGTTGGACCGCAGTCCCTCCAGCAGTTCCACGGCCTTCATGCCCGTGCTGCACGCCTCTTCGACCTCGCGCTGCTGCACCTGCGCCGTGGCCAACAGCACATAACCGATGGCCCGGCGGCGCGCCCGCGTCTCGGGATGCCCGTCCAGCGACTCCCGCGCGCACCGCGCCGCCGCGTCGGCCTGCCCCAGGTCCCGGTGGCAGTGGGCCAACTCGTCGGCGAGATAGGCCTCGTCGAAGTGCGCGATCCACACCGGGTCGTCCCCGGCGGCCGGGTCGGCCGCCTCCAGGGCGCTCACCGCGCGCCCGGCCGCGGACTGGGTGGCGCGCGCGTCGCCCATCAGGGCGTGCCCACGCGCCTCCGCCGCGTAGAACATCGACTCCGCACGCGGTGACACGCGCCCCCGCGCCCCCTCCTGCGCCGCCCTCGCCAACTGCGCGATCTCCCGCGGGTTCCCGAGCTGCGCGGCGAGATGGCTCATGGAGGCGGCGAGCACATACCCGCCGTAGCCCCGGTCCCCGGCCGCCTGGGCCAGCCGCAGCGCCTGGATGTAGTAGCGCTGCGCCAGACCGGGCTGCCCGGTGTCCACGGCCATGTACCCGGCGAGCTCCGTCAGCCGGGCCACCGCGGCGAACAGGTCCCGCCCCACCGCCTCCCGGTACGACCCGGCCAGCAGCCCCGAGACCACGCTGTTGAGGTAGTGCACGACGACCGGGCGCACATGCCCGCTGCCGTACTGGTGGTCGAGATCCACCAGCGCCTGCGTCATGGCGAGGACCGCCTGCACGTCGGACTGCCCCACGCGCGGTCCGGCCGAGCGCGACACCTGGCCGTCGGGCGCCGAGATCAGCCAGTCACGGCTGGGCTCGACCAGCGCGGACGCGGCGACGGAGGAGCCGGACAGGAAGTCCCGCCGCCCCACGTCACTGCGCCACAGCTCGCAGACCTGCTCGATGGCCCCCAGTACCGTCGGCGAGAACTGGAGACCCACGCCCGAGGCGAGGTTCTTGCCGTTGGCCATGCCGATCTCGTCGATCGTGACCGTACGGCCGAGTTTGCGGCCCAGGGCCTCGGCGATGATCGCCGGGGCCCGGCCCCGCGGCTGCTGCCCGCGCAGCCAGCGCGCCACCGACGTCTTGTCGTAGCGCAGGTCGAGGCCGTGCTCGGCACCACACATGTTGACCCGGCGGGCGAGGCCGGCGTTGGAGCATCCGGCTTCCTGGATGAGCGCCTGGAGCCGTTCGTTCGGCTGCCGAGCGACGAGCGGCCTTGCGGCCATGGCGTACCCCCTGTGGCTGCGGTGCCTGCCCACGCACCGAGTTGACGTGTCTTCCGCGGCCGAACCCCTCACGTCCCGGCGAAAAGATCCGGCCGTGAAGATCAATGCCCCGCCGACCAGGCGAAAATGCGAGGCATGTGAGGAATGCCGGGGTAACGGCTGTTGCCGGCCCCACTCGTGGCTACCCAGCTCCGGCCACCGATCCTCCTGCGCGCCCCCGCACATGCACCCATGCGCCCCGAGGACAAGGGCGGTGCTCCTCCCCGCGCACGGCGGCGGGCGTAACCCCTGGTGACGACCAGAGTTGTGTTCATCGTGGAAGAGACGATCGCCGGCACCGAAGCCGCTCAGATCCCGAAGCAGCGCGGGGAATCGCTGCTGGAGACCGCCGTCCGCTACGCCGAGGAGCGCCACTGGGACGTGTTCCCCGGCACCTGGCTGGAAGCCGTCGACGGAAGTCAGCAGTGCTCCTGCGGTGACGCCGCGTGTCCGGCACCCGGATCGCACCCGGCGCGCCCGGACTGGGCGACGCAGGCGACGGGCAGTGCGACCGTCGCGCGACGGATGTGGCAGAAGCAGCCGACGGCGTCGATCCTGCTGCCGACGGGGCGGACCTTCGACGCGATCTCCGTGCCGGAGACGGCCGGGTTCCTGGCGCTCGCGCGGATGGAGCGGATGGAGCTGACGCTCGGGCCGGTGACGCTCACGCCGGATCGGCGGATGGAGTTCTTCGTGCTGCCGGGGGCGGCGGTGAAGATCCCGGACCTGGTGCGCAAGCTGGGGTGGTCGTTGGCCTCGCTGGATCTGACCGTGCTGGGGGAAGGGGCGTATGTGGCGGCGCCGCCGACGCGGTTCGGGTCCCGGGGGGCTGTGCAGTGGGCCTGCCGGCCTACGCCTGCGAATCGGTGGCTGCCGGATGCGGAGGAGTTGATCTCGCCGCTTGCGTATGCGTGCGGCAGGGATCGATAGGCGCCCATTCGTCTGCCCGGTTGCCGTTGTGCGGCGGCTGCGGGCTGTCCGTGGTTGATCGCGCAGTTCCCCGCGCCCCTAAAAGAAGGACGTTTCTCCACCGTAGGGTTCTACGTGACGGAGGGAGACGCGGTGGGATCCAGCGCTGTACGGGTGCGAGGACTCTGGAAGCGGTTCGGGCAGCAGGTCGCTGTTGCCGGGGTCGATCTTGAGTTGCCCGCGGGCAAGTTCATCGGGCTCGTCGGGCCGAACGGGGCCGGGAAGACCACCACCTTGTCGATGGTGACCGGGCTGCTCAGGCCCGATCAGGGGACCGTCGAGGTGGTCGGGCACGACGTGTGGCGGGACCCCGTCGAGGTGAAGGCCCGGATCGGGGTGCTGCCGGAGGGGCTGCGGCTGTTCGAGCGGCTGTCGGGGCGGGAACTCCTGGCGTACAACGGGCGGTTGCGCGGGCTGCCCGGTGCCGAGGTCGACAAGCGGGCCACACAGCTCCTCGACGTACTCGATCTGGCCGGTGCCCAGCACAAGCTCGTCGTCGACTACTCGACCGGCATGCGCAAGAAGATCGGGCTCGCCACCGCCCTCCTCCACAATCCCGAAGTGCTGTTCCTGGACGAGCCGTTCGAGGGCGTCGACCCCGTCTCCGCCCAGACCATCCGGGGCGTGCTGGAGCGGTACACCGCCTCGGGCGCCACGGTCGTGTTCTCTTCCCACGTCATGGAGCTCGTCGAGTCGCTGTGCGACTGGGTGGCCGTCATGGCCGCCGGGCGGATCCGGGCCACCGGGACCCTCGCCGAGGTGCGCGGTGACGCGCCCTCGCTGCAGCAGGCGTTCCTCCAACTCGTCGGGGCGCAGAGCCGGGACGCCGGGTCCGACCTCGACTGGCTGGGCGGCGGGGCCCGGTGAGTGCCCCCGCCCTCACCCCCGTCGTCGTACGGCTGAAACTGTCGCTGCTGCGCAACGGGCTGAAGCAGTCCGGCGGGCGCAAGGCCGCCTACATCGCCTCGGCCGTCCTCGCCCTGCTCTTCGCCGCGCTGCAACTGCTCGGTCTGATCGCGCTGCGCGGGCACGCGCACGTCGAGTCGCTGGCCGTGCTGGCCGTCGCGGTCCTGGGACTGGGCTGGGCGGTGATGCCGCTGTTCTTCCCCAGCGGTGACGAGACACTGGATCCGACGCGGCTGGTGATGCTGCCGCTGCGGCCCCGGCCGCTGGTGCGGGCCCTGCTCACGGCGTCGCTGGTCGGCATCGGGCCGCTGTTCACGCTGTGCCTGCTGGTGGGCTCCGTGATCGCGGTCGCCCGGGGCGGGGCGGCGTTCGCAGTGGGGGTCGTCGCGGTCGCCCTGGCGCTGCTGGTGTGCGTGGCCTTCGCGCGGGCCGTCGCCGCCGCCAACGTACGGCTGCTGACCAGCCGCAAGGGCCGCGACCTCGCGGTGCTGAGCGGGCTCGTCATCGCCGTCGGGGCGCAGGTCGTCAACTTCGGTGCGCAGCGGCTCGGTTCGGCGGGCCTCGGCGAGCTGGACCCGGTCGCGGACGTGCTCCAGTGGGTGCCGCCGGCGTCGGCGATCGGCGCCGTGCACGCGGTGGGCGAGGGGTCGTACGGCCTGGCCGCCGTCCAACTGGCGCTGACCGCCGGTGCGCTGGTGGCGCTGCTCTCGGTGTGGTCGCGGCATCTGACCCGGCTGATGACCTCGCCCGACGGGTCCACACTGCCCACCGCCGGGACGGCCGTCCGCGAGCGGTCCTCGACCGGGCTCGGGCGGCTGCTGCCCGCGGGCCGCACGGGCACGGTCATGGAGCGCAGCCTGCGGTACGTGTGGCGCGACCCCAAGACCAAGGCGGCCTGGGTGACCTCGCTGGCCATCGGTCTGATCGTGCCGGTGTTCAACGCCTGGCAGGGCACCGGGTCCGTGTACATCGCGTGCTTCGCCGCCGGGATGCTCGGCATCCAGATGTACAACCAGTTCGGGCAGGACACCTCCGCGTTCTGGATGGTCGCCATGACGATCTCCTCACGCCGGGACGCCTACGTCGAGCTGCGCGCCCGCGCCCTGGCCCTGCTGCTGATCACCCTGCCGTACGCCACGCTCGTCACCGTGGTGACGACCGCGATGCTCGGCGACTGGCGGCGGCTGCCCGAGGCGCTGGGGCTGTCCTTCGCGCTGCTCGGCGCGATGCTCGCGACCGGGGCCTGGACGTCCGCCCGCTTCCCCTACTCCATCCCGCAGGAGGGCTACAAGAACGTCGCCCCCGGGCAGACGGGGCTCGCCTGGATCTCCATCTTCGGCGGGATGATCGCCGCCGCCGTGCTGTGCGCGCCCGTCATCGCGCTCACGATCTGGCTGAACGTGAGCGCCGAGGGCGACGACTGGACGTGGCTGCTGCTGCCGGTGGGCACGCTCTACGGGGCCGCGATCACGGTGATGGGGCTGCGGCTGGCCGCTCCGCAGACGGCCCGGCGGCTGCCGGAGATCCTGGGGGCGGTCAGCAAGGGGTGACCTGTCCGTCTCCGTGCGCCTCAGTTCGTGCTGAGGGCGTCCAGGAACGGCTCGATCGCCGCCCGCCAGGCCTCCGGCTGGTCGTAGTGCACCAGATGGCCGGCGTCGGCGACCTCCGCGTACTGGCCGCGGGGCAGGACGCGGACCATCTCCTGGGCCTCGGCGCGGCCCAGCTCGCCGTCGAGGCCGCGCACGACCAGGGCCGGGCAGCGGACCTGGGTCAGCTCCTCCCAGTGCGCGTCGTACACCCAGGTCTCGCGGGAGCGGAGCATCTGTTCCGGTTCGAAGACGGGGCGCCAGCCGTCCGGGGACTCGGCCATGACCTCGGCGTAGAACGCGCCGCGGGCCGGGTTGGGCCGCTCCACCCAGGGGTCGTCCTCGCCGAACCACTTGCGGACGTCGGCGAGCGTGGCGAAGGGCAGCGGCCAGGACTGGAACCACTGGTCCCACTCGCGCTGCGACGCCGCGCCGAGCGCGGAGGCCCGCATGTCGCAGATGATCAGCCCGCGGACCAGGTCCGGGCGCTTGGCGGCGAGCTGCCAGGCGGTCAGCGCGCCCATGGCATGGCCGATGAGGACGACCGGGTCGAGCCCGAGCTGTTCCAGAGCGGCCTCGACGTCGTCGACGTAGGCGTCACGGGAGAAGGCCCCCTGCGGGGGCTTGTCACTGCGGCCGTGGCCGCGCTGGTCGAGAGCGACGGCGCGGTACCGGCCGGAGAGCCAGCGGGCGGTGGACGCCCAGTGCGAGGCGCGGCCCATCAGCCCGTGCAGTAAGAGCACGCCCGGGGAGCCGTTCGCCGCGGTGTGCGCGCCGGGCGTGCGCTGCGGGTCGTGCGAGTGCTGTGCGTCGTGCGGGTCGTGCGCCGGATCGGTCTTGGGCGGGTCTCCGAACTCCCAGGCCGCGAGGCGTACGCCGCCCGTCCCGGTCACGTCGATGCGTCGCGCCATGTCCTGGCACCCCCCAAGCTTCGCGCGGACCGTGGTCGTCTCCGGCCGTTCGGTCCTGTGAACCGTGTTCTGCCTGCTGCGCCTTCTTGCCGTGCCGTGCGTCACCCGCACACTATCGAATGCCCATTCGAGAATGCCGTTCTCGCGGACAACACCCCTCGTTCGAGTGACCGCCCCCAGGGATTGATAGCCGCTGCCGAGGGGAGATCTTCAGCGGGAGGCGGACCGCTCGGGGAAACCGGTCCGTAGGGGATGACCTTGAGAGCTCGGGGCTCCGGGTCAGCACAGGGGAGGACAGGCCCCGGCGCCACAAGGCGCCGGGGCCCTCCACATCTCCACGGCACATCCTCCCGCCCCCTCCCCGGCCGGGCGACATCACTGTCGAGCCACGGCCAAGAGCCCTCAGGTCATATGCCTCACGCGACAGCGTCGCACGGGAAGCGGACGAGCGCTGCCATTCGGCGGACTGAATCCTGGATACGACGGGATCACGCCAACGCCACCGGCGCGGTCGCCCCGGCCGGGCTCAGGGCTTGGCGACGAACACGTGGGACGCCACCTCCGACTCCAGCTCGGCCGCCTCGCCGCCGCTGCCCACGAGCACACCGCCCGCCGACTCGGTCACGCTGACCACCGAGCCGGGCTGCACGCCCGCCCGCCGCAGCGTGTACATCAGCTGGGCGTCCGTCTGGATCGGCTCGCCGATCCGGCGCACCACGACCGTCTTGCCCTCGGCGCCCGGGTCGAGCGTCGCCAGCGACACCATCCCCTCGTCCAGGAACGGGTCGGCGCCGTCCTTCTCGCCGAGCTCCTCCAGACCGGGGATCGGATTGCCGTACGGCGACTCCGTCGGGTGCCGCAGCAGCTCCAGCACGCGGCGCTCCACGGCCTCGCTCATCACGTGCTCCCAGCGACACGCCTCGGCGTGGACCTGCTCCCACTCCAGGCCGATCACGTCGACGAGCAGACACTCGGCGAGCCGGTGCTTGCGCATCACGCGCGTGGCGAGACGGCGGCCCTCGTCGGTGAGCTCCAGGTGCCGGTCGCTGGCGACGGACACCAGACCGTCGCGCTCCATCCGCGCCACGGTCTGGCTGACGGTCGGCCCGCTCTGGTCCAGCCGCTCGGCGATACGGGCGCGCATGGGGACCACGCCCTCTTCCTCCAGCTCGAGGATGGTGCGGAGATACATCTCCGTGGTGTCGATCAGTCCGGACATACGTGCCCCTCGAGTGAGTTCTGCCGGAGGCTGGACGGCTCACCGGCGCGTGCGCTGGCCCTGCACCCAATTCTGCCGGATACCACCGACAACCGTGCCGCGGGAGGGAAAGCAGGGGATTACTCGGCCGGGCGGAGGGGTACGGACTTCCCCTTCGAGGGCCCCGGAGCCCCGCTGAGCACCCTGGACCCGGCCGTCACGACCGTCTTGACACCGCACTGGTCCAGACCGCACCGTATGCGCGACATGCGCCCACCGAGGCCATCCTGAAGGGACCCCGTATGAGCGACCGCGCGCCGGCCGGCCAGTTCCTCGACGCCGCGATCGACCTGCTGCGGCGGGTCCGCGACGAGGAGGCCGACAGCATCACGGCCGCCGGCACGCTCCTCGCCGACACCGTCGAGAGCGGAGGCCGCCTCTTCGCCTTCGGGGCCGGGCACTCCTCCCTCGCCGCGCAGGACCTCGTCTACCGCGCCGGCGGTCTCGCCCTCATGAACCTGCTCGCCGTGCCGGGCGTCGTCGGCGTCGACGTCATGCCCGCGCCCCTCGGCTCCGCCCTGGAACGCGTCGACGGCCTCGCGAGCGCCGTCCTGGACAGCTCCCCGCTCCGCGCCGGCGACGCCCTCCTGATCATCTCCCTGTCGGGGCGCAACGCCCTACCCGTGGAAATGGCCATGAAGGCACGCGCCCTGGGCGTACGCGTCATCGGCGTGACCTCGGTCGCCTACGCCTCGGAGACCGAGTCCCGGCACGCCTCGGGGACGTACCTCAAGGACCACTGCGACCTCGTCCTCGACTCGAAGATCGCGGTCGGCGACGCCGAACTCACCCTCGACAACGTCCCGGCCCCCTTCGCCCCCGCCTCCACGGTCGTCACCTCGGCCCTCCTCCAGGCCGTCATGGCCACCACGGCCGCCACCCTCGCCGACCGCGGCCTCGAGCCCCCGCTCCTGCGCTCGGGGAACGTCGACGGCGGGCACGAGTGGAACGGCCGCGTGATGGAGCGGTACCGGGACCGGATCTTCTACCGGCACTGAGAGCACCAGGCCGGTTTCACACCGGCTCGTCCGACAACCCCGCGAGATCAAGAGCCGCCGCGATCCGTACCGCCACGTCCTCGGCATACATCGCGTCGGACCGCTCGAACGCGCTGCGCCCGGCTCCCCGCAGGAACGTCACCACACCCAGCGTCCGTCCCCGGCTGCGCAGCACCGCGCACAGCGCGTGCACCGCGTCCGGCGGCCACTGCCGGGCCTGCGCCCACAGCCGGGCCTCCTCGGGCGACGCGGCCCCCGCACTCGCCCGCCGCGCGCCGACCCGCTCCACGCACTGCAGGGCCGGATGCCCCTCGGCATACCGCGCGGGCAGCCCCGCGTGGCCCGAGAGCTTGCTCGGCCCCGGGGCGCCGGAGGGAGTGGCGGCGACCCGCACCAGCCGTACCGGCCCCTCGGTCTGCGTGTCGACGAGCGCGCCGCCCGCCACCCGGTCGATCAGCGCGTGGTCGGCGAACCCGGCCAGGGCGAAGTCCAGGTGGACCGTCGCCGCCTCCGCCGGGTCCTCGCACTCGGCGGCGGCCCGCGAGGCCCGGTGCAGCTGCTGCGTACGGAACCGCAGCAGCGACGCCTCCTGCTCGCTCTGCTTGGCCTCCGTCACATCCTGGAACAGCCACCCCACACCCAGCGGAACCGGCTCCTCCGCGAGCGGCGAGGCCAGCCGTACGAAGCCGCTGCGCCAGCACCGCCGCCGCTCCCCCTCCGGCATGCGCACGCCCACCCACACCTCGGCGGGCGCGGGCGGCGCGCCCTCGGCCAGCACATGCTGCAGCGCGCTCTCCAGCTCCTCCACGCCCTGCGACAGCAGATCCCCGAGCGGACGGCCGAGCACGGACGTACGCCCCGTGCCCAGCGCCTTGGCCGCGTGCGCGTTCACCACGGCCGGCCGCAGGTCCACATCCACGAGCACGACGCCCCAGCTGGCGTCCTCGAACAGCGCCTCGCTCAACGCGATCGACCGCTCCAGATCGATCTGCGCGTGCACCTCGCTGAAGGCGCAGTACACACCCGCCGGCTTCCCGTCAGGCCCCCGCACGGCCGCCGACTGGGTCCGTACGAGCACCCGCCCGCCGTCCTTCGTCAGCAGCGCGAACTCGTGCACCTGCCGGCCCGGGGCGTGCATCGCGGACAGCAGCCGGCTCTCGACCTCCTCGGCGTCCGCGCTGCGCACGGCCCATCCGGCCAGGCCCCGCCGCCCCACGGCCTCGTCCGCGCTCCACCCGAGGATCCGCTCGGCCTCACGGTTCCAGTGCGTCACGACACCGTCGGCGTCGAAGGCGCACAACGCCGCGTCCATCCCGTCCAGCAACGCGGCAAGCAGATCGGACCCGTCCGAACCGTCCCGCTCGGGCTCGTCGGGCCCCAGTTCGTCGGTGGTCCCACTACGCCGGGAAGCACTCACCTGGACCCCCTGCAGGCTGCGTCCGCACGTACCGCACGTCGGTTCGCTACTTGCAATCATTCAACTGGAACGTGACCCAGCGCACACCGTGTTCCCACAACATTGAAAGAATCGTTGTACGAGGGCATTCCCCACGCCATCCGCTGACGAACACCCCGCCTCCCGCTCGGCCCGGAGTCAAGGTCTCAGAAAAACGGTTGATCCGAGGCCGATCGGTTTTTTAGGGTTCCAGGTACACGAGAGAGGAGGTGGTTCGGCAGATGTATGAGAACCGGACGCGTGAGGTGGCTGCGGGCTAGCGGCCCGACACCACACACAGTGCGGTGCCGGACCAGCGCGTGAGCGAAACGCGCAGCCGGCCCAATCTCCAGCAGTCACCCGACCCGCGAGCCGCCGGTACGTCCGGCCGGCCCTCCTTTGGAGGACCAGGCTCGCGGGTCGTCTGCGTTCGAGCCGCCTCCGGCCTCAGGGACTCAGCCGCTCCACCCGCCAGCTCCCGTCCGGCCGCTCCACGTAGCGCAACCGGTCGTGCAGCCGGTTCTCGCGGCCCTGCCAGAACTCCACCGTTTGCGGGGCTACCCGGAAGCCGCCCCAGTTCGGCGGTACGGGCACCTGCTCGCCCTCCGGATAGCGGGCGGCCAGTTCGGCGTACGCGTCGTCGATGTCGGCACGGGAGGAGATCACGGAGGACTGGGCGCTGGCCCACGCGCCCAGCTGTGAGCCGTGCGGCCGGGTCCGGAAGTACGCCGCCGTCTCGTCCCGGCCGGTGCGCCGCGCGACACCGGTGACGAGGACCTGCCGGGCCATGGGATGCCAGGGGAACAGCAGCGAGACGTACGGGTTCTCCGCGAGGTCGCGGGCCTTGCGGGAGTCGTAGTTCGTGTAGAAGACGAAGCCCTGCTCGTCGAAGTGCTTCAGCAGCACGGTACGGGCGCTGGTCCGACCCTCGGCGTCGGCCGTCGAGACGATCATGGCGTTCGGCTCGAACAGCCCGCCGTCCGTCGCGGCCTGCTTGAACCAGCGCGCGAACTGCTCGACGGGGGTGGCGGCCAGCTCGGTCTCGGAGAGCCCCTCGGCCCGGTACTGCTTGCGCATCGAGGCCAGATCGAAGGGGACGGCATCGCGGTCGGTCACCCGGTCATCTTGCCGTATGGACGGTGTCCTTCGTCACTGCGTGGCACTGAGTGCCGTGAACCCTCCCCAAAGGTGGCACTCGGGGATATCGTTCTGATGCCGTTCGGGTTGGGTGACCGCCAGCCGCACGGGGCATCACAGGGGAGACCGGCCAGGACCGCGAGTCGCCGCACGACCGTGGATCCTCCGGACGGCCGCCCGCTTCGCAAGCTGACTGACACATGGTTCACACGTCTCACCCCACCAGACACCATCTGTCACTTACATCATGAGGAGCCGCCTGATGTCCGACTTCGTACCCGGGCTCGAGGGAGTAGTCGCGTTCGAGACGGAGATCGCCGAACCGGATAAGGAGGGCGGCGCACTCCGGTACCGGGGCGTCGACATCGAGGACCTCGTCGGGCATGTCTCCTTCGGCAACGTCTGGGGCCTGCTCGTCGACGGCGCCTTCAACCCCGGCC
>NZ_JBVIWP010000017.1:0-64330 GCF_055594445.1 Streptomyces sp. NPDC040589 | reverse complement strand
GGCTCGAGCCGATCCCACATCGCATCAGTGATCACTAACCGGACAGACACACCCGATCAACTGACCAACCCGTCAAAGAGACACGCCCTAGGCCGCTCCGGCGGCCGGCCCCCCGGACAGACGGCGGAACCCCGCCCGACCACGACCCCGGTCGTCGACGGGCACACCCCCAACGGCCTGAGGATCCCGCCCCGGTTCTCCTTCGAGCACCTGCGCGGTTCACCCCGACTCCGGCTCCAGCAGCGGTTGTTGCAGCAGCCGGGCGCCGGCCACCAGGACTACGGCGAACAGGTCGACGACATCCTCGCGCTGCTGCGCGGCGACTACCGCTCGCCGGAGGGCCTCGAAGCACACGCCGTCCCCGGCGAGGGCGCCGACCTGCAGGTGTGGATCCTCGGCAGCAGCGGCGGCGAGAGCGCCGAGGTCGCGGGCCGCAACGGCCTGCGCTTCGCGGCCAACTACCACGTCAGCCCGGCCACCGTACTGGAGGCGGCCGAGGGCTACCGGGCCGCGTTCCAGCCGTCCGACCATCTCGACAAACCCTTCGTCAGCGTCTCCGCCGACGTCGTCGTGGCCGAGGACGACGAGACCGCCCGCGAACTGGCCACCGGCTACGGCCCGTGGGTACGCAGCATCCGCACCGCCGAGGGCGCGATCCCCTTCCCGACCCCCGAGCAGGCCCGCGCCCACGCCTGGACGGAGCAGGACCGCGCCCTGGTCGCCGACCGCGTCGACACCCAGTTCGTCGGCTCGCCGGGGCGCGTCGCCGACCAGCTCGAACAACTCCAGGAGGCCACCGGCGCCGACGAGCTGATCATCACCACCATCACACACGACCACGCCGACCGCGTGCGCTCCTACCGACTCCTCGCGGAGGAATGGCAACGCCGGTGAGCCGGTCGCGACCCGGCCCCGTCCTGAGACGGGGCCGGGCGCGAACCCCCGCTACAGCGCGGCCGCCGCGCCGTGCAGGCTCTTCGCGGCCAGGGCCAGGCCCTCGGTCTGAGAGTAGGCGGCGTCCTCGTGCTCGATGTTCACCGCCATGTCCGGGTCGACCTCGGCGAGGGCGCGCAGGAACTCCGTCCAGTAGGCCACGTCGTGTCCCTCGCCGACGGCGACGAACTTCCACGCCGGGTTCTGCGGCCAGGAGTTGCACCAGAACCCGTAGCCGGTGGGCACCTTGCCGGGCGCGTCGGCCGGCACCCGGGCGAACGACGTGTCCAGCACACCGCGGATGTCGGCACCCGGGCAGAGCGTGGCGTCCTTCGCCGCCGCGTGGAACACCAGCGGGCCCGGCCACTTGATGCAGGCGACGACGTCCATGCCCTGCCACATCAGGTGCGAGGGGTCCATCTCGGCGCCGACGTTCGTCAGGCAGCCCTCGTCGACGAGGCGCTTGAGGGTGACCGGGGAGAACACCACGTTGTGCGGGTGCATCTCGATGGCGACCCGGACATCGTGCTCCCGGGCCAGCACGTCGATCTCCTTCCAGAACTCGACGGCCACGCCCCACTGGTAGTCCAGGACGTCCATGTAGACGCCGTCCCACGAGGGGTACGTGGCGTCGGGGTCGGAGCCCGGTGTGCCGGACATGGTGACGACGTGCCTCACACCGAGCAGGCCGGCCAGACGGATGGTACGGCGCAGATCATCGGCGTGCTTCGGGCCGACGCCCGGCAGCGGGTTGAGCGGATTGCCGTTGCAGTTCAGCCCGGTCAGTTCCATCCCGCGGTCGGCGAACGTCGCCAGGTACTCCTCGCGCGCGGTGGTCGAGGACAGCAGCAGGTCCACCGGGCAGTGCGGGGCGGGAATGAAGCCGCCGGTGTTGACCTCGACCGAGGTCAGCCCGTTCTCCTTCAGGATGTCGAGGGCCTCGGTGAGGGTCCGGTCGTGCAGACAGGCGGTGTACGCGCCGAGATTCAGGGCCATGGTCAAGTGCTCCTTGTGTACGGGTGGTCAGGCGGCGGGCGGAACGTCGACGGCGGTGCCGCCGAGACGGGAGGACTCGACCACGGCCCTGATGATCTCCATGGTCCGCAGCGCGTCGGCGAACGTGGCGCAGGCCGGCAGCGGCTCGGAGACCCCCGCGACCTGGTCGAGGAAGGCCCGGGCCTGGTAGGTGAAGTTGTCGGCGTTGCTGGCGCCCACGCCCGGCGCCTCCATCGGGACACCGCCCGCGAAGTACGGCAGGTTCGGGCCGGCGATGATGTGGCGCGCGCCCCGGGTACGGGCGTCGGGCTGGGCGTCGGCAGCCTGTCCGGCGGCGAGCGCCAGGCCCTGGCCATCGCGCGCGCCGTCTACTTCGGAGCCAACGTCCTCATCCTCGACGAGCCCACCGCGGCGCTCGGCGTCAAGGAGGCCGCGCACGTCCTGCGCATCATCATGCAGGCCCGCGCCAAGGGCGTCGCCGTCATCCTCGTCACCCACAACGTCCGGCACGCCATGATGGTGGGCGACCACTTCGCCGTCCTCATCCGCGGCCAGAAGGCCGACGACTTCCGCAAGGGCGAACGCACCCGGGAGGAGATCACCGACCTCATGGCCGGCGGCGAGGCCATGGCCGACCTCGAAGCCGAGCCGGCCCTGCTGCGGTCCGAGTCCTGAGGCGCGACACCTCGGCACGACACCGGATGCGGTCACGACCTGACCGCATCCCGTGCGACGGTGACCGGGCAAGCCGCCCGGACCACTCGAACCACGGGTCGGCACACGACTCGAAGGCCGAGGTGCTCCCTTGACCGTTCTCGACGCCCGCGCGCTCAACCGCGCCACCCTCGCGCGGCAGTTGCTCCTCGACCGCGCCGACATGCCGGTGCTCGACGCCGTCGCGCATCTGTGCGGTCTCCAGGCACAGGAGCCGCAGGAGCCGTTCATCGGGCTCTGGTCCCGGTTGCGGGCCTTCACGCCGACCGTGCTGTCGGACCTGCTGACCGGGCGGCGCGTGGTGCGGACCCACCTCATGCGCCGCACCGTCCACCTCGTCACCGCCGACGACCTGGTGGCCTGGCGGGCGCGCCACGACGCCATGCTGCGCCAGCGGGTGCTCGGCACCTACCGTCGCGAGCTGGAGGGGGTGGACCTCGGCGAACTCGCGGCGGCCGGGCGGTCCGTCATGGCCGACGGCGAACCCCGCGCGATGGGCGACCTCGCACGCGCCGTCGTCGACCGCTGGCCCGCGGCGGGGCCCCGGCCACTGGGCGAGATGCTCGTCGCAGGCCTGCTCCCGACAGTGCAGCTGCCCCCGCGCGGGCTGTGGCGCACGACGGGAGGAGCGCGCTACGAACTGGTCTCCTCCTGGCTGGGACGCGAGATCGACCCACCGGACCCCGACAGCTCCGACCCCGTGGGGCAGGCGCTGGTACGGCGCTATCTGGCCGCGTTCGGCCCCGCCGCCTCGGCCGACCTGCGCGCCTGGTGCGGCCTGGCCGGACTGCCCGCAGCCGTCTCGGCCCTGCGCGAGGAACTGGTCGCCTTCCGCGACGAGCGCGGCCGGGAACTGCTGGACCTCCCCGACGCGCCGCGCCCCGATCCCGACACCCCCGCCCCGGTGCGGTTCCTGCCGGCCTTCGACAACGCGATCCTCGGCTACCACGACCGCGGCCGGATCATCGACGACACCCATCGCGGCCTGTCGGTCGCCGGCGCCCGGGTCGTGCTGGTCGACGGCCGGGTCGCCGCGACCTGGAGCGTCGAGGCGGACACCGTCCTGATCACCCCGCTGGGCCGCTTCACCCCGGCCGACCGCACCGCCGTCGCCGAGGAGGGAGGGGCACTGGCGTCCTTCCTCTCCGGCGGCGACAGCGACCGGGTGCGGATCGCCGCGTCCCCGGGCTGAGCTCCACGCCGACAGGGGCAGCGATCAGGCGCACACTGGAAGGGTGCTGCCGGTGCTCACGAGGGGGTGTCGGCCGATGGAAGCGTCAGAGCGTACGACCATGCGGTGGTGGCGGTGGCGACGCAACGCGCTCAAGCGGCGCGTGGACGTCGTCGAGGCCTGGGTCGTGCTCGCCGGCTGGGTGTTCGCCCTGCTGGGCGGGCTGGCCGGGGGACTGATGGCGGCGGGCGCGGTCGAGCAGGCCGTCGAGCGGCAGCGGGCCGGGAGCCACCACGTGTCGGCGGTCGTCGTCAAGGACGCGCCGGGCCCGTCACCGGCCCGCGCGGCGAGCGACCACCGGGTGTGGGGCGAGGTGCGGTGGACCGCGCCGGACGGTTCGACGCACAAGGACGAGGCACGGGTACCGCCCCGGGCGCCGGCCGGGAGCACGGTCCCCGTGTGGGTGAACAAGAGTGGTGACATCACGACCCCACCGGTGTCCGAAGCCGAGGCCTGGCTCCACACGACCATGGGCGGCGCGCTGGCCGGGGCCCTGGCGGGCGGGGCGGTACTGGGAACGGCCTGGCTGATACGGCTGTCCCTGGACCGGCGGCGCATGACGCAGTGGGACGAGGAATGGGAGCGGATCGACGCGCGGCGGGGGTGGAAGACCGGCTGACCCAGCGGAGGAGTGCATGGCGGGTCACTCCCGCCCGAGTATCTCGGCGGCCGCCTCCACGCCCTCACGGGTCCCGATGACGATGAGGGTGTCCCCGCCGGCGAGCCGGAAGTCCGGCGTGGGGGAGGGGATCGCCTCGGCCCGGCGCAGCACCGCCACGACGGACGCGCCGGTGTCGGTGCGGATCCGGGACTCGCCCAGCAGCCTGCCGTTCCAGTGCGAGGAGCCGGGCAGTTCGATCCGCTCGGCGACGAGCCCCAGGTCGGTGGTGGACAGCAGGTTCGGCGTGTGATGCGCGGGCATCATCGCGTCGATGAGGGTGGCCGTCTCCTCCGTCGTCAGGCGCACCGAGAGGTCGCAGGCGTCCGGGTCGTCCCTGCGGTAGGCGCTGATCGTCCGGTGGCCGTCGCGGTGGGCGACCACCGAGAGACGGCGGTTGTCCCGTGTCGTCAGGTCGTAGCGGACCCCGATGCCCGGCAACGGCGTACTGCTGAGGCGTGGCGCGCTCATCCCGGTCCCCCTTCGGTCGGCGTGCGCGTTCCGGAGACTCGCCTGGGGGCCCCGCCCGGACGAGCGACCGGATCCGGCCTGTGGGCTCATCCTGGGCGGCCGGGAGGGACGGCACCCGTCCTGCCTGGGTTACCTGGGTGGCTCCGAGAAGGGCGATCCGGAAGGGAAGGGAGTGGCCGAGGGCAGCCTCGCGGTCGCCCCCTCCACCTGCCGTACGGTGCCCGTTCCCGGCTGGTGGCCCGTGCCCGCGCCGGTGGACAGCTGGGACCAGGCCCCGAGGGCCACGGCCACGGCGGCGGCGGTGGCGACGACACGTCCCACGCGCCGGGCCTTGGCACGGCGGTCCAGGTCCCGCCAGGCCACGCGGACCCACAGTTCCTCCGGCTGCCACAGGTCGCCGACGACGTGCGGGGGTTGGGGCCGCCGCCCCGCCGCGCGCTCCCTCGCGGAGGGCTCCCTGGGGGCGGAGGCCCGTATGGCGTCCTCGGTGTCCGAGAGGAACCTCCGCCACACGTCTTCCGCGATCGAGGGAACGCCGTCCGGCTCGTCGGGCGTTCCCGCTCTGCCCGGTCCTTCGGTGGTCATGTCCGTCATCCCCTCTCCGACCTTTGGCCCGATCACTGCACAGCGCAAGATCAGTATGCCGCCCGGAGCTGCGAAAGGCCTCGTCGGAGAGGGAGCAAAACGACGGGCGGGCCGAATTCCGTCTCGGCCCGCTCCCGGCGCAGCGGCTTCACGCCACGGCGGGCGCCGCCGGCAGGACGTGGTCGCCGACCTTGTCGGTGCTCAGGCAGAGCGAGCAGACCACGGCGTCGTGCGTCCGGCATGCGGCCACGTCCGGCCGCTCGAACTGCTGCCGGCACACATGGCACTCGTAGGTGACGGCGCTGGGGTTGCCGTCCTCGTCCAGGAGCGGCTCGGGGATGCCGTCGTCCGTGCGGCGCAGGTAGTACTTGCCCTTGGTGACGACGGCCATCAGCGGTGTGAGGACGAAGGCGATCACGGCCGCGGCGACGGGGGAGTACGGCTGGAGCGTGTCGCCCAGCGCGTGGAAGTACATGGCGATGGACAGCCCGGACGCGGCGACGAAGGCCACGACACCGACCGGGTTGACGGCGTAGAGCATGCCGCGGCGGAACTCGGGGGCGTGCGGAGACAGTTTCAGCACGTACTTGTTGATGCCGATGTCGGTGGCGACGGTGACCACCCAGGCGATCGCGCAGTTCGAGTAGAAGCCCAGGATGCTGTTGAGGAAGCTGAACATGTCGGCCTCCATCAGGGCCAGCGCGAAGCCCAGGTTGACCAGGACGAAGACCATCCGGCCCGGGTAGCGCTTGGTGACCCGGGTGAAGGAGTTGGTCCAGGCGAGGGAGCCGGAGTACGCGTTCGTCACGTTGATCTTGATCTGGCTGATCACGACCAGGGCCACGGCCAGCGGGAGGACGATCCAGGACGGCATCATCGCGTCGAAGGCGTGCTTGAACTGCTGGATCGGCTCGGGGGCCGCGGTGGGACCGACCTCGGCGATGATGTAGACCGCGAGGAACACACCGATGGCCTGCTTCAGCGCGCCGAGCACCACCCAGCCCGGGCCGGCCATCACCACGGCCGTCCACCAACTCCGCTTGTTCGCCTCGGTCTTGGGCGGCATGAAGCGCAGATAGTCGATCTGCTCGCCGATCTGCGCGATCAGCGACAGGCACACGCCCGCGCCCAGCAGCACGGAGGCGGTGTTGACCCCGCCGTCCCCGTCGGTGCCCGCGTAGGCGAGGAAGCGGTCGACGGACCCCGGGTCGGTGGCGACCAGGTAGACCAGCGGGCCGACCATCAGCAGCAGCCAGATCGGGGTGGTCCACACCTGGAGCTTGCTCAGCGCCGTCATGCCGTAGATCACCAGCGGGATCACCATGAGGGTGGAGACCAGATAGCCCAGCCACAGCGGCAGTCCGAGGCCCAGCTTCAGGCCCTGGGCCATGATCGAGCCTTCGAGGGCGAAGAAGATGAAGGTGAAGCTGGCGAAGATGACGCTGGTGAGGACCGAGCCGAAGTAGCCGAAGCCGGAGCCGCGCGTGATCAGGTCCAGGTCGATGTTGTAGCGGGCCCCGTAGTAGGCGAGCGGGAAGCCGGTCACGAAGATGACGACGGCGGCGACTGCGATCGCGAGGAGCGCGTTGCCCGTGCCGTGGGCCAGGCCGATGCCGGCGCCGATGGAGAAGTCGGCCATGTAGGCGATGCCGCCGAGCGCGGTCGTCGCCACCACCATCGGAGTCCAGCGCCGGTAACTGCGCGGCGCGAAGCGGAGGGTGTAGTCCTCCAGGGTCTCCTTGACGGCCTGGTCGGAACCCGGCGCCGCCTGCTGCGCCGGTTCCGGATCGGTGACTTCTGCCAGTCGTGGCTCGGTACTCATGCCACGCCTCCTCGCTGCGGGTTGGGGACGACAGGCAGGCACGGTAGGCAGCGGGCGTTACCCCTAAATACTTCCTGCGTGAAGGGAATGTTTCGGAGGCATCTCACGCCTCGACAGCGGCCGTCTAGGGCACTCCGAGTTCGAAGAGCACGTACCCCGCGTACGACCCCGAGGCCAGCGCGGCCGTGCCGAGGACCGTGGCCAGGGACGGCCATCCGAGCCGGCTCATCGCGAGGGCGAGGGGGACGAACAGCGGGAAGAGGGGCAGCAGATAGCGCGAGACGTTGCCGAAGATCTGCTGGGTGGTCATCACCATGAGGTACGACAGCACGGTGTACACGACGAGCACGGCCGGCGGGCGCAGCCGCAGCAGCAGCACCGTCAGCGCCGGCACCGCCAGTACGACGCAGACGCCGATGACGTCCTCGAAGGCCCTGGCGAAGAGATAGTCGAAGTGCCCGACGGGGAGGGACGTCAGCACCTTGAACGTGTGGGCTCCCCAGTCGAACTTGTGGGCCCACGCGCCGTCCTGGAGCTTGGAGTAGCCGTTGATGTCGCCCATGCGGTAGTTGACCCAGGCGAGATAGCCGAACAGTCCCAGCGGTGCGATCGCCACGGCGGCCAGCGGACGCAGCACACCGTCCGCGCGCCGGCGCAGGGACAGCAGCGCGGCGACGGCGAGGGCGGCGATCAGCGCGGCGGCGGTGGGCCGGCAGAGCCCGGCCGCACAGGTCAGCAGACCGGCGGTCAGCCAGCGGCGGGACATGACGGCATGGCAGGCCCACGCGGCGAGAGCCGTGTAGAGGGATTCCGAGTAGCCCGACCACTCCGTGCCCGAGCCGGGCCAGACCGCCCACAGCCCGGCCGCGACCAGACCGGCCCGGTGGCCGCCCAGCCGCCGCGTCACGGCGTAGATGCCGAGCGCCGCCACGAACGAGGCGATCACGGACACCGTCAGGCCGGCGCCGAACAGTCCGAGCCCGGTGCACTCCGAGACCAGGCGCATCAACGCCGGGTACAGCGGGAAGAACGCCGCCGAGTTGCCCTCGAGGGTGATCAGGCCGGTCGCGCCCGGGACCGGTTCCAGCGCGGGGTCGTATCCGTGCTCGGCTATCTGCTGGTACCACCAGCCGTCCCAGCTGGCCAGGACGTCCCAGGCGTGCTCGCCGCCGCCGAAACGGGGGTTCTTCTTCCGGAAGTCGCCCGCGGAATCCAGCAGGTACATGAAGACGGCGAAGCCGGCCAGCTTCAGCACGCCGTACGTCAGCAGCACGGGACCGTAGCGCACGACGGCCCGGCGCAGCCGCCGGCGGAACTCCCTGGATCCTCGGGGGACTTCAGGAGGCTCGTGGCCGGACAGCGGTCGGCTCAGCTCGGCGGTGCTCATGAGGATCCTGTCGTACGGCGGTCGTTGTCGCGGGCGGGGAACACCCAGGTCCGTAAGAGGAGGAAGCGCAGCAGTGTCGCGGACAGGTTGGCGGCGACGAGGGTCACGAGCTCGACCTCGCGGCCGGCCCCGGGCGCGGTGTGGCGCAGGGCGGCCAGGGAACCGCTGGTCAGGGCCAGCCCGACCAGGAACGCCGCCAGGCCCTTGAGATGGTGACGCAGCGCGCCGCCGCGCCCCCGCACCCCGAAGGTGAGCCGCCGGTTGGCCGCGGTGTTGGCCACCGCGCTGGCGAGCAGGGCGAGCGCGTTGGCCGCCTGCGCCCCCGTCGCCGGTCTGAGCCCGAGGTAGAGCAGCAGGTAGCACAGAGTGCTGGCGACACCGACGGCGGCGAAGCGGACCGCCTGCCGGGCCAGACCCGCCGGCAGCTCCCCGGCGAGGTCGCCGTCGCTGCGGTGCAGCGCGCTGAGCGGCAGCCTGCCGCAGGCCAGGGCGCGCCCCAGTCTCGCCATGCCCCGCAGATCGGCCAGCGCCGTGGAGACGATGCGCACCCGGCTGTCGGGGTCGTCCACCCAGTCCACCGGCACCTCGTGGATCCGCAGCCCCGCGCGCTCGGCGATGACCAGCAACTCGGTGTCGAAGAACCATCCCTGGTCCTCCACCAGCGGCAGTAACCGCTCGGCGACATCCCGCCGCACCGCCTTGAAGCCGCACTGCGCGTCGGAGAACCCCACGGCGAGCGTCGAGCGCAACAGCCCGTTGTAGCAACGGGAGACGATCTCCCGCTTCGGACCGCGCACCACCCGTGAACCACGGGCCAGGCGGGTGCCGATGGCGATGTCCGAGTGCCCGGAGATCAGCGGCGCGACCAGCGGCAGCAGCGCCGCGAGGTCGGTGGACAGGTCCACGTCCAGATACGCCAGCACCGGTGCACGGGACCGCGACCAGGCGGCGTGCAGCGCGCGGCCCCGCCCCTTCTCGGCCAGCCGGATCCAGTCAGTGCCGGGCAGTTCGGCGGCCAGCCGCGCGGCGATCCGCGGGGTCCGGTCGGTGCTGGCGTTGTCGGCGATGGTGATCCGGAACGAGTAGGGGAACGTCTCGCCGAGGTGCGCGTGCAGGCGCCGGACGCACGGCTCCAGATCGTTCTCCTCGTTGTACACGGGCACGACCACGTCGAGGACGGGGTCCGGGTGGTCCGCGGGCAGGGGCGCCCGGCGCGGCAACGCGGCGAGCTCTGAGGTCGGGCGGTCTATCAGGGCCGACCGCCGTTCGGTTCTCATGGCTGCTTACCGGTCTCTTTCTGGCGCGTGGCATACGCGAGCGCCGGTTCAGGGCATGCCGAAGGCGCCCGTGTCGGTGGTGCGGTGACGGGAGTTCGGGGCGATGACGCCCCTGGCAGGAAGCGCCTCTCAGGCGGCTACTCGGAACTGACCGATGCGGAGGGCTCCTGTGTCGTCTCCAGGGCGGACGGCGGTGCCGTCGTCCGGGTCGGGGGAGGGGGTGATGGGGGGAGGGCCGTGGTGGTGCTGCTCTCGGAGGGCGTGGCGGTCGGCGGAGGGCCGGTCGGCGCGCTCGTGGTCCCGGTCGGCGTGCTGCCGCCGGTCGAGGTCGCGGGCACCGACGTCGCCGACCCGGTCGGAGTCGGGCTCGGATCCGAGGTGCCGGTCGTGGGCCCGTTGTCGTGCGTGGGCGTCGGGCTGGTCGCGGGCCGCGGCCGGGGATCGGCGGGCTGGGCCTTGGTGAGCATGCTGGGCAGCAGGGCGAGCCCGACGCTGAGTCCGGCCACCGCCACGGCGGAGCCGCCCGCCTTCCACAGCATCCGCGACCGGCGGCGGGCCCGGATGCTCTGGTGCAGCCGCTGCCGCTGCGCGGGCTCGTAGGGAGTGTGCTGCTGGGTGTCGCGCATCAGGCGCGACAGGTCCCGCTCGAAGTCGTCCATCGTTTCTCCCTTCACCCCACGGGCCTGACGGCTTCGGACAGGATCTGGCGGAGCCGTGCCACTCCGCGTGACGCGTGGGACCGTGCGGTGCCCACGGGGCAGCCCAGCGCCTGGGCGACCTGGGCCTCGGGCAGGTCCTCGTAGTAGCGCAGCACCACCGCCGCCCGCTGCTTCGGCGACAGCAGCGCCAACGCGGCCTCCAGGCGTGAGCGTTCCGCCACGGTGGACGACACATCGCCCGGGTCGGCGCGGTCCGGCAGCTGCTCCACCGGGCGCTCACCCCACCAGCGCCGCCGCGCCGAGCGCGCCGCCATCCGCACCAGCACCGTGCGGACGTACGCCTCCGGGGCCTGCTCCGCGACCTTCGGCCAGGCGAACCACAGCTTGACCAGGGCCTCCTGCACCAGGTCCTCGGCCCGTTGCCGGTCGCCCCCCGTGAGCAGCCGCGCGACATGGAGCAGCGCCGACCAACGGGCGGCCACGAACTCGTCGAAGCCGTCCGCCCGAACCTGCTCCATCCTCACCGTCCCGCGTCTCAGTGGCCTTCTACACCTCTGAAAAGACGCTGGACCCCGCCCCACGCTGCACCCGGATCCTGTGATCCACCTCACTCCGGCCGGGCTCGGGCGCAGAAACCGGACCCGGGCATGGAAAAGGGCCCGTGCACAGGCACGAGCCCTTCCGATGTACGCCGGGGGATGGCGCTGGTGCGCACGGGGACGGCGATGCCGCGCGGGATCACCCGCCGCCCGGGCCGCCGCTGCCGAACGAACCACTGCTGCCCTTGTTCCACCGGGGGCGCTCCTGCGACGCGCTCCTGCGGTCGCTCACATTGCCGTGGGCCTTCAGCCGGTGCGGCGTCAGCCGGTCCTGGCTTCTCGGCACCTCCTCGGGTTCCCGGCGCTCACTGACCTCGCCGACCGGGCCGCCGTCGGGCAGCCGCGGCTGCTCCTCGGGGCGCGGCGTGGGCAGCTCCCTGCGCTTGATGCGAACGCCGAGGACGAAGGCCCCCAGCAGCAGGGCCACGACCACCACACCCGCCACGACCAGTCCGATGCCGAGGACGCCACGGCCCGCGGCCATCTCCATCCATGCGGTATGCATGGCGCGCGAGTACCCCTGGTCCTCACCATGAACCTGGCACCTCGCACGCACCCCTTGGGAACACCGGGTTTGACGGGCACCGACCGGGGCTACCCGCGCGGTGTGACTCCGACGACATCCCAGCAGGAGCTGTTCCGGTTCTTGGAGGACCGCTTCGCCTGCGCGCAGGCGTGTACAGAGTGCGCGCGGGTGTGCGCGCTGCGCGCGAGCCTTGTGGATCCCGACGGCACCGAGAACCAGGAACTCGTACGACGCAAGGGCATCATGTGCGCGGAGGTCTGCGACGCGACCTGCCGTGTGCTGTCCGAGCAGAACCAGGTGGACGAGGGCAGCATCCGTGCCCAGGTGGAGTGGTGCCGGGCTGTGTGCCTGGAGGCCGCCCACGCCTTCGACCGGCAGCCGGGGGCGGAGGACTCGGCGGCGGTGTGCCGTGCGTGCGCGCGGGCGTGCACGGACTTCCTCGCCACCCTGAACTGACATTGCCATTCCCTATTTCTGAAACACGTTCTACGGTGTGCGCCGACAGGACCGGCCTTGGGGAGCCTGGAGGCGCCGTGCACCTCGAATACACGCCCGAGCAGCAGCGGCTGCGCACCGAACTGCGCGCCTACTTCGCCGCACTGGTCCCGGACCACGCCTACGCCCGGCACGGCGACCCCGCCGACCAGAAGCGGTTCTACCGCGAGACGATCCGGCGGCTCGGCGCGGACGGCTGGCTCGGCGTGGGCTGGCCCGAGGAGTACGGCGGGCGCGGTCTGACCGCCATGGAGCAGTTCATCTTCTTCGACGAGGCCGCCCAGGCCGGCGTCCCGCTGCCCCTGATGGCGCTGAACACCGTCGGCCCGACGATCATGCGGTACGGCACCGACGAGCAGAAGGCCTACTTCCTGCCGAAGATCCTCTCCGGCGAGATCGACTTCGCCATCGGCTACAGCGAGCCCGGCGCGGGGACCGACCTCGCGTCACTGCGGACCCGTGCGGTACGGACTGGCGACGAGTACATAGTCGACGGCCAGAAGATCTGGACGACCAACGGCGACACGGCCGACTGGGTGTGGCTGGCGGTCCGCACCGACCCGGACGCCCCGCCGCACAAGGGCATCACCATGCTGCTGGTGCCGACCACCGAACCCGGCTACTCCTGCACCCTGATCAACACCCTCGCCTCGCACGACACCACGGCCAGCTACTACGAGAACGTCCGCGTCCCCGTCTCCCGCCGGGTCGGCGCCGAGAACCAGGGCTGGCGGCTGATCACCAACCAGCTCAACCACGAGCGCGTGACCCTGGCCGCCCACGGCACCATGGCGATCCGCGCCCTGCACGACGTGCAGCGCTGGTCGACGGAGACCAAGCTCGCCGACGGCCGCCGGGTCGCGGACCTGCCCTGGGTACGCCGCCTCCTGGCCCGCACCCACGCCCGGCTGGACGCCCTCAAGCTGCTCAACTGGCAGATGGTCAACTCCGTCCAGGAGGGCACCCTCACCCCGCAGGACGCCTCCGCCGTCAAGGTCTACGGCTCCGAGGCCCGGCGCGACGCCTACGCCTGGCTCATGGAGATCGTCGCGGCCCCCGGAGCCCTGAAGGAGGGCTCGGCGGGCGCGGTCCTGCACGGCGAACTCGAACGCGGCTACCGCTCGGCGGTCATCTTCACCTTCGGCGGCGGCAACAACGAGATCCAGCGGGAGATCATCTCGTGGATCGGGCTGGGGATGCCGCGGGTGCGTCGCTGAACGAATGTGACGAGGATTTTTGGTTGGCGCAAAAGAGGGGTAGTTGGCACCAAGATCACGAGCCTTTCAGAGGTGTTGGCGCATCACCTCGATGCAGGTGGCTCGCGCCGCGTTCGATCGGTCCCGGGGATAGGGGATTCCGAGGTTCATGCCGCTGTCGGTGGCGATCGGTGGTTGCTGCCGGGCGAGGCTACGAGTTCCATGGCGCGGAGGAACCGCTCTGTGCAGGACACTCGCGGTGTGTGCGGCAGGCCATCGCCTTCGAGCCGCTGTCGGCGGTCTGTGGGATTCCTGACGAGCCACTTCGGCGGAGTGCAGCCTGCTCACCACGGCGATAGGGGCAGCTGAGTCGGTCCCATCGCCGTGGGCTCCTCAACCCGGTCCGCCCAGCATGATCTTCCACACCCGGGTCGCGACCTGCAGGTTGAGGCGGTCCTCCACGTTCGTGAGGTCATGGCCGCTGATCTCGCGGATGCGCTGGAGCCGGTAGCGGAGCGTGCTGCGGTGAATCGCGAGCGATTCGGCGGTATCGGCGTAGTTGCCGCCGCAGTCGAAGTACCGGGACAGGGTGTCCACGAGCGCCGTCCGGTGCCGGCCGTCGTAGTCGATGAGCTGTCCGAGCCATTCCCGTACGAACGCCTCCAGCTCCCGGTATTCGTTTCCAGGCCCCAGGATGCGGTAGAGGCCCAGATCGTCGAAGAACGTCGTGCCGTATCGCCGTCGGGACCGTTGGCGTACCTCCAGGGCACGCAGTGCTTCCTGGTAGCGGCCGGGGATACCGTCCGGGGTGTCGCAGCGGGCGCTCACCCCGATCGTCCCGTCAGGTGTTCCGGTCTCCAGGGCGAGCGTCTCGTACAGGGCGTGGTCGTGGGGCCTGCCCTCGGCGACCAGGACCACGTGGTCGGAACGCCGGGTCACCAGCGACGGCATGCCCACGGCCGAAGCCGCCCGGCCCACGATCCGCGCGAAAGCGTCGTCCGCGGCCCGGTTCCTCCACTGCACGACGACCACGTACTGGATGCGGTGCAGGTCGTGTCCGAACGCCTCGGACCGGGCGTAGGCGCTCGCGTCGTCCGTGCCCCCCAGGAGATCGTCGACCAGTTCGCGGCGCAGTCGCAGCTCGACCTCCGCCAGATGGCGTAGGTGCGCCAGTTCCAGGGCGAGTGACGTGGCGGCGTGCTCCAGCGCGAACACGGTGTACTCGTCGGCGTCGCCCTGGGGAACGACCAGGGCCAGTACTCCGAGGACCTCACCGCGGGGGCGTACCAGGGAGATCAGCCGGTCCTTGATGCGCACGGGTCCGCCTCTGCGGGCGACCCCCTGGAGCATCTCCTCATGGCGTGCGGGGTCCGGTTCCGGATAGGGGTCGGGCCGGCCGGGACCGGTCCAGGACCGCAGTCGGCCGAAGCGGTCCTCCACCAGCGCGGGAAATCCGGTGAGCTCGTGCAGCGCGCCGGTGATGGCGTCCTCGCCGCCGCCCGAGGCGGCGACCTCGGCGAGGGCCTCGTGCACGGACCGCCGATATCCCAGCTCGACCGCGAGGGAGATCAGCCGCCGCTGGAGGGTTGCCCGTTCCCGTCGCAGTCGGTGCAGCTCCAGGGCGTCTTCGCGCCGGCGGCGGTGCGCGACGGCGACGGACAGGGCCGCGGCGGTGAGGCGTACGAGCGTGGCGAGCAGGAAGTGCTGGGCCTCGGTGGGCCGGGAGCGGGACGTCACCACAAGGTAGCCGTGGAGTCCACCGGGTCCGTGCAGGGCCAAGGCCCGGCCCCTGGACCGGCCGGGAACGGTTACGGGGACGTCGCGCCCCGTCAGCTCTCGCACCGTCCGGTCGACGGCTGACGCATGACCCGGACCGACCTGCGGGCTCGGGACCATATGGCCGTCCACCCTGAGGTATCCGGCCTCGGCTCTGTACGGGCCGACGGCCGACACCTGGTCCATGGCCAGGCGCAGGATCTCGCTTTCGTCCCGAGTGTCGAACAGGGAGCGAGAGACTGCCGGCAGTTTGTGGGATGCCAGGGTGAAGAGGGGCGGGGGGGACCCTCTCCGCGAGATCGTGGGGTGCTGCCCCAGATGGCCCGGCGGAAGTTTGCCCCCCCGGTCGGAAGAGCGTCGGTGCCCACCCCGTCGCCGGGGGCCGGCCATGGGATCACTCCCTTCCCTGAGTTCTCAGAGAGGTGACAGCGTCCGCGTCCCTTCCGCCACGCCGTCCCCGAACAAGGTACCCCGAGATGTCCAGATGTCTCCCTCTCGTGCTCGCGGGGGGACGGGCTCCGTTGTTCTTTGACCTGCCGGGTGCAGGCGCAGAGCTGCTCGGTTCGCGAATCTGGGGGCGTGCCGGGGGCCGCCGTGCACACGGGCAGGAAGGACTGGGCGATGAGCGAGCAGCCTCGTAGGCCCGTTGCCACGTACGAGACGTACCAGGAAGCCGAAAGCGCCGTCGACCACCTCTCGGACCAGGGGTTTCCCGTGCAGCGGGTGGCCATCATCGGGCAGGACGTCCGCCTCGTCGAGCAGGTCGTCGGCCGTATGGACTACGGCAGGGCCGCCCTGCACGGAGCGGCGAGCGGGGCCCTCCCCGGGGCACTGATCGGCTGGCTCTTCGGCCTGGTCGACTGGGTGGACCCGCTCGTCTCCGCCCTGCTCGTCGCCCTCTACGGCCTGATTTTCGGAGCGATCGTGGGTGCGCTGTTCGGCCTGCTGCTGTACGCCCTGCAGGGCGGCCGCCGGGACTTCGCCTCCGTCCGCTCGATGCAGCCCAGCCGATACGACGTCGTCGTGGACGAAGAGGTCGCCGACGAGGCCGTACGGCTGCTCGGCGGGTTGCGGACCGCCGGCGCCGGCGGACGTCCCGCCCATACCTGAACGATCGGATCCGCAGGTGCGGCGCATGCCGCCGCAGCGGGAGGAGTTCCTCATGGCCAAGGCAGTGGGCATCGACCTGGGCACCACGAACTCGGTGATCGCCGTGTGGGAGGGCGGCGAGGCTTCCGTCGTGCCCAACAGCGAGGGCAACCGTACGACACCGTCCGTGGTGGCCTTCACCGACACCGGGGAACGGCTGGTGGGCCAGCTGGCCCGGCGCCAGGCGATCCTCAACCCCAAGGGCACCATCTACTCGGCCAAGCGGTTCGTCGGCCGGCACTTCGACGAGATCCCGGACGAGGCCAGAGCGGTGGCGTACGACGTCGTCGAGGGCCCGGGCGGCGTCGCCCGCTTCAAGGTGCGCGACAAGCTCCATGCGCCCGAGGAGATCAGCGCCCAGGTGCTGCGCAAACTCGCCGACGACGCCTCCAAGCAACTCGGGGAACGGGTCACGGAGGCGGTCATCACCGTGCCCGCCTACTTCAACGACGCCCAGCGCACCGCCACCAAGGACGCCGGGCGGATCGCGGGACTGGAGGTGCTGCGGATCATCAACGAGCCGACCGCGGCCGCCCTCGCGTACGGCATGGACAAGAAGCAGCACGAGACGGTGCTGGTCTTCGACCTCGGCGGCGGCACGTTCGATGTGAGCATCCTCGACGTGGGCGACGGCGTGGTGGAGGTGCGTTCCACGGCGGGCGACAGTCACCTGGGCGGTGACGACTTCGACCGGCGTCTGGTGGATCACCTCGCGGACGACTTCCAGAAGGAGAACGGCATCGATCTGCGCAAGGATCCGCAGGCCCTGCAACGCCTGTTCGAAGCGGCGGAGAAGGCCAAGACCGAGCTGAGTTCGGTGACGCAGACGCAGGTCAGCCTGCCGTTCATCACCGCCGATGCCGCGGGCCCCAAGCACCTCACCGACTCGGTCATGCGGTCCACGTTCGATCAGATCACCAGCGACCTGGTGGAGCGGTGCCTGGAACCGGTCCAGCAGGCCATGGCCGACGCCAAGGTCGGCGAGAGCGACATCGACGAGGTCATCCTCGTCGGCGGCTCCACCCGCATCCCCGCCGTCCAGGCCCTCGTGCGCCGGCTGACCGGCGGCAAGGAACCCAACATGAGCGTCAACCCCGACGAGGTCGTGGCCCTGGGCGCCGCGATCCAGGCCGGGGTGCTCAAAGGCGAGGTCAAGGACGTCCTGCTGCTCGATGTCACGCCCCTGTCACTGGGTGTCGAGACACGCGGCGGCGTGATGACGAAGATCATCGAGCGGAACACCACCATCCCCGTGCGCCGCACCGAGACCTTCTCCACCGCCGAGGACAACCAGCCCGCCGTCGACATCGTCGTCCTCCAGGGCGAGCGCGAACGGGCCGCCGACAACCGGGTGCTCGGCCGCTTCCAGCTCACCGACATCCGCCCGGCGCCGCGCGGTGAACCACAGGTCGAGGTCACCTTCGACATCGACGCCAACGGCATTCTCAACGTCAAGGCGCGAGACCAGGACACCGGCAAGGAACAGGGCATCACCATCACCGAGAGCTCCAACCTCGACCGTGGCGAGGTCGAACGCATGGTCCAGGAGGCCGAGCGGAACCAGGGCCAGGACCAGGCCCTGCGCGAGGCCGTCGACGCCCGCAACGAGCTCGACGCCGTCGCGTACCAGGTCGACAAGCGCCTCACCGAGCTGGGCAACGCCGCACCCGCGCACGAGAAGGCACGCGCCGAGATGCTGGTGTCGGATGCCCGGGCTGCGGTCAAGGAGGAGGCAGGCGTGGAGCGGGTGCGGCCCCTGACCTCCGAACTCCAGCAGGTGCTGACAGGGCTGGCGGCGCATCAGGGTGGCGCCACCACGAGCGGTCCCGACCAGGACACCACCGGGGACGGTGCGACCGGCGGCGGCCCGAGCGGCGGTGGTGGTGACGACGACGTCATCGATGCCGAGTTCGACAAGGACTGAGGTACCGCCATGCCGATCCACCCAAGGGAATCCGACCCGGCCGTGCCGGACCCGGCCGACCCGGCTCCAGAGGGCGCCGTACGCCCTCCCCGAGGGGATCTTCCGCGCTCGGGCCCGCCGGCCGGGACGGGGCCTGACACGGGCGAGGAACCCGGCCCCGACGCGGCCGGCGGCCCCGCACCGTCCGAGCACGAGCACACGGCCGAACTCCAGGAACTCGAGGACCGCTGGCGGCGCGCGCTCGCCGACCTCGACAACCTCCGCAAGCGCCACGCCAGGGAACTGGAGCGGGAGCGGACAGCCGAGCGGTCCCGCACAGCCGCCGCCTTCCTGCCCGTCCTGGACAACCTCGAACTCGCCCTGACCCATGCCGGATCCGACCCCGGAGCGATCGTCGAGGGCGTCCGGGCGGTCCGCGACCAGGCGGTGAACGTCCTCGAACTGCTCGGCTACCCGCGGCACGCGGAAACCGGCGTCGCCTTCGACCCGGCCCGGCACGAGGTGGTCGGCGTCGTCCAGGATCCCGATGCCCCACCGGGCACGGTCGTCGAGGTGCTGCGCCCGGGCTACGGGGACGGGGAACGGCAGCTCAGGCCAGCCGCCGTGACTGTCGCGAAGCGGGAGTGACCGGTCATGGCACGGGACTTCTACGAGGTGCTGGGCGTGTCACGGACCGCGAGCCAGGACGAGATCCAGCAGGCATATCGCCAACTCGCCCGCAAGCACCACCCCGACGTCAACAAGGACCCGGGGGCGGAGGAACGCTTCAAGGACCTCAACGAGGCATACAGCGTCCTTTCGGACCCCAAGACACGGGCCCGTTACGACCGCTTCGGTGAGGACTTCCGCAAGATCCCCGAGGACTTTGACGAACGGGTCGCGGCCGGAGCGGGCGGCGGCTTCCGCGCTCGGAGGACCGCTGGTGCGGGCGGCCCCCGCGTCCGGTACACCGGCTTCGGCGACGACTTCGCAGCGGAGGGCGTCGACATCGAGGACCTGCTCGGCTCGCTCTTCGGAGCAGGCGCCGCCCCCGGCGGTGTACCGGGGGCCGACCAGGAGGCCGAGCTGCCGCTCACCGTCGAGGAGGCCTACAGGGGCGGCCGCCGCACCGTCACGCTCGCCGGTCCCACCGGGCAACCGCGGCGGTACGAGGTCGACGTACCGCCCGGCGTCACCGATGGGCAGCGCATCCGCCTGGCGGGCGAGGGCGGCCGGGGCAGTGGTGACGCCCCCGCGGGCGACCTGTACCTGCGGGTGCGTATCCAGCCCCACCCCCGGTTCCGGCTGGACGGCCGCGACGTCCACGTACAGGTCCCCGTCACTCCTTGGGAGGCGGCCCTGGGTGCGACCGTGCCGGTCCCCACCCCCGGCGGCGGCACGGCCAAGGTCACGGTGCCCGCGGGCTCCTCCAGCGGCCGGCGGCTGCGACTGCGCGGCGAGGGCATGCCGAACCCGCGCGGCGCGAACGGCGACCTGTACGCCGAACTCCGCGTCATGGTGCCGCCCGCCCTCGGCGACCGGGAGCGCGAGCTGTTCGAGGAGCTCGCCGCCACCTCTTCGTACGACCCCAGGAGGACGTGATGAGCGACCGACCCTCATGGGCGGCGACCGGCGGTCAGGCCGCCCGGGCCGACGCGGGCGGGCGTCCCGTACGGACGAGCGCCGGCTCCACAGCCGTGCGGTACGCGCTCGTCCCCGTGCCCAGGCTTTCCCTGGACACCGTGGCCCGCCGCTCGGGCCTCCACCCCGACCTGGTCCGCCGGTTCGTCGCCCTCGGACTGGTCGACGCCGAACGCGACGCCGCGGGGCACCTCGTGTTCGACCCCGCGGCCCCGGCGGTCCTCGCCCGCGTCCAGCGGCTGCGCTCCGGACTCTGCCTCAACTACGCATCTATCGGTCTGGTGCTCGACCTGCTCGACCGCATCAGCCTGCTCGAAGCCGCACTGCGCGACCGCGGCAGGAGGAGTGACTCACCCCCATGGACATGAACCGTCTCACCCAGAAGTCACAGGAAGCCCTCCAGGAGGCGCAGACCGCCGCCGTCCGCATGGGCCAGACCGAGGTCGACGGTGAGCATCTGCTGCTCGCGCTCCTCGACCAGGAGGACGGCCTGATCCCGCGGCTGCTGCAACAGGCGGGCAGGGAGCCCGAAGAGCTCCGTGCGGCTGTGCGTGAGGAGCTTTCCCGCCGGCCCAAGGTGACCGGCCCGGGCGCGGCGCCGGGCCAGGTGTTCGTCACCCAGCGCCTGTCCCGGCTGCTGGACGCGGCAGAGCGGGAGGCCAAACGCCTCAAGGACGAGTACGTGTCCGTGGAGCACCTCCTGCTGGCCCTGGCCGAGGAGGGCTCGTCCACCGCCGCCGGACGGCTGCTCAAGGAGCACGGCATCACCCGGGACTCGTTCCTGAGCGCGCTGACCCAGATCCGCGGCAACCAGCGCGTGACCTCGGCAAACCCCGAAGTGGCCTACGAGGCGCTGGAGAAGTACGGCCGCGACCTGGTCGCCGAGGCCAGGGACGGCAAACTCGACCCGGTCATCGGCCGGGACGCCGAGATCCGCCGCGTCACTCAGATCCTCAGCCGCAAGTCCAAGAACAACCCGGTCCTCATCGGCGACCCCGGCGTCGGCAAGACCGCCATCGTCGAGGGCCTCGCCCAGCGCATCGTCCGCGGCGACGTGCCCGAAGGACTGCGCGACAAGACCGTGTTCGCACTCGACATGGGCTCCCTGGTGGCCGGGGCAAAGTACCGGGGCGAGTTCGAGGAACGCCTCAAGGCCGTGCTGTCCGAGGTGAAGGCAGCCCAGGGGCACATCCTGCTCTTCGTCGACGAACTCCACACCGTCGTAGGCGCGGGCGCCGCCGAAGGAGCCATGGACGCGGGCAACATGCTCAAGCCGATGCTCGCCCGCGGCGAACTCCACATGATCGGTGCCACCACCCTCGACGAGTACCGCAAGCACATCGAGAAGGACGCCGCCCTCGAACGCCGCTTCCAGCAGGTCCTGGTCGAGGAGCCGAGCGTGGAGGACACCATCTCCATCCTCCGCGGACTGCGCGAACGCCTGGAAATCTTCCACGGCGTGAAGATCCAGGACACCGCGCTGGTATCCGCGGCCACCCTCAGCCACCGCTACATCACCGATCGGTTCCTGCCCGACAAGGCCATCGACCTCGTCGACGAGGCGTGCGCCCGGCTGCGTACCGAGATCGACTCGATGCCCGCCGAACTCGACGAGATCACCCGCCGCGTCACCCGCCTGGAGATCGAGGAGGCCGCCCTCTCCAAGGAGACCGACCCCGCCAGCAAAACCCGCCTGGAGGAGCTGCGCAGGGAACTGGCCGACCTGCGTGGCGAGGCCGACGCCAAGCACGCCCAGTGGGAGGCCGAACGGCAGGCCATCCGCCGCGTGCAGGAACTGCGCCAGGAACTGGAGCAGGTCCGCCACGAGGCGGAGGAAGCCGAACGCGCCTACGACCTCAACCGCGCCGCCGAACTCCGCTACGGCCGCCTCCAGGACCTGGAGCGCCGGCTCGCCGCAGAGGAGGAGCAACTGGCCGCGAAGCAAGGGGAGAACCGGCTGCTGCGCGAGGTCGTCACGGAGGAGGAGATCGCCGAGATCGTCGCCGCCTGGACCGGTGTCCCCGTCGCCCGCCTCCAGGAGGGCGAACGCGAGAAGCTGCTGCGCCTCGACGAGATCCTGCGCGAGCGCGTCATCGGCCAGGACGAGGCCGTCAAGCTCGTCGCCGACGCCATCATCCGCGCCCGCTCCGGCATCCGCGACCCTCGCCGCCCCATCGGCTCGTTCATCTTCCTCGGCCCCACCGGCGTCGGGAAGACCGAGCTGGCCAAGACCCTCGCCCGGGCCCTGTTCGACTCCGAGGAGAACATCGTCCGCCTCGACATGAGTGAGTACCAGGAGCGTCACACCGTCAGCCGGCTCATGGGCGCACCGCCCGGATACGTCGGCTACGAGGAAGGCGGCCAGCTCACCGAGGCCGTACGCCGCAAGCCGTACTCGGTCGTGCTGTTCGACGAGATCGAGAAGGCGCACACCGATGTCTTCAACACCCTGCTGCAGATCCTCGACGACGGCCGCATCACCGACGCCCAGGGCCGCACCGTCGACTTCCGCAACACCGTGATCATCATGACGTCCAACATCGGCTCCGAGCACCTCCTCGACGGCGCCACCGCCGAGGGTGAGATCAAGCCGGACGCCCGCGCCCTGGTGATGGGCGAGCTGCGCGGGCACTTCCGCCCGGAGTTCCTCAACCGCGTCGACGACATCGTGCTCTTCAAGCCGCTCGGTGAGCAGCAGATCGAGCGGATCGTGGAGCTGCAGTTCGACGAGCTGCGGCAGCGGGTCGCCGAACGCCGCATCACCGTAGAACTCACCGACGCAGCAAGAGAGTTGATCGCCCACCAGGGCTACGACCCGGTGTACGGGGCCCGGCCGCTGCGGCGTTACATCTCCCACGAGGTCGAGACGCTGGTCGGGCGCGCCCTGCTGCGCGGCGACGTCCAGGACGGCGCGAAGGTCCGCGTCGACGCCCAGCACGGAGAGCTGGTGGTCACCTACGACCAGCCCGAGGACGTGAAGGGAGCGAGGGCGGCATGAGTACCGTGCAAGCCACCAACGTCACCTGCCCGCACTGCGGGCGCACCAACCGGATACCCGTGGCCGCCGAGGGCCGCCCCAGGTGCGCCAACTGCAAGCAGCCCCTGCCGTGGATGGCCGACGCGGGCGACGACGACTTCACCGAGGTCGTCGAGCAGGCCACCGTGCCCGTCGTCGTCGACCTGTGGGCCACCTGGTGCGGCCCCTGCCGCATGGTGAGCCCCGCGCTGGAGAAGGTCGCCGCCGATCTCGCGGGAAAGATCAAGCTGGTCAAGGTCGACATCGACAAGAACCCGCGCCTGGCGCAGCGGTTCGAGGTCCAGGCGGTACCGACGCTGTTGGTACTCGACAAAGGGCAGACCATCGCCCGGCAGGCGGGTGCCGCACCTGCCCCTGCCCTGCGGCGGTGGGTGGAGCAGTCGATCGCGGGCCGCGAACCGGCCGGGAAAGGGTGATCAGCCATGACCGTACGAACCGACCCCCACCTCGCGCTCGTCCGGCCGGTCCAGCCACTGACCCCCGAAGGGTGTCAAGAGTGTCTGCTGCTCGGCTCCCCGTGGGTCCACCTAAGGCTCTGCCTGACCTGCGGCCACGTCGGCTGCTGCGATTCCTCGCCGAACCGGCACGCGCGCCGTCACGCCGCCGCCGACGGCCATCCGATCGCGGCGTCGCTGGAGCCCGGCGAGGACTGGCGGTGGTGCTTCGTCCACGAGGCGTTCGTGTGATGTCCGGCGACGAGACGCGGCCAGGCGCAGCGCAGGTGCCGGACGAGGGGGAGGAGAGCGTCCCCTTCGAGACCGCCGACATCTACGGCGCCTATCCCCGCCTGCCGGAGGACCAGATGGACCGCCTGGCGCAGCGTGGCCGGCGGCGCGAAGTCGACGCCGGCGATGTGCTGATCCGAGAGGGGGAGCGGTGCGAGACGTTCTACGTCGTCCTCAGCGGCTCGGTCGCCATCGTCGAGGGCTACGGCACGCCCGACGAACGTCTGCTGCGTGTGCACGGCCCCGGCCGCTTCATCGGCGAGCTCGGCCTCCTGAACGGGCAGGTGGCCTTCTACACCGCTACGGTCAGGGACCCCGGTGAGGTCCTCGCCCTGTCCATGGATCAGCTGCGTGACCTGGTGACCCGGGACTCCGTCCTTGGCGATCTGGTGCTGCGCGCCTGCCTCGGCCGCCGTGCCCTGCTCGTCGGGCAGGGCGCCGGTTTCCGCATCGTCGGCTCGCGCTATTCGCCCGACACCCGGCGGCTGCGTGAGTTCGCCGCCCGCAACCGGCTGCCGTACCGCTGGATCGATCTCGAGACGGACGAGGAGGCCGAGGAGCTGCTGCGCCGCTTCGGCGTCGGCCCGGAGGAGACACCGCTCGTCATCTGGCGGGACGCCACTCTGTTGCGCAACCCCAGCAACGCGGAACTGGCCCGGCTCATGGGCCTGCCCTCGCTTCCTGCGGGAAACCATCACGGTGATCTCCTGATCGTCGGCTCCGGACCCGCCGGTCTCGCCGCCGCGGTGAACGCCGCCTCGGAGGGTCTCGGTACGACCCTGGTCGAGGCGATGGCCACCGGCGGTCAGGCCGGGACGTCGTCCCGCATCGAGAATCTGCTCGGCTTCCCCTCCGGCATCTCCGGCGCCGAACTCACCGACCGCGCGGTGCTCCAGGCCGACAAGTTCGGCGCCCGGATCAGCGTCCCGGCGGAGGCGGCCCGCCTTGAACCGCGGGACGGCCACTACGCCGTCGGGTTCGCCGACGGCACCGAGATCACCGCCCGCACCGTCGTCCTGGCCACCGGCGCCCGCTACCGCCGCCTCCACGTGCCCGGCATCGAACGCCTGGAGGGAACGAGCGTCCACTACTCGGCGACCGTCTACGAGGCCCAGCAGTGCCGCACCGACCCGGTGGCCGTCGTCGGCGGCGGCAACTCCGCGGGCCAGGCCGTGCTCTTCCTGGCCGGCTACACACCGCAGGTGTATCTGCTCGTCCGTGGGCCGAGCCTCGAGGCGCACATGTCCCGCTACCTGATCGATCAGGTCGAGCGCCACCCGCGGGTGCGCGTGCTGCTGCACACCGAGATGACCGAGGCACTCGGCGACAAGGTGCTGGAGGCGGTCACCGTGGTCGACCACCGTACGGGCGAGCATCAGCAGCTCGCGGTGCGGGCCCTGTTCGTCTTCACCGGCGCTGAGCCCCACACAGAGTGGCTGTCCGACGCGCTCGCCCTCGACGCGCGCGGCTTCGTGCTCACCGGGGCGGAGGCGCAGGCCTGTTCCGTCCCCGGACTGTGGCAGAGCCAGGGCCGCGACTGCCTGACGTTGGAGACCAGCCTGCCTGGCGTCTTCGCCGTCGGCGACGTCCGCAGCGGCTCGGTGAAACGCGTGGCCTCCGCGGTCGGCGAAGGCGCGATGAGCATCCACTTCGTGCACCGCTACCTGGGCCAAACGGCCGCGCCCGGCGGCACCGACAGCTCCCCGCATACCCGTCCGAAGGAGTCCGCTTGGCTCGGATGATTTCGAAGAGAGACGAGATCACGAGAAGGAGAAGGAGGCGATGGGAATGGCCACGCCCGTCAGGCGCCACCGCGGTGGCGCAATGCAGGACAGGCCCGTTGGCTGGGCACGCAATCCGCTGACGGAGTTCGACCAACTGCTCAGCGAGATGAGCGGACTGATCGAATCCACGGTGGGAGGCGCGGCGCCCGCAGTCGCGTGGACACCCCTGGCGGATGTCACGGAGTCCGACGACGCCTTCCACATCGAGATCGAACTCCCCGGCGTCAAGAGCAAGGACGTCGACGTCGAAGCGAACGGCCAGGAGCTGGTGGTCACCGGAGAGATCAAGGAGAAGGAACGCAAAGGCGTCCTGCGCCGGAGCACCCGCCGCACCGGAGCCTTCGAGTACCGGCTGCGGCTGCCCGGAGAGGTCGACACCGAAAAGATCAATGCGCAGATGTCGGACGGGGTGCTCACCATCACCGTCCCCAAGGCCGAGGTCGCAAAGCCCCGGCACGTCGAGATCAGCGAGACGAGTGAAAGCACCGGGAGCAGCGGCTGAGACGCGAACGCCGCGGTTCCGGACACCCGTCCGGCACCGCGGCCGGGCCGGCGAGGCCCGACATCCGGGGTGACTCATGAATGACGTCCCGTATCACCACCCCTCACGGCGGCGGAGACTCGGCATGTGGCTCGCCACCGGCTTCCTTTCGGCGCCGCAGGCGCCAGGCGCGCAGCAGCCGAATTCCGCCCACGGCCGTGCCGATCGCGACAGGACGCACGAGACCGCCTTCGCCCGGCCCACGTCCGGCAGGTCGCGCACGAGCGGGGCCTGCGGATCGCCGACCGCACCGCCCGCCGCCGGGAGCGGGAGCGCGCCGGAGCCCGCCGCTACCGCCCGGGCACCGGACCGGGCAGCAGGATGTACTCGCCGGGGATGGCCGGCACCGCGGGCACGGCAAGCCGTACGTCCGCCATGGCCGAACAACGCCTCGACGACGAGATCGAACAGATCACCCACGCGCTCCGAGAAACCGGCCCGACGAGCCGCGACCGACTCGACCAGGCCGTGGACGGCCGTTCCTGGGGCCCCGGACGCTTCCACCGTGCCCTGCGTGAGTCCGAGCGGGAGTCCAGGGCCAAGAGCCTTGCTAACGGCAGCTACGCGCCGACCGACGGACGCGGCCGGCCCGACAGCGCACCGGACGACCCCTATGACCAGCGGTGACCGGGGCAGAAGGAGGCAGCGATGAAATACGACGGATTTCTCGCCCACGTACGCGAGCAAGGCGAATACAAGGACCAGGACGAAGCCGCGGACGTCACCAAGGCCGTGCTGGAAGTGCTCGCCCAACGGATCAGCCCGGGAGAGGTCAAGGACCTCGCGTCCCAGCTGCCCGGCCCGCTGGGACAGGTCCTGCACCATGCCACGCCGCAGCGGGCGGAGAGCTTCGGCATCGAAGAGTTCTACCGCCGGGTCGCCGAGCGCACCCATGCCCGGCCGCGTACGGCGCAGTGGGACGCCAGCGCGGTCCTGTCCACCGTTGCCGACGCTGTCACCGGCGGAGAACTGAATCAGATCATCAGTCAGCTCCCCTCCAGTTACGCGGTCCTGTTCGGCAAGGCCGACCTCGCGGACTGAACCCGTGAGGCGCCCAGAACGAAAGGCCCACGAAAATGGTTGATACAGGTTTCTCCTCGTTCGACACCATGGTGGACAAGGCCAATCGGCTCCTCAAAGACGTCGAGGAGGCCTTCGCATGGCCCAAAGAACGGCGTAAGCAGTCGTACGCGGCACTGCGAGCCGTGCTGCACCCGCTCCGGGATCGTCTCCCGGTCGAGACGGCCGTACAGTTCGGCGCTCAGCTGCCGACCCTCGTCAGGGGCATCTACTACGACGGCTGGAAACCGGCCGAGACGCCCGTGAAGATGAGCAACGAGGAGTTCTTCGCACGGGTCCGGAGCGAATTCCCCTACGCGGTCGAGGGCGGCAGCGAGAAGCTGGTGCGCACCGTACTGAAAACTCTGGAGCGCCATGTGAGCGCCGGCGAATGGGAGCACCTCAAATCCCGGGTGCCGAACTCGTTTGCCGCGCTTCTGCCGTGACCCCGGTGGAGGAGGCCATGAGTGCGGAAGGGGACTGCCACTCGAACATCAAGATCGTGGCGTCGTCGCTGAGTTCGTTGTGCTGATGCTCGAGGATGGCATGGATGAGCAGGCGCAGCACTTCTGGGGCGCTCTGCCCTGCTGCGGTCGACCGGATGACGTAGTCGGTGAAGCGCTCCAGGCCGAACTCTTCGCCTGCCTCGTCGCGCGATTCCACGACCCCGTCTGAGTAGAGCAGTATGCGGTCACCGGGTTCGAGGCTGACGTCGTGCACCTCACGGGCGGTCCCGGCGAGGCTGGCGGGCAGACCCAGAGGAGGCTCAGGTGGCCGCTCCAAGGCCTTGTGGAGCAGGCGATGGCGACGGATGAGCAACGGAGGCGGGTGGCCGCAGTTGCACCAGCGCAGGACACCGGTCGGCATGTGCAACTGGGTGAAGACACCCGTGCAGAACTGCTCCGGAAGCCACTTCGCCAACGCCTCGTCCATGGTGCCCACGAGTTCGTTCAGGTCTGCCCCGCTGCGCCGGGCGTTACGGCAGCCTGCCATGGCGACAGAAGTGGCAAGTCCGGACGCCAGGTTGTGCCCCATGCCGTCAAGGACTGTGGCGTGCAGAACGTCCTCGGTGAACGCATGGTCGAAAGCATCGCCGCCCAGTTCGTACGCAGGCTCCAGAACCGCTGTCGACACGACCCGTCCGGTGCCGATCGACCGGGGAGGGAGAAAAGCCCTCACCATCTCCGTGGGCAGGTGCATCGGCCTGGTACGCATGCGCTGCGCGATGGTGTCGCTGTAGGTGCGCTTGGACGTGATGATCAGTGCGAGGAGCAGCGCCGCCGTTCGGCAGCGCCGTAGCTTGAGCCCGTCCAGGGTGCTCATGTTCAGCTCAACGACGCCCAGCCGCTCCGCCCCGTCGGCCAGGGGCAACCACACCTTCAGCCCTCCGGAGGGGGTTTCCTCCACTCGGAGAGAGTCGGTGCGGTAGGCCCATCCGGCCAGCGAAGTGTCGAGCTCCAGTTCCGGCTCGCCTTCGACGAACGGCACCAGCAGTCTTTGCTGAATGTCGACCAGATAGACAACGGCCCTGCCCAGGCCCATGGCCTCGGTATACCGGTTCAGGACCACGGGCAGTTCCGCAGGTGATGCCAGATGGGCCGCCCTGACCAGTTCATCCAGCAGCCGCTCCCCGGACCCGACGGACATGTTCCTGTCCATGCCTTCGATGATCCTTTCGAGGACGAGCCGTCACGATGAGCTCTCCGACAGTCGAACTGTGGGCCGATCAGCCTGGAGGGCTCGGCCGGCTCACAGCAGGAGGTCGAAGACGGCTCGAGCCTCGTCCCAGTGCTGGGTCTGGGGGTTTTTCAGGTCGGGGTGGAGAATCTTGAAGCTCTGGGCAAGGGCCAGGCTGAGTCCGCCGATGATGTCCGGATAGGCCGCCTCGGTCTCCTCATCGGGCGTGCGGTCCAGAGCGGGATGGGTGGCGAGCTGTTCCAGGATCGGCTTGAGTTCTACTTCCTGGTCGATCTTCCGGAAGTGGTGAATGCTCTCCTGCAGGCCTTTCGTGATCGGTAGGTCACAGGTCCGGATGATGTCGCGCCTGTTGGCTTTGGCAGTGGCCTGGGCGACGGTCAGCAGATCGTAGAGCTTGGCGTCGACGAAGTCGCTGTAGCGCTTGAGATCGTTCTTGTCGACGTTCAGCCCTGCGGCCGCGCGAAAGAACCTCTCGAATCTGGCGATGGACATCACGGTCATGACGGCTACCTCCGGCTGCGGGAGCCGGGTGGCTCCCGGCCCCTGGGCTTCCCAGTCAGCCTGGCCGACGGGGGCGCGTGAACACATGCGCATGTCGGGCCCAATTAGCCTCCCTGTATTGCCCTGCCAGGCCCATGCGCCCGACTGCCCGGGTTGTCGGACGGGCGTGCGGACCGACGGCAGGGCCAATGAGCGCTCGGGAGAGCCGGTGAGCAGCAGCCAGGGCCGGTTGACGCGGCCCATCCCGCCCACCAGCCGGCTCCCGGGCCGGACACGGAAAGCGGGATGGTCGGTGGCGCGGCGTGTGGTGCGTGCCGGGATGACGCCTGAGCGGGTCTTCGCGGTGGCGGACGCGATCGTGGCCCGGTGGTGGGAGCAGGCTCTGTGCTTGGGAGCAGGCTCTGTGCTGGAGAGACGAGGAGATCCGGCCGTACCGCCCGCACCTGCTGGCGGAGGCCGGCGTGTCACGCGGCGTGGACGTTACCTCGGTGGCGTCTGTGGGCACTTGGGATCGCGGGGCAGCCGACGAGGAGGGTCCACTCATGCGGGTGTCGTCTCAGGGCGTTACGGTCGTGGCTCTCCTGGCGGATCCGGACGCGCCGACGGAGATCGCGCAGCGCATGGCCCGGACGCTCTCTGCTCGGCTCGCCGACAAGTCGGGCCAGGGGCGACGGTTCGACGTCGAGGTGGTCAGTGAGCCCTTCACCTCGGGGACGGAGGACCCGCCCACCTTGATGCGCCGGATCATGGACCGTGGGAGTGCGGAGAACTGGGACGTCGTCGTGGCCCTCACCGACCTTCCGCTGCACGTACACGGACGCAGGCTCGCTGTGAATCTGAATCACGAACACGGCTTGGCGCTGCTCTCTCTTCCTTCACTGGGGGGCCTGCGGCTGCAGACGAGGGCCCGGCGGGCCGTCGAAGAAGCCGTGCTTGACTTGGCGGGCCCGCAAACCGCTGGGGCTGTAGGACCTCCGCGAAGTCAGCCGCTTCTGGGGCCCTTCGTCAATCGTCTCGCGCCTATTCATCCGGGCCCGATCGGTGAGAAGGAGACCGACGATCTTCGGTACGTCGTCGGCGGGCCGCGCGGTTACCTGCGAGTGCTCTTCGGTATGGTCCGCGCCAACCGGCCGTGGCGGTTGGTGACGGGTTTGTCGAAAGCCCTGGCGGCCGCACTCGCCACAGGGGCCATCGCCACCCTGGACTCCACCACCTGGAGCCTCGCTGAGGCCCTGAGCGCGCCACGCCTCGTGATCGCCATGGTCGGGTCCGTCGGGCTCATGATCGGCTGGCTGATCGTAGACGGGGAGCTGTGGCATCGATCAACAGAAGGCTCACCGGAGGCGAGGCAGAGGGCCAGGCTCTACAACGCCTCGACGGTCGTGACTGTGGGTATCGGGGTGCTCGTCTGCTACGTGGGTTTGATGGTCATCAACTTGGTGTGGGCGCTGTTCATCCTCAACGACCAAGTGTTCGCTTCCATGACGCGAACCCCGCTGCACGCCACGGAGTACTTGACGCTGGCCTGGTTCGTCGCTTCGGTCGCCACCGTGGGCGGCGCGCTGGGATCAGGCTTCGAGAGCGACGATGCGATCCGGGCGGCCGCCTACTCCAAGCGCGAACAGGAACGTCGTCACACGCTCCAAGACGACCACGGTGACCAGCCCTCGAAGTGAACCGATACCGGCACAACCGGCAGCGCGACGTCGGCCCGGGGCCGCGCGTCCGGGCGCGGTGCCGTCAGGAGGCGGCGGCGCGGCCGACGCGCCCAGGCAGGGCGTTCCGGCTAGGCTCACATGGGTGAGGTGGCTGCGGACCTTCGGGGAGGTCGTGCGATCCGGGCTCACGATCGAGGAGGCGCGGCTGGAGCCCCTGCTCGCGCTGCGTACGGCTGCTGGGGTGGCGCTCGTCATCGGGCCGGCGCTGTGGCTGGTCTCCCCTGCGTACGCCGCGTCCGCCGCCCTCGGTGCCTACTCCGCGGGTGCGGCCACCTTCCAGCGCACCTGGCGTCCGCGCAAGGTGATCGCGCTCGGCGCGGGCGCGGGTCTGGCGCTCAGCACCTTCGTGGGCTACCTGGCGGCGGGGCGACTCGTGACGTTCCTCCCGCTGCTGGCCGTATGGGCCTTTGCCGCGGGGATGGCGTGGGCCCTCGGATCGACCGCTGGGATCGTCGCAGCGACGACGGTCGGCAGCATGCTGGTGACCATCACCCTGCCCACGAGCGTCGGACGAGCCTTGGAACACGCCGGGGTCATCGCGCTCGGAGGCATGGCGCAGGCCGTACTGATCTTGCTGTTCCCGATCCGCCGTTGGGGGGCGCATCGTGACGCGCTCGCCGACGCGCTGGCCGCCGTAGCGGACTACGCCCGCCGGCTGCGGCACGACCCGACCGCGCCGTTCGACCCGGAGCCACTGATGACGGCCCGGGACGCGGCTGCCGTGACGCCATCACAGGCCCGCACCCGTCCCCCCGTCCTCCACGGCCCCCGGGGCCTCGCCGAGCGCATTCTGCCGGTCGTCGCCGCGCTCGCCGACCCGGACGTCGGCGCCCCGGCGGAGGGATCCGGGCGGGACCGCGCACGGGAGTTGCTCGACGCGGCCGCCGACGTCCTGGACGCGGCCGCCCGTTCGATCCGCCGCGGCACTCCCGCCGAGGTGCCGCCCCGGAGCGCGGACGTCCTGCGTGTCGACGAGGAGGGCGAGGTGTTGGAGGGGCCCGCCCGGCAGGCCGCCGAACGGCTCGTGGAACTGCTCGCCGAGGCGTTGGAAATCGCCGGGAGCGGCGGCGCGCGCGACAAGGCGCCTACGGCGCCCGACCCCGCGAGCGCCCAGTTCCTGGTACGCCCGACCATGTTCAGGCTGCTCCCGGTCGTCGTCCGGGCGGTCCGCCGTGAGCTCCGCCGGGACTCGCCCGTGTTCCGGCACGCCGTCCGCCTGGCGGCGGTGGCCACGCTCGGCTATCTGATCGCTTCCCGGCTACCCCTGGAACACGGCTACTGGGCGCCCATCGCCTCGGTGATGGTGATGCGGCCGGACTTCCACCGGACGTACGCGCGTGCGGTGGGCCGTCTCGCCGGGACCCTGGCGGGGGTCGCGCTCGCCACCGGGATGGTGCGGGCTCTGGGCCCGGACGCCCATGTGTTCGGCGCGCTGGCGGTGGTCTCGGCGGCCCTGTCGTACACGCTGCTCCGTACCGGCTACGCCTACTCCCAGTGCTTCACTGCCGCGTACGTCGTCTTCCTGCTCGGCATGGGCGGCCACGCATGGGAGCAGACGGTCCCGGAGCGGGTGGTGCTCACCCTGCTCGGCGGGGCCTTGGCAATGCTGGCGTACGTGGTGTTCCCCGCATGGGAGACCCCCCGGCTGCCGGGTCGGCTCGCGGACTGGCTCGCCGCCAACGGCCGCTACGCGGCCGCAGTGCTCCGCGGCTACGCCGAACCGACCCGGGAGCGTCGCGCCGACATGCGCAGGGCCCTGCTGGCGAGCAGGGAGGCACGTGCGGCCTGGCAGGAGGCTTACGACCAGGCAAGGCAGGAACCGGTCCGCCCCAGGGGTCTGACGTCGCGCGAGGCGGAGGATGCGCAGGAGGCGCTCCAGGGGTTCGACCGGGCGGCGATGCTCATGGAGAGCCACGTCCCGCGGGCCGATAGTCGTTTCGCCCCCGAGGCGGAGCGGTTCGCCGAGGCCCTGGAGGCGGACACCGCGCGGGCGGCAGTCGACGTGCGCGAGCACAGGAATCCGGACTGGGGGCGCGTGGAGGAGGCGCTCCACGCGTGGGAGGGCGCCGCCGGGGACCGGAGCCCGGTGCTGCGGCGCGGGGCGGAACTGCAGAAGCGGGCCTTGGACAACCTTGCGACAGCCGTAAGCCGCACCCCCCTGGAACGGGACGTCGGCTCTGCTCGCGAGGAGCAACGGGTGCGGGCGGCCGTGGCTGCGGAAGGTGACGGATCATCACCCGCGCACCGGGCTGGGTGACGGCTCCGGCGACGGGGAGCGCCGCGACTCCTGGAGCGGGAAGTAGTCTCCCGGCCGTGTCGAGCGCCGCCACACGTACACCGCTGTCGCCATCACGAGGATCAGCCCCGCCAGGATGAGCAGTTCGATCCCCTCGACGTTCCACCGGAAGGACTTCTCCGCCTCGGCCGTCACGATGAGCACTTTGCGGATGCCGGCAATCAGGCCGACGACGAGGAACGGCTCCGCGTCGAGTGTCCGGTTCCTGATGGTGAGGCGGACGGTGTGGAGCAGCTCGGCCACGATGAACAGCACCAGGCCGCTGTCCAGGGCGGAGAGAACGACCGTCTCCTCGCGGTACGGCCCCTGGATCGACCTGATGACGTCATGGACGACCCCGACGGTCAGGATCCCCGCGAGCAGTACGAGGAGCGCCGCGACGACGAGGTGGATGCCGTCCTCGATGAGCTGTAGGAGGCCCTGTACCCGGCCGCCCTCGATCTTCGGGAGAATGGGTCGCACATTCGCATGCTAGGGGTGCCCCGGCCCGCAGGCGCGGCGTGCTGCCGAACGGGTGCACGCGCGGATGCCGCCCTGTGGTGGCAGCCTGGGGGAAGCGGCGAGGCGCGACATCACCGAGGCCTACCAGGCGGCAGGACAAGGGTTATGAGGCAGCCCGACGCGGACACGAACGGCAGGAACCTGCGGCCCGTCCTGGCGCCGACCCGGGGTCTGCCCTCCGATTCGGCCCGGGACCTCGCCTGCGGCCTGCCGGAGGAACCGCGCCACCGCACCGCCAGGGGCATCATCCGCTGGCAGACGGACACCGACGGCGCCCCTGGCGGCGAACGAACAGGTCGACGTGTCCGACGTGGCCGAAACGTCGGCGCCCGCCTGGAGGACGGCGACTGGGACATCGGCGTCTTCCTCACCGACCTGCCGGGCCGGGCGGAGCACAACCCGGTCCGCACCGAGGCCGACCCTGAGCACAGGGTCGCACTCCGTGGCGGTGCCGGAGGCCGCAGGTGCACTGGAGGTGCGTGATGAGTGCTGACCGCTCCCACGAGAGCCGTGATGGTCACATACTGGTCCTCGATGCCGGCTCTTCGAGCCTTCACCGCCGCCGGGGCATTCCTCACCTTCAGGCGGTTCGACCCCAAGGCCCGGATGCCGACCTGACCCTCTACCAGGTCCTCGACGTCCTTCAGGATCTACTGAGGAGCTGGACCGGCACCTGCACCACCTGCGGCCGACCTTTCACCAGCAACAGAACCAGAGCCAAAACCTAGGGAAGCACTACTAGTGCTCAGGGCGGGGTTTGGCCTTGGTGGCGTGGCGGGCGGCCTTGTAGGTCTCGGGCAGGAAGCGGTGTTCGATGGCGGTGCGCTTGGTGGCGGCGTCGCCGCCGACGACCTCGGCGCGTCCGTTCATCAGGGCGAGGAAGCCCTGGCGGGCGACTTCCTTGCGGCTGTTCTTCTTCGCGCCGGGGCCGAAGGCGGTGTTGTTCATGCCGGCGCGGGCGTGGAAGTCGCTGTCGGTGGCGCCGGGCATGAGACAGGTGACGGTGACGCCGTGTTCCTTGAGTTCCTCGCGCAGCCCGAGGGCGAACATGCGGGTGAAGGCGCGGGAGGGCCCGTACACCGTCTCGTAGGGGGTGGGCAGAGTCGCCGACAGCGACGAGGTGATCAGGATGCGGCCGCGGCCGTTGCCGGCCATGTGCCGGGCGACGTGCTTGGCCAGGTGGACGACGGAGGCCACGTTCAGCTGGATCAGGGAGAGTTCGTCGTCGAGGTCGGTGTCGAGGAAGGCGCCGCCGATGCTGCGGCCGGCGTTGAGGACCGCGGCGTCGAGCGGTCGGCCGATCTCCTGCACCGCCCGCCACACCGTCTCGACGCCCTCGCTCCGGGAGAGGTCGGCGCGTACGGGTGTGACGTGGACGCCGTGCCGCGCGAGGTCGGCCGCCGCCTGGTCGGTGTGCTCGCTGCGGCCGGTGGCGATCAGGTCGAATCCGTTGATGGCGAACAGCTTCGCGAGTTCGTAGCCGATGCCCGCGGAGGCCCCGGTCACCAGGGCGAGCGGGCGGTGGGAGGAGGCGGTGCTGCTCATGAGACGTGCTCCGTTCCGTGTGGGGTTGGCCGTTCGGTGCTGCCGGTGGCCGACCGCCGTGGGGTCGGCGCGGGCCGGCTCCGGGGCTGGGGGTGGGTTCACCACTCCTGGCGGGTGGGGTGGATGACGATGTCGTTGACGGTGACGTCGGAGGGCTGGTCGAGGGCGTGAACGACGGCGTCGGCCACCCGGTCGGGGTGGATGGCAGCCTGGTTGAGGTTCTGGGCGATCTGCTTGCCCTCCGTGTTGGAGACCTTGTCGGCCCAGCCGGTGTCGATGACGCCGGGGCTGATCATGGAGACCTGGATGCCGTGGGTGATGCCGACTTCCTGGCGGAGGCTGTCGGTGATACCGCGGATGAAGAACTTGGTGGCGCTGTAGACGCGCCTGGCGTCCCCGACGCGGATGCCGGCCACCGAACTGAGGTTGAGGATGTGGCCGGACCGACGGGCGATCATGCCGGGCAGGACGGCGCTGATGGCGTGCAGGTAGCCGCGGAGGTTGGTGTCGATCATCTTGTCCCAGTCGTCGACGGCACGGTCGGACCACTTGGAGAAGAGCATCAGACCGGCGTTGTTGACCAGGTGGTCGACGGGACCGTACTCGCTTGCCGCGAACTCGATCAGGCCCTCGACGTCGTCCAGGCGGGTGACGTCGGTGACGCGGGCGGTCGCGGTGCCGCCGGCGTCGCGGATCTCGGTGACCAGGGTGTTGAGCCTGTCGGCGTTGCGGGCGGCGAGGACGACACGGGCGCCACGCGCGGCCAGGGCCCGGGCGCTGGCCGCGCCGATGCCGGAGGACGCACCGGTGATGACGCTGACGCGGCCCTGAAGGTGGGTGCCGTGGCTGTCTGCCATGGTGGCTCTCTCCTTGGTGTGAGCGGTGCTCAGGCGGTGCGTGCGCGGGTGTCGAAGTCGAGGAACATGCGCACGAACTCTCCCGGGTTCTCCTCGGGCACCCAGTGGCCGGCCTGCTCGACGAGGTGGCCGGTGACGTGGTCGGCGATCTCCTCGCACATGGCCCGGTAGTTGGCGGCCAGTGTCTGGGTGGCGCCGCCGGAGGCGAGCACGGGGACGGTGAGCTTGCCGTCGGAGGCGATGGCGTCACGGTGGATCTGGGCGTCGTGGTCGAGTTCCCGGTAGATCTCGCACAGGGCGCGCATCGCGCCGGGGGCCTGGAAGGCGCGGGCGTAGACGTCCACATCGGCGTCTGTGATGGCGTCGGGCTGGTAGGTCAGGTCGTCGAAGAACCGTGTGATGTACCAGCGTTCCCGGCCGTGGGTGAGGTGGACGGCGATGTCGGGATTGGCGTGGAAGTCGAAGTGCCAGGCGCTCTTGGCGACCTTGCGCTGCTCGTAGTAGTCCGTGCCGGGCAGCGGGGCCTCCATGGTGGTGAGGCTGACGACGTCGTCGCGGTAGCGCAGGGCGTAGCCGAACGCCAGCATCGAGCCGAGGTCGTGGCCGACCACGGAGACGGGCCCCGGGATGCCGAGGTGGTCGTGAATGAGGGCGTGCAGGTCAGCGGCCATGGTCCACTTGTCGTAGCCGTCGCGGGGCTTGGTCGAGGCGCCGGCGCCGCGGTAGTCGGGAGCGACGACGCGGTAGCCGGCCTGTGCGAGCGGGGCGAGCACCTTGCGCCAGGCATGCCGGGTCTGCGGGGCGCCGTGGATGAGCAGCACCGTCTTCGACGCCTCGGCCTCGGGCAGAGGGGACGGTTCGGCGAGGGTGTAGCCGATGCGGACACCGGCGTCCTGGTCGATCCAGGCACGGCCGTGGCTGATCTGGACACTGCCGTGGTCGGTGCCGGTGGCCGCTGCGGAGTGCGCGTTCATCCTGGAGTGCCTTTCATGGGGTGCGGGCGGCGGAAGGCCTGCTGCGGGGCCGTCGGCCGCGGGCCGTTGTCCGCTGAGGTGGGTGGTCAGGTCAGGCCGTAACCACGATGCGAGGACACGCCGTGAGCGCCGCATCGGCGGGGAAAGCGGTGAGCATTGCCTCCATCTCCTTCACTGCCGTGTGCGAGGGCGGGAAGTGCTGGAGAAGACGCTGAGGGTCCTGGCTGCTGCCAGGCGGTGGCCACCGTGCGGGCCGCGGCATGTCGGTTCTCGTGGTCGGGGTGGGGTGCGTGATCGACGGGTCGGCTTCGTGCGGGGTGCGGGTGTCGCAGCGGGCTGCCTGAGGTGGCCGGCCGGTGACGGGCCAGGCGAGGCCGTCACCGGCCGGCCCTCCAGAACAGGGTCAGGCGGCGGGGGCGTCGAAGTCGGCCGACTTCGTCAGCGCCTCGTTCGCCCGGATCTCGGCGAGCATCGACTCCAGCTGCTCGATCGCCATGCTGTACGCCGGGGCACCCAGCGGCAGGCGCTGCGGGTGGGCGTCGGCGGAGAGGGCAGTGATGATCGCCCGGGCGGCGCCGTGGGGGTCGCCGGGCTCCTTGCCGGTGTCCGCGCGGAACGCCGCACGCGCCGCGCCGACCGTGTCGGCGTAGTCGGCGATCTCCCGCTCGGGCAGCGTCTCGTTGGCGGAACGGCCGGCCCAGTCGGTGCGGAAGGGGCCGGGCTCGACGAGCAGCGTGGTGATGCCCAGCGGGGCGACCTCCTGGCGCAGGGCGTCGGTCAGGCCCTCGACGGCGAACTTGGTGGCGGCGTAGTAGCCGACGGCCGGGAAGGCGCGCAGTCCTCCGATGGAGGAGAAGTTCACGATCGTTCCCGAGCGGCGTGCGCGCATGCCCGGCAGGACGGCGCGGATGACGTCGGACAGGCCGAAGACGTTGATGTCGAAGATCCGGCGGATCTCTTCGTCGGTGCTCTCCTCGACGGCGGCGAAGTAGCCGATGCCGGCGTTGTTGACCAGCACATCAATGCCGCCGAAGTGCTTCTCGGCAGCGCCGACGGCCTCCCTGACCTGCGCGGCGTCGGTGACGTCGAGGGGCAGGGCGAGCGCCTGGTCGTTGCCCTCGACGAGATCCTTGACCTGAGCGACGTTGCGGGCGGTGACGACCGCCTTGTGGCCGGCGGCGAGGACCTCCTGGGCCAGAGCGCGGCCGAAGCCGGTCGAGCAGCCGGTGATGAACCAGACCTTCTGCTGAACAGTCACGATGCGGATCTTCCTCGGAACGGGCGCACCCCTCCCACGGCGATCACCACGGGTGACGGCGAAGGGGGCGCTGTGTACGGGGGAAAAGCGGCACCCGCCCCGGCCTGTGCCACGCACACGGCAGGCGGGCCGCGGACCTCCTCGAGGTCGCTGCGATGGCCGCCCAGCCATTGATGCACGCCGTAACGCGGCAAACCAAGCCGCGGACGGGGGCCATTGCTGCCGGGGAAAGACCTTCCCCCCCCCAGGCCAGTGGATCCCCGCCACGAGCCGGGGAACACTGGCAGGCATGGCGAACAATGCCGAGGAGATCAAGAAGTTCCTGCGCGCCCGGCGCGACGCGGTCCGCCCCTCCCAGGTCAACCTGGCGAACTACCCCGGCCGGCGGGTACCCGGCCTGCGCCGCGAAGAGGTCGCGCAGCTCGCCGGGGTCAGCGTGGACTACTACACCCGCCTGGAGCAGGGACGGCTCACCAGCGCGTCCGAAGGCGTCATCCTCTCCATCGCCGAGGCCCTGCGACTGACCCAGGCCGAGACCCAGTACCTGCGGGACCTGCTGCGCCCCCAGCCCCGCCGCAGCGCCAAGCCGGCACCGCCCCAGCAGGTGCGGCCTGATCTGCTGCGCATGCTGCACGGCCTGCACGACCAGCCCGCCTTCGTCCTCGGGCGCCGCAACGAGGTCCTGGCCTCCAACGACCTCCTCGACGCACTGCTCACCCCGTTCAACCACCGCCCGGCAGGCGAACGCAACCTGCTGCGCTGGATGCTCCTCGACCCCGCCGCACGCTCCCTGTACCTCGACTGGGCGCAGGTCACCTCCGAGGTCGTCGGCGTGCTGCGCGCCGAGGCCGGCCGCAACCCGCACGACCCGCAGATCGCCGAATTCGTCGCCGAACTGCGCTCCGCATCCCCCGAGTTCCGCACCTGGTGGGCCGAGCGGACCGTGGTCGAACGCACCTGGGGCAGCAAACGGTTCAATCATCCCGTCGTCGGCCGCCTCGACATCACCTACGAAGCCCTCTCCCTGCCGGGCGACCCCGACCAGATCCTCTTCGTCTACGCCGGCAAAACGGACGACGACCTCGAAAAACTGCGCATCCTCGCCAGCTGGTACGCCCAGTCCACCCCCCGCCCCGCCACCGCAGGCAAGGACACTGCCCAGCCGCAACGGGACGGGGCGGACGAACAAGATCCCCGCCACGCGTAGCCCCGGCCCGGCGTCCCGCCGCCAGCTCCCCCTCATAGCCGGCTCAGCGTCGCCCCCGCGTGGCGACCGACTTGGTCCAGGTGGGGCTGGTACAGATCAGAGCCGCCTTGCGGGTCGAGTCCTCGCCGAGGGTGCCGCGTGCCACGAGTACGACCCGTTCGGCGCCCGCCGCGGCGCGGATGTTGAACGGCGCCAGGCCCATCCTCTGGGCGCCCTCGCCGCCCATCCGTGGCAGGCGGCGGTGACCGACGTCGTGAACGTGGCCAACGCTGACGAGAACGTTCGGACGACGGTGTACTGCTCCTGGTCGGACTCGTCGCCGTCCTGTGGCCGGCTGAGCGGCACCCCGCCTGGCTCACCCACCAACTGCGCACCGCCGTACCGGCGTTGTTATCCCTGCTACTCGGTGGGCACGCTGCTCGCCGGGCCGCAGGCCCTGTTCGGCCCGGGCGAGATCGGGATCATGCTGTTCCTGCTCTTCACCGCCGCACGGCACCGCAGGCCGCTGTGGGCCGTGGTGTGCGGCACGCTGTACGGCGTCGCCCTGCTGCTCACGCCGGTCCGCTACTCGCACTCGCTCAAGGACGGCGGCACCCTCGGCTCCATGGCCGGCGGCCTGGTCCTCATGCTGGGCGTCCCGGAAGCGGACACCGCCGCGATGCGGCGGCTGTCGGAGAAGGTGCTTTTCGTCCTCGGCGATGCGCCCGACCCGGTCGGCTTCGCGCGGGCAGGTGAGGAGTTCGGTGCGCTCCTGGCGCCGGCGTTGGAGGCCGCGGCCGGCGTGGAGCAGGAGACCACCATCCTGCGCACGATTGTGTGGCAGGCCGCCGCCACCTGTCCGGGCTTCACCGGGTCCAGGGTTCTTCACCGCCGGGCCGGACACGCCCAGAACGGAAGGCCGTGTCCGGCCCGGCGAGTGTCACTCGCCCGGGTGGGAGAGCTCGATGTCGTGGCTTTCCACACCTGAGCCGTGCACGGTCAGGTGGGTGGCCTTCGGCGGGTAGCCGGCCGCCGTGACCGTGTACTCGCCGCCGTCCAGGTCGGCGAAGGCATAGCCGCCGTCCTCGCCGGTGGTCACGGTGGCCACCACGTTGCCGGCCGTGTCGATGAGCGTGACCCGCGCGTCGTTCAGCGGCCGGCCCGCGGCTTGGACCATGCCCCGTGCGCGCAGGCCGGGGGAGAGTTCGAGCTCGGTCCTGGTGACGCCCTGCGCGGCGATCTCGAGGGGCAGGGCGACCGGCCGGTAGCCGGCCGCGGTCACCGCGAGGGTCAGCTGGCCGGGCACCAGCTCGGCGAAGCCGAAGGTGCCGTCCGCATCGGTCGGCCCGGCGGCGAGCACATCGCCGCGCACGTCGGCCGCGACCACCATGGCGCCGGCGACCGGCGTCCTGTCATCGGCCGACCTGACCGTGCCGACCAGGCCGCTGGTGCCGGAGAGCAGGATGTCGTACGAGACCGGTTCGTCGCCGACCACGACCGTGGACGCCTGCGGCTGGTAGCCCTCTGCGGAGCCGATGAGCACGTAGCTTCCCGCGCCCGGCGCGTCCACCGCGTACGCACCGTCCGAGTGGGCCGCCATGCGGCCCACCTGCCGCCCGCCCAGCGAGATCAGGGTGATGACCGCCCGCGGCACGGGTGCCGACTCGGCGCCGATGACGTGCCCGCTGACCGCGACGCCGGAGGACCGGACGGGGGCCGGGCCCGGCACCTTCGCGTCGTGATCGGTGTGCTCGGTGTTCTCCTGGGTCCCGTCCTTCCGGCCCCGGAGGCCGAACGCCGCCAGGACGGCGCCCACGAGGGCGAGGAAGCCGGTGATCAGGACGGCGGTGTGGACGCCATTCATGAAGGCGGTGTGACTGCCCTCCACCACGGCTGCCCTGAGCTGTGGGGGCATCGTGTCGGAGACCGGGGCGACGCCCATCGCGACCGCGTCCTTCGCCTCCGCGAGGCGGGCGGCCGCCGAGTGGGGCACGCCGGCGTCGGTCAGTGAGTCCGTGAGCGTGGAGCCGACGCGGCTGCTGATGAGGGAGACGAGTACCGAGGTGCCGAGCGCGCCGCCGACCTGGAGCGAGGTGGCCTGGAGGCCACCCGCGATGCCGCCGTCCTTGACGGGGGCGTTCCCGACGATCGCGTCGGAGGACGCGGCCATCACGATGCCGACACCGAGGCCGAGCGCGACGAACGGCGGCCACATGGTGGCGTACGAGGAGTCGGCGCTCCACGCGAGCATCGTGAACGCGGCGCCGGCCTGGAACACCATCCCCAGCGGCATGGTCAGCCGCGGGCCGAACCTCTCGGTGAGCTTCGCGCCGAGCGGCGAGGCCAGCATGGAGGCGAGACTGAGCGGCAGGGTGCGCACACCGGACTCGACGGGCGTGAAGCCGTGCACGTTCTGCAGGTACAGCATCACGAAGAAGATCGCGCCGAGCAGGACGAAGAAGTTCAGCGCGGTGACGACGGTGCCGATGGTCAGGGCCGGGTTGCGGAACAGGCGCATGGGCAGGAGAGGGTGCGCGACGCGGGTCTCGTACCAGCCGAAGAGGACCAGGACGAGGACACCGCCGACGATCGCGCTGAGCGTGCCGGCCGAAGTCCAGCCCCACGTCTCGCCCTTGACGACTCCGAAGACGACGGCGAGCAGTCCGAGCGCGAGCAGCACGACGCCGGGGACGTCGAACTTCTCGCTCGCCGCCGCCTCGTTCCTGGACTGCGGCAGTACCACGAGACCGAAGACCAAGGCGATCACGCCGATGGGGGCGTTGATGTAGAAGACGGACTCCCAGTTGACATGCTGGACGAGCAGTCCGCCGACGATCGGGCCGAGCGCGGTGGCGACGGACGAGATCATCGCCCAGATGCCGACCGCCATGCCGAACTTCTTCGGCGGGAACACCGCACGCAGCAAGGCCAGGGTGTTGGGCATGAGCAGCGCGCCGAAGAGGCCCTGCAAGGCCCGGAAGGCGATGACGCCCTCGACCGAGCCGGCGAGGCCGATCGCGACGGACGCGGCGGTGAATCCGACGACCCCGACGAGGTAGAGGGTGCGGCGCCCGAAGCGGTCGCCGAGTTTGCCGCCGAGGATGAGGGCGGCGGCTAGGGCGAGCAGGTAGGAGTTGGTGACCCACTGCAGTTCGGCGGTGGTGGCGCTCAAGTCGCGGGCGATCTCGGCGTTGGCGATCGAGACGACGGAGCCGTCGAGGCCGACCATGAACAGGCCGAGCCCGACGGCGATCAGCGTCAGCCAGGGGTTGGCGCGAAGGCCGCGGGGGTGGTGGTCGGATACGGGAGTGGGCGCTGTGGAAACAGCGGTGACAGACATGTGTGAGCTGTCCTCGGGACGTGCGGCGCGCGGCTGGGGCGCGTGGACATGTGGGGGCGAGCTGTGTGAGGGCTCGGTAAGGGGGAAGCACACCCAGCCCTGCCGCAGCAGCGGCAAGGACAGGAGGCGTACGGGGCCGGACCGAAGGGTCAGGCGGCGGAGTGGTCGCGCAGGCGCCGGGTGAGAGCCTCAAGGGCGCCGAGCGCCGAGCCGAGGGCGTCGCGGTCGCCGTCCGTGAGAGTCCGCAGCGCGGCCGCGAGCTGTTGCGCCGCGACGTCCTCGGCCTGGCGGATGCGTTGACGCGCCTTGGCGGTGACACGCAGGTGCGCGACGCGCTTGTCGGTGTCGTCCTGGTGCCGTTCCAGCAGGCCCGCGACGGTGAGGCGGGTGACCAGGGCGCTGACGTTGTTCGGCATCATCCGCAGTGCGTCGGCAGCCTTGTGGACGGTCGCGCCGTCGTGCTCGGCGACGTACTGGAGCAGGGCCAGCTGCCGCTCGGGGAGCTTGGGGTAGGGCAGTCGCCGGTCGATGCTCTGTTTGACGTACCGGTTCAGCGCGGGCAGGCACGCCACGAGGCCTGCGGCCACATGGTCGACGCCCTGGCTCGGACGAGCCTCACTGATTCCGGTCACGACTGCAAGTTACCTATGAAAAGAAACCTATGTCAAAATACTAATTGCTCCTGACGGTCGGCGGCTCGTCATCGGAGCTGGGCAGGAGGCCGCTGAGAGGTCCCCCACTTCGACGAGCCCCCTCAGCGGCGCGTGCTGCCGCCGTCCGCGACGACGATCTGCCCCGTGATGAACGCGGCGTCGTCGGAGGCGAGGAACGCCACGACGCCCGAGACGTCGGCGGGCATCTGCACCCGCTTGATGTTCTGCATCCGCACGGTCTGCTCGAAGAAGAACTCGCTCGACTTCTCCGCGGCCGTGGCCGTCCGGACCAGGCTCGCCGCGACGCCGTTGACGGTGATGTCGTGAGCGGCGAGATTGGCGGCCAGGACGGAGGTGAATCCGTTCAGCGCGCCCTTGGCGGAGACATAGGAGACGAAGGGAGGTGGCGGAGTCCAGTAGCTCGCGGACGTGATGTTGATGATCCGTCCCGACCCGGACTCCTTCAGGTCCGGCAGGAACGCCCTGGAGGCCAGGAAGGGGCCGTCCACGTTGACGGCGAAGGTGCGACGCCATTCGTCGAAGGTCACGTGGTCGATATCGGCCAGCAGAACGACGGCCGCGTTGTTCACCAGGATGTCGACGGCGCCGAGCTCACGTCGGACCCGGGCGGCGAAGTCGTGGACCGCGTCCTCGTCCGAGACGTCGACCTTGTCGCTGAAGAACCGCCGACCGGTTTCCGCGACGAGGCCCCGCGTCTCGTCGGCCGGATCGATGTCCGCGACCGCGATGTCCGCTCCCTCCGCCGCGAGCCTGCGGGCGATCTCCTGCCCGATGCCCGTACTGCCTCCGGTCACGACGGCGGTCCTGCCCGTCAGCCTCCCAGTCATGAGTCACTGCTCCTTCCGGTGCTTCCGGGCGGCCGCGACAAGGCCGTCCTCCAGGGATGGTGCGCTTCGAGACCGCGGATCAGCGTCGGCTTGTCCATCCAATGAACATGACCGTTGAGCGTGACGGGGGTCACTCCTAGCTTGACGCTGCTCAGCCGGTCGGCCAGCGCGCCGAGCGTCCTGAATCAGGTCCGGTGGAAGGGCGGCGGCGCGGAGGCGCTCCGCAAGGCCCAGGGGCGGCACGGCAGCGGCGTTGCCGGGATGACCGCGACAAAAGCACCCACAGCAGGTTCCGGCAGCGGACGCCGGTTCCGACAGCAGCGCTTCGCGCCAAGGAGTCGTCCATGGTTCAGATCGAGTCGCCCAAGGCGGCAGAGGGAGAGGGTGGCAGATACACCCTGGCCCCGGGCACCCTCGCCGCGGTGGTTCTCGCCGTGTGCCTCGCGCAGATAGCCCTCTCCGTCCCTTCGCTCATCAACGGGCTCATCCAGCAGGACCTCGCACCGTCGTCGGCCCAACTGACGTGGATCACCGAGGCCTTCATGCTTCCCGTCGCCGCGATGGGACTGGGCTTCGGCGTGTTCGGTGACCTGTTCGGCCGTAAGCGCCTGCTCGTCGGGGGCGCCGCGCTCATCGTCGTGGGCTCGGCTCTCGCGGTCCTGGTGCCCGGCTCGGGATCCTCGACCGACACTCGCGTGACGTTGCTGATCCTTGCCCAGGTCCTCAGTGGCATCGGGGCCGCGGCCATCTTCCCGACGAGCCTCGCCATGGTGGCGGCCGGCACGCACACCACCGCCACCCGCGCGCGTGGCGTGGCGATCTGGGCCACCGCGCTCTCGGTCGGCGGCTTCCTCGGACCGCTGCTGGCAGGCCTCTCCGCCAAGATCGAACTCGGCTGGGCCGGGAACGCGAACTGGCGCTGGGCGTTCGTCGGTGTCCTCGTCATCGCCGCTGCGAGCCTGGTCCTGTCGCTGGCCCTCGCCCAGAACTCCTCCTCGCCGGAGGGCCGATCCGTCGACTGGCCCGGTCAGATCACGGCCGCGCTCGGCCTGTTCGCCCTGATGTACGCCGTGATCCAGGGCTCCGAGAGCGGGTGGGGGGAACCACAGATCGTCATCGCGTTCCTCGTCGCGGCCGTCCTTCTCGTGCTGTTCGTCTTCGCGGAGAACCGTGCGGCCGAGCCGCTCCTTCTCCTGAGCGTGTTCAGGAACCGGGCCTTCGCCATGAACTCGGTGGTCACGCTGATCGGTATGTTCGCGTTCCTCGTGATCATGTACGGCACCAGTATCCGCCTCACCATCATCCAGGGATTCAGCCCACTGCAGAGCTCCGTCGCCTACCTCTTCTTCGGAGGCATCGGCTTCGTACTGCTGCCTCTCACCTCCAAGCTGCTCGAGCGCTACAACCCCCGGTGGGTTCTCTGCACGGCCCTGACCCTCATCGGCGCCAGCGGGCTGTGGTTCGCCGGCGTTCCGACGAGCAGTCGGGCTCTGACCGCCATCGTCGGGCCGCTGATCCTCGCCGGCGTCGGCTCGGCGCTCGCCTTCGCCTCCATCACCGCGGTCGCGGTCAACACGTTGCCCAACAACCTCGCCGGTATGGCGAGCGGTGTCACGAGCACGTTCCGGGACCTCGGGTTCGCCCTCGGCCCCGCGATCGCCGGCGCCATCGCGCTGAGCCGAGCCGCCGACGAGATCGCCCGCAAGCTGGCCGGCGATCCTCAACTGAGGAGCGCCTACGAGGCCTTCCAGGCCTCCGCGGCCCATGCTCCCGCTGATCAGAGACCACAGCTCGAGGCGGCAGTGCACGCCGTGGAATCGGGCCCGCTCGGAGCCAACTCGGTGCCGGCCACCATCACACTGCCGGACGGCCAGGTAGTGCCCTTCAACCCGCTCAAGGACGTCGCTTTCGACGCCCTCAGCAGCAGTTACTCCCTCGCCTACGTGATCGGTGGCGTGGCTGCTCTCGTGGCGGCGGCACTTGTTCTCGTCGGCGTGCGCGGCGGCGTGGGCCAGGCTCATCTCGACGACGACCCCCACACCCTCGACGGCTGACCGCCCGACGAACGCGCCGGCGCCGGGACACAGCCGGCAGCGCCCGCCGCGACTCCGCCTCCTCCCAGGAACGGCAGTTGCGGCGGGCCACGGCGTACAGGAGACAACGATCGACAGACACACACGCGGGCAGGAGTCGAACAATGACCACGACACACCCGGAGGCGAGCAGGAACGACATCCGCATACCGGCCACGGTCGCCGAGGCGGAGGCCGCGTGGCTCGTCGTGATCACGAACGGCGACGAGGAACAGCGTGACGGCCGGCGCCGCGGCCACATGCGGCTCTCCCGGCGGCAGCCGCCGGCAGGACGAGCCGGTTTCCTCCCCCTGTGAGAGGTCACGAGGGGCGAATGGGGATGCCCGGCCTCCAGCCGAGACTCCTGGACAATCCGAGTCCGCTCGCGACCAGCGAGGGAACGGCCGCCTGCAGCTTGATCGAGCCCGCGGCCACTACGACGGAGAGGGCCGCGACGACTTTGCCACGGCCGTCGACGATGCGCGTCGCGACCGACTCGGCCCCCTCGCTCAGCTCTTCCTTGACGACCACCGTTCCGGTCGAGCGACAGGACGCCAGTTCGCGACGGAGTTCGTCGGGCTCCACGATCGTCTTGGGAGTGAAGCGTCGCAGCCTTCCCGCCAGCACCTCGTCGATGAAGGCCGGACTGCTGTGGCTCAGCAGCACCTTGCCGACACCTGAGCAGTGCAGGGGCAGAAGGCCGCCGACCTGCGAGGTCAGCCCGACGGCGTTGACCGCCGACAGCCGCTCGATGATCACGGCCTGGTCGCCCTGGAGGACGGCCAGCTGCACATGCTGGCGAAGAGCTGTGTACAGGTCCTCCACGAACGGCTGTGCGGCGCTGCGGAGCGTCGCGGCGCGCGGTGCGAGGGTCCCGAGGCGCCACAGCGGCAGACCGATCGCGAAGCGGTTGTCGCTGGCGCGTTCCAGCGCGCCGGCCGCCACGAGTTCGAGCGTCAAGCGCCTGGCCGTGGCGTGCGGCATACCGGTGCGTCGGACCAGGTCGGCGAGGGTCAGCTCGGTGTTGTCGGGATCAAAGGCGAACAGCAGTTCCCAGAGTCGGGAGCTGACGGTGCGTCCTGGCTCGTTCGCACGAGGCATGGGCCTCTCCTTCATCATGTGCGGCCCCGGCCACACTACCTCCCATGTTCGTTGGATGGATGAAGTGGTTCTTTCAGCGCGTACTTTGCCGAACTCTTGAAGGCAGCCAGTCACCACCTCGCCAGAGGCCCATGGGAGTGAAAGAGCATGATGAGTACGGGAGCAGGCCCCAGGATCGCGATCCTCGGCGGTGGCATCGGAGGCCTCGCTGTCGCGGCCTTCCTCCGCGACAAGGGCTTCCACAGTGACGTCTACGAGCAGGCCGCCGCCCTGACCGAGGTCGGTGCCGGCCTGGTGATCGCCCCCAACGCCGCTCGCCTGCTCCGGCGTCTCGGAGTGCTGGACCGGTTCATCGAGCGCGCGGTGCAGATGGAGATCGGCTGGGAGTTCCGGCGCTGGGAGAACGGCGCCGTGCTCTCCGCGGAGAACCTTCAGGACGGGTGCAAACGCCTGTACGGCGAGCACACCTACGCCGCCCACCGCGCCGACCTGCTGGCCGCCCTGAGGTCGGCTGTCCCCGAGCACTCGCTCCATCTCGGCAGGCGCTGCGTCTCGGTCGAGTTCGAAGGGGACCAGGCGGTTCTGCGGTTCGAGGACGGCGAGACGGTCCGCCCGGACATCCTCATCGGTGCCGACGGAGTCCACTCACGCGTGCGGGGCGCCATCGTCGGGCCGACTCAGGCCAGGGAGTCGGGCATCTGCGCCTTCCGGGCCCTCGTACCGGCGCGCAAGGCACCCGAATTCGCCAGACGGCACGCCCAGACCCTCTGGATCGGCCCCGACCACCACCTCGTGCACTACCCGGTCTCCGGCGGGGAGTACGTCAACCTCGTCGCCTTCGCACCGGCGGGTACCAACAGCGTCGAGTCGTGGACGGCCACCGCGACGGTCGGGGAACTGCTCGACGAGTTCGACGGCTGGGATCCGCGTCTGGTGGAGCTGATCAGGTCGGCCGACACGCCGGGACGCTGGGCGCTGCTCGACCGCGAGCCCCTCGGCCACTGGAACCGCGGCAACGCGACCCTGCTGGGTGACGCGGCCCATCCGATGTTCCCGTTCTTCGCCCAGGGCGCTGCCCAGGCGATCGAGGACGGCGCCGTCCTGGCCCTGTGCCTCGCGGAGAACCCGGACAATCCGGTCGCGGCGCTGGGACGCTACGAAGAGCTCCGTCGACGCCGCACGGCACGCCTGCAGGAGGTGTCGCACGGAAGGTCCCACGTCAACCACCTTCCGGACGGGGATGAGCAGCAGGCCCGCGACCTGGCGTACTCGCGGGCCGACCCACTCAGGGCGAACGGCTGGATCTACGAGTACGACCCCGAGGTCGCCGTCTCGGCCTCGGTGTGAATCAGCCACGACGCTCCGCCCCACCGGGCCCGGTCGACGTGTTTCGGCCTTCCCCTGTCGAACTTCGACCTTCTCCTGTCGAACAAGGCGTTGACCATCCAACGAACACGGCCGTTGTAGTCCCCCGGGCCACACCCGAGACTCCGCTACGGACAGCCCGTGACATGGCCCTGTCTCCACCGACTTTTGTTGAATCCCTGAGTACATCCAGAAGGGCGGATCACCGAATGGCACCCGCAACCGGTAGTGGGCTCGTCGTGCGAACTTTGCAGCGAGCCGGAGTCAACGTCGCCTTCGGCCTGCCCGGAGCACACATCGACGGCATCCTCCAAGACGCCCTGGACGCCAAGCTTCGGATCGTCGACGTGCGTCACGAAGTGAACGCCGGCCACGCGGCCGAGGGCTACGCCCGGGTCACCGGCAACCTGGGGGTCGCCGTCGTCACGGCCGGTGGCGGTTTCACCAACGTCCTGACCTCCATCGCCAACGCCCATCTGGACCGGACCCCTGTCCTCTACATCACGGGCTCCGGGCCCCTTGAGATGGACCAGGTCAACGACCAGCAGGCCGGATTCGACCAGGTCGCCATGGCGGCCCCGGTGACCAAGTTCGCACACCGCGTCACCCGTACCGAGCTGATCCCCCGCCTGGTCGCCCAGGCGATCCGCACCGCGCAGTCGGAGCCCAAGGGTCCGGTGCTCCTCGACATTCCCTGGGACGTCCTGCGCCAGCAGGCCGACATCGACGAGAGCGAGGACTACCGCGTCGAGAGCGACGGCACCGGCATCGCCCCCGCCGGCGGTGTCGACCGGATCATCGAGGCGATCGGCGCCGCCCAGCGGCCGATCGCGCTGGTCGGCAAGTCCTTCGTCACCGCCGAGGCACGGGCACAGCTGCACGAGTTCGCCGCCCGTACCGGAGTGCCCCTCCTCTCCGACTGGGAGGGGCTCGGCGCGATCGTCGGCTCCGAGCAGCACGTCGGTCTCCTCCAGACCCTGGCCACCGTCCCCGAGGACGAGCGGCCCGACCTGGTCCTGCTGCTCGGGCTGCGCTTCGGACTTGCCACCCAGTTCGGCACGGGCCGACTGCTCCCCAAGAGCGCGCGGATCCTCCAGATCGACCCCGACGGCCGTGAACTGGGCCGTCTGCAGGATGTCGAACTCGGCATCCAGGCCGACCCGATCGGCACGGTCGGCCTGCTGAACGAGCGCCTGGGCGACAGCCCCGTGCCCTCCGGGCGCGACGCCTGGCTCACGACCCTGCGGGACATCTCGGCCACCCGGCGATCCGCGCTCGCCGCCGAGACCGAGGAGCACGAGGACGACGCTATCCACCCGTACCTCGCTGTCCGCACGATCGCCGAGAGCGTCCCCGACAACGCCACCGTGGTCGTCGACGGCGCCCTGACCGAGCTGTGGCTCTCCGAGACGATCGCGCTCGCGCCGCTGGCCCACTACCTCGGGCACGGCTACCTCAGCTCGATGGGGAGCAACTTCGGCGTGGCCCTGGGAGCGCAGTACGCGGCCTCGGACAAGGCGACGATCCTGGTCACCGGTGACGGTGCTGTCGGCTACAGCCTGGCCGAGTTCGACTCCCTCGTCCGCGCGGGACTCCCGGTCGTCGTGATCGTCCTCAACAACCAGGCCTGGGGCGCCACCCTGCACACCCAGCAGTTCTTCTTCGGACAGGACCGCGTCACCAACAACCGCCTGGAGAACGGCTCCTACAGCGGCGTGGCACGAGCTCTCGGTGCGGACGGCGTCGACGTCACAGAGCTCGACCAGCTCGGCCCGGCGATCGAGGCCGCCCTCGCGGCACGCCGACCGACGTGCATCGACGTACGCGTGAGCCTCGCGCCCATTCCTCCGGAGGAGCGTGTTCTGAACGGCGGAGCTCCGTTCGGCGGCATCGAGATCGACGCGTGAGCCGCCACTCCTGATCTCCCACTCCTGACCCCCACGAGGGAGAGCCATGAACGACACGACTGACGCCGGACATCGCGACCCGGCCGTCGAGGACCGGCGTCAGCGTTTCCTCGGGAAGGCCTGCCTCGTCACCGGCGGCAGCAGGGGGCTGGGCCTGGCAGCCGCACGGGCTTTCGCACGCGAGGGCGCACGCGTGATCATCATCGCGCGGGACCCGGACCAGCTGAAGACCGCGAGCGATCTGAACGGCGGCGGCACGATCGTCGTGGCAGCCGATCTTTCATCGTCGGCCGGCATCAAAGCCGCGGTCACGGAGGTCGCCGCACGGGCCGACCACGCCGATGCCGCCTTCCCCAACGCCGGGCAGGCGGGCATCAAGCGCCTCGACGACATGGACGAAGCGACCTGGGACACGGTGTTCGACACCAACGTCAAGGGCTCGTTCTTCCTCATGCAGGGTCTGAGGCCCTTGCTCGCACCCGGCGGGGCCGTCGTCTTCTGCGGCTCGGCAGCCGGCCGAAGGGCCGGCGCGGGAATCGCCGCCTACGGAGCCAGCAAGGCCGCACTCGGAGCACCTGACACGCATCCTCGCCGCCGAAGTCATCGGCGAGGGAATCAGGGCCAACATCGTCATTCCGGGCGGCATGAACACCGACATCGCCGCCCGCACGACGGGCCTTCCGCCCGGCGGAGCCGAGGCCTTCCGGGAGCTGGTCAGGGCCAGCACTCCCATGCTCCGGGAAGGAGAACCGGACGAACTCGCCGACGCCGTGCTCTTCCTGGCCTCGTCCGAAGCCGGTTACGTCACCGGCGCGGCCCTCCCGGTGGACGGCGGCGCCACCGGCTTCACTCGCCCGCCGACGTAGCGGACGGCCGCCGTCGATCACCACCCGCGCCACCGGACCCGAGCGAGGACGACCAGTACGGAGTTTCCCTTCGGCCAGCCGACCGACGCCATCATCCAGGTCGCGTACGCGGTCCCGGACCTCGCTGCCGGGATGCGTTGGTGGCATCGGCCTCGCCTTCTCGGGGCGACATGATGGTCGAGCTCGTCCAGATCCTCGACGACGAGCGTTCGGTCTGAAGAGGTCGAACGTCGCGAGGCGAGCGGAGCGTCGGTGCGTTTTCACGACCGGGCCCCAGGGGGCGAGGCCTCTTCCTGGACACCGGTGAAGACGCCCCGGGGATGATCGAGCTCGTCCAGGACAACGGGATCACGCGGGATCTTCACTTCCGTTGGGCGGGAATCAGTCGACTGGGACGGGGCGCGGCCTCTGCGCGACTTCGCGGAGTTGCAGCCGGCCTGACCATATGGAGCCGTGCCCGCCACCGGTCTCGTGTTCGCGACGCGGTGCGTCTTCCCGCGAAGCCCAGGCGAACGCTGTGGACGACCGGGGTCGTCCACAGCGTTCGCCGTTGTTGAGCGGCCCTGGAGGGCTACTGTCCGTTGGTGAGTTCGATGTAGGTGTTGCCGGTGACCGGGCGGTGGTCGTAGGTGCCGGTGACGGCGGCGCTGCCTTCGTAGCCAGGTGAGGGGACCGTCAGTTCCTGGTCCTCGGCGTAGACGGTGACGTTCAGCTTGGCGTCCTCGCCGGGGATGGTGACCTTCCAGCGGGTGGGGTACTTCTTGCCGGTGGTCGGGCTGGTCCAGAGGGTGGACTGGTCGGGCGTGAGAGTCGCCTCGGCAACGGTCTGGGTGCCGTCGGGCTTCAGGATGGTCGCGAAGTCGGTCTTCTTGCCGTCGCGCTTCTGGTTCCAGACGCTGACCTTGTCGCCGTTGGACAGGTTGAGGTTCATCCAGGACCAGGAGCCCTCGCCCGCGGGGAGGTTGGGGAGAGGTCCCCACTGGCGGTCCACCCAGGACTGCCCGCGGACCCTCTCCGCGCGGCCGCCCAGGGTCAGGGTCCCGGAGGTGTCCACGGTGGGCAGGGCGTACTCGTAGTTCGAGTACTTCGCGTCGCCGAACATGGGGAAGTATCCCGTTCCCATGTTGCAGAGGGTGCTTCCGCGGGGGCGCAGCGTGACGTCGATGGTCCCCTCGGGGACCTTGGCGCGCAGCTTCATCTCCTTGGCGTCGCCGGTCCAGGTGATGTTGTCGGTGCGGATGTCCACGCCCTGCTTGTCGGAAAGGCCCGTCCCCGCAGGGAGGGGGATCTCCGACTTCGTGTACCAGCCGGTGTCCTCGTTGACGATCGACACCCTGGAGATGGCGCCTCCCTGCTCGCCGAAGCTGGAGTTCAGGTAGTGGGCCAGGAACCCGTACCGGTGGCCTCCGGCGGTCACGTGCGCTGTCACATACCAGGACTCGTTGGACTGGTCGGGGTGGTAGCTGAGGCCTGCGGCGGGGTCGATGAGGACCGGGAGGCCGGTCTGGGTCAGCCCCGTCGTAGAGGCGGTGCGGTGCGCCGCGGTCGAGTCGGCCGCGGTCGTCGCGGTGGCCGGTCCTCCTGAGGCGAGGGTGAGTGAGGCGATGAGCGCGGAGGCGATGGCGGCCGCGCCGGCGGTGGTCTTACGCATGATGGCTCCTTGCGCGGAGGTTCCGCACGGATGCACAGAACCCTTTTGTGAACGAAACTGTTTCGTACTGTCGACGGATGCGATCAGGTGTTGGAGGAAACCCGCTGTGCGGGGAGATGGGGTGGTCGGTGAATGGTTGTCCGACGGTGTGGGTGACTGTCCCGGGGTGCGTCGTACGGACGGTCCCACGTAATATCCGACAGCTGTCAGTTTATCTGCTGTCGGGTAGGTGTCAACCGTGCTCAGATGTGCCGATCCGGGCGGCTACGCTGGTCAGACCGGCGGGCACGCCCGTACGGCCGACTGAGGAGGACACGTGGGAGGCAGGTCGAGTACCACTCGACGCCCGGGGCGCCCCGGCGCGGATTCCGCCGCGGTACCCGCGGAGCGGGACGTCCTGCTGCGGGGCCTGGAGGCGTTCTCGGAGCTGGGCTACGACCGGGCGTCGGCGCGGGAGCTCGCGCGTCGTCTCGGGGTCAGCCACACCTTCATCAACGACCGCTACGGGTCCAAGGCGGCCTTCTGGCGTGCCGTGGTGGACGCCGCGCTCGGGTCTCAGCTCACGCGCATGGCACCCGCCGCGCCCGGGAGCGGCGACGAGGACGTGGTGCGGCAGTTCGTCAGGGAGTTCTACCGCGTCAACATCGGCGAACCGCACCTGGCCTTGCTGATGGCGGATGAATCCGCGCGGGACACCGAGCGGCTGGACTACCTCTACCAGCGTTACATCGAACCGACGCTGGCCCTGGTCGTGCCCAGCATCGAGAGGTTGACGGCGTCCGGGCGCATGGCACGGGTCCCGATGGACGTCCTGTTCTTCGCCATCATCGCTCCCGTGGCCGGGCTGGTGCAGGAGCCTTTCGCCCGGCGCCTGGGCCGCCCCGGGCACCTGTCGCAGGCTGAACGTCTCGCCAGGGCGGAGGCCCTGGCCGGACTGGTGGTGGACGGCCTGCTGGCCCCGGGCGACGCGAAGCGCCGGTCGTCAGTGTGAAACGGCGCCAGGAACTGCCTCCCCGGTCGAAGAGGCAGTTCCTGTCATACGCCCGTAGGGGCGAGGACGATGTCGAAGCGGACCCTGCTCCATGTGCCGTCGATGTCGCGGCCGTCGGGTGTGGGTGTGCCGGCGGGCTGCTGCGCGAACCTTTTGATCAGTGAGTCCTTCACGCCGAAGACGGTGTCCTTGCGGCCGATCGGATCGCCCTCGGGGAAGATGTGGGTCACCAGCGTGCGTGCTCCCTCGTGGGACACCATGAAGTGCAGGTGGGCGGCGCGCAGCGGTGAGCGGCCGACCGCGTCGAGCATCTTGCCGACGGGGCCGTCGTTCGGGATGGGGTACGGCGTCGGGGTGAGGCCCCAGAAGCGGTAGCTGCCGTCGGCAGCCGAGAAGAGGTGCGCCCGGCCGGCGCGCTTGCCGGCCTCGTACTGCACGTCGTACAGCCCGTCCTCGTCGGCCTCCCAGACCTCGATCCGCGCGCCGGCGAGCGGGGTGCCGTCGGTGTCGGTGACGGTGCCCTCCACCCAGCACGGCTCGCCGGGGGCACCGAAGGCCAGGTCACCGCCGAGTTCGATCGCGGGGGAGTCCTCGACGAAGAACGGCCCGAAGACGGTCGCCTCGGTGGCGCCCTTGTAGGCCTGGTTGTTGACGTTGATCGTCTGCATGCTCGCGCCGAGGGTGTCGGACAGCAGGATGAACTCCTGCCGGACCTCGTCCGTGATGTGCCCGGCCTTGGTAAGGAAGTCGATCGCCGTCCCCCACTCCTCCTCGGTCAGCCGGACCTCGCGGATGAAGGAGTGCAGATGCCTGACCAGGGAGGTCATGAGTTCCTGCAGCCGCGGGTCCGCGCAGAGGCCGAAGGAGGCCACGACGTTGTCGACGAGCTGCTGCTCGACCGCCTGCTGCTCCGGCGACACCTCGCGGTAGATCGCGCCGTGCGTACCGGTCTGGGCCGAACCGGGGTTGACGTAGGTAGCCATGACGGCCTCTTCCTTCAGTTGATCGGGTCGCCGGCCCACGCCGCCTCCAGCAGCAGGGTCAGGTTCGCATAGGTGACGGGGGTGGGATTGTCGGCCGGGATCGCCTTCATGACCGGCCCCAGCGCCTTGGCGATACCGTCCTGAGGCATGCCGTAGTCGCGCAACGCCCTCGGCGCGTCCAGCACTTCGCGCAGTTCGGCCAGGCCGGCGCTCGCCGTCCGGGAGCCGAAGGCCTGGGCGACACGTGCCTCCGCCTCGGGGGCGTGCGGGGCGTTGAAGGCCAGCACGTAGGGCAGCACGACCGCGTGGGTCTGTGCGTGCGGGAGGTTGAACATGCCGCCGAGGACATGGCAGATCTTGTGATGCATCCCCGAACCGGCCGAGGCGAACGCGACAGCGGCGAGGTAGGCGCCGTACAGCGTCTGCTCGATGCCCTCGACGCTGGTCGAGTCGTCGGCCACCGCGGGCAGGCCGGTCGCCAGCGCGCGGATGCCCTCCTGCGCCAGCGCCCGGTCGATCGGGTCGGAACGCGGGCCCCACATCGAGTCCACGCAGTGCGCCATCGCGTTCAGGCCGCTGGCCACCGTCATCTCGCCGGGCAGCGTGGTGAGCAGTGCGGCGTCGTAGACGACCGACGCGGGCAGCACCTTGTCGTCCACACCGGTGGTCTTGGTCTCACCCTCGGTCAGACCCCACACGTTGGTCGCCTCGGAGCCCGCGTAGGTGGTGGGTACCGCGATGATCGGCAGCCCGGTGGTCATCGCCACCGCCTTGGCCAGACCCGTGGTCGAGCCGCCGCCGACGCTGACCAGGACGTCCGCTCCCGCGCCGGCCGCGGCCTGGAGGGCTCGGGCCGCGACCTCGACCGGTACGTGCATCACGACCTCCTCGTGACGCAGTACGACCGGGATCTCCTTGGCGATCGGGTCGGCCAGCTCCTTCTCGCGGTCCGACGCGATCAGCATGACCTTGGAGCCGCCGAGCGCCTCGACCTCCGCCGCCACGGCGGCGGGTGAGTCCCCGGCCGCGAACACCACCCGCTGGGGAAGGGTTTGGTGGGTGAATCTCATCAGGCCTCCGCCAGCCATTGCTTGCCTTCGCCGTAGAGCTGCTCGACGGCGGTGCCGGTGAGGCCGGGAAGCCCGTCCTTCACCGTGAAACCCGCCTTGGTCTGCAGGTATGCCAAGTGCCGGTAGCCGGTCGGGAACCGGTTCAGGAGCTCGGGATCCAACGCCAGGGAGGCAGCGGGATCCACGACGTCGAGCCGGTCCTTCTCGTAGATCGGCTGCCGGCGCACGAGGGTCCAGTGACCCTCGTGGCGGGCGAGGAAGTCGTAGAAGCGGCCGGTGCAGACGACGTCGACCTCGACGCCGTCGACGCTCGCTCGCTGGTTGATGGTCATCTTCGTCTGGGCGACGGCCCGGTCGCCGACGATGTCCGCGGTGTGGCCACCGAGGAAGTGGAGGATGCTGACGCCGTTCTCGAAGCCCTCACGACTGGCCTTGATGAAGTCGGTGGCGCTTCCCTGGAACCAGGTGGCGTTCATCCAGCCGTCGCGCGGATGCCAGACCGTGGCGAAGCGGTCCCAGTCTCCGGCGTCGCGCCACAGCGCCCAGTTCTCGGTCAGCCGCCGGATCTCGTGGCGGTCGTCGTCGGCCTGCGACATGGTTCGATCTCCGATCGATCTCGTCGTGCAGGTCAGATGGGGTAGTGGCGGGATCCGGACTGGATGGTGATCCAGCGCAGCTCGGTGAACTCCTCCAGCGCGGCGCGGGACCCGAACCGGCCCCAGCCGCTGGCGCCGACACCGCCGAAGGGCATCTGGGGTTCGTCGTGCACGGTGGCGCCGTTGATGTGGCAGATGCCGGACCTGATCCGGCGGGCCACGTCGAGTGCGGCGGCCGCGTCCTTGCCGAAGACCGCGGCGGAGAGTCCGTACTCGGTGTCGTTGGCGACCTCGACGGCTTCGTCGGTCGAATCGACCTCGATGATCGAGACCACCGGTCCGAAGGTCTCCTCGGTGTAGATACGCATGTCAGGCGTGACCCCGCGCAGCACGGTGGGCCGCACGAACAGGCCGTCGGCCGTGCCGCCGGCCAGGACCCGCGCTCCCTTGGCGCGGGCGTCCTCGATCAACGCGACCACGTGGTCGCGGGCGGCGGCGTGGACCAGCGGACCGATCTGTGAGGTGGGGTCGCTCGGGGGTCCGACGACCAGCTTGGCGGCACGCTCGGCCAGCCGGGAGGAGAGGTCGTCGGCGACCGTTCTGTCGACGATGACGCGTTCGGTCGACATACAGATCTCGCCCTGGTTCATGAAGGCACCGAAGCTTGCCGCCGCGGCGGCCTCCTCCAGATCGGCGTCGGGGAGCACCAGGAAGGGCGCCTTGCCACCGAGTTCGAGCACGACACGGGTGAGGTGGCGACCGCCGAGTTCGCCGATGATACGGCCGACACGGCTCGATCCGGTGAAGTTCACGCGCGTGACGGCACGGTGGGCGATCAGGGCCTCGACGACGGCCGGACCGTCCTCGGGCGCGTTGCTGATGAGGTTGACCGCGCCGGCGGGCACACCGGCGTCGTGCAGCACCTGGACGATGGCGGCCTGGGTGAGCGGGGTCTGCTCGGAGGACTTCAGCACCACGGTGTTGCCCCACACCAGTGGCCAGACTATGGAGCGTACGCCGAGGATCAGCGGCGCGTTCCACGGTGCGATGCCGACGACGACGCCGACCGGCTGACGCACGCCGAGGGCGGTCAGGCCGGGCACGTCCGACGGGATGACCTCGCCGACGGCCGCGTAGGCCTGGGCCGCCGCCTCGACGAGCATGCCCTTCGCGACGTGCACGTTGAAGCCGCACCAGGGGAGGGTGGCGCCCATCTCGCGGCTCATCGTGGCGACGATGTCGTCGGTGCGCTCGCCGAGCAGCACGGCCGCACGCTCCAGAACCGACCGGCGTGCGGCCGGCGGGAGGTTCGACCACTCCGGAAGGGCGGCCGCCGCCGCGTCCACCGCGAGGTTGACATCCTCGACGGAGGCCGCGGCGACCCGTGCGATCGGTTCGCCGGTCAGGGCCTCGGTCGTCTCGAAGTAGCGGCCGTCCCTGGCCGCGACGGCCTTGCCCGCGATGAAGAGGTCACTGGTCCGGACCGCGCCGGATGCGGGTGCCTCGATCTCAGTGGCTGACATGTGGTGCCTCACTTCCACGACAGCGGCGATCGCCGCATGAACCATGCATGGCGATCGCCGCACGAACCATGTAGTCGAACACTCCATGACCGGCGGCAGACTCTGAACGACGTTGTCCATTCATCGAACAGCGGCGTGAGGATTGTGGCCGTCGGCCTTCCGGGACGTCAGACCGGCGGGAAACGCCTGCCCATGACCATGTGCGCCAGGCGCCAGCCCTCCGCGGTCTCCTCCCAGACCTTCGTCACCACCTCCTGCATCGGGAACGGCGCGAGGTTCTCGTCGAGGAGGGTGGACATCTCGTGGAAGCACGTGGTGATCGCGGTGTTGCCCCGCACCGTGATCTCGAGCTCCGTGGCCTTCGCGGCGACGGAGCGGCGGCGGGTCACATGGAAGTGGGCCCAGGTCTCCCGGTCGTCGACCATCCCGACGGGGCCATGGACGACGCGGCTGTCCTCGAGCATGAGGGGGATCAACGCCTTCTCGCCCTCGACGAGAGCGGCGAGCCATGCGGCCTCTGCCTGCTTGATCGCCTCGACGGCTTCGGCGTTCGCGGTGGACGCGGATGTCATAGGTCCAGCTCCAGAATCGGTGAGTGTGCTCGCGACGAGCACGTGGTGAACATGCCGTCCGCGCGTTCACGGTCGGTCAGGATGTCGTCTCGGTGGTCGGGCTCTCCGGCGAGTACGCGCACGATGCACTCGCCGCAGATCCCCTGCTGGCACGAGTACGGGGCGTCGACGCCGCCCGCGAGCAGGACGTCGAGGACGCTCTCGCCGTCCTTGACCTCGTACTCGCCGCCGGACTTGGCGAGCCGCACGGCGAACGTCCCGCCGGCCGTGTGCTCGGCGGTGTCCGCCACCGGTGCGAAGCGCTCCTTGTGGATCGCTTCGGCAGGCCATCCCGCTCCGAGTGCGGAGGAGATCACGAAGTCCATGAAGCCCCCGGGACCGCAGACGTAGATCGCCGTCTCGGGGTCGGGCCGGCCGATGTCGGTGGCGATGCTGAACCGCTGGTCGTCCGGGCCGTCGTCGAAGTGGAGCCGAACGCGGGGGTTGTGCTCCAGCTCGTCGAGGAACGCGGAATCCGCCCGGCTCCGAGTGCAGTAGTGCAACTCGTAGTCCGCGCCCCTGGCTTCGAGCGCGTGCGCCATGGCCAGCAGGGGTGTGACGCCGATCCCGCCGGCCACCAGCAGATGGCGACGTGCCTCGTCCGATACGCCGAACCTGTTGCGCGGAGGGGAGATCCGCAGCCTGTCGCCCTCGCGGAGCCGGTGCATCCCCAGCGAGCCGCCGCGCGACTCCGTCTCGGCCAGCACGGCCAGCCGGTATCGGGTGAGGTCGTGCGGCGGCCCGCACAGGGAGTACTGGCGGACCAGCCCGGCGCCACCCTCCACCGCTACGTCGACATGGGCGCCGGCGGCGAACTCCGGGAGCTCGAAGCCGTCAGGACTGACCAGGTCGAGCACCACGATCCGGGCAGTCGCGTCGTGCCGGGCGACCACGATGGTCTCGAACCACTCATTGCTCATCGTTGTTGCTCAGACGCCGGCGGTGGCCTGGGCCGCGGCGTCGTCGCCCTCGGAGCGCTTGCCGAGGTTGAACAGGCCGGTCTCGACGTGGTGGACCTCCGACGCGTCGCGGATGATGTTGATCGGATCGCGCCCGGCCTCGACATCGTCGGCCATCGTCAGAAGCATGCGACGCAGCATGACAACGCCGCGGTCCCCGGTGGCCAGGGTCTCCTCGGAGTCCAGGGTGATCGCCCCCTGCGAGCCCTGGGCCTCCGTGTCGCCCGGGAACCTCTGGCGCTCCTCGTCGGTGAGCTCGTGGTTCTGCTTGCCGTCCTGCGTGATGCCGATGACGAAGCGGACCATGCGCTCGGGGTCGTTCGTGCGGATCGAGAAGAAGAGCCGGTGGCTGGTGTCGTCGGAGGGCACGACCCACAGCAACTGGTCCGCCCGTCCGTCGGGCGTGGGCTTCACGTAGTCCGGCAGGCCGAAGACATTGGGAAGGTGTTGATCGACCGCGAAGCCGTACTCGGTGACCTCGCCGTCCTCGCCCTCCATTTCGAACCGCTGGGTGTACTTCACGCCGTGAGCGGTGCGCTCGTACGTCAGGCGCTCGGCGATGGTGGCCGGGTCGAAGAAGTTCTCCGGGTAGCCGAAGGTGCCGGTGCCCAGCATCTGGTATCCGCTGTGCGTGGAGTGGAGCCAGGTGACGTGCGTCGGGTCGGCGGAGTTCTCGTAGATGTTGAGCCAGCTGAAGTCCGTCGGCATGCCGAGGACAGCCGCGTGCGGGACCGGCCAGCTGGCGAAGTACTTCTCGTCCTCGGCGGGGTTCTCCAGCGCGTCGTAGCGGGGGAGTTCGGGCTTGAGCTCGGGCGGGCCCATGTAGACGAAGACCAGGCCGTAGCGCTCCGCGACGGGGTACCACGGCTGACGGGCGGCGTCGCGCCTGCGTCCCAGGCCCGGCTCGCAGGCCTGCTCGATGCAGTGGCCCTGGACGTCGAACTTCCAGCCGTGGTAGCAGCAGCGGATGCCGTCGTCTTCGACGCGGCCGTAGAAGAGGCTGGCGCCGCGGTGGGTACAGCGCTCGATCACGACACCGGGTTTGCCCTGCCCGTCCCGGAACACGACCAGGTCCTCGCCCAGCACCCTGGTCTTCTGCGGCAGGGCGCCGGCGACGAGGGTCTCGGAACTGGCGACCGGGTGCCAGTAGCGGCGCAGCGCCTCTCCCATGGGGGTACCGGGCCCGACCTCACGCAGGCGGGCGTTGTACGAGGGCTTCGGGCGGCCGTAGGCCGTGCCGGTGTCGACCTCTGAAGTGGTGGTCATCGTTCTGTCTCCCGTGCGGCTCGGGTGCACAGCAGATGGAGCATGCAGGGCGGTGGGGGGACCTGCGAGGGCACCGTCGTGTGCGACCTCGAATGGAATTGATAATTCACATTCGCATTTAACCTGCGCGTGCGTCAAGGGTCACGTTCAGGTGCTCGTGGGTCGGGGAGATGATCGGTCGGCGGAAGGCCTGGTGGGACGGAAGGGCGACCAGGTGCACCGCTCGTCAGGGTCCGACGGGGGCGCGTGCGGGGGCTGCCGGAGGGGATGTTGGCGGCGTATACGCTGGTGCGGTGAGTACTGAACCGTCGCTCGATCTGCCGCCGGCGCAGCAGGCGCGCAGCCGACTGACCCAGCAGCGGATCCTTCAGGCGGGCACGGCCCTGCTCGAAGAGGGCGGCACCGAAGCGCTCACCGTCGCGGCCGTCGCTTCCCGGGCGGGCGTCTCGGTGGGCAGCGTCTATCGGCGGTTCGGCGACAAGGATCGTCTGATTGCGGCCTTGCAGCACGACATGATCGACCAGTTCCGCGCCGACATCATCCGCCGCTTCACTCCGCTGCGCACCGATCCGGCCGCGCTGGTCGCCTCCGCGGTCGCCGGACTCACCGAGACGTATCAAGCGCACGAGCGCCTGATGCGCGTCTTCCTGGCCGCGGGCGCCACCGATTCCGCGGTGGCCAGGGTTGGCTCCGAGGCCGCCATCGACGCCGCCCGTGTCTTCCGGCAGTTCCTGGAGCCGATCCTGTCGATGATCGACGCGCCGGAGCCGGAGGCGCGCGTGGATGTCGTCTATCGCCTGATCTACGGGACCTGTCAGAACCGCGTGCTGTACGGCGAACTGTTCGAGTCCGACCGGCCGCTGACGTGGCGTCAGCTCACCGAGGAGTTGGTGAACGTCGCCTGCCTGTACCTGCTCGGCGCACCGGCGCAGTGAGCTTTGGGCCATCAGACGCGAATGCGATCCCCACTTCACATTTGTGTCCGGCGGCTACATACTGAGCGGACTTCACGGAAGGCGGCCGGTTGACCTTCCGGTCGGCAAGGGAAGGAACCGCTCCATGCGAGAGCCGCTCAGCTACGAGATCGCGCACGGCGCCGCACTCGCCGCGCTGGAAGCAGGGAGGGCCGAGGGGCACAAGGTGTGCGCTGTCGTGGTCAACCGAAGTGGTGTCACGAAGGTTCTCCTCAGTGACGACGGCGTGGGACTCCTCGGAGTGGAGACCGCGCGACGCAAGGCCTACACCTCGGCCGTGAGCGGTGTCCCGACGGCCAAGTTCGCGGCCTTCGCGGCATCCCCGCAGATGCGGGTGGCGCCTCCTCACCTGGTCGATTCCAACCTTCTGCCGGTCGCCGGCGGCGTGCCGATCGTGACGGCTGACGGAGAGGTCATCGGCGCCATCGGTGTGGGCGGGGCGGACGACACCACGGACGACCGCATCGCGCAGCAGGCTCGCGATTCCGTTGCGAAGATCGTCGCGTAGGTCGGTGTCGCGCAGGGCTGCCGCCTGGTCGGCGAGGCGGCTGGGTCGAGGGCCGCTGCCGCCGTTGTGACCCGTGGGTGTGGCTGGTTTCCGGGCGCCGGCCGGTGTGCGTGATCCCGCGTCGCGCGACTGTCTCTTGCGGGGATGGGGCCCCGGGCCGATGCGGTCAGGGCGCTGCCCACGCGGACAGGTGAGCCGGAGTCCACCCCGGTTGAACCAGCTCACTTCCGCCGATGAGAAGGTCCTCGCGCTGGTCGGCGAGCAAGCGGAAACAGGCGGCCGTGACGTCGTCCTGATGGGCTGATTCACTCACCGAGGCGCCGCATAGCAGTGGGCGTCGGCCCGGCTGATCGCACGTCGAGATGGCCAGGGTCTTGTGTACACCGCGCACCGCTGGCGGCATCTGCTGTGGGCCCTTGCCGACGCGGGCCATCACGCCGCCGCTCGCTTCATAAGGGGATCCGCGCCCCCGGTCGTCCCGCTGACGGCGCCTACCAGACGGGGGTGCCCTCGCCTCCGACGCCAACGCGTGGCGCGATGCACTCGGCGCCCGACGGTGACGCCGTGCTCATAGGCCACGGCTGGGGCGCCGGAGCACCCTACGGCCGCAACCGTCTCCACTGCGGCGTCCGGGCAGCGGGTGTCGAAGAGGCCGACGGCGTTGACGATCAGGCCGAGTGCGCCCATCCGGTTCCGGACCTGTGCGGCTCACCCACCCCGAACGCGGCGATCTCCGCCACAGACTCAAGCGCCCGCTTCATCTGCGACCCGGAGATCCGCACCGGGCTACGCCGCAGTCGGTCCGGTTCCGCCACCCCTGCCTCGGGTTGTGCCGTCGGCAAGGAGACCGGTGCTCGGCAGTCCGTGGTGTCCCACAGTCGCTGGTTCGCCGCCGCCCGTACCCAGGCGACCAGCCGCGTCGACGTCGTCGCCCCTGGCAGCGGCACGCACCGCTCGCGCAGCCACCCCACGGACGCGTCGAACATGGCCTTCGGGCCCACCCCGGTCGTCTGGGCCCCCGCGTCCACCCACAGCCGCAACTCGGCTTCGGCCTCGGCGAACTCCGTGCACTCCAGGAGTTCGCGCACCGCCCCTACGTACTCGAACCGGGTCTTCCACCGCTGTTGGCCGTACGCATTCAGCACCGAGAAGTCCTCGATGCCCACTGCCGGCGAGGTTCGACGACTAGGCAGTTTCGCTTGGATCAGCCGGTCGTTGGTCCGGGTGTGCCGTTGACTGACGCGCAGTGGGCGCGGATCGAGCCGTTACTCCCGGACCGGACGCCGAAACGGGGTGGCCGGTGGAGGGATCACCGCGAGGTGATCGACGCCATCGCCTTCAAGTTCCA
>NZ_JBVIWP010000016.1:0-135133 GCF_055594445.1 Streptomyces sp. NPDC040589 | reverse complement strand
GCGGCTCGAGCCGATCCCACATCGCATCAGTGATCACTAACCGGACAGACACACCCGATCAACTGACCAACCCGTCAAAGAGACACGCCCTAGGCCGGTCCGCCGTCACCGGTGGGGGCGCCTGAAGGGCACGTGTCCTGGTCGGGCTCCCTTCCCTCGGGCCGCCCAGCCGCCCGGAGCATCTGGCTCGCGGCCAGTTCGCGGTAGAGGGCGTTGCTGACCAGCAGTTCCTCGTGACGTCCGCCGGCGACCGTGCGGCCGTCCTGGAGCACCACGATGTGGTCGGCGTGCTGCACGGTGGACAGACGGTGGGCGATGACCAGCAGGGCGCACTCCTGGGCGACGTCCTTCATGACGGTGGTGAGAGCAGACTCGTTGATCGCGTCGAGGTGCGAGGTCGGCTCGTCCAGCAGCAGCAGTGCGGGCCGGGCCAGCAACGCCCTTGCGAGGGCGACACGTTGGCGTTCGCCACCGGAGAGGTTGCACCCGTGTTCACCGATGACGGCGGCCAGCCCCCCGGGCAGCCGGTCGACGACCTCTTCGAGCCGGGCCAGTTCGACGACGCGCCGGATCTCCGCCTCCGTGGCGTCGGGCACGGCGTAGGTGATGTTGTCACGCAGGGTGCCGTGCACCACATGGGTGTTCTGGTCGACCACGGCGATGCCTCGGCGGCAGTCCCCGCGAGTGAGTTCGGTCGCCGGCCGCCCCCTGAAGAGCAAGGTGCCCGCATCCGGTTCGTAGAACCTCGCGACCAGGGCGAACACCGTGCTCTTGCCGGCTCCGGACGGCCCGACCAGAGCCACGTGCCGACGCTGCGGGACGGCGAACGAAACACCGCGCAGGACCGGCAGCTCCGGGTCGTAGCCGAAGTGGACGTCGCGCAGGGCGAGGACGGGCTGTTCGCGGGTGCCGGACGGTCCGGTCGGCCGCGGTGCGGGTGCGCGGTCTGTCGCGCTCCGGGGTGCGGTGGGTTCCACAGGGAGGCGGAGCGCCTCGTCGATGCGCTGGTAGGCGCCCATCCCGCGCTGGACGAGGCCCACCGCGCGGAAGACGGAGGACAACGGCAGGACCAGGTACGAGGCGTACAGCAGGAACGCGACGAGGTCGCCGAGGGAGCCGGCGTGACCGCCGACGCGCAGGCCGCCGACGACCAGGACGATGAGGAAGGAGCCCTGCACGGCGAGTTCGACGGCGGAGCTCATCACGGAGGCGAGCTTCGCGGTGCGCACGCCCGCGCCGTAGGCCGCGTCCACGCGGGCGCCGATCCCGGCCGCCTCCCGCTCCTCGGCCCGGTGCACACGGACCATCGGCAGGGCGGACAGGGCGCGTTCGAGATCGGCGGCGACGGCACCGACCGAGCCCTGCATGTGTTCGGACGCGTTCCTGATGCCCGTGAGCAGTGAGGCGACCACCACGGCCGACGCCGCCACGGTCACGACGACCAGGAGCAGCAACAGGGGGTCCAGCCACGCCATGAGGGCGAGCGCCCCGGCCGCGACCAGGCTTCCCGTCACGAGATCGACCAGGGCCTGCGAGACGACCTCCCGCAGCAGGGTGGTGTCGGCGGTCACCCGGGAGATGAGGTCGCCGCTGCGGTGGCGGTCGTACTCCCTCATCTCCAGCCGGAGCAGCCGGCCCACCAGCCCGTGCCGGAGTTGGCGTACGACGCCTTCGCCCATCCGTTCCAGAAGGAAGCGTCCCGCCGCCCCCGTCGCCGCCTCGACGACGAACAGCGTGCCCAGGAGGGCCAGCAGCGGCCAGATGACCTGTCCGTGGCCACTGGCGTCCACGACCTGCTTGGCGACAAGCGGCTGGGCAAGTCCCAGGGCGGAGCCGACGAGGGTCAGCACGCTGGCGACGGCGATGGCGCCGCGATGCCCGGCCGTGAGCCGGTACATCGTGGCCACCGCCGCCAGGGTGGACTTGCCGGCTTCGGTCCCGGCGGCCGGGGCCCGGCCGTCGCGCGCAACCGCCGCGCCGGTCATCGGTCGGCAGGCCCCGGCAGCGGGGCGACGGTCACCAGGCGGGCGAAGTAGCCCTGCGGGACGCCCTCTCCGACGGGACGGCCGTCAGCCTCGACCCAGGCGTGCGCGGTGAAGGGCGGGGTGACTCGTACGCCGGTGCACCAGGTCGGCCATGTTCCGCCGAGCCTGCACAGCAGTGCCGCTCCCAGGGAGCGTGGCAGGCACCCCTTCGGCCCGGCGCAGCGCAGGCTGACGGCGCACATGGCGTCGCGTGCGCTCTGGGCCTGCCCGGTGGTCGCCGGTGCGGCGCCGCGCCGCAGGACGCCGAGCACGGTGCGGATGTGACGGGGTGGCAGCAGAGCGAGGGCGACTGCGGGCAGCAGGACGAGGCGGGCCGTCAGGCGCCGGCCCAGGGGCACCCCGGTGGGCCGCTCCAGTGCGCTGGGCGTCGTCATGAGGCGAGCCCCGACTCGCGCAGCTCGCGGACGAGCGTCTCGACGTCCTGGAGGGCTTGCGCCTGGTCGATGTCGAACTCCCGGACCAGGGCGGCGGCCGCGTCCGCCTCCTCGCCGCCGTCCAGCAGCGTCCGCACCACCAGGGTGGCCGTCGGGTTCAGCTCCCAGTAGGAGCCGACCCGTTCGTCCAGCAGGACGGTGCCGTAGTCGGTCTCGGCCGTGGAGACCTCGTCGCCGAACCGCAGGGGCATGTGGGGGCCTTTCTGACGTGTCTGACGGGGGTGTGGTCAGGGTTGTGGGACGTGGGCGCGGCGGCGGGTGAGCCCGCGCAGCCACACCTCCGCGGCGATCGTGGAGTAGAGGATGGCGTCGGAGAGCCCCGGGGAGGCGGGCCGCCGGGCGAGGCGGCGCAGCTCGGCGCCGTCCACCAGGCCCAGCTCCGCCAGCCGTGAGTCCTCCCACAGGGCCAGCAGGTCGGCACGGTGTTCGCGCAGTCCGTTGGAGGCGTCCATGGAGGCCGTGGCCTTGTTGCTGCGTCGCAGGCACTCCTCGGGCACGATCCCGCGCATCGAGGTGCTCAGGACGGGCTTGTACCGCCAGGGTGTGACGCGCTCGCTCGGACGTACGGACAGGCACGCCTCGATGACGCGGTCGTCCAGGAAGGGGGAGGCCATCGGCAGGCCGGCGCGGGCCGCCATCCGGTCCCACTGCCGGATGACGCGGGTGCAGGAGCGGATCTGTTCCAGGTCGGTGTGCAGCCCACGGTCCGGATGGAGCGGCGAGGCCGTCGCCGCGGCATCGAGCAGTGCCCGGCGGGCCAGCCGCTCGGCCTCGGGAGTCACCCAGCCGAAGAGGCGCGGGGTCATCCCCCAGCCCAGGCCCGTCGTGACGGACTGGGGCGAGGGGCCGCGCAGGTCACCGGCGGCGTCGGTGAGCCACCTCCGGTACGGACGGGAGTCGGTGAGTGCGCGGAGTGTGCCGCCGAGCGGCCATTGCCACAGCGCCCTGAACCCGCGCAACTGGCGCAGGGCGAACAGCGGCCGGGTGCGCAGCAGCCGGTGGTAGTACGCCTCGGAGCACCATGCCACGTGGTCGCCGCCGATGCCGGTCAGGTGCAACCGGCTGCCGCGCGCGGCGAGGCCGGGCAGGTGGTGCAGCACCCGGGAACGGTCCATGACGCCGATGGTGGGTTCGTCGAGGAGGTCGTCGATGCCGAGCAGATCCTCGTAGACCAGCGGCGAGTCGTCGGCGTCCCAGACCACGTGCTCGACGTCCGGCAGGTACCGCATCGCCCGCTCGGCCCAGGCCAGGTCGGTGTCCGCCGGATCCCGCCCGGGCCACGTACTGGCCACCACGCGGGCGGGGGAGCGGTCGGCCAGGAAGCAGACGGAGGTCGAGTCCAGGCCACCGGACAGATCACAGCTCACCACGCCGCCCTGACGGGTGCGCGCGCCGACGGCTTCCTCCAGTGCCGTCCGGATCAGGGGAGCCGCGTCGGCAAGCGGCCGGACGGGCTCCGGCGGCCTCCACCACCGGCTGTGCCGTACGGTGCGCCCGTCCGGGGCCACCACGACGGCACTCTGCGGGGGGACGGCGGTGACCGCACGCCACATCGAGGTCTCGAACAGCGGGTACGGGGCGGGCCACAGCAGCCTGACGGCCAGTTCCCCCACGTCGGGCTCCGAGCCCAGGACGGTGGCCAGGGTGTCGGCGCGGGTCGCGGCCACACGTACGCCGTCGATCTCCGCGTGGAAGACGAGCCGCAGTCCGCAGGCCGTGCCCTGCACCCTGATCCGGCCGTCGAGGGCGCCGGCGAGGTGGAAACTGCCGGGGAGGGACCGGGCCAGTGCGTCGAGCTCCGCGAGGTCACGCAACCGTTCGGCCCGGCGCCGCAGTTCGTCGGCGTCGACCGGGCAGCAGCCGACGACGGCGAGTGAGGCGCCGCGGACCCTCGCCGTGACGATCTCGTCGTCGTGCCAGTTGCCGACCAGCCAGGGCCGGCCCGACGCGTGCGCGAGGGTCCGGCTTCCGGGGCGGGCGAAGGAGCGGGCCACGGCGGCCGCGTCCGCACGGTCCGTGAAGACCGCGAAGTGCGCGTCGCCGGGGCCCGTCCCCGCACTTTCGTGCAGTTCAGTCATGACGTCGGGTCAAGGACCGTCGGTCGTCAGTTCTTGCTCAGGATCAGCCGGTCGTTGCCGGAGCGCTGGAGGAGCCCCGTCTCCTTCCGGAACGTACCGAGCCGGACGAGCGTCGGTGCCTCGTATGCCTTCTTCATGACCACTCCTCACGTGCAGGTGTGCCGGCCGCCTCCCTGACCGGTGGCCTTGGGGACCAGCCCAGGTGCCGCCGGTCGGCGCCGGGCTCATCGGGAACCCGGGCCGGGAAGCGGACGCAGCACTAGCTAGCTGCAGAGCGTGAGATCGAGGCAAGAGCCTCTGCGAAGCTCGGACAATATACAAAATGCGCACCTATCGGGTTGTGCGCCGGCTCCCGTTCGGCCGGTGCGGGCGCGGGCGGATGGCGCGGCCCGGGTGCGCAAGAGTGAGAAGGAACGTTTTGACATGCGCCTTCGGCAGTTGCTCGCAGCACCTGCCCGGACGGGTCCGTCGACGGTCCGGAGGGGCGCCGCCGGGGCGCGCTCCGCGCCTGCGACGTGCACCCCTAGGCCTGGGAGACCCGACCTCCTTCGCCGAACACGAAAGACCTCAGGCGCCCGGTCGCCACCCCAGGGCCGGGCCCAGCCTGGTCGCCATGTCGGTGAGGATCTGCACATGGTCCTCGTGCTCGAAGGTGAAGGGCAGGGCGAACGCCACCTCGTCCACCTCCCGGAACGCGGCGTGCGCGTGCAGCCGTTCGGCGATCTCCGCCGAGGTGCCCACCAGGTCCGGCGCGAACAGCAGCCGTGCCGGGCCCTGGGGTGAGGTGGTCCGGGGAGTGCGTTGGGCGGCGTACTCCTCATAGCGTGCGCGCTGCTCGGGCGAGGCGCCGTCCGTGGGGATGACGACCAGGCCCTGCGAGACCCGGGCCGCCTCGCCGTCGGGGTGGGCGGCACGGAAGGCGCGGATCTGGGCGAGCTGGATCGCCGCGAAGTCGTAAGGGCCCTCGGGGGCTTCGGCCTTCACCACGCTGCTGGTGAGGAGGTTCATGCCGCGTTCGCCCGCCCACCGGGCCGAGCGCAGGCTGCCGCCGCCGTACCACAGGCGACGGCCCAGCCCGGGGGAGTGCGGCTGCACGCGGTCCGAGAAGACCTCGAACCCCTCCGTGCCGCTGAAGTCCGTCACCGGCTCGCCCCGCACGGCGTCGAGCAGTCGCTCCACCCGCCCGTAGCCGAAGTCCTCGGCGTCGGCCGTGTCCGGGTAGAGGGCGCCCTTGACCTGGTCGAAGTGCATGGGCGGGCCCACGCTCACGCCCGGGTTGAGCCGGCCGCCCGACAGCAGGTCGACGGTGGCCAGGTCCTCGGCCAGCCGCAGTGGGTTCTCCCAGCCGAGCGGGGTGACCGCGGTGCCCAGCTCGATGCGGCGGGTGCGCTGGGACGCCGCCGACAGGACGGCGACCGGGGAGGAGACGCCGTACTGCAGATGCCGGTGACGGACCCACGCGCTGTCGAAACCGAGCCGCTCGCCCAGCTCGATCATCTCCAGCGTGGACTCGTGACCCCGGCGCGGGTCCGCCGCGTCGAAGAGCCCGATGGTCAGGAAACCCAGCTTGCGCAGCGGGCGCGGGGTCGGTGGCACGAGCCCTCCATCATTGAAGCTTCAATGGCTTACGGTCGTGTCAACCCGGCGGGAGCGCAGGCTGTTCCCGCCCTCGCCCGGTCAGCGCAGCGGGATCGTCACCTCGTCCTCGACCGGCGGGGCGACTTCCTGGGCACGGTTGCCGGTGGCCGCGTAGCAGCGCAGCCGGACCTCCTCGGGGGAGACGTCCAGGCGCAGGAAGCACTTGAAGAAGGGCGGGCTGTACGTCGCCGAGCCCGGCGAGAACAGCGACGTGTAGATCTTCCGCACCGGCAGCCGGAACCGCTTGGCCTTGTCGGGGCGGCGGCCGGTGCCGAGCAGCCCGGCGACCAGCCGGACCCGCCGGGTGACGCGCGTCGAGGCGTCCGGGGTGCGCGCGGGCTTGATGCCGAGCCGCTCGGCGATCACGGCCGTCGCCTCGGCCTCGGTCAGCGTGAAGAAGCGGCGCATCCGCAGCCGGCGGCCGTAGAGCCGGCTGTAGAAGGCGAGGGAGTCGCCGCGCAGCGGATAGCAGCGGAAGTCCTGCTCGGTGACGCCCGCGACGCTGACGCGGGGGATCGTGTGCGTGGCGTGCATGAACGCGCCGCCCCCGCCCGCCACTACGTACTGCAGCGTGCGGCCGTCGTCCAGCCGGACCGGGTAGCGCTGGTAGTTGTGGATGTCGCCCCCGATCGCCGCCACGTAGTGGTGGTCCGGGTCGCGGACGATGGCGTCGACGGTCCCGCCCCCTTCGATCGCGCACGGCTCACCACGGCCGTCCACGTACAGCGGCGAGCCCGTGACCAGGATCTTCGGGCGGGGTCCCCGGGAGACCTCCCGCAGCCAGGCGCCCTGCTCGGCGTCCAGGGTGCCGAGCAGGCCCGTGTCGATGCCGATGATCCGCACCGGGCCGGCGTCGATCGCCCAGTACGGGCCCGGCTGGACGGCCTGCTGAGCGGGGGAGGAGCGCAACTTGCGGGCCTCGGCCAGGTGTTGCCCGTCGTCCGGGCGCGGCTTGTGCCACAGCAGCGACCGCAGCCAGGCCCGGCTGAGGGGACGCGGCCGGGGCTCGGGCGGCAGCGGCGGGGCGTCGTCGCAGAAGACGCGCATGAAGCCGCCGAGGTCCTCGTACCAGTCGTGGTTGCCGGGTATCGCGTAGATGGGCGCCTGGTAGTCCTGGTACGGGCGGAAGAACTTGGTGTCGTAGTCGTCCGCGCTGCCCACCGGGTAGATCACATCGCTGGCCAGTACGGCGAAGCTGGTGTCCTGACCGGTCTTCAGGAAGCCCGGCACGACGGCGTACTGGGGGTCGTCGCCCTCGCCGGTGTCGCCGATGACGAGGAAGGAGAACCGGTCCGGCTCCTCGCGCCGGATCACCTTGTCGGCCGGTGCGCCGGTGGCCTCGCGCTGTGCCACCCACCGGCCGCGTATTCGGCCGGTGGGGTCGCCGAACCAGGAGGCCAGCACGCCGTTGCGGGCGGCCCACAGCGTCTTCGGGTTCAGCCAGGAGATCTTCTCGACCCGCTGCGGCATCAACTGCTGGTACGCGCCGCGTTCGGTGCTGTTCCAGCCTGCGCCTTCGGCGGTATCGCGTGAGGAGTCAGACACCGATGCACCGTAACAATCGATCCGGAGGCCGTCCGCGGCGGGTTGCTCAGCGCTTGCGGGTGGGCCAGGTCGCTGCCTGCCGCGAACCGCCCTGCGACGCGGCGGAGTTGGCGGCCGAGCCCCGGCCGGAGGCGCCCGGGCGCGATGCGGAGGGCCGTTCGCCCACCACCAGCAGCGGATCGAACATCACCACGACCCCGGCCAGCAGCAGGAAGACGACCGGTCCCAGCAGCATCGGCAGCAGCAGCGACATGGGCGAGTCGCCCTCCCACGTCCCGTTGGCCGTGTCGTGCACATGGACGCTGACGGCGGCCATGCCCGTGTAGTGCATCCCGGACACCGCCACCCCCATCACCAGGCTAGCCCCGAGGCTCATCAGCAGGTTGCGGATCGTGACGGCCGACCACAGCGCGGCGGTCGCGGCGGCGACGGCGATCAGTACGGACAGTGCGACACCGAGCGGGTCGTAGCCGACGTCGCCGTTCAGCCGCATCGCCGCCATGCCCAGATAGTGCATGGTCGCGACGCCCAGTCCGGTGACGGTCCCCGCGACCGCCAGGACCGTGCGGCCCGTGCCGCGGTAGCCGACGATGAACACGCCGATGCCGACCACGACAACGGCCACGACGAGACTGAGCACCGTCGTGGCCGCGTCGTAGCGGATCCGGGTCTCCTCCACGTGGAAGCCGATCATGGCGATGAAGTGCATCGTCCAGATGCCGCAGCCGATGGAGGCGGCGCCTAACGCAAGCCAACCGGGCTTCCAGGATCGCGTATCGAGCAGCGAGCGCACGATGCACCGCAGCCCCAGTGCCCCGCCCAGGCAAGCCATCAGATAGGCCGCAACCGGGGTCACCGCACCGTAGCGGAACCCGTCGACCGTGCCGTCCATAAGCCAACTCCCCCCAGAGTCTTGGCTGGTGTGGAGGCAAGATCTACGGGCAGTGGACACGTGAAAGCAAGCCCTTACCGTCGGTAGATCGACAACTTCCGTTCATCGGGAGTCGACTTCGGTCAGAATGTGCGCTTCAGGAGGTCGAGCAGAGCCGCCCAGTGCCGCTCGTCGCCCTCCGCGTGGTACGACGCCGTGTCGGACTGTGTGAAACCGTGGGGCGCGCCCGGGTACACCTCGCAGCGGTGGCGGACGCCCGCCGCCGTCAGGGCCTCCTCCAGGCGCTCGATCTGCTCCGGCGGCAGCGAGGGGTCCTGGTCGGCGTGGCCGAAGTACAGCTCGGCGGTGATCGCGCCGGCCACCAGGTGCGGGCTGTCCGGCGTGTCCGTCGCCAGCCGCCCGCCGTGGAAGCCGGCCGCGGCCGCCACCCGCTCCGGGTAGGTGCCGGCGGTCAGCAGCGAGAGGCGGGCGCCCATGCAGTAGCCGGTCAGCGCGACCGGGCCGTCGGCCACCGCGGGAGACTCGGCCAGCCAGCCCAGATAGGCAGCGGCGTCCCGCATCGCGACGTCCGGCGTCAGGGTCTGCATGACCGGCATGATGCGCTCGAATATCTCCGGACGCGCCCCCGGGTCGATGAACTCGGGCAGATCGAACAGCGGGGCGCGACCGTGCCGGTAGAACACGTTCGGCACCAGCACCGTGTAGCCCTCACCGGCCAGCCGGTCGGCCATGGACCGCAGTCGCGGACGCAGGCCGAAGGCGTCCATGTAGAGCAGGACCGCCGGATGGGCGGCCCTGTCGTCGGGGCGGGTCAGATACGCGTCGGCGGTGCCGTCCTCGGTGGGGATGTCGACAGCGGTTCCCTGTACGGCGGTCATGGCTGGGCTGCCTCTCTGCGGAGTGTCGGACCTGCGGGTCTCGGCCAGGACCCGTCCGCGTGACCGGGCGGATCTCGGGCATCGTGACACGCCGCTTCCCGGGGCATTTCGCCCACCCCCCGCACACGGTTGAACCGTGAACGGCCCTTGGTGTGCGCTTTACTCGAACCGCGAGGTGTCGCCCGCGCCGTGCCGCACGATCTCCGCCTCCCCGCCGGAGAAGTCGATGACCGTCGTCGGCTCGGTGCCGCAGTCGCCGGAGTCGACCACCGCGTCCAGGACGTGGTCGAGCTCGTCCTTGATCTCCCAGCCCTGCGTCATCGGCTCCTCCTCGCCGGGCAGCAGCAGCGTGCTGGACAGCAGCGGCTCACCGAGCTCGGCCAGCAGGGCCTGGGTGACGACATGGTCCGGGATCCGGACGCCGACCGTCTTCTTCTTGGGGTGCTGCAGCATGCGCGGCACCTCCTTCGTCGCGGGCAGGATGAACGTGTAACTGCCGGGCGTCGACGCCTTGATCGCGCGGAACACGTCCTTGTCGACCCGCACGAACTGGCCGAGCTGCGCGAAGTCCTGGCACACGAGGGTGAAGTGGTGCCGGTCGTCCAGCTTGCGGATCGCCCGGATCCGGTCGATGCCGTCACGGCTGCCCAGGCGGCAGCCCAGTGCGTAACAGGAGTCCGTGGGGTAGGCGACAAGAGCGTCCGCGCGGATGCTGTCGGCGATCTGGCCGATGGTGCGCGGCTGGGGGTTGTCGGGGTGCACGTCGTAGTACTTCGCCATCTGCCGAGCTTATGCCGCCCGCGCGGGTCGGTGGCGCAGGGGCGGGCTTCGGCCCGGGATGAGTGCGTGGGACACGTGAGGTAACGTCCCCGACCGGTGCGCCGGAGGCGGTGCGAGGAGCGAGGGGAAGGCCGAGGTGGCTGGCCGAGAGGACGGGAACCGGCAGCGGGAGACGCCGGCCGGCGCGGGTCCGGCGTGGGCGGAGGAACTGCTCGAGCATCTGCGCCCGGCGGGACGCGACGTCCGCAGAGTCGTCGCCTGGCTCTCCGGCGCCGTGCGCGGGTCGGTGGCCCTGCAGGACGCCGCCGGGAATCTCATCGCCGGGAACCGGCTGCCGCTGGACGAGGACCTCGTCACGGACATCACCGCGGGCCGGATCGCCTCCGCCGCCTGGGAGAGCCGGGAGCGCCACCTGCGCCTGGTCCGGGTGGAACACCCCTCCCACGCGTGCGTGCTGGCCGTCTCCCGCGAGACCCCCTTCGACCGGCGGGCCTCCGACGTGGTCACCCACACCGCCCAGGTGATCGAGCTCCTGCTGACGGCGCGCGAGTCGACCGCGGCAGGACACCGGCTCCGGCGGGCCACCTCCGACCTGCGCCTGGCCATCCTGCAGCTGCTCATGGTCGAGGACACCGTCGCCGCCCGCCGCGTCGCCGCCGGGCTCTGGCCCGGACTGCTCGACGCCGACACGGCGTGCGTGTACGTGGTCGAGTCCGGCCCCGCCGTACGCGACCGCATCGCCGAGGAGTGCCTGGACAGCACCGGGGAGGAAGCCCTGGTCGTGCGCTGCCCGGCCATGGACGGGCACGTGATCGTCGTCAGCCCCCGTGACGCCACGCGAGAGGCCTTGCGATCACTGGTGGGACGGCACCCGGACCTCTTCCTCGGCGGCAGCGTCCGGCAGAGCCTGGCCCGGACCGCCACCGCGTACGGACAGGCCGTCAGCGCCCTCGCCGTCGCCCACTTCCGGCCCGACAAGACGGCCGTGTACGCCGAGCGCACCCACCCGGAACGCCTGATGGACCCGGTGGCGCTGCGCGGCTGGACGTCCCGTGTGCTGCGCCCGCTCGACACCCTGCCGCACCACACCCGCGCCGAACTCCTCGCCACCAACCGTCTCGGCCTGGAGTTCACCGCCGTCAACGCCGCCAAGGTCCTCGGCGTCAGCCGCAACACCGTCCGCGCTCGCATGGAACGCGTCGAGGGCCTGCTCGGCACGGACTTCGCCGACCTCACGGTCCGGGCCGTCGTCCACCTGGCGCTCAACACCCAGATCGGCCTGCCCGACGCGCACCTGGCGAGCGACACCGACAACCCCGGACTCCGGCTCTGCGACCTGCTGTCCGGGCCCGCCGTGCGCACCTGGGCACAGGACCTGCTGGGCCGGCTGGACGCGGACGCCAGGAACCCGCGCCGGACCCTGCGCACCTGGATCGCCGCCGGCGGCAACGCCGAACGGGCCGCGCAGACCCTGGGCGTGCACGCGCAGACCGTGCGCGAGCACGTCCGCAGCGCCGAACCCGTCCTGGAACGCCAGCTGCTGGCCGCCGGTACCGACCTGTACGAGGTCGTGCTCGCGCACCTGGCCGTAGGCGACCTCGAACTGCCGGTTTTCCACCGCCACGACTGACCGGTTTGCCTCAGGGGCAACCGGTTGGCCAGGTCCAGGCGGGACGAAACGGGCTCAACCGGACTTGGCTGTGCACGGGTGAGCCTTGTTGAGCGTGCAACGGGCATCGACGCGGTTCACAAGGCCTCTGCCATGGACGTAAGTTCAACGCACCGCGGGGGCACGACCGGAACGGGGGACCGGTCGCGCTCCCGCGAGCTGTCGGTCGGCCGCCTCAGCCCCGCAGCCGCACCGGGATCTCCTGCCAGCCGAAGGCGATGAAGGACGGCACCTGCCGCAGGCCCTCGTCACCGGTGGCCAGGCACAGGTCGGGGAAGCGGTCGAACAGGGCCGGCAGCGCGGTGAGCGCCTCCAGACGGGCCAGTGGTGCCCCGATGCACCGGTGGACCCCGATCCCGAACGCCAGATGGTCGTCGGCGGCGCGGGTGGCGTCGAAGACGTCGGCGTCCGCACCGTAGTGCTCGGGGTCGAGTCCGGCGGCGGCGTACGTCGTGATGATGGCGTCACCGGCCGGGACCGTGACGTCGCCGACGGTGAGGTCGGTGACGGCGAAACGGAGCGGCAGCGACGCGATCGACGGATGTGCCCGCAGCGTCTCGTCGATGACGGCGTCCCAGCCGATCTCCCCCGACCGCACGGCCGCCAGCTGCTCGGGGCTGCGGAGCAGGGCCACGGCCGCGTTGCCTATCAGATTGACGGTGGTCTCGAAGCCGGCCCCGATGACCAGCAGCAGCGTGTACAGCAGCTCCTCGTCGCTGAGCCGGTCGCCGTCCTCGTCCCGGACCTTGATCAGCTCGGTGGTCATGTCGTCACCGGGGTGCGCGGCCTTGTGCGCGATCAGCGCGGACAGCACGGTGCCGATCTGCTGCTGGACGGACGCCGCATGCTCAGGGCTCGGGTCGGTGGTGTCCATGATGGCCGCGATCATCCGGGCGGTGTCCTCCCGCAACTCGTCCGGGACACCGAACAGTTCGCAGATCATCCGCATCGGCAGCGGATGAGCGAACCCTTCCTTGATGTCCACGACCTCGTCACCGGCGGCGTCGAGCGCGTCCAGCAGCTCCGCCGTGATGGCCTCGACCCGGGGCCGCATCGCCTCCGTGCGCCGGTGCGTGAAGCTGGGCGCCACCAGCTTGCGCAGCCGCGTGTGGTCCGCGCCGTAGGTGGAGAGCATGTTGACCACGCCTACCCAGCTCACGATCCAGCCCCAGGACGGGTGCTCGCCGACCTCGGGCCACAGCCGCCAGTGCAGCCGAGGGTCCCTGCTGACCCGCGGGTCGAGGATGAGCTCCTTCAGCGTGTCGTAGCGCGTGGGCGCCCAGGCGGGGATGCCGCCCGGCAGCTCCACGGGCACGATCGGGCCGAGCGAGCGCAGCCGGGCGCTCTCGCCCGCGATGTCGGCGCCGAACGGGTCGAGAGCGATGCGGTCGGTCACGGTCACGGTCGTCCTCCTGGATGGTCGGGGGAGCGGGGGCTGAAACGGACGGGCAGCGCCGTCAGCGAGCGGTGGAAGGGACCGGGCCGCCAGGTGAGGCGCTCGCGGGGCAGCACGGGTTCGAGATCGGGCAGCCACTGGGTGAGCCGTTCGATCGCCTCGGTGGCGATGAGCAGCGTGTGCTGCTTCACCGGGCAGGCGTGCGGGCCCGCCGACCAGGACAGATGGGAGGCGTCGCCCGGGTGGCGGTCCGCGCCGCGCTCCTGCTCGGCGGCCTGCGCCAGCGCCCCGTAGGAGATCACCACCGGCACCGCCGCCCTGATCCACACGCCGTGGAAGGTCAGGGGCGTACGGGCGTAGTGGATGCCGTAGTTGGCGAGCGGCGTCTCGTGGTGCAGCACCTCCAGCACCGCGTCCGTCACGGGGCGGGCGCCGCTCGTGAGCGTCGAGTAGTAGGCCGGGTTGCCGAGGATCCTGGACAGCGCGTTCGACACCAGGTTGGCCGTCGGCTCGTGCCCCGCCCCGAGCGTGAGGAACACCTGCCAGGTGACCTCCTCGGGGGTCAGCCCCGCCGGATGGTCCAGCAGCCAGCTCGGCAGGTCGTCGCCGCGCCGCCCGCTCTTGGCGGCGATCAGCTCCAGCACGTACCCGCCGAACTCGGCCTCGCCCTCCGCCGCCTGCGCGCCGCCCTCGATCAGCTTGCCGAGGGCGGAGTCGAGCCGGTCGCTCGCGCTGTCCGGCAGTCCGAACAGGCTGTTGAACACCAGCGCCATCAGCGGCCTGGTGAACTCGCCGACCAGATCGGCCTCGCCCCGCGGCCCGAACCGGCTCACCAGCAGGTGCACCGCCCGGTGGATCCGGGCCCGCAGGTCGTGCGGCTCCACCAGGTCGAAGGCGTCGATCAGCGTGGTGCGGTAGCGGAGGTGGGCGGCGCCGTCGGCGAACAGGGTGTTGGGCCGCCAGCGCATCATCCCGAGCACCGGGGAGTCGTCGGGGACGGTCGCCTCCCACGGCCGGGGATCGTGCGAGAACGTCTTCGTGTCGTGCAGCAGGTCCAGCGCCGCCCGCCGGTCCGTGACGACGTACGCCGCCACACCGGGCGCGAGTTCCGCCCAGCCGACCGGGCCGTGGGCGCGCAGGGCCGCGTAGTAGGGGGAGGGGTCGCGGGCGAAGCCGTCCTCCCACAGGCGTACGGGCGACGCGAGGGAGAAGGCCTGCTCGGCGGGGGACGGATGTGTCACCGGTGCTCCGCGGGTCGGTGGTCGATCAGGTGCTGGACCAGGGCGAGCAGGGAGTCGATCGAGGAGTCCGCCTCCCGCGCGTCGCAGGTCACCATCGGGGTCGTCGGCTCCAGGTCCAGGGCGGCGCGCAACTGCTCGGGCGTGTGGTGGCGGGGCGCGTCCGGGAAGGTGTTGAAGGCGACCGCGTACGGCAGCCCGGTCTCCTCCACCAGCCCGAGCACGTCGAACGAGGCGTCGATCCGGCGGGCGTCGACCAGGACGAGCGCGCCGAGCGCCCCGTAGGAGATGTCGTCCCACAGCGGCCGGAACCGCTCCTGGCCGGGCGTGCCGAACAGGTACAGCACGATCCCGCCCGGCAGGCTGATCCGGCCGAAGTCGATGGCGACCGTGGTGGTCGACTTGTCCCGCACTCCGGCGAGATCGTCCACCGGCACGGACGCCTCGGTGAGCTGCTCCTCCGTGTGCAGCGGGCGGATCTCGGAGACGGAGCGGATCAGGGTGGTCTTGCCCACCCCGAAGGGCCCTGTGACCAGGATCTTCACCAGGTCGCGGGCGGTGTCGGGGAGGTGGACGTCCGTGCCGTCGGGCTGGGCGTCAACGGTGCTTGAGGTCGCGGAGGCCATCGGCCACTCTCTTCAGCAGGTCGGGGTCGAAGCGTCGGGCGGGCGGAATGGGCGCGCGGGCCAGTGCCAGGTCGCGGTCGACGAGGCCGGCGGCCAGCACCAGCACGGCGGAGACCGGCAGCCGCAGCAGGGCGGCGGCCTCCACGACCGTCAGCGACCCGTACTCCAGCTCTTCCAGCAGGGCCGCCTGGGCGGCGGGCAGATCGGGGGGAGCCGGCTCACCGCTGCCGGTGAGCACGGACAGCCGCTCCAGATGGGCACGGCTGGGCCGCGCCACCCCGCCGGTCGACAGGTACGCGGGAACCAGGGGACGGCCGCCTCTGCGGCCGGTCATGCCGGTGTGCCGCCGTCGGCACCTCGGGGCCCGGCGGCCATAGCCTTCTCGCCCAGCCGGGCGACCTGCGAGTGCACCCGGTGGGCGAGCAGGTCGAGACGCACCTCGGGATCGCCGTACGCGGCCACGCAGGTGCCGTGGTCCGTCGGCACGATGAGCACATAGCCGTGGTCCGACTCGATGACGACCTGCCGTATCTCGGCCTGGTCGGTGTCGGCGAACGCCGCCGCCGCGGTACGGCAGGCGCCCTGCACGGTGCTGGTGATGGCGGCGACCCGCTCGGCCGACGGCTGTGACAGCGCGTCGGTGTAGCCCGTCACGAGCCCGTCCCGGGTGAGCAGGACGGCCGCCACGACGTGCGGCACCTCCAGGACCGGTTCGAGCACCCATGCCGTGTCCCCCGCTGCGCGGCTGGTCATCGAGCCGTTCCCCCTTCGTGGTCGTTCCGGTCGTGGTCGGTGTCGTCGGATGCCGTCTCGGCCGTGGTCGCGGCCGGGGCACCCTCAGGTACGGCTGGGAAGGCGCCGGTGTTCGGCCTCGCGGCGGCGGAACGTCCGGCCGCCGTGCCGGACTGGAGCGCGCCGAGGGCCGCGGCGGACTCCTCGGGGCGCCGGGGCCTGCGCTGCGGCGCGGGAGCCGGAGCGGATGCGGGGCCCTGGGTGTCCGACGGTGGCGTGGCCCGGCTGCGGCGACGGCGCTGGGGGAGGCCGCCGCTGTCAACGGGGCTGTGGTGGCCCGGGGCCGGGGCGGCGGCCCGGTCGTCCTGGTCCGTGCCGTAGCCGTGCTCGTGGGCCGGGGCGGTGGCGAGCGGCTCGGGCGTCTCGGGCCCGGGCGTCGGCTCGGACCCGTCGGACCCGTGGGACGCGGCGGCCGGAACGGGTTCGGTTCCGCGGGACGGAGCGGGCGTGCCCGGCTCGGCGTCGCGGGGCGGGGCGGTGCCGCCCGCCGTGTCCCGCACGGCCTCCTTGCGGGTGGAGCGCGGGGCGCTGGCCGCCGGGGGCAGTTCCTCGGGGTCGATCCGCGTCAGCAGATGGCGGTCGACCCGCAGCACCGCCCGCACACCGCCGTACGGCGACGGGGAGGACAGATCGACGCTCAGATCGAACTGCCGGGTCAGCTGGCCGATCGCGGCGAGTCCCATGCGCGGCGGGTCACCGAGCTCGGTGAGCAGGATCGGTTCGCGACTGCCCACCATCCGCTGGGCCCGGGCCCGTTCGTCCTGCGTCATTCCCAGCCCGGCGTCGTCCACGGTGATACAGACACCGTGGTGGACGGCCTCGAGATTGACCACGATGGGGGTGTCGGGCGCGGAGTGCCGCAGCGCGTTGTCGAGCAGTTCGGCGACGATGATGGCGACCGGCTCGACGGCGTGGGACACCAGGGCGGTGCCGGCCGCCAGGTGGTTGTGGATCCGGACGCGCTGGTAGCCCGCGAGCCGGGCCTGACCGCCCGTCACCGCGTCCACGAGGTGCGACTCCTCCCGGGCGAGCCCGACCCAGGCCCCGCACACCACCGCGGCGATCTGCGCGCGGCGCAGCGACTGCTCGTTCTCGTGGTCCAGTTCGAACAGGGTCTGCGCCAGTTCGGGGTCGTCGTAGCGCTGTTGCAGACCGCGCAAGGCGTCCTGCAACCGGTACAGCGCCGCCTGGATCTCCCGGGTCGCCCCCCGCATCCCGGCCTGTGCGGCGGCGTCGATGCGGGTGCGCTGCGCGGCGATTTCGGCGTGCAGTCCCTTCAGCACCTGCTCCAGCGCGAACCCCAGGGGCGAACCGGCGAGCTGCGGGCTCAGCGGCCCGGGCACGGTGACGTGGGGATGCGCGACCTGCCGGGCGGCGGAGGGCAGGCGCCGCGCCGCCAGATGCTCGACCTCGGCCGTGAACGCCCTTGAGGTTCCGTCGAGTTGCGCTCGCAGCGCGGCCGTCTTCGCGCGCTGGGCGGCCAGTTGCCGTCGGGAGCGCAGCAGCCCGCCGCCGAGGGCGAACGCGGACAGGGTGCCGAGGGCGAGACCACCGACGGCCAGGTCCGGTAGTTCGATCATCGAAGCGATTCCAGGGAGAGTGGGCAGGGCGGAGTCCGAGGTGCTCTGGCGAGCTACCCGCAGCACAGTACACACCGTCATCGACTGATCTCGCACGGTGGAGCGCCACTTCGTTCCGAAAGTGATCGCTGTCTGTTCGCATCTGGGGTAACTGTCGGGATTGCCGTGCAGAGGACGTCAGACCCCGAAGGCTTCACTCACCCGCCCGGCGAGCTCGTCCAGATTGTCAGTGGCGGATGCCACGATGCCGACAGCTCACCAATCCACCCCTTGCGAGGAGGAGTTGATCGTGCGCAGGCCGGTCGAGGGAGAGGTACATGTGCACTATGGACAGATCTATGTCGAGAGTGATCCGGACGGCTACGGGCCGAGCCTCGCCGAGGCGTTCGCCGGTCAGAGCGCGGGGCTGTGCGGGGCGGCGTCACCGGGCTCCCTCCACCTGAGCACAGGCCTGCACACCGGCGATGTCGGCTTCACGGTCGAGGTGTGTGAGGAGGCCCCGCCGCTGGACCCGGTCTGGGAAGACGTGGTGGAGGTGTCCTTCCGGCCGGTGTCGCGGGACAGCGCGCTCGTGCAGTGGGCGGGCGAGGCGGCCTGGCCGCTCGGCCTGGAGGAGACCGACTACCGGGTGCGGTACTGCGCCCAGGGCATGGACCGGGCGGGCGAGAAGGACACCCGGATGGACGACGAGCCCCAACTGGACCGCTATCTCCTGCAGTTCTGGCCCGCCCCGCCCGAGCCCGACCGCGTCCTGAAGCAGACCTCGCTGAGCGCCGCCCACTGGCACCGCTACGCCCGTGAACTGCCTCCGCCCCCCACCCCGGCCGAACGCGCCGAAGCCGAACGCCAGGAGCGCCTCGCCGAGGAGACGGCGGAACGGGAACGGCTGCTCGCCCGCGAACGCTGGGAGTGGGGCGGACAGCCGCCGAGCCAGGCCCTGCGTGACGTCGGCGGCAACGTCCGGGGCCTCCTCCCGTTCGACCCCGCCCTGCTCCACGCCCTCGACGCCTCCGGTCCCGCAACCCAGCGCGCGGTGGCCCTGCTCGCCGCCCGCCGTGCCTGTGAGGCGGCCGGTCTCACCACCCTCGACTGGGTCGCCGACGCGCTCACGGCCCTGGCCGAAAGCCGCCCGCTGCCACCGCCCTTCGACGACGACGCCCTCATGTGGCAGACCTTGGCCACCGACCCACACGTCCCGGACCGCACCGTCGGCCGTGCCGTCCCGCCCGAGCGGCCCCCCTTCCGGCCGTCCCTGTCCCCGGGCGATCGCGGCCTGCACCCCCAGGAGGTGGCACAGGCCGTGGTCGGCCCGGCAGCGGCCGTGGCGAGAGCGGCGGCCGCCGAGGCGGAATCCTTGACCACCACGGCGAGTCCGCCGGCCCCCGACTCCACCCCGTACACCGTGATGATCAGCTTCGGTCCGCCGGACCCGTCCCTGCGCGTCTCGCAGCCCCACGCGGCCCTCCCCGCGATCACCGGCGCCGCCGAATCCGCCCCGCTCCAGGCCGCTCTCGACGCGGTGTTCGCGGCCGTGGTCACGTACGGCGAGGACCACCCTGCCCTCCTCGCGGAGGTCTGGTCCGCGGTCGAGGGGCGGCGCTCGTAGCCCGGCCCCCGACCGCGCCCCGGTTCACGCACTGACCATTCGTCCCCCAAGCCCGGGCAACGCGCTGGGAATGCGGGGATATGGCCGGTCAGGTCTTGGCCAACCGCACCCCGCGCATTGGTCACCTGTTCACCGACTGCCCCTGACCCGCCCGGGCCCCGCCGGGCGGAGAGTGATCGACGGCCCGGATCGAACCGGGCCGGCCGGCCCGACTACGGCTGCAACATGCTGGAGCAGTTCGCGACGTTCAAGGACGCCCGGCCCGGCTCCGACCTGTACGAGCGGGGCGTGCGGCCGCAGCCGGAGGGCACCTTCGAGGACGACGCCCGGGGCGACCGGCTTCCGGCGGTGTCGTGGATCATGCCGACCAGCTATCAGTCCGAGCACCCGGACTACCTCCCGGCCGCGGGCGCCGACTTCGTCGCGTCGAAGATCGAGGCGATCGCCTCCAACCCGAAGGTGTGGCGCAAGACCGCGTTCATCCTCAACTACGACGAGAACGACGGCCTGTTCGACCACGTGGTGCCGCCGACCCCGTCCGCCGGCACACCGGACGAGTTCGTCCAGGGGCTGCCGATCGGCGGCGGCTTCCGCGTCCCCGCCGTCATCGTCTCGCCGTGGACCGTCGGCGGCTGGGTCGCCTCCGAGCCCTTCGACCACACCTCCGCGCTGCGCTTCCTGGAGCGGTTCACCGGAGTCGAGGAGCCCAACGTCAGCGACTGGCGGCGGGAGACCTTCGGCGATCTGACCTCCGCCTTCCGCTTCTCGCACGCCCGGCCGCGTCCGCCCCGTCTGCCCGACGACACGGCCGAGCAGTTGCGGAAGGCCCAGCAGGGAGGTCGCGACCCTGCCCAAGCCGACGCTGCCGGGAGCCGACCAGCGCTTCCCTCGCCAGGAGAGGGGGCGCCGCCCGCACGTGTGACGCCCGACCGCCCGGCCCGTTCCACGGCACGACGTGACCCGCCGACCGGGTCACCCCGCCAGGGCGCTACGGGCCACCGAGATGGCCTGTTCCGCGTAACTCCGGCCGAACAGCACGGCGTGCACCAGCAGCGGGAAGAGCTGGTGCACGCCGGTGCGGTCCGCCCAACCGTCGGCGAGCGGCGCCTGCTCCTGGTAGCCCTCCAGTACCGCCTCCAGATGGGGGCAGCCGAAGAGACGCAGCATCGCCAGGTCGGTCTCGCGGTGCCCGCCGTGCGCGGCCGGATCGATCAGCCACACCTGCCCGTCGGACCCCCACAGCACGTTGCCGTTCCACAGATCGCCGTGCAGCCGGGCGGGCGGCTCGGCCGGCCCCGCCAGCCCGGGCAGCCGCTCGCACAGCCGCTCCACGACGGTCGCCTCACCGGGACGGACGGTGCCCTGGTCGACGGCGCGCCGCAGATAGGGCAGGACACGATGCCCGGCGTACCAGCGCGGCCAGTCGGTGCCGGGCTCGTTGCGCATCGGGGCGAGCCCGATGTAGGCGTCGGCGGGCCCCTCCGGTGGCGGCGCGCCGAACGCGGGCGCCCCGGCGGCGTGCAGGGCCGCCAGGTCACGGCCGAAACGGACCGCCGCCTGGCGGCTGGCCCGCCCCTGCGGAACCCGGTCGATGACCAGCCAGCTCCCGTCGTGGCCGTGCACGCACGGCACCCGCACCGCCCCGGCACCGGCCAGCCAGCGCAGCCCGGCCGCCTCCGCCCGCGTCGCCCCCGGACCGTCGGCCCGCTTGACGACCACCACCCGCCCGTCGTCGAGGGTGACCTCCGCGAGGGCCCCGGACAGGGGCCGTTCGCCGGTGACCACCCGTCCGGTGAGCCGGGCGGCGGCGTCCGTACGGGCGGTCATACCTGGTCCTCCTCGACTCCGCGGCTGATCTGCGACCAGCGTACGGTCGTGGCGGAGTCGCTCAGCTCCCGGAACCGCAGTCGACGTCGAGCAACTGGATCGGCCGCGTCGCGTCCAGGTCGACGTAGGCCGTGAAGTCGGCCTTGCCGGACCCGCCGTTCCAGTACGTGCTCACGGTCGCCCAGCCGACCCGCGCGGACTGGGCCGTGGTGACCGGGCCGATGTCGATGGACGCCGGGATGTTCTGCGCGCACAGCAGGACGTCGAACTCCGGGTTGTCGGCGACCTTCTCCTTGAGCTGCGGCGAGATGCCGTACTTGCGGGCGAAGTCGCCGGGGCCGTGCTCGCCGTAGAAGTCCTCGAGGAAGGTGTGGATCTCCTCGGCGGTGTACCGGTCGTTGCCGTCGGCGGCGGACGCGGCGGCGGCCGGGACCGCGGCGGCGGCGATGCCGAGAGCGGCGACACAGCCGACGGCGTAGGCGCGCCAGCGGGCCGGACGCGCGGTGGTGCGGATCATTCTGGATACCCCCGTTGTGGTCTGTTGCGGCAGTTCGTTTTCTCGTGTGCTGTCTCGCTTGTCTTGCCTTGGTCGCAGGAGTGGACCTGTCCCGGTCGCCCGCCGTTGTGCTCGGCTCGACGGCCGTTTCGATTCCGGGACATTCGCCACGCGCCGGTCACGCGGGACGGTGAAATCCCGTCGCCCACCGACAGAACCGGCCGCCGCCGGGGGAGCAGTCGGGCATGACGACTTCACCGTTCCAGCGCACCATCGCCCTGCCCGCCCCCGTGTGCGAACAGGCCGCACAGCACCTGGAGCAGGCCGCGCAACGGGCCATCGACGGAGCCGAGATCCCCCTGAAGGCGTTCCGCGCGGCCGCCGACAGCGACTTCACCCTCCCCGTCTCGGTCGTCGAGCAGGCGGCGGCCTGCCTGCTGGTCCTGGCCACCGAGACCGCCCAGACCGTACGCCCCTCGGCCCTGCGCGCCACCATCAGCGTCGCGCTGCGGCTGCGTGACGCCGTGGATCTGACGCATCAGCCCGCCCTCAGCAGCAGGTTCTGGTGACGTGGGGCCGATTCTCCGGAGGACCGCGCGTCAGCCGGTTTCGCGGAAGGCGACGTCGACCTGCCTGCGGCGCAGTTCCTCCAGTGAGGTGTGCTGCCGCCGGGCCCGTTCGACGAGGTCGTCGAGCTGCCGCGCGTCGAGGCGTCGGTCCGTGCCGGCCAGGGCGCGCAGTGCCTGCCAGACCGCGGTTTTGCCGTCCACTCCCAGCCGCAGCGCCTCCAGCTCCCACAGCGTGCTCAGCGGGGAACGCCGTACCAGGCTGCCGTTGCTCTTCAGACGCCCCATCTGCTCGGCCGCCCGGCCCGCGTACACCTTGTAGCGCCGCACCGGGACGTCCAGCCGCCGCATGATGTGGAGCAGGCTCGCCCGGTCCTCGGCGATCTCGTCGGCGATCGGGGCCAGCGCGTCGGCGAGCACCGGATCACCGCACGAACGCAGCAGATAGCGGACTCGAGCGGTCCCGGCCGTGGCACCGGCGAGATGGTCGTTGAGGTAGATGCCCAGCAGGGACATGTCCGTGGCCGGAGCGCCCGGTGCGCCCGGCTGGTCCGCTCGCTGTTCCGTCATGGCACTGCTCCTGTTCTGCTCCGGCCCTGTGCCACGGCCACCCGCGTGGTGACGCGTACGACGCAGGGACTTCGGGGCGTCGAGCCGGGCCCGAACCGCACGGGAGGCTCGACCGGGGCGAGGGCGCCGAGGCTCTCGCCCTCGTAGGTGCCGGTCGCCGAGGTGACGGGGTGCAGGTCCCGGACGCCGTACCACTGGTGCCGGCCGGCCCGGGCGCTGCCGTGGGTGCGCGCGCCCAGCAGCAGCCCGGCGGGCCGGTCCCACAGCGCGATCCAGCCCGGACTCGTGGCGAGCCGGACCGGCACCGCCCGCAGCGCGAGGCCAGGCAGGCCCCTGCGGCCGGTGCTGAAGCGGAGGTCGAGCGGCGGCGCCGAGACGGCCCAGTGCCGGCGGTCGGTGACCCGCACCCCGACCGGCACGACCCGAACCTCGTCGAAGAGATACGTACCGGCGACGAAGTCCGCGGTCTCCCGCGAGGGGGCCAGCAGCAGCCGCAGCCCGCCGGGCTCCTCGACCATCACATCGCTGAACGGCCCGAACGGCGATCTCGCCCAGTGTCCGAGCACCACACGAGCGCCGGACGCCGTTCCGATCCCCGCGATCCAGCCGTCGAAGCGCAGTGTGCGCAGCGGCGACCGGGTTCGGGTACGCCGGGCCGGACCACTGGGTTCGCCGGAGTCACCGGGCCCATGGAAGAGCACGCGGGCCGGGTGCCCGGCCCCATCGCGGCGAAACGGCACCGGGGCTCCTCCGTCCGGTTCCGGCGATGTGGCCGAGGCCACGTCACAGAGGAGGTCCCTGTCACGCCGGGGCGAGCACGGCGGCGACTACCGTCTCGAGTGGATCCCCACTTCCCCCCACCCTTTCGGACGGTCCGGCAGTGCAAGCAGATCTCTCCCCTGTCATCGCGGCGACCGCCCAGTGGCTGACCCGCGCCTTCCCCGCCTCCGGCGGCGCGCTGGCCTTCGCCCTGTGCGAGGTACAGGCCCGGCAGGCCGTGACGGTCGCGGCGTGGCTCAGGTACCCGACCGAGATGGACGCCGCCCTGCTCGGCATGGCGGGCCCCGGCGGCTCCGCGCGGCTCGACTGGGTCACCGGCGCCGACGCCGCCCCGGACGACGACGGGGACGACGCGCACGCCTGGCGGACCTGGGTGGACGAGGTCGTCGCGAGCTGGGCGGCCTGCCTGCTCACCGACCCGGAGCTGGCCGACCGGGCGGTGGCCGCGCTGGCCGAGGGCAGCCACAGCACCGGTACACCGGCCGAGTTCCGCCGGCTCGTCGCCCCCGACGACGGCGACCGACGCGCCGCCGCCCTGCTGCGCCACCCCGACCTGCTCGCCCCGGTGGCCGGCCTGCACCACTCCCGGCTCCTGGACCGCCTCCACCCGGGCCGCACACTGATCGCCTGACGCGGCGCCCCCGCCGGGGCCCGTTCCCACCCTCCGTCTTCTCACCCTCCGTCACTCACCTCTTTGCCGTACGCGACCGTGCCCCGCTCACACGGGCGGCGGACGCTGAGCGTGGGAACGCCGCTGACGGAGGAGAGGCCGACATGACCACCGCCCTCACACGGAGCTGGGAACACGCCGTCGTCACGGGCGGTGCCGGATTCGTCGGATCCCATCTGTGCGCGGCCCTGCTGGACGCGGGCGCCGCCGTCACCTGCGTGGACGACTTCAGCACCGGCAGGGCGGAGAACATGTCCCCGCTGCTCGAACGGCCCGGCTTCACGCTGGTGCAGGCCGACGTCACGGAGGGACTGCCGGTCAGGCAGCGGCCCGACCTCGTCCTGCACTTCGCCTCCCCGGCGTCCCCGGCGGACTACCTGCGGCTGCCGCTGCACACCCTGGAGACGGGCAGCCTCGGCACCCGCAACGCCCTGGACCTCGCACACTCCTCCGAGGCCCGCTTCGTCCTGGCCTCGTCCTCCGAGGTCTACGGCGACCCGCGACAGCACCCCCAGGACGAGCGCTACTGGGGCAACGTCAACCCCGTCGGCCCGCGCGGTGTCTACGGCGAGGCCAAACGCTTCGGCGAGGCGCTGACCACCGCCCACGCCGAGACCCGCGGCACCGACACCTGCATCGTGCGGCTGTTCAACACCTACGGCCCCCGGATGCGCGGCGAGGACGGACGCGTGGTGCCGGCGTTCGTACGGCAGGCCCTGGCGGGCGAGCCGCTCACCGTGACCGGCGACGGCCGGCAGACCCGGTCGCTGTGCTACGTCGACGACACCGTGCGCGGCGTCCTGGCGGCGGCCGCCCACGGCATGCGCGGCCCCGTCAACATCGGCAGCCCGACCGAGATCAGCATGCTCGACCTGGCGCGACTGGTCGTCGAACTGACCGGGTCCGCCTCGGAGATCCGCCCCGTCGCACGCCCGGTGGACGATCCGGCCGTGCGCTGCCCGGACATCACGCTGGCCCGCGACAAGCTCGGCTGGGAACCGAAGGTACGCGCCGAGGAAGGGCTGCGGCGCGCGATCGCCTGGTTCCGCGAGGAAGCGACGGCCGGCTGACTCACCTGGGCACGCCCCCGGTTCCTCGCCGCGAGCACCGCCACGCCCGTTCTCCCCGGCGCGCGGCGGTGCCCTAGTCGAACTTGCCGCGGCCGGTCAGCGCGTCGCGCAGCCGGTCGACCATCCCCGTGCCCGGAGCCAGGAGCTTGTTCGCCGGCGGCTTGTCGGGCGCGGCCGGGTGGGGCCGGGTCGGGGCGGTCTTCTTCGCCTTGCGGACCTTGTCGCCCAGCTCGTTGAGCGTGTCCATCGGACAGGCCTGCCGCAGCGCGGGGAAGAGGGCCTTCTCCTCGTCCGCGAGGTGGGAGCGGATCTCGCTCATCAGCATGCCCATCAGCCGGTCGAAGTCGGCGTCGCCCGCGTCGCAGGCCTCCAGGTCCTTCATGATGCGCTCGGCCGTCGCGTGGTCGGCGAGTTCCCGGTCGGCGAGGACGTCCCCGTTGGCCACGTGCTCGCGTACGGCCGGATACAGGTAGGCCTCCTCGGCCACCGAGTGCCGTACCAGCTCGATCGTGACCTGGTCCGCGTACACCTTGCGGTCCTGGTGACCGGACGGCAGGGCCTCGATCCTGCCGAACATCTCCTCGACTTCGCGGTGATCGGTCACCAGCTCGTCGATGACGTTTCCTCCGTGTCCCATGTCCTTCACCTCCTGCCCCCGGGTCCCCCTGGCCCGAATGGGCTAACGCGCGGTCCCGAACAGGGTCCAGGCAGGCTCAGACAGGGAGCTTGGCCCGGACCCGGCCGGCCGCGGCGGCCGGCCGCGCGGTGGCACGGACGGAGCGGCGCACCAGTCCCGCGTCGTGCCGCAGGCCTTGCGCGGCATGGGTGCCGCGCCACAGCAGCGAGGGGCGTGCGCCGGTGTCGTCGGCGGCGATCAGCAGCCCGCCGAGCATGGACACGTTCTTGAAGAAGTGGATGCGCTGCTGGGCCCGTTCCGCGGGGTCCTCCACCTCCCAGAACCGGTGCGCCGCCAGCGTCGTGGGCACCAGCGTCGCCGCGATGGCCAGCGCGGCAGGACGCGGCATGCGCCCCGTGGCCAGCATCAGGCCCGCCACGACCTGCACGGCGCCGTTGAGCCGTACGACCTGCTCGGTGCGGTCGGGCAGCGCCGAGACACGTTCGGTGACCGGTTGTACGACCGGCTCGGCGGCCGGGGCGACCTCCTCCGGGGCGCGGACGGAACTCAGGCCGCCCGTCAGGAACATCGAGGCCAGCATGGGGCGGCCGAGCACGCGCAACAGACTCATGGCCCTCTCCAAGGGTGTCGGTGGGTACAGCGCTCGCCGGGTTCCCCGCCAGGGGCGAAAGCACTCACGAGGTTCGCGCCGCAGGGCTGATACGCGTGCGTCGAATGTTGAACAAGTGATGCAAATAAACTCATGGGTAAGTTGGCATGATTTGTTCCCATCAGGTGCACTAGAGGAGAAAGCATCCGCTTCCCTCAAGGAGATGGTGCAATGTCCTCCAGCGAGAAGGTCGCCAAGGAACTGACGGGCATCCAGAGCGCCGACATCGAGGCCGCACTCGACCCGGCAGAGACCGACGGTATCTACCGCGACAGCCGTGAGTGCGCCGCACTCGCGCTGTTCAAGGGCGGATTCGGTCTCCTCCTGTCGCCGCCCACCCCGCGCCCCAAGCAGGGTTGAGTGGATCGACAGGAGCAACCATGAAGCAGTCAGGCACTTCGTCTCTCTTGCAGGACGCGGTGCAGGACCTCGCTTCCGGCGTGGTCTCCGCTCTTCGGAGCGGAGACCACGCTCGTGCGGCCGCCCCCGTGGCGGTCGACCCGGAAGCGGAGGGCCTCGCCCTCGCGGCCGTACGGGTGCTGGGAGCCGACGCGTTGCTGCCGAGCACCCTTCTGCACACCCCGCCCCCGCCCGACGAACTCGCCGTGTTCCGGAGGGCCGTGGAGACCTACCCGCCCGGCGCCCAGGCCGCCCCCACCGTCGTGTGGAGCCACTGGGCCATGCGACGCACGCTGCGGCGGCTCGACCCGGGCCACGCCGACGGCCCGGACGAAGAACCCGACGCGGCCTGGCTCGAGGGCGCGACCTGGCAGCTCCTGACGCACCAGCTGGCGGTGCTGGCCGCCCTCGCCCTGCCCGGCGAGGACAGCGCGGTCGCCCGAGCGGCCGTGCACCGGCCGGTCGACGTCGCCCGCGGCTTCGTGCGCGCCGTACGCCGCAGAGACTGGCGGCAGGCGGCCGGCGCCGGACGCTGGCTGACCCTGCTGGACGGCGTACCGCGGACGCTGGGGCTCGAGAACGGCCTGGACTTCGTGGAGTTGATGGGCGGTCAGGACCCGCTCGTGGCGCTGCAGGTGAAGGCCGCGCGGCTGACACGGACGGGAGCGTTCGTGTGAGGGACGTACGGGGGCCACGGCAGGTGGCCGAGGACGCGCTGGCGTGGGTGTCCGCGCATCGCGAGCGGTTCGCGCTGGGCGAGGACGCGCTGGCCGCCGACGGACAGGTGAACCGCAGCTGGAAACCGCTCGGGGAACTGGCCCAGGTGTGCGCGACCGTGTCCCGGCACACCGCGCCCCCGGATCCGCTCCACGCGTGCGCGGCCGACCTCATGACCTTCGCGTGGCAACAGACCGGCCGGGGAGAGCTGTTCGTGCGCCTGCAACGGCTGGAGCCCTTCGCCACCTACCCGTTGGAGGTGTACGCCGCCATGGCCGCGGCGGGCCTGCGGCACCCCGGCTACGAGGCGGCCACGGCCACGGTCGCCCGCACCCGCGGCTGGCGGCTCACCGAGCAGGAGCCCACCCGGCGGCTCGGCGTCCTGAACGCCGAGACCCGCAGCGGCGTCCGGCCCTCCGACGCGATGCCGCAGGCGCTGCGGCACACCTGGCTGGCCGGGCTGCCCGAGCCCTGGACCTTCGAGCAGTCCTCCGGCTACTCCCTCACCCACGTGGTCTTCCACCTCACCGACTGGGGGCGCGCCGGGCCCGGGGGCGTACCACCGGACGTGGCCGACTACCTGGCCGACTGGCTGCCGCCCTGGCTCGACACCTGTCTGGACGCCGGGATGTGGGACCTCGGCTGCGAGCTTCTGGCCGTGGCGGCGAGCCTGCCGCTACTGCCCGAACCAGCCGTCCTCGAGGACGCCTGGGCACGGGTCGCTGCGGTACAGCACCCCTCCGGCGCGATCCCGGAGCAAGGGGGAGGAACGGACCACGACGGCGGCCCGGACTTCCTCACCCACTACCACCCCACCCTCATGGCCGCCTTCGCGGCAACCCTGACCACAGGGCGCCTCGAGGGCGGAGCCCGGGCAGGCACGCATCACCGGCCCGGCGGACAAGGAGTGCTGGGATGACCGACACCCGCCTGATCCACAACGTCGGTGCCAACGCCCTGGAATGGCTGTGGGCCCACCGCGACGGATTCCAGCTGGAACCCGACGTCGACCCGGAGGTCGGCTTCCTGGAGCGCTTCAAACCCATCGGCGAACTCGCCATGATCTGCAAGGTGCTCTTCCGCGAGGGGGTCGCGGGATCGCGTCAGGCGCAGCTGGCCCGGCAACTCCTCGACCACGCCTGGCGCGAGACGCTGGACGGCGGCCGCATGCTGGTGCGCGGGCAGCTCACGGAGCCGATCTCCCCCATCCCGTTCGAGGTGTACCTGCCCTTCAAGGAACTCGGCTACAGCCAGCCGGAGGTGGAGCGCGCCGCCGCCCTGAACCACCGGCTGGACAGCTGGGTGTCGTTCGAGGCGACCCCCACCCGCAGGCTCGGACTGTCCGCGTTCCAGCGCCGGTTCGGCCTCCCGCCGCGTCCGCCGGAGGCCGAACTTCGGGACACCACCTGGCTGGCCCGCACCCCCGAGCCCTGGACGGTGGAAGGGCACATCGCCTACGACGTCACGCACAACGTGTTCCATCTGACCGACTGGGGCGAGAACCCGGACGGCCTGCCGCCCGCCACCGCCGACTACCTCGCGACCTGGCTGCCCGTCTGGATCGACGACTGGCTGGACCTCGAGCGCTGGGACCTGCTCGGCGAACTGCTGGTGGTCGACGCCTGCCTGCCCCGCCCCACCCTGGACGAACGGGCCTGGGAGGGTTTCGCCGCCGCACAGCAGCCCGACGGGGCCATGCCCGCCCTGCGGACGATGCCCGAGGGCGCCCCCGACGAGGTGTTCGACATCGTCTACCACCCGACCCTGGTCGCCGCCTACGCCTCCGTACTGGCCACCTCCCGCTCGCTGTCCCGCCTGGCACACGCCTCATGACGACCCGCCGGCCCGCCTCGCGGCAGGGCGAGCCGCGTGATTCCCCTCCTGTCGCGCCTGTGGCCGCTCGCCCTGCCCCGGACGACGGGCCGCTCGGCGCGCGGCTCGCGGACGCCGTCACCGCAGCCGACGCGCCGGACGTCGTCTTCGCCCTCTCGCGGCACGGCCGCCGGATCGTCCGGAGCGGCGGTACCGCCCCGCCTCCGCCGCTGTCCCGAGAGAACCTGCGGTACGAGATCGGCTCGGCCGCCAAGACGTTCACCGGGCTGCTGCTGGCCCGGCTCATCCACAGCGGACTGCTGTCCGGCGGTGAACCGGCCATCACCCTCCTGGGCAGGGGGCGACCGACCGGTGCCGACCCGGTGACGCTCGCCCATCTCATAACCCACACGTCCGGACTGCCCGCCCTGCCGCCCGGCTTCCTCCTCCGGGCCCTGCCCGCCTGGCACACCAACCCCTACGGTCGCTTCCCGGCCGCCCGGGTCGTCGACGCCTTCCTGCGTCACCGGCCGCGCCACCGCCCCGGCACCCGGTGGCGCTACTCCAACTACGGCGTCGCCGTACTCGGACACGCACTCGCCGCCGCGACCGGCACACCGTGGGAGGACCTGCTCACCGACCAGGTCCTGCACCCGATCGGCCTGCACGGTACGACCCTGCGCGCGGACGGCTCGGGGTCCGACGCACTCGGGCACGGCACGGACGGCCGGTCACCCGTGCCCCCCTTCGACGCCGGAGGCTTCCAGGCGGCGGGTGCCGTACGGGCCACGCCGGGCGACCTGCTCACCTTCCTCGAGGCCCATCTCGACCCCGCCGGCCCCTCACCACAACTCACCGCGGCCCTGCGCGAGGTGCGCCGACCCGTGCTCCGCCGGGGCATCGGGCACCGGCACGTCCACACCACCGCCTGGTTCCGTCACCCGGCCGACGGCGGACCGATGTACTTCCACAGCGGAGCGACCCTCGGCCAGCAGGCGTTCCTGGGCTTCCGCCCCGACACCGGGACGGCCCTGGCCGCGGTGTGCACCCGCCGCTTCCGCGGCCACGACCCGTTCCTGGCCGCCGCGTACGCGCTGCTGACGGAGGAGTAGCGGGCCCCGCCCGGCGCCCACGGCACGTGGCGCGCCGGCGCCGGACGGCCCTGATCCGTCGTCACACCCGCTGCCACAGGGCCGGAGTGCCGGTCGGCGCCCACGCGCCCTGGGCCTGGTGGGTCTGCAGGCACTGGTAGCGCACCCCGGCGTGACTCACCGTGACACCGGCCTCGTAGACACGGCCGGCGGCCCACGTCTGCGCGACGCTGCCCTGCGGTGCCGCGGCTTCGGCGGCGGCGGTCTCCAGGGTGAGGCCGAAGTCGCTGAGCAGCGGATTGACCGGCTGGTAGAGCGTCGTGCCCCCGCTCTTGCAGTCGCCCGTACCGCCGGAGGTCACGCCCTGCGCCTGGACGCCCGCGACGTAGGGCCCGCCGGAATCGCCCGGCTCGGCGCACACCGTCGTCCGGGTCAGTCCGTCCACCCTGCCCTCGGCGTAGCTGACACTGGTGTCGTGCTGCTCGATCTTGCCGCAGTGCCACCCGGTGGTGGAGCCGGAGCGGCAGACGGCGGCCCCGACGAGCGCCTGGACCGAGCCGGTGACCTGCACCTTCTGCTCGCCCTCGACCTTCACGTTCGGTGTGGTCGTCCACTGGTCGTTGACGGCCACCCACGACATGTCCTTGCCGGGGAACGCGGAGGCCTGGAACGTGCCCTGCTCCGCCTGGTTGAACCCGGTCGTCGTGGCGCCCTTCTTGCCGCAGTGGCCCGCCGAGGCGAAGCCCTGCTGCGCGCCCTTGGTGACGGAGAACCCGATCGAGCAGCGGGCGCTGCCGTTGATGTAGTAGGCGTCGCCGCCGGTGACGTCCGCCAGGAGGCGCGGCCGGTCCGCCGTCACCGTGACGCCCACGCTCTTGGCGTCGAGGCCCGCGGCCTTGACGAACGCGGCGGCCGCGGCCTTGCTCCGGGCCTGAACCGCGACCCGGTTCGCCGGGATGTCGACGTACCACAGGGGTGTGTCACGGGTGTTGGCACGGGCCGCTGCCCCGTCCAGCTTCTTCTTCGCCGCCTGGAGGTCCCGGAGCGTCTTCTTCACGACGGCGGCTTTGGCGCCCTGGGCCTTGATGGCGGGCACGTCCGCGGTGTTGGTGGTCGCCACCACGAGCTCCTGCGCTGTCGTGCCGCGCAGCCAGGCCCCCGCGAAGCGGTTGCCCAGGGCGTTGCGCAGCCGCCCCGCCCGGGTGCCCGCCTCCGCCTCGTTGACCAGCCGCAGGGACGCCTGGGCCGGGGTCAGCCCGAGGTCGCGCTCCAGGGCACGCAGCACCGGAGCCGACGGCCGGTCGGCGCCGAGGGTCTGGGCGGCCGAGGGCAGCGGGCCCGCCGGGGGCGCCGGCTCGGCCGCCACCGCGGAGGGGAGCCCGGTGGCGACCAGTGCGCCGAGCGCGGTCAGGGCCGCTCGGCGACCGGTCACGGCGTGTCTGTGGACCATTCGATGTGTCTCCTTCGATCACGGTGGAACTGCGGTACTGCGGGAATCGGGCGTCTCACGCGGTCTTCAGGCCGGGGGAACCCACCTCCGTGACGAAGGACGCGGTCGTCGAGACGGTGCCCCCGGGCTGTGTGATGGACGGGACGGTCCGGAAGTCGACCTGGGCGTTCGCGCGGCCCAGCTCGACCCGGACGTAGCCACGCCGGCCGTCGTAGTACTTCATGTGGGGGTTGGCCCGCAGATAGGTGTCCCGGTTGTCGGGCCTCTCGGTTCCGTTGCCGCCGCTGGAGATGGAGGTACAGGTGAACTCCGTGCCCAGCGTCTTGGACTGCGGGTCGTCGAAGTCGTCCTTGATGTCGAAGGCGTACCCGACGTGGACGTCGCCGGTGAGGACCATCCAGTTGTCGATGCCCGCGGCCTTCGCGCCCGCCGTGACCCGGTCGCGGGAGCCGCGGTAGCCGTCCCAGGCGTCCATGGAGACCCGGGCCGGCCCGTTCACGTCGAACTTGCGCTGTGAGAAGCACACCTGTTGCGGCATCACGTGCCACAGCGCGCCGGAGGCCCGCCAGCCGTCCAGCAGCCAGCGTTCCTGCGCGGCGCCGGTCAGGGTGCGGGCCGGGTCGTCCGACTCGGTCCCCGGCGCGTGCGGCCGGTCGTCGTAGGCCTGGTCGGTGCGGTACTGGCGGGTGTCGAGGAGGTCGAACTGGACGAGTGACCCCCAGGCCAGCCGGCGGTACAGCCGGGCGTCGGGGCCCTGCGGAAGCTGCTCGGCGCGCAGCGGCTGGTTCTCCCAGTAGGCCCGGTAGGCGGCGGCGCGTCGCGCCAGGAACTGCTCAGGGGAGGTGCCGTTCTCGTCGAAGGCGCCCGCGTAGTTGTTCTCCGTCTCGTGGTCGTCCCAGGTGACGAGGAACGGGTGCCGGGCGTGCGCGGCGCGCAGGTCCGGGTCGTTCTTGTAGAGCGCGTAGCGCAGCCGGTAGTCCGCGAGGGTGATCGTCTCGCGGTTGAACACGTCGGGCAGCTTGCGGTCGCTGTAGCGGCGGGCCCCGCCGGCGGAGTCCACCGGGTACTCGTACAGGTAGTCGCCGAGGTGGAACACCACGTCGACGTCCTCCTCCGCCAGATGCCGGTGGGCGGTGTAGTAGCCGTCCTGGTAGGCCTGGCAGGCCACGGCGGCCAGCCGCATGCCGTCGATGGCGCTGCCCGCGGCCGGTGCCGTACGGGTGCGGCCCGTGGGGCTGATCCAGCTGCCCACCCGGAAGCGGTAGTAGTAGTGGCTGTTCGGCCTCAGGCCCTTGATGTCGACGTGCACGCTGTGGGCGTACTCGGGATGCGCCGTGGCGACACCCCGCTGCTCGACGAGCGCGAACCACTCGTCCGTGGCCAATTCCCAGGAGACGGCGACCCGCTCCTGGCCCAGGCCGCCGTCCGCGGTGAACGGATCGGGGGCCAGCCGGGTCCAGATCAGCACCGAATCGGGCAGCGGATCGCCGGAGGCCACGCCGAGAGTGAAGGGGTCGTCGGAGACCCGGGCGGCGTCCAGTTCCGGAGCGGCGGTGGCGCCGCGGGCCGGCCGGTTGGTGGTGAAGGCGAGCATCGCCGCCGCCGCGGTGACGGTCAGGAAGCGGCGGCGGGCGACGTGCGGCGCCGCGCTGCGCAGTACCGCGTCGTGCGGGGAGAAGGCATGCTCGGACGGTGCTTTTCGACGGCCCGTCAGCGTCATCTGGTGTCCTCTCGTACAGGGCAGTTGCGCCCCGGGCGGACGTGTGGGGCATCGCCGACGTGCGGAGCGCGGAGCATGCATGCTAAGCAGACAAAATGCCTAAAGCGGTCGCGACCTGCGGGGCGTTCACACCAGAGGCCGTAAAACGCCGCCGCCGCCGGCGTCGGCCGGCGGCGGAGGGGGAGTGGGGGTCACCGGCCGCCCGGTTCGGTTTTCCACCACCGCGCACTCCCGGACGTGTCCCGCAGGGCGTTCGTCGCGCAGTGCACCTCGCCGCCCGCCAGGTGCGACCAGGCGAAGTTCTCCACCCAGTGCACGCGCACTCCGCCGGCGGCGAGGGCCTTCTGCGCGGCGGTGCGGAACAGATCGCGGCCGTCCACCTTCGGCCCGTGTGGATCGGGTGCGGCGTAGTCCCGGGCGGTCAGGGACAGGCCGTTGGCGATGCCGGGGGAGTAGGCGATCGCACCTATGGGTCCGTCCGCTTCCGCCCCGAGCGTTTTGTACAACACCGGCACGCGCACCAGGTCGCGCCGGGACAGCCCCGTCTCCCGCAGCAGCACGGCGATCTGGTCGTCGATGCGGCGTGCCGCCTCCTCGTTGCCGGCGCGGAAGGCGTCGTCCGCCGGCAGGGCGTCGACACTCGGCTTGCGCTCCGCGCTCATGTCCGCGAACAGCCGCTGTCCGCCCTCCCCGGCGCGCCGCGCATGCCGCAACAGCTCCACCGCCTGCCGGGGGTCGGCGACCGCCAGTGTCCAGCCGCGCTCGTTCTCGGCCCGCACGACGTGGACCGTCTCGTCCACATGGCCGACCAGCAGCCACGACTGGTGATGGCCGGCTGCCTGCCCTGCGCCTCGATCATCCGCACGAACGCCGGATCGGGTGCCCGGTGCGGGGCGGTGCCGTACAGCACCCGCCCGTGCGGGTGACCCTCGTACGGCGGTACGGACTCGAAGTTGCCGGTGAAGTTCTGCAGGTCGACGCCGCTCGGCTCGCGCCCCGGCGTGAACTGCTGCACGACCCCGACGTCGGGCCCGCGGAAGTCACGGAAGAGCGGCCGGGCCGACCGGCTCAGGGTGCTCTTGCCGCCCTGGGGCGGCGCCCACAGCACCGGAGCGCGCGACAGCACCCGCATGCTGTGCACCCCTCCGCCGGGCGCCGGGACACCGGCCACGGCCGGTTCGGCCATGTCCTGCCGCCGGATGTCCCGCCACCACTGCTCCGTACCGGCCGTGAAGGTCACGTCCCGCCGGGACAGCCCCGCGGCGCCGGCCGCCCGGACCAGGGAGGAGGCGAACGGCCGCCACTCCCGCGGCCGGTGGACGTCGCCCACACCCCAGCGGCCGGGCGCGACACCGTGGCCCGGGTCCGGCTTGGCCGCGAAGACGCGCTCGGCACGCTGCAGATCGTTCTGGAACAGCACGGGCGCGACCTTCAGCCGCACCCGGTCGGACGTGGTGCGCCCGCGGTCGGTCACGGTGAGGGTGAGCGCGACCTCGCCGTCCCCGTGCCGAGGGTCGCGGACGATGTCACGCCCCTCCAGGGCCAGTTCGGCACCGGCCCGCAGTTCACCGGCCGTCAGCGGTCCGCGCAGGACCCGCAGCGCCCCGTCGCGTCTGACGAACAGACGGACGTACGGCCGCTGTGCCGCCGCCACCCCCACTCGCCCCGACGCGTCGTCGCCGACCGGCGCCGGCGGAACGCGCACCGGGGCGAGATCCGCCTCGTCCCGCTCTCCGTTGACCCGCTCGTCCGCCCCGTCGTGGCAGGCCGCCAGCCTCTCGTCCACGGCCGGATCGATACGGTCCAGGTCTCCGGGGCGCATCCGGCAGCGCCGCGCGTCGTCGTCGACGTTCGCGAGGAAGACCGCGCCACGCCCCGGCCGCCACACCTCCTCGCCCGCCTCGTCGGACGTCCCCGCGACATCCACGCGGCCGTCCTGGTTCACATCGGCGCGCAGGTCCGCGACGGTCGGTGGTCTCTGCGCGGCCGTCGTCGTCCCTGTGGCGGCGCCCAGCAGGGCCACGGTGGCCACCGCGGCGCGGCACGGCACGCGCGCCCTCGGCGTTTCGGGCATGACGAGTCTCCTCGGCAGATGAGGGGCCGGAACGGGAGGACGTCCGCAGACCATGCTCCTCGGCGCAGGCGAGCCGTTCATCGTGCTGTGCGCCGAGATGCCGGCTACATCGATGGATCTACCGGGCAGCCGTGTCCGCCTCCTCGGGCCTCGGCCGAACAAGACAAGCGCTAACCACCTCAAAGGCGGAATATGGGGCAAAGGGCTGGGAAGCCGGTTGAAGTCGCTGAACAACGCGCCTGTGGAGGTCGACATGAACCAGGAGACATCACGTTCGTCTGATCTTCCGCAGCCGTTGCGGGCCGTCGCCTCGGGCCTCAGGCATCTGCCGGGTGCGGAGCAGGTGGGCAAGGTGGCCGGAGGAGCCCTGGACAAGGTCGGCGCGGTGTCGCCGCGCGGCCGCCGGATGGCTGTCTACGCCGGTGCCGGTGTGCTCGGTGTGGCCGGAGTGGTGGAGTGGCCGGTGGCGCTGACCGGCGCCGCCGTCGCCTGGCTGACGCGGCCCCGGCCCGGACAGGAGCCCGACGGCGCGTCACCGAACGGCGGCACGCGTACCGCCCGGACCGGTGAACGCCGCAAGGGCGCCCACGACACACCGGGCGATCAGGACACCTCCGAGTACGGCCCCGGCGGCAGACTCGCCGCGTCCCACTACCGGCACGACCAGCCGGAACAGCCCGTCCACGAACAGCCCGCCAAGGTGGGTGACACCGCCACCGCCTCCGCGCTGAAGAAGGTCGCCGAGGCCACCGCGCACCACGAGGCGCACGGCGAGGAGCCGGACCGGGAACACGCCCACCCGCACGGACACGACAGCCGGCCCACCGGCTGAGTCGGGACAGCAGGAGATGCTCACACGCTTCGACATCGCCCCGCTCGTCGGGGCCGTGGCCGGGGCGGCCGCAGGGGCCGTCCGCGGCACCGCCCAGGGCGTGACGTCCGTCTACGACACCACGCGGCGCGTGCGCAACGTCGCGCGCAACGCCCTGACCGGCGGACAGCACTGGAAGGCCGGGCAGCGCGTCCACCTCGCCCTGCGGCGCGCCGACGGCGAGGCCGGCGCGCTCGCCCGCACGATGGCGGAGGAACTGCTCGACCACCCGGACGTGCTCATGGCGTACTGGGACGAGGGACTGTCCCGCCTGGTGATCACCGTGGCCGAGGACGCCGCCACCGACCGAGTCACCGAGCGTGCCACCGCACTCGCCGCCCGCTTCGGCCTGGACGAGGGCGCCGACCCGAACGCCCGGGACACCAGCCACCCCGGCGACCCCACCGAGGTGCGCGTCACCGCGGCGGCGATCCTGCTGGACGCCGCCGGCGCGGCCGGCGCCTTCGCGGGCCGGTCCCTGCGCCTGCCGCCCACCTCCCGCATCATCACCGCGGCCGTCACCCTGCTGCGCGAGAACCCCCGCTTCAGGGCCCTGCTCCGGGAGCGGTTCGGCACCTCCGGCATGGAACTCGTCCTGGCCGCCGCCAACGCCGCCGCACACAGCGCCGGCCAGACCCCGCTGGCGCTCGTGCTCGACGGCGCTCTGCGCGGCACCCAGCTGACCGAGGCCGTGGCCAGGGCCGCGGCCTTCGAGGCGCTGCACGACGACATCGTCCACGAACGGCGCACCAGCCTGTCCTGTCCGTCGGACACCCGGCCGCCGCTCAAGGTGACGCCCGCCGCGGAGTACGCCTCCCACGCCAGCACCGGCAGCGTCGCCGGCGCCGCCGCCACCCTCCTCGTCACGCACAGGGCGAGCGACGCGGCCGAAGCGGTCCTGGCGGGATCCCCGAAGGCGGCCCGGTACGGACCGGCCGCCTTCGGCGCGACCCTCGGAACGTTCCTCGCCCACGCCGGGATCCTCCTGCGCAACGGGGAGCGCCTGCGGCAGCTGGAGATCGCCGACGCCCTCGTCCTGCACGCCGACGCCCTGCGCAGCCGGCGGGATGACACCGAAGACGACTCCGACGGGCTGCCCGACGACCCGGTCCACCCCTTCGCCGAGGCCGTCCTCGACGCCGCCCGCAGGGCAGGACTCCACGTCGTGATCGCGGGCGGCTCCGACCTGAAGGACATCATCCGGCTCGCCGACGAGGTCGCCCCGAGCGCCAAGCCGTTCGGAGACGTCGTGCGGGCCCTTCAGGACGACGGGCACGTGGTCGTGACCGTCGCCCGCCTGAACGAGTCCGGCGACGGCCAGGTCGCGGCCGGGCTGACCGCCGGAGACGTGGCCATCGCCCTCATCGACGGGCGGGCCGCCGTCTCCTGGGGCGTCGACGCGCTGGCCCCCGGCGGCCTCGCCGACGTCTGGCGGCTGCTGACGGCGATCCCCGCGGCCCGGCGCGTGGGACGCCGGTCGCAGACACTGGCCCGCGCGGGCGCCGCCCTGTCGGGGCTCCTGGTCGCCCGCGGCGGGCAGCGCCTGGGCCGGCTCGGAATGTGGCCCCTCACCCGGCACGCCCCCGTCAACATCGCCGCCGCGGGCGCCCTGCTCACCGGCTGGCTCGCCGCCGCCCAGGTGGCCAGGGCCACCCCGCCCCCGCCACGACTGCACATCCCCTGGCACGCCCTGGAACCCCACGAGGTCCGCGACCGGCTGGGACGCGCCGGGCGCGACGGAGAGCCCCGCGGACTCGCCCTGCTCGCCGACCGCTCGAGACAGCAGGCCGGTCGCCTGATCCGCCACCCGGCCGTGACGCCCGCCCGCTGGACCTGGCAGGCGGCCGGTGCCGTACGCCGCGAACTCGACGATCCGCTCACCCCCGTCCTGGCCACGGGCGCCGTGGCCTCCGCGCTGCTCGGCTCCCTCGTCGACGCCATGCTCGTCGTGGGCGCCATGGACCTCAACGCCGTGACGGGCGGACTCCAGCGACTGCGCGCCGAACAGGCACTGGCCCGGCTGGCCGCCCGGCAGCAGCCCAAGGCCCGCAAGCAGGACAGCCACCGGCGCACCGTCACCGTCGACGCCGCCCGGCTGCGGCCCGGCGACGAGATCAGCCTCGGCGCCGGCGACGTCGTACCCGCCGACGCGCGGCTGCTGGAGGTCGAGGGTCTCGAGGTCGACGAGTCGGCACTCACCGGCGAGTCCCTGCCCCTGTCCAAGGCCGTCGACGCCACGCCCGGACTGCCGGTGGCCCAGCGCGCCTGCATGGTGTTCGAGGGCACGACCGTCGTGGCCGGACGCGCCACCGCGCTCGTCGTGGACACCGGCGAGCAGACCGAGGCGGGCCGCGCCGTCACCCTCGCCGCCCGCACCCCGCCACCCGCCGGGGTCCAGGCCCGGCTGCAGGAGCTGACCCGCAAGGCACTGCCGGTGACCTTCACGGGCGGCGCCGCCGTGACCGGACTGTCCCTGCTGCGCGGCAGCCCCGTCCGACGCGCCGTCAGCGGCGGTGTCGCGGTCGCCGTCGCCGCCGTGCCGGAAGGACTCCCGCTCGTCGCCACGGTCGCGCAGATGGCGGCCGCCCGCCGGCTGTCCCGGCGCGGCGTCCTGGTCCGCACCCCGCGCACCCTGGAGGCGCTCGGGCGGGTCGACACCGTCTGCTTCGACAAGACCGGCACCCTCACCGAGAACAGACTGCGCCTGGTCCGCGTCGCCACCGCCGACGGCACCGTCCTCGAGACCGGCACCGAACAGGCCCTGCCGGTCCTGCGCCTGGCCGCACGAGCGTGCCCGCAGGAGGAGACGGGACAGGGCCGCCGTGTCGCGCACGCCACCGACGAGGCCGTCCTCGACGTCGCCCCGCCCGACGAGGGCTGGGCCCCGACCGGCGAGCTGCCCTTCGAGACGCGGCGGGGCTACGCCGCGGCGGTCGGCCGCGACGGCGACCCGGACTTCGGTGAACTCCTCGTCGTCAAGGGCGCCCCGGAGACGATCCTGCCCGCCTGCCGGGACCTCCCCGGCCACGCGACCGACACCGCCCACGAGCTGGCGGGAAAGGGGCTGCGCGTCCTCGCCGTCGCACGGCGCCCCTGCCGGGCCGACGACGCCGACGCCGAACTCGACGCGCCGCTCGCGGACCTGGAGTTCAGCGGCTTCGTCGCCCTCGCCGACGTCCCGCGCGACACCTCGCAGGCCCTGCTCGCGGAACTCCGCCGCTCCGGCATCCTGCCCGTCATGCTCACCGGCGACCACCCCGAGACCGCCCGCGCCATCGCCCTGCAACTGGGCTGGCCGGAGGAGACCGAGGCGGTGACCGGCGACGAACTCGTCGCCATGGAACGCCGCGAACGAGTCCGGGTCCTGCGCGGCGCGGGCGTCATCGCCCGGGTCGCACCCGAGCAGAAGCTGCACGTCGTCGAGGCCCTGCAACAGGCCGGACGGGTCGTGGCGATGGCCGGCGACGGTGCCAACGACGCCGCCGCGATCCGCGCCGCCGACGTCGGGGTCGGCGTCGAGTCCCGCGGCTCCGCGGCCGCCCGCAACGCCGCCGACCTCGTGCTCACCACCGGCGACCTGTCCGTCCTCGTCGACGCGGTCGCCGAGGGCCGTGCCCTGTGGCGCAGCGTCGCCGACGCGGTGAGCATCCTCATCGGCGGCAACGCCGGCGAGGTCGGCTTCAGCGTCCTCGGCACCCTGCTGGCCGGCGCCTCACCCCTGTCGACACGTCAGCTGCTGCTGGTCAACCTGCTCACCGACATGTTCCCGGCCATGGCGGTGGCGGTCACGCCGAGCGACGACCCCTCGACGGCGGAGCACGCCGCGACCGGCCCGATGGGCCTCAACGTCCTCGGCGCCCCGCTGCTGCGCTCCATCCGGCGCCGGGGCATCACCACCTGCCTCGGCGCGGTCACGGCCTACCTCATCGGCCGCCTCACCCCGGGCACCGAACGCCGGTCCACCACCATGGCCCTGTGCGGCGTGGTCGGCGCCCAGCTCGTGCAGACCCTCTCCGGCCGCCGCCGCAGCCCGCTGGTGTGGGTGACGGCCCTCGGCTCGGCCGCCGTACTCGCAGCCCTCGTCCAGACCCCTGGCGTCAGCCACTTCTTCGGCTGCACCCCGCTCGGCCCGGTGGCCTGGGCGGGCGTGGCCCTGGCCATCGCCCTCTCGGCCCTGGCTCCGCGACTGGAACACCTCCGGGCCGTCCACCTGCTCTACGAGGCCGTGACACGCCTCGCCCTGCGCCTGGGCGACCTGACCCAGCAGGCCCGGGAGCTGCTGCAGAGCGGGATCGCCCGGCCGGTGGTGGCGTAACGGGCGGCCCCGCACGGCAGCTGGCGGCTCAGACCGCGCCGCGCCAAGCGCCCGTCTCCGACCCACGGGTCTCCATGAACTGCTTGAACCGCCGCAGGTCGCCCGAGACCTGCCGCTTGACGAACCCGAGCTTGTCGCCCACGGCCTCGGTCAGCCCCACGGGGTCGAACTCCAACTGCAGCATGACCTTGGTCGTGTCGTCCTGGATGCGGTGGAAGGTGACCACACCGGCCTGCCTGGCCTCGCCGCCCACCGTCGTCCAGGCGACACGCTCGTCCGGAACCTGCTCGGTGATCTCCGCGTCGAACTCCCGCTCCTGGCCGCCGACCTTCGTCACCCAGTGCGTCAGCGTATCGGTGCGCTGCTCGATGCGCTCCACGCCGTCCATGAACCGGGGAAAGTCCTCGAACTGGGTCCACTGGTTGTAGGCCGTGTGCACCGGGACGCGGACCTCGATGGATTCCTCTACCTGTGACAAGGCGGTACCTCCCTTTCTCGTACGGAGAGCGACGGACGGGTACCGGATCTCGCGCCGGCCACTCATGCTCTTCACGACTTGTAAGGTCGGATGCCGTGGCCACCTTGCTGATCGTCCATCACACGCCCTCGCCCAACTGCCAGGCGATGTTCGAAGCCGTCGTCTCCGGGGCGACCGACCCCGAGATCGAGAACGTCACGGTCGTGCGCCTGCCCGCGCTGTCCGCCACCGCCTCCGACGTCCTCGCGGCCGATGGCTACCTCCTCGGTACCCCAGCGAACCTCGGCTACATGTCCGGCGCCCTCAAGCACTTCTTCGACCAGGTCTACTACCCGTGCCTGGACGCCACGCGCGGCCGGCCCTTCGGCTATTACGTGCACGGCGGGAACGACGTGACCGGAGCGGTGCGGGGCATCGAGTCGATCACGACGGGCCTCGGCTGGCGCCGCACCGCCGAGGCCGTGACCGTGACCGGAGAGCCGGACAAGGGCGACGTCGAGCGTTGCTGGGAACTGGGCGCGACGGTCGCCGCGGGACTCATGGGCTGAACCCGTCAGGTCTCTTCCACCCGGCGCCGGTCCTCCTCGTCCCACGCCCGGGTGTCGCGCGGCTGGGTGTACGGCTCGGCCTCGGGCGGATGCCCCCCGGCGACGGCCCGCTGCCGTACCGTCTCCGCGTCGAACTCCAGGCCCAGCAGGATCGCCAGGTTGGTGATCCACAGCCACACCAGGAAGACGATGACACCGGCCATCGTGCCGTAGGTCTTGTTGTACGAGGCGAAGTTGGCCACGTAGACGGCGAAGCCCGCCGACGCGACCAGCCAGATCAGCAGGGCCAGCACACTGCCCGGCGTGATCCAGCGGAAGCCCTTCACCTTGGCGTTCGGGGTCGCCCAGTACAGAATCGCGATCATGATCGTGACCAGCACGACCAGAACGGGCCACTTCGCGAACGACCACACCGTCAGCGCGGTGTCGCCGATACCCAGAGTGGTCCCGGCCTGACGGGCCAGCCCGCCCGTGAAGACCACGATCAGCGCGCTGATCGTGGCCAGCACCATCAGCACCACCGTCACACCCACCCGCACCGGCAGCACCTTCCACACCGGCCGCCCCTCGGGCATGTCGTAGACGGCGTTGGCGGAGCGGATGAACGCCGCCACGTAGCCGGAGGCCGACCACACCGCCAGGACAAGACCGACGATGGCCATCAGCGAGCCGATGCCGGCGTTGCCCTGCAACTGCTCGACGGCCCGGGTGATGATGTCCCGCGCCGCGCCGGGAGCGAACTGCTGGATGTTCTCGAGGACCTTGTCCGTGGTCGATTTGCCGGTGATGCCCAGCAGCGACACCAGCACCAGCAGCGCCGGGAAGATCGACAGCACCGTGTAGTACGTCAGCGCCGCGGCCCGGTCGGTCAGCTCGTCCTTCTTGAACTCCCGCAGGCTCCCCTTCAGCACCGCACCCCACGACGTCCGGGGCAGTTCACTCGGCGTGTCCGGCGCCGCGCGTTCCACTTCGGGTCCCGGACCGGCCGTCCCGGGCGCCGGCCGAGGGCTCTCCGACGGCTCCGAAGGCGGAGCCTCGCTCTCGTGATGTTCTTTTCGTCCTGGAATATGCAGCTTCACCATGCGAGCCGGGTAACCCAGGTCCGGGCCCCTAAGCGGACCCGGTCAGCCGCGCCCGGCAGGTCGGCGTCACCCGCCCAGGGCCGGAACATCAACCCCGCAGGGCGAGCCCCCGCTGCTCCAGCGCCTCCGACAGCACCCGCACGGCCTTGGGCCCGCCCCCGCGCAGCGCCGGCAGTTCCGCCCGGGAGTGCGGGGCGCCACCTGCTCCAGCGTCGTCACGCCGGCGCCGACCAGGGCCTGCGCCGCGGGCCGGGCGATGCCGACGGGCAGGTCCCGCCCGGGGCGTCGGCCGCCGCCTCCGCCGCCGCGAGGGACGCGGCGAGCCGCTTCGGGGCGCGACTGAACCAGGACGGTCGGGCCGGCGCGTCGGATCCTCGGTCTCCTCCCGCGGCAGGTACAGCTTCAGTCCGGCACCCGCACCACCTCGTCACAGCGGGTTGAGGGAGCGCTCCCACGGCGTGCACGATGCCTCCATGACCACGTCCCCCGCCATCCGCCCGTACCGCCCCGAGGACCGTTCGGCCCTCGACGACATCTGTATCCGCACCGCGCACGCCGGCCAGGACAGCCGCCCCCACTACGCGGACCCGGGCATCTTCCCGGTGACCTTCGCGGCTCCCTACGTCCGTCTGGAGCCGGAACTGGCCTTCGTGCTGGACGACGGCCAGGGGCGGGCGGTCGGCTACATCCTCGGCGCCGCTGACACCCCGCGGTTCGCCGCGGAGTTCCGCGCCACGTGGCTGCCCCTGGTCGCCGGCCGCTACCCGGAACCGCCCGAGCCGCCGCACACTCCGGACGAGGCCATGGCCCACCTGCTGCACCACCCGGAACGGATGGTGAGGCCCGAACTGGCCGCGTATCCCGCGCATCTGCACATCGACCTGCTGCCCGACTGGCAGGGCCGGGGCCACGGACGCCGTCTGATGCGGACGCTCCTCGGGGCCCTCCAGGGCAGGGGAGTCCCGGCCGTCCACCTGGCCATGGCGACCGCCAACACCGGGGCCAGAGCCTTCTACGACCGCCTGGGGTTCCGCGAGATCGACGTTCCGGAGCCCGGCTCGGCCACCTACCTCGGTCGCACCACGAAGGAACTCGACCGGCTCTGACAGCCGCCTGTCGAACGCCGCGATCGCGCCAGGAGAAACGGAAGTGGCGCAATCGTGCGTTGCCGACCCGTGCCATCGGGCGCAGCGTGGACAGTGCGGGAGCGCTCCCACGCATCCCCGCACTCCCCACGCAAGGCACACCGCAAGCACCGCAACCCCCACATCCGAAAGAGGAGATCATGGATTGTCATGGTCATGCTCGTAAAGAGTCCCGACCGGTCAGGACCCGTCTGACACTCGCCCTGAGCGTGCTGGTGGCCGCGCTGCTCAGCCTGATCCCATGGAGCGGCACCGCCGTCGCCCACGGCTCGGTCGTCGACCCTGCATCCCGCAACTACGGCTGCTGGCTGCGCTGGGGGAACGACCACCTCAACCCCGCCATGGCCCAGCAGGACCCCATGTGCTGGCAGGCGTGGCGGAGCGACGCGAACGCCATGTGGAACTGGAACGGCCTGTACCGCAACGGCTCCGGCGGCAACTTCCAGGCCGTGGTGCCCAACGGTCAGCTGTGCAGCGGCGGCCGGACCGAGGGCGGCCGGTACAACTCCCTCGACACGGTGGGCGCCTGGAAGACGACGGACATCGGCAACAACTTCACCGTGAAGCTGTACGACCAGGCCAGCCACGGCGCCGACTACTTCCTGGTGTACGTCACGCGGCAGGGCTTCAATCCCGCCACCCAGCCGCTGACCTGGAACGACCTCCGCCTCGTCACCCGCACCGGCAAGTACGCGCCCAGCCAGAACTACGAGATCCCCGTGAGCACTTCGGGGCTGAGCGGCCGCCACGTCGTCTATACGATCTGGCAGGCGTCGCACATGGACCAGACCTACTTCCTGTGCAGCGACGTGAACTTCCGCTGACCTGCCGCTTCGTCTGCCGTACCCCGCCGGAGGGGACAAGTCCGGCGGGGTACGGCTGTGCATGCTTTCTGAGAGTTCTCGAAGAATTTCCGGGGTGGCTGAACGCTCCGGTGCTCCCGCACGTATGGGGCGAGGGGATTTTCATGCCCGGCACGCCTCAAGCGCAGGAGAGCACCCTTGGCACGCAATACGCGAAGACGCCCTACAGGCCCACGGCGCGCGACCTTCGCCGCAGTCGCGCTGATGCTGGGCGGAGGCGGCCTGATGGCGGCGAACGTCTACGCCTCGGCCACGGACGGCGGTTCGGGCGGTGAGCCCGCCCAGACGCGGTCCGGTACGGGGGTGCGGACCGCGGGCTCCACGATCGACTGCCCAGACGTGGGCAGCCGGCTGACCTCGGTCCCCGAGCAGGCGAGGGCGGAGGTCGACAAGGAACTCGCCCTTCTGGACGAGCAGATCGCCAAGGCCTACCAGCGGCTGAGCGCATCGGCACAACAGATACAGCAGGATTCCGGCTTCGCCGACAACGCGATCATGAACCCGCTGAAGGAGAAGCGGGGCGCGACCCTCGAGCGCATCGCCATCGCCATCGACCGGGTGGGCGACCGCCCCGAGGGACTCGACGCCCTCGCGGCCTGTACCGTCCGGGACTCCGGCAACCAGGCTCCCGAGCAGGGCGAGGGCCAGGACGGCGGCGGCGCGGAGCAGCCCGGCCAGGAGCAGGGCCAGGGCGGCCAGGAGCAGGGGAACGGCCAGGGGCAGGGCCAGGGCAACAACGGCGGACAGGCGGGCAACGGACCGGTCGCCGCCGACTTCGCGGACATCACCGGCGTCCAGCCCAACGTGAACAGCCCCCGCCAGAAGGGCAACGCCTCCCGCGGCACCTTCGCCACCAGCTGCGGCGTGAACGAGAACGGCCTGTTCAACTCCGACAACATCATCGCCGCCCCGGGCGTCACCAACGGCGCCCACCACTTCCACGACTATGTCGGCAACCAGGCCAACAACGCCTTCGCCAGCGACCAGGACCTCGCGAACGCCGAGACCAGCTGCGACGACCAGGGCGACAAGTCCTCCTACTACTGGCCCGTCCTGCGCGTGCAGAACGGCACCCAGGAGCAGGACGCCGACTCGCCCGGCGGCGGCATCGAGGGCAACGCCGGCGCGATCGTCACGCCGAAGCAGGTCACGCTCGACTTCGTGGGGAACCCGCGCGACAAGGTCACGGCCATGCCGCGGCTGCTGCGCATCATCACCGGCGACGCCAAGTCGTTCGTCAACGGCACGGCCAACGCCAACGCCTCCTGGAGCTGCACCGGCTTCGAGGACCGGCAGCTGAAGGACAAGTACCCGCTGTGCCCGAAGGGCAGCGACGTCGTGCGCTCCTTCAAGTTCCAGAGCTGCTGGGACGGCCGCAACATCGACAGCGCCAACCACCGCACCCATGTGGCGTTCGCCGACGCCTCCGGCGCGTGCCCGTCCGGTTTCCGGCCGATTCCGCAGCTGGTCCAGCGCATCGTCTACGACGTCGACGCGCCGAGCCTGAAGGACGGCGGCCGTACGACACCGCTGTTCGCGGTGGACTCCTTCCCCGAGCAGCTGCACAAGCCGGTCACGGACCACGGTGACTTCATCAACGTCTTCGACGAGGACCTGATGGGGGAGATGGTCGACTGCATCAACGACGGCCGGAAGTGCGGAGCCGGAGCGGATGCCGAGCCGGGCGAGAAGCCGGGCGAGGAGCCGAGTCAGGAGCCCGGGGCGGGCGAGGAGCAGAGTGCGGAGCCGACGAAGACCCCCGAGGCTCCGCAGGAGCAGCCCACCCGCACCCCGGACGCCCCGAAGGACGGCAACGCGGGCGGCAAGCCCGGCAACACGGGCAATGACGGAAAGGGCGAGGCTTCCAAGCCGCCGGCGGCGGACAAGCCGGCCCCCGAACCGGAGCCGAGCGACGCGCCCGCCGACGAAGCCGAGGTGTACGCGACGCCCTCGGCGAAGTCCGGTGAACAGGGCGGCTCGAAGGACGACTCTGGTGAGGACTCGGAGGACGGCCTCGGCCAGTCCCAGGCCGTCGGCACGGCGACCAGCGCCGCCGCCACCCCGGCGACTCCGCCCCGGACCGAGCCCCAGGCGGTCGGCAGCGGCAACCTGGCCGAGACCGGCGCCCAGCTCTGGCCGGCCGCGGCAGGTGCCGTACTCGTCATCGCGGGCTTCGTGGTCCTCCGCCGCGCCAGGCGCACCTGACACGACAATGCCCTGACGTGCCCCGGGAACGGCGGTGGGACCCTTCCTCGGATCCCGCCGCCGTTCTCCGGAGTCCGGCACCCTTCGGCGAACCCCGAAGTGCGCACCCTCTAGCGTGACCCCATGGACAGCACCTGGAACGCCGGACACGGTGCCGGCGGCGGAGTCACGGCATGACGCCCTGGGAGATGGCGGCCGTGTTCGCGGCCGGTACGGGCGCCGGCGCCGTCAACGCCGTCGTCGGCTCGGGAACCCTGATCACCTTCCCGGTGCTGCTCGCCACCGGACTGCCTCCGGTCACGGCGACCGTGTCCAACGGGCTCGGTCTGGTTCCCGGCTCGATCAGCGCGGTCTTCGGCTATCGCGAGGAACTCCGGGGCCAGGGACGGCGCGTCCTCCTGCTCGGCGTCGGTGCCGTGCTGGGCGGCCTCGTGGGCGCCGTGCTGCTGCTGACTCTGCCCTCCGCGGCCTTCGAGCGGATCGTGCCGGCCCTGGTGGGGCTCGCCCTCGTCCTGGTCGCCTGCCAGCCCCTCATCGCCAGGCGCGTGCGCCACCGCCGTCGCCGTACCGGCGGCACCCCCCGTCCCGACGGCGGTCCGCTGCTGTTCACGGGGCTGACGCTCGCCAGCGTCTACGGCGGCTACTTCTCGGCAGCGCAGGGCATCATCTACGTCTCCCTGATGGGCATGCTGCTCGACGAGACGCTCCAGCGGCTCAACGCCGTGAAGAACGTGCTCGCGGCCGTCGTCAACACCGTCGCCGCCGTGCTCTTCCTCTTCTTCGCGGAGTTCGACTGGACGGCCGTCGTCCTCATCGCCGCCGGGTCCGCGCTGGGCGGCCTCGTCGGAGCCAGGACGGGCCGCCGCTTCAGCCCCGCCGTCCTGCGGACCCTGATCGTGTCGGTCGGCACCGTCGCCCTCGTGCACCTGGTGTTCCACTGAGGCCGGTTCGCTACGGCGCCGGACGGGCGCCCGCCTCCTTCGGATCCCCCTCGGCGTCGATGTGGGGCATCACCCGGTCCAGCCAGCGCGGAGTCCACCAGGCGTGCGGCCCGAGCAGCGTCATCACGGCCGGCACCATCAGCAGGCGCACCACACTGGCGTCGATGAGCACGCTGACGGCCAGCCCCAGTCCGAGCATCTTGACCACGATGTTGTCGCTGATGATGAACGCCGCGAACACACTCACCATGATCAGCGCGGCACTCGTGATGACCCGGGCCGTGATCTCCAGGGCGTGCGCCACCGACGCCTTGGCGTCCCCGGTGCGCCGCCACGCCTCATGGACGCGGGACAGCAGGAAGATCTCGTAGTCCATGCTGAGGCCGAAGATGATGGCGAACATCATCATCGGCACATAGCTCTCGATGGGCACCTTGCCGTGCACGCCGAGCGCGGGCCCGCCCCAGCCCCACTGGAACACCGCGACGACCACGCCGTACGACGCGGCGATCGACAGCACGTTCAGGACGGCCGCCTTGACGGCGACGAGCAGCCCCCGGAACACGGCCAGGATGATGAGGAACGCCAGGCCAACCACGACGGCGATGATCACGGGCAGCTGGGAGGCGACGATGTCACGGAAGTCGACCTGTGTCGCCGTCGTGCCGGTGACGTACCCCTTGGCGTCCGTCCCCTGGACGGCGTCCGGCAGCGTGTCGTCGACGAGACGGTTGGTCAGGTCGGTGGTCGCGGCGTTCTGCGGGGACTTGGTCGAGTAGACCGTGCCGACCAGGACGTCCCCGTCCTGCGTGGGGGTCAGGGGGGTGACGGCGGCGGCTCCTTCGACCGAGTCGAGCGTCGTCTGGGCGCGCGAGGCCAGATCGTCGCGCTGCGAGTCCGGTACGTTCGTCTGGTCGATGACGACGGTGAGAGGACCGTTGGACCCCGGCCCGAACGCGTCGGTCATCAGGTCGAACGCCCGCCGGTCGGTGAAGGAGGTCGGGTCGGCGCCGTCACCGATGTGGCCGAGCTGGATGGAGAACAACGGGATCGCGAGCACCGCGATCACGGCGACACCCCCCGACAGGAACCACAGCGGCCTGCGCTCCACCCGCTGGGCGTAGCGGTGCCAGGTGCCCTGCGGCGTCTCACCCGCCTCGGCGTCGGTCTCGGCTACGGGCCGGCGCACGTGGTAGCGGTCGATGTGCCGGCCGATGAGGCCGAGCAGGGCCGGCACCAGGGTGAGCGCGCCGATGACGGCCGAGACGACGGTGACGGCGGCGGCGAGACCCAGCAGGGAGATGAAGGAGACCCCGGACGCGGACAGGCCCGCCAGCGCGATGATCACCGTACAGCCGGAGACGAGGACGGCGTGGCCGCTGGTGCTCGCGGCCTGCCCGGCGGCCTGTACCGGGTCCGCGCCGTCGATGAGGTTCTGCCGGTATCGGGTGATCATGAACAGGGCGTAGTCGATGCCGACACCGAGGCCGATCATGGTGGCCAGGGTCGGTGAGACCGTCGCGAAGGTGAACGCGGCGGCCAGCAGCCCGAGGATGGCGAGACCGCCGACGACGCTGATCAGCGCGGTGAGCAGCGGGATGCCGGCTGCGATCACGCTGCCGAACCCGACCAGCAGCACGATGACGGCGACACCGAACCCGATCAGCTCGCTCACCCGGTCGTCGGCGGGGGGCCTCGCGAGTTCGCCCAGCGGCCCGCCGTACTCGACCTCCGCTCCCGCCGAACGCAGCGGCTGTACGGCGGAGTCGACGCCGTTCAGGTAGCCGGCACCGAGGGTCGAGGGCTGCACATTGAAGCGGACCGTGATGTACGCCGTCTTCTTGTCGTCCGAGAGCGGCCCGACGTTCGGCTGCGACTGCTGGGAGGACGAGCCCGGGGCGGACAGCGGGTTCTGGGCCGACAGGACGTGCGGGAGCTTCTCCAGGTCGGCGACCGTGGTGGACATCTGAGAGCTCAGCGCGGTCAGTTCCTGGCTGTCGTCGTGCAGCACGATCTGGCTGCTGTAGCCACCGGCCTGCGGATCGTGCTCCTTCAGCACGTCCAGGCCCTTCTGGGCCTGCGCCTGGGGCAGGGAGAAGTTGTCGGAGTACTCGCCCCCGGACACATGGTTGACGACCTGGAGGGCCACCAGCGCCACGAGCCAGGCCCCGATGACGATCCCGAAGTGGCGTGCGCACCACTCGCCCAAGCGCCGCAGCAGACCCGCACGCGCGGCCTTCTTGTCCCCTTCACCGGTGCGGGAGTGCGGCATCTACGTGGCTCCTGTGTCGGCTGAGACATTGGGTGCCGTCCATTAGATGCGCGGGGGATCACTCCGGCATTTCCGGCGCGCGGGCGCCCTGCCACTCCGGGCGGGCGTTCCCCCGAAAGGTGGCTGCCGGGGCGGCGCGGCGGGCTCGCCGCCCGACGCGCCGGCGCGCCGAGGCCAGGTCCAGCGCCCCGGACCCCAGGGCGACGCCGAGGCCGACCAGCGCGCTGCCCGCCGCCTGCGCCAGTCCGTACGAGCCCGTGCCGACCAGCGGCGCGGTACCGGCCGCCGCGACCGGGATGAGGCCGGAGAACAGGGTGGCGCGTTCCGCGCCGATCCGCTGCATTCCCATGTACCAGCACACGAATCCGACCACCGTGACCACCACCGCCTGCCACAGCAGCGCGGCGGTCTCGGCGCCGTCCGGACGCCGCAGCCACCCGGCCCCGTCGACCAGCACACCGACCGCCGCGGACTCCAGCGCGGCGACCGCGCACACCGTGGCGGACAGCAACCGGGGCCCGAGCGGCCGCAGTACGGGTACGGCGAGCACGGCGAACCCGACCTCCCCCGCCAGGGCGCACACGGAGAAGGCGAGCCCCGCGCCGTCGGTTCGTCCCCAGCCCTGGACGGCGCAGGCGCCGACGGCCACGAGCAACGCCCCGTACAGAACCGCCCGCCTGGGCCGGCGCCCGTCCAGGAGGGGCACGAGCACGGCGACGACCACCGGCGCACAGCCCACGAACACGCCTGGAACCGCCGGTTCCGCCGTGCGCTCCGCGGCGATGACGGCCAGGTTGAAGCCGACCATGCCGACCGCGGCGAGCAGGATGAGACGGACCCACTGACGAGGCGTCAGCGCCCTCAGCCGGGCGGTCGAGCCCTTCCCGGCCAGGGGCAGGAGCAGCAGACAGGCCAGCCCGTAGCGCAGGAACTGGCCGCCCGCATACGGGTACTTGCCCAGGACGCTGTTGGCCGTGAAGGACGCTCCGACGAGGACACAGGCGAACGCGGCGAGCAAGGTTCCCCGCGTGGTGGTGACGTTCATACCGGCGACGCTAGGCAGCGCGGCGGCCCGGTTCGAGGTCCACTCTCGTGCCGGATCGGTGGACCAATCCGCCCCGGGCCGCCGCCCGAGGGTCAGCCGATGTGGTAGCTGTCGCCGTAGACCTTCCAGTCCAGTGGCGGGTCGAGGTCGAGGTTCCGCTTGCGCAGGAAGACGCGTTGCGCCGTGTCGACCCGGCTCGTGTCGCTGTGTGCCTCCTCCTGCCTCATGGCCCACACCCGCGCGTCCAGGAAGGCGTCGAGGTACGTCACCTCGTCACCGCCCTCCGCCGGCGGGTTCGCCGTGCGCAGCGCACGCCCCCGGATGTTGCGGAAGCTCAGCGGGTCGGTGCCGTCGCCATGCATGACGATGGCGTCGTAGTACGCGAACTGGCCCAGCACCCGCAGCCCGTCCGCCTTGCCCTGCCGGACCGCCGGGCCGAAGTACACCCGGTCGCGCTCGTCGTCCTGCGCCCGCCGGAACGTGGCGTCACGGGCCGCCCGGCGCCAGTCGCCGGGGAAGCCCGGGTCGAGCCCGTCGTGCGAGTCGGAACCGTCGACGTCGCGCAGTGCCGGCAGGTACTTCGCGAGGACGTTGCCGGGCTTGCGGTCGGTGTAGAGCTCGACGAGGTCGAGCATGTCGCCGGTGCCGGAGCAGAACCCGATGATGCCGGCGGTGTAGCCGCGGCCGTCGCGGATGTCCTCGATGTACTGGTACTGCGCCTTCCAGTCGAGCGAGGAGTTCTCCGCGCTCGACACGAGCTGCATGGCGATCTCCTTCTTCGCCGGGTCGTCGAGCCCGATCGCACGGACGGAGGCCGTGGCGTTAGGCGGCTTCAGGAACGGGGCGGCGGCGAGGGCGGCGCCGAACAACGCCAGAGCGGTGCGGCGCGGGGTCGGGTGTCTCACGGGGCCTCCAGGCAGAGTGGGGGTGGGAGAGCTGGCCGTGCAGAACTGACAGGAAGGTTTCCTACCACTTTCCCCCTGTCCCGGGAACCGGCAGAGTCGAAGTTCGTAACGTCGAACGAGCCGGCTGAGTACCGCCACGGGAACCAAGAGCCCGCCCCGTACGTCAACTCATTGCGCAGAGAGGCCGATCGGTCTCCGAGGCCGGCGAGAGAGGGGAATCGCGGTGGACGACGCGACGTCGCAGCAGGGGAGCGAGCCGGAGGCAGCGGCACGCCGGGCCCGCTTCGGCACACTGCCGGAGCCGGTGCGCGTGGAGGACATGGTCGAGGAACGAGCAGCGGGCGCCCCCGACCCCGCGCGCACCGCCTACAACCAGGACGAGTGGCTCGTGCGCTACTGCCTGTGACGCGACCCTACGAGCGGCTTTTCGCGCCCAGGTCGCGCAGCCACCGCACGACGTCGTCGGCGTCATGGGCGCGGGCGATGTCGAGCGGTGTCATGTCGTCGTAGCCGCACCAGTCGGCGTCGGCGCCGTGCCCGTGGAGATACCGCGCGGTGGCCAGATGCCCGCCGTGGCAGGCGCCCCAGAAGGCGCTGGTGATCTCGTCGGGCGAAGGGGGCTCCCCGGCCTCGACGCAGTCCCGCACCCGGTCGAGCAGGCCGAGCGTGGCGGCGTCCTGCAGTGTGGTGCGGGCGCCGTGCTCCACGAGCCGGCGCGCGGCGCGCCACTGGCCGAACCCGCGGGCGTCGGCGAGCGGAGTGCCGCCGCCGATCACCGCCCCGGGGGCCTCGATGTCGGCCCCGGCGGCGATGAGCGCGTCCAGGACGGCCACGTCGTCGCTGCTGGCGGCCCAGTGCAGAGGCGTCTCCGCGTGCGCACCGCCGAAGCGGGCGTCGGGATCGGCCCCCGCGGCGACCAGGGCGGCGACCACCTCGGGACCGTGGGGGAAGTGGCCGGGCCAGTCGGTCGCGATGTGCAGCAGACTGCGCGTGCCCTTGCCGTCCTCGCCGTGCTCGGTGACGCGTGCCGTGGCCAGACCGGGATGGTCGGCGAGCAACTGCCGGAGCCCCGGCAGGTCGCCGGCCCGGATCGCTGCGGTGACGGCGACGGCCAGCGGGTCCTGTGATGTCAGCGTCTGCAAGCCGGCCTCCCGATCGCCGTCCAGGGCCTCCGATTCTGTACGACGATGCCCCCGCACACCACGCTCCGTGCCCAGAGCACTCACCGCCGCGCCCGACGACATGCCCACAGTCCCCGCGAGGCGTAGCGTCCGGGTAAGAGCGGGAGGACAGCATGTCCGCGAGCAACGAGCCGCCCGGGGGTGCCGGGTCGCTGGACGCCCTGGGGGCGGCGCTGGCCGACACCGTGCGCGGAACCGGAGCCTCGATCGGCGGCCTGTACCTGATCGAGGAGACGGAGCCCGTGCTGCGCCTGGTCGCGCTGTGCGGCCTGCCGATCGCTTTCAGCGCCCCCTGGCAGCGGCTGCCCCTGACCGCACCGGTCCCGGTCGCCGACGCGATCCACGAGGACGCGCTGGTGAGTATCGAGAGCCAGGAGGAGATGGCCCGCCGCTACCCCCGGGCCGCCGCGGTCCTGCCCTACCCGTTCGCCCTGACCGCCGTCCCGCTGACCGGCGTACGGCGCCGCTGGGGCGGCATCGTGCTGATGTGGCCCGCCGTGCGGCCGCGCACCATCTCGCCACGCGAACGCGGCCACATCACCTCCAGCGCCCGCCGGATGGCCCGCCTGCTGGACGACGCCGCAGGGCCGCCCGCCCTGCCCGACCAGCCGCGCGTCGTCCCCGTCGACGCCGCACACCACCCCGTGCAGACCGGCCTGGCCGCCGCGGACTACCTCGAACGCCTCCCCGAAGGCGCCCTGGCCCTCGACCTGGAGGGCCGCGTCACCTTCGCCACCGCCACCGCGGCCCGCCTGCTCGGCCGCCGCGCCGACCGGCTGCTCGGCACCCGGCCCTGGCAGTCCCTGCCCTGGCTGGACGACCCCGGCTACGAGGACCACTACCGCACGGCGGTCGTCAGCCGCACACCCGTGTCGTTCACCGCGCGCCGCCCGCCCGACCTGTGGCTCACCTTCCAGCTCTACCCGGACACCAGCGGCATCAGCGTCCGTGTCGCCCCGAGCGGAGAGCGGACCGAGGCCCCGTCACCGCCCGCCGCCGCGCGCAGCCCCGCGGCGGCACCGACGGGACGCCTCTACCAACTGGTGCACCTGGCCGCCGCGCTCGCCGAGGCGGTGACCGTGCGCGACCTCGTGGCGCTGAGCGCCCACCAGATCCTGCCCGCCTTCGGCGCCCAGGGCCTCGTGCTGTCCGTCGCCGAGGCCGGACGTCTGAAGATCACCGGCTACCACGGCTACACGGCCGACGTCATGGAACGGCTCGACGCCCTGTCGCTGGACACCGACCTCACCCCGGCCGGCCAGGTCCTCGCCAGCGGCACGCCCGCCTTCTTCGCCGACCCGGCCGAGCTGGCCGCCAACTACCCCGGCGCCCCCCAGGTCAGCGGCAAACAGGCCTGGGCCTTCCTGCCGCTGATCATCTCCGGCCGGCCGGTGGGCTGCTGCATCCTGTCCTACGACCACCCGCACACCTTCACCGCCGACGAACGCGCCGTCCTGACCTCCCTGTCCGGTCTGATCGCCCAGGCCCTCGACCGCGCCCGGCTCTACGACACCAAGCACCGTCTCGTCCACGAACTGCAGCGCGCCCTGCTGCCGAGGGCCCTGCCGAATCTGTCCGGCCTCGACGTCGCCGCCCGCTATCTGCCCGCCGGCCACGGCATCGAGGTCGGCGGTGACTTCTTCGACCTGCTGCGCCTCGACGAGACGACCGCGGCCGCCGTCATCGGCGACGTGGAGGGCCACAGCATCGCCGCCGCCGCTCTCATGGGCCAGGTGCGCACCGCCATCCACGCCCACGCCACCGCGGGCGCCGCACCCGACCAGGTCCTCGTTCGCACCAACCGGCTCCTGGCCGACCTCGACTCCGAACTGCTCGTCTCCTGCCTCTACGCCCATCTCGACCTGGCCCGCCACCAGGTGGCCTTCGCCAGCGCGGGACACGTGCCGCCGCTGCTGCGTCACATCAGCCGCCCCGCGTCAGTCCTCGACGTCGAGCCCGGCCCGCTGCTGGGCATCGACACCGGCGGCCACTACCCGGTCACCACCGCGCCCCTGCTCCCCGGCACCACCCTCGCCCTCTACACCGACGGACTGGTCGAGCTCCCCGGCACGGACGCCACCCGGACCACGTCCGACCTCGCCGGGCAGCTGGACGCCGCCGACGGCCACGACCTGGAACGGCTCATCGACCGGCTCGTCCGCCACACGACACCCACCGGACAGCACGCCGACGACATCGCGGTGCTCCTGCTGCGCGCGTACCGCCCCGGCGGTAACCGGGCCTGAGGCCGCTGCCCGAGGCGCTCAGGTCAGGCCCGGTCGGGCTCCGTGCGGACGTGCCGGGCGACATCGCGCAGCTTGATGTTGTGGTTCTGCGAGATACGCCGCAGCACGCCGAAGGCCTCGTCCTCGCTCAGCCCGTGCCGTTCCATGAGGATCCCCATGGCCTCTCCCACGGCATGCCGGGTGTCCAGGGCGTGCTCCAGCTGGTCGACGGTACGGGCGGTGGCCAGAGCCACGGCGGCATGGGAGGCGAGCAGCCAGCCCGCGGCCTCGATGTCCTTGCCGAAGGCCCCCGGGCGGCGCGAGTAGAGGTTCAGCGCGCCGAAGTTCTCCTGCTCGGTGTACAGCAGCACGCCGGTCATGCTGCCGATCCCCAGATCGCGGGCCGCCTGGGAGAACCGCGGCCAGGACGGCTGCGGCGTGGTCATGTCGGCGATACGGAACAGCCGCTCGCCGTCCACACGACGGGCGGCGTCGAAGCACGGTCCCTCGCCCAGCTCTCCCTGCAGCCGGTCGGACTCCTCGACCATGTCGCCGCACGCGGACAGCGTCACGGCCCGGCCCTTGGACACCGTCAGGATCCCCGCCGCGTCACAGCCCTCGACGAGCTTCACCGCCGACGCGGCGATCTCGTCCAGCGTCGCCTGCACCGAATCCTGGGCCACCAGATCCCGGGCGAGCTGCGCCATCTGCTCGGCGTACCGCTGCCACTCCACCGCCACCACCGCCTCGCTCACCGGTCCCGACCACCGTACTCCGGGCCGCGGCGCCCGTCCGTTCGGCCCGGTGCCGCGACGGGCGAGCGATGCCGAGGCGGCGGGACCGACGAGAGTCCGAGGCGGCGTTGACCGGCCCGAGACGAGGTGGCAGGACCTGGCGAGGACTTGGGCGACCGGACCGACGAAAGGCCGGGGCAACCGCACCCGCCGGGCTTGGGTGTGCCGGTGTCGGTCGGGCTGGGTGTGGTGGTGTTCACCGGTCTGGATGTGCCGGCGGCAGTCGGGCCGGACGCTCCGGCGCTCACCGGTCCCGGGATGTGCCGGAATCCGCCGGGCCCGTACGGCGGCGATGCCGGAGTCCGGCGGGCCCGGATGCGGTGGAGTCGGTCGACGCAGCCGTGGCCATACCCCGGCAGCCCGGCCCGTCAGCGGTACGCCGTCAGGAGCAGGGCCACGTCGTCCGGTCGCTCGGGGGCGCGCCGGGCCGTTCTCACCAGGCGGTCGGCGAGAAGCTCCACCGAGTCCGCCGGGGTGTCGGCCAGAGCGCGGCGGACCTCCTCGATGCCCGACTCGATGTCGCTGCCGGGCTGTTCCACGAGCCCGTCGGTGTACAGGGCGAGGACGCTGCCGGGGGCCAGCGTGAGCGCGGTGACGGGATAGACCGAGTCGGGCTGCACACCCAGCATGACCCCGCCCATCAGGTCCAGCGGCTCCGCGTGGCCGTCGGGGTGGCGCAGCAGCGGCGGGGGATGGCCGGCCCGCACGGCGAGCGCGCGCCCGGTGAGCGGGTCGAGTTCGATGTAGCAGCAGGTGGCGAAGACGTCCGACTCCAGCTCGGCCAGCAGCCGGTTGGTATGGGTGATGACCTCCTGCGGCGGCCGCTCGCTCGCGGCGAAGGCGTGCACGGCACTGCGCAGCTGGCCCATCACCGCGGCGGCGCCGACACTGTGGCCCTCGACGTCCCCGATCACCAGGGCCACGCCACGCCCCATCGTGATCACGTCGTACCAGTCGCCGCCGATGGCCATGCCCTGCGTGCCGGGCAGATAGCGGCCGGCCGTGCGCAGCCCCTCGACAGCGGGCAGCCGGTGCGGCAGGAGCCCCTCCTGGAGGCCGCGCGCGACGGCGGACTCCGAGTCGTAGAGCCGTGCCCGCTCCATGGCCTGGGCGGCCAGCCCGCTCAGCGCGGTGAGGGCGGAGCGCTCGTCGGCGGTGAACCGGTGCGGGGCGTCCCAGCCGAGGATGCAGGAGCCGACGGGATGACCGGAGGCGATCAGCGGCAGAAACGACCAGGCGTGCATCCGGTCCAGGGCGATGCCCGGGTAGGCGATCGAGAGGTCCTCGGGCGACTCGAAGAAGAGCGGCAGCCGCGTGGTCAGCGCGTGGACGCCGGGCAGTCGCGTGTCGAGGGCGACCCCCTCGAACTGGGTGAGGAAGCCCTCCGGGTAGCCCGACTCCCACTGCAGGTACATCCGGCCCTCGCGGACGGTGTACAGGGCGAGTTCCCGCGCGCCGAACGCGGGCAGCAACTGCTCGGACACGGCCCGGCACACGTCCTGCACGGTGACCGCCTCGGTGAGCACGCTCGCCATCTGCACCACGTGGTACAGCGCCCCGGCCCGTGCCGCCGCGACCGGCCCGGGCGGCGGCACGGCCGCGGCGCCCGGCACGGGACCGGCGGACGACCCGGCCTCGCGCGCCGCCTCGCCTCCGGTGGGCGGGACGGTCGGATGGACCCGGCCGGTCAGCCCGTGCACATCCGGGTACAGCACGAAGCTCAGCCAGTTCCCGGCGGGATGCCGCACGAGGAAGGACACCTGTTCCTGCGACAGCATCGCCGCCCGGTAGCGGTCCTCGTACGCGGGATCCCGGAGCCAGGTGATCACCTCCCACGGGTAGCGGCCGAGGAGCTCTTCCCGGCCGGCGCCGAGCAGTTCCTCGCAACGGCGGTTGCCGTACGTCACACGGCCGTCCTGGTCCAGGGAGAACAGCCCGTCGGGCAGCCGCTCGGCGGCCTCGGCCGCGCTGAGCCCGCCGGCCGCGTCGACGAGGGCGCCCACCAGGATCCGGTCGGAGCCGGTGCCGTCGCGTACGAGATGGCCCCACAGTTCGACGGGCCGGTAGCTGATCTCCCCGCCGCCGACGGACTCGTCCCGGATCCGGAGGTGACGGGATCTGACCCGGCCGTGCGTCAGCGCGTCCTGCCGGCTCGCCCGTAGCTCGTGCAGGTCCTCCGGGCTGACGCGGGCCTCGACGGCCGCCATGGTGCCGTCGAAGTCCGCCCCGGCGATGCCGAGGAGCGCGAGGGCCTCGTCGTCCGGAGTGCACCGGTCGCTGTCCAGGTCCCAGTCGAGAAGCCCGACCCGCACGGGGCGTACGGCGGCCGTGGGCAGCCGCACGCTGACGGGTTCGTCGTCGTACTCGACCCGGTACGCGCCGGAACCCGAGCCGGACCGGTCGGCGGCGAGACGGCCGAGGCGCTCCTCCATGTCCCGCTCGGCGGGGCGCAGCGCGAACTCCACCGCCTCGAGGTCCATCGGCGACCGGGCGGCCGAGCGCAGCACGACCAGCACGCCCACGGCCTCCCCGCCGGCCCGGACGGGCTGGTGGGCGGAGCCGAAGGAGTACGGCAGCCCGGCGGTGAAGTGCGGAAAGCGCACCATGGCGACGCGCTCGTCCGGCAGCCACAGGGGCTCGTCGCGCCGGTAGGCCTCAGCCATGGGCAGGGCGCCGCTCATGGGCACCCGCCACCACGCCCTGAGCAGCGACCGGGGCACTCCGGTCACCAGGGCCAGCACCAGCGAGCGCCGGTCCCGGGAGCGCAGGTAGACAAGCCCGCCGTACCCCCCGAGGTCCCGTACGGCCGCGATCAGCGGAGCGGTGAGGGCATCCTCGATCCGGCCGGTGTCCCCGGTCCGGACCCGGCCGTCACCCCCGCCCCGGCCCGGGCCGCCGGGTGCCCGCGGCCCGTCCGGTACGGCGGCTGCCTCATCCATCTCGGGTCCTCCCGGTACGGACGCACCGGACACCAATCGCTCCCATCAGGATGTGGCATGGTCTGCACTCCGGCGCGGCAAGTGCAACCTTTCGGTCGTCACGGCCGTCTCACCTGATATCAGCAACACATAGGCCTCGGGGGCGAAAATGGTACGAATCCGAACTGCATGCGCGACTCTCGCACTCGTGGGCGCCACGGTGGGCGTGGCCGCGGTCCCGGCCGGCGCGGCTCCGGTCGCCACCCGGCAGGCGACCCAGGCCGCGGCGTGCCCCACCGGCTGGGGGAGTCTCGCCAAGACCGACACCAGCGCCACGATCGCGCCGGTGAAGGACATCAGGACCGGCCGTCACGCCTGCTTCGACCGGATGGTCATCGACCTGCCCGGCGCGGGCGGCGACGTCGGCTACTCCGTCCGCTATGTCGACCGGCTCCACCAGGACGGATCGGGCCGCCACATTCCCGTGACCGGCGGAGCCGTCCTCGAGGTGCGGGTGGCCGCGCCCGCCTACGACCCGGAGACCGGCGCAGCCACCTATCCCGGCCGGGTGGCGCGCCCGCTGCCGGGTGTGGACCTCACCGGCTACCGCACCTTCCGGGACACCCGCTTCGCCGGCAGCTTCGAAGGGGAGACCCAGATCGGACTCGGCCTCCGCGCCCGTCTGCCCTTCCGGGTGCTGCAGCTGGACGACCGCGTCATCGTGGACGTCGCCCACAGCTGGACCGCCGCGAGGTGACGGCACGGCGCGCCCGGTTCTCCGGAGCCGGGTGCGCGGGTCCAGATGATCCGCGGGGCTGCGACAGGGCAAGCACCTCAACGGTGATACGTCCGCCCGGTCCGCGCCCGTCAGAGCCCCGCCTACCCGGCGGGGCCGCTCTCACCCGCCGCGCACGCGCCCCAGTTCCGCCAGGGTCCGTGCCGCGGCGCCGGCCAGACGGGGCCGGTTGCGTACGAAGCGGCGGGCGGCCCGGGCGGGCTCCCGGCCCAGCCAGTGGACGGCTCCGCCCGGCACGGGCCGTACCACCGCCCCTTCGTACACCCGCAGGTCACGGGTCTTGAGCGACTCCTTGTAGCGGGCGGGGCCGCTCCCCAGGTCGACCGTCTCCACACCGTCGGCCGCCGCGGCCTCCAGCATCCTGAGCTGCAGCACGAGGCCGGGGGAGTACTTGGCACAGGCGCGGTCGTACGCCGGGAACCACCAGGACAGCACCGTGCGCGAGCGCAGACCGAAGTGCGCGGCCACGGGCCGGTCCGCGGCGTAGAGCACGGACAGCACGCCACGGCACTCCGGTTCCTCGCTCTCCCCGAGCAGCGTCACCAGCCGGGTGATCCACTCCTGCGCGAACCGGTCGCGCCGGCCGGTCCGCCGGTACTGCGCCGACTTCCAGTCCATCAGCGCCCGCAGAGCCTCCGGGTCCCGGGCGTCGTACACGAACCGCACCTCGCCGACCTGCCGGGCCAGCTTGCGCTCCTTGGCCAGGGTCTGTCTCAGGAAGCCCGGCGACTTCGCCCGCAGCCGCTCCCTGTACCGCTCGAACCCCTCGCCGATGTCGACGACCGGGGAGGCGAGCTCCTCGGCGGCGTGCGGCACGAACAGTTCCTGGCCGGCCTCCAGGTTGTCGAACTCCCAGGACGACAGCGCGCAGGAGCGCAGCAACCCGCGGGCGTCGAGCCGGATCCCGGGCCGTAACACGGCCCCCTGGCTGTCGGACACGCCGAGCCCGATGGCCCGGCCCTGGCCCAAGGGCCCCCTCTCGTAGGGGAAGAACCCGACCGGGGAGTCGTCGTCGAGCAGCACCGCCACTCGGGCTCCCGGCCTGACCTGGCCCACCACGGTGGTGAACGCCGGGTCGAGAAAGGGATTCGCGGGGGCCGCGGACTCCGTCCGGATCTCCCGCCACATCTTCTGGTCGTTCGGGCCCAGTTCGTCCGGCCTCAGAACGAGAACGCGCTTTCCGGGCAACTCTGCCTCCTGTGTCATCGGCATGGGGACACACGAAGGCCTGCACATCACCGCGAATCGGCACCAGGCAGTACGCAGGCCGCACGGCGCAGGCCTTTGTCGGTACTGCCGTCACTCAGCAGCGGAACGTCTGGAGCTCGACGGCGTTCGGGGCGGATCCGGCCGCCCCCGCACACCGGCTCGTCTCCGCCGTCCGGATGTCCGTGCCGCCCCGGTCCACCGCGGGCGCCCCGGTCGCCACCGCGCTCGCCCCGGCCGCACCCGCGGCCCGCGGTGTTCGTGCCGCCAGGTGCCGGAGCGAGGGCTCCTCCTCGCACGGACAGGGCTCCCCGGCTCCTTCGGCGTCAGGCGTCGAAGCCGCGCCGGTGGCCCGCACCTCCACGGCCGCCGTGACCACGGCTCCCGCCGCGCGCTCGCCCTGCGCGAGCCCCGGGACGACGAGATGCAGCAACAGCAGGCAGGCCACCAGGCCCACCGCCGCCGTCCATCGTCGCCGCACCATCAGACCCCCCGACACGGCCGGCTGCGCCTACCAGTAGGCCGAGCGCAACTCGCCCCCGTCAAGCCCTTGTGGGCCGATTCGCCCCGCTCGGCCAGTTGCTGACGAAATCCAACGGAAAGCGCTGCCGTCCTGCTTGCCGGACCGGGTCAGTTGCTGCCGCCGGGCAGGCTCAGCACCTCGCCCGCCTTCGGCGCCCGGATGCCGAGGGGCTCGTCGAAGGCGCTGAACGCGGTGGTGGTGTGCTGTGCACCGTTCTTGTAGACCGTCTTGAGCAGGTAGGGCTCGCCCTCGTCGGCCACGTAGAAGGTGTACGTCCCTTCCTTGTCCGCCTTGTCGGTCACGATCAGCTCGACGGCCTTCGTGCCCCCGACCCGGGTGGAGCCGCCCTTCTTCGCCGTACCGAACGAGTCGAAGGGCCGTTCGCACGAGGTGAGGCCGTCGCCCGAACCGGCCGGGTCCACGGGCGTCTTCACCCACAGCTTCTGCTCGCCGGTGACACCCGGGATCTTCTTCCACTTCTGCAGGTAGGCCCGGTTCGGCCGGACGTAGTCGGTCTCGCCCAGACGGATCTGCTCCAGGGCGGCGCCTCCGGTCATCTCGGTCTTCGACCTGCACCGGCTGTCCAGGTCGGTCTCGAGATGGCTGGTGACGGTACCGCTCGTCGTGCGGTTGGTGATGTCGACAGTGACAGAGTCCAGCTTTCGCATCGTCGCGTTGGCCTCGTCGAGGAGATCGCCGGCGGATCTGTCGTCGCCGGTGCCGCCGGAGCCGCACCCGGCCAGGGCGGCGCCCGCCAGCAGGCACGCGAGCGCGGTCGTCGTCACGGTAGCCATGGCCCGCACGGAGCCCCCCTGATGTTCGTGTCGGCCGATGATCAGCACGGGAGCCTACCTGTCCGCCGGTGTGCCCGGCGGACAGGCCGGGTTCAGGCTCCGGTGCCGGTCTCGCGGACCAACTCGATCGCCCGGCCGAGGGTGTCGAGCCGGTCGTCCAGGGTCTCCCCGGCCGGATAGAGACGGACCGTGTCCACACCGGCGTCCCGCCAGACCCGCAGCCGTCGCCGCACCATCTCCTCGGTGCCGATGAGCGTGGTGGCCAGCACCATCTCGTCGGTGACGAGACCCGCCGCGCCGTCCCGGTCGCCCGCCTGCCAGCGCTCCCGTACCTCCGCCGCGACCTCCGCCCAGCCCTGACGGCCGTAGGCCCGGTTGTAGAAGTTGGTCGACGCGGAACCCATGCCGCCCAGGCTGAAGGCGAGTTCCTTCCTCCGGCCCGCGATCATGGCGCCGAGCGCCTCCTCGTCCCGCGCGAACGCGACCTCGGCTCCCTGGCAGACGTCGAACCCGGCGCGTCCGCGGCCGGCGGCGGCCAGCCCCTCGTCCAGCGGGGCGAAGTATGCGTCCGCCGCGCCCTCCGGTACGAAGCTGGTGCCGAGCCAGCCGTCCGCGACCTGGCCGGTCAGCCGCAGCATGGCGGGCGACAGGGCGGCCAGGTAGACGGGGACGGGGTGCTCGGCCCGCATCGACAGGCGCATCGGCACCGCCTCCCCGCCGGGCAGCGGAATCCTGAACTCGGAGCCCGAATGGGAGATCTTGCCGCCCGCGACCACCTGCCGCACGATCTCCACCGTCTCGCGCGTCCGGGCCAGCGGACGGGCGAACGGCACGCCGTGCAGGCCCTCCATCACCTGCGGTCCGGACGGGCCCAGACCCAGCAGAAAGCGCCCGCCGGACAGGTTGGACAGGGTGATCGCCGCCTGGGCGAGGGCCACCGGCGTGCGCGTCCCGACCTGCATGACCGCGGAGCCCAGCAGCATCCGCTCCGTACGGGCCGCGTAGAAGCCCAGGGCGGACGGGGCGTCCGACCCCCACGCCTCGGCCACCCAGCAGACGTCGAGCCCCAGTTTCTCCGCCTCGACGACGAAGTCGGCCTGCCGGGACCAGGAACCCAGGGACGCAGCCTCGACGGTCGTCGCCGTGCGCATCACGCCTCCGCCCGCTGCCTGATGTGCTCCAGCGTGGCGGTCATGCCTCGTTCGAACTCCCGCAGTCTCACGAACACGATCTTCTGCTCCTTCTCCGGCATGGCGTCGATCGCGAAGGAGAGGCCGGAGCGCCCCGGCCCCATCCGCATCCACTGCGACAGCTCGGTCCCGCCGTCCCTGGGTTGCAGCCCGAACCGCCAGACGGCACTGGGCTCGCCCGGATCCCCGACCGCCCAGGCGAACACCCGCTCCGGGTCGCATGCGACGACCGTGGAGGTCGTCTCCCACTCACCGAGCGACTCGTGCCTGCTCCGGCCGGTGAAGCGCGCCCCGACGGCCGGCCCGGCGGCTCCGTCGACCCACCCCGCCCACTGCAACTCCTCGCTCAGGTCCGGCATCCGCGTCACATCCGACACCAGCGCCCACACCCTCCCCGGCGGGGCGGCGATCCACGTCATCACCTCGACCGTCGGTTCGTCCGCGTACCGCGCGCCCGTCCACTCCATCGCGTGCCGGCCTCCTCGTCGACAGGGACTGTGGGCAGCAGAGTTGCGTAATTAGACTAACCAGGTCAAGAGGGCGCGTGTGTCCATGCCTTTAACGGGCCGTGAAGGTGGGCGCAGGCGTGCCCCAGTGCGCGGAACCACGCTCGCAGGGCCGCGTACGCTACCGGTGGCTGCACCCCGGGGGATCTTCACGTCTGACGTGCCCGCCGGTGGGGAGCCATCAGGGGTGGCAGTGGCCGAGCCGATCCGTCGGCGGGCACCATGATGCACGGCCGGGCGCGGTCGCGAGGGTGCGCCCGAGCCGGCCTTCGAGCGGAGGAACGAGATGGGATCGGCGATGGGCGAGCGGGATCACCGCCGGCAGAGATGGGCGGCCAGAGGAGCGCTGGCCGCGGTCGCGCTGGCGGCGTTGCTGCCTCTCGTCTCCGGCGGCCTGAAAGGACTGCTGCTGCTTCTGGCCGGCCTGGTGGGACTCGCCCTGACCGCGGCGGCGCTCTGGTGGGTCCTGTCCCGCCGCGGAGCGGCACGCATGGCGGCGGCCGTGCTGGCCGTCGTCGCCCCCGTCGGCGTCATCGTCCTCTTCGCGGCCGCGAATCTGCTCTGGGTGGTCTTCGCCTCGCTGCTGCTGTGGTGTCTCGCGGTCTGGAGCGGCCGCTACGCCCTGCGCAGCACGGGCCTGCGGCCGGTACGGGTCAAGGAGTACCGCACACCGCCGCCGCAGCGCCCCTTCCTCCTGCTCAACCCGCGTTCCGGCGGCGGCAAGGTCGAGAAGTTCTCCCTGAAGGAGAAGGCCGAGGAGCTGGGCGCCCAGGTCGTCCTGCTCGACCCGGACCACCACCAGGACGTCACTGCCCTGGCCAAGGCCGCCGTGGCCGACGGAGCCGACCTCCTGGGCGTCGCGGGCGGCGACGGTACGCAGGCGATGGTCGCCGCCGTCGCGGCGGAACACGGCCTCCCGTTCCTCGTCATCTCGGCCGGCACGCGCAACCACTTCGCCATGGACCTGGGCCTGGACCGGGACGACCCGTCCACCTGCCTCGACGCCCTCACGGACGGGGTCGAACTCCGTGTCGACCTCGGCTTCGCCGACGACCGCCCCTTCGTCAACAACGCGTCGTTCGGCGTCTACGGGGCCGTCGTCCAGAGCCCCGGCTATCGCGACGACAAGGTGGGCGCCGCGCTGGAGCGGCTGCCCGAGCTGCTCACCCGGCAGAGCGGCCCGCGTCTGACGGCCAGCGCCGACGGCACCACCATCGCCGACCCGCAGGCCGTCCTGGTCAGCAACAACGCCTACCGCATGGACGACCCGTTCGGCTTCGGCCGGCGCGAGCGGCTCAACTCCGGGAAGCTGGGCGTGCTCGCCGTCCGCGTGGACAGCGCCGTGGAAGCGGCCGAACTCCTGCTGTCCCCGCGCCCGGAGGGCCTCACCGTCCTCACCGCCCAGCACGTCGTCGTCGACGCCGACGAACCGCATCTCGAAGTCGGCCTCGACGGCGAGGCGCTCACCCTGCCCGCCCCCGTCCACTGCCGCATCGCACGCCGGGCCCTGCGAGTCCGGGTGCCCCGCAACCGCCCCGGAGTCCCCGAGGCGCCGCCGCGCCTGGACTGGCGCCGGCTCCGCAAACTGGCGGCCGCGGTCGGCCGTACCGCCGCGCCCACGCGTTCCCGGCGCCCCTGAGCCTGTATGTGCGAGGTCCCCCATGCCTGAAGCGGCATGGGGGACCTCGCGCGTGTGCTCGAGCGGGCTACGCGCCCTTCGGCCCCGCCTGCTGCACGACCTCGAAGGACCACAGGGTGGAGTCGCTCGCGGCGGGCTTGGGCCGCTCGCCGCCCTCGCCGCCGCCCTGGTGCGCGGCCTTCATCGGCCCCTCCATCCAGGCCTGGAACGACGCCTCGTCACGCCACCGCGTGTAGACGAGGTAGGTGTCGGTGCCCTCCACCGGGCGGAGGAGCTCGAACCACTCGAACCCGTCGGAGCTCTCCACGGTGTGCGCGCGGGAGGCGAACCGCTTCTCCAGCGTCTCCCGCTGCTCGGCGGGCACGGTCAGCACATTGATCTTGACTACGCTCATGGCCCCATCTTGCCCGATGGCACGTCCGCGCCGACCCGGGGCCTGCACCCCCGGATGTTTTGAACGCGTTCAAATATCGGCTAGGGTCGATCCCATACGTCGAGGGGGAGACCTTCATGAAGATCGTGATACCCGGCGGGACCGGACAGGTCGGCACGGTCCTCAAGCGCGCGCTGAGCGCCGCCGGACATGACGTCGTGGTGCTGAGCAGGCGCCCCGCACGCCCGGGCGAAGTGCACTGGGACGGTGCGACCCCGGGACCGTGGACGGAGGAGATCGACGGCAGTGACGTCGTCGTCAACCTGGCCGGCCGGAGCGTCAGCTGCCGCTACACCCCGGCCAACCTCCGCGACATGATGGACTCGCGGGTCGACTCCGCCCGGGTCGTGGGCGAGGCCATCGCCAAAGCCGCCCGGCCGCCCCGGGTCTGGCTCCAGATGAGCACCGCGACCGTCTACGCCCACCGCTTCGACGCGCCCAACGACGAGGCCACCGGCGTGATCGGCGGCGCCGAACCCGGCACCCCCGGCTACTGGGCCTACAGCGTCGGCATCGCCAAGGCCTGGGAGCGGGAGCAGGAGGCGGCCGACACGCCGGACACCAGGAAGGTGGCCCTGCGCGCCGCCATGGTGATGAGCCCGGACCGCGGCGGTGTCTTCGACGTCCTGCTGCGACTCGCCCGGCTCGGCCTCGGCGGCCCGGTCGCCGGCGGCGCACAGTACGTGTCCTGGATCCACGACCAGGACTTCGTCCGGGCGGTGGAGTTCCTCGTCGCCCGGGACGACATCGCGGGCCCGGTCAATCTCGCCGCTCCCGCACCCTTGCCGCAGCGCGCCTTCATGCGTGTCCTGCGTACCGCCTGGGGGATGCCGGTGGGTCTGCCCGCGACGCGCTGGATGGCCGAGGCCGGCGCCTTCGTGCTGCGTTCGGACACCGAACTGCTGCTGAAGAGCCGACGCGTCGTCCCCGGCCGGTTGCTCGAAGCGGGCTTCGGTTTCGACCACCCCGGCTGGCCGGAGGCCGCGGACGACCTCGTGCGGCGGCTGCGCGGCCGGGGCGATCAGTGAGGGTGAGCCGACGTCAGCTCTGCCCCTTGCCCTGCTCGAGGGCCTGTCCGGTCATGTCGGTGACCTGTCCGGCCGGGGGTGCGTCCGCCTCCACCTCGGTTCCGAAGTCGGTGAACTCCATGAGGGTGCGCACCTTGACCTTCTGCGGCGAGGACGAGGCGTCGGTGGAGGAGCGTTCCGTCGACGTCGGCGCGGCCTGAAGGGTCATGTCGAACTGCTGGCGCCGCATACGGCCCTGTTCGTCGAGCCACACGTCCATCGGCAGGGTCGGACCGACCTGCTGCCGCAAGGTGTCGCCGTTGGGCAGCTTGGCGACGTCGACGGAGACGCGGTAGCGCGTGGTCTCGACCCCGTCGATGGTGGCCGTGCCCTTCTTGGTCACGTCCTTGTCGGTGATCCCTTTGGCGTACGCGGCGGACTGCGCCGGGTCGCTCATGGACTGGTCGCCGCCGCCCTGCCGCCCGGCGACCTTCCCCAGGTCGATCTTGATCCAGGGCTTCTTGCCCGGCGCCTGCCCCTTGGGCATCTTCTGGTACAGCACCTGATCGACCACGCGCTGCTCGATCCGCTGCCCCTGCACCGTGACCGTCATGACGCTGTCGCCGTCGTCCAGGTCCACGGCGCCCTGTCCGTTCGCGGTCGCCGAGTCGCTCTGGGCCGAGGTCCGCACCTGCAGCTTCACCCGGGCGGTGTCCTCCTCGGCCGTCCTGTCGTAGGCCGAGCGCACCGCCTGGGTGCCCTGCTCCTGTGTGCCGCCCTTGCCGGAGGAACCCCTCGCACCGTCGCCCGTGCCGCCGTCGTCGCCGCAGCCGGTCAGCACCGTTCCCGCCAAGACACCGGCGACGCCTAAGACACAGACCTTCCTGCCGTTCCCTGCCCTGCTCATCGAACCAGCTCCTCTCAGGTGTGGTGCGACCCAAGTGCCCATACCGGGCATGAACACACGTGCCCGCACGAGGAGTTGGTTTCCGGGATGATCGTGATGCGGCCGGTGCGGGCGCCCGTCTCCGGTCAGTGGCGGCCGCGGAGCTTGCCCAGCAGGCGCTGGGCCTGGGCCCGCTTGCGGGGGTCGGCCGCGGCCCGCCGGGCCTGCTCGACGGCCCGCCGCCCCTGCGGGCTCCGGGCGAACTGCTTGATGCGATCCAGGATGTTGGCCATGAGGCACCTTCGGTCGTGTTCTGACGTGCTTGTTGTCTGTAGCCCGCCTACCCCTTCGACGAGGTGCTCAGCCCTCACCCGGCCGGATGGTGCGCGACCGAACGTGTTTGCCGACGGAGTCAGAGGCAAGTCGGTGTCCATGACTGAACAGAACAAGCGCACGAATCAGAAGCCGACCACCATCCGGACGACGGAGTCCAAGGCGCGCAGCGCGGCGGACAAGGCGACCGCGCCGACGTCCCAGGCCGCGAAGCGTGCGGCGGCCAAGGCCGATGACGCGGGGTCAGCGGTCAAGGCCGGCGCCGAGCGCTCCGCCGAGGCCACGACGGCGGCCATGCAGACCGCGGCCAAGGGCGTCGAGGCCGGCCGCCAGGCGGTCGTCACGGCCTCGGGCCATGTCGCGGCCACGGCCAAGACGGCCTGGACGGTCATCGCCCACCGCAAGCTCGTCGCCGCGGGCGTCGGAGCCGGCCTGACCGCCCTGAGCGCCGCGTCGTACGCGGTGGGACGCCGCGCGGAACGCGGCGCGCACGGCCCCGTCACCCGGTTCACCGGCGGACGGATCTGACCACGGCAAGGGCGTTCGACGTGACGGCCACGAGGAGGGCAGGCGGCGCGGCGCGCATCACCGGACGTCCCGGTGGTCCGCGGCGCCGCCTCCTTGTGGTCTCCGCCGCGCCTCGGCACCCGAAGGCACCGCCTCCGCGTGCTCCATGGCACCTCCCGCCGTCCGAGGTGCCTGCTTCTCGTGGCTTGGCGCACATCCGGCCCTCGTAGTGGTGTCCCCCTCGCGCGGCACCGCCGTGACGAGGAAGGATGAGACCGCAAGCGAAGGATCAACCCATGCGGAGGAGCGGGCCCATGCAGCACGAGCGAGCGGGCAATCCGGCCGGTTTCGAGGATCTCGTCGATGTGGCCCGGCTGGTGACCGCGTACTACGCGCTCCACCCCGACCTGGACGACCCGGGGCAGCGCGTCACGTTCGGGACGTCCGGACACCGCGGATCGTCCCTGGCGAGCGCGTTCAACGACGACCACATCGCCGCCACCAGCCAGGCCATCTGCGAGTACCGAGCCGGCCAGGGCATCGACGGCCCCCTCTTCCTGGGCGCCGACACCCACGCCCTGTCGGAGCCCGCGCGCGTCACAGCCCTGGAGGTGTTCGCCGCCAACGAGGTGACGGTGCTGATCGACGACGCGGACGGCTACACGCCGACCCCGGCCGTCTCGCACGCCATCCTCGCCCACAACCGCGGCCGCACCACGGGGCTCGCGGACGGTGTCGTGGTCACGCCCTCCCACAACCCGCCCGCCGACGGAGGGTTCAAGTACAACCCGCCCAGCGGCGGCCCCGCCGCCTCCGACGCCACCTCCTGGATCCAGGACCGGGCCAACGAGATCATCCGGGGCGGCCTGAAGGGCGTACGGCGCGTCCCCTACGCCCGGGCCCTCGCCGCCCCCACCACCGGCCGCTACGACTTCCTGGGCACCTATGTCGCAGACCTGCCCGGCGTGCTCGACCTGGACGCGATCCGGGCGGCCGGGGTGCGGATCGGGGCGGACCCGCTGGGCGGGGCGTCCGTCGCCTACTGGGGCCGCATCGCCGAACAGCACGGCATCGACCTCACCGTGGTCAACCCGCACACCGACCCCACCTGGCGGTTCATGACGCTGGACTGGGACGGCAAGATCCGCATGGACTGCTCGTCGCCGTACGCGATGGCCTCGCTCATCGAGCAGCGCGACCGCTTCCAGATCTCCACCGGCAACGACGCCGACGCCGACCGGCACGGCATCGTCACCCCGGACGCGGGCCTGATGAACCCCAACCACTACCTGGCCGTCGCCATCTCCTACCTGTTCGCCCACCGCGACCGCTGGCCGGCCGCCACCGGCATCGGCAAGACCCTGGTGTCCTCCGCCATGATCGACCGTGTCGCCGCCGACCTGGGCCGCGAACTGGTCGAGGTGCCCGTCGGGTTCAAGTGGTTCGTGGACGGACTGGCCGGCGGCACCATCGGCTTCGGCGGGGAGGAGTCGGCCGGGGCCTCCTTCCTGCGCCGGGACGGCTCCGTGTGGACCACCGACAAGGACGGCATCATCCTGGCGCTGCTCGCCTCCGAGATCACGGCGGTCACCGGCAGGACCCCGTCGGAGCACTACGCCACGCTGGCCGCCCGCTTCGGCGAGCCCGCCTACGCCCGCATCGACGCGCCGGCGTCCCGCGAGGAGAAGGCCCTCCTCGGCAAACTCTCCCCGGCCCAGGTCAGCGCGGACACCCTGGCCGGAGACGCGGTCACCGCCGTCCTCACCGAGGCCCCGGGCAACGGCGCCCCCATCGGCGGCATCAAGGTGACCACGGACAACGCCTGGTTCGCGGCCCGCCCCTCGGGCACCGAGGACGTCTACAAGATCTACGCCGAGTCCTTCCTCGGCCCCGACCACCTCGGCCGGGTCCAGGAGGAGGCCAAGAGCGTGGTGCTGGCCGCGCTGAAGGGCTGAGCGCCGGCGGGACCGCACACGGCCCGGGCCACGTCGTCGTGACCCGGGCCGTTCGGGCTGCCGGCTCGTCCTGGCGGACCGCGATACAGGACACTGGGTGCAGATCCGATCCGGGAAGGACCGTCACGTGATCATCTTTGGCACCAAGGGGTACCTCTACCAGCTGGCGATACTGACGCTGGTCTGCGGGCAGTGCGGCAATCCCGCCGCGCACACGCTCAGGAAGCGCGTCACGAAGTTCACGCTGTTCTTCGTGCCGCTGTTCCCGATCTCGACGAAGTACCTGACGCAGTGCACCTTCTGCGGCGCGGAACAGAAGGTGACCAAGGAGCAGGCGGAGCAGCTGCAGACCCAGAGCGCGGGCGGCCAGGGCGGTCAGCCGTACGGGCAGCCGGAGCAGCAGCAACACCGCTTCTAGGGACCCGCATCCCGGCCGGTGGGCGCATCCGGTACCGCCTACGGCGATCAGCTCACCGGTCGCCCGCGGGCCGCCGTACCCTCCTGTGCCCGGCGCCGCCGCTCATGGCGCAGCGCCAAAGCCGTCGCGACCGCGCCCGCTCCCTCCTACAGGCCCACACCGACGAAGACACCCGGCGCCCTCCCACCCAGCGCGGCGACGGTGAAGACCGTGCACGTGAGCAGCCGGAACGGCACGGTTCACCGGAAGAAGGCCCGCCAGTCGGCCAGTGCCGCCAGCACGTAGTACACGCCCATGTTGAGCGCCGCCTTGGACGACGCCGTCATGAACGCGGGCGTGAGGTCCCCGGCGGCGCGCTCACCCGGAGCGGCGAGACCGAGCAGCGACAACTGCGCGGCCGGCGAGACCAGACCCACCGCCCCGAGGGCGGCGGCGAGCATGCCGAAGACGGCCATGGTCCAGCCCGGGGCGGAGCGGGGAAGGCGCACGCCGGGATCGTACTCACGTTCGATCGACGGCCGGGCCGGTTCCGTTCCCTTCCGGGCCGGCGCTGATCCGTGTGGCAACCGGAAGATCTCGGGTACCCGTCCGCCGCGGGCCCGGACCGGTGATGCGGGCCGATGGGCCTCCCGCAGTCGACCAGCGAGAACGGAGGCATACAGAGATGAGCACCATCAAGGAAACCGTGGAAGTCGACGTTCCCGTCCACACCGCCTACAACCAGTGGACGCAGTTCGAGGAGTTCCCGAAGTTCATGGAGGGCGTCGAGGAGGTCAGGCAACTGGACGACCGCCACAACCACTGGACCACCAAGATCAGCGGAGTGCGGCGCGAGTTCGACACCGAGATCGTCGACCAGCTGGCCGACGAGCGCGTCACGTGGCGCACGACCAGCGGCGACGTCAATCAGAGGGGCTCTGTCCGCTTCGAGCGTGTCGACGACACCCATACCAGGGTCGAGCTGGTGATGGACATCGAGCCCAGCGGAGCCGCGGAGAAGGCGGCGGACATGACGGGCACGATCGACCGTCGGGTCAAGGGCGACATGAAGCGCTTCAAGCAGTACATCGAGGAGCGCGGAGCCGAGTCCGGCGCTTGGCGCGGACGCATCCAGCCCGGCGGCACCGGCCCCGCCCTCTGACATTCACCCTCCGCCCGGACCCGGCCTCCACCGTGGAGGCCGGGTCCTTCTTCGCCCGCGCGGCGGAGAAGAGGTGATGATTCGGCCATCGTTATGACATGCACCTGTCCATATCGGCCTCCTGGTGGCACGCTGCCCTCTGACTGCCCGCAGTGACACCCCTGCCTGACCGGGCGGACGGTTCCCCGCCGCCCGGCCCCCGCAGCAGAAGGAGACCGCGTGATAGGCAGACCCCGCAGCCTTCGCTCGTCCGGCGGCACCACCCGCGTTCGCCACACCGTCCTCGGCACACTCGCCGGCGTCGCCGCACTCCTGGCGACCGGTGTCACCGCCGCTCCTGCGGGCGCCGCGCCCGACCCGGGAGTCATGACACCCTCGGCGCAGGAAAGCGCCCTCGACTTCTGGACCCCGCAGCGGATGCGCGCGGCCACCCCGCTCGACGTCCTGTCCGTCGACCGCTCCGACGTACGGGCATCCGCACCACGCAAGGGCAAGACGACCGTCGTGGCACCCAGCGCACCCGGCTCCGACGTGGGACCCCTGGCGATCCCGCACGGCGGCGGCCCCTGGTCCGGCGGGGGAGCGGTGGCCAAGACCGCGGGGCGGGTGTTCTTCACCTACCAGGGACGGACCGCCTCCTGCTCCGGCAACGCCGTCACCAGCGCCAACAAGAGCACCGTGATCACCGCGGGGCACTGCGTGAAGATGCAGGGAGCCTGGCACACCAACTGGGTGTTCGTGCCCGGCTACCACGACGGACAGCGCCCGTACGGCACCTGGGCCGCGTCCAAGACCCTGTCCACGCCGCAGTGGACGGCCAGTGAGGACATCAACTACGACATCGGCGCCGCCGTAGTGGCCCCGCTGGACGGGAAGCAGCTGACCGACGTCGTCGGCGGCCAGGGGCTGGCCTTCAACACCGGCTACAACAAGCCCATGTACTCCTTCGGCTTCCCGGCCGCCGCTCCGTACGACGGCGAGAAGTTCATCTACTGCAGCGGAACCACCTTCCGGGACTTCCTGCTCTCCAGCGATCACGGTCTGACCTGCAACATGACCGGAGGCTCCAGCGGAGGCCCGTGGTTCACCCAGTTCGACGAGGCCACCGGGACCGGCCTGCAGTCGTCGGTGAACAGCTTCAAGTACAACTTCCTGCCGAACGCCATGTACGGCCCGTACTTCGGCGCGGACGCGCAGAACCTGTACCAGAGCGCCCAGTCGTCCTGAGCCGTCGCACCAGCCGGGAGCCGGGTCCTCCTCCGCCGAACAGCGGGGGAGGACCCGGCTCCCGTGCGCCGTCCGGTCCGCAGGGGACGGTTCGCCGACGCGTCGGGTCAGCCCCGGGCCACCGCGATGGCCCCCGCGAGCCGCCCTCCCGCCTCGTAGATCATGTACGGAACGCCGCCGTCGGTGCCGAAGGAAGGCGCCGCGGCACGCCCGTTCTCCGGCGCCGCGCCGCGCGAGTTGTAGAAGACGCCGAGGTGGTGGCGCTTGCTGAAGTCGTTGCCGACCTCGGTGATCATGATGTCGCCGCCGCTGGACTTGTCCTTGTTGTAGACGACGTAGGTGCTGTTGTTCCGGTGCAGCAGATGCGGACCGCCGACGTTGACGGCACCGACGTCGCTGTGCCGGATCAGCGCCTTCTGGTCGTAGGTCCAGGTGCGGCCGTCGGCGGACCAGCCCCAGTGGATGTCACGGTGGTTGGTGGTGTTGTTGAGCATGAAGACCATCACGTAGCGGGCGCCGCGCGAGGGCAGGTCGTGGCGGAAGACCCGGGCGTACGACGTCTCCGTGGTGCCGGCCGGGAGCATGGACTTCGACAGCACGACCTTGTCGTACGTGAAGCGGACCCCGTCGGCCGAGCGGGCGAGGCGGGTCGTGTGGTTCTCCCCGTGGAAGTACAGCCAGAACTCCTTGACGTCCTGGTTCCACAGGACATGAAGGGACGAGACATGGGTGACGGAGTAGTGCCCTGCCCACTGGTTGGAGACGATCGGGTTCGACGGGTACTCCGTGAACGGCCCCTCCAGCGAGTCGCCGTAGGCCAGGCAGATCCCGCCGGGCGCGTCGTGCGGCGCGTAGTAGAGGTAGTAGCGGCCGAGGGGGGAGCTCAGCTTGTCGTAGACGCCCCGTATGCAGGGGAAGATGATCTCGCCGGTGGGGTTGTACGTCAGCTGGGACGCCGTCAGAAGGGTGCGGACGTACTTGTAGTCGGGGAATCCGCCGGGCGCCGCGGCCGCGGGCTGCGCCCCCACGGCCGTCCCGACGGTGAGAGCCGCTCCGGTGGCGGCGCCGGCGCGCAGGAAGAGACGCCGGTCGAAGTGCTGCTCGTGCATGGTGGGCTGGTGTGGCGAGTGATCAACGGCAACGGCTCGGGCCGCATCCTGGTGGCGGCCGGCCTGATCCTCGTCTGGGTCTGCCTGCTGGCCGCCAACCGCGCGGCGCGACGCAGGCGGGAGTGACCTTGTGAGGCCTACCGTGCTGTCCCCGACGTGCCGCGCAGCGTGGTCGTCAGCTCCAGCCGAACCGGCGGTCCACCACCGCGGCGAACTCATCGAGGGTCAGTACCGCGTCCCCGTTCTGGTCGGCCGTGTCGAACAACGCGGAGGAAGCGTCGACGTCCTGCACTCCCCAGTACGGCAGTACGCCCGAGGCGGCCAGGGACGGTCCGTTCGTGCGCAGGGCGACGATCACCTCTTCCCGGGTGAGAACCCCGTCGTGGTCGAGGTCGAGCGCCTCGAACAGCTTGCGGGCCTTGTCGCTCATCGTTGTCCCCGTCGTATGGAGGTCGGGCGGGCAGATGCATCCCGCTCACTAGGGAGGACGCCCTACGCGCCGGCCGGGTTGCCCCCCGGGCAGGAAGCCGGCTCCAGGCGAACGCAGCAGTAGCCGGGAGTCGGGGCCAGGCATGCCTGGAGGGTCTTCGTGCCGAGGCCTTCAAGGGCGCCGCGGAGCAGGCGCAGGTTCATACCGCAGACGGTCTCTGTGTGGTCGCGGGCGAGCGCGTGGAAGGGACAGTTGCCCAGCACGATCGCGTCACCGTCATGGCGGGGCTCGAATCCGTACCGTTCCAGCAGGTCGAACACGCCCGTGTCGCCCTGGCCGGCGAGCTGGGCGCCAAGATCGTGGGCTTTGCGGTGCAAGACGGTACGGACCGGCTCGCCCGTGGCTTCGGATTCCTCCATGGCCTGGGCGAGGAGCCGTCCGGCCAGCTCGTAGTGCCGCTCGGGCAGGCTGACGGAGACCTGCTTGGTGGAGCGCTTGTAGAGCTTGGCCGGCCTGCCCGCTCCTGGACCGGTGCGGCCACTGCGCCGTTCGTAGACGACGTCGAGGAGCGACTCGTCCGCCAGGCGGTCCAGATGGAACGCCGCGGTCTGACGTGCGAGACCGAGGGCGGCGGCGGCTTCGTCGCGGCTGACAGGTTCCGGCTGGCGCACGACGTGCCCGTACAGCCGCATCCGGGTCGGCTCTTCCAGTGCGGCGACCGCGGAAACGTCGGCACGGGGCGCTTGCTGCGGGTGGTCCATGAACACCAGTGTAAAACCCATGGCCCTTGACTAAAGAACGTCGCCCCGTTTCTATCGTTAATGAGAGTCATCGATAGAAGGAGCCGGTCATGTCGTCCCCCACCACAACCACCACGTCCGCCGTCACCCGGCGAGCTGGGTTCACCGCCCCCGGCTACCAGGCCTTCGTCATCCTGCGTACCGGGTTCACCGTGGCGCCGATCCTGTTCGGTCTGGACAAGTTCGCCAACCTGCTCGTGGACTGGCCCACCTACCTCGCACCGTGGATCAACGACGTCGTGCCCGGCAGTGCCCAGGCGGCGATGTACGCCGTCGGTGTCATCGAGATCGTCGCGGGACTCGCCGTCGCCGTCGCCCCGCGCTTCGGAGGCTGGCTGGTGGCCGGATGGCTGGCCGGCATCATCGTCAACCTGCTGACCATCCCCGGCTACTACGACATCGCGCTGCGCGACTTCGGTCTTCTGCTCGGGGCTATCGCCCTGGCCCGGCTCGCCCAGCACTACCACGGCAAGCGGCCATCGTACTGAGGGCACGGGGCTTGGCGACGTCCTTGCTGCCGCTCGGACCGGGGTGTTCGACGGCTGCCTCGTCGGCAACCAGGCGTGCGCTGATTCAGGGGACCACGTCGTAGGTGAACAGGGCGGTGTTGTCGAGCGTCTTCCGGGGAGTGGCGCCCTCGCCCAGGGGCGAGATGAGCGGGTCATCGATCCGATGGCCCAGGAGCTCCGCTGATTCCGACATCGCAGGGACATAGTTTCGCCCGTGCCGATTCATCCAGCCTTCCCAAAGCCGGTCCACGTTGGCGTGGTGCAGGAAGAAGACCGGATCATTCGGTGACGAGGCCGGAGCCATGTCCCCACCGATCCACCGGTGCACCTGGTTGTGGAGTCCCGTTCCGGTGAAGCCCTCGAGGCGCCCTCGGAATCCTCGCGAGTTGTGGAGCCAGGGAGCGAAGTCGTACGTGGCGAGGTCCGGATCCCCGAGCGGCGCCGGCTGCGTATTAAAGGCGGCCCCCACGTCCAGGGCATTCGGGAGAGTCGGAGAACCGCTCCGGAACTTGCGGCGCAAGCCCCTGTTCGTCTGACGGAGGCTGACGCCTGGGGGAGCCTCCAGCCTGACCCGGAAACCCTTCGGGTCGCTGGGCTTGAAGGCGAACGGCCCGTCGGCTACCGGATCGCCCGTCCCACCCATGAAATCCGGCTTCCAGATCAGCGCCGTCTCGGGGGCCGGCAGCGAGCCGTCGATCGACCAGTCCCAATACGGAAGCCCGAAGCCGGCATCGTCCAGGACTCGTTGGAGGTGCGCCTCCAGGAGATTCAGCATGAACCGGTGCCACGGCAGGAATACCGGGCCCCGGTGCGCCGCGTTGCGGATGTTCACGTTCCCGCTCGGGGGGACGGGAGTCATCATCGCCTTGACGTGCCAGATGACGAACAGGTCGTAGGTCCGTACCGGCGCGGGTGGTCCGGGGATACCGAACGCGGTGGTCTTGAGTGTCGAGTCTTCCCGCTTGAGGCGCAGGACACCTTCGATGTAGGCGTCCCGGGCGTCGGGGCTGGTGATGATGTTCCTGCGTACGACGGCCATATGTCAGACGCCCCCCTTGTGGCCGGGCCCGTGGCCGTGGTGGTCCGGATGGCCTCCGTTGCCGCCGTCACCAGGGCCGTCGCCGCCCGGGAAGTCGGCGGGGAAGTTCTCGATCAGAGCCCGGATGGTGTCTGTCGCGGACAAGAACTCGTAGGTGGGCAGGGCATGGCTGTGGACCTGACCGTCGTTCGACACGATGAGTGGAGCGGTGAGGGGCGCACCGTCCACCGTGATCTCGTAGGTCGTCTTGATGACGATGTGGTGGCCCTGGAACTCGTCTTCGCGGATGCTGATCAGGGGCCCGTGGTGGTGCGGCTGCTGAGGCAACTCCGCCAGGTAGTTTCCGAGAATCGTGGGGTCGGCGGCCGCAGTCAGTTCCTCGGGGGTCACAAGACACCTTTCATCAGCGCAAGACGTCAAGGGCCATCGGCACGATGACTTTTGCTCCGAGTTTCGGAGTGCCCGGCTTCGGCCGCACGTCGAGTACGCCGAACAGGTGTCGCCTGCCGCGGTCTCCGCCCTGGTTCGCGTCGCGGCCGGCCGTACCCTGCCGAAGGCAGCAGTAGGCACGTACCGGACGGTGGCAGATCGATGACCGACGCAGAGACGACCCCCGGCGCCCCCCTCCCGCGGGTGCTGTGCAATACCGAGTCGCTCATCTCTGACGACTCGACACCGGGGGGTGCGCTGTGGCGACTGGCCGAGTCAGGGCGGCAGCTGGACGCCAACCTGATCCGCATCCCACCCCGAGGGCGTATCGACGCGCATACCGAGCCCGACCTCGACGTCCTCCTGCTCGTGGTCGCCGGTGACGGCACCCTCGGCCCGGCAGCAGACCCGCAGCCCCTGGCCCCCGGCAGTCTGGTCTGGCTGCCCCACGGCAGCGAACGCAGCCTGGTCGCGGGGAGCGGCGGCTTGTCCTACGTGACCGTGCACCGTCGTCGCCCGGGCATGCAGATTCGTACCAGGTCCAGCACGTGACACCGACGGTACCCAGACCGCTGGGCGTCCCGCCGCCGTTCCCGGGTCTCAGGAAGTTGCCGGAAGCCGGCGTCCTCGCAGGTGGCGCCGGCGTCCACATGGGCGCTCGGTCGAAGAGCCCAGTCCTCGAGGCGCTGGGCACCGGCCCACAGGCCTGAACCACCGCGGCACCATCCACTCCACGCACCACCCGCACCGGCGATTCTCGGACCCCTGCCCCCGTACACCGTGTGTCGTCCGCCTCGCCGGGCCACACTGGGACCATGCGGCTGGTGATCATGACGGCGGGATCGCGCGGCGACGTCGCGCCGTACACCGGGCTGGGCGCCGGGCTGGCGCGGAGCGGGCACGAGGTCACACTCGTCACCCACGGACTGTTCGAGCCGCTGACCGCCGGCTCCGGAGTGCGCTTCCACCCGACCCCGGTCGACCCGCACGCCGAGTTGCACTCCGAACGCGGCCGCGGCCTGCACGCCAGCACGACAGGGCTCGGCAAACTGCTGCGCGTGGTGTCGATGGCCCGGTCGGCGGCCGAGGAGATGACCGACGACCTCGTCCGGGCGGCACGCGGCGCCGACGCCGTGCTGGCCGCCGGTGCCGTGGCACCGCTGGGCCGCGCCATCGCCGAGGGGCTGACCCTGCCCAGCCTCGGACTGTTCCTCCAACCCCAGCACCCGACACGGGAGTTCGGGGCACCCATGCTCGGCGGACGCTCCCTCGGCACCGTGGGCAACCACCTGGGCGGAATGGCCGTCACCACCGCCGTCGACCAGGTCTTCACCCGGGCCGTGCGCCGACTGCGCACCCGGCACGGCATGCCCCTGCCCGGCCCCGCCGCGATTCGCCGGGCCCGTGAGCGGGCGCGGTGGCCGGTGCTGCACGGCTTCAGCGAGGTGGTGGTGTCCCGGCCGCGGGACTGGCGGCCCGGGCTGGAGATCGCCGGGTACTGGTGGCCGCACGACACCCGCAGCCTGCCCCGGGACGTGGAGGAGTTCCTCGCCGCCGGGCCCGCCCCCGTCTTCGTGGGACTGGGCAGCGCCACCGTGCCGGACCCCGAGCGCCTGAGCAGCGACATCGTGCGTGCCCTGCGCGCGGCCGGACTGCGCGGCATCATCCAGCAGGGGTGGGCGGGCCTCGCCGCCCGCACCGACGACGTGATCACCGTCGGCGATGTGCCGCACGCGCAGCTGTTTCCCCGTACGGCCGCCGTGGTCCACCACGCCGGAGCCGGCACCACCGCCGCCGTCCTGCGCGCGGGTGTCCCGTCGGTGCCGGTGCCGGTGCAGTTCGACGCCGGTTTCTGGGCGGCCCGTCTCGTCGCGCTGGGCACCGCCCCCTGCGCCGTCCCGCTGCGCCGCCTCACCGCCGACGCGCTCGCCCCCGCCCTGCGCCGGGCCGTGGGCGACCCGGCCCATCGCAGCCGCGCCCAGGCGGTCGCCCGCCGCCTGGCCGAGGAGGACGGTGTGGCACCGGTCCTGGCGGCACTCGACCGGCTCGCGTCGTGAGCGGCGACCGGGCGCCGCGACTCACGCCAGCGGCACCGTCGACCCCCTGATCACCACCCGGCAGGGCAGGGTCTCGACGCCGGAGCGGCGCGTGCCGCCGGAGATCGCCGTGAACAGGGCGTGCGCGGCGGCGCGCCCGACCTGTTCGAGGTTCATGTCGACACTGGTCAGCGGCGGCCGGGACGCGGACGTCAGGACCCGCCAGTTGTCGAAGCCCATGACCGCCACGTCCTCCGGCACCCGCAGGCCGCGCTCGCGCAGGACGTCGATGACGCCCCGGGCGATCTGGTCGCTGCCGCACAGCACGGCGTCCACCTCCGGGTGCTGGTCGAGCAGCATCGCGGTGGCCGCCCGCCCCCAGCCCTCCGACCACGCCCCGAACCGCGGCTCGCCCACCAGGGCCAGTCCGGCGCCCTCGAGCGCGGCCCGGGCGCCCTCGGCCCGCTCCTGCGCGGCGGCATATCCGGGGTCGCCGGTGATGTGCGCGATCCGGGTACGGCCGCAGGCCAGCAGATGCTCCACGGCGATCCGGCCCGCGCCGACGCTGTCCGGGACGATGGACAGATCCTCCGGATTCTCCGACGGCGCGTACGCGTAGACCACGGGGACCGGCAACTCCCGCCCCAGGGAGGGTCGCGGATCGGTCCGGCTGCCCACCACGATCAGGCCGTCGACCCGGCGACCCAGCAGCGCGCGAACATGGTGCTGCTCGCGGATCGCGTCCCCGCGGGCATCGCACAGGAACACCGCGACCTCACCCGCTCCGAAGGCGTCCTCGGCACCCATCAGTATCGGGATGCTGAACCGGCCCTCCAGGTCGCTGGTCAGCAGCCCCACGGTGCCCGTCCGTCCGGCCAGCAGACCCCGGGCCACCTGGTTGGGCCGGAACGAGAGGCGCTCGGCCGCCTCGATCACGCGTGTTCTGGTCTCCGCCCGCACCTGGCTGCGGCCGTTGAGGGCCTTGGACGCCGTGGCGATCGACACGCCCGCCAGCCGGGCGACGTCGCTGAGGGTGGCGGGCTGTGAACGCGAGGGGCCGGTGGCCTGTGCCATGGGTCTTCTCCTGTCTCGCGTCGCCTGCCGACGCCGTCGAGGGCACCCCAAACAGTACGCGGAAATTTTCGGTCTTGCCCTCGTCCGCGTTTTCGAGTTCATCTCAGAAACCGCTTCACGCAAGGGGATTGACGGGTCGTGGGATGCGTCCTTAGCGTCTCAGAAAGCCTTTTCGGCCCGTTTCCGCCACTCAGTTCAGTGCCACCACACCATTGTCCCGACCGGCAGGCCCGCGCACGGTCCGCCGCGACACAAGGGGAATCGACCATGGGGAGCACGGCCGGACCGCGTGGACACATACGCCGCCTCGTCACAGGCGCCATCGCCCTGCTCGCCACCGCGAGCCTGGTCACCGCGTGCGGCTCGGACAACGACGGCTCCGGCGGGGGAGGGGGCAAAGCGGCCGCCGGCGGCGTCGACGACGGCACCGAGCTGACGATGTGGACGCGCGCGGCGACCCGGCCGCAGAGCGAGGCCCTCGTCGAGGCGTACAACGCGAGCCACCAGAACAAGATCGAGCTGACCGTCGTCCCCACCGACGACTACCAGGCCAAGGTCGGCGCGGCGGCCGGATCGCGCGACCTGCCCGACCTGTTCGCCTCCGACGTCGTGTTCGTGCCCAACTACACGTCCAGCGGCCTCTTCGCCGACCTCACCGACCGCGTCGACGCCCTGCCCTTCGCCGAGCACCTGGCCCAGTCGCACATCAAGGCCGGCACGTACGAGGACAAGAAGTACGTCGTCCCGCACACCCTCGACCTGTCGGTGCTCTTCTACAACAGGGAGCTCTACCGCAAGGCGAAGCTCGACCCCGAGAAGCCGCCCGCGACCCTGGGCGACTGGGACCGGCAGGCCCGGGCCGTGGACGCGCTGGGCGGCGGTGTCGACGGCACGTTCTTCGGCGGCAACTGCGGCGGCTGCGGCGTCTTCACCTGGTGGCCGTCCGTCTGGGCCGCAGGCGAGGACGTCATGAACAAGGAGGGCACCGAAGCGAATCTCGCTTCTGACGCCGCGAGGAAGGTCTACGACACCTACCGCGGCTGGGTGCGCGACGACATCGTGGCGCCCGGCGCCCGCGAAGAGACGGGCACGACCTGGACCGGGATCTTCCCGAAGGGCAAGGTCGGCGTGATGCCCATGCCGTCGACCACGCTCGGACTGATGCCCAAGGACCTCGACCTCGGCGTCGCGCCCATCCCCGGCCCCGACGGAGGCAAGTCCACCTTCGTCGGCGGAGACGCCATCGGCGTCTCCGCCACCAGCGAGTCGGCCGACCAGGCCTGGAACTTCCTCGCCTGGTCCCTCGGCGACAAGGCGCAGGTCGACGTGGTCGCCGCGCACAAGGACGTGGTGGCCCGCACCGACCTGGCGTCCAACAAGCACTCCAAAGCCGACCCGCGCCTGGTCACCATCAACGAACTCGTCGCCGAGGGCCGCACTCCGTACGCGATGAAGTTCGGCCAGACCTTCAACGACCCCAACGGGCCCTGGCTGGAGCTGATGCGCCACGCCGTCTTCGGCGACGGGAAGACGGTCGAGAAGGACAACGACGCCGTCACCGCCTCACTGGCCGACTGAACCGACCCTCCCGACGTCCTACGGCCAAGGAGAGCCATGCCGGTGAAAGTGGCAGACCGGGCGACGGCCGCCCAGATGACCTCGCCGCAGCCGCGGGTCGGCACACCCCCGCCCCGCTGGCGCTCGCGCACGGCCAAGGGCCTGGCCTACGCGGCCCCCACGGCGCTGTTCGTCGCGGTCTTCTTCCTGCTGCCCCTGCTGCTGGTCGGTCAGATGTCGCTCAGCGACTGGCCGCTGCTCGGGGGAGACCGGGGCGTCAACGCGCCCGAGAACTACACCGACATCACCGACAGCAACCTGTTCTGGCCCGCGATCCGCTTCACCCTGCTCTACACCGTGATCGTCACGGTCGTCCTGCTCGCCCTGGCGCTGCTCCTGGCCCTGCTGGTGCAGGAGTCCCGCCCGGGCGCGGGCTTCTTCCGCACGGTCTACTTCCTGCCCGGCGCCCTCGGGCTGGCCTCCGCGTCCCTGCTGTTCTGGGGCCTGTACAGCCCGACCACCGGCCCGCTCAGCCGTATCCTCGAAGGCCTCGGCCTCGTCGACGACCCGGTGTCCTTCCTCGGCTCGCCCACGTCGGCCCTGTGGTCGACGGTGTTCCTGATCGTCTGGAAGTTCGCCGGCTTCTACATGCTGATCCTGCTCGTGGGCCTGCAACGCATCCCGCACGAGGTGTACGAGGCGGCACGGATGGACGGCGCGAGCCGCGCCCAGATCTTCCGCTCCATCACCCTCCCGCTGCTGCGGCCCTCCCTCGCCCTGTGCCTCCTGCTGTGCGTGACCGGCTCCCTGCTCGCCTTCGACCAGTTCTTCATCCTCACCAAGGGCGGCCCGGACAACAGCACGGTCACCGTCGTCCAGCTGATCTACCGGGAGGCGTTCCAGCGGCTGAACCTCGGCACCGCGGCGGCCCTTTCGATCCTCGTGCTGGCCGCGCTGCTCCTGCTGAACGCCCTGCAGTTCCGGGGCCTGCGCCGCGCCGACGAGTCATGACACCCGCCGCCTGATGAGAAGGGACACCACGGTGCTCACCCGCGCCCTGGGCCGGACGCCCCACTACGTCGTCGCAGGCTCTCTGGCCGTCATCTTCCTCTTCCCGCTGCTGTGGAACGCCTGGGCGTCGGTGAGCGGCCAGCCCGGCACCGCCCAGCAGTCCGGTTACGGTCTCGGCAACTACCGGACGCTGCTCGACTACGACGCGGGCCTGTGGCGGTACCTGCTCAACAGCACGGTCGTCTCGACCCTGACCGTCGCCCTGACCCTGGGGGTGTCCCTGCTGGGCGGCTACGCCTTCGCCCGCTTCGACTTCCCCGGCAAGAACCTGCTGTTCCTGCTGACCCTGGCCATCCTCATGGTCCCCTACGCCACCCTCCTCATCCCGCTCTACGTCCTGCTGGGCCGGCTCCATCTGCAGAACTCGCTGATCGGGCTGAGCCTCGTCCTGGCCATGTTCCAACTGCCGTTCGCCACCTTCATGATGCGGATCTCCTTCGAGGCGGTGCCCCGCGAACTGGAGGAGTCGGCCCTCGTCGACGGCTGCGGCACGGCGGGCGCGCTGCGCCGTGTGCTCCTGCCGGCGGTGCGGCCGGGACTGATCACCGTGGGACTGTTCGCGTTCCTCGCCGCCTGGAACGACTTCATCGCACCCCTGATCCTCATCTCCGACAGCGAGAAGGCACCGCTGCCCCTGGCCGTCGCGAACCTGCGGCAGCAGAGCATGGGCGCCGTCGACTACGGCGCCACCGAGGCGGGCGTGGTGGTCCTGGCCGTGCCCTGCCTGCTGCTCTTCCTGCTGCTGCAACGGCACTACATCAGAGGCTTCATGTCCGGCGCCCTCAAGGGCTGAGCCGGCACAGAGCCGCTTCGACGGACAAGACGGACCACCGGAAGGACGTGGACGAAGGCATGGACTGGTGAGGGAGAACACGGCACGCCCGCTCGTGCTGCCGGTGGCGCCGACCCGGGGCCGGCTGCGCCCGCTCGGCCTGGACGAGGTCCGGATCACCGGCGGCTTCTGGGCCCGGCGCCGCCACACCAACGCGACCGCGACGCTCGGCCACTGCCGCGACTGGATGGAACGCGAGGGCTGGACCGGCAACTTCCGGGCCGCCGCCGAGGGCCGGATCCATACCGACCGGCGCGGCCGGGAGTTCGCCGACTCCGAGATCTACAAGCTCATGGAGGCCATGGCCTGGGCGGGCGCCGCGTACGACGGGGACGTCGCGGCGCTCACCGACGCCATCGCCCCCGCCCAGCACCCGGACGGCTACCTGAACACCGCCTTCGGCCGCCCCGGCCAGCAGCCCCGCTACAGCGACCTCGAATGGGGCCACGAACTCTACTGTCATGGGCACCTCATTCAGGCGGGTGTGGCGCAGGCCCGCGCCCGGGGCGAGGGCGAGCTGACGAAGATCGCCCGCCGGGCCGCCGATCACCTCTGCGCCGCCTTCGGACCGGGCGGCAACCAGGGCATCTGCGGGCACCCGGAGATCGAGACGGCCCTGGTGGAACTCGCCAGGCTGACGGGGGAGCAGCGCTACCTCGACCAGGCCGCGCTGTTCCTCGGCCGGCGCGGCCACGGCACCCTCGCCGACATCGAGTTCGGCCGCGCCTACTTCCAGGACGACCTGCCCGTCCGCCGGGCCACGGCTCTGCGCGGCCACGCCGTGCGCGCCCTGTACCTCGCGGCCGGCGCGGTCGATGTGGCCGTGGAGACCGGGGACGACGCGCTGCTCACCGCCGTCGTGCGGCAGTGGGAGGCGACGGTCGCCCGGCGGACCTATCTGACCGGGGGGATGGGCTCGCACCACCGCGACGAGTCCTTCGGCGACGACTTCGTGCTGCCGCCGGACCGCGCCTACTCGGAGACCTGCGCCGGTGTCGCCTCGGTGATGCTCGCCTGGCGGCTGCTGCTGGCCACCGGCGAGCCGCGCTTCGCGGACCTGGCCGAGCGGACCCTGTTCAACGTGATCGCCGCCTCTCCGTCCGAGGACGGCCGGGCCTTCTTCTACGCCAACACCCTGCACCGCCGTCACCGGGGCACCGTGCCCCCGGCGGACCGCGTCAGCCCGCGCGCCGACTCGGGCCTGCGCGCCCCCTGGTTCGCGGTGTCGTGCTGCCCGACCAACGTGGCGCGCACGCTCGCCCAACTGCCCGCGTATCTGGCGACGGCGGACGACGAGGGCCTGCAACTGCACCAGTACGCCGACGCCGAACTGGCCACCTCCCTGGGCGACGGGCAGGGCGTGGCGCTGCGGGTCCGTACCGACTACCCGTCCGGCGGGGCCGTGGCCGTGCGGATCAGCCGCTCCCCGGCCCGCCCCTGGACCCTGACCCTGCGCGTCCCCGCGTGGACGGCGGGGGAGACGGCCCGGCTGGTCGACCCGGACGGGAACCGCCGTACCGTCGCCCCGGGCACGGCGCGGCTCACCCGGGTCTTCCGCCCCGGCGACGAGATACGCCTCGAACTGCCCGTCACCCCGCGCTGGATCCGGGCCGACCCCCGCATCGACGCCACACGCGGCACGGTGGCCGTCCAGCGCGGCCCCCTCGTGTACTGCGCTGAGTCCACCGACCTGCCGGACGGACACGACGTCGACGCGCTCCGCGTGGATGCGTCCGCCGCACCGGAGGACGGGCCGGGCGACACCGTCCTCGCACCCGGTGAACTCGCCGAACCGCACGACACCGCCTGGCCGTACCGGCCGGCCGACGAAGCCACCGCACCCGCGGCCGACCCCGCGGCGATCACCCTCGTCCCCTACCACTCCTGGGCGAACCGCGGCCCCTCGACCATGCGCGTGTGGCTGCCGACGACCCCGCCCCCGACAACGCCGACCGAGAGGTAGCCGTGCCCGCACAGCGAAGACGACACCGCCGCGGCATCCTGGCCGGGGCGCTGGCCCTGGGCCTGCTGGCCCCGCTCGCCGCCACCGGCCCGGCAGCGGCGGACAACGCGGCGATCGGCTACCCGGTCTACTCCGGATCCGACCACCCCGTCCCCACGCTCCCGGCCGGCTTCACCGTCCACCGCACCCTGCGCGCCCAGTACGAGGCCGACCGCAAGGCCGGGGACGGCACCGACTTCTGGATGGACCGCATGCTGGCCCGCAAGGGCGAGGACCCAGCCGGGGACTGGCTGTTCACCCGGGGACGCGCTGTGTTCATGAAGGAACACGCACCGTCCCAGCTGGGCTTCGCCGGCAAGGTCGCCTACTGGGAGAGCATCGACAACCGGTCCGCGTACACGATCACCCTGAACGTCGACGGCGAGAACCTCACCCTGCGGGAGAACACCGGCGCCCGCACCCAGACCCCCAGCCACTGGCGCAGCGAGTTCACCCACGAGGCCACCGGCCTGAAGGTGACGCAGACCAAGTTCATCACCGAGGCGAACGCCGCCGTCACGAACCTGGCGCTCACCAACACCGGCCCTGAGCGTCGTGAGGTCCGGCTGCGCGCCACCTCTCCGTACACGACGACCGCCGAGGGCCGTGAGCTCACCGGCGCGGTGCCCGCGAAGAACAACCTCACGACCGTCTTCCCCCGCTTCAGCGGTGACGGCTTCACCACCGAGGGCGAGTCGCTGTCCCGCACGCTGACCCTGCCGGCCGGGCGCACCCTCACCACCAAGGTCCAACTCGGCTTCGTCACCGAGGAGATCGCCGACTCCCGCCCCAGGTACGACTCCGTGCGCGCCGCGTCCCCGGCCACCGCCTTCCGCCGGCATGTACAGACGTACAACCGCTGGTGGGCCGAGAACCTGCCCTACCTCGACGTCCCCGACGACAACATCGAGAAGACGCTGTACTACCGCTGGTGGCTGCTGCGCTACAACTACCTCGACGCCGACATCCCGGGCAGCGACTACCAGTTCCCCACCTCCATGGAGGGCGTGCTCGGCTACAACAACGCCATCGCGCTCACGGTCGGCATGTTCGTCGACGACCTCAAGTACCTGCGCGACCCGAGCTACTCGTACGGCCCGTGGGTGTCGGCCGGAGAGGTCTCGAAGAACGGCAAGTACACCGACAACCCGGGCGACCCGGAGAACTGGTCCAACAGCTACACCCAGTACATCTCCGAGGCGGCCTGGCGCTCCTACCAGGTGCACGGCGGCCCCGACGGCATCGTGCGCAACCTCGCCCGCTACGCGGAGAAGGACGTCCGCGGCCAGCTGGAGAACTACGACGAGGACGGCAACGGGCTGATCGAGTACGACTGGGGCGCGATGACCGGCAACGACGCCGACGCGGTCTCCTTCGACTGGAAGCCCGGAAACCTGGACCGCGCCGAATCCGCCTACGTCTACAGCAACGCGACGGCGGCGGCCCGCGCCTACGACCTGCTCGGCGAGAAGGCCAAGGCCGACGAGATGCGCGGGACGGCGAACCGGGTGAAGAAGGCGGTCCTGGACCACCTCTGGGACCCGAAGGACAAGCTGCTCAAGCACCGGCACGTCGCCAGCGACACCCTGGTGCCCTGGAAGGAGATCAACAACTACTACCCGTACAGCGTGGGACTGATGCCCACGCCGGAAGAGGACCCGCAGTACCTCGAGGCGCTGCGGCTGTGGGCGGACGCGAAGCAGTACCCCGTCTTCCCGTTCTTCACGGCCAACCAGGCCGACAAGGCGCAAGCGGCGGAGCAGGGCCACCCCGGGAGCAACAACTTCTCCGTCATCAACTCCACCGTCACCTTCCGCTTCCTCTCCTCGGTGCTGCGGAAGTACCCCAGCAAGTACATCGACCGCACCTGGTACAAGAAGCTGCTCTCCTGGAACGCCTGGGCCCACTACGTCGACGGCGACAACCGGTACCCCGACCAGAACGAGTTCTGGTCAGACGGCAGTGCCGACCCGCAGAAGATCGGCTACCGCTCCTGGATCCACCACACCATCCTCGGCACCACCAACTGGACCGTCATCGAGGACGCGATGGGGTTCAGGCCGCGCGACGACCGGAAGATCGAGCTGTGGCCGATCGACGTCGACTGGCCGCACTTCGCGGTCACCGACATCAAATACCGGGGCACGGACGCGGCCGTCCTGTGGGACGAACCCGGCGACGGGAAACGCCCGTACGGCAAGCGGGTCCCGGAGGGGTACTCGCTCTACCTCGACGGGAGGCTCGCCTTCACCGCCGACCGCCTCACCCACCTCGTCTACGACCCCACGACCCGCAAGGTCACCTTCCCCGACGGCGGCGGAGCCAAGGCGAGGACCACCGGCCTGCGCGCGCATGTCGCAGAGCCGCAGGACGTCACCCACGGCCCGAAGGAGCGCGTCACCGACCTGTTCGCCAAGGCCGGACGGGACCTCACGGGCAGGGCCGGGAACAACCTCGCCGCCGGCGCCACCGCCCGTGCCTCCCACGAGGGCGAGGGCCGGGGCGTCGCCGGTGCCGTCGACGGCTTCACCGTCAACGAGCCCTCCTGGGGCGCCCGCGGCTCAGGGAACACCGAGGACTGGTACGAGATCGACTTCGGCCGTCCCCGCGCGGTCGACGACGTCCGGCTCCACTTCTCCAGTGACAAACGGCCCGGCGGATACGCCGAACCGGCCCTCTACACCGTGCGGTACCAGGACCGGGCCGGCCAGTGGAAGGACGTGGCACGGCCCGCCAAGTCACCCGCCTACCCGCGCGCCAACCTCAACCGGGTGCGCTTCCAGGAGGTGACCACGGGCAAGCTGCGCGTGCTCATGCGCCACCGCGACGGCCACACCAGCGGCCTGAAGGAGATCCAGGTCTACGACACCGACGCCCGCCCGCCGACGGCCCGCAACCAGCCTCCCTACGTCGAGGCCTGGCGGGACCCGACGTACACCCGGCCGGGCCAGGTCAGGCTCACGGGCATCACCGAGGACGACGGCCTGCCGAAGAGGACGCTCTCCGCCTCCTGGCGGGCGGCCGACGGCCCGGACGACGGCACCGTCGTCTTCGACGACCCGCACGCCTCCACGACCGTCGCCCGGTTCACCAAGGCGGGCACCTACACCCTCGAACTCACCGCCACCGACGGCGCGCTGACGTCGTCGAAGCAGGTCGTCGTGAAGGTGGAGGAGCTCGGCGACGGCCGGGTGAACCTCGCACCGTCCGCCACCGCCACCGCGTCCTACACCTCCGGCTGGGAGTCGGTGGCCGCGATCAACGACGGCCGTGAACCGGTCTCGTCGTCCGACGCCCCGCGCTGGGGCAGCTGGCCCCAGAAGGACACCCAGTGGATCCAGTACACCTGGGAAGAACCGGTCCGCGTGGACGGCTCCGACCTGTACTTCTTCCGCGACGCGCAGCCAGGCGCGGCCGACGGGGTGGGTGTGCCGGCCTCCTGGGTCATCGAGTACCGCGACGGCGACACCTGGCGCGAGGTCCCCGCCCCCAGCGGCTACGGCACCGCCGAGAACCGCTACAACCGGACCACGTTCACCCCGGTCACCACCACCGCGCTGCGGGCGAAGCTCACCGGACACCCGAATCTGGCCCTAGGCGTCCAGGAATGGAAGGTCTACGCCGAGGCACCGGAGTCGGTACGCGAGACCCACATCCCCACCCTCCGCGGCACCGTCCCCGACCTGCCCGAGCAGGTGACGCTCGTGTACGCCGACGGCTCCACGGCCCGCTCACCCGTGGCCTGGCCGGCCCTGACCGAGGACCAGGTCGCCGAGGGCGGCACCAGCGTCACGGTCACCGGCCTCGCCGACCGCACCGCCCAGCCGGTCACCGCCACCGTATGGGTACGGCACACGGACGCGGTCGAGATCACCAGCATCGCGGAGGAACGCGTCACCACCCGCCCCGGCAGGCCTCCCGCGCTCCCCGCCGCGGTGGTCGCCACCTACAACGACGGCTCCAGGGACAGCCGGACCCAGGTCACCTGGGACCCGGTGGATCCGGACCAGTACGCCGGACCCGGGACCTTCGAGGTCAGGGGAACCGTGCCGGACTCCTCCCACCGCGCCACGGCCACGATCACCGTGACACCCCCGCGCGACCCGGGTGGGACATCTCCCGCCCGCCGATGACCCACGACGATCGGAGTGCGCCATGTTCCAGCCACCCACCCGACGCCGCGTGCTGAGCCTGACCGCCGGCGCCGCGGCCACAGCGACCCCGCTCATCGCCTCCGGCCCACCGGCCCAAGCCGCCCCCGCCGGCTCCACAGCCGAGGCCGCCGCGCGAGCGCTGCCCGCCCAGCCCACCTGGGCGGTGCGGCCTTTCGGCCTGGACCAGGTAACCCTCGGCGGGGGCGTCTTCCGGGCCAAGCGCGACCTCATGCTCGACTACGCCCGCGCCTACCCGGCCGACCGCATCCTGGCCGTCTTCCGCGCCAACGCCGGACTGGACACGCGCGGCGCGCGGCCGCCGGGCGGCTGGGAAACCGCCGACGGCAACCTGCGGGGCCACTACGGCGGCCACTTCCTCACCCTCATCGCGCAGGCGTACGCCGACACCCGCGAGGCCGCCCTCAAGTCCAAGCTCGACCACCTGATCACGGCCCTCGGCGAGTGCCAGCAGGCCCTCGCCGAACACGGCGACCCGAAACCCAGCCACCCCGGCTACCTGGCGGCCTACCCGGAGACCCAGTTCATCCTCCTGGAGAGCTACACGACCTACCCCACCATCTGGGCGCCGTACTACACCTGCCACAAGATCATGCGCGGCCTCCTGGACGCGCACACCCAGGCCGGTAACCAGCAGGCGCTGACCATCGCCGCGAAGATGGGCGACTGGGTGCACAGCCGTCTGGGCCGGCTGCCGAAGGCGCAGCTGGAACGCATGTGGTCGATCTACATCGCCGGTGAGTACGGCGGCATGAACGAGGTCATGACGGACCTGTACGCCCTCACCGGCCGGCCGGAACACCTCGCCGCCGCCCGCTGCTTCGACAACACCACACTGCTCAACGCCTGCGCGGAGAACCGTGACGTCCTGGAAGGGAAGCACGCCAACCAGCACATCCCGCAGTTCACCGGCTACCTCCGCCTGTTCGACCACACGGGCGAGGAGACCTACGCCGCCGCTGCCCGCAACTTCTGGGGGATGGTCGAGGGTTCCCGCACCTACGCCCTGGGCGGCACCGGCCAGGGCGAGATGTTCCGCGCCCGCGGCGCCATCGCGGCGACCCTCGACGACAAGAACGCCGAGACCTGCGCCACGTACAACATGCTCAAGCTGAGCCGGCAGCTCTTCTTCCACGAGCCGGACCCCGCCTACATGGACTACTACGAGCGGGGCCTGACCAACCACATCCTCGCCTCCCGCCGGGACACCCCCAGCACCGACAGCCCCGAGGTCACCTACTTCGTCGGCATGGGCCCGGGCGTACGACGCGGATTCGGCAACACCGGCACCTGCTGCGGCGGCACCGGCATGGAGAACCACACCAAGTACCAGGACTCGGTCTACTTCCGCTCCGCCGACGGCAACACCCTGTACGTCAACCTGTACCTGGCCTCCACCCTGCGCTGGCCGGAGCGCGGCCTCGTCATCGAGCAGACGAGCGACTACCCGGCCGAGGGCGTACGCACCCTGACCTTCCGCGAGGGCGGCGGCCAACTCGCCGTCAAGCTCCGCATCCCGTCCTGGGCCACGACAGGCGTCACGGTCACGGTCAACGGAACCCCGTACGGGGGCCCGGCCGCACCCGGCACCTATCTCACCCTGAACAGAAACTGGCGCCGAGGCGACCGCATCCGCCTCTCGACGCCCTACCGGCTGCACATCGAACGAGCCCTGGACGACCGGACCGTCCAAGCACTCTTCTACGGCCCGCTCCTCCTGACGGCCCAAAGCCCGGAGCAGCAATTCCGCGCCTTCTCCTTCTACAAGGACTTCACGCTCCGCGGCGATCTGGCCGACGCGATCAAACCCGCCTCCCGCCCCCTGCACTTCACCACGCACAACCTCTCCCTCGCCCCCTTCCACCTGGGCAACGACGCCCCCTACCACGCCTACTTCAAGCGCTCCGAACCCGTCATCGTGTTCGGCACAGCCGACTCGGGCGTCCCCAACCACGCCCGCACCGACGGCCGGACCTTCCTCGACGCCCTGTGGCAACAGGCCCCCTTCCCGACCTCCGCCCCGTTCGTGCGCGCCGTACTCACCCTCGCTGACCGCTGGGTGGCCGAGAACCTGTTCACCCGCACCGAACGCGACCGCGTCATCACGGCCGCGAACAACGCGGACCTGAGACGCTGAACGCTCCGAAATCGCCAAATTCGGACCGGAAGTCGTCTGGACCACTTCCGAGTCTTGAACACGCCTGTTCGGGTCTGCTTGGGTGTCGACTCAATGGCCGCCATCCGGTGGCGTATTGGGGGGAATGGTTTCTGTGCTGGGCCGGCAGCGGGGCATGAACACGCCATACGACGGGCGACCTCACCGGCCCCTTCCGTCCGCCTGGATCCCGCACCGCCACTGAGCGGGCGGGCCAGGCGATCCCGGTCTCACACCCTTCACACCCCTTGATGCAGACCTGAGGAAGGTGCATGAGGTACTTCCGTCTGCTCGTTCTGGGCAACGGCATCTCGGCGTACGGCAGTTACCTGAACATGGTGGCGCTGAACGTCTTCGTCTACGACGCCACCGGCAGCGCGCTGGCCGCCGGCCTCTTCATGGCCGTACGCCTGGCGACCAGTGTCGTGTCGGGCTGGGTGAGCGGCCGGCTCGTCTCGGCCTACGACCGCAAGCGCCTGATGGTCGGCGCCGACCTGTGCCAAGCCGTGGCCCTGCTGTCACTGCTGCTCGCCCCCGACGGGATACGCCCCGGACTGCTGTACGTCCTGGCCGTGGTCACGGGCGGCTGCTCGACGCTCTCCCAGGTGGCCCTGCGCAGCAGCATCCCCGAAATCGTCGGCGCGGAACACCGCGTCCGGGCCAACGGGCTGCTCGTGACCGGACGTTCGCTCGCCATGATCGCCGGCTTCGCCTCATCGGGCGTGGTCGTGGCGCAACTCGGCTACTCCGCGGCGTTCGCGCTGGACGCCGCGACCTTCCTGGTCTCCGCGACCATGCTCTTCCTGCTGCCCGTCCGCACCCGGTCGGCCACCGACCCCGCGGGCGCCGGCTCGGCGAAGGACTCCGGCGCCGCGCGCTGGACGGCCCGGATGCTGCTGGGCACCGCACCGGTACTCATGGCGATGGTGGCCATCCGGGCGGTCGACGGGCTGGGCTCCTCGTCCCACAACGTCGCCCTCCCCATCTACTCCAGCAGCCTGGATCCCGACCATCCGGCCACGTTCATCAGCCAGTTCTGGGCCACCTGGGCCATCGGCAACATCGTCGCCCAGCAGGTCATCGGCCGGGTCACCAAGAAGTCCGGACAGACCCCGGGGGAGCGGGCCTTCGCGCTCGGCGCCTGTGTGATGTCGGCCGGCTTCATCGTGGTCTTCAGCGGGCTGCCGACCGTGCCCGCCGTCATCGCCGCGCTCGTCGCCGGAGCCGCCGACGGATTCACCGAGATCGTCTACGTGTCGAGGCTGCAGACCGCCCCCGACGAGCAGCGCGGCCGCCTCTTCGGACTCACCGCCTCGGTGGAGAACTTCGGGTTCGGGCTCGGCATGCTCGTCAGCGGCGCGCTCCTGGAGGCCTTCTCGCCACTGCAGGTGGTGGGCGCCTTCCACGGCCTCGCGATCGTCCTGTGCCTGATCCTCCTCGGCTGGCTCTCGCGCCGGGGCAGGGGAGCCCCCGGCCCGCCCGCGGAGGAACCGGCCGGCCGTGACCAACCGACGGTGACGGAGGGACGCGGCTGATGAGCACCAGCGACCCCGACCCGCGGATGGCCGTCATCGGCATGGCCTTCCGGCTGCCCGGCGCCGACACGCCCGAGGACTTCTGGCGGATCATCCGCGACGGCACCGACTGCATCACCCGCTTCACCGACGAGGAACTCGCCGCCGCCGGTGTGCCTGCCGAGGAGTACGAGGCGGAGGACTTCGTCGGCGCCTCCGGGCTCCTCGACGGCATCGCCGGCTTCGACGCCCAGCACTTCGCGATGAGCCCCCGCGAGGCCCAGCTCACCGACCCGCAGCACCGCATGTTCCTGGAATGCGCCCAGCACGCCCTGGAGAACGCCGGCTACCCGGGCGAACGGGACGGCACCCGCGTCGGCGTCTGGGCCAGCACCGGCTACCACCTCTACACGATGCAGAACTACCTGCTCAACAACGTCCTGCCCAGCGGGCCGGCGCCCGACTGGACCTCGGGCATGCAGGTCACGGTCGGCAACTACGCCGACTTCACCGCCACCCGGGTCGCCTACCGGCTGGGCCTGACCGGACCCGCCGTCAACGTCCAGACGGGCTGCAGCAGTTCGCTGGTCGGCGTGCAGTCGGCCGCTCAGTCACTGCTCATGGGTGACTGCGACATCGCCCTCGTCGGCGCCACCGCCGTCCATGTGCCGCAGGTCCTGGGCTATCGCTACGTCAAGGGCTCGATCCTCTCCCGGTCCGGCCGCCTGCGGGCCTTCGACGCCGGCGCCGACGGCACCGTGGGAGGCACAGGCGTCCTGGCCGTGGTCCTGAAGCGCCTGGCGCGGGCGGAGGCCGACGGCGACACCGTCCACGGCGTCGTCCGCGGCTGGGGCATCAGCAACGACGGCGCGGACAAGAAGGCGTTCACCGCCCCGAGCGCCCGGGGCCAGCGCGCGGCCGTCCGCCAGGCCCTGGCACGCGCCGGCGTCGGCGCCGACACCATCGGCTACCTGGAGACCCACGGCACCGGCACGCTCAAGGGCGACCCGATCGAGTTCGACGGCGCCGCAAGCGCCTACCGCGAGGACACCGACCGCGACGGCTACTGCGCCCTGGGCTCGACCAAGGCCAACATCGGCCACCTCGACGCCGCCTCCGGACTGGCCGGCCTCGTCAAGACCCTGCTGGTCCTGCGCCACGGTGTCATCCCGCCGATGGCGAACTTCAGCGAACCCAACCCCCTCATCGACTTCGACCACAGCCCCTTCTACGTCCCCCGGACCGCCCGGCCCTGGCCGGAAGGCGACGTACCCCGTCGCGCGGGCCTCACCTCACTCGGCGTGGGCGGCACCAACGTCCATCTGATCCTGGAACAGGCCCCCGAGCCGGCACCCAGGACCGGCGACACCGCGCCGCCGGAGGTGCTGCTGGTCTCGGGGAGCAGCCGGGAGGCCCTCGCGGACAACGCACGCGCCTTCCGCGACCGGTTACGTCAGCCGCCCGCACCGCACCTGGCGGACCTCGTCACCACCGCCGCCCTCGGCCGCGCCCACGGCCGTCACCGCCTCGCGGTCCGCGGCGCCACCCCGGCAGCCCTGGGCGAGGCCCTCGACGCCTGGCTGACCGGAACCGCCACGGCGGCGGTCACCACGGGGACGGCATCCGGGGAGGGCACCCCGCGCGTGACGTTCCAGTTCACCGGGCAGGGCAGCCAGTACCCCGGAATGGCCGACGCCCTCTACGCGCGTTACCCCGCGGTACGCGAAGTGCTCGACACCTGCGAGCAGCACTACCGCGACCTCACCGGCGATTCCCTGCTCGACGCGCTGCGCACGGCGGACCCGGCGGACGTGCCGGGGCAGGGGCCGGTCGGGGGCACGGACACCGCACAGCCCGCGCTGTTCGCCCTGCAGTGCGCCCTCGTCCGGCTGTGGCGCGACGCCGGTGTCGAACCGCACGCCGCGACCGGCCACAGCGTCGGCGAGTACGCCGCGCTGTACGCGGCCGGAGCCCTGTCCCTGGAGGACGGGCTGCGCCTCACCACCGAACGAGGCCGGCTGATGCGGCTGCGCTGCGCACCCGGCGCGATGGTCGCGGCGCCGATCGACCGGGCGGCCGCCCTCGCCCTGGCCGCCGAGGTTCCAGGGCTGGAGCCGGCCGTGAGCAACGGAGACCGGACCCAGGTGCTCGCCGGGCCCGTCGCCGCCGTCGACCGGGCGTGCGCACTGCTGGACGAACGCGGCACACCGGGGCAGCGGCTGCCGGTGACCCGCGCCTTCCACACCGCCTCGATGGAACCGATGCTGGCGGAGTTCGAGAAGGTCCTCGACGACGTGGACTTCCGGCCGGTGCGCATCCCCTTCGTCAGCGCCCTGGACGGTGCGACCCGCCCGCCCGGCTGGATCCCCGGCACGGACTACTTCCTACGCCATACCCGCGAGCCCGTCCGCTACGACGAGGCGTTGCGCGGCATCGGCACCGAATCGCCCGGCGCGTTGCTCGAGATCGGGCCGCACACCACCCTCAGCGGTCTGGCCCGCCGGGCGCTGCCCGACGTACCGGCGCTGCCGTCCCTGCGGCGCGGCACCGGACTCGGAGCCCTCTGGGGTGCGGCGGCGGGACTGCACTGCGCCGGAGCGGACGTCGGCTGGGACGCGCTCCTGGCGGGCAGTGGTGGCAGACGCGTCCCGCTGCCCGGATACCGATTCCAGCACAAGGACCACTGGATGGGGCACCGGTCGACGCCCCCGAGTACGAGAACAGCAGCGAGAAAGGGAACCGAAGTGGTGCAGCAAGAGGCAGCGGTCGCACGGGTACTCCGGAGCATTGTCGAGGCGACCGCCCGGCACCTCGGCGGGGATCCGTCGGCGATCGTCGGCGACGCGAACTTCTTCGACCTCGGCGCCGACTCGCTGCAGATGATCAGTGTGCTGCGGGAGCTGGAGCAAGCGCATCACGTCAAGGTGACGATGAGACAGCTGCTCGAGGAGACGGGCACGCCACGTCGGCTGGCGGAGTTCATCGTCGCGCACATGCCGGACGCGACCGGGACAACGCCGACCGAACCCCCGGTCCAGAGCGCCGAGCCGGCACAGCCTGTGGCACCGGCACCGGTCCCCACTCCCGTCGCACCCGCACCCGCACCCGCACCCGCACCCACTCCGGATCCCGCCCCCGCCGGCACGGCCTCCGCTCCCGAGTACGCGACCCGCGAGGAACTGGAGGACCTCGCCCACAAGATCCAGCAGATGTCGCAGATACAGCTGCAGATGATGTCCCAGCTCTCCCAGCTGCTCGCCCTCCAGACCGCCTCGGTGACGGACCGGCTCAACGGCAAGGTGGCCAAGTGACCGGGCTGAACGGCATTTCCGCGGCACTGGACCAGGACCTGGCGGCGATGACCGAACTGTCGCAGCGCATCGCCGAGCAGATGGGCGGAACCGCAGCTCCGGCCCCGCAGCCGCCGCGGGTCCACGGACCCCGAGTGACGGTCGCGAAATCCTCCGGCATGGTCCAGGACGTCTCGCCGCACACCCAGCAGGAGCACCTGACCGACCTCGTACGCCGCTACACCGCCAAGACGCCGACCTCCAAGCGGATCGCCCAGCGCTACCGCCGCGTCCTGGCCGACAGCCGCGCCGTCGTCGGCTTCCGCAGCGGCACGAAGGAGATGCTGTACCCCCTCGCCGGCCGCCGGGCGAGCGGGGCACGGCTCGAGGACGTCGACGGCAACGAGTACGTCGACATCACCATGGGTTTCGGCGTCCTGCTCTTCGGTCACGAGCCCGACTTCGTCACCGAGGCCGTGCGCGAGCACCTGTCCCGGGGCATCCAGCTCGGTCCCCGCACCATCGAGACCGGCGAGGCGGCGGAACTCCTCGCCGACCTCACGGGGCTGGAGCGGGTGGCCTTCGCCAACTCCGGTACGGAGGCGAACTCGGCGGCCATCCGCCTCGCCCGCGCCGCCACCGGCCGCGACAAGATCGTCTCGTTCCTGGGCGCGTACCACGGCCACGCCGACAACGTCCTCGGCCGGTCCTCGAACAGCGGCACCGACCAGATCACCGTGCCCGTCTCCCGGGGCATCCCGCAGGCCGCCGTCTCCGATCTGCTGGTGCTCGACTACGGCAGCGAGGCCGCCCTGGAGACGATCGCCCGCAACGCCGGCGACATCGCAGCGGTCGTCGTGGAGCCGGTGCAGAGCCGGCACCCCGAGCTCCAGCCGGTCGAGTTCGTGCGCAGGCTGCGGGAGCTGACCCGCCGCCACGGCATCGTGCTGCTCTTCGACGAGATGCTGACCGGCTTCCGCCCCGCACCCCGCGGAGCACAGGAGCTGTACGGCGTGACCCCGGACCTCGCCACCTACGGCAAGCTCCTCGGCGGCGGCTTCCCCATCGGCGCCATCGCGGGCCGCGCCGACATCATGGACGGCGTCGACGGCGGCCACTGGTCCTACGGCGACGACAGCTACCCGCCCGCCGACACCACCTTCTTCGGCGGCACGTACATCCAGCACCCGGTGTCGATGGTCGCCGCCCGCGCCGTACTGACCCACCTCAAGGAGCACAGCCCGCACCTCCAGGAGCGCCTCAACGCGCGGACCGCCGAACTGGCCGCGACGCTGAACGGCTTCTTCGAGGCCGAGGAGTACCCGCTGCGGATGAGCCACTTCGGCTCCCAGTTCCGCTTCGAGCACCGAGCCGACATGGAGCTGCTCTACCACCATCTGATGCTGCGGGGCGTGCATGTCTGGGAGTGGCGCAACTTCTTCCTGTCCACCGCCCACTCGGACGGCGACATCGAGTTCATCGCCGACGCCGTACAGGACTCGCTGCGCGAACTGAGGTCGGCGGGCTTCTTCCCGGGGACGCGGCCCGTGGCACCGAACACGGCACCGCCGAAGACAGAACCGCCGAAACCGGCACCGGCCACTCCCGCACCGACAGCCGCCCCCGTGGCCTCCATGGCCTGGAACGCCGCGGCAGTCACCGCGCCACGCACGGCACCCGCGAAGGAAGTCGTCCCGCGCACGCCCGACTTCAGCGTCTACTTCTTCGGCGACTACCCGCAGGACACCGCCACGCCCCGCACCGGGCAGTACGAACTCCTCATGGACGTCGCCCGGTTCGCCGACCGGCACGGCTTTCACTCCCTGTGGATGCCCGAACGGCACTTCCACTCCTTCGGCGGCCTCTTCCCCAACCCGGCGGTGCTCGCCGCCGCGCTGTCCCGCGAGACCGAACGCATCCGGCTCAACGCGGGCTCGGTCGTCCTGCCCCTCCACGACCCCATCCGGGTCGCCGAGGAGTGGTCGATGGTCGACAACCTCTCCGGAGGGCGTGTCGGCATCGGTGTCGCCAGCGGCTGGAGCGCCAACGACTTCGTCTTCTTCCCCGACCGCTTCGGCCGGCACAAGGAACTGATGTACGAACAGCTGGAAGAGGTAAGGAAGTTCTGGCGCGGCGACGCCCTGCGCCGGGCCGGCGGGGACGGTGAGGCCGAGGTACGGCTCTTCCCCCGGCCGGTGCAGGACGCCCCGCCCCTGTACACCGCCGTGGTCGGCAACCCCGCCTCGTACGAACTCGCCGCCCGCCACGACCTGGGCATCGTCACCAACCTGATGACCCAGACCGTCGAACAGCTCCGGGACAACATCGCCCTCTACCGCCGCACCCGGGCCGCACACGGCCTGGACCCGGACGCCGGGCGCGTCGCCGTCCTGCTGCACACCTACCTCGCGCACGACCACGACACCGCGCGGACCGAGGCGTACGAACCGCTGTCCCGCTACATGCGCGCGTCCCTTTCCGTGTTCAGCGGCGTCACCAACAGCCTCGGGCACAGCATCGACCTGGCCGACCTCAGCGAGGACGACCTGGACGCCGTGTTCCGCCGCGCCTACGGCCGTTACTGCGACCAGCGCGCCCTGATCGGCACGGCGGACAGCGTGCGGCCGGTGGTGGACGCGGTGACCGCGGCCGGCGCCGACGAGATCGTCGCCCTCGTGGACTTCGGCGTCGCGGAGGACGCGCTGCGCGGGGGTCTGCCGCACCTGGACGCCCTGCGGCGCCGCTACCGGGAACCGGCTCCCTCCGCTCCCTGTGACGCGCCGTTGTCGCCCGGCCAGGAACGGATCTGGTTCCTGGAGCGGCTCCTTCCGGGACGTACCGCCTACAACGAGGTCAAGGCCATCCGCCTCGACGGCGAACTCGACGTACCCGCTTTGCACGCCGCACTGCGCGGACTCGTCGCCCGTCACGAGGGGCTGCGTACCGTCTTCCTCGAAGCCGGAGGGGAGCCCCGGCAGGTCGTGCGGGCTTCCGCTGAGCCCGACTTCGAGATCGTGGACGGCGCGCTCCAGGACGTCCTCGCGGCCGAGAGCACACGCCGGTTCGACCTGGCGGACGGCCCGCTGTTCGTCACCCGGCTGGTCAGGCTCGCCGAGACGGAGCACGTCCTCGTGCTGTCCCTGCACCACATCGTGGTCGACGCGGCCTCCGCCACCGTTCTCGCCCGCGACCTGTCCGCCCTCTACCGGGCCGAACGCGAGTCCACCACCCCCGACCTCCCGGCCCTCACCTGGAGCTACGCCGACCACGCCCGGGAACTGGCGGCGTCCGCGAACAGCCCCGAGACCGAGGAGGACCTGGCCTACTGGCGCCGCACCCTCGGCGGCGAGCTGCCCGTCCTGGCACTTCCGACCGACCGGCCCCGCCCCGCGACGATGACCTCCAACGGCCGGGCGGTCTTCCACACACTCGACCCGGAACTCTCCCGTCGCCTGCGCGAGTTGAGCCGCACGCGCCGCAGCACCCTGTTCATGACCCTGCTCGCCGGATACGCGACGATGCTGCACCGGATCACCGGACAGACGGACATCGTCGTCGGCACCCCGATCTCGGACCGTCCCGAGCGGGCCGAGCACCTGCTCGGCTTCTTCGTGAACACCCTCGCGCTGCGCCTCGACCTGTCCGGAGACCCCGCGTTCTCCGCGCTGCTGGAGCGCGTGCGCACGGTCGCCCTCGACGCCTACGACCACGCGCGGGTGCCCTTCGAGACGGTGGTACGCGAACTCGCCCCGACCAGGGCGGTGGACCGGACCCCGGTGTTCCAGGCCTTCGCCGAGTTCCAGCGCGCCGAACCGTTCCGCTTCGACCTGCCCGGCATCGGGGCCACCCCTATGGACACCGGCCCGGACAAGTCCCTCACGGACCTCACCGTCTACTTCACCGACCAGCCGCACGGCATCCGCTGCCATCTGGAGTACAACACCGACCTGTTCGACCAGCACACCGTCGACCGGTTCTTCGCCGTCTTCCAGGACCTGCTCACGGCGGCGGTCGACACCCCCGAGGCGCCCCTGTCACGGCTCGCCGCCGCTGCCGTCGACTCAGGGGCCGAGGGCGACCCCGTACCGCCGTCCTGGCAGCACGGCCCTTCCCGCCCGTCGGCGGACACCACCGTCCACGCCCTCGTCGCACGGCAGGCAGCCGCGCAGCCGAACAGCACGGCGGTGCTCAGCGGAGACTCGCGACTGACGTACCGCGAACTGGACGACCGGGCCGAGCAGTTGGCCTCCGCCCTGCAAGCGCGGCACACGACGGGCGGCGACGCGGCGGGGACGGTGGCCCTGTGGCTGCCGCGCTCCGCCGACCTCGTCGTCGCCATGCTCGCCGTGCTGAAGACGGGCCGCGCCTACGTCCCGCTCGACCCCTCCCTCGGCCGGGCACGCGCCGAACAGGTCATCGCCGAGTGCGGGGCCGGGACACTGGTGTCGACACGCGAAGAGGCGGCCGCCCTGAAGCTGCCCGGGCACGTGACCGTCGTACCGCCGGACGCGACCGCACCGCGCCCGCAGGGCTTCGCGGCAACCCCCGACGACCGGTCCCCGTGCTGCGTCCTCTACACCTCGGGCAGCACCGGCACGCCCAAGGGCGTCGTGGTGGCACACCGCGGCGTCGTCGACCTGTGCGAATGGCAGCACCGGCGCTTCACCTTCACCCGGGCCGACCGCAGTGCCGTCGTGTGCAGCCAGAGCTTCGACGCCTCGCTCCTGGAGATCTGGCCGGCGCTGACCGCGGGAGCGTCGGTCGTCATCGCCGACGAGGAACTGCGCAGGGACCCGCGGTCCCTGGCCCGGTGGTACGCCGAGCAGGGCATCACCTTCTCGATCCTGCCCACCGCCCTCGGCGAACAAGTGCTCCGCCTGCCCCCGGCCGACCAGCCGCCCCTGCGTCACCTGCTGCTCGGCGGCGATGTGCTGCGCACCCGGCCGCGGCCCGAGGCGCCGTACGAGACGGTGAACGTGTACGGGCCGACCGAGGTCACCGTGCTGTGCACCACACACACCGTGCCCCCGCAGGGCGAGGACCCCGCTGCCGCGATCGCGCTCGGGCGCCCGGTCGACAACGTGACGCTGAGCGTGCTCGATGCGTCCGGCACCCCGGTGCCCGTCGGCACGGTGGGGGAGTTGTACGTCGGCGGCCCCGGCGTGGCCCTCGGCTATCTGCACCGCCCCGAACTCACGGAGGAGCGCTTCCTGCCGGACCCGCACGGCGGCCCGGACGCCCGCCGGTACCGCACCGGCGATCTGGTCCGCTGGAGCGGTGACGGGACGCTGGAGTTCTGCGGCCGGGCCGACGACCAGGTGAAGATCCGGGGCTTCCGGGTCGAGCCGGAAGAGGTCTCCCGCGTGCTCAACGCCCTGGAGGGGGTGCGCGAGGCGGCCGTGCTGGCCCGCCGTAACGACCGCGGCGAGGCCTACCTCGCGGCCTACGCCGTCCCCGCCGACCCGATCGGCACGGCGGCCGACGACCGGCAGGCGTTCGCCGACCTCGTGGCCGAGGAACTGGCGGCCCGGCTGCCGGAGTACCTGGTTCCGCGTGCCTGGCGGGTCCAGCCGGACCTTCCCATCACGGGCAACGGCAAGCTGGACCGATCCGCGCTGCCGGCGCCCGACCTCGTCACCACGGCCCCGAGCCCCCGGCCGGGCACCACCGTCGGCGACGCCCCGGAGACCGGTCGCCGCACGGAGGTCGAGGGGCGCGTACGGCGGCTGTGGGCCGACGAGTTCGGCATCGACGCGGACGCCCTCGCGGCCGATGCCTCGTTCTTCGACCTGGGCGGCCACTCGATCACCGCGATGCGGTTGGTCAACCAGGTCCGAGAGGAGTTCGGCACGGAGTACCCGATGCTGAGCTTCTACCAGGAGCCGACACTGCGGGCCATGACGGCCCAACTGGCCCTGGCAGCGGGCGAGATGCCGTCGGGCCCGGGTCCCGAGCCCGACGAAGGACCCGGCTCGGTGGAACGCCGGGCACCCGCCACCGCTCAGCAGTCCCGTTTCGCCGCGGTACACGCCGAACACAGCCTGCCCCAGGTCTTCAACGTCGCCCTGCGGATCACCCTCTCCGGAGACCTGGACGCGGCGGCCCTGGGCACGGCCCTGACCGGCCTCGTCGAGCGGCACGAGGGACTGCGGACCCGTCTGGTCCCCAGCGGCGACGGCTGGGAACAGCAGGTGCTCCGGCCCGGTGCGGTGGAGCTGCCGATCGAGGACCTCACCGCACGGCCTGCGGGGGAACGGCAGACAGCCCTGGACAAGGCCGCCACGGAGGCCACCGAAACACCGATCGACCCCGCCCACGACGCGCCGATGGCCGTGCGCCTCCTGCGCACCGGGGAGAGCACCTGGGTCCTGCTCCTCGTCCTGCACCACTCCGCCTGCGACGGCTGGTCCGTCAGCCTGCTGCTGAAGGAACTGGCCGTGCTCTACGGCGCTGCCGTGCGGGGCGAACCTCACGCCCTGCCTCTCGTGGAGTGCCAGCCCGTGGAGTACGCCCACTGGCAGCAGGGCCAGGCGGACAAGGCCGCCGACGAACGCAAGCTGCGGTTCTGGCTGCGCGAACTCGACGGAGTGCCGTTCAACGTCGACCTGCCCCTGGACCGCCCGCGGCCCGAGAAGCCGAGCGGCCGGGGCGGTGCCGTGATGTTCACCGTGCCGGCCGAGGTGCGGACCGCCGTCGAACGCCTGGCACGACAGCGCGGCACGACGCCCTTCGTGGTCACGGCGGCGGCCCTGGGCCGGCTGCTCGCGCAGAAGTCGGGGCAGAGCGACGTCGTGTTCAACATCTCCTACGCCAACCGTGAACGCCGCGCGTTCGAATCCCTGCTGGCCTGCACGATCACCGGTTTCGCGCTGCCCGTGCGCGACGGAGCCGCCGGTTCCTTCGCCGGCCTCACGGACCGTATCGCCCGCACGGCGGTGGAGTGCATGGACCGGGCCATGCCGGTACGCCTGATCGCCCCCGCGCTGCGGGAGCGCACGGGCGTGGCCGTGCCGGACCGGCTGGACGTCGGCTTCGCCTACCAGAGCTCCCTGGACGCGGAGATCGAACTGCCCGGGCTGACCACGGCCATCGAGGACCTCGCCCCCGCCGCGTCCCGCACGGAACTCACCTTCGGCCTCGTCCCGGCCGGGGACCAGCTCCAGGGCTTCGTGGAGTACTCGGCCGACCTCTGGGACCGCACCACGATCGAAGGCTGGACCCGGGACTACGTCGCCCTCCTGCGCGACGAGACCGGCAGCGCGCTCGGGGGCTGACCCCGGTCCGTGTCGCCGCCCCGAGGGACGGCGACACGGACCACGCCCGTCGACCACGCGCGCCGGGACGTGCGTCTCTATGCATTGACAGGTCCGTACCAACACGGCACGCTCTGAGAGCGCTCTCAAAACTTCCCGCATCGGCCCCCTGTCCGAACGGAGAAAGAGCATGTTACGGACCCTCAGACGCCGGGCCACGGCCATCGGACTGTCCCTCGCGACGGTCCTGAGCGGCTCACTGCTCGCAACCGGGGCCGCCGCGCCGGCCCAGGCCGCCGTCCCGGCGACGATCCCCCTGAAGATCACCAACAACTCGGCCCGTGGCGAGCAGGTGTACATCTACAACCTCGGCACGGAACTGTCGACCGGACGGCAGGGCTGGGCCGACGCGAGCGGCACCTTCCACCCCTGGCCGGCGGGCGGAAACCCGCCGACCCCCGCACCCGACGCATCGATCCCGGGCCCGGCCGCGGGCCAGTCGAAGACGATCCGCATGCCGAAGTTCTCCGGCCGCGTGTACTTCTCCTACGGCCAGAAACTGGTGTTCAGGCTGACCACCGGCGGCCTGGTCCAGCCCGCCGTGCAGAACCCGGCCGACCCCAACCGGAACATCCTGTTCAACTGGTCGGAGTACACACTCAACGACTCGGGCCTGTGGATCAACAGCACACAGGTCGACATGTTCTCCGCGCCCTACGCGGTAGGAGTGCAGCGAGCCGACGGAAGCACCGCGAGCACCGGCCGGCTCAAGCCCGGTGGATACAACGGCTTCTTCAACGCCCTCAGGGGGCAGCCCGGAGGCTGGGCCAGCCTGATCCAGACCCGGTCCGACGGCACCGTGCTGCGCGCCCTGTCGCCGCTGTACGGACTGGAGACCGGCGCGCTGCCGGCCACCGTCATGGACGACTACATCAGCCGCGTCTGGCAGAAGTACTCCACCTCGACCCTGACGGTCACGCCGTTCGCCGACCAGCCCGGCACCAAGTACTACGGACGGGTCTCCGGCGGCGTCATGAACTTCACCAACAGCGCCGGCGCCACCGTCACCCGCTTCGAAAAACCGGACGCCGCTTCGATCTTCGGCTGTCACAGGAGGCTGGACGCGCCGAACGACCTGATCCGCGGCCCGATCTCACGCACCCTGTGCGCCGGCTTCAACCGCTCCACGCTGCTGGTCAACCCCAACCAGCCGGACTCCGGCGCCGACGCCTTCTACAAGGACAACGTCACCAACCACTACGCCCGCAAGATCCACGCGCAGACGGTCGACGGCAAGGCCTACGCGTTCGCCTTCGACGACGTCGGCCACCACGAGTCACTCGTCCACGACGGCAGTCCGCGCCAGGCCTATCTCACCCTCGACCCGTTCAACTGACAGCAAAGTTGACGGTTCAGCAATTCTGAAAATCAAATACAACTTTACTGTTCCTTGGTGTAGATGAACTGCGGTTTACGTGAGCCTCATTGACACCACGCGGTGACTGCAGACCCTCCCGTAACAGGAGGGTCTGGTCACTGTCCCCCATGCGATGGTGAGAGGCACCAACGAAATGACGATGAATCACACCCTGCGATACGGCGGACGCACGCTGGCGTTGACGGCGACGGCGCTCGGGGTGATCGCGACGGCCGTGCCCGCCGCGGCCGAGGAACAGCCCACCGCGGAGCAGATCATGGCCGACTGCGCTTCCGGAGAGGGGAAGTGTTCCTTCAATTCCCCGGAGCTCGGCAAGGCGTACCTCGGTGCGCCGCGTCAGGTATCCGAACTGCTCTTCAACTGCACCGACTCACCCGCCGCCCAGTCGATGTCATGGGCCGACACCGTCGGCTCCTCCCACTCGGTGGGAGGCTCGGTCACCGTCGGCGGAGGCATCGAAGGCATCATCACGGCCAGTGTCACCGCGACGTACAACTACACCTGGCAGAGCTCGCACACGGAGACGAGTTCCTTCACCGTGAACGTGAAGCCGGGAGAAGTGGGCTGGATCTCCCGCGCCCAGGTGATGCAGCGGATATCCGGCACCTGGCAGACCCACTACGACGACCCCAAGTGGGATCACTACTACTGGTTCGTCCCCGACGTGGTCACCGGCCCGGCCCCGAACGGCACGGACGGCAAGCACAGCGCGGTCGTGGTCAAGTCCCGCAAGATGACAGCCGACGAGAAGAAGCTGTGCTCCACCGGCGACACCCAGGACAAGGTCTTCACCAGGTCATGAGCGTGTTCGGTGGGGGCCGACGGCCTTGAGCTCTTCCTCTCGCGCTGCCAAGTCATGACCGTCGGTTCCGTGCCGGTCTGTTTCGCCGCCACGGTCTTCGTCATCGAGGAAGAGGGCTGGCACTTCGGCCTCGTCCTGAGTTGCGTTCTCCCGCTGATCGCCGCCTTCCTGGGGATCCGCGGCAAGCGGGAGATCCGTGCGGGGACGGCGGTCGCGGGGCTCGCCCTCGCGCTCGCCACGCTGCCGTTGACATTCGTCGTGGCGTCACTCGGCGGACCGTGACGCGATCCGCCCGCCGTACGGTGCACCGGTCCCGTGAAGTACCGGTGAAAACCCTGTGGAAGCGGTGTCAGTGGGGCGGTCTATGCTGCTCCGGACGATCACGCGGGACCAGGGGAGGGCGCGGCATGTTCGGCAAGCTGTTCGGGAGGGGTGCGGAGAGACCGGCGGCCGATCCGCACGCCCTTCCCGTCCCGCGCAGGCAGAAGAACGGCATGTACACGCTGCGCGCGCTCGGGGACGCGCGCGTGCTCGCACTGGTGGAGGCGGCCGACGCCGGTGACTGGGAGGCGGTCAAGGCGGCGCTGGCCCCCTTCGACCTCGGCCGCGATCACCTGGTCCTCGGCGAACTGGCCGACCTGGACGGGGTGCAGAACTGGATCGGCCGGGCCGTCGAGGAGGACAAGGAACACCGGGCGACGGCCCTCCTGATATCCGGGACACGCCACATCAGCTGGGGCTGGGAAGCACGCACAGCCGACCGCGCCGTGAACGTCACGCAGGAGCAGTGGCGGGTCTTCCACGAGCGGCTCGAGATCGCCGAGGAGCAGCTGCTCGAGGCCGCCGAGTTGCGGCCGGACTGGGTCACCCCGTGGCGCCGCCTGCTCACCTCCGGCCGTGGCATGTCGCTGGGCCCCGCCGTCAACGAGACCCGGCTCGAAGCCGCCCTGCGTCGCGACCCGCTGGACCTGGAGACCCACGTCGAGCGGCTGTCGCAGCTGCAGCCCCGCTGGGGCGGCAAGCCGGGGCAGGCCCTGGCGTTCGCCCAGGAAGCCGCCTCCCGAGCCCCGGAGGGCCACCGCCTCGGCTGCGTGATCGCCATGGCGTACATCGAGGAGTGGGTCGAGTCGGAGCGCGGGGACTACCTCGAAACCTCCGAGATCCAGGCGCAGTTGCGAGAAGCGGCCGACCACAGCATCCTCCACCCCGCCTACGTGTGGCGCCCGGGCTGGCAGCACGACTTCAACATGTTCGCCATGGCCCTCTCGCTGGCCGGTGAGCGCCACACGGTCCGGCGCGTCTTCCAGACGCTGGACGGTGCCTACACCAAGTGGCCCTGGACCTACTTCGCGGACCCCGAGAAGCAGTTCGCCCGTCACCAGCGCCGCGCCTGAGCGCACGCCGTGCCCGCGCGCCACCCCCACCGCCGGGCCTGAGCGCACAGCGCTCCCACCCGCCCACGTCACCCCTCCCACCCGGACTGCTCTGATGACTCTGCCCGACACCGCCGCGAACCCGGCCGGCGCCGACCGCACCTTCCAGGTGGATCTGCGCGGCCTCGTCGACCTCCTCTCCCACCACCTCTACTCCAGCCCCCGCGTCTACCTGCGTGAACTGATGCAGAACGCGGTGGACGCACTCACCGCCCGGCGGGCCCTCGAACCGGACGCCCCCGCCGACGCCTTCGGCATCCGCCTGCACGCCGACGGCTCGGTGGTACGCGTCGAGGACGACGGCGTCGGTCTCACCGAGGCCGACGTGCATACCTTCCTCGCCACCATCGGCCGCAGCAGCAAGCGCGCAGAGCGCATAGCCGAGCAACGCGCCGACTTCATCGGCCAGTTCGGCATCGGCCTGCTCTCCTGCTTCCTGGTCGCGGACGAGATCCACGTCCTCAGCCGCTCCGCCCGCACCCCCGACGCACCCGCCGTGGAATGGCGCGGCCGCGGCGACGGCAGCTACACCGTCCGCACCCTGCCCGCCTCCGCCCGCCCCCGCCCCGGCACCACTGTCACCCTGACACCGCGCGCGGACGCGGGCGAGTGGACCCGCCCGGCCCAGGTGCACGCGCTGGCCCGCCACTTCGGCTCCCTGCTGCGCCACCCGGTGACCTTCGACGACAGCACAGGCAGCACCGGTGGCGCAGTCGGCCCGGGAGCGTCCGTCAACCCCGAGCCCGCCCCCTGGTCCCGTACGTACCCCACCCCGGGCGCCCGCTCCCGCGCGCTCGCCGCGTACGGCGAAGAGGTCTTCGGATTCACCCCGCTGGACACCATCGAACTCGACCTTCCGGCCGTAGGCCTGAAGGGCATCGCCTGCGTGCTGCCCGAGACGGTGCCGGCCGGACGCCGCCACGGCCACCGCGTGCACGTCAAGGGCATGCTGCTGTCCGAGCAGGCCGAGGAGATCCTGCCCGAGTGGGCCTTCTTCGTCCGCTGCGTCGTCGACGCCGAGAGCCTGCGCCCGACCGCGTCCCGCGAGTCCCTGTACGAGGACGACACCCTCGCCGCCGTCCGCGACGCCCTCGCCGAGCGGCTGCGCGCCTGGATCGCCCGGGCCGCCGCCAGCGACCCGGACCTGCTCCACCGCTTCCTCCAGGCCCACCACCTGGCCGTGAAGTCGCTCGCCGTGCACGACGACGAAATCCTGCGGATGCTGCTGCCCTGGCTGCCGTTCGAGACCACCGACGGGCACACCACCCTCGACGAGTTCGCCCGCACCCACCGCACCGTGCTCGTGACATCGAGCGTGGAGGAGTTCCGGCAGGTCGCCGCGATCGCCTCGGCCGCCGGCCTCGGCGTCGTCAACGGCGGTTACACCTACGACCGGGAACTGGTCCACCGGCTCCCCGAGATCAGGCCCGAGGCCGCCGTCGCCGACCTCGACCCGGCGACCCTCACCGCCCACCTCGACCCCGTCGACCGGGAGACGGAGCTGGCCGCCGCGGCCTACCTCGCCCAGGCCCGCGACGCCCTCGCCGTCTTCGACTGCGACGTGGCGCTGCGCACCTTCCAGCCCGCCTCCGCACCCGCCCTCCTCGTCGACAGCCGCGAGGCACGCCACGAACGCACCCGCTCCCAGCTCGCCCGCGAGCAGGAGGGCGGCCTGTGGGGCGACATCCTCGGCGCCCTGCGCCAGGAGGCCCCGCGGGCCCAGCTGATCCTCAACCAGCTCAACCCGCTGGTGCGCACCGCCGTCACCATCGACGAACCCGAACTGGCCCGCACCAGCGCCGAAGCCCTCTACGGGCAGGCAGCGATGCTGTCCCGGCGCCCGCTCAGACCCGCCGAGTCGAGCCTCATCAACCGCTCCTTCCTCGACCTCCTCGCCCACGCCCTCCGCAAGGACAGCTGACGATGCCGACCGCACCCCATCCCCAGAACACGGACGAGCTGTACCAGGCGCTCCAGGAGAACGACCGGCGCCCCTACGGCCGCACCCGCACCGTCACGGCCGAGGAACTTGTCGACGCCGCCGAGCAGTTCGCCGAGACCGTCCCGCTCGTCCACGCGCTCCTCGAACTGCAGGAGGCGTACACCTACGGCTCCGAACCCCGGAAGTCGCCCGTCGTCTTCGCACGCCTGCTGGCCCTCTTCGACGAGCAGCCCGACGTCTTCGACGAGCGCCTGCGCCACATGCTGTTCTGGCGGTTCAAGTGGGTCGCCAACGCCTTGCGCGCGCTGCCCGAGATACCCCTGGCCAGCCTGCGCCAGTGGCAGCAGGAGATGCGCGACCGGTACGAGAAAGCCGGCCTCGGCCTCCAGCCCTACTACGGACAGGCGTACCAGCTCGCCGTCCACGTCGGTGAGAACACCACCCTCGCCTACGAGCTGTGGGCGAGCCGCACCCGCACCAGGCTGAGTGACTGCGAGGCCTGCGAAACCTGCGAGCGCGCCCTCCACCACCTCACGGCCGGCGACGACGAGCGGGCGCTGCGCGCCTGGGAACCCGTCCTGGCCGGGAAGGAATCCTGCCAGGAGGAACCGGCCCGCTCCGTCTCGTACGCACTGCTGCCCCTGCTGCGCACCGGCGGCACCGACCGGGCCCGCGAACTGCACCTCGCCGGGTACCGCGGCTGCCGCCGCAACCCCTCGATGGCCCAGGAGGTCGGAAGACACCTGGAGTTCTGCGCGCTGACCGGCAACGAGGCACGCGGCCTGGAACTGCTCGCCGAGAACCGGAGCCTGTTCGACGAGGTGGACTCGCCGCTGGACCTGCTCGGCTTCCTCACCGGCGTGGAGGTCCTCCTCCAGCGGGTGGAGCTCCTCGGCCACGGCGAACTGCCCGCCCCCGGCTACGCGGGCCGCACCTGGACGGTGGCCGGCCTGCGCGCCGAGGTGCGGAGCCGCGCCGACGACCTCGCCGCCCGCTTCGACACCCGCAACGGAACCACGGCCCACACCGACCGCCGCGGGGCCCGCCTCGACCGCGCCCCGCTCCTGGAGTCGCTGGAACTGACCCTGCGGCCCCGCAGCCTCGACGACGTGGCCCCGGCCGCCCCGGTGGCCGCGACCGCCGCCCGCACAGCGGCCGCCGTCCCCGAGTCGCTGCCCGAACTCATCCGCCGGGCACGGACCCTGGACGAGCAGGGACACCCGGACGCACAGGCCTGCTGGGCGCGGCTGCGCACGCTCGTCGCCGCCCGTGACTACACCCACCCCGACGACCCGGCCGTGGGCCCGCTCGTACTGCTGCGCGCGGACCTGCTGGCCGAAGAGGCCAACCGGGCGGGCGAGAAGGACGAGTTTGCCGACTCGGCCGCCCTCCACGAGGAGGCCGCGGCCCTGTACGACGACGCCGCAGCGCCGGGTCACGCGGCGCTCGCCCGCGCCTGTGCCCTGCTCGCCACGGCCGAGCTCCCCGCGGAGGACGCCGACGAAGCCGGGACGAAGGCCGCCACGCTGACCGCCGCCCACGCCGCTATGGTCCGCCTGCACGAGGAGACGCCCGACCTCGCCCCGTACCTGGAGGCCCGCCTGCTCCGGATGCGGGCCACCGCCCTCGCCCTGCGCCTGCAGACATCGCGAAGCGAGGACCACATCGCGCCGGTCTTCGCGGAGGTGGACCAGCTGCACGCGTTCGCCACCCGGCACGACGTCGCCGGCCAGGTCTCCGGCGCCCTGCTGCTGCGGGCCAGCACATACGCCATCTCCGGCGACCTGCCCGCCGCGGTCACCGAGATCGACGCCCTCCTCGACCGGCTGAAGGCGCAGGGCCCCGCCTGGCATCTGCCCCGCACGCTCGGACTGCGCGGCCGGCTCCAGCTCGGCCTCCAGGACGCCCAGGCCGCGCACGCGGACCTGACCGAGGGCCTGCGACTGGCCGCCGACTGGCCGGCCGACACGGTCGACACCACCCGCCTCCACGGCGATCTGGCCGAGGCCTGCATGCACCTGGGCCGTCCCGACGAGGCACTGCGGCACCTGACGCGCTCCGCGGAGCTGGACCTCCGCCGCGGCAGCCGCACGGACGCGTTCTGCGCCTACGGCAACGCGGCCCAGCTCAGCCTCGACCTGGGCCGCGTCGAGGACTGCATCGCCCTGCTCGACTCCCTGCTGGCCGAACCCGACGCCGCCGGAGAGCTGGACGACCGGCTCGTCGCCCAGCTGCGCCTGACCCGCGCCCGCGCGCTGCACGCGGGGGAGGATCTCAAGGCCGCCACGGCGGAGTTCGTCGCCCTCGCGGCCGAGTCGGCCGGCTGGGACGACGACCCGGGGAGCCACGCCATGATCGCCGCCGAGACCGCCGTACTCCTCGGCGAGTCCGGCGAGTTCGGCCGGGCCCGCGAAGTCGCGGACCAGGCACGCGCCGCCCATGCCCGGGCCCCGCGCTACGAGCAGCTCAGCAACTGCCTGCGCGAACTCGCCCGCCTCCAGGCCCAGCAGCAGGGACCCGACGGCCTGCCCGACGCCCTCGCCCTGCTCGCCGACGCGGGCCGGATCGCCGACGAGGCCCGCGCCGCCGAGTACGAGGCACGCGGCCGCTCCCTGGACACGGCCCTGGCCTACGAATACGGGCGGGTCAACGCCTACGCAGGCGAGTACGAGGACGCGCTGGCCGCCCTGGACAAGGCCCTCACCCTGCTCGGCGAGCCGGGAGAGGAGGACGACCGAGCCGAGGAATGGGCCGAGTGCGTCCGCCTCGCGGGTGCCGTGGAGGGCATCTACCTGGAACGCCCCGCTCCCGCCCTCACCCGCCTCGACGCGGCGGTCTCCCGCCTGACCGCCCTGGGCCACACCGAGGAGACCGAGTCGCTGACGTCCTTGGCGGCCCGACTTCGCGACGAGGAGTGACCCGGCGGGGGTGAGCGCCCCGCCCACGGCGGGCCGCACCGGCACGGGCATGCCGTCGGCCGACGGCGGGCAGAGCTGAACCAGGTCTACGGAAGGTGGCGTTGTGCCCGGAGTCCAGGTCTGCTCGCTCAAGGTCGACACCCCTCAGCTCATCGCGCCGGGAACCACGTACAAGATCGTGCGGTTCCCCTTCGGCGCGGCGGAGCCGACGGACACATTCGAGATGCACCAGGCCGTCCAGCCCGACGGCTACGTGGTGAGCAACTGGGCGACAGACGACCGCAGCGGCCTGATCTGGCCGTCCAAAGCCGGCTGGGGCCATCTGCACGCGATGATCCAGTGGGAGTCCGCCAGCGGCACGGGCGGCTACACCGAGCTGCGCGACCAGTACGTCCGTGACCCGCTGGGCCTGACGCCCAACCCCAACGACACCACGGCGACCGAGCACCGCACACCGACACCAGGAGGCCAGTACTACGTCAAGAACCACGGCATCTTCGTCGCCCCGGGCACCCCGGTCGCACTCCGCGTCACGCACAACGACGCCGCCTCCCGCCTCCTGACCCTCGCCGAGTTCAAGCTCGTCATCCACGACGCCGCCTAGCACTCCGGGCATGCCGATTCCACCGGATGCCTGACCGCCTCGTGTGAGCGGACGGGCAATGTGGGACCGATGCTCCATGCGCATCGTGCTCACCGGGTCGACCGGACACACCGGCTCCGCCGGACGCCGCCCACGGGCCGAGGGCACGCACGCCCTCGTCGGCCGCGCCCGGCGGCGGCCCGGCGGCCCCGACGCATGCGGCCACCCGACCTGCCAGACTCCTCAGGCGCTGGAAGCGGCGAGGTGACGCCGGTGACCACCGACGCGGCCAACACGGCCGACACGACCCCGGCCCGCCCCAGACCGCCGCGTGTGCTCGCGCTGCTCGCCGCCGCCCACGGCGGGCCCGCTCTGGCGGTCACCGTCATCACGGGCCTGCTGGCGCTCCGCGGCGGCCTGCACCCGTTCCCCGCCGTCGCCGTCACGGCGGCGGTGTTCACCGGCCAGCTCACCATCGGCTGGGGCAACGACCTGCTCGACCTCGCGCGCGACCGTGCCGTGGGCCGCACCGACAAGCCGTTGGCCGTCGGCTCCCTCCCGGTCGGCTGGGTGGCGCGGGCCCTGGGCGTGGCCGCGGTCGCCTCCCTCGTGCTGTCCGCGCTCGGCGGCTGGCGCAGCGCCCTGGTCAATGTCGTCCTCGCCACCGGCGCGGGCCACGCCTACAACCTCGGGCTCAAGGCGACCCCGTGGTCCTGGGCGCCGTACGCGTGCGGCTTCGGGACGCTGCCCTCGGTCGTCACCCTCGCCGGCCCGGCCCCGGACTGGGCTCCATGGTGGATGACCGGTGCCGGCGCCGCGCTCGGCGTCGGAGCGCATCTGCTCAACGTGCTGCCCGACCTCGCCGACGACGAACGCACCGGTGTCCGCGGCCTGCCGCACCGGATCGGCGAACACCGCTCGCGCGTGCTGGCCGCCGTGCTGCTCACCGCCGCCTCGGTGCTCGCCGTGGCCGGTCCCGCCGGTTCCCCTCCCGCGTGGACATGGCCGGCCCTGGCCCTGGTGGTCGTCCTCGCGGTGGTCACGCTGTGCGCCCGCGGGCGCGCTCCTTTCCGCGCCGCGGTGACCATCGCGCTGCTCGACGTCGTGCTGCTGACAGCCGGCTGATGGCGCGGCAGACCTCCCGACCGCCCCGGCGGCCCCACTCGACCGCGCCGGCCGGGTGCTCGCCGCCCCCCACCGCCCGATCCCAGGAGCCAGCATGACCATGCGCGTCCTCAGCGTCCGCGGCACCCTGCCCGAGCACTGCCACCGGCAGGAGGAGATCACCGAGTCCATCACCACCACGCTGGTCGGGAACACGATCGATCGCGGCGTCGTCGAACGGTTCCACCGCAACGTGGGTGTCGAGACCCGGCACACCGTGCTCCCGCTGGAGGAGTACGGCCGGATCGTGGATTTCGGCCAGTCGAACGACGTCTTCATCCGGGCCGGCGTCGAACTCGGCGGTCGCGCGGTCGTCGACGCGCTGAAGAGCGTCGATCTCACACCGGCCGACGTCGACTACATCGTCTCGTGCACGGTGACCGGCCTGGCCGTGCCCTCCCTCGAGGCCCGCGTCGCGGCGGAGATCGGGCTGCGCCCCGACGTGGTGCGCCTTCCTCTCGTCGGCCTCGGCTGCGTCGCCGGCGCGGCCGGCATCGCCCGCCTGCACGACCTGCTGCGGGGCCGCCCGGACGCGGTGGCGGTGCTGATGTCGGTCGAGTTGTGCTCCCTCACGCTCCAGCGCGACGACACCTCGGTCGCCAACTTCGTGGCCAGCGGGCTGTTCGGGGACGGCGCCGCGGCGGTGGTCGCAGTCGGGTCCGAGCACCCTCTCGCACAGTCCGACGACCCCGCCGCTCCCGAAGTCCTCGCCTCGCGCAGCCGTCTCTACCCCGACTCGGAACGCATGATGGGCTGGGAGATCGGCTCCGGCGGGTTCAGAGTCGTGCTCGACTCCGCGGTCCCCGACCTGGTGCGCCGCCACGTCGGCGACGACGTCCGCGGCTTCCTCGCCGATCACGGCCTGACCTGCGGCGATCTCGACTGGTACGTCGCGCACCCCGGCGGCCCCAAGGTCCTCGAGGCGTTGCAGGACGCCCTCGGCGTCGAGCGGGAGGCGTTGGGCGTGACCTGGGACTCGCTGCGCCGGATCGGCAACCTGTCCTCCTCCTCGGTGCTGCATGTGCTGGCGGACACGCTCGCCGACCGACCGCCACCGCCCGGCTCCTACGGGCTCATGCTCGCCATGGGCCCCGGTTTCTGCTCCGAACTCGTGCTCCTTCGCGCACCGGGCGGTGGGCAGTGACCAGCGAGACCCTGTTCACGATCCTGGTGCTGGCCGTGGCCCTGGAGCGGGTGGCCGAACTGGCCGTCTCGCGCCGCAACGCCGCGTGGAGCCTCGCGCGGGGCGGCGTGGAGTCCGGCCGGGGGCACTACCCGTTCATGGTGGTGCTGCACACGGGCCTGCTCGTCGGCGCCCTCGCGGAGGTGTGGCTGAGCCGCCCGGACGTCGTACCGGTCCTGGCCTGGACCATGCTCGTCCTCGTCGCGATCGCGCAGGGGCTGCGCTGGTGGTGCATTGCCACCCTCGGCCGGCAGTGGAACACCCGGGTGATCGTCGTACCCGGCGCCGCGCGAGTGACCGGCGGACCCTACCGCTGGATCCCGCACCCGAACTACGTCGCCGTCGCCGTCGAAGGGCTCGCGCTGCCCCTCGTCCACTCGGCCTGGGCCACGGCGATCGTCTTCACCGCGCTGAACGCATCCCTGCTCGCCACCCGCATCCGCGCCGAGGACGCCGCCCTGGCACGGCTGGCCTGAGGAGACACCCATGGATCTGCTCGTCGTCGGCGGCGGACCCGCGGGCCTGGCCACCGCCCTGCACGCGGCCCGGGCCGGGCTCGACGTCTCCGTCTGGGAGCAGCGCCCCGGCATCGTCGACAAGGCATGCGGCGAGGGCCTGATGCCGGGCGCCGTCACCGCCCTGGCCGCACTGGGCGTGCACCCGCCAGGGCACGACCTGCGAGGAATCCGCTACGTGGCCGGTCCCCGCCGCGTCGACGCCGACTTCCGAGCGGGCCCGGGGCGCGGGGTGCGCCGTACGACGTTGCACGCGCTGCTGCGCGAGGCGGTGCTGGCAGCGGGCGTACGCGTCGACCAGCGCACCGCGCGTCACATCGAGCAGGACCAGGACGGGGTGACGGTCGACGGCACCCGCGCTCACCACCTCGTGGCGGCCGACGGCCTCCACTCGCCGATCCGCCGCGCCCTCGGACTGAACCACCCGCGCCGGGCCCGTCCGCGGCACGGCCTGCGGCGCCACTACACGCTCGCCCCCTGGAGCGACCACGTCGAGGTCCACTGGTCCCGCGAAGCGGAGGCCTATGTGACGCCGGTGGCCGACGACCTCGTGGGCGTCGCGGTCCTCACCACCGCCCGCCGCCCCTACGACGACCACCTCGCCGCCTTCCCCGAGCTGCGGGACCGGCTGGCCGGGTCCGTCCCCGCCGGACCGGTACGGGGCGCGGGCCCGTTCCGCCAGACCGCGAGCGCGCGCACGGCCGGCCGGGTGCTGCTCGTGGGCGATGCCGCCGGCTACGTCGACGCACTGACCGGCGAGGGCATCGCCCTGGCGCTCGCGCAGGCGTCCGCCTCGGTCCGGGCCGTCACCGCCGGTGACCTGATGTCCTACGAGAGGGAGTGGCGGCAGCTCACCCGGCGCTACCGCTGGCTGACGCACGCGCTCCTCGGCGCGACGAGACCGCTCCCGGCCCGCGCGGCGCTGGTGCCCATCGCACAACGCCTGCCGTGGCTGTTCTCCGCGGCCGTCGGCATGCTGGCGCGGCCGGCGGGGGAGCCGTCCGGGGCCGGCCGGCCGACCGGGTAGGGGTCAGCCCCCTGCCGGAGCGTCCAGCAGGGGGCTGACAGGCCCACTCGTCGGGAAGACCGCGTCAGGCGATGGACGCCGACAGGATGGCCGACACCGCGAGATTGCAGGACGCCGTCACCCAGACCGCGGGGTGCGGCTCCGGCTCGACCAGCGCCGCGCCCAGGCGCCCCGGCGTGATCAGGTCCACCACCAGGAACGCCACCGCCATCATCACCAGACCCAGCAGCCCGAACGCGGCGGTCGAGACGAGTCCCTTGCCGAAGTCCTCGTAGGTCGTCCAGATGGACGTGAACACGATGCCACCGATACCGAGCAGCGCGGAGCTGAGCACCATCGCGGCGTTGCGGTTGCGCTGCTCCCAGATCTGCCGGCCCAGCTTTCCGGGCGTGAGCACGTCGACCAGGACGATGCCGAGGACCAGCAGAACCAGTCCCAGTCCGCCGTAAGCGGTGGCCCTGCCAAGTCCGTTGACGATGTCGCTCATGGGTGGGCGGCTCCGTAGCGTGAGAGATCGTGAATGATCGCGGTCAAGGAACAGCAAAATGTAACGCACCTGTTCGGCGCCCCGACCGGCCCCCCTGGCGCTGTCACGGTGGGGGCAGCGCCAGCTCGCACCAGATGGTCTTGCCCGTGGTCGTCTGCCGGGTGCCCCAGCTCTGGGTGAGCTGGGCGACGAGAAGCAGTCCGCGCCCGCCCTCGTCGAAGGCCCGGGCACGCCGCAGATGCGGTGCGGTGCTGCTGGTGTCGGACACCTCGCAGATCAGCGTGTGATCGCGGATCAGCCGGAGCTGGATCGGGGGGTGCCCGTAACGGATGGCGTTGGTGACCAGCTCGCTCACCACCAGCTCGATGACGAACGTCGCCTCCGCCAGCCCCCAGGCGTCGAGCTGATCGACGACCAGCTTGCGAGCACGCTCCACCTGGACCGGCTCCGCCGGAACCTGCCACGTCGCGACATGCTCCGCCGGCAGAGCGCGGGTGCGGGCCAGCAGCAGCGCCACGTCGTCGGCCGCCCGGTCGGTGAGCAGGGAACCGATCACGGTGTCACACGCTTCCTCCAGAGACTCCGCGGGCCGCGCCAGGGCGAGGCACAACTCGGCCAGCCCGACGTCGATGTCCCGGTGGCGCGCCTCGACAAGGCCGTCCGTGTACAGGGCGAGCACACTCCCGGCGTCCAGTTCCAGATCGGTGACTTCGAAGGGGAGGCCGCCGATCCCCAGCGGGGGTCCGACATGGCCGGACACGACGTGCACCGTGCCGTCCGGAGCCAGGACAGCGGGCATCGGGTGCCCGGCCGCGGCCAGCGTGCACCGGCGGGAGACCGGGTCGTACACCGCGTACAGACAGGTGGCACCGAGGTCCGCCGCGGAGAACCAGAAGCCGTCCACCCCTTCGTCGTCCCCGTGTCCGCCCGGCAAGGGTTCGCCTTCGGAGAGGTGCAGGATGAGGTCGTCGAGGTGGGTGAGCAGTTCGTCGGGCGGCAGGTCGACATCAGCCAGCGTGCGCACGGCGGTGCGCAGCCGACCCATGGCCGCGGAGGCCTGGAGACCGTGCCCGACGACGTCCCCGACGACCAGGGCGACCCGGCTGCCCGACAGCGGGATCACGTCGTACCAGTCACCGCCGACCCCGGTCCGCGTCTTGGCGGGCAGGTAGCGGGCGGCCACCTCCACGGCCGTCTGGTGGGGCAGACGCCGCGGCAGCAGGTGACGCTGCAGGGCCAGCGCGGTGGACCGCTCCCGGGTGTACCGGCGCGCGTTGTCGACGGCGACCGCCGCCTTGGCGGCCAGCTCCTCGGCGAAGGCGACATCGTCGGGCCCGAACGGATCGGGTCGGCTGCGCCAGAAGTCCACCGTGCCCACCGTCATCCCTCTCGCCCGCAGCGGTGTCCTGATCCTGGAGTGGATGCCGTACGCGAGGACGCGCGCCGCCGCCTCCGGCTGCTCCGACGCCCACTCGGTGCTCTCCCGCAGGTCCGCGTCGAGCCTGGCCCGCCCGGAGAGCGGCGCCCGGGACTCAGGCGGGGGCGAGGTCAGGTCCGGCGGGTCTGCCAGACCCAGCAAAGGGGCGTCGTCCCGGACACCGTCCGCGGCCACCCGGCGCAGCCGCGTATCGACTCCGGCGGTCGGCTCGTCGCCGCGCAGAACCGGTTCCAGCAGGTCGACGGTGGTGAAGTCGGCGAACCCCGGCACCGCCACCCCCGCCAACTCGCGAGCCGTCTGCTCCACATCCAGCCCCGTCCCCACCGACACACTCGCCCCGTACAGCAGCTCCAGGCGCGTGTACAAGAACTCCAGACGCTCACGTGCTTCCTCGGTCCGCGCGCGGCTCTCCTGCAACGAGGCGGCCATGGTGTTGAACGACTCTGCCAGCGCGGCGACCTCCGCCACCCTGCTGGAAGGCACCCGCACCTCCAGATCGCCCTTCGCCAGCCGCCCGGCAGCCGAGGCCGCGCGCCGCAGCGGCCGCACGATGGACCGGTGCTGGAACACGGTGAGCGTGACGATGAGCCCGGTCAGCCCGGCCAGTCCCGCGCACGCCACGACCACCGCCCGCTGGGCGCTGGCGTCCGTGGCGTCCTGGCGCTCCTGGAGTTTGGCCCGCTCATCGGTGATGTACGTCGTGAACCGGGCCCGCAGCGCGTCCACCCGCCGCTTGCCCTCAGCCGTCACCGCCGGACTCGAGGCCGAGGGGTCGTCCCGCCGAACCGCCTCGACCAGCGGTACCGAGTAGTCCGTGAGGAAGAAGCCGATGTCCCTGTTGATCTGTCCCGCGAGACGCCGCTGTTCCGGGGAGGTCGCCGACGCCAGGAACCGCCTGGCCTCGGCCGGATAGCTGTCCCGCGCCGCTTGCCAGGGCTGAAGGAAGGCCTCGTCCCGGGTGATGACGAAGCCGCGCTGCCCGGTCTCCAGGTCGATCAGATGCTGTTCCATCGTGCTGGCATCGGTGATGGCCTCGCGAGAGGCCCGCGCGTCGGCCGTGAAGCCGCGAGAGTCACCGATGACCTGCAGCAGGACGGCGAACGCGACACCGATCAACACCGCCAGGAAGCCGCTCGCCAGGACCGAGGTGCTCGTCAGCCCCAGTCGTCTGCTCCCACCCCCGGGCCGTGTCCTCATGATCCGCCTACCTAGGTCGTCCGACCGCGGGCAAGGTGAGGTCCCCTGGTGCGCGGCTCGGCCTTCCAGGTACAAGACGGCCGCCGAAGCCACCCGGCCGGCGGTGGACGCACAGGTTCCTGCATGTGCAGAACGTTCGTCGAGCAGTGTCCAGGCTAGTAGAGCCGGTCACCCACCGCACCCGGCTGCCGTGCCGGGAGAGGCCTCCGAAAGGTGATGTGGGGCAGAAGAAGTCATAGGGACTGACCCCTCTGCCACCGCCCCCAGGTCAGGAGGACCCGATGCCCAGGAGACGTCTCCCGGAAGGCGGCCCCTCGCTGCGTGACCGGCTCGGCAGGGAGATCTTCTCCCGCGTGGCGGGTCCGGAGGGCCCGGACAACCGGGCGCGCATTCACGGCACACCCGGCCCCCGCTGGTTCGGCCCCGAGCGGCCCGTCAGGAGGGTGCACGGGGACGCCTCGATGTTCATCGGCGGTCTGTCGGCCCTGCTGCTCCAGTCGCTCCATCCCCTGGCCATGGCCGCCGTGGCCGGACATTCGGGGTTCCGCGGAGATCCGTGGGGACGGCTGCAGCGGACCAGCACCTTCCTGGCCGTGACCACCTACGGGCCTGCCCGCAGCGCGCAGGAAGCCTGTGACCGCGTACGAGCCGTCCACGAGACGGTGCGCGGCGCGACCGCCGACGGTCAGTCCTACTCCGCCGCGGACCCGCATCTGCTGTGCTGGGTGCACATCGCCGAGGTCGACAGTTTCCTGCGCTCCCATCAGCGCTACGGGGCGCATCCCCTCGACGACGAGGGATGCGACGCCTACGTCGCCGACATGGCACGCATCGCCATGGCGCTCGGTGTCCCGGACCCGCCGGTGAACGCCGCCCAACTCGCCGCGCGCCTGGCCGCCTACCGCGGCGAGCTGCGCGCCACCCGGGAGGCGCGCAGCTCGGCCCGCTTCCTGCTGCTGAACCCGCCCGTCCCGTTCCTCGCCCGCCTCCCGTACGGCGTGATCGCCGCCAACGCCGTCTCCCTCCTGCCGCTCTGGGCCTCGCGTGCACTGGGGCTGCCACGGCTCCCCGTGGCCGAGGGCCCGTGCGTCCGCCCGCTCGGCACGGCCGTGACCGCGGGCATCCGCTGGGCCATGTCACCGCCCAGCGACGCGGCATAGCGCTCACCGGCAAGGCACCTCGACTCGCCGCTCCGAAGCTGGCACTGTGCATGCGTATGAAGCGGGTCGAAACCGGGCAAACCGCAAGCTCGGTGCGCTTGAGACTCATGCTGGCCAGCAGCACCATGCTCTTCGTCGAGCTGGCGTTGATCAGGTGGGCGGGCGCCAACATCGTCCACCTCAGCTACTTCTCGAACTTCATCCTGCTGGGATCGTTCCTCGGCATCGGCATCGGGTTCCTGATCCCCGCCGAGCGCGGACACTGGCTCAAACGCTGGACACCGGTCCCGCTCGTGCTTCTCGTCGTCCTGGTCCGCGAATTCCCGGTGCAGGTGCGTCAGAGCAGCGGCCAGGTCATCTACTTCACCGCCGTGAAGACCACCGGCCTGCCCGAGTGGGTGACGCTGCCGGTCATCTTCCTGCTGACCGCGGCGATCATGGCCGGCATCGGCAAGATCACCGCCGATCTCTTCCGCCTGCTCCCCTCACTCAACGCCTACCGCTACGACCTGCTCGGCAGCCTCACCGGCTCGGTGTCCTTCGCCGTACTGTCCTGGCTCCGCGCCCCCTCGGTCGTATGGGGCGTACTCGCCGCCGTGGCCCTGCTGATCCTCGGCGGCCGGCGCAACACACTGCTGTACGGCATCCCCCTGACCGCGATGGTCGTCGTGCTGTTCCTGGAGTCGACGACGACCGGCATCACCTGGTCGCCCTACTACAAGATCCAGCTCGAACCCTCACCGACCAAGACCCGGACCTACTACATCTCCGCCAACGGCGTCCCGCACCAGAGCACCGCACCGCTCCCGGTGCTGATGCGCGCGAACTCGCCCTACCGTCAGGCCTACGAACAGACGCCCGACAACCCCCACACGCGCGTGCTGGTCATCGGGGCCGGCAACGGCAACGATGTCGCGGTCGCACTGGCATACGGAGCGGAACACGTGGACGCGGTCGAGATCGACCCCCGGCTGCAGCAGATCGGCGCCCAACTGCACCCCGCGAAGCCCTACGACGACCCCCGGGTGCACGTCCACATCGACGACGGCCGGGCCTTCCTCGAGCGGACGGACACCAAGTACGACCTCATCGTCCTGGCCCTGCCGGACTCGCTGACCCTGGTGTCCGGCGCGAGCAACCTGCGCCTGGAGAGCTATCTGTTCACCCGGGAGGCGTTGGAGGCCGCGCGCGACCATCTGAGGCCGAACGGCGCGTTCGCCATGTACAACTACTACCGGAAGAGCTGGCTGGTCGACCGCTTCGCAGGCACCCTTGAAGACATCTACGGCCACGCCCCCTGTCTGACGACGTTCAAACGCAACGCTGCCGTGCTGGTGGCCGGAATGACCACCGCCGACCAGTCCTGCGAGCAGGTCTGGCGCCCCAGCGGCACGGTCCCGGCGGTCGCGACCGACGACCACCCCTTCCCCTACCTGCTCCACCGCAGCATTCCCACCCTCTACCTGGGCGCGCTCGGCGCCATGCTGCTGGTGACACTCCTGTCGGTTCGCCTGGCCGGGGTACGCGTGCGCGGCACCATCCGCTACGCCGACATGTTTCTGCTGGGCGCGGCCTTCATACTGCTCGAAACCAAGAACGTCATCGGTTTCGCGCTCTACTTCGGCACCACCTGGCTGGTCAACGCCCTGGTCTTCATCGGCGTGCTCCTGGCGGTCCTGGCGGCGGTAGAGGTCCGTCGCAAGCTGCGGCACGTCAACCAGATCCTGCTGCAGCTTCTCCTCTTCAGCTCCCTCGCGGCAGCCTGGCTGGTCCCGGCGGAAGCCGTCCTGTCCCTTCCGTTCCCCGCCCGCCTCGCCTCCGCCATCGCCCTGGCCTTCGCCCCCATCTTCTGCGCCAACCTCATCTTCTCGGACCGCCTCGCCCACGCCCCGGACCCGACCTCGGCGTTCGGCGCGAACCTGCTGGGCGCGCTGACCGGTGGCGCACTCGAGTACCTGGCCCTGGTGACGGGCTATCAGACGCTGCTGCTGGTCGTGGCCGTGGTGTACCTGGGGGCGGGCATCGCCATGCGCGTGGCCGGCAGCGGGACGGCTGCTTCCAGGACCTGAGGCCTCTCCTCGCCGAGGCGCGGAGAACCTCCGTCACGGCCGGTGGTCTTCCGCACCCGAGTTCGGAGGAGAACCGGATGGGCGACGCCGGTCCGGAACGAGAACCTGGAATCATGAGATCGCTTCGGACGGGACTCGTCCTCACCCTGCTCGCCGGCCTCACCGGCACGGCGCTGACACTGCCGCAGACAGCCTCCGCCACGACGACCACAATGGCCACGGAGGGCACCGTCGTGGCCGCCCTCGACCGCGCCGTCCACCCCTTACGCACCGTTGAACCCGGCGGTGACACCCGCGACCTGCGCGCCCTCGCCCGGATGATCGGCGGCGCGAAGGTGCTCGGCGTCGGAGAGGCCACGCACAGTTCGCACGACTTCTTCGCCATGAAGCACCGCCTCTTCCGACACCTCGTCGGGGAGAAGGGCTTCAGGACCTTCGCCCTGGAGGCCAGCTGGAGCACCGGCCTGCGCCTCAACGACTATGTCCTGTACGGGAAGGGGGACCCGCGCCGCATCATGCGGGAGGAGTTCCAGGGCACCTACCTCTGGTGGAACAACACCGACCTCCAAGGGACTGCCGAGGGGTGATGGAGGCGCGTATCGGGGTACCTGCGTCGCCATGGCACCGGAAACTGATCACGCCGAATCCGTACGAGCTCTGCGGCAGCTGCGCAGGATGCGTATCTTCTACGCCGGGGGTGCGGCCCTCTGGGCTGCCTCGGCTGCATCGGCGGGATGGGCAGCCCCTGGAAGCCGACAGATGTGGGTATCGGTGTTGTTCCTGGCTGTCTTCACCGCTTTGCTATCCATGACGTCGCTGTGGCTGTGGCGTCAGGATGCAGCTCATCAGGGTGAGCCCGCGCACCATGCTGCTCCGCGAAAGATGGCCCGGCGTCGCCACGTCAACGCCTAGGTCGAGTCCGCATGTCAGGGCGGCGGGACCCGTAGACAGGCGAGGGTGGCAGGGCCTGGCGGTGCGGGCGAACTTGTCGTAGCAGGTGGCCAAGCCACACGGCGATGGCGCCGGACGAGCAGAAGGCCCGGCCCACGCCGCTGGTAGCCTCCGGCGTCAGCCTCTCGATCGTTCATCAGCCGTCACCGCCCTGGCTGTCGCTGCGCGGCGGCCTTGGCCCCGCTGGTGGGCGCGGCCGGCTTCTTCACCAATCCCGGCGTGAACGCTCGGGCGTTCAGCCTCCTCGGGCAGAACAGGAGGCCGGGCGACGGAGTGAACATCGCCCCGATGCTCGCTGGCCTGGTCATTGACGCTGCACTCGGCGGCATCCCCCCGACCGTCGGCACGCCCGGCGCGCTGAGGAATTCGGTACCGCGTCGCCACCGCCAGCGCGCCACGCATCGCGTCCGCAGTGACCGGCCGACCCGGCCCCGGGGCCGCTCCTTGCACCGTCGCGGCCAGACCGTGTCGTGTTGCTGGTCGAGGTGGCTGCCGTGTTGCAGGTGTACCGGGCGACGGTGTCCGGCTGGGAGCCTGCCGAGAAGCCGGCCGAGCCGCGTGGCCCGGAGCGCGAGCACGTGTGCAAGCTTGCTCAAGCACCTCGCGGAACTCTGCCCTGCCAGCGAGCCCGATGCGGTCGTATCCGAGCGGGACACGGCGGTGCCGGATCGCAGGTACTGCTTCGGTCCGACCCGGGGGAGGAGCCGCGCGTCCGCCGTCACGGCCGGGCTTCCTTGTGCGCGAGTCGCGGGACGGGCGCCCCAAGTTCATAGGTGCGAGGCCCGAACCCTCCCGGCTCGGTCCGTGTGGGGATGCCGGGTTTTTCGGTACGTCGTCCGGAGCGTTCACCTTCAATCCATTGCAATGAACAGCCTAGGGTCGTTGCGTTATCTTGAAGTTATTGCAACGATGCTGAGGTCAACTACCTGCATAAATAGCAACTCCTAGCGAAAATGCACTTGCCTACACTGTGAACGCAACGTAGCGTTTCCATCATTAGAAACAGTGCGCGGGAGGCGTCGCAAGCCGAGAGGTGCACGTTTCGGGCAGTGGCCGATCAAGGGGGTTGTTCATGGCAGCGCAGAGCCGACAAGTGGCGGCACCCGGCGTCTCTGTCGCCTTCGCGCGCTTCGTGCTGTGCGGCGGCGGAGTGGGGCTCGCCTCCAGCTTCGCCGTGGCGGCGCTCGCCTCCTGGATTCCGTGGGTTCTGGCCAACGCCTTGGTCACCGCGGTTTCCACGCTCGTCGCAACCGAGTTGCACGCCCGTTTCACCTTCGGTGCCGGCGGGCGCGCGACGTGGCGCCAGCATGCGCAGTCGGCCGGGTCCGCGGTGGCCGCGTATGCGGTGACCTGTGTGGCGATGCTGGTCCTGCACCAGTGGGTGGCCGCACCCGGTGCGGTGCTCGAGCAGGCCGTCTATCTGTCCGCCTGCGCCCTCGCCGGTGTCGCCCGGTTCGCGGTGCTGCGCCTCGTTGTCTTCGCGCGGAGTCACTCGCAGGCCGCGGCCGCTGCCCGCACCGCCCGACCCGTGCACGCGACCGTGGCCCGCGCCGCGGCACCGGCCGGCCCGGCGATGCTCTGCCGGACCGCCTGACCCTTCCGCCGACAATGGGCCGCATCACGAGCTGTCCACCAGCGACACAGCGGGCAGCCCGCAGCCGTACTACCCCGGGGCCTGCTTCCGGGGCGGCCGGACTCCAGGAGTCCCGGGGGCGATGAGTCCCGCCCTGGTGGCCGGTCTCTATCTCCAGCACGCGATCGCCCGGACCCGAGGAGAGCATCATGACCGCTGCCTACACATTCGACGTCTTTTCCAGCCTCGACGGCTTCGGTGCCGCCGGCGGTGACTGGACGGGCTACTGGGGCAAGCAGGGCCCCGAGCTCCTCGACCACCGTCTCGCCCTGTACGGCGAGGAGCAGCGGATGGTCTTCGGCGCCCACACGTACCGGGCCTTCGCGCGGATGCTGGCCTCGAGCAGCGAGGACTCCGAGGTGCGTGACCCATGGGTCACACGGATGAGGAGTCTGCCGGCAACGGTGGTGTCGACCACACTGGAAGGACCCCTCGACTGGCCGGACGCGGACGTCGTGAGCGGCGATGCCGTCGATGTCGTGGCCCGGCTCAAGGAGGAGTCCGAGGTGCCGTTGCGCTCGCACGGCAGCCTGTCGATGAACCGTGCGCTGATGGCCGCCGGTCTGGTCGACCGCGTCCAGGTGACGCTCTTCCCTGTGATCACCGCTCAGACCGGGCTGGACCCGGTCTTCCGGGGTGCGGCCGACTTCGACCTCGAGCTGATCGACCACCGGACGCTCGACGGCCACATCCAAGAACTCATCTACCGGCCCACCCTGCACACCTGAGCCCATCCACGCACGGGGAGGACGTGGAACTCGACGCCAACCCAGCCAACGCCCAAACCGGCCGCCCCGGCCAGAGCTACGCGCCGGGCCTCCGGCACAGGTCCAGGAGGCAGCGCAGCCCTATGCCGGGCTCGTGCGGCTAGCCCACCGGGCGGCGAGCAGTTCCTGGCCCCTGAAGGCGGCCTGTTCGGCGGCGGCTGCGACCTCTACCGTGCCCGAGCCCGGCGAAGGTGTGCCCGCTTGCGTCAGCCGGACTCCGGGCGGACCGGCCTCGCCGAGGTGCTGGACAAGGTGCCGGCGGCCGGCTCTGACCGCATCGCCGTTCGGCAGCCCTACCTGGACCGGGCGATCTCCGAGTTCGTCGGCATCCGGGCCCCGGCCGCGCCCTGCTGGACCACCGTCCACAGCCGCCTGCACGGGGCGAAACTCACCGCACCCCTGCAGACCCTGGACCGGGAGGGATGGGCCGCGCCCCAGCCGGGGGGGGCGACGCCGCCAGCTCCGCGCCTGCACCCTGCTGCGGCCGAACGGCGCTGCCCACGGGTCCGCGCCGCCTTCCCCGTCCTGGGCAGCCCGACTGCTCTCGCCGCCGAAGCGACCGCATGCGCCCAGCTGCTCCAGACCGTGGCCTGCGGCGACAACCTCGTCCTCGAAGCCCCGCTCCAGGACTGGGCTGAGGGGCTGCGCCGCCGCCGCTGACGGCTGCTGCCGTCGCGTTGCTCGGGGAGGCCTGCCCTGACTGGCCGGATCAGCAGGTGGGGACGCCGCGCCGTAGGCTCACGGGCATGACACCTACCGACGTGCAGGCCGCGATTGCGTCTCTGCGCAGCGAGCTTGCCGCCAGCACATGGTCGCCGTCCGCAGCCGAGTACGATGCCGCGCAAGAGGCGGTCCTGCAGTCCGGCGCGAGCGGCGTCACCCTCGCCGAAGCGATCACTTCGGGCATACGGGCGGCAGGAACCGAAAAAGCCACGGAGGTACCGGTCGCCGACGAAGGAAGCCGGCTCACCCGCCTCATGAAGCAGTGCGCTGATCTTCTGTCCGAACCTGGCTTCGCCGCCACCCCGGACGCCCGGCAGCTCGATCGCGAGCTGCGCCTGCTCCTGAACGAGATCGACGACCGCCGACCGCGGTCCCGCATCCTGGAACGCCTCCGGCGCCGTCGTAGTCAGGAGGAGCCCACCAGCTGATCTGGCCCAAGAGGACCATCCGGGCAGCCCGGGACCTGGGCCCTGCACAGATCGGGTAGCCCGCGCCGGGCCTCTACTGGTGAGTCCTTACACCGGTTGTCGATCGGCGGTGTCACCGCCCGGCGGCCCCGCGCAGCACCACCGTCCGGTCTCCCGGGCAAAGCACCGTGCCGCTCTTGCCTCGCAGCACCAGCGAACCCGTCGTCGCCGCTTCCGCCCCCGACCCTCCCTTTCCGGAGGGCACATCCTCAGAGCCCTGTAGCCCAGGTGCCGCACAACGCGACCCGGCCCGGGCCCCGCTCCTCGAGAGGACCAGGGTCCGGGCCGGGCGGTGTGGCGGTGCGTCAGGACGTGGGCGTCAGACTCTGGTGAGGCGGACCGCCACCGTCTCGCTGACCGTTACCGGCTGGTCGTAGTCCGGGTCCGTCGCCGTCGCGCGGCCCTCGACCTCGACGTCCCCCTTCTGGAAGGGGACCGAGCCGGTGGGTACGGCCGTACCGGTCCAGGCGACCGGGGCGCCCGGGGTGCAGGACACCGACGTGGAGTAGGAACCGCGGATGAGGTCCCGCTTCTTCACCTGCGTGACGTCGCCCCCCACGGTCACCTGCACCGGCTTGTTGCAGCTCACAGTGCCGTGGAAGGTGGCCTTGCCGTTGAGGGAGCTGGCGGTGCCGTCCAGGGCGATGTCGAGGCCCAGGCCGAGTTCGGCCGGCGGGGCCGGGTTCTCGATGTGGACCTCGCCGCGCGCTGCCGCGGTGCCTCCCTCGCAGTGCTGCACGAAGGTGGCGTCGAGCTTCTTCACGTAGCCCTGCGGGCCGAACTCCACTGCGGAGACGGTGAAGGTGCCGGTGAGCTGGTTGCAGCCACGGCCGTTGCCGCTGAGCGACAGGCCCGGTTCGGTTTCGTCGTTGAACGGGTAGCGGGTTGCTCCCGTGTAGGTCCCGGGCGTCAGGGCCTTGCCGGACGGCGCCGACAGGTTCAGTGTCCACCAGTCGCCGTTCGCTCCGTCGACGGAGACGGTGACCACCCTGTTGCCGGTGGTGCCGGAGACGTTCATGCGGTCCTGGGACGCCGCCGCGTAGGCGTAGGACTGGCCGCCGCTGATGTAGTCGTCCTCGTCGCCGCTGAAGCTGAAGGAGCCCTCGGTGACCGGCAGGGCGTGCGCTTCGGTGCCGGAGAGCAGGCCGGTGGTGCCGGTAGCCATGGCCAGCGCCAGCGCGAGGGTGGCGGTGGCACGGGCCAGGACACGTCTGGGCAGGCTGAGGTTCATGGATGTTCCCCCTGGTGAGATGACGCAAGCCTCGTCCGCCGGCGTGATGCTTCCGCGTGCGTGCTCGCACGCTTGTCCGCGTGTTTCCGTCGGCGAGGCGAGTCTGTCAACCAGAAGGATGTGCGACAACTGTGTTTCAGGTGTGACGAGTTGATGTTTCAGCCAGCACGAGGTGGCAGCGTCGTAAGTCGGACATGCGTGGCCTCCGTGCCTCAGGCCCGCCGTGTAACCGAGATGCGAGCCTTGCGGGAGATCACTGGTGTACTCGCCTCCCCCTCCCCTCGGTTATGAGCAGGCATGCGCGTTCACCATGCCCGTGCCGCGGAGGGGAACCGACGAAATGGGGCCCATGGGGTGACGGAACGCCTCGGGTGGGTCAGCGGGCCGGACGGCCGCCGCGTGTTCGGCGGCGTCTGCGAGCCCTGTCTTTCCCCGAGCCGGTCGGCAAGGGACTCCAGAAGCGGCATGCCGCATAGTGGACAACGGCTCCCGCCCGCACGACGCCACTCACTACCTGGGCAATCGGCTGGACTGAATAGCCGCTGACAGCGGCCGGCCAGCCACGCTTCGACTCACTCCTCACGGGCTCGCTGTTCGCTCATGCCTTGCCCCGACGAGGAACTCGCGGGACCGGTCGCTCAAGTCGCACAAGTCCGGCAGCCGGTTCCTCCACTCCCGTCGTCCGGGCAGCGTGCCAACTGTGGCGCATAGGCCGACGGACGCGGCGCGTGATCCATCGTCGGCCGACGGACGAGGCGACGGTCCACGCAAGCCGCCTGAGACCCGCCCGGCAAAGCCTTCGGCCAAGCGCTGGAGGACTTCACCGGCGACGAGCTCACCGTGATCGAGCGTTACCTGCGACGCACCACCAATGTCGGCGCCGAACAGACCGCACGCCTGCGTAGTGGCTGATCCGGCAGCAGGCGTGCGCCGTCGGTGTGGTGGCGGACGGCCGGACCTACCGGGGAGGCGGTCGGAGAAAGGTCGATCCACGCGGGCGCGGTGAACAGGCCGTCCACCGCCGTCCCGCGTGAGCCCTGTCTCACCTGGGCAGCGCCCCTTGGCTATGCAACGAGTTGCATACGAGGATCGACGTATGGCGCTCGAGCACGCGATCCTCGTCTCCCTGCTGGAGAAGCCGGGCTCCGGCTATGAGCTGGCCCGGCGGTTCGAGCGCTCCATCGGGTACTTCTGGACCGCCACGCACCAGCAGATCTACCGCGTTCTCAAGCGCATGGAGGGCGAGGGCCTGCTCGCCGTCCGTGAGCTGTCGCAGCAGAGCCGACCGGACAAGAAGGAGTACTCCGTCGTAGGCCCCGGCCGCGCCGCCCTCTCTCAGTGGCTGCACGAACCGATCCAACCCGAGAGCATCCGGCACGACCTCGCGGTGAAGATCCGCGGCGCGGCCTTCGACGACCCGTCTGTGCTGATCCGTGAGGTCGAACGGCACCGCCAGGTGCACAGCGACCGGCTCGCGCACTATGTGGTGGGGGAGCTGCGCGACTTCACCGGCCCGGCGTCCCCCACCCCGCTCGACGCCGGTCAGGAACTCCAGCATGTCGTGCTGCGTGGCGGCATCGCGTACGAGCGGATGACGATCGCCTGGCTCGACGACGTACTCGCCACCCTCCGGCGGCTCGGCACGTCACACCCGCACGCCTGACCTGCCGGCCACCACCGCCCGGGCCCCGAGACCTTCAGACCCGCACCCTCCACCCTCAACCCTCGGAAGGCGAACCTTCATGGCCGACCCCCTCCTCTTCAACCCCCGTACGTACGACCCGGCGCAGTTCGATCCCGAGACCCGCAGGCTGCTGCGTGCCACCGTCGACTGGTTCGAGGACCGCGGCAAGCGCAGGCTCATCGAGGACTACCGTTCCCGCGCCTGGCTGGCCGACTTCCTCGCGTTCGCAGCCAAGGAAGGGCTGTTCGCCACCTTCCTCACCCCGGCGTCCGCCGCCGGACACAAGGACCAGCGCTGGGACACGGCCCGGATCGCCGCCCTCAACGAGATCTTCGGCTTCTACGGTCTCGACTACTGGTACGCGTGGCAGGTGACCATCCTCGGTCTCGGACCGGTCTGGCAGAGCGACAACACCGCGGCCCGCACCCGCGCGGCGGAACTCCTCACCCAGGGCGAGGTGTTCGCCTTCGGCCTCTCCGAGAAGACCCATGGCGCCGACATCTACTCCACCGACATGCTGCTGACGCCGGACGGCAACGGCGGCTTCACGGCCACGGGCTCCAAGTACTACATCGGCAACGGCAACGCCGCCGGGCTCGTCTCGGTCTTCGGCCGACGCACCGACATCGAGGGCCCGGACGGCTACGTCTTCTTCGCCGCCGACAGCCGCCACTCGGCGTATCACCTCGTCAAGAACGTCGTCGACTCCTCGAAGTACGTCAGCGAGTTCCGCCTCGAGGACTACCCGGTGGGCCAGGACGACGTCCTGCACACGGGCCGCGCCGCCTTCGACGCCGCCCTCAACACCGTCAACGTCGGCAAGTTCAACCTCTGCACCGCCTCGATCGGCATCTGCGAGCACGCGATGTACGAGGCGGTGACCCACGCGCACAACCGGATCCTGTACGGCCGCCCCGTCACCGCATTCCCGCACGTACGCCGCGAGCTGGCCGACGCGTACGTCCGCCTCGTCGGCATGAAGCTGTTCAGCGACCGCGCCGTCGACTACTTCCGCTCCGCCTCGCCGGACGACCGCCGCTACCTGCTCTTCAACCCGATGACGAAGATGAAGGTGACCACGGAGGGCGAGAAGGTCATCGACCTGATGTGGGACGTGATAGCCGCCAAGGGCTTCGAGAAGGACACCTACTTCGCCCAGGCCGCCGTCGAGATCCGGGGACTGCCCAAGCTCGAGGGCACGGTCCACGTCAACCTCGCGCTGATCCTCAAGTTCATGCGCAACCACCTCCTGAACCCCGCCGAGTTCGCGCCCGTACCGACCCGCCTCGAAGCGGCCGACGACACGTTCCTCTTCGAGCAGGGACCGGCCCGCGGCCTCGGCTCCGTACGCTTCCACGACTGGCGTCCCGCCTACGACGCATACGCCGACGTGCCGAACGTCGCCCGCTTCCGGGAGCAGGCCGACGCCCTGTGCGAGTTCGTCACCACCGCGGCCCCCGACGAGGAACAGAGCCGCGACCTCGATCTTCTCCTCGCCGTCGGCCAGCTCTTCGCGCTGGTGGTGCACGGCCAGCTGATCCTGGAGCAGGCCCGCCTGACGGACCTCGACGAGGACGTGCTCGACGAGCTGTTCTCCGTCCTCGTCCGCGACTTCTCCGCCTTCGCCGTCGAACTGCATGGCAAGGACTCCGCCACTGTGGATCAGCAGCGCTGGGCGCTCAGTGCCGTGCGGCGTCCCGTCGTCGACGAAGCACGTTCGGGGCGCGTCTGGGAGCGTGTGGAAGCACTGTCCGGGGCGTACGAGATGGCGCCGTGACAGCCCGCCACGGGGGGCTCGTCGACATGTGACGGTCAGGGCCACCGGGAGCAGTAACGCTCGCACCGTGGCCGTGCCGGCGTCTCGTATCTCTACCGTCACCAGCCCCGGGCCCGCGTTCAAACGGAATTCCGTCTCTGGGAGATACGGAGGACCGCACCCCGATTGTTCGGAGTGCGGTCCTCGAGGGGCGCTGCGGGGCAGGTGACCGCTAGCTCCCGGACGGGGCGCCGGATGTGCGGGAACCGGAGCCGCCCGGCTTCGGCGGGGCCCATGTGGGCTTGGCCGTCGCCTCGGCCGGGTCGGGCTCGGCGAGGGTGAGTCCCCACGAGTCGTCCTCGCCGATGCGGGCCTCGATCTCCTTGATCTGGTTGCTCTTGGCGAAGTACAGGACCACGACCTGCCGCACGGAACCCTCGTCGTAGAACTCCGCCGTCACGTCTCCCTTGGCGGCGGCGCCGAAGGCTTTGACCCAATTGCGGGCCGTGGCATCGGCGTGCGTGTCGTCGACGGCGAGAGCGGCCAGCCCGTCGGCGTCACGGTCGGCGAGCCGCCACACTGCCTTCTGCACCGTCTCGAGACTTCCCGTGGAGGGGTAGCCGACGACCCGCAGTGGCCGGTGATTGCTGTAGTCCGTCTGATACGTCAGGGACTCGTCGTCCGACGCGCAGCCCGTCAGAAGCGTGCCCGCGACGACGGCGGCCAGCGCGAAGCCGGTGAGCCTTGTCTTGCGTGCCATGGTCAGGACCTCGACTTCGGACGGAGGATGGTGACCCGCTCGATGTAGCTGGGCTGGGGCGCGACGACACTCATGTCCTCACCGGCTATGAGCCTCGGCGACGGTGTAGCAGCTGCCGCTGCACGCCGACCACGACTCGGCCGATCAGGCAGGCGATCCCCGCGCTGCCGACGGCGATGGTCCAGGCGCGGGCGGAGAGACCGTCACCGGGCGGGGTGGTGTTGAAGTAGAGCCAGCCGCTCAGCCCCAGCAGCACGCCGACCATCAGTCCGACACCCGACGGCAGGCTCAAGAGCCCCCCTGTGAACATGATCGCTCGCACCTGGCCGTCGGAACTCGGTGTTACGTACGCCATGGTGATCACCCTAGGTTCTGTCTCTTTGGTCAGTGTCGGGTCCAGATGAGGATGCAGGCGAGGTGTAGCGCGGCTTGGTAAGCAAGGGCGAGCTTGTCGGTTCG
>NZ_JBVIWP010000015.1:0-168419 GCF_055594445.1 Streptomyces sp. NPDC040589 | reverse complement strand
ACCGACAAGCTCGCCCTTGCTTACCAAGCCGCGCTACACCTCGCCTGCATCCTCATCTGGACCCGACACTGACCAAAGAGACAGAACCTAGGCCCCTCGGCCGGTGCGGCTTCCGCCCGGCGTCCGATCCGCGGGCGCCGGACGGCCGCATAGCGTCCCGTCATGGACACCCACGACACGACCGGCATCCTCGAAGAAGCCCTCGAACGGCTCCACGTCTCGGGCCCGGAGCGGCTCGGCAGGCTCACCAACCACGCCCCCATGGTCGTGGAGGCACTGACCGCGCACGGCCGGCCGGGTGCCGTGCACCTCTGGCTGGATCTGTACCGGCACAAGCTTGAGGAGTTCCCCGCGCCCCTCGCCTCCGTGACCGACGCCGACTGGCGGGAGGCCCTGGGTGATCCGCGCCGGGCCGCCGACTGGATCACTTACTTCACCCGGGCGCTCACCGAACAGCCCTGGCGGAACATCCTCGCCGTGTGGTGGCCGCGGCTGCTGCCCGGGATGTACGGCGGTTCCACTCACCCCGTGATCCGCGTCGGGCATGCCGTACGCGCCCTGGAGGCCGGGGAGAACGCGCCGCGGCTCGCCGAACTCGCGCACGGCCTGGGCTACTGGGCGGCCCGGCACCGGCCCGTCTCCGGCATCGCATCGCTGCCCGGAGCACCGGACGCGGCGCGGTCCCTGGACGCCGTGCCGCCGATCGACGACCCCCGGGGCGGATTCACCGACCGGCTGACGGCCGTACGGCGACTGCCGCTGTGGGCGGGCGACGTGACCGACCCGGACACGGCCCGGGCCCGCCTCACCGAGCTGGTCCGGGCCGCGACGCACCGGTACGCCACCCACGGGCACGGCGAGGAGACCATGCTGGTGCACGCGGCGACGGCGCCCAACGCCGTACTGCGCGCCCTCGCCTCCCTCCCGCGTGAGCTGTGGGCGCCGAGCCTGCACGCGGCGTGGACGGCGTCGGCGGCGGTCACCGCCATGTACGCCCCCGCCGAGCCCGTCGCCGCCGTACCCGCACCCGACCGCACGGCGGAGGAGGTGCTGGAAACGGCCCTCGCCCATGGCGACGAACACGTCATCAAGCTCACCGACACCGCCCTCGACGTCGGCGACGAGCGGGCCCTCGCCGCGGCCCTGCGCGCGGTCGAGCTGAGCGAGCCGCTCGTCCCGAACTGACGCACGGTGCCGGGCGATCGGGGGAGGTACGGCACGGACACACCCGTGCGAGGGTCTATCGTGTCCGCATGTCCGTCCCCGAACTGATCCGTATCGTCTCCCGCGACTCGCCCATGGCGCTCGCCCAAGTGGAGCGTGTCCGGGCCGAGTTGGCCGCTGCCCACCCCGGAGTGCGCACCGAGGTCGTGCCGGTGAAGACCACCGGTGACAAGTGGATGGGCGATCTGTCCCAGGTCGAGGGCAAGGGCGCGTTCACCAAGGAGGTCGACGCGGCGCTGCTGGCCGGGGAGGCCGATCTCGCGGTGCACTGCGTGAAGGACGTGCCCGCCGACCGGCCGCTGCCCGCGGGCACCGTGTTCGCCGCGTTCCTCAAGCGGGACGACATCCGGGACGCCCTGATCCACCCCGGCGGGCTCACCCTGGACGAGCTGCCGGCCGGCACCCGGATCGGCACCTCCTCGGTGCGCCGGGTCGCCCAACTGGCGGCCACGCATCCGCACCTGGAATGCGTGCCGTTCCGCGGCAACGCCAACCGTCGCCTGGCGAAGCTCGCCGCCGGAGAGGCCGACGCGCTGCTGCTCGCGGTGTCCGGCCTGGAACGCATCGGCCGCGAGGACGTGATCAGCGAGATCCTGTCCACCGAGGCGATGATGCCGCCCATCGGCGCGGGCGTGCTGGCGCTCCAGTGCCGCGAGGGCGACGCCGACCTCATCGACGCGGTGAGCGGCCTCGGCGACCCGGACACCTACCGGGAGACGACCGCCGAGCGCATGTTCCTGCATGTGCTGCAGGGGCACTGCAACAGCCCGATCGCCGGGTTCGCGCGGGTGGACCGCAGTGGTGAACTGTCTCTGCGGGCCTGCGTGTTCACCCCGGACGGCAAGACGCGGCTGAACGCCCACGAGTGGGCGGGCCGACTCGACCCGGCCACACTCGGCACCTCGGTCGCCGTGGCCCTGCTGCGCCAGGGCGCCCGCGAGATCATCGACGGCATCCCGCACTGAGCGGCGGGATGCCGGGGATGCCCTGACGCCGGATCAGGCGGTGCCTTCCTCCGCCTGATCCCTCAGGAAGACGCTCACCTGGTGCGCCAGGCTGTCCCGCACCGCGCCCTGCTGGGTCCCCGCGGGCCCCTCGTGCACGCCGATGCCGCCCGACCACAGCCGGCGCTCGGTCCACTCCTCCTCGACGCGCAGCTGGACCTGGACGTCCACGAGGCTCAGGGACGCCTCGGTGCCGGCCGCGTACAGCACGGCGGTGGCCCGGCGCAGTGGATAGACGTCGAAGCCCTCGATGAACTGCGAGTTGCGCCAGTCGAGGAAGGCGCTCTCCCCGTCGGGGCCGATCCGTACGTCGATCTGGCCGTCCTCGAGATGGACACCGAGGTGCCGGCGGCCGCGGTTCTCGACGGTCACGCGGAGGCAGAAGTACGTCAGCCCGTCGGCGGCGTCGTCGCGGCCGCGGGGCGGCTCGGCCGGTTCCAGACGGTGGACGCGGACCCGCAGACCGGCATGCTCGTCGTACTCCTGCCAGTCCCCGACCACGTTCGGCTCGTACACGGTGCCCCTCTCGACCTCTGGAAGCTGCTTCCTATCTGTGGTCTCAGCGCACTGTCAAATGAGCGGAATGCGCTGTGGCCAGGCAGTTCATCCCATTTGATCGGCGATCAAGCCGTGCCCAGCGGTTATCCGGAAACAATCGGAGAAAGCGGTTGCCGAGGCGTGCCGCACATCACTTTCCCGAGTGAAGATCAACGGGCCAGCCGACCGAGCAGGGCCGAGGCCGCGGTGACGCCGAGCGCGGCGGCCACGAGCAGCACCGCGAAATCGGCCGCCAGATGGTGGGGCGTGCCGAGGAGGAGTCCGCGCAGAGCGTCCACCTCGTAGCTGAGCGGGTTGACCTTGCTGACGGCCTGGAGCCAGCCCGGCATCACGGACACCGGGTACAGGGCGTTGGAGCCGAAGAACAGCGGCATGGTGATCGCCTGTCCGAAACCCATGAGGCGGTCGCGGCTCAGGACGATGCCGGCGATGGTCATCGACAGGCAGGAGAAGAAGGCCGAGCCGAGGACGACGATCGCGGCGACGGCGAGCAGTTTGAGCGGGTTCCAGGTCAGCGCCACGCCGAGCAGGGCCGCGATGAGCAGTACGACGACCGCCTGGACCAGCGACTTCACACCCGCGGCGAAGGCCTTGCCGGTGATCAGTGCCGATCGCGGAGTCGGCGTGACGAGGAGCTTGTTGAGGATTCCGGCGTCGCGCTCCCAGATGATCTGGATGCCGTAGAAGATGGCGATGAACATCGCGGACTGGGCGATGATGCCGGGCGCCAGGTAGTCGACGTAGGGGATGCCGCCGGTGGGGATCGCCCTGATGCGGGTGAAGGTCTGACCGAAGATCAGCAGCCAGAGGGCGGGCTGGACCGCCCGGGTGTACAGCTCGGTGCGGTCGTGGCGCAGCTTCTGCAGTTCGACCGCGCACATCGCGCCGACGCGGGCGGGCAGCAGCAGATGGCCCGCGCGGGGCCGCGGCGGCTTCAGCAGCAGTGCGATGGCGTCGTCACGGACGGGGTCAGCCGACACGGCGGGCGGTGCGGCGGGTGCTTCGGACATCGCGGAAATCTCCTGCCTCGTCGTCGAGACCGCTGCCTGCCACGTCACGGAAGACGTCCTCCAGCATGGGCAGCGCGTCCGGGGCCGCGCCCGCGGCGCGGCGGCGTGCGCCGAGCCCCTCCCTGAGCTCGGCCGGGGTGCCGAGGGCCCGGATCCGGCCGCGGTGCATCAGGGCGACCCGGTCGCAGTGCTGGTCGGCCTCGTCCATGTAGTGGGTGGTCACCAGCACGGTCATGCCGGTGGCGGCGCGGACGGCGCCGATGTGCTCCCACACGCCGGTGCGGGCGATCGGGTCGAGGCCGATCGTGGGCTCGTCGAGGATCAGCAGGCGCGGGGCGCTGACCAGGGCCTGTGCGAGTTCGAGCCGGCGGACCATGCCGCCGGAGTACGTGCCGGCCAGCCGGTCGGCGGCGTCGGCGAGGCCGACCGCCGTCAGCGCCTGGCCCACGCGTTCGGCGCGTTCCCGGCGCGGCACGTCGAAGACGCGGGCGAACAGGGCGACGTTCTCCCGCCCGGTGAGACCGGCGTCCGCGGACAGTTGCTGCGGTACGTAGCCGAGCACGCGGCGCACGGCCATGCGGTCTCCGGCGGTGTCGTGGCCGAAGACGCGGACCATGCCGGCGGGCACCGGCAGCAGGGTGGTGACGCAGCGGATGGCCGTGGTCTTGCCGGCGCCGTTGGGGCCGAGCAGTCCGAAGACCTCGCCCTGCCGGACCGTGAGGTCGAGCCCGTCCACGGCGTTGGTGCGGCCGAAGGCGTAGGCGAGCCCGGTGCAGGTGACGGCGTCGGGCTGGGGTGAGGCAGTGTCCCGGGTCATGACTCCTCGGCCTCCTCGTGCAGGGTGTCGGCCAGCTTGCGCAGGGCCGGGATGGCCGCGTGCAGCGCCTGGCGGCCCGGCTCGTCGAGACGGGACACATGGCGTCGTACGAGGGCGGCGCGGCGCCGGCGCCACTCGTCGAGCCGGGTCCGCGCGGCGGGCGTGGGCAGCAGCCGGGCGGCCCGCCGGTCGGCCGGGTCGGTCTCGCGGACCAGGTAGCCCGCCCCTGCCAGCCGATTGACCAGGGTCGACACCGAATTGGCCGCCAGACTCAGGTCCTTGGCGGCGTCGGAGATGCCGATCCCGGGCCGTGTCACGACCAGCCGCAGCAGTTCCGCCTCGGCACCGCGCAGCCGCGGGTCGGGCATCTCCCGCCGCAGACGCCGCCTGATCAGCCGCTGGACCCCGACGAGCGCGTCGGCCAGCTCGTCGGGGAAGGTCTCCGGCTCCATGTGGGCGAGATTAGTTCTGTAGCAGAGCTAATCGATCCAAGGAGAGGTCAAGAGAAGTCAAGAAAGACCAGTGGGCGTATTGTCTGAATTGTTTCGTAATCTTCCCGCCCGGGAATGGGCTGTGAAGTGCTTCGGACAGGAGGCACGTCCGTGGGAGCCGCCCGGGCCCCCGGTGCCTGCCGTGAGGTCCGAGTCCGCGCTTCCCACGGTGTCTGTCCATTCGGCACCTGCTCAGGGAGGTGCGCATCATGCGTATCGCCGGCAGCACCAGAACGCACCCCCACGACGACGCCCCCGACACCGCCGCGGCGTTCGAACGTCTGGCGCGGCTGTCCCCGGGGCCCGAGCGCAAGGCCCTGCGCGACGAGCTGGTCGAGGCCTGGCTGCCCATGGCCGAGCGGATCGCCGTCCGTTTCCGCGGCCGGGGCGAGGCCCTGGAGGACCTGTACCAGGTGGCCGCCCTCGGTCTCGTCAAGGCCGTCGACCACTACGACCCGGCGCGCGGCAACGCCTTCGAGGCCTACGCCGTACCGACGGTCACCGGCGAGATCAAGCGCCACTTCCGTGACCACATGTGGACGCTGCACGTGCCCCGCCGGGTCCAGGACCTGCGCAACCGGGTGCGGCACGCCGCCAAGGAGCTGTCGCAGACCACCCCCGGCCGCTCCCCCAAGGTCGCCGAGATCGCCGAGTACGCCCACCTCACCGAGGGCGAGGTGCGCACCGGCATGGAGGCCCTGGAGTGCTTCTCCGCTCTGTCGCTGGAGGCGGAGATGCCGGGGACGGACGGCTACGCCCTCGGGGACGCGCTCGGCGGGCCGGACCCGGCCTTCGACACCGTGGTCAACCGGGTGGCCGTCAGGCCCTGCCTTGAGGCGCTGCCGGAACGCGAGCGGATCATCCTCTATCTGCGGTTCTTCAAGGGCATGACGCAGAGCCGCATCGCCGAGCAGCTCGGCATATCGCAGATGCACGTCTCCCGGCTGCTCAGCAGCTGCTTCGCCCACCTGCGTGAGGAGTTGCTGACCGAGACCGGGTGAGCGACTCGGGCTGCCGGGGGTCACGCCTCCGGCGGTGGCGGTGTTCCTGGGATCTGCGTCGGTCCGGCGCGGTCGAGGGCGTCTTCCAGTGCGGCCCGGATCTCCTGGGGCATCATGCCGGTGCGCCCCCAGACGAGGATCAGTTCCGCGACGTTGCGCAGCTTGATGTTGGTGTGCTGGGAGACGTCCTTCAGCACGGCCCACCCCTGGTCGGGCGAGACCCGGCCGAGTGCCACGACCATCCCGATCGCCTGGTCCACGACGGCGTGGGAGACGACCGCCTCCTTCAGCTGCTGGATCTCCTCCTGCAGCTCGAAGATCCGCTCCGAGCCCCCGTCCGTGGGCATGGTCACCTCCGGGTCCGGTGCGCCGCTGTCCGTGTGGCCTCACAGGGTGCTTGAGTGCTTTGACGCAGTGTCCGACCCATCCATCGTCGTCACTCGGCCCGCCCGGTGCCACCGGGGCGGACCAGGCCGGTTCACGACACCGTTTGCGCGTCGCCGCCGGGGTACTCGGCAGGCGCCCACAGCGGTTCCGGTTGGACACTGGGTTCAATCCTCCGGTGGCTGCCAGGCCGACGAGATCAGGACGCGACACCATGAACCACGACATGCCCGCCCCCTCCGGCACGAAGGACGTCGTCTCATCACACTCCGTGGTCGGCGCGCCCTGCTGGGTGAGCCTTACCAGCCGGGACGTCAAGGCGACGGAGGAGTTCTACAGTGCCGTGCTGGGCTGGCAGTGGCGGCCGGCCAAGCTGGGCGACCGGCACCGGATCGCGCTGGCGGACGGCTCGCCGGTGGCCGGGATCGCGGGGGTGGCGACCATGTGGCAGATGGCGGTGGCGTGGACGCCGTACTTCGCCGTGCGCAGCGCGGACGAGGCGGTGGCGCGGGTGCAGGAACGCATGGGCACGGTCGCGGTCGGGCCGATCTCCCTGCCGCCGGGGCGGGCGGCGCTGCTGGCGGACCGGGACGGGGCGACCTTCGGGATCTGGGAGGGCGACCTGTTCACCGACTGGGAGACCTGGCGCAACGCGCAGCCGGTCTTCATCACGCTCCACACGCGTGACGCCTTCGACGCGGCCATCTTCTACGGCGAGATCCTCGACTGGGCGACGCAGCGTCCCGGCTGCTGCGAGGTGCACTACGAGGGCGGGGAGGTCGTGCTGCGCAGCCGCGGTGACGTGGTGGCACGGATCGAGTCGGGGGCGCTGGAGGCGGCCCCCGACCCCGCGATCCGGCCGCACTGGCAGGTCCACTTCACCGTCGACGACGTGGAGGCCTGCGCCCGGACGGCGGAGCTGCACGGCGGCAGCGTGCTGTCCAAGGGCGGCGATGAGGCCGTGCTGCGCGACCACGACGGCGCCCAGTTCACGGTGACGTCGCGCCGCGGCCGCTGACCCTGTTCAGCCCGCCTTCCGGGACGGCCGGGACAGCAGGACCAGGCTGCGTGCTCCGACGGTGAGGCCCATGCTCGCCTTGTGCTCCGCCTCGTCCGGGATGCCCTCCGGGTCGGCGGTGTCGATCAGCGCCGACCAGCGTTCGCCGTAGGCGGCGTCCGGCAGGCGGAAGTCCACCGGCTCCCAGTGGCTGTTGGTCAGCAGCAGGAAGGAGTCGTCGACGACGGGCCGGCCGCGGGGGTCGGGTTCGGCGATGGCGTCACCGTTGAGGAAGACGCCGACCGAGTGCGCGTCGCCGCGCTGCCAGTCGTCGTCGGTCATCTCCCGGGCGTCGGGCGCCAGCCACACCAGGTCGGGCAGCGGCTGGTCCGCGCGGGTCAGAGTCTCGCCCAGGAAGAAGCGGCGCCGGCGCAGCACGGGATGCCCGGTGCGCAGCCGGATCACGTACCGGGTGAACTCCAGCAGGTCGCGCTGCTCCTCGGTGAGCCGCCAGTCGATCCAGGAGATCTCGTTGTCCTGGCAGTAGGCGTTGTTGTTGCCGCGCTGGGTGCGCCCGAGTTCGTCGCCGTGGGAGAGCATCGGGATGCCCTGGGACAGCAGCAGCGTGGCGAGGAAGTTGCGCTGCAGGCGGGTGCGCAGTTCCCGTACGGCCGGGTCGCGGGTCGGTCCCTCGGCGCCGCAGTTCCAGGACCGGTTGGTGCTCTCGCCGTCCTGGTTGTCCTCGCCGTTGGCCTCGTTGTGCTTGTCGTTGTAGGAGACGAGGTCGCGCAGGGTGAAACCGTCGTGCGCCGTGACGAAGTTGACGCTGGCGCGGGGCCGGCGCCTGCTGTGCGCGTACAGGTCGGAGGAGCCGGTCAGCCGGGAGGCGAACTCTCCGAGCGTATGGTCCTCGCCGCGCCAGAAGTCACGGACGGCGTCGCGGTACATGCCGTTCCACTCCGACCACAGCGGCGGGAAGTTGCCCACCTGGTAGCCGCCCTCGCCGACGTCCCACGGCTCGGCGATCAGCTTGACGCGGCTGATCACCGGGTCCTGCTGGATGAGGTCGAAGAACGCCGACAGCCGGTCCACCTCGTGGAACTGCCGGGCCAGCGTGGCCGCGAGGTCGAAGCGGAAGCCGTCGACATGCATCTCGGTGACCCAGTACCGCAGCGAGTCCATGATCAGCTGGAGCACGTAGGGGTGGCGCATCAGCAGGCTGTTGCCGGTGCCGGTGGTGTCGTAGTAGTGCTCCCAGTCGCCGTCGACCAGGCGGTAGTACGAGCAGTTGTCGATGCCGCGGAAGGACAGGGTGGGGCCCTTCTCGTTGCCCTCGGCGGTGTGGTTGTAGACCACGTCGAGGATCACTTCGAGCCCGGCCGCGTGCAGGGTCTTCACCATCGACTTGAACTCGGCGACCTGCTGGCCGCGGGTGCCGTGCGCGGCGTAGGCGTTGTGCGGGGCGAAGAAGCCGATGGTGTTGTAGCCCCAGTAGTTGGCCAGGCCGCGGCCCTGGAGCACGCCGTCCTGGACGAACTGATGGACCGGCATCAGCTCCACGGCCGTGACGCCGAGCGAGGTGAGGTGCTCGACGGCCGCGGGGTGCGCCAGTCCGGCGTAGGTGCCGCGGAGTTCGGCGGGCACCCCGGGGTGGGTGCGGGTGAAGCCCTTGACGTGGGTCTCGTAGATCACCGTGTCGGCGTAGGCACGGCTGGGCGGGCGGTCGTCGCCCCAGTCGAAGGCCGGGTCGGTCACCACGCCGAGCATGGTGTGCCCGGCGCTGTCGGCCGGGTCGGGGCCGTCCGGGTTCCGCTCGTGGAGCGAGGGGTGGTTGTCGATCTGCCCGTCCACCGCGCGGGCGTACGGGTCGAGGAGCAGCTTCGCCGGGTTGCAGCGGTGGCCGGCGGCCGGGGCCCACGGGCCGTGCACGCGGTAGCCGTAGCGCGTGCCCGGGCCGACGCCGGGGAGGTAGCCGTGCCACACGAAGCCGTCGACCTCGGCCAGCGGCACCTGGGTGTGGGTGCCGTCGTCGTCGACGAGGACCAGCTCGACGCGTTCGGCGACCTCGCTGAAGAGGGCGAAGTTGGTGCCCGCCCCGTCGTAGGACGCGCCCAGCGGGTAGGGGCGCCCGCTCCAGGCGGACGCCCCTTTCCGGTTCTGCCGACGGGTCACCGAGCCTCCTCCAGGACCTCGTCCGGCAAGCCGGCCGGGCCGGCCAGCTGCGCGACGCGCACCTCGCGGGGCACGTCGAGGCCCTCGCTCACACGCGGGGCGGGCGCGGTCGGCACCAGCGGGACGCGTTCGCCGGCGCGGGCGCGCTGCGAGAACCAGATGACCTTGCTGCCGGTCTCGGTGGCGCAGCAGCCCCAGCCGTCGCTCATCGCCGCGAGGTGCTCCAGGCAGCCTCGCAGTTCCTGGTCGGGGCGCAGGGCGCGGTCGTTGTCCCCGATGGCGGTGATCAGGTGCTGCCCGTTCCACCACATCTCGATCGAGGTGTTCTTGTCCGTGGCGTGTTCGTCGATGGCCTCGAGCAGCATCTCGGCACCGCCGCAGACGGGCTGGATCAGGTTGTCCAGGTCCCAGAACTTCAGGTGAGCGGCCAGAATGCGGCTGACCTGTCCCACCCGTTCCGGGCTGACTTCCACGTCGAGGTGGTAGTAGCAGGGCACTGCGGTCTTCATCGGTCGGCTCCTCACCGCGAGGCTCAGCTCCTCCTCGCTCCCGCAGTCCTGCGGGACGAGCCCCGAGCACGGAACGTGAGCGTGTATCGCTTCTGAGTCACCCTCAGAGTGAGGGGGCTAGCCCGTTCGTGCAACACGAGCGCACAGCTGAGGCGGTCGGGCCCACAACCGGGCGCACCTCGACGGCCTGAACCTCTCACCCGGACGCGCCACTGGTTGAAGCTCCAACAGGACGATAAGTGGTCATACATGCACCATGTGTGACAGAACTCGATCGCCGTGACGGTTCCGTGGCGCTGTGCGCGCGGCCGCCGTCCGACCGTCGGGAGACCGTGCCCCTCGAGCCCGAAAGGTGATCGGCGCCATGCTGCTACCCGCCAAAGCCGAAGTCGCCCGGCAGTTGCGGCGTTACCGGGCCTGGGAACGCGTGATGCTCGCGGCACCCAACGACCGCACGGTGCGGACCACGTTCGAGGACTCCGGTTACACGCTCTGCGTGCTGATGGGCAAGCGCTGCGCACGGGAGGCGGCGGACGCGGCCGAGCGGTACCTGCGCACGAACCAGATCACCTATCTGCAGGAACAGCAGGTCACCTGTCGGCAGGAACAGAACGAACGACCCCGTCCGGCCACCGCGGTGCGACGAAGACCACCGGCGGCGGAGCGGCGGTACCCAGCGGGAAGGTAACGGCCTTCCCGCACATCTTGTCCCCATGAACCGGGCCCTGAGGGCCCGGTTCCGAGCACGGTGGAGGTGAGGACCATGAGTAGGACCCGGGCCATCGGCCGTATTCCGGTACGGGATGTCCGACCGGCCGTGGAGAGCGGCAACCGGCCGGCGAAGGCGGTCGTGGGAGAGACGTTCGAGGTCACCGCCACCGTGTTCCGGGAGGGGCACGACGCGGTGGCCGCCAATGTCGTGCTCAAGGACCCCGAGGGCCGCCCCGGGCCGTGGACGCCGATGCGGGAGCTGGCTCCGGGCAGCGACCGCTGGGGCGCCGAGGTCACCGCCGACGCGGTCGGCCGCTGGTCGTACCGGGTGCAGGCCTGGAGCGACCCGGTGGCCACCTGGCGCCGTGCGGCGGGCATCAAGGTGCCGGCCGGCATCGACCCGGGCCTGGTCCTGGAGGAGGGCGCCGACCTCTACGAGCGGGCAGCGGCGGGCGTTCCGAAGAACGACGGCCGCGGCGTGCTGCTGGGCGCGGCGGAGACACTGCGCGACGACTCACTGCCCCCTCCGGCACGGCTTGCGGCGGCATCGGCGCCGGAGGTGGACGAGGTACTGGCCCGTCATCCGCTGCGGGACCTGGTCACCACCTCCGAGCCGCTGCCGCTGCTGGTGGAGCGGGAGCGGGCCCTGTACGGCTCCTGGTACGAGTTCTTCCCCCGCTCCGAAGGCACCTCCGAGCAGCCGCACGGCACGTTCCGCACCGCCGCGCGCCGCCTCCCGGCGATCGCCGCCATGGGCTTCGACGTCGTCTACCTGCCCCCGATCCACCCGATCGGCACGACCTTCCGCAAGGGCAAGAACAACACCCTCTCCCCCGGCCCCGACGACGTCGGCGTGCCCTGGGCGATCGGCTCGCCCGAGGGCGGCCACGACGCCGTCCACCCCGCCCTGGGCACCCTGGAGGACTTCACCTGGTTCGTCGACCAGGCCCGGAAACTGGGCTTGGAGGTGGCGCTGGACTTCGCGCTGCAGTGCTCCCCGGACCACCCCTGGGTGCAGAAACACCCCGAGTGGTTCCACCACCGCCCCGACGGCACCATCGCCTACGCCGAGAACCCGCCGAAGAAGTACCAGGACATCTACCCCATCGCCTTCGACGCCGACATGGACGGCCTCATCGCCGAGACCGTGCGCGTACTGCGGCACTGGATGGACACCGGCGTGCGGATCTTCCGCGTGGACAACCCGCACACCAAGCCCGTGGTCTTCTGGGAGCGGGTCATCGCGGACATCAACCGCACCGACCCCGACGTGATCTTCCTGGCCGAGGCCTTCACCCGCCCGGCGATGATGGCCACCCTGGCCCAGATCGGCTTCCAGCAGTCCTACACGTACTTCACCTGGCGCAACACCAAGCAGGAGCTGACCGACTACCTCACGGAACTCTCCGGCGAGGCCGCGTCCTACATGCGGCCGAACTTCTTCGCCAACACCCCCGACATCCTGCACGCCTACCTCCAGCAGGGCGGCCGCCCCGCCTTCGAGGTCAGGGCGGTGCTGGCGGCGACGCTCTCCCCGGCCTGGGGCATCTACTCGGGCTACGAGCTGTGCGAGAACACCCCGCTCAGGGAAGGCAGCGAGGAGTACCTGCACTCGGAGAAGTACCAGCTCACCCGCCGCGACTGGGACGCCGCCGAACGCGAGGGACGCACCATCACCCCGCTGCTGACCAAGCTCAACACCATCCGGCGGGAACACCCGGCCCTGCGCCGGCTCAGGAATCTCCGCTTCCACCACACCGACAACGACGCCCTCATCGCGTACAGCAAGCGCACGGGAAACGACGTCGTCCTGGTGGTCGCCAACCTCGACCCCCACCACGCCCAGGAGGCGACGGTCTCGTTGGACATGCCGCAACTCGGCCTGGACTGGCACGAGTCGGTGCCGGTGCGCGATGAGCTCACCGGCGAGACCTACCACTGGAGCAGGAACAACTACGTGCGTCTCGAGCCGGGGCGGGCTCCCGCGCACGTCTTCCACGTCCTGTCACCGCCCGCCGCGCAAGCGATCGGAGGGGCAGGAACCTCATGACCGTGAACGAGCCCGTGCTGGACACCTTCGAGGACACACCCGTCAGAGACCGGGACCCGGAGTGGTTCAAGCGCGCCGTGTTCTACGAGGTGCTCGTCCGCTCGTTCCAGGACAGCAACGGCGACGGTGTCGGGGACCTCAAGGGCCTGACCGCCAAGCTGGACTACCTCCAGTGGCTCGGCGTCGACTGCCTCTGGCTGCCGCCGTTCTTCAAGTCGCCCCTGCGCGACGGCGGCTACGACGTCTCCGACTACACGGCCGTGCTCCCGGAGTTCGGCGACCTCGCCGACTTCGTGGAGTTCGTCGACGCCGCCCACCAGCGCGGCATGCGCGTGATCATCGACTTCGTCATGAACCACACCAGCGACGAGCACGCGTGGTTCCAGGAGTCGCGGAAGGACCCCGACGGGCCCTACGGCGACTACTACGTGTGGGCCGACGACGACAAGGGCTATCCGGACGCCCGGATCATCTTCGTCGACACGGAGACGTCGAACTGGACGTACGACCCGGTGCGCGGTCAGTACTTCTTCCACCGCTTCTTCTCGCACCAGCCCGACCTCAACTACGAGAACCCGCGCGTCCAGGAGGAGATCCTGGCCGCGCTGAAGTTCTGGCTGGACCTGGGCATCGACGGCTTCCGGCTGGACGCGGTGCCGTACCTGTACGCGGCCGAGGACACCAACTGCGAGAACCTGCCCGCCACCCACGCGTTCCTCAAGCGGGTGCGCAAGGAGATCGACGCGCAGTACCCGGACACCGTGCTGCTCGCCGAGGCCAACCAGTGGCCCGAGGACGTCGTCGACTACTTCGGTGACTTCGCGAAGGGCGGCGACGAGTGCCACATGGCCTTCCACTTCCCGGTCATGCCGCGCATCTTCATGGCCGTACGCCGTGAGTCGCGCTACCCGGTCTCGGAAATCCTGGCCAAGACCCCGGCCATCCCCTCGAACTGCCAGTGGGGCATCTTCCTGCGCAACCACGACGAACTGACGCTCGAGATGGTCACCGACGAAGAGCGCGACTACATGTGGGCCGAGTACGCCAAGGACCCACGGATGCGCGCCAACATCGGCATCCGGCGCCGTCTCGCCCCCCTGCTCGACAACGACCGGCACTCGATCGAACTGTTCACCGCCCTGCTGCTGGCCCTCCCCGGCTCGCCGATCCTCTACTACGGCGACGAGATCGGCATGGGCGACAACATCTGGCTCGGCGACCGGGACGCCGTCCGGACCCCTATGCAGTGGACCCCGGACCGCAACGCCGGGTTCTCCACCTGCGACCCGGGCCGCCTCTTCCTGCCCGCGATCATGGACCCGGTCTACGGCCACCAGGTGACCAACGTCGAGGCCTCCATGTCCTCGCCGTCGTCGCTGCTGCACTGGACCCACCGGATGATCGAGATCCGCAAGCAGAACCCCGCCTTCGGACTCGGCACCTACACCGAACTGCCCTCCTCCAACCCCGCGGTGCTGGCGTTCCTCAGGGAGTACGAGGACGACCTGGTGCTGTGCGTGAACAACTTCGCGCGGTTCGCGCAGCCCACCGAACTCGATCTGCGCGAGTTCGCCGGGCGCCATCCCGTGGAGCTGTTCGGCGGAGTCCGCTTCCCGGCCATCGGAGAGCTGCCGTATCTGCTGACCCTCGGGGGTCACGGCTTCTACTGGTTCCGGCTCACCCGAGTCGCATCCCGCATCGGACGGCGACTGTGAGCACGCGCCGGGACAAGGAGGCGTGACCATGCCGAAGACCGCACCCCTCCGCCCGAGCCTCACGCGCCCGGCCGAGCCCATGGAGTCGCTCTGCGCGCTGCTGCGCGACTGGCTGCCCCGCCAGCGCTGGTTCGCGGGCAAGGACCGGCCCGTCACGGAGCTCGGCCTGCTGTCGATGACCGAGCTGTTCCCGGGCTGTCTGCACCTGCTGGTCCACGCCGGGCACGCCGGGCACACGGGTGTGCCCTCGCCCGGCGGCGCGCCCCCGGCCGGCGACTGCTACCAGCTCCTGCTGGGCGTACGGGAGCACCCGTCGCCGCGCCTCGGCCGGGCGCTCATCGGGCGGGTGCAGGACGGGCCGCTGGCCGGTCTGACGGTCTACGACGCGCTGCACGATCCCCGTTCGGCCCAGCTGCTCCTGGACCGGCTGCGGCAGCCCGGCACGGCCGGCCCGCTGCGCTTCGACTGCGACCCGGACCAGCGGGTGCCCGCCGGACTGGTGCCGCGACTGCTCGACGCCGAGCAGTCCAACTCCTCGCTGGTGTACGGCGACGAGTACATCCTGAAGATCTTCCGGCGCATCCAGCCGGGCGTGAACCCGGACCTGGAGGTGCCGGGTGCGCTGGCCCGCCAGGGCTGCCACCGCGTCCCCGCGCCCGTGGCCTGGTTCCAGATGAACCATCCCTTCAAGGCCACGCTCGGTGTGCTCCAGCCGTATCTGCGGGACGCCTCCGACGGCTGGACGCTGGCGCTGCACGCCCTGGCCGCCGGGGACGACTTCACGGTGCAGGCCCGGGCGCTCGGCGCGGCCACGGCGGATGTGCACCTCGCGCTGGCCTCGGCCTTCCCGGTCGGCGCGCCCGGGGAGAACGGGCGTACGGCGACGGCGATGACCGAGCGGCTGGACGCCGCCGCGCACTGCGTGCCCGCGCTCCAGCCGTTCGTGCCGGGCCTGCGGACCGCGTTCGCCGCCCTCACCACCTGCGACCCCGGGCCGCCCGCCCAGCGCATCCACGGCGACCTGCACCTGGGTCAGGTGCTGCGGGCCGGGCGTGAGTGGTTCGTCATCGACTTCGAGGGCGAGCCGTCCCGGCCGCTCTCCGAACGGCGCAGCGCCCACTCCCCCGTGCGGGACATCGCCGGGATGCTGCGCTCCTTCGACTACGCCGCCCGGCAGCGCCGCCCCTGGCGCCCGGAGTGGGCGCGGCGCTGCCGCGAGGCCTACTGCGCGGGCTACGCCGCCCGCGCCGGCTGGGATCCGCGCAAGAAACACGGACTGCTCCGCGCCTATGAGACGGACCGGGCCGTGTACGAGGTGCTGTACGAGGCACGGCACCGCCCCGACTGGCTGCCTGTACCGATGGCGGCGATCGAGCGCCTCGCTGTGAGAGGAGACTGAGCCGTGGCCCTGCGAGACACCTCAATCCCGGAGCCGTCAGGCCCGGTCCCGGGCGCGACCGCGCCCGCCCTGAGCCCGGAGGACCGCGGGCGCCTGCTGGCGGGCGCCCACCACGATCCGCACGCGCTGCTCGGCGCCCACCAGGTCCCCGGCGGGATCGTGTTCCGGGCGCTGCGTCCCTTCGCCCGCTCCGTGAGCGTCGTGATCGGCGGGAAGCGCACGGCCCTCGTCTCGGAGGGCGACGGCCTCTTCTCGGGCGTGCTGCCGCTGGAGGCGATCCCCGAGTACACGCTGCACGTGGCGTACGAGGGCAGTGAGCAGGAGGTACACGACCCGTACCGCTTCCTGCCCGCGCTCGGCGAGCTCGACCTGCACCTGATCCGCGAGGGCCGGCACGAGCAGCTGTGGCAGGCGCTCGGCGCCGAGCCCATGACCCACGAGGGCGTGACCGGCACCCGGTTCACGGTGTGGGCGCCGAACGCGCAGGGCGTGCGGGTCGCCGCTGACTTCACCCACTGGGACGGGACGCAGTTCCCGATGCGGTCCCTGGGCGCGTCCGGGGTGTGGGAGCTGTTCCTGCCGGGCGTCGGCGAGGGCACCGCGTACAAGTTCGAGATCCACTCCCGGTACGGGCACCGCTTCCTCAAGGCGGACCCGATGGCCCGCCGTGCCGAGGAGCCGCCGAACACGGCGTCGATCGTGACGGCCTCGCACTACGAGTGGGCCGACGCCGAGTGGATGACGCACCGCGCCGACACGCCGGTGCACGAGGCGCCCATGTCGGTGTACGAGGTGCATCTGCCGTCCTGGCGCCCGGGGCTGACCTACCGGCAGCTCGCCGAGGAGCTGCCGGCGTACGTCAAGGACCTCGGCTTCACGCACCTCGAGCTGATGCCGGTCGCCGAGCACCCCTTCCACGGCTCGTGGGGCTACCAGGTCACCGGCTTCTACGCGCCGACGGCCCGGCTGGGTTCCCCGGACGACTTCCGGTTCTTCGTCGACGCCTGCCACCGCGCCGGCATCGGCGTGATCATGGACTGGGTGCCGGCGCACTTCCCGAAGGACGACTGGGCGCTGGCCCGGTTCGACGGGGACCCGCTGTACGAGCCCGGGGACGGGCGGCGGGCCGAGCACCCGGACTGGGGCACGTACGAGTTCGACTTCGGCCGCACCGAGGTACGCAACTTCCTCGTGGCGAACGCGGTGTACTGGTGCGAGGAGTTCCACATCGACGGGCTGCGGGTGGACGCGGTCGCCTCGATGCTCTACCTCGACTACTCACGCGAGGACGGCCAGTGGGAGCCCAACGCCTACGGCGGCCGGGAGGACCTGGCGGCCATGGCGTTCCTGCAGGAGATGAACGCGACCGTGTACCGGCGTGCTCCCGGCGTGGTCACCATCGCGGAGGAGTCCACCGCCTGGGGCGGCGTGACCCGGCCCACCGACACCGGCGGGCTCGGTTTCGGGCTGAAGTGGAACATGGGCTGGATGCACGACTCGCTGGAGTACCTGAGCCACGAGCCGGTGCACCGCAAGTACCACCACCACGAGATGACGTTCTCGATGGTGTACGCGTACAGCGAGAACTACGTCCTGCCGATCTCCCACGACGAGGTCGTGCACGGCAAGCAGGCGCTGGTGTCCAAGGCGCCGGGCGACTGGTGGCAGCGGCGCGCCACCACCCGCGCCTACCTCGGCTTCATGTGGGCCCACCCCGGCAAGCAGCTGCTGTTCATGGGGCAGGAGTTCGCGCAGGGGGCCGAGTGGTCGGTGGAGCACGGGCCGGAGTGGTGGCTGCTCGACGACGGCTACCACTCGGCGGGTGACCACCGGGGCGTGCGTGATCTGGTGCGTGACCTGAACACGGCGTACCGGGCGACGCCGGCGCTGTGGCAGTGCGACACCCGTCCGGAGGGCTTCCGGTGGGTGGCGGTGGACTCGGCCGACGACAACGTCTTCGCGTTCCTGCGGTACGACGCCGAGGGCAGTCCGCTGCTGGCGGTGTCGAACTTCTCCCCCGTCGTCCGGCACGACTACGGTCTCTGGGTCCCGGACGACGTCGTCGCCTGGCAGGAGACTCTCAACACCGACGACACGCGCTACGGCGGAAGCGGCGTCACCAACCCGGATCCGGCCAAACCGGAGGGCGGCTGTGTCCGGATCACGCTGCCGCCGCTGGCCACCGTGTGGCTGAGGCCGTTCGCTCCGTGACGCCGCGCGGGCACACCAGGTGTCCGACCCGCCTGTGAGGGGCACTGGGGGTCGTACCACCGGGAGAGTCCGGTGGTACGACGCGGCAGGGTCTCAGAAGGGCGGGCATCAGGTGCGCACCGTCGGAGTGGAGGAGGAGCTCCTCCTGGTCGATCCGGAGACCGGCGAGCCGCGGGCCCTGTCCGCGGCGGTGCTCGCCCACGCCGCGCGGGACGACGCGGATCAGGACGTTTTCGAGAAGGAACTCCACGAGCAGATGCTGGAGTTCGCCACCCATCCGCAGTCGTCCATGGAGAGCCTGCGCGCCGAGATCGTCCGCTGCCGCAAGGAGGCCGCCCGGCACGCCGGGGAGATCGGCTGCACCGTCGCGGCGCTCGCCACCTCCCCGCTGCCCGTCAGCCCCGCCATCAGCGTCAACCAGCGGTACCAGTGGATGGCGGAGCAGTATGGCATCGCCACCCGGGAGCAGCTCGTCATGGGCTGCCACGTTCACGTGGCCGTGGAGTCCGACGAGGAGGGCGTCGCTGTCGTCGACCGGGTGCGGCCCTGGCTGCAGGTGCTGCTGGCGCTCAGCGCGAACTCGCCGTTCTGGCAGGGCCACGACTCGGGGTACAGCAGCTATCGCAGCCGGGTGTGGCAGCGCTGGCCGTCGGCCGGTCCGACCGAGATCTTCGGCTCGGCCGAGCGGTACCACCGGCTGGTCGCGGAGATGGTGGCCACCGGGGCCGTCCTCGACGACGGGATGATCTACTTCGACGCGCGGCTGTCCCGGCAGTATCCGACCGTTGAGGTGCGGGTCGCGGACGTCTGCCTGCGCTCACGCACGGCCGCGCTGGTCGCCACCCTCGTCCGCGGGCTCGTCGAGACCGCCGCACGCGCGTGGCGGGCGGGCGAAGAGCCCCTCGACCACAGCGTCAGCCTGCTGCGGCTGGCCCACTGGCAGGCCGCCCGGTCCGGTCTGACGGGCGAGCTGCTGCACCCCGCGACCATGCGGCGCATGCCCGCCGAGGCAGTCGTCCGTGCCCTGCTGGACCATGTCGGCCAGGCCCTCGCGGACACCGATGACCTCGAGCGGGCCCGGGCCGCCTGCGAGGAACTGCTGCGGGAGGGCAACGGCGCACAGGTGCAGCGTGCGCTGATGGAGCGCACGGGCAGCCTGCGGGACGTCGTCACCGAGTGCGTGCGCCACACCCAGGCGTGAGGCGTACCGCCCCTCCTTCGTCCCGTCCCTCCTCCGATCACACCGAGATCATCAGCGGTGTCACTTCCGTATTTCCCGACCCCGAAGGGTCCCGACTCGACTACATTCGAGCACCGCCGATGACGGTACCCGTCGGCAATGTCACACCCCGTACACGTCAGGAGCAGTGCATGCGCGAAACGGCCCTCGCTCCACCGGCCTTCTCGCCCCTGACCGGCGGGCTCGCCGACAGCGTCTTCGAGACGGCGGACCGCGAACCCACCCGGCCGATGCTCGCCCGCCGCACCGACCCCGCCTCCGCCGTCTGGGAGGAGGTGACGGCGATCGAGCTGCGCGACGAGGTGGTGGACGTGGCCAAGGGTCTGATCGCGTCCGGGATCGCGCCGGGCCACCGCGTGGCGATCATGGCGCGCACCCGGTACGAGTGGACGGTCCTGTGCTACGCGCTGTGGGCCGTGGGCGCCGAGGTCGTCCCGGTCTACCCGTCGTCGTCCCGCGACCAGGTGGAGTGGATCCTGCGGGACTCCGGCTGTGTGGCCGTGGTGGTGGAGGACGAGCAGGGCGTCATGACCGTCGGCTCGGTGTGCGCGGCGCTGCCGCTGCTGAGCCACGTCTGGCAGCTGGACGCGGGAGCACTGGAGGAGCTGGCGGTGCGCGGGGAGTCCGTGGCACTCGCCACGGTCGACTCGATGCGTCGCATCGTGCTGCCGGACTCCACGGCCGTCATCGCCTACACCTCCGGCACGACCGGCCACGCCCTGGGCTGCGCCCTCAGCCATCGCAATCTGGCCGGGACCTGCGACACGCTGCTGGCCGGCTGGGGCCAGACGGCGGCAGCGCGCGGGGAGCAGGGCTCCGTGCTGGCGTTCCTGCCCTTCTCCCATGTGTACGGGCTCATGATCCAGGGCCTGTGCGTGCGCGGCGGCCTGCTGATGGGGCACCAGGCCGACCTCGGCGGGGAGCCGCTGTTCTCGGCGCTGCGCTCCTTCCGGCCCACGTACTTCTACGCGGTCCCGTCGGTCTTCGAGAAGATCTACAAGAACTTCCTGCGCACGGCGCAGCAGGGGGGCCACGGCGGGCTGTTCGAGCGGGCCGCCGAGACGGCGCGGGACTTCGCCGCGGCCCTCGAACGCCAGCGGCTGGGCCGGGGCCGCGGACCCGGTTTCGATCTGCGGCTGCAGCACGCCCTCTACGACCGCACGGTGTACCGCAGGCTGCGGGCCGCCCTGGGCGGCCGGGTGCGGCGGGCGACGTCCGGCGGCTCCCCCCTCAGCCGTGACCTGTCCCTCTTCTACGAGGGCATCGGCATCTACGTGAACGACGGCTACGGCCTGACGGAGACCAGCGGCGGGGTGACGATGCAGCCGCTGGGCCGGGAGAAGTCCGGGACCGTCGGGCAGGCGCTGCCGGGCACGGAGATCCAGGTCGCCGACGACGGGGAGATCCTGGTGCGCGGCCCGTCGGTGTTCCAGGGGTACGTGGGTGACGACGCCGGCACCCGGGCCGCCCTGCGCGGGGGCTGGCTGGCCACCGGCGATCTCGGGCGACTGGACTCGGAGGGCTACCTGACGATCACCGGCCGCAAGAAGGACATCATCATCACGAGCAGCGGCAAGAGCGTCGCCCCTGCCTCCCTGGAGCAGCGGCTGCGGATGAATCCGCTCATCCATCAGGCGGTGGTGGTGGGCGACAACCGGCCCTGTGTCGGTGCCCTGATCACGCTGGATCCGGAGTTCCTGGCGCACTGGCGGGCGGCGCTGGCGCTGCAGGGCGAGATGCGGGAGGCGCGGGAGGAGAACGCGCTGCGGGAGGAGGTCGCGCGGGCCGTGGCCGCGGCCAACAGTGCCGTGTCGCGTTCGGAGTCGATCCGGGTGTTCCGGGTGCTTCCGGAGCCGTTCGACGTGACCAACGGGCTGCTGACGCCGTCGATGAAGCTGCGCCGGGACGAGATCGTGCGGCACTACGCGGCCGAGATCGACACGATGTACGAGTCGCGCCGGCGTCCCGGGCGGCCGAGCACCCCGGAGGATCCGTCGCATTGGGACGACTCGGACAACGTGTTCCGTTGAACGCGGACCGGACGCGTAGTCCGCGCTCGCACGGGAACACGACAGTGGCGACGCAAGAGAGAGGACGACAGCCCTGACGACAGCCCTTGCTGACGACCGGGCCGGAAAGGCGATATGTCAACCGAGCCGCGTGGGGACGAAGCACTGACCTCCGAGGACATCCCGAGCCGCACGAACAGCTTCGTGGGCGAGCCGCACGACGTGACCGGTGCGCGGCTGGCCGCGGAGGGGTTCTTGCGCGACCTGGCACGATCCTCGCCGCCCTCTGCCCCCGAGTACTGGGACGACATCCTGCTGGTGGTGACGGAACTGGCCGCCAACGCGGTCCAGTACGCCCCGGGTCCGTTCGCGCTGCGGATGCGCCGGACCTTCGACGGGGTGCACGTGGTGCTGCACGACACCAGCAGCACGGAGCCCGCCCCGCGGCCCTTCGATCCGCGCAGCGGGGGCGGCGGCATCGGCTGGCACCTGATCCACACCTTGTGCGACCAGGTCAGCGTGGTGGCAGACGAGCGCGGCAAGGACGTGCACGTGTTCCTGCCCTGGTGAGCCGGGAGCGTCACGGGCGCGGAGCGCCCGTGACCGGCTCAGACCGAGGCCGTCTCGCGTGGCGGCAGCCGGTCGTAGTAGTCGCCCACGGCCGTCAGGTACTCCCGGTCCCTGGTCTCGCTGTCCGTCTGGAAGCGGGGGGCCTCCTTCGCGTCTCCCCTGGTACAGGCCAGTGTGATCTTCCGGGCCTGTGTGTCGATGCCGATGACGACTCCGGCCGGCACCAGCACGCTGCGGCCGAACACCCAGACTCCGGTGTCGACGACCAGGTGCCGCATGCTGTGCGGGGCGGCCTCGCGGTCCATGTGCCCGATCGTGCCGTCGGTCGCGGCGACGGTGAACCCGGTCAGGTCCTGCCCCTCGACGTGACCGCTGTCCGGCGCGTACGACCAGATTCTGTCGATGGCCACGCTGCTCCATCCTCCTTCGCGGTGTGCGGATCGCGGATCCCCGGGCGGACGGTCCCCGCCCACCCGGCTCCACAGCAGCAATTACCCTCCTGCCGCACGCGCATTCGGCGCACACCCCTGCCACCGTACGAAGCGGAGCGGCGGGTCTCGGAGAGGTTCGGGTCAGGAGGAATGGAGGACGGCTTCCGGGGTAATCGCGGGGGCGCGGTGAAAACGGAGCCCGGTGACGAAGGGAGGCACATGAGACACGGCATTCGAGCCCGCCCCACGACCGGCATCGCCCCGCACCCCGGTCACCCCTGAGAGGTGACCAGCCCAGGCCGTAGCTTTTGTTGGAGGTATCCGTGCCCCTCGCCCAGAACCCGCTGTCCGTGGAAGTCGAGCTGCCCCGGGAGGACGTGGCCCTGATCACGGTCGACGGCTACCTGGACGTCGACACCGCGACCGAGTTCCAGGCCCATCTGGCCAACCAACTCCACCACGGCCGACGGCACTTCCTGCTCGACCTGTCGTCCGTCCCCTTCATGGACTCGTCGGGAATGAACATCATCCTCCGCGTGTACCAGGAGACCCGCAAGACCGCCGGCAGCGTGCACGTCATCAGCCCGACGTCCGCCGTACGACGCATCCTCGACCTGACGGGCGTCAGCATCACGGTTCCCATATCGGAGAGCGTGGACGAGGCCCTGGCCCGTGCCGACGAAGTGCCGGACACCCCCGAGGAGCCGGGGGCAGCGGGCGCCTGAAGACCCGGTGCCCTCGCTCCGCCGTGCGCGCGCGTCGGCCGGCGGCGGCCGTTCCCCTGAACCGGATCGCTTGCGCCGGATCCGGTGTCGTACGAGGTCGGGGCATGGTTAGAGTTGTCGCCCGGCAAGTGTGATCATGCCGTTCTCGTTTCCCGAAGCGGGCTCGGTCGACGCAACGCGGAAGAGGAGAGAACCAGGTGCCGGAGCACGAAGCGGACGGACAGCTCGAAACGCCCACCCGGGAGGTCAGGGACTTCCTGCACCGCCGGCGGGAACAGATCGCCCAGCGGTGGGCGGACGAGCCCCTGTTCCGCACCGTGTTCACCGTCTCGCGCGACGAGGCGGTGGAAGCGGGCAAGGCCGTCGTGGACGCGCTGGCCCAGGTGGCCGACTCGGACCAGGTGGAGGATCCGGACTCCGCGGGGTTCAGCGGGGTACGGGAGCAGCTGGCCCGGATGGGCGCGGCCCGCTCCCGTGCCGGGCTGTCCAACACCCAGGTGTCCAGCGAGCTGGCCGCCCTGCGGCCGCCCATCGAGAACCTGCTGGCCGCAGATCTGGAGCAGGCGCCGCCCGAGCACCTGCGGGCGTGTTCTACGGCGCTGACCGTGCTGATGGGCACCCTGCGGCTGGTGGCCATGCAGACGGCGCTGAGCGAGTGGGAGGCGCTCAGCGACCGGCAGCGGCTGCAGCTGATGGAGGTGGCCACGCCCGTCATCCGGCTGTGGGACGGCATCGTGGCCGTGCCGCTGATCGGGACGCTCGACAGCGCGCGCAGCCAGGTGGTCATGGAGACGCTGCTGGACGCCGTGGTCGACCAGCACGCCCGGTTCGCGATCCTGGACATCACCGGCGTGCCCACGGTCGACTCCCTGGTGGCGCAGCACCTGATGAAGACGGTGGCCGCCGCGCGGCTGATGGGCGCCGAGTGCATCGTCTCCGGCATCCGTCCCGCCATCGCGCAGACCATGGTCCACCTCGGATTGGACCTGGACGTGATCACCCGCGCGAACCTCGCCGACGCGCTGGGGTACGCGCTGCACCAGCTCGGCGCTGGCATCGTGAACGCGGGTGCGGGACAGCGGTGAGCGACGCCTACCTCCGTCCCGTCACGGGCCATGTGCCGGTCCTGCGGCTCGGCGACGTCCTCCTGGTCACGCTCCAGGGGCACCTGCACGACAGCATGGCGCAGCAGCTCCAGCAGGACCTCGCGGAGACCATCTCCCGTACCGGGGTGCGCGGTGTCCTCATCGACATCTCCGGCGTGGAGATCGTCGACTCGTTCCTCGGCCGGGTGCTGGCCGAGATCGCCGCGCAGGCCAAGCTGCTGGCCGCGCGGACCGTGGTGGCCGGCATGCGCCCGGCGGTCGCCATCACCCTGGTGGAACTGGGGCTGACGCTGCCGGGGCTGCGCACCGCGCTCAGTACCGAGGCGGGCATGGAGCTCCTCGCGCATCAGAAGCCGGTGACCCGTCCCGGCGGCCCGCGTCAGGAGAGTCCGTGATGCACACTGCCGCGGGCGTGGAGGCCTGCCTGCCCATCCGGTCGGACCTGGACCTGGTGTGGGTGCGACAGCATGTGCGGCAGGCCGCTGCCCTGCTCGGCTTCGGCCTGGTGGCGCAGACCAAGCTGGTCACCGCGGCCAGCGAGCTGGCCCGCAACACCCTCGTGCACGGCGGTGGCGGGCAGATGGAGGCGACGCACGTCAGCAGCGCGGGTGCGCAGGGCCTGCGGCTGGCCTTCACCGACGCGGGGCCGGGCATCGCCGACCTGGACCGGGCGCTCAGCGACGGCTACACCTCCGGCGGCGGGCTGGGGATGGGGCTGAGCGGCGCGCGGCGCCTGGTGCACGACTTCCAGATCGACAGCACGCCGGGCGACGGCACCACCGTGCGGGTGACCTGCTGGGTCGCCCACCCGCCGCGTCCGCGCGAGGAGGCCTGATGCCGCGCGTGTGGGACGTCCCGGTGCGTGACTCGACGCGGGTGCGCGACGCGCGGGTCGCCGCGGAGGACGCGGCCGCGCTGGCCGGCCTCGACGAGCGGCGCACCGCGGCCGCCGCGCTGGTCGCGACCGAGCTCGCCACGAATCTGCTCAAGCACGCCGGGGGAGGTCAGGTGCTCATCGACGTCGTGGCGCCGCCCGTGCTGCGGGAGGGACGTGAGGAGTCCCGGGTCGTGCAGATCGCCGCGATCGACCACGGCCCGGGCATCGCCGACGTGCCCGCGGCCCTGCGCGACGGTTTCTCCACGACCCGCTCGCTCGGCGCGGGCCTCGGCACGTGTCTGCGTCTCGCCGACGACTTCGGCCTGCACAGCACGCCCGGCCGCGGCACGGTCGCGGTGGCCCGCGTGGGCGCCACCCCCCGCGCTGACGGCACGCCCGCCGGGCCGGCCGTGCGCGTGTGGGCCGACGGGGTCTCGGGGAGCTGGAGTGGGACGCCCGGACCCGACACGCCGGGTGGTGCCGTTCCTGGGTGGTCCGGCGGTGTCCCCTGGCGTGAAGCGCGGCCCGGCCCGTCGGACGACGGCCCCGAGCCCGTCGCCTCCGTGCGGGCCGGAGGCGTGAACATCCCCTACGCCGGAGCCGAGTGCTCGGGCGACGCCTGGGCGTGGGTGCGGGCCGGGGAGCGGGTGACGCTGATGCTGGCGGACGGTCTGGGGCACGGTCCGGAGGCCGCTCGTGCCTCGTCCGCCGCGGTCGTGGCGCTGCACCGCTGGGCCCACCTCTCCCCCGCCGAGGTGCTGCGGCAACTGCACGACGCGCTGAAGGGCACCCGGGGCGCGGCCGTCGCCGTGGCCCAGCTCGATCTGCGGGCCGGGCGGCTGCGGTTCGCCGGCATCGGGAACGTGGGGGCGCGGCTGCGCACGGACGGCACCTGGCGCCATCTGCTGTCGCGGCCCGGCATCGTCGGCGTCCACCGGCCCGGCACCCTCCGCGAGGAGGAGGCCGACTGGGCGGACGACCGGCTGCTGATCCTGCACACCGACGGCCTGCCCAGCCGCTGGACGCCGCCGTCCGGCGCCGGGCTGCCCGCGGCCGACCCGGCCGTGACGGCCGCCGTGACGATACGTGACGCGAGCAGTCCCGCCCGGCCGGTGCGGGACGACACCGCCGTGGCCGTGCTGACTCCGACCCCGCCGGAACGCCCATGATGCGCACTTGGCAGATCACCACCGTCACCGATGCGGCACGCGCCCGCATCGCCCTCGCGCGCCTGGCCGCCGCGTACGGTGTGCCCACCGTCGAGCGGACGAGGCTGGCCGCCGCGCTCAGCGCCCACCTGCGCCAGTGCCTCACCAAGGGCGGCACCTGGTTGCTCACGACGGACCTGGCCGGCTCCCCCGCCGAGGAGGGGCTGCTGCATGCCGTGGTGACCCCGTCGCCGGACGCGTCCGGCGCGGCCGGGGAGCCGCCGTGGGAGGTCACGGTCCCCTGCCCCGAGGCGGCCCGGGCCGGGGAGAGCGGCACCGTCGCGGACGACCCGGCCGCCCTCGCGGAGGCGCTGCTCGGTGCCGACGAGGACACGGCCGTGGTGCTGGACAAGCTCACCGAGCAGGAGGACCTGGTCTCCTTCCACCGCGAGGAGCTGCACCAGACGAACCAGGGCGTCCTGGCGCTGCACGCGGAGCTGGACGCGGCCGGGCGGGCCCAGCGCGAGGCCTTTGCCGCCGAGCGCAGAGCCCGCACCGAGGCGGAGAGCGCCCGCCGCAGGCTGACGTTCCTCGCGGACGCGAGTGCCGTGCTGACGGCCTCGCTCAACCACGAGGAGATCGTCCGCCGGCTGCCGGACCTGCTGGTGCCGGAGTACGCGCGCAGCGTCGACATCTGGCTGTTCGACCACGAGGACGACCGGCAGGGTTCGGCGCCGCATCCGGCCGCCGCCGTGGTCGCGGCCCGGACCGGTCGGCCCCAGTACGCCGCCGACCATCCCGGTGGCCTGCCCGGCGTCGAGGACCAGCCGCCGTCGGCGCTGGATCCCGGGCGTCCGCTGCTGTGTGTGCCGCTGCCGACGCGGCGGGCGCCGCTGGGAGTCCTGACCCTGTCGCCGCCCGGTGCGCGCTGGGACCCGGACGACGCGGTGATGCTGATCGAGCTGACCCGGCGGGCCAGCATCGCGATCGACAACGCCCGGCGCTTCGAGCACAACCGCGACATCGCCGAGACGCTGCAGCGCGCCCTGCTCACGGACCTGCCGACGACGCCGGGCCTGAGCCTGGCCGCCCGGTATCTGCCCGCCACGCACGGGATGAACATCGGCGGTGACTGGTACGACGCGTTCCGCCAGCGGGACGGCGGTCTCATCACCGTCATCGGCGATGTGACCGGGCACGGGCTGCACGCGGCCGTCATGATGAGCCAGCTGCGCACCGCGCTGCGGGCGTACGCCGTCGACGGCGACAGCCCGGGCCGGCTGCTGACCCGGCTGCACCGGTTCCTGCACCATCTGCAGCCCGACCTGTACGCCACCGCCGTCATCGCGCGCTTCCACCCGGACGAACCCACTCTGACCTGGGCCGCCGCGGGCCATCCGCCGCCGGTGCTGCGGCTGCCCGACGGGACCGTGCGCACGCTCGACGCCAAACCCGGCGCCATGCTCGGCATCCCGCTCACCCAGGAGATCACCGACCACACGGAACATGTGGAGCCCGGCTCGACGCTCGCGCTGTACACGGACGGGCTGGTGGAGCGGCGCGCGCAGGGCATAGACCCGGGCATCGAGCGGCTGGCCACGGCGCTCGGCGGGTTCCGTTCCGCGGAGCTGGACGCGGATCTGGAGGGCTCGGCGGACCGGATCCTGCATCCGCTGCTGAGCGATTCCGAGCGCGACGACGACGTGTGCCTGTTGCTGTGTCATCTCCAAGGGGACGCCGCGTCCTGACGGCGCGCTCCGACCGGCGCCCGGCCGGCCGTTCCTTGCACGCGTTCTTCACTCCCGCCTGGTGCTTTTCGGCCACCGGACGGGCATGGTGGTGATCGACGCGTTCGTCTGCCTGCCGCGTCCGACTGGCGTCCCGGTCGGACACGCGGTGGGATCGAAGGGGTGCGAACCAGCGATCCAGGGGCAGTCGAAAGGCGTTCGAGGCAGACCGCCTGGAGCCGCAGAAAGGGATGAACACCGTGACACGACCCAGGATCCTGGTGGTTGGCGCAGGCTTCGCCGGCGTGGAGTGCGTCCGCCGTCTGGAACGGAAACTCTCCCCGGACGAGGCCGACGTCACGCTGGTGACGCCGTTCGCCTACCAGCTCTACCTGCCGTTGCTCCCCCAGGTCGCCTCCGGCGTGCTCACGCCGCAGTCGATCGCCGTCTCCCTGCGCCGCAGCAAGAAGTACCGCACGCGGATCATTCCGGGCGGGGCCATCGGCGTCGACCTGAAGTCCAAGGTCTGCGTCATCCGCACCATCACCGACCAGATCGTCAACGAGCCGTACGACTACATCGTGCTGGCCCCCGGCAGTATCACCCGTACCTTCGACATCCCAGGTCTGACGGACCACGCGTTCGGGATGAAGACGCTCGCCGAGGCGGCGTACATCCGTGACCACGTCATCTCGCAGCTGGATCTGGCCGACGCGAGCCAGGACCCGGACGAGCGGGCCTCGCGGCTGCAGTTCGTCGTGGTCGGCGGCGGCTACGCGGGCACCGAGACCGCGGCCTGCCTGCAGCGCCTGACGCACGCCGCCGTGAAGCGCTACCCGCGGCTGGACCCGGGGCTGATCAAGTGGCATCTGATCGACATCGCGCCGAAGCTGATGCCGGAGCTCGGCGACAAGCTCGGCAGCAGCGCGCAGGAGATCCTGCGCCGGCGGGGCATCGAGATCTCCCTGGGCACCTCCATCGCCAAGGCGGGCCCCGAGGAGGTCACCTTCACCGACGGCCGGGTGATCCCGACCCGCACGCTCATCTGGACCGCCGGGGTCGTCGCCAGCCCCCTCATCGCCACGCTCGGCGCCGAGACGGTCAAGGGACGGCTCGCGGTCGCCCCCGAGATGAACCTGCCGGGCAACGACGGGGTGTTCGCGCTCGGCGACTCGGCCGCCGTACCCGATCTGGCCAAGGGCGACGACGGCGCCATGTGCCCGCCCACCGCGCAGCACGCCCTGCGGCAGGGCAAGCACGTGGCCGACAACGTCATCGCGGCGCTGCGGGGACAGTCGATGCAGCGTTACGTCCACAAGGACCTCGGGCTCGTCGTCGACCTCGGCGGCACCGACGCGGTCTCCAAGCCGCTGGGCATCGAACTGCGCGGCCTGCCCGCCCAGGCCGTCGCCCGCGGCTACCACTGGTCGGCCCTGCGCACCAACGTGGCCAAGACGCGGGTGATGACGAACTGGCTGCTCAACGCGGTCGCCGGCGACGACTTCGTACGGACCGGCTTCCAGACCCGCAGGGCCGCCCGGCTGAAGGACTTCGAGTACACGGACGCCTATCTGACGCCGGAACAGGTGCGGGAGCACATCAAGGGGACCGGGCGGCGGGACTAGGCGGGGCCGAAGGGGATCTTCCGATTCCGGCATGACATGCTGAGACGCGGATCTTGGGGTGAGTCGGGAGAGAGTGCGGCGGCGTGAGGGCAGCAGGACGGTCGGTGTGGACAGGACTGCGGGACCGGATCGCGGCGTCCGACCCCGGACTGCTGCGCCTGACGGCCGGGTTGCGCACGGTCGGCGCCATCACACTCACCCTGGCCGTGCTCAGCCTGTTCGGGGCCGATGTGCACCTGCTGGTGGCGGGGGCCATGGCGGCGATGGTCGCCACCTTCGCCATCCGCGAGAAGCAGCTCGGGCCCCAGGCCGTGACGCTGGCGCTGGGCCTGCCGGTGGCGCTGGCCTCCGTGTCCCTGGGCGCGGTGCTCAACGCGCGTCTCTACGTCGGTGACATCTTCTTCGTCGTCCTTATCTTCTGCGCGGTCTACGGCCGCCGGTTCGGCGACCGCGGCACCGCGCTGGGGCTGATCGGCTTCCAGATCTACTTCCTGTCCCTGTTCGTCGGCGTCACCGTCTCCTCGCTGCCCGCGCTGTGCGGCGTCATGGCCGTGGCGTTCTGCTCCAGTGCCGTGCTGCGCTTCGCGGTGGTGCCCGCGACGCCCACGGGCGTCCTGATGCGGCTGCGGCTGGCCTTCCGCGCCCGGCTGGCCCAGCTGGTGTCCGCGCAGCTCGACCTCCTCGACGCCGACGGGGACGAGATGGACAAGGCCCTGAACGCCGTGCGCGAGGGCACCGCGCGGCTGCACGAGACGGCGATGATGATCCAGGCGCAGCTGGACGAGGGCACCTCGGACGAGTCGGTGGCGCGGCTCGTGCAGCGCCGGGTCGCGGACGCGGAGATCGCCGCCGAGCGGCTCGGTCTGCTGTTGCTGACCGCCCGCAGCGCCGAGCGTGCCGACACGCTCACCCTGCACCTGCCGGGCGCGCCCGCGCCGTCGCTGAGCGCGCCGGCGGTGCCTGACGAGGCCACCGCCACGCTCCGCCGGGATCTCCAGGCGCTGCGCACCCTCGTGCTGCGGGCCGGGAGCGGCGATACGGGCACCGCGCTGGCGCACGTACGCAACCGGCTTCTCGGCTACCGGGACGAGGAGAACCTGCCGCCCGCGCCCGCCGCCGTCCAGGATGTCTTCCGGGGCATCGGCGAGGCGGCCCGCGCGGTCATGGGTCTGCGGATCGCGCTGGACGGCCCGCAGGACGAGTCGGACGACACCCCTGCCACGGCCCGCTCCCGCGAGGAGCTGGACGCCGAGGACGCCGCGATCGACGGGGGCGGCGAGGAGCCGGCCGCCGAGGAGGAGACAGGTCTGCGGCGGCCTACCACCCGCGCCGCCGTGCAGGTCGCCGTCGGCTCGACGCTGGCCATCGTGGGCGGCGAGATGCTGTCCACACAGCGCTGGTACTGGGCGGTGCTGACCTGCTGGATCGTTTTTCTGAACACCGCCTCCACGGGCGAGATCCTGGTCAAGGGCTACCGGCGGCTGCTCGGCACGGTGTTCGGCGTCGTGGCCGGAATCGTGCTGGCGGGCCTGGTCGGGCAGAACACCTGGACGGCGTTCGCGCTGGTGCTGGTGCTGATCTTCGCGATGTTCTACTCGGCACCGTTGTCGTACACGCTGATGTCGTTCTTCGTCACGGCGATGCTGGGGCTGCTGTACACACTGCTGCACACCTACAGCCTCGACGTGCTCGTGCTGCGGGTGGAGGAGACCGCCCTCGGCGCTGCCTGCGGCGTGGTCGCGGCGGCGCTGGTCCTGCCGGTGCGGACGGACCGCCGTACGAACGAGTTGCTCGGCACCGTGCTCGACCGGCTGGCGGACGTCACCGAGGCCGCGGTCGGGCAGCTCAGCGGCGGGCCCGCGGACGAGCTGCTGGACAAGGCGCGTGACCTGGACCAGGCGCTGGCCGACCTGCGGGCCGCCACGCAGCCGCTGACCCACCCGGTCACGCCGCTGCGGGCCCGGCGCCACACGGCCCGGTACGTGGTGGCGCTGCTGGAGACGTGCGCGTACCACGCGCGGACGCTGGCGGCGACCGCCGAGCTGCTGCCCACGCATCCCTCGATCGCGGCGGACCCGCGGTTGCGCGGGGCCGCGGCGCGTACCGTGCGCAACATCGGGACCATCGCGGCCCGGGTCGAGGACGAGCACACCGGGGCCCGGGTGGAGACGGGCCCGAGCATCGCCTCGCTGCTGGGGTCCGACGCCGGCACACCGCGCTACGGCCGGATCACCGACCGCGTGCTGCGGCATCTGGAGCGGCTGGACGAGGCCGTGGTGGGCCTGGCCCGGCCGCTGGGCGTGCCGGTGGCGGAACCCCGGGGCTGAGGCGGGTACCGCTCAGAAGTCCGTGGGCAGGCCGCTCACCTCGGCGATGCCCCGGAGCTCCTCGGTCTGCCTGTGCCGTTCCTTGATGTAGTCGGCTATCTCGCCGAGGCGGTCCGGGTCGGACGCGGTGGTCGCGTCCGTGACGATCCTGACCGGGCCGGTGTCGTCGACGTCGAGTTCGACCACTTCGTTGTCGAGGCGGCCGGTGACGGCGGTGGCGATGACGAGGGCCACCTCGTCACGCACCTCTTGGGGCAGTTCGTCGCCGGCCCCTGAGTCGAGCGCGAAGTCGAGGCTGGACAGGCGCTCCTCGTCGATCGCCTCGAGGACCGGTTCCACCACGCGCATCAGGAGGCGGTAGTCCTCGGTGTCCATCCGGATGCGCAGGAGGTCCAGGTACATGTCCACGGGCCGGTCGTCGCCATGCGGAATCTCGGAATCGCTCATTGGCTTCGTGTTCCCCGCAGGACGCGGCTCAGACGCGTCGCCAGCGGGCCATCGCGAAGGAGAACACCCCGAACAGCACCAGCCCGGCCGCGACGCAGACCAGGAGCCAGGGGCCGAGGGGGGTGTCGGCGAAGGTGCGCAGGGTGTCGTCCAGGCCCTTGGCCTGGTCGGGTTCGTAGTCGATCGCGGCGCGGAGGGCGAAGACACCCGCCACGGCGAACACCAGCCCGCGGGCGGCGCCGCCGGCCACACCGGTGACGTCCACCAGCCGCCGGGTGCGGGGGCCCATCTGCCCGAGCCGGAGCTTGTCGTGGTACTTGCGCAGGACCGCCCGTACGCCGATCCACCCTCCCGCGGCGACGATCGCGATCCCGGCCGCGCCGACCAGCCACTGCCCGCCGGGTATCTCCAGGGCCCTGGCGGTGGCGTCCCGGGACTGCTGGTCGCTGGAGCCGCCGCCGCTCTGGTCACGGCTGGCCGCGAAGGACAGCACGGAGTAGGCGACGAAGGCGTAGAACGCGCAGCGGACCGCTGCCATCAGCCGCTTGCGGGCGCTGCGGCCGTCCTGTCCGACGGAGCCGAAGAACACCTCGGACAGCCGCCACAGGGCCATGCCGACGAGCCCGATGCCCAGGGCCCAGAGCAGCACCGCTCCGAAGGGCTTCTGCGAGATTGCCGCCAGGGCTCCCCCGCGGTCGGCCTGCTCCTTGGTGTCACCGAAGGCGATCTGCAGCGCCAGCGCGCCGACCAGCAGATAGATCACGCCCCGGGCGGCGAATCCCGCCCGTGCCGCCCCCTCGGTCACCGAACCCCGTGCCGCCCGTCGGGCTCGGAACCGTCCGGTCTGTGCCAGCGCACTCGTGTTCATGTCTGCCTCCCGGCGTTCCGGATGCCCCGGCTCGGCGGCCACACACCCGGCCGGCCTCCGGACCAGCGCATTCCGGCCTGGCGGCCCAGGAGTGCCCCGGCCGTGGCGGGTACGCGAAGGGGCCCGGCCGCGGCTGATGCCGTCGGCCGGGCCCCTGTTCCGCCCGTGGTCAGGTGGCCAGGGCTGCGGTCTCCCGGGCCGGTGCGGGCGCGGTCGCGAGCCACTGGTGTGCGGCTTCCAGGGCTCGCCCGATGTCACGGGTGCCGGTGGACACGCACAGCGTGTACGCCAGGTCGCGTGCCCGTGGACCGGGCTCCGCCGGTGCGGTTCCGGACTGGGCGGCCGATAACAGTGCCTCGTACTCGTCGACGAGGCGGCGCAGCACGGCGGGATGGGGTCTCAGCATGTGGTTCTCGCTCCTCGTGGGTCGGGGGGTCAGGCCGTCGTGGAGGTGCTGCCGCTGTCCCGGGCGCCCGTCCGCTGCCCCAGGGCCTCGTCGCGCACTCGGGCGCAACTGCGGCTGATGAGCCGGGAGACGTGCATCTGGGATATGCCGAGGTGGTCGGCGATGCGGCTTTGCGTCATGTCCTCGAAGAAGCGCATGTAGAGAATGGCCCGTTCGCGTTCCGGCAGGCGGCGCAGGCCTTCCTTGGCGGACTCGCGGTCGACCACGACGTCGTAGGAGGCGTCCGCCGCGCCGAGGGTGTCCGCGAGGCTGTAGCCGTCGTCGTCGGCCGAGAGCTCGGCGTCCAGCGACAGGGTGCTGAAGCTCTCCAGCGCTTCGAGCCCGGCGCTCACCTCTTCCTCGGTCAGGCCGGTGCGGGCGGCGAGGTCCGCCACGGAGGGCTCGGGGCTGCCCGGGTTCTGGGTGAGTTCGCGGCGTGCCACCCGCACCTTGTTGCGCAGTTCCTGCACCCGGCGGGGGACCCGCAGGGCCCACATCCGGTCCCGGAAATGCCGCTTGACCTCGCCGGTGATGGTGGGGACGGCGTAGCTCTCGAAGGCTCCCCGGCTCGGGTCGAACCGGTCGACGGCCTTGACCAGCCCGAGAGCCGCGACCTGCTTCAGATCCTCCAGCGACTCTCCGCGGTCGCGGAAGCGGCCGGCGATGCGGTGGGCCATGGGCAGCCAGAGCGCGACGAGCTCGTCACGGACGGCCTCCCGCTCGGGACCCTCCTCCAGTTCCGCCATCCGGGTGAAGAGGGCCGCGGTGTCCGGGGCGTCGTCGTGCCGCCGCCGGGCGGCGGTGGTCGTCGTTCCGGACGTGCCGGGGCGGTTCGTGGGCGTGTCGATGAGCATGCGGATTCGCTCCTGACAACGGTGATTTCAGGGTCTACCGCGGGAGGGGCACCGCCCGGATCGCCTGGAGGGCCTCCGGGGCAGTCATACCGCTCCCGCCGGCGCGCCTCCGGTCCGAAGCACGAGATTGCGACTGCCCTGCCCCCGGTGGAACAAACTCCACTTTGCTGTGCAATCTGCCCGGGAGCCGGCACCCGGGTTTTCAGGCGAGGGGTACGACGGCGGTGATGCACTTGCCGCCGGCGGGCAGGTCCGAGACGCGGATGTCGCGGGAGAGCCGGCACACGATGGGCCAGCCGTGGCCCCCGTGCCGCAGCCGTCCGTGCGGATCGGTGGGCGGCGCGGTGACGGGCAGTGCGTCACTGCGGTCGCTCACCGAGACTCGCACGCCGGGGCCGTCGACGTCGACCTGGAAGTCGGTGACGCCGCCGCCGTGCAGGATCGCGTTGGTCGTCAGCTCCGAGACGACGAGCAGCGCGTCGGACAGGGCGTCCGCGTCGCACGGGGTGTGGGTGGCGCGGCAGCGTTCGGCCACGGCTCGCTCCACGGCCCGGCGCGCCTCGGCGGGTTTGTACGGCCGGGCCCGGTCCGCGCCGAGCGGCCCGAATACGGATTCGATCATGTGCTCGTCGCACATCCTGCAGCTCCCTGGTCGGTGAAGACGGGAAGCCGGGTCCGGCCCGCGTTCCATGGCCGTCCGCACGGGCACGCCTGGGGCTCACGGTGCCCGCTGCTTCCTTCAACCTGCCGCGGCGTTCGGGGCGCGCACCTCGCGAGCGCCGCGGTCCTCTTCTCTTCGGCTGACCTCTCCCCGCACCTGCAAACCTCCGGTCCGCCTCCTCCTGTCGAAAAGCCCCCGAACGGCCGCCGGTCGGTGCCATCTCGGCGCGATGCGTGGGTAGGCGGGGTGCATGACCGATGTGGTGGACTCGGACGAACTGCTGCGGCGCATCCGGCGCGCGAGGACCTGCGCGTTGCGGGAGGAGCGGACGTGGCGTGCCAGGAGCGAGGAACTGGGCGCGACCGACCCGAAGGGGGCCAGAGACGCGACCGTGCGAGGGATGTCCTACGAGGCGGTGGTCAGGGTGCTGGACGAGATCCTGACGCCGGGCAAACACAGTCCGGAGGACTGACCGGAAGGGCTCGTACCCGGTGCCGGACCGGGGTCGATTGCCAGAGGACGTGCCGGGCACCCGGTGCGGATGACAGTCGACCACACCCGAGCACCGGTTCTGGAAGCCCTGGACGAGTACCGCCGCAAAGGGCAGCTGTCGTTCACACCGCCTGGGCACCAGCAGGCGCGCGGCGCCGAGCGGCGGGCATGCACCTCCCCGATCCCACGGACCCGGAGCTGAATACGGTCCGGGTCGTCGCCGAGAGCGTGCGGTGACTCCGACGTGAAACGGGTCACCCAACCCGGTCCGGGTGCGCACACGGCTCTTAAATGGTTTATCGTTCATTCATACGTGGTGCCGGAGTCGAACCCGTGGTCCTCCGTGCATCACCGCTAACGGCCCTGGCTGGTCTCCCCCGTCCAGCCAGGGCTTTTTCATGCCCGGAGAAAGTTGCGCACGCCGAGGTGCCCGAGGCCCCGCCAGCGGCTGAAATGGGCGTAGGGAGAAAGCACCGGAAGTCGACAGCCCGGCGAGGAGCTCCGCGTCATGACCAAAGCGATCAAACTCCTGACCGCCCTGCCTCCGCCGCAGCGGCAGCGTCTGATGACGCTCGCGCGGGAGGTGTCCTTCCCCGAGGACACCCGGATCTTCGAGGCGGGCGGCGCGGCCGATCGCTTCTGGGTCATCCGCTCCGGCGCGGTCTCCCTGGACCAGGAGGTCAACTCCCTGCAACGGGTGACCGTGGCCAGCCTCGGCGCGGGCGACCTGCTCGGCTGGTCCTGGCTGTTCCCGCCGCACACCTGGGACTTCGGCGCGGTGGCGTTCAGTCCCGTACGGGCCTACGAGTTCGACGCGGCGGCCGTGCTGGAGCTGTGCGAGGAGGATTCCAAGCTGGGGCTGATGCTGGTGCGGTCGGTCGCCGAGGTGCTCGCGCACCGGCTGGAGATGACCCGGGGCAAGCTGATGGAGCAGTACACACTGCACCGGCGTGGGGCCCTGTGAGACATCAGACGCGGTAGCGGCGCAGCGCCGGTACCGCTGCGGCCAGGGCCAGCATCACGGCGACGACCAGCAGGCCGCCGCCCGTGACGGCGGTGCGGGGGCCGAAGGCGGAGCCCGCCGTGCCGTGCAGCACGTCGGCGAGGCGCGGGCCGCCCGCCACGACGACGGTGAAGACGCCCTGCATGCGCCCGCGCATCTCGTCGGTGGCGGCGGACAGCAGGATCGCTCCCCGGAAGACCATCGAGACCATGTCGGCCACACCGGCCACGGCGAGGAACGCCACCCCGACCCACAGACTGCTGCTCAGCCCGAAGCCCGCGACGGCCACACCCCACACGACCACCGCTCCGATGACCATCCAGCCGTGCCGGCGCGCCCGGGAGAAGGTGCCGGAGAACAGGCCGCCGATCACGGGGATGAGGGCACCGGCGAGCAGCGGGCCGGCCACCTGGCCGGTCTGCATCACGGTCGAGCCGAGGGCGCCCGCCGCGGGCAGTTCGTCCTCGGGGACCAGTCGGGCGATGGAGGCGGTGCGGGCCGGTGCGTTCAGGCCCCAGAAGGCCTGCTGCATGGCGAGCAGCACCATGAGCGCGGCGACCGACTCCAGACCGGCGAAGGCCTGGAGCCAGAACAGCAGCGAGGTGACGGCGATGCCGCTGTTGGTGACCAGCAGCAGCTTGCGCCGGTCCATGCTGTCGGCGATCGCCCCGCCCCACAGCGCGAACACGATCAGGGGCACGAGGCCCGCCAGGCTCGCCGCGCCCACCCAGGCCGAGGAGCCGGTGATGTCGTAGATCTGCTTGGGCACGGCGACGGCGGTGAGCTGGCTGCCGACGGCCGTGACGATGGTCGAGCCCCACAGCCGCCGGTAGGCGGGGCGGCGCAGGGGGCGGGTGTCCATGGCCCAGCGGCGCCAGCCACGGCGCCGGGGTGCCTCCGGCGCCGGATCCCGCTCTTCCGTCGTGCTCTCGCTCGTGTCCACTCGCCGCTTCCTGGATGCTCGCTACATCTACCGGGCCGGGGATCACTATCCCACCAGCCGCCGAGCGCCCCGGAGTCGAGGTCTCAGCTTCCGGCGATGAGCGCGGCACCGAGCACGATCATGGTGGCGGCGACCAGGCCGTCCATGACGCGCCAGGCGGCGGGCTTGGCGAGGTGACGGCCGAGCAGCCGGGCACCGAAGCCGAGGGCGGTGAACCAGCACAGGCTGGCCAGCACGGCGCCGAGGCCGAACGTCCAGCGCAGCGGGCCCTGGTCGGCGGCGACGGAGCCCAGCAGGAACACGGTGTCGAGGTAGACGTGCGGGTTGAGCCAGGTCATCGCCAGGCAGGTGAGCACGGCCCGGCGGCGTGATCCGGCCGCCTCCCCGTCCGCCCGCAGCGCGCCGCCGTCCGGCCGGATCACCCGGCGGGCGGCCAGGGCGCCGTAGCAGAGGAGGAACGCGCCGCCGATCCAGCCGACCGCCGTCAGCGCGCCCGGCCACCGCACCACCACCGCGCCGACGCCGCCGACCCCGAGCGTGATGAGGGCGGCGTCGGACAGGGCGCAGATGCCGACGACGGCGAGGACGGCGTCACGGCGGATCCCCTGGCGCAGGACGAAGGCGTTCTGCGCGCCGATGGCGACGATGAGGGACAGTCCGGTGCCGAATCCCGCGGCTGCGGCGGTGATGGTGCTGGTCATGGCCTTGACGCTACGGACGGACCCGCCCCCGGTACAGCTAAAGATCCTTACGTATCATTAGCGCGTGTGATGACCTCTGTGATGGCGGACCTGCCGCTGGACCAGGTGCGGACCCTGCTCGCGGTCGTGGACGAGGGCACCTTCGACGCGGCGGCGGCCGCGCTGCATGTGACGCCGTCGGCGATCAGCCAGCGTGTGAAGGCGCTGGAGCAGCGCACGGGGCGGGTCCTGCTGCTGCGGACCAAGCCGGTGCGGCCGACCGAGTCGGGCGAGGTGCTGGTGCGGCTGGCCCGCCAGGTGGCGCGGCTGGAGCGCGACGCGTACGCGGAGCTGGGCCTGAGCGGTACGGGCGAGCCGACCCGGGTCTCGGTTGCGGTGAACGCGGACTCGCTGGCCACCTGGTTCCTCGGGGTGCTCACGCGTGTGCCGGAGGAGCTGCGGCTCTACTTCGAGCTGCGCCGCGAGGACGAGGACCACACGGCGGCGCTGCTGCGGGAGGGCGTGGTGATGGCCGCGGTGACGTCGTCACCGGACGCCGTGCCGGGCTGCTCGGTGCGGTCCCTCGGGCGGATGCGCTACCTCCCGGTGGCAGCGCCGGACTTCGCCGCACGCCACGTCGGCGGCCCTCTGGAGCAGGTTCTTCTCGACGTGCCCGTCGTGTGTTTCGACCGCAGGGACGACTTCCAGGACGGCTTCGTCCGCCGGCTCACCCGGGGGCGGAGCGGCGCGAGCGCGCTGCGGCACTACGTACCGACGTCGGAGGGATTCGTCGACGCCGTGGCCGCCGGACTGGGCTGGGGTCTGGTGCCCGAGGCCCAGGCGGATCCCCTGCTGCGCACCGGCCTGCTCGTGGCGCTCGCCCCGGGCCGGACGGTCGATGTTCCCCTGTACTGGCAGCAGTGGAAGCTCGACTCCCCGGCGCTGGCGCAGGTCGCGGAGACGGTGATGGCTACCGCCGCGGAGGCGCTGCGCACCTGAGGGGCGTACCGCCCTACTCCCCGATACTCTCCAACTGCGCCGCCGCGCTGTGCAGCAGCATGTCCAGGGCCGTCGGATAGGCGCTGGTCAGCATGCGGGTGGCGAGCAGGGGTGCCGCTTCCGCGATGCGGGGATGGGTGGTGGCGGGCAGGCGGGCGTACGTCGAGCGCCACATCTCCTCGTCGGCGTGCAGTGAGGCGGTGGGCAGCGCCAGCGAGGCGGCGTCGAGCGCGGCGAAGGCCAGTGTGGTGTCGACGAACGCGTGGTAGACCCGCACCGCGTCCGGCAGCGGGAAGCCCGCCGTGCGCAGGACGTCCAGGACCGCCTCGTCGGCGGCGAGTTCGTGGGCCCGGCCCGAGACACGGCTGGCGGTGAGCACGGCCGCCTGCGGATGCGCCACGTACGCGGCGTGGATGCGCAGCCCGACGGCCCGCAGGTCCGCCCGCCACTCCCCCGTCGGCGCCCAGCCGCCGAGCGCCTGCCCGATCAGCGCGTCGCCGATGGCGAGCGTCAGGTCGTCCATGCCCCGGAAGTACCGGTAGAGCGTGCTCGGGTCGGCGTCCAGGGCCAGGCCGAGCCTGCGGGCGGTCAGTCCCGCGCTGCCGTGTTCGTGCAGCATGCGCAGCGCCGTCTCGACGATCAGCTCCTCGGACAGCACGGTGCCGCTCTTGGTGGGCCTGCGCCGGCGGCGTTTCTCCTCGGGCACCACGGGCTTCGGCACGACGGCTCCCTCCTTATGCCAACGCCATTGACCTTAAGACAGAGGGCGGCGTTTCATCTCCTCAAGGGCCCGCCACGTTCTTCGCGAATAGGGAGTTTCTGTCATGCGTGTTCTGCTTGTGGGCGCCGGCGGTGTGGGCGGCGCGATCACCCGTATCGCGGCCCGGCGACCCTTCTTCGAGGCGATGGTGGTGGCCGACTACGCACCGGCCCGGGCCGAGGCGGCGGTCGCCGCGCTCGGCGGCGACACGCGGTTCACCGCCGAGCAGGTGGACGCCGGCGACGAGGCGGCGGTGGCCCGCCTGCTGGCACGGCACCGCTGCGACGTCCTGCTCAACGCCACCGACCCCCGCTTCGTGATGCCCCTGTTCCGCGCGGCCCGGGCCGCGGGCGCCACCTATCTCGACATGGCGATGTCGCTGTCCCACCCGCACGAGGACCGGCCGTACGCGGAGTGCGGGGTGAGGCTCGGCGACGAGCAGTTCGCGCAGGCGGCCGAATGGGAGAAGGAGGGGGTGCTGGCCCTCGTCGGCATGGGGGTGGAGCCGGGCCTGTCGGACGTCTTCGCGCGGTACGCCGCCGACGAACTCTTCGACGAGATCGAGGAGATCGGCATCCGCGACGGCGCGAATCTGACCGTCGACGGCTACGACTTCGCGCCCTCGTTCAGCATCTGGACCACGATCGAGGAATGCCTCAACCCCCCGGTCGTCTACGAGAGCGACCGTGGCTGGTTCACCACCGCGCCCTTCAGCGAGCCCGAGGTCTTCGACTTCCCCGAGGGCATCGGACCGGTCGAGTGCGTCAACGTGGAGCACGAGGAGGTGCTGCTCGTCCCGCGCTGGGTCGACGCCCGCCGGGTCACCTTCAAGTACGGCCTGGGCCGGGAGTTCGTCGAGACGCTGAAGACACTGCACCTGCTGGGTCTGGACCGCACCGACCCGGTGACCGTGCCGGGGCCGGACGGGCCGGTGGCGGTCTCGCCCCGGGACGTGGTCGCCGCGTGCCTGCCCGACCCGGCGACCCTGGGCGAGCGGATGCACGGCAAGACGTGTGCGGGCACCTGGGTGCGGGGCGTCAAGGACGGGAAGCCGCGCGAGGTGTACCTGTACCACGTGGTCGACAACCAGTGGTCCATGACGGAGTACGGCAGCCAGGCCGTGGTGTGGCAGACCGCCGTCAACCCGGTCGTCGCGCTCGAACTCCTCGCCACCGGCGCCTGGTCCGGCACGGGCGTCCTCGGCCCGGAGGCCTTCCCGGCCGGCCCGTTCCTGGACCTGCTGACGGCCTACGGCTCGCCCTGGGGCCTGCGCGAGCAGTGAACGGTTGTCCGGGCGGTATTTGTTTCACGAGGCATCGACAGGTGACCCGAAAAGGAGTAAGCATCCGAACGGGCACGTTTCTACTGTGATGCAGGTGACTTCCATGGACAACTGGCGAGACCACGCTGCCTGCCGGCACGAGGACCCCGAGCTCTTCTTCCCGATCGGCACCACGGGCCCGGCCCTGCTGCAGACGGAGCAGGCCAAGTCGGTGTGCCGGCGCTGCCCCGTCCAGGACGAGTGCCTGCAATGGGCCATGGACACGGGGCAGTCCATCGGTGTGTGGGGCGGCACGAGCGAGACGGAACGGCGTGCGCTGAAGCGGCGCGCGGCAGCCCGGCGCCGCTCCGGCTGACGTCCGTCCACCGGCCGTTCGGTGCGGCCGGGGTTACGCTCGCGGCAGACCCGACCGTCGCAGAAGGGGCCGGCCATGAGCGTGCGCGTCCGCCGTGTCTACGATCCGCCCGAGCCGGACGACGGGACGCGCGTCCTGGTCGACCGGCTGTGGCCGCGCGGACTGTCGAAGGACGCGGCCCGGGTGGACGAGTGGCCGAAGGCGATCACCCCGTCGACGGAGCTGCGCCGCTGGTACCACGCGGGCGAGGCCTCCCACGAGGAGTTCGCCGAGCGGTACGAGGCGGAGCTGGCCGGCGACGAGGCCACCGAACTCCTCGGCCGGGTGCGGGACCTGGTCCGCGAGGGCGAGGTGACGCTGCTGACCGCGTCCAAGACGCCGGAGCGGAGCCACGCGACGGTACTGGCCCGCCTCCTCGAAGGCTGAGGAGGCGGGCCCGAGCCCGTCAGGCGGTCTGCTTCTCCGCCGCCCGGCCCGCCGCCCGCCCCGAGAAGAGGCAGCCGCCGAGGAAGGTGCCCTCCAGCGCGTTGTAGCCGTGGACCCCGCCGCCGCCGAAACCGGCGACCTCGCCGGCCGCGTACAGCCCCTCCACCGGCTTGCCGTCGGCCCCGAGGGCGCGGGAGTCGAGGTCGGTCTGGATGCCGCCGAGGGTCTTGCGGGTGAGGATGTGCAGCTTGACGCCGATCAGGGGGCCGGCCGCCGGGTCGAGGATGCGGTGCGGGGTGGCGACCCGGCCGAGGCGGTCGCCGATGTAGCGGCGTGCGTTGCGGATGCCCTGCACCTGGGCGTCCTTGGCGTAGGGGTTGGCGATCTGCAGGTCGCGGGCCTCGATCTGACGCTTGATCCCGGCCGTGTCGAGGAGCGGCTTGTCGGTGAGGTCGTTCATCTTCGCGACGAGTTGTTCGACGCTGGGCGCGGTCACGAAGTCGGCGCCCTTGCGCAGGAACGCGTCGACCGGTCCGGGCGCGCCCTTGCCGAGGATGCGTTCCTTGAGGAACCCGGCGCGGTCCTTGGCGGTGATGTCGGGGTTCTGCTCGGAGCCCGAGAGCGCGAACTCCTTCTCGATGATCCTCTGGGTGAGGATGAACCAGGAGTGGTCGTACCCGGCGATGTCCTCGGTGGTGCGCAGATGCTTCAGGGTGCCGAGGGTGTCGTAGCCGGGCAGGTACGGCCCGGGCAGGCGGCGGCCGAGGGCGTCGAACCACATCGAGGACGGCCCGGGCAGGATGCGGATGCCGTGGCCGGGCCAGATCGGGTCCCAGTTCCGCAGGCCCTCGGTGTAGTGCCACATGCGGTCACGGTTGACCAGCCGTACGCCCGCCTCGGCGCTGATGTCGAGCATCCGCCCGTCGACGTAGGCGGGGACGCCGGTGACCATCTCCTGCGGCGGGGTGCCGAGGCGCTCGGGCCAGTAGCGGCGGACGATGTCGTGGTTCGCGCCGATGCCGCCGCTGGTGACGATGACGGCCTGGGCGGTGAGTTCGAACTCGCCTATCGGGTCACGGTTGGAGGCGACACCGCGGGGTGAGGTGTCCTCGGCCAGGACCGTGCCGCGCACGCCCCGGGCGGTGCCGGCCTCGACGACCAGTTCGTCGACGCGGTGGCGGTGGTGGAAGGTGAGCAGCCCGTCGCGCGCGGCCTGCTTGGCGTACCGGACGAAGGGTTCGACGACGCCGGTGCCGGTGCCCCAGGCGACGTGGAAGCGGGGCACGGTGTTGCCGTGCCCGTGCGCCGTGAGGTCGCCGCGCTCGGCCCAGCCGACGGTGGGCAGGAACGTGATGCCGTGCCCGTCCAGCCAGGACCGCTTCTCCCCCGCGGCGAACTCGACGTAGGCGCGCGCCCAGCGCACGGCCCAGGAGTCCTCGTCCTCCAGCCGGTCGAAGCCGGCGCTGCCCCGCCAGTCGCTCCAGGCGAGGTCGAAGGAGTCCTTGATGCCCAGGCGCCGCTGCTGCGGCGAGTCGACGAGGAACAGCCCGCCGAAGGACCAGAAGGCCTGCCCTCCGAGGTTGGCGGCGTTCTCCTGGTCGACCAGGGCGACCCTGCGGCCCTTGCTGGTCAGCTCGTGCGCCGCGACCAGGCCGGCGAGGCCCGCTCCTACGACGATGGCGTCGGCATCCATGGCGACCGTTCCCTTCCTCGGTTCTGCCTGTGCTCGGGGGTGCCGCTGCCGTCGGTCAGCAGGGCCGTGAGCAGTTGCTTCAGCCAGACGCGGGCGTGTTCGACGTCCCGGTCCAGCAGCAGTTGCGTGGTGACGCCGTCGTACGCCGCGACCACGGCACGGGCGGCGCCGTCCGTGTCGCCCAGTACGGCGGGCAGTGCGGTGTGCCCGCGGGCCCGGCCGAGCCGGTCGGCGATCGCCTGCCGCAGCCGTGCGCGGTGTTCCAGCAGGCTGCGAGCCACGTCCGGGTCGCGGGCCGCGTGCACGAGGAAGTCCGTCTTCACCAGGAGCCAGTCCCGGTCGAGGAGCAGCACGTCGGCGACACGGTCCACGGCGGCCGGCACGTCGAGGCCGGGCCCGTCGAGGGCGAGGGCCCCCGACACCTGTTCCGCGATCAGGTCGGCCCGCTCGCGGTAGAGGGCGAAGAACAGCTCGTCGAGGCTGGAGAAGTTGGAGTAGAAGGCACCCCGGCTGTAGCCGGCGGCCTCACAGACCTCCTCGATGGAGACATGGCCGAAGCCCTTGGCCGCGAACACGGAGAACGCCGCGTCCAGGAGGTTGGCCCGCGTGCGCACCCGGCGCCTGGTCACACGCCCCGTCGTTCCCTCCACGGCCATGTCCGGCCCCCTTTCGATACATGACTGTATTCGATACATCGGTGTATCGAAAGCCTCGCACGGAGAAGCCCTCCCCATTCCGATGGAACATATATTCGATTACGGGGTAGGCTGGGCTCATGCACCTCCAGGGCTCCCTCTTCGACCAGACCGACGAGCTGCGCCTCGGTCCTCTCGACGGGATCAGCCGGACCGACCTCGGTTTCGGCGCCTGGCTCGACGTCCTGCCCGCATGGCTCGGCGGTTCCGACGACCTGTTCGAACAGCTGGCCGCCGAGGTGCCGTGGCGGGCGGAGCGGCGCACGATGTACGACCACGTCGTCGACGTCCCCCGGCTGCTCGCGTTCTACGGCGCGGACGACCCGCTGCCGCACCCGGTACTGGACGAGGCACGGGACTCCCTGTCCGCCCACTACGCCGGCGAACTCGGCGAGCCGTTCACCACGGCCGGGCTCTGCTACTACCGCGACGGCCGGGACAGTGTGGCCTGGCACGGCGACCGGATCGGCCGCGGTGCCCGCGAGGACACGATGGTCGCCATCCTGTCGGTGGGAGCACCCCGGGACCTGCTGCTGCGCCCGATGCGCGGTGGCCGCGACACCGTGCGCCGTCCGCTGGGCCACGGCGACCTCGTCGTGATGGGCGGCTCCTGCCAGCGCACCTGGGAACACTCCGTCCCCAAGAGCACACGGGCGACGGGGCCGCGCGTCAGCATCCAGTTCCGCCCGCACGGCGTGAACTGAGGCGGCCCGAACCGCCCTGTCGCCCGGGCCCCTTGAGCGGACCCGGCAATTCCGCCTGCGGCGGGGTCTGGTTTCCTTCTCTCGTCGGGCTGGGACCACACAACGCGGGGCGATCATGCGGGCAGACGTACGGCAAGTCGCGGACGACACCTATCTGGTGCACGGCTCCAACACCAACTGGGTGATCCTCACGGAGGGGGACGCCGTCACACTGGTCGACACCGGCTACCCCGGGGACCGGGAGCAGGTCCTCGCCTCGCTCGCGGAGGTGGGCAGTTCCCCGGAGGCGGTCGCGGCCGTGCTGATCACGCACGCGCACAACGACCACCTGGGTTCCGCCGAGTACCTGCGCGCCACGTACGGCACGCCCGTGTACCTGCACGAGGCCGAAGTGCCGCACGCGCGCCGGGAGTTCCTGCACCAGGTGTCCGTCGGGACAGTGCTGCGGAACGCCTGGCGGCCCGGTGTGCTGCCGTGGGTGGTGCACGCGCTGCGCTCCGGTGGCACGACGCACAACCCGGTCACGGCCCCCGAGCCGTTCCCGACGACGGGTGCCCTGGACCTGCCGGGCCGGCCCGTGCCGGTGCACACGCCCGGCCACACCGACGGGCACTGCGCCTACCACGTGCCGGGCACCGGCGTGCTGATCTCCGGCGACGCCCTGGTCAGCGGGCACCCCACCTCGCGGATCGAGGGACCGCAGTTGCTACCGGACATGTTCCACCACGAGCGCCCGCGCGCCGTGGCCTCCCTGGACCTCCTCGCGGAGCTGGAGGGCGAGCTGCTGCTGCCCGGGCACGGGCCGGTCCACCGCGGTCCGGTGCGGGACGCCGCTCTGCGGGCCCGCGAGCACGCCCTTTAATCTGATGTGACGATCGGCGGCGAGACAAGGACACCCGGCCCATGGCACTGCAGATCAGCGCGACCAACCCGGAGCATCCCGCGCTCCTGCTGGAACTGCCGTGGGACGTGCCCCTGGAGGAGTGGCCGGAGGAGTACCTCGTGCCCCTGCCGCGCGGTATCTCCCGGCACGTGGTGCGCTACTCCCGGGCCGGCGACGAGGTGATCGCCGTCAAGGAACTGGCCGCGCGGCCCGCGCAGCGCGAGTACGACATGCTGCGCGACCTGGACCGGCTCGGCATCCCGTCGGTGGACCCCCTCGCCGTGGTGACCGGCCGCACCACCGCGGACGGCGCCCCGCTGGAGAGCGTCCTGGTCACCCGGCATCTGGGCGGCTCGATGCCGTATCGCTCGATGTTCGAGACGACCATGCGCCCGGCCACCATGCACCGGCTGATGGACGCGCTCGCCGTGCTGCTGGTGCGGCTGCACCTGGCCGGGTTCGCCTGGGGCGACTGCTCGCTGTCCAACACCCTCTTCCGGCGGGACGCGGGTGCCTACGCCGCCTATCTGGTGGACGCCGAGACCGGTGATCTGCATCCGCAGCTCAGCGTCGGACAGCGCGAGTACGACCTGGACCTCGCCCGGGTGAACATCAGCGGGGAGCTGCTGGACCTGGAGGCGTCCGGGGCGCTGCACCCGTCCGTGGACCCCATCGAGTTCGGCATGGAGATCTGTGCCCGCTACCGCGGCCTGTGGGACGAGCTGACCCGCACCTCCGTCTATCCGGCCGGCAAGTACCAGCACATCGAGCGCCGGATCCGCCGCTTGAACGAACTCGGCTTCGACGTCGCCGAGATGCAGATCGAGCACGCCTCGAACGGTGACACGGTCAGCTTCGTGCCCAAGGTCGTCGACGCCGGCCACCACCAGCGGCAGCTGCTGCGCCTGACCGGCCTCGACACGGAGGAGAACCAGGCCCGGCGGCTGCTGAACGACCTGGAGAGCTGGATGGCGACCCAGGACGACTACGCGCCGGGCGATCCCCTGGGCGCCCGCCCGGAGGTACTCGCCCACCGCTGGGTGCGGGAGGTGTTCCGGCCGACCGTACGGGCCGTGCCGCCCGAGCTGCGCGGCGGCGTGGACCCGGCGGAGATCTACCACCAGCTCCTCGAACACCGCTGGTACATGTCCGAGCGGGCCCAGCACGACATCGGCATCGACACCGCGGTCGAGGACTACATCCGGAACATCCTGCCCAAGGCCCGCAAGACCCTGCAGCCGACCGCGGACTGAGCCGCCGCGGCCGTCAGGCGTGCGGCACCACGGCGACCGGGCAGTCCGCGTGGTGCAGCACCCCGTGCGCCACCGAGCCGATCCGGGCACCGACGGCCGTGCGGTGCGCCCGGCGGCCCACCACCATCAGCTGGGCCGTCCCCGCCACCGACAGCAGGACCTGGCCGGCGCTGCCCATCTCCACGTGCTCCGTCACCGGCACCTCGGGGAAGCGATCCCGCCACGGCCGGACCGCCGCGTCCAGGCTCTTCCTCTCGTACGGCTCCAGTCCTCCGGCCTCGTCGAGGAGCTTCAGCGAGCCCGGGCTGTAGGCGAACACGGGCGGCAGGGTCCAGGCCCGTACGACCCGCACGGTCGCCCCGCGCGCGGCCGCCGTCTCGAAGGCGAACCGCAGCGCGTCGGCGCTGTCCTCCGGGTCGCCCTGCTGGCCCACGACGATCTCGCGCCCGGCGGCCTCGGCCGAAGGCTCGTCGCCGGCCCGGACGAGCACGACGGGCCGCGCGGTCCCGGCGATCACCTGCTGGCCGACCGAGCCGAGCAGGAATCCGACGATCGGCCCGTGCCCGCGCGAGCCCAGCACCAGCAGCTCGGCGTCGGCAGCGGCGGCGAGCAGGGTGTCGACGGCCGGCCCCTCGACGACGTCGGTGGTCACGTCGAGGTCCGGGTGCCGTTCGGTGACGGTCCCGACGGCATCGGTCACCGCGTTGCGCACCCACTCCGCCTGGCTGTCGGCGTCCCCGGCGATCCGCGCCTCGGGCGCGTCCTGCGGCTGGGGCCGCCAGGCGTGCAGCACCCGCAGTGCCAGCCCGCGCCGCACCGCCTCCCGGGCCGCCCAGGACAGAGCGGCGAGGCTCTCCCGCGATCCGTCGACCCCTGCGGTGATCGGGCGTGTCATCCGGCTGCCTCCCTGCGGAACGTCACGGCGTGCTGCTCAGTCTTCACTACCCCCCGTTGGTGAGCCGAGGCATCCGAAGCTGATCTCCGTATCGGAGCGCGGCGCGGCGATCGAACATACGATGGGCGAAGGTCGGTGCGGTGCCCCGGGGCGCCGTGCCGGTAGTCGACCGCCCGGTGTGGGGGACGTATGGCACAGGCCGCCGACGCGGCGCGGACCGTCATCATGACCGTGGACGACGACCCGGGGGTCTCCCGGGCCGTGGCCCGGGACCTGCGGCGGCGGTACGGCGCGTCGTACCGGATCGTGCGCGCGGAGTCCGGCGAGTCCGCGCTCGACGCGCTGCGGGAGCTGAAGCTGCGCGGCGATCTCGTGGCGGTGATCCTGGCCGACTACCGCATGCCGCAGATGAACGGCATCGAGTTCCTCGAACAGGCCCTGGACGTGTACCCGGGCGCGCGGCGGGTGCTGCTGACGGCGTACGCGGACACCAACGCGGCGATCGACGCGATCAACGTCGTCGACCTCGACCACTACCTCCTCAAGCCGTGGGACCCGCCCGAGGAGAAGCTGTACCCGGTGCTCGACGACCTGCTCCAGGCGTGGCGGACGAGCGACTTCCGGCCCGTGCCCAGCACCAAGGTCGTGGGGCACCGCTGGTCGTCGCGGTCCTCGGACATACGGGAGTTCCTGGCCCGCAACCAGGTGCCGTACCGCTGGTACTCCGCCGAAGAACCGGAGGGCCGGCGGCTGCTGGCCGCGGCCGGCACGGACGGGATGCGGCTGCCGGTGGTGATCACGCCGGACGGGACGCCCCTGGTCGAACCGGAGGCCGTCGACCTCGCCGCCCGGGTCGGTCTGGCGACGACCCCGACGGCCGACTTCTACGACCTGGTCGTGATCGGCGGCGGCCCTGCCGGGCTCGGCGCCGCCGTCTACGGTGCCTCCGAGGGGCTGCGCACCGTGCTGGTGGAGCGATCGGCGACCGGCGGGCAGGCGGGGCAGAGCTCACGCATCGAGAACTACCTGGGCTTCCCCGACGGTGTGTCGGGTGCGCAGCTCACCGACCGGGCGCGGCGGCAGGCGGGGAAGTTCGGCGCCGAGATCCTCACCGCGCGTGAGGTGACGGCGCTGGAGGTCAACGGCGCCGCCCGGATCGTACGGTTCTCCGACGGCTCGGCGGTCGCCGCGCACAGCGTGATCCTGGCGACCGGCGTGTCGTACCGGCAGCTGGCCGCGCCCGGCTGTGACGACCTGACCGGGTGCGGGGTGTTCTACGGGTCGGCGCTGACGGAGGCCCCCTCCTGCCAGGGGCAGGACGTGTACATCGTGGGCGGCGCCAACTCCGCCGGGCAGGCGGCGATGTACCTGTCCCGGGGCGCCAAGTCGGTGACGCTGCTGGTGCGCGGCCCGTCGCTGTCGGCCTCGATGTCGCACTACCTCATCCAGCAGATAGACGAGGCGCCCAACATCCAGGTGCGCTCCCGCACGGTCGTCGAGGCCGCGCACGGCGACGGCCACCTGGAACGGCTGACCCTGCGGGACGTGGACAGCGGGCACACCGAACAGGTCGACGCGCAGTGGGTGTTCGTGTTCATCGGCGCGGCCCCGCTGACCGGCTGGCTGGACGGCACGGTGCTGCGGGACGAGCGCGGTTTCATCCTCGCCGGGCCCGATCTGACCCCCGACGGCCGCCCGCCGGAGAGCTGGGAGCTGGACCGGCCGCCGTACCACCTGGAGACGAACGTGCCCGGCGTGTTCGTGGCGGGCGACGCCCGTGCCGAGTCCGCCAAGCGCGTGGCGTCCGCCGTCGGAGAGGGAGCCATGGCCGTGATGCTCGTCCACCGGTATCTGGAGCAGTCATGAGCGGTCGGTCGATGCCGTGCAGCCCCCAGGAGATCGGGGCGCTGTTCCTGTTCGAGAAGCTCACGCCCGAGCAGCTCGGCAGGCTGTGCGGCGAGGGGCGGGTGGAGCGGTTCGAGCCTGGCCCCGTGTACACCGAGGGCGAGCCCGCCACCTGCTTCTACGTGATGCTCGAGGGCACGGTCGTGCTGTACCGCCGGGTGGGCGGGGACGACGTGGAGGTGACCCGGACCTCCCAGCGCGGGGTGTACGCGGGGTCCATGCAGGCGTATCTGGGCGACCGGGTGCGGCAGGTCTACAACAACTCCATGCGCGTCACCGAGCCGACGCGGTTCTTCGTGCTGCCCGCCGACACGTTCGCGGACATCATGCAGGAGTGGTTCCCGATGGCGGTGCATCTGCTGGAGGGGCTGTTCTTCGGTTCCAAGAGCACCCAGCGGGCCATCGGGCAGCGCGAACGGCTGCTGGCGCTGGGCTCGTTGTCCGCCGGACTCACCCACGAGCTCAACAACCCCGCTGCGGCGGCCGTACGGGCCACCGCGACCCTGCGGGAGCGCGTCGGCAAGATGCGGCACAAGCTGGCCATCATCGCGCAGGGTTCGTACTCCCCCGAGGTCATGGCGAACCTCATCGACCTCCAGGAACGCACCGCCGAGCGGGTCGCCAAGGCCCCCACGCTGAGTCCGCTGGAGGCCTCCGACCGGGAGGACGCGCTCAGCGACTGGCTCGACGACCAGGGCATCCCGGACGGCTGGCGGATCGCGCCCACCTTCGTCCAGGCCGGGCTCGACGTGGACTGGCTGGACCAGGTCGCGGCGGCCGTGGACGAGGAGATCCTGCCGAGCGCGATCGGGTGGCTGAACTACACCGTCGAGACCGAGCTGCTGATGGACGAGATCACCGACTCGACCACGCGCATCTCGCATCTCGTCGACGCGGCGAAGCAGTACTCGCAGCTCGACCGGGCGCCCTTCCAGAACGCCGATGTGCACGAACTCCTCGACTCCACCCTGCTGATGCTGTCGGGCAAGATCGGCAAGGAGATCAAGGTCGTCAAGGAGTACGACCGGACGCTGCCGAGCATCCCGGCGTACCCGGCGGAGCTCAACCAGGTGTGGACGAACCTGATCGACAACGCGGTCTCGGCCATCAACAGCGCGGGCGGCGAGGGGACGTTGACCGTGCGGACGGCTCCGGACCACGACCGGCTGCTGGTGGAGTTCCGGGACACGGGCGTCGGGATCCCGGCGGCGGACCAGGGGCGGATCTTCGATCCCTTCTTCACCACGAAGCCCGTCGGTGAGGGGACCGGGCTCGGGCTCGACATCTCCTGGCGGATCGTGGTCAACAAGCACCACGGGAGCATTCAGGTGGAGTCGGAGCCGGGGGACACACGGTTCCAGGTGCTGCTTCCGCTTACATCGGTCGAGGAGGAGCCTTCATGAGTGGCGACAGTGGTGACAACGGAATCGACCCGGGCGTGCCGCCGAGCGGCAACGGGTGCGTCGAGTGCGATGCGGGTGGCGGGTGGTGGTTCCATCTGCGGCGGTGCGCGCGGTGCGGGCATGTGGGGTGCTGTGACAGTTCGCCCGCGAAGCATGCGACGGGGCATTTCCGGGCTACCGGGCATCCCTTGGTGCAGAGCTTCGAGCCCGGTGAGAACTGGTACTGGGACTACTCGGCGAACGAGTTGTACGAGGCCGGGCCCGAACTGGCTCCGCCTGTGAGTCATCCTGCGGACCAGCCGACGCCGGGGCCTGCGGGGCGGGTGCCGGTTGACTGGGCGAAGGTGTTGCGGGCCTAGGAGCTCGAGGCTGTCTGAGACACGGCGGCTGCGAACGGTTTGTGGTTGATCGCGCAGTTCCCCGCTCCCGCGCCCCTAACAAGTGAAGGTTGGTTCAGTGCCGCAGGGTTCATTCGTCACGCCGGTTGTGGGGCGGGAGTCCGAACTTGCCCGGCTGAGTGGCGTGCTGGAGCGTGCCCGGGATGGGGAAGCGCGTGCGGTACTGGTCGCCGGAGACGCCGGAGTCGGTAAGACGAGGGTCCTGGAGGAGGTCTCCGGACAGGCCGCCGAAACCGGGATGATCGTTGTCACCGGGCACTGCGTGGACCTCGGGGACGTCGGGCTGCCGTATCTGCCGTTCACCGAGGTGCTGGGGGTGCTCGCGGGGGATGAGCGGTTCGCCGCCGCTCTGGCCTCGCACCCGGTGGTCGAGCGGTTGCTGGGGGCCGGGACCGACGGTGTGCGGGACGTGGACGGCCGGTTGCGGCTCTTCGAGGGGATGGCGGGGCTGCTCGCCGATGTGGCGGATGTCGCCCCGTTGCTGCTCGTGCTGGAGGATCTGCACTGGGCCGACCAGTCGTCGCGGGATCTGCTGCGGTTCCTGCTCGGCCGGGGTGTCCTCCGGCACCGTCTGGCGGTCCTCGCCTCGTACCGGGCCGACGACCTGCACCGGCGGCATCCGCTGCGGCCGCTGCTGGCGGAGTTGATACGGCTGCCCTCCGTGGAGCGACTGGAGCTGCGGCCGCTGGCCGACCCCGATGTGGCGCGGCTGGTACGTGCCCTGGAGCACCGGCCGCTGCCGGACACCACCGTGCGGCGGATCGTGGAGCGCGCCGAGGGGAACGCCTTCTACGCGGAGGAACTGTTCGCGGCCACCGACTCGGAGCCCGGTGGGGTGCCCGGCGGACTCGCCGATGTGCTGCTGATCCGCTTCGAGCAGCTCTCCGACACCGCGCAGCAGGTGCTGCGGACCGCGGCCGTCGCCGGACGCCGGGTGGAGCACGATGTGCTGCGGGAGGCGGTCGGCCTGCCCGAGGAGGAACTGGAGTCGGCGCTGCGCGAGGCGGTGGGACGGCAGCTTCTCGTGGCCGGGGACGAGGACACGTACTCGTTCCGGCACGCCCTCGCCCGCGAGGCCGTCTACGCCGATCTGCTTCCCGGGGAGCGGGCGAGGCTGCACGGCGCGTTCGCGCGGCTGCTCGCCGGGCGCGGCCGGACCGCCGAGAGCGCCGCCGAGCGCGCGCACCACTACCGGGAGAGCCACGACCTCGCCGAGGCGCTGACCGCCTCGCTGGAGGCGGCCGACCACGCCCAGCGGGTCGGTGCGCCCGCCGAGGAGCAGCGGCATCTCGAAGCGGCCCTGGACCTGTGGCCCGCGGTGGGTTCCGAGGTGCGGCCCTCGGGCGGGGGCGTCGACCGGGTGACGCTGACGCTGCGCGCCTCGGCGGCGGCCGTGCACGCCGGGGCGCTGCACCGCGCCGTCTCCCTCACGCGGTCCGCGCTGGGCGAGCTCGGCCAGGACGCCGACTCCGAACTCGCCGCCCGGGTCCGCTATACCCTCGCCGGGAACCTGCTGAGCGTGGACAGCCTGACGGCGGCGTTCGCCTACAGCAGCGAGGCCCTGGGGATGATCCCCGAGGATCCGCCGTCGCGTACGTGGGTGTGGGCGGCGGCCACTCATGTCATGGCCGCACGTCACGTCGGGGAGAACGAGACCGCGGTGCGGGTCGCCCGCCGGGCCCTGGGCGTGGCGGAGCGGCTGCGGGTGACCGATGCCCAGGCGGATCTGCTGATCTCCCTGGCCGTGTTCGACGGCGGCGGGCGGCGCAGCCCGGAGGGCCGTGAGCGGCTGGTCAAGGCCCGGGAGCTGGCCCGGAGTTCGGGCAACGCGCCGGTGGAACTGCGCGCCCTGTTCAACCTGGCCATGGGGTGCTACGAGTCCGGTGCGCTGGCGGAGTGCCTGCCCTGGCTGACGGAGGGCCTGGACCGGGCCCGGCGCGCCGGGCTGCTGTCCTCGCCGTATCCGCTGGAGATGCGGTACCTGCGACTGCTGGTGCTGCATGTGCTGGGCCGCTGGGACGAGTGCGTGCGCGCGGCGGCGACGGACGCGGACGTGCTGCCGTCGGCCGGAGGCTACACGGACGGTCCGGCGCTGTCCGTGGCGCTGGCGCGCGGCGATCTCGTGGCCGCCGAACGGTCGCGGGCCCTGCTGGAGGGGCCGTTCGACTGGATGGCCACCCTGGTCGCGGGCATCGTGCTCACCGACGCCGCCGGGCTGCGCCGCGATCCCGAGGACGCGGTGCGGTGGATGCGGTCCACGGTCACGGCCCTCACCGACGAGGCGGGCACCCGCCCGGACGTCACGGTCCGGCTCGCCGCCCTCGCGTTGTCCGCGGTGGCCGACGCGGCGGCCGGGCTGCGGTTGACCGGCGACGAGGCGGGAACCCTCCGCTGGACGGACACCGCGACCGAACTCGTGGAACTGGCGCGGGCCACCGCCAAGCGCGGCGAGGACGGCGGCCCCCAGGGTCCCGAGGGGCAGGCCTGGCTGGCCCGGGCGGAGGCGGAGTGGCTCCGGGCCGTGTCGGGGCCGGACGCTGCGGCCTGGTCGGAGGCGGCGAAGGCCTTCGGCTACGGCGATGTCTACGAGCGGGCGCGCTGCCGGTTGCGGTACGCCGAGGCCCTGGTGGCGGCCGGGCGTCGCGAGGAGGCGGTGGCGGAGGCGCGGGCGGTCCGGGAGACCGCCGACGCCCTCGGCGCCACGCCGCTGCGGGGGCAGGTCGACGCCCTCGTCCGGCGCGGCCGCCTCTCGGACACACCGGGCGCCGAGGACCGGGCCGGCGCGCTCACCGCCCGCGAGCAGGAGGTGCTGCGGCTGCTCGCCCTCGGCCGCAGCAACCGGCAGATCGGCGACGAGCTGTTCATCAGCGGCAAGACGGCCAGCGTCCATGTCTCCAACATCCTCGCCAAGCTGGGCGCGTCCAGCCGCGGCGAGGCGGTGGCGATCGCCTACCGGGAGGGTCTGATCACCCATGAGCCGTCGGCGTCGGGCTGACCGGCAGACCGGGTGAGCACGCCGTCGAGGCGCCGAACAGACCGGGCTAACGGCTCCCGCAGTCGAGGCTCTCGAGATCGACGGCGTCGGCCATCGCCTGCATCCCCTTGTCGTTGGGGTGCAGATGGTCGCCGCCGTCGAAGACGGGGAGGATCCGCTCGGGGTCGTAGGGGCTGCGCAGGACGCGGTCGAAGTCGGCGACCGCGTCGAACTCGCCGCTGTTGCGGATGAAGGCGTTGACCTCCCGGCGCACGGCCTCCCCGGCGGGGTCCCATTCCTGCCAGCCCTTGAAGGGGGCGATCGTGGAGGCCACGACGCACTTGCCGGCCGCGTGCACCCGGTCGATCAGGGTGCGGTACCCGGCGATCAGCTGGGCGGCCGTGGGGCCCGGCTCGAGCTTGATGTCGTTGACACCCTGGAAGAGGAACACCGTGCGCACGCCCGGCAGCGAGAGCGCGTCACGCGAGAGGCGGTTCAGGGCGCTCTGCCCGGGACCGTCGGTCAGGACCCTGTTTCCGGCGATCCCCGCGTTGGCCACCCCCTTGACGGTCGTCGTGGGGGACTTGGCCAGCCGGCGGGCGAGGTAGTCGGGCCAGCGCCGGTTGAGGTCGGTGGTGGACTGCCAGCCGTCGGTGACGGAGTCGCCCAGGGCGACCACGGCACCCGCAGCGGACCGTGGCCGCACGGTGACGGCGTCGAGGTAGAACCAGGAGCCGGTCCGCTGCTTCCAGTGGGTCGCGCTCTCCTCCGCGGTGTGGTCGCCCTCGGCGGTGTACGACGTCTGCATCGCCATCCAGTGCCCGGTGAGCGCGCCGCCCGCCCGGGCGACGTAGAGGCTGACGACGAGCGAGCTCGCGGCGGGGACCTGGCCGGGCAGCGGGTCGCTGTGGACGATGCCGCCGGGGGGAACGGTGACGGAGCGCGCGCCGTCGAAGGTCAGGCGTCTGTTGCTGCCGGGTACGAGCGCGGCCCCGTCCCGCTGCAGGCCCGCGTGGACGTTGCGGAAGGTCACCGGCTGGTCGCCGAAGGCGTTGGACAGCCGTACCCGCAGGCCGCTGCCGCCGACGCTGGTGTGCACCACCAGCCGGTAGCCGCGGCCGTCGACCGCCTCGCCGATGTGGTCGGCCGAGGAGGCCCAGGTGACCACGCCGTCCCCTGGCTCGGCCGGGGCGCTGGGAGGCCGGGCCTGCTCGGCCCCCTGGGGTGTCGCGCCGGCTCCGCAGCCCAGCACCAGGCAGGTGGAGAGGGCCGCCAGGGCGGTACGGCGGCGGGGGCGTGCGGTGCGGGGCATCGTCGGCGCTCCTTCGGCCGGTCGGCGGGCGTTCTCACGGCGCGAGGTCTCGTAGGGTCGTCGAGCCGCCGGGCGCGCGGCGGCTCGTCCGGGTGGTCCCGGCGTACGACACGGTAGTGGTGCGTCCCCCGACGCTTTCCACGCCCCCGGCCGCGACGGCACGAGCATCTCGATCATGACTGTCAGGACGGCTTCGGCACGTCCATCCGGTCGATGTCCGGGCGTAGCCCGAACCGCTGTCGAACGTGGTCGTATTGGTACCGGCCTTGAGGGTCACCGGGACGCTGACCGTCTCGACGGTGCCCCAGGCGCCGGTGGAGGGGTAACTGTGGCGGGCGCCTTCGCCGCCGTTCGCGGAGACCTCGACCGGGCGGGCGTCGCCGCTGACGTAGGCGACCTTCACCTGGTAGGTGCCGGGGCGGTCGACGACGACCTCGTTGAAAGTGAGCTTAAGAGAAGCAAGGGATCACTCTCGAGCCCGGGGCTCGACCTCCGTTGGGAACCCTCGCACTCCCCAGGCCGTTGTCCGGGCGTGATCAGCGAGTTGGTCCCCGGTGGCAATCTGGCGTTGCCGGGCGGTGCGGTGACCGTCCGGGTGCCCGGGCCGTTCGACGTGTCCGCGCTGATCACGGACGACAGCGGAAAGGTGCGGGGCGACGGCGACTTCGTCTTCTACAACCAGCCGGCCGCGCCGGGAGCCGCGCTGCGGGGCGACACGCTCACCATGGACCCGGCGAGGTTGCGTGCCGGAGCCACCCGGGTCACCGTCGCCGTCAGCCCAGCAGAGCCCGGAACAACCCTGGGCCGCCTGCCCTCCCCCACGCTCCACGTCACCGATGCCGGTGGCCGCCCCCTCACCCGGTTCACCCCGCCACGCCCCCGACAGGAGACGGTGCTGCTGCTCGCGGAGCTCTACCGGCGCGGCGACCGCTGGAAGCTGCGGGCCCTGGGCCAGGGGTATGCCGACGGACTGGCGGGAGTCGCCCGGGACTTCGGCGTCGATGTCGTGGACGACACGTCCGTTTCGGAGCCGGGCACGCTCGACAGCAGGGTGCGCCGAGCGGCTCCCGCGCCCACGGCCGGGCAGGCAGGGGCCTCGGACGCATGGCACCGGGCCGCGACCGAACCGGCCCACCGTGCCGCCCACTCCCCCGGACCTCCCGCCTTCGCGTCCTCCGCACCCGGTCCCGACGGGTTCGTCGCGCTGGTCAACGCCGCGCGCACCGAAGCCGGTTCGCCGTCGGCGACCCTCGACTCCCGCTTGGCGTCCGCGGCCCGGGAGCACGCCGCCGCCATGGCGATGACGGGACGCCTCGGCGTCGAGAGCCGGGACGGTGTCTCCGTCTACCAGCGCGTCACCGGCGCCGGGTACGCATACCTCGCCATCGGCGAGCACCTCGTGTCCGGCCCGCGCACACCCGCCGAGTTCGTCGCGTACTGCCTGCGCACCGACGCTCCGCGCCGCACCCTGCTCGACCCGGCGTTCACCCACGCCGGACTGGCCCACGTCCACGACGGCCCCTCCGGTGACACCTTCTGGACCGCGCTGTGGGCCCGGCCGTTCACACCGGACGGGCTGGTGGGCACGGCAGCGGCCGTCACCGACCTCACCAACCGGGAGCGGGCACGGGCCGGACTCCCGCCCCTGGCCGTCGACCCTCTGCTCACCACCGCCGCGCAGGCGCACAGCGCCGACATGGTGGCCCGTGCCTTCTACTCCCACACCGCGCCCGACGGCAGCCGGCCCTGGGACCGGGCCGCCGCGGCAGGATCCACCCGGCGTTCCGTCGGCGAGAACATAGCCTGCGGCCAGCGCTCCCCCGGCGACGTCGTGGAGGGCTGGATGAACAGCCCTGGCCACCGGGCCAACATCCTCAAGCCCGGCTTCACCCACATCGGCATCGGCTTCGCGGGCGGCGGCAGGGCGGGCACGTACTGGACGCAGCTCTTCGGCGCCTGACACCGCACCACCGCGCTCCGGGCCGTCTCCCCCCATCCGCGATCTTGGCGGAGGGAGACGCTCCGGGCGAGGATGCCCGCATGAAGGGTGACCTCTTTTCCAGCGAACACATGGCCCAGCCGGCCGTCGCGGCGGGCATGACCATCGAGAACGCCAAGTGCGTCCGGTACACGGTGAACGGCGAGATGCTCTCCCGGCAGGGCGCGATGATCGCCTACCGCGGCAACCTCCAGTTCGAGCGCAAGGGCCAGGGCGTGGGCGGCATGCTCAAGCGCGCGGTGACCGGGGAGGGACTGCCGTTGATGGCGGTGCGCGGGCAGGGCGAGGCCTGGTTCGCCCACGAAGCGCAGAACTGCTTCATCGTCGACGTCGAACCCGGCGACGAGTTCACCGTCAACGGCCGCAACGTCCTGTGCTTCGACGCCACGTTGTCGTATCGCATCGCGACCGTGAAGGGCGCCGGCATCACCGGCGGCGGTCTGTTCAACAGCGTCTTCACCGGGCACGGCAAACTGGGCCTGGTCTGCGAGGGCACCCCGCTCGTCATTCCGGTCTCCGCGCAGTACCCGGTGTACGTCGACACCGACGCGATCGTCGGCTGGACCGCGGGCCTGCAGACCTCCCTGCACCGCTCCCAGTCCATCGGGTCGATGCTGCGCGGCGGCTCCGGCGAGGCCGTGCAACTGCTGCTCCAGGGCGAGGGATACGTCGTGGTACGGCCGAGCGAGGCGACCGCGCAGAAGCCCGGGCAGCACTGATCGAAGCGCTCAAGCCCCTCAGGTGATCTACGCCTCACAGGCAACCCGGTCCGTTCCACCGACGTCTTGATCGGCAACAGGTGTGCCCTGGCTCTTGTGGCCAGGGCCGGTTTCCCCCCTTCTATACGCACCATGTATACACAGCGCGTATACATGGTGCGTATACGGACCGAAAGGCATCGATGTACGGCAAGGCATTCGCCCCGGAGTACCAGGGCGCGCTCACCACTCTGTCCGTCAACTCCTCACTGACCGACGTACTGGCCGCCGGCACCGAGCAGTTGAGGGCGGCCGAGCGCGCAGGCGAGCCCGGGGAGGTGGCGCGTTCCGGACTCGCTGTGGCCGAGGCGCAGCGACGGCTGGGCCGGGTCGCGGACGCGGACCGGGCCTGGAAGGCGAGCTACCGCGCCGCCCGCGAGGCCGAGGACGTCGGGGCGATGGCCTGGGCTCTGTGGAGCGGCGGCACGCTGGCACGGCAGCGCGGCGCGCTCCGGCTGGCCCGCCGCCTCCTCCAGCTCGCGGCCGATCTGGGCGAACGCGGCGGGGACATCGTCGTACGCGGCTACTCGCTGGCGGGTCTGGCCGAGACCGGCCGTATCCAGGGCGACTACGAGGCCGTCGGCCGGCTGCACGAGCAGTTGCTCGCCGAGGCGCGGCGGCGCGGGGAGGCGCGGCACACGGTGTGGGCGCTGGAGGGCATCGCGCAGATGCACCGCAACACCGGGGACTACGACAGGGCGTACGCCCTGTTCGAGGAGTCCGCCGAGATCGCGGCGCGCGCCGACGACCGGCGTGGTCACGCCTGGGCGCTGCGCGGTCTGGCCGACGTGGTGTCGGTGCGCGACGGGGACACCGAGCGGGCCCTGGGGCTGCTGAGCGAGGCGGAGACGGCCTGCCGCGCGATGCGGCTGTCCAGCGCGCTGGCCTACAACCACAAGATGCGCGGCAACGTGCTGTACCGGGCCGGGCGTTACGCCGAGGCACGCGATCTGTACGAGCAGGCGCTCGCGGAGTTCCGCGAGATGAGCGAGCCGCGCGGTGAGGCTCTCTCTCGCCTCGGACTGGCCAAGTCCCTGTCCCGGCTGGGCCGCGACCGCGGCGAGACGGCGGCCGAACTGGCCGACCTCGCCGGCACGCTGGAGCGGATCGGCCTCCAGCACGCCCGCAAGATGGTGGCCCGCGCCCATGAGGAGCTCGGCATACCGGACACGGGGCTCGCTCTCGCGGGGGCGGAGGCGACCCGATGACGGCGCTCCCCATGGCGGTACGGGCGGCACGGCAGGACCTCGCGACTCCGGCCCCCACCACGCGCTCCGCGGACGCCCACCGGATCCTCGAACGCTGCCGTACCCTCGTGCGCCCCGCCCTGGCCGAGGCCGTCGGGCGACTGCATCCCTGGGTCGGCGAGATGGCCGCGTACTCCTTCGGCTGGTGTGAGGTGGGCGGCGCACCGGCCGTCGCCTCGGGCGGCAAGGGCGTACGGCAGGCGCTCGCGGTGCTGGGCGCCGAGGCGGCCGGTGCGCCCGGCCGGTCCGGGGTGGCGGCGGCCGTGGCGGTGGAGCTGGTGCACACCTTCTCCCTGCTGCACGACGACATCATGGACGGCGACGCGGACCGGCGCCGCCGCCCGACCGTGTGGAAGGCCTACGGCACGGGACCCGCGGTGCTCGCGGGCGACGCCCTGTTCGCGCTGGCCGTCGAGACGCTCGCCGCGCAGCCGGGCGGTGCCGGGGCCGTGCGGACGCTGTCCGGGGCGCTGGGCGATCTGGTGCGTGGGCAGGCGGACGACCTGCTGTTCGCCGAGCGGCCCTGGACGGGACCGCGGCGGGTACGGCCCGACGAGTACCGGACGATGGCGGAGCTCAAGACGGGCGCCCTCCTGGGCTGCGCGGCCGCGCTGGGTGCCGTGCTCGGGGGCGCCGCCCCGGAGACGGTCACCGCGCTCGACCGGGCGGGCCGGCACCTCGGGATCGCCTTCCAGATCGTCGACGACGTGCTGGGCATCTGGGGTGACCCCCGGGTCACCGGCAAGCCGGTCCACGGCGATCTGCGGGAGCGCAAGAAGACGTTCCCCGTGCTGTTCGCGCTCGGCTCCCCGAGCGGCGGCAGGATCGCCACACTCCTGGAAAGCGGCGAGGAGCCCGATGCGGCGGCGGCGCTGATCGAGGAGGCGGGCGGCCGTTCGGCGGCCCTGGCCGAGGCCCGGCGTCACATCGCCGCCGTCGAGACGGCGCTGGCCGGGGTGCCGTTGGCGGCGGGAGCCGCCGGCGAACTGCGCTCGCTGCTCGACTTCCTGGTACGGCGCGACGTCTGATCCGGTGCCTTCCGTCCGGCGTGATTGACCTCGGCCGGGTCGGCGGGCCAGGGTGCGACCAGGCGTGTTCCCCGACCCCCGCGCCGGAAGGACGACAGCCGTGATCGGCATCTCAGAGATCGAAGCCGCGGCCGAGCGGATCGCCGGGCACGTCGTGCGCACCCCGACGGTGCCGAGCCCGGGGCTGTCGGCGCTGCTCGGCGCCCCGGTCACCGCGAAGCTGGAACTGCTGCAGCGCACCGGCTCGTTCAAGGCGCGCGGGGCGACGGCGAAGCTGCTGTCGCTGGGCGAGGCCGAGCGGGCCGCGGGGGTGGTGGCGGTCAGTGGTGGCAACCACGGGATCGCCCTCGCGGTCATGGCGGCGGCCCTCGATGTGAAGGCCACGGTGGTGATGCCCCGCTCGGCGCCCGCCCGTGCCGTGGAGATCGCGGAGGCGTCGGGCGCGTCGGTGCGGCTGACCGACGACATGGACGGCGCGTTCGCGCTCATGACGCGGCTCCAGCAGGAGGGGCTGACCCTGGTCCATCCCTTCGACGACCCGGTGGTGATCGCCGGGCAGGGCACGGTCGGCCTGGAGTTCGCCGCCGACGCCGGGGATCTCACCGACGTGCTGGTCAGCATCGGGGGCGGCGCGCTGATCTCCGGTGTCGCCGCGGCACTGCGGGCGCTCCGGCCCGGGGTGCGGGTGTGGGGCGTGGAGACCGAGGGCGCGCAGGCGATGTCCGAGGCGCTGGCGGCGGGCGGCCCGCGGCCGGTCGCCCTGTCGTCGATCGTCTCCACGCTCAGCGCCCCGTCCGTGTCGCAGCTGACGTACGACCATGTCTCGGCCCTGGTCACCGAGGTGCTCGTGGTCCCGGACCGGGAAGCCGTGCGGGGCTCGCTGGAGCTGGCCGACCACGCCAAGGTGTGGGCCGAACCGGCCGCCGGCTGCCTGCTGCCCGCCGCCCGGCGGGTCCTGGAGCGGGTCGGTGACGGAGCCCGGCTCGGCCTGGTGGTGTGCGGGGGCAACGCCACCACGGGGGACATGATCGCCTGGTCGCATCGCTTCGGTCTGCGCTGAGGATCCGGCCGCCCTCGGGAATCCTTCGCGGAATTCGTCGGAGGGCTCCGAGTTCAGATGTTGTACACCGCCTCATTTACCGGCGGTTACCACCAGGCCAGCCCGGAATTTTGCGAATCCGCGGGCGGCGGCGGGCCAATTCTCCGAGCCCAAGGAGGGCCGGGCGGCCGAGGTGAGCCGTGCCGGAGCCCATGAAAGACCGTTTCTCCTCGCGCACTTGCCCCCATCTCTTGAACAAAAGACAAGAATGAACACGGAGTTGCGATCCGATTGAACAGAGTGCGCCTCACTCCCCGTACCTCTGGAAAAGGTTGAGAGCCAGGTTTCCAGTCGAGGGATGGCCATGGGCAGGGCGCACGTCTCCACACACCAGTTGGTCGCCGGCCGGTACCGGCTGCTCGAGATCATCCAGCGCGAGACCAACCGCATCTGCTGGTACGCCGAGGACACCGGCGCCGGCGATGTCTCGCGACCGTGTCTCGTCACCCAGATCGGGCTTCCGGACGACCCGCTCGAGCCCGAGCGCCGGGCCTCCGCCCGGCTGCTGCGCACGTCCGAGAGCATGGCGCTGCTGTGCCCGGGCCGGGTCGCCAGGGTCGTCGACACCCTCGAGGAGGCCGGCGCCCTGTGGACCGTCAACGAGTGGATCGACGGCACGCCGCTGGGCGAACTCCTCTCGGAGCAGGGGACGTTCAACTACGTGCGCGCCGCCCGCATCGGCCTGGAACTGCTCGACGTCCTGGACGCGGCGCACGCCGAGGGCATCACCCACGGCGAACTCAGCCCCGGCCAGGTGTTCGTACGCGAGGACCACTCGGTCGTCGTCACCGGCTACGGTCTGGCCGGCGCCACCCTCGCGCCCCGGCTCACGGCCCCCGCGTACGCCTCTCCGGAGCAGGCCCGGGACGAGCGCATCGGCCCCGCCGCCGACCTGTGGGCGCTGGGCGCGATCCTCTACACGATGGTCGAGGGGCGCCCGCCGTTCCGTGACCGGGGGCGCCCGGAGAACACCCTGAAGGCCGTGGACCGGCTGCCGCTGCGCTCGCCGGTGCGCTCCGGGCCGCTCACTCAGGTCGTGCAGGGGCTGCTCCGCAAGGACTCACGGGAGCGGCTGACCCGCCCGGTGGTCCGTGAGGCGCTGACCCGCGCGCTCAGCGAGGACCCGGAAGCGGCCATGGCGTCGGTGCAGGCTCCGCGGCTGCGCGGCTCGTACGCCGCCGTACTGCCGGGGAACGCGGCCTGGAGCAGACGGACCATGGTGGCCGGGACGGCCCTGGCCGTGGTCACCGTCGCGGTCGCCGTGCTGGCCGCGACCCAGGGGCTGCCCGGCAGTGACACCGGCGGCGAGGCGGCCGACTCGCCGGCCCGGCCACCGGCCTCCGCGGCCTCGCCGGGCGAGAGCACCGGCGGCGACAGTCCCGAGCCGTCCGGGACGCCCAGCCCGACCGAGACGCCTTCCTCCCCTTCCTCCCCCACGCCCACCCCGTCGTCTCCGGAGCCCACGCCGTCCGCCCCGGCCACCGGCCTGCCGCCCGGCTTCCACCGTTACCAGGCACCGGAGGGCTTCTCCGTCGCGCTCCCCGAGGGCTGGAAGCGGCTGGACACCGACCGTCAGGGCCTGGCGTACCGGGTCGTCTTCGGCGCCGACGGCGACGACCGCACGCTGGCCGTCACCTACAGCGCGGACGCGGGCCCGGACCCCGTGGCCGTGTGGCGGGACGACGTCGAACCGAACCTGAAGCAGTCCGGTGACTACGAGCGGATCGGCACGATCCGCGCGACGACGTACCAGGGGCGCGAGGCCGCCGACATGCAGTGGACGGCGGACGTCGGCGACACCCGGGTGCGCACCTTCGGCCGGGGTTTCCTGCTGGGCGGGGGCCGGAGCTTCTCGCTGCGCTGGACGACCCCGGCCGCGGACTGGGAGGACAGCGCCAACGAGGAGACGTTGCGCACCGTCCTCAAGACCTTCCGGCCGGACTCAGACTGAGCCGCGCGGCGCGCGCAGCGAGGTGAGCGGGCCGGGACGCAGGGGCTGCGTGCGCCAGCGCGCGGTGAGCGTACGGTCCGCGAGGGAGCACGTCAGCGCCAAGCGGTGCGGGGTCTCCAGGAACACGACCTCCACGGCCAGCGTGCCGGCATCGGTCCAGCCGCCGCTCACCGCGGTCGGGAGCGGCCCCTCCGTCACCGTCCAGTCCGCCTTCCCGATCCGCAGGTCCAGCCGGGCCGCCCCCTCGGTGAGCCTGAGAATCCAGGCGTCCGCGTCCTGCCCGAGCTCGGCCGAAAGGGCCGGACCGTCCGCCTCTGAGGAGCTGAACTCGGCGGCGGCCCAGCCCTCGGCCCGTCCGGGCGGTGTCGGACTGCCCGGGGCGGGCGGCAGCGCGAGCCCGGCGAGGCGCTCGCGCAGGGCCGCGTCTGCGGTCTCCCGGCCGGGCAGCGGCTCGGGGCCGAAGGCGGGCAGCAGATGCCTCCAGACGAGGTTCAGGAAGTCCTGCATCCGCTCGGTCGCCGCGGTCGTGGCGATCACCGCGTCGTGCTCGGGCAGTACCAGGCAGAACTGGCCGTACGCGCCGTCGCCCCGGTAGCCGTGCCGGGAGGTCCAGAACTGGTAGCCGTAGCCCCGGTCCCAGTCCTGCCGGTCCAGGTCTCCCATGGCACCGGCGGTCGGGATGTGCGGGCGCGAGGCACGGGCCGCCCATCCTTCGGGCAGCAGCCGCTTGCCCTCCCAGACCCCGTCGCGCAGATACAGCTCGCCGAGCCGGGCGACGGCGTCGGTGGTGGCGTGCAGACCGCTGTAGCCGATCTCGCGGCCGGCACGGTCCCGCTGCCAGAACACCTCGCCGATGCCGAGCGGATCCAGCAGCCGCGGGCGCAGATACTCGGTGAGCCGCTGCCCGGTCACCCGCTGGACGATCGCGCCGAGGGTGTAGGTGGTGGGCTGGTTGTAGGCGAAGACGGTGCCGGGGTCGCGCTCCGGCGGCAGCAGCAGGAACCCGCGCACGGGCTCCGCCCGGTCCAGACCGTAGGTCTCCTCGACGGTCTCCCGCTCGTGGCCGCTCGACATGGACGCCACGTGCCGTACGAGCATGGCGCGGCTGCGGGGGTCGGTGATGTCGGCCTCGAACTCCGGGAAGTACGAGATCACGGGCGCGTCGAAGTCGAGCAGTCCCTCGGCCTCGGCCAGTGCGGCGGCGGTCCCGGTGAAGCTCTTGCTGAGCGAGTACAGCAGGTGGGGGCGATCGGGGGTGTAGGGCGCCCACCAGCCGGAGGCGACGAGGTGTCCGTGTCGCATGATCATCAGGCTGTGCGGCTCGATCTCCGGGGCCGCTTCGAGGGCGTCGAGAAAGGCGTGGACGCCGGAGGCGTCGACGCCCTGGGAAGCGGGGCTGCCGGTCGGCAGGGCGGAGGCACTCATGGAGGCATCCTCCCTCTGCCGACGGACCTTGATCGAGCCGTTTTCACGCCCGCTGTCCGGGGACTCGCCGGTTATGGTGCAAATCGGATACACGATGATGACCGAACAGGCCGGCCCCCGAGAGCTCGTCGACCATGTGGTGCGGGCCGAGGAGGCGGGCTTCGACTTCTCGGTGACCTCCGACCACTACTTCCCGTGGCTGCGCTCGCAGGGACACTCCCCCTACGCGTGGGCCGTGCTCGGCGCGGCCGCCCAGGCCACGTCCCGTATCCCGTTGATGACGTACGTGACATGCCCGACGTTCCGCTACCACCCGGCGGTGGTGGCGCAGAAGGCGGCCACGCTGCAGTTGCTGTCCGAGGGCCGGTTCCGGCTGGGACTCGGCTCCGGCGAGAACCTCAACGAGCATGTGGTGGGCGGCGGCTGGCCGTCCGTCGACGTACGGCACGAGATGTTCGAGGAGGCCGTGGAGATCATCCGGGCTCTCTTCAAGGGCGGCCACGTCAACCATCGGGGCACGCACTTCGACGTGGAGTCGGCCCGGCTGTGGGACCTGCCGGACGAGGCGCCGCCCATCGGCGTCGCGGTCTCCGGGGAGCGGTCGTGTGAACTCGCGGGCCGGCTCGGTGACCTGGTGATCGCCACGGAGCCCAAGGCGGGGCTGCTGGAGGCGTTCGACCGGCACGGCGGCGCGGGCAAGCCCCGCATCGGGCAGCTGCCGGTCTGCTACGACCCCGACCGGGACACGGCCGTCGAGCGCGCCCACTCCCAGTTCCGCTGGTTCGGCAGCGGCTGGAAGGTCAACTCGGAGCTGCCGCACCCGGATTCCTTCGATGCGGCGACCCAGTTCGTCACGCCCGACGACGTGGCCGACGCCATCCCGTGCGGTGACGACCCGGACGCGTTCGTCGAGGCCGTCCGCCCGTACGCCGAGGCGGGTTTCACCGAGATCGCCCTGGTCCAGATCGGCGGCGAGTCGCAGCCGGCGTACCTGGACTGGTCGGAGAAGACCCTGCTGCCCGCGCTGCGCGACGCGTTCGGCTGAGGCCGGTGCCGGCAAAGGCTCTCCGAGGGTGGATATAGGCTGCTGGCCTGCACGTACTCGATGCAGCCAACCCCCCTCAGGAGAGTCGTCCGTGACCGTAGCCATCACCCCGCCCGAGACCTCCCCGGCGCCCGTCTTGGACCTGGTCGCGCTGGACGCGCGGGAGTTCGGGGCGTACGCCCGGACCGGAGGGTGGGCCTTCGGGCTGAAGGTGGCGCGCAGTGTGCGGCCCGGCGGGCAGGGCGCGGACGAGACGCCGAAGGTGTCGGCGAAGGAGTTCGCGGAACTCGCCGGGTGCTCTGCGGAGCGGGTCATGCGCTACTACAAGGCGTGGGACCGGGCGGCGGACGACGGTCTGGTCCCGCACTTCGAGGCGCTGGCGCCGGGTGAGGACGTGGAACTGCCGGACGCGGACGTGTGGCTGAGCTACTACGTCTCGCGCTCCGGCGCCGGCTCCGAGCGCGGCACCGCCATCGCCGAGGCCGCCGCGGCGGAGGGCATCCGGCCCACGAAGGCGCTGGAGGTCGCGGAGAATCCCACCGCACTGCGTGCCGCGATCCTCGCCGACCCCTCCACCGCCCGCGCGGCCCGTCAGGCCCTGCTGGACCGGGTCAGGGAGGACCCCGAACTGCAGGCCGAGCTGGCCCGTGACGTCGTGCGCACCGACGAGCTGAAGAAGGCCGTCGCCGGCGAGAGCAGGTCGGCCGACCGCATCGGCTACGTGCGCCAGATCGCCGAGTCGGGGCAGATCAAGACGCCCGCCGGGCAGACCCTCGACGCGCCCGCCGACCTGCGTCAGGAGGCCGAACGGCATCTGTCGCTCATCGACGAGCTGGACGACGGCGAGGACTCCGGCGAGTGGGCCACCGAGGCGTACGACACCATGAAGTCCCTCGTGGTCGAGACCGTGGAGGCCGACCCGGGGCTGCGGGTGCAGGAGCGGCGCACGAAGTTCTACAGCAGCCTGCAGAGGGCGACCAAGGTGTTCGAGGAGCTGACCTTCGACGACACCCCGGAGTTCTACGAGGACGACATGGTGGAGCGCCTGGAGGAGCTGCAGCGGGCCGTGGCCGTATGTATCGAGTCGCTGCGCGGTGCCCGCGGGAATCACCCGGAGGGCTGAGCATCTTGCGCGTGTGAGGGGTACTAGAGGGCTCTACGTCGGTTCTTCCCGGAGGCCCTTTCGTGAACTCCTTCGTGCACAAGACCCTGGTGGTGCAGCTCCAGGCCGGTGACACGGACCGTTTCTCGGTACTCGCCCACCTGAGCTACGACGCCGCGGACCCGTTCGCCGTCACCCTCGTGTTCAGCCACGACGGCCGGGTCCTCGCCCGGTGGCAGCTGGACCGCGAGATGCTCTCCGACGGTCTGCGGCGTCCGGTCGGGGTGGGCGACGTGCGGATCCGCCCGGTGTCGCGGGGCATGTGGGAGGAGCTGCGCCTGGAGTTCCTCGGTGACGCCCGCCCCGACGGCGGCCGTCACCACGCCCTGGTGTTCGCGTGGGCCCCGGGGTTCGCGGCGTTCCTGCGGGAGACCCACGAGGTGGTCCCGCCGGGCCGCGAGGAGGTCCACGTGGACGATTTCCTGGCGGGCGTCATCGCCGGAGGCTGATCCCCGGGTCCTCGGGCCGGCCCGGCGGCACGGCGGCCGTCACTCCGACGTATGGCGGTACCTGGTCCACAGGGGCAGGACGAACCAGCACAGCAGGTACCAGCAGACCACTCCGGCGACCAGGTAGGGCACGAAGCCGTTGTGCGTGGCCACGCGCAGGATCAGCAGCAGAGAGGCGGTCGTCGTGGCCAGCAGCAGGAGGAGGCCGAGCAGCGTCAGCCGGGAGGCCAGCCGTACCGCCTGCGGCTTGACGCGCCGCCCGGAGACGAGGCGGTGCAGGGACACCGGGCCTATGAGTGCCCCGGTCGCACACGCGCCGAGGACCACCGTCACGAGGTAGATCGTCTGGTCCGTGCCGGTCAGTTCCTCGTATTTCTCGGTGAAGACCACGGTGAGCAGGAAACCGAACAGGATCTGCACGCCCATCTGGGCCACGCGGACCTCCTGGATGAGTTCCTGCCACATCCGGTCCGCTCTCTCCTCCTCCGTCTCGTTGCGCCCCCGGCGCCTGGCCCCGCCCTCTACCGTCTCCGACACTGTTCCTCCCGGTGTGAGACCTCAGGTGCTTCTCTCCCGCGAGTTCCCCGGAACGGGCCGTCCTCCCGGGCCGGGCGGCGGTTTGAGCGATCAGGCGACGGTTACACGGACGACGCGAATGACGCAGAACCCGAGGAGGTCGTGGACGCATGTCCGGAACGCAGCTCACCGTGACGCTCAGCGGCGGCGGCACGGACGACGCACGAGCGGTCGTCCGCGCCCTGCAAGGCACGTTCGGGGCGCCGGACGAGCTTCCCGCCGACGAGAACGCGACGGTGCACATGGCCACTTTCGGCGATGCGGAGGCGGGGCGCGCCGGCAGTGCCGGGGAGAGCGCCGAGCGGCTGTCCGCGCCGGTGACCGTGACCGTGCAGGGCACCCCGGAGGCGGTGCGGCGGGCGAGCGACACGCTCACCCGGGCCTTCACGGCTCGCGACGACGGTGTCGCCTCCGGCGACCAGGAGCAGGAACGGCAGCTGCTCCTGGTGCCGTGACGGATGCCGTGAGGAAGACCGTCTCTACCAGCGGGATTCGACCTGGTCCTTGATCCGCTGCTCGTAGAGGTCGCTGATCGCCGCCAACGTCTGGCCGGACAGCCCCGGCAGGCGGGCGGCGTTCGCGTTGGCACGGGCCTGCTCGGGTGAGCGGGCGCCGGGGATCACGGTCGTGACGCCGGGCTGCTCGATGATCCAGCGCAGGGCCAGCTGGGCCGGGGTGTATCCCTCGGGGGCGAGCGCCGCGAACTCGGCGGCGGCCTCGACACCGGTGGCGTAGTCGACCCCGGAGAAGGTCTCGCCCACGTCGAAGGCCTCGCCGTGCCGGTTGTAGGCGCGGTGGTCGTTGTCGGGGAAGACCGTCTCCCGTGTGTACTTGCCCGACAGCAGGCCGGAGGCGAGCGGGACGCGGGCGATGATGCCGACCCCCGCCTCACGGGCGGCCGGGAGCACCTCGCGCAGGGGCTTCATGCGGAACGGGTTGAGGATGATCTGCACACTCGCCACGTTGGGCCGGGCGATCGCGGTCAGCGCCTCCTCGCAGGTCTCGACGCTGACGCCGTACGCGGCGACGCGCTCCTCCTCGACCAGGGTGTCGAGGGCGTCGAACACCTCGTCCGTGGAGTAGACGGACGTGGGCGGGCAGTGCAGCTGCACCAGGTCGATCCGGTCGACGCCGAGGTTGCGCCGCGAGCGGTCGTTCCAGACACGGAAGTTGTCGAGCACGAAGTTCCCGGGGATCTGGTCGACGCGGCGGCCCATCTTCGTGGCGACCAGGACGTGCAGGTCCGGCCTGCCGCTGAGGAACGCGGCGATGGTCTGCTCGCTGCGGCCGTCGCCGTACACGTCGGCGGTGTCGAAGAAGGTCACCCCGGATTCGGCCGCCGTCTCCAGTACCGCGAGGGCTTCCTTGTCGTCGACGTCTCCCCAGTCGGCACCCAGCTGCCATGTGCCCAGGCCTATGACGGAGGCGTGCTGACCCGACCTGTCGAATGTGCGCTCGTCCATGGGCGTCAGTCTGTCATCCGTCACGGCCGCGCGCGGAACGTATCGCTCCGGCCCGCCGCCCTGCCCGATTCACTCACACGAGTGAATAGTTGCGACAGGAACGTGTTACGTGTCAGTCGGGCCCCTAGCGTGACTCCACGTGACTACCGGTTCAATGAGCAACTTCCCTTCCCAGCACTCGCGTTGGACGCGCCGGGGCTTCCTCCTCACGGCGGCCGCCCTCGCCGCCGTGCCGGGTCTGCCGGCGGATCCGGCGGCCGCGGCGGCGGAGTTGCCGGACTTTCCGGCGGATGTCGCGCTGTACCGCTCGGCGTACCGGAACTGGGTCGGCGAGATCACCGCGGACGGTCTGTGGGCCTGTGCGCCGGGCAGCCCGGAACAGGTGGCCGAGGTCGTCAACTGGGCGTGGCGGCACGGGTGGCGGGTGCGCGCCCGGGGCGCCTCGCACGGCTGGTCACCCCTGACCGTGACGGAGGGGACGCCGTCCGGCGCGCCCGTCCTCCTCGTCGACACCACGCCTCATCTGAGGGGCCTCACGCTGGACTCGCCGACGGCCGTACGGGCCGGAACCGGCGTGACCCTGGAGGCCCTGCTGACCTTCCTGGAGGAACACGGCCTCGGCGTCACGGCCGCTCCCGCTCCCGGTGTCCTCACCCTGGGCGGCGCCCTGGCGATCGACGCGCACGGCACGGCCGTCCCCGCGCGGGGCGAACGCCGGCGGCCCGGGCACACGTACGGCTCGCTCAGCAATCTGATCCTGTCCCTGACGGCGGTCGTCTGGGACTCCCGGGCCGGCGCGTACGTGGTGCGAACGTTCCGTCGTGACGAGGCGGACTGTGCCGCGCTGCTGACCCATCTCGGGCGGTCCCTGGTGACCGAGGTGGTGCTGCGGGTGGGGGCGAACACGAACCTGCGGTGCGTGAGCCGTACGGACATCCCGGCCGGCGAGCTGTTCGCCGCGCCCGGCTCCGACGGGCGTACCTTCTCACGCTTCCTGGACGAGGCCGGGCGGGTCGAGGCGATCTGGTTCGCCTTCACCGAGCATCCCTGGCTGAAGGTGTGGAGCGTTACCCCCGCCCGGCCGCTGACCTCGCGGCGTGTGACGCGGCCGTACAACTACCCGTTCTCCGACAACATCCCGACGCCGGTGGCGGAGCTGGTGGGCCGGATGACGTCGGACGCGGCCTGGTATCTGGCGCCGGTGCTGGGCGCCGCGCAGTACGACGCGGCCGCGCTCGGGCTGGTGACGACGCTGTCCGCCGACCTCTGGGGACCGTCCAAGAACACCCTGCTGTATCTGAAGCCGAGCACCCTGCGGGTGCACGCCGACGGCTACGCGGTCCTCACCTCGCGGGAGCAGGTGCAACGGGTGCTCTCGGAGTTCGCGGCCTTCTACCGGGAGCGGCTGGCGGCGTACGCGGCCCGGGGCAGCTTCCCGGTCAACGGCTCGGTGGAGATCCGGGTGACCGGCCTGGACGAGCCGGGCGACGCCATAGTGGCCGGGGCCCGCCCGCCGCTGCTGTCCGCGCTCCGGCCGCGCGCGGACCACCCCGAGTGGGACACGGCCGTGTGGCTGGACGTCCTGACGCTGCCGGGCACGCCGGACGCGGAGGCGTTCCTGCGCGAGATCGAGCGGTTCTTGCTGCGTACCTTCGACGGCGGGTTCGCGCTCACCCGGGTGGAGTGGTCGAAGGGGTGGGCGTACACGGACGACGGGGTGTGGAGCGACGAGGAGGTTCTGGGGTCGGTGGTGCCTGCCGCCGTCGGTAGGGCGGAGTGGGCCGAGGCGGACGCGGTGCTGGACCGGCTCGACCCGCACCGCGTGTATGGCAACGCCTTCCTGGACCGGCTGTTCGGCCAGGGCGTTACGGGGTGAGGTGTGCCTGCACCGCGGGCGCGTACCGGTCCACCAGGGCGTCGACCGTGCTCGCCCGCACCTCGGTGCCGCGGGCGATGCCGTACATCACGCCCAGGCCGAGCAGGGTGGCGACGGCCAGCTCGGCGCGCAGGCCGGCGTCGGGGCCGGTGAGGCGGTCGGTGAGGCGGTCGGTCACCTGGGTGCGGAAGTTGGCGCGCAGGATGTCGCCCTGCTCGCCGTGCAGGGGCGCGAACACGATCCGCAGCAGCGGGTCGGCGCCCTGCTCGGACTGGCTGACCAGGACGTGCCGGACCATGTGCGCTCCGAGTTCCTCGAGCGGCGCGGCCAGCAGGGCGGCGGCGTCGGTCTCGAAGGACATGACCCGGGCGAACAGCGTGTCCTTGTTGCCGAAGTACTTGAGGATCAGCGGCGGGCTCACGCCGGCGCGCTCGGCGACCGCCTTGAGCGTGATGTCGGCGTGCGCGTGCCGGGCCAGCAGATGACGGGCCGCCTTGAGGATGGCCGCCTTGGTCGCCTCGGCGTCCCTGCGGGCCGGCGTGGGCGTGACGGGTGGAGTGCTCACGGCACTCATGCTCCCTCCATCGCCCGGTCGTGCGCGCCCCGGGTGCGGTCCCCGGCCGGGTAACGGCCGTCCGGTTCGTCGGCCGTGGAGTCGCCGGGTATGCACAGCGCCGCCACCACGGCCACCAGGGCGACCGCACCGGCCATGGCGAACGCCAGCAGATATCCGTGCAGGGTGGGGACCGGGGCCCCGCCGACCAGGCTGGTGTGGTGCACGAGGACGGCGGCAACGGCGGCGCTGGAACCGGCCTGGCCGATCGTCCGCATCAGGACGTTGACGCCGTTGGCGGAGGCGGTCTGCCCGGCCGGCACGGCACGCAGGATCAGCGTGGGCAGCGCCGAGTAGGCCAGGGTGGTGCCGGTCGCGACGACGGTGGCCCCCGCGATGATCATCCACAGGTCGCGGCTGTCGGCGATACGGACCGCGTACCCGGTGGCGATGACCGCCGCCCCGAGGGCGAGCGTGACGCGCGGCCCGCGCGCGGCGGAGATCCGGGCGGAGACGGGCGACAGCAGCAGCATGACCACGCCGCTGGGCAGCAGGCACAGGCCGGTGGCGACGATGGACAGGCCGAGCCCGTACCCGGTCGCCTCGGGCGCCTGCACGAGCTGGGCGGTGACCAGGGTGTTGGCGTAGAACGCGAATCCGGCGAGCAGCGCGGCCACATGGGACAGTCCGACCCGGGGCCGGGCCACCAACCGCAGGTCCACCAGCGGCTGTTCGGCCCTCAGCTGCTGCCACCACCACAGCGCGAGCACGACGGCGGCGGCCAGGAACAGGCCCACGACACGCGGGCCGCCCCAGCCCCACTGCCCGCCCTGGGACACCCCGAGCAGCAGGCAGACCAGCCCGACGGCCAGTCCCAGCGCGCCCGGCACGTCGAACCGGCCCGGCTCGCGCACCGGCGATTCCCGCACCGCCCACCAGACCAGCGTCACGCCCGTGGCACCGAGGGCGCTGGTCACCCAGAACATGGTGTGCCAGTCCGCGTACTGGACGATCACCGCGGCCAGCGGCAGGCCGAGCGCGGCGCCGATGCCGACAGTGGAGCTCATCAGCGCCACGGCCGAGCCCCGGCGCTCCGGCGGCAGTTCGTCCCGAAGGATGCTGATGGACAGCGGGACGACCGCGGCGGCGGCCCCGGACAGGGTGCGGGCGGCGATCAGCACGCCGATGTCGGAGGTCAGGGCGCACAGGACCGAACCCAGGGTCATCAGCGCGAGGGCCGCCATGAGCACCCGTCGCTTGCCGTACATGTCGCCGGCCCGGCCCAGGACCGGGGTGAGGACGGCCCCGGACAGCAGGGTGGCCGTGACCATCCAGGAGACGGTGCCCGCCGAGGCGCCGGTCAGCCGGGGCAGGTCGGGCAGCAGGGGCACGACCACGGTCTGCATGACGGCCATGAGGATGCCGCCGAACGCGAGCACCGGGACGGTGAGCCGGTTGCGTATCGGGGCGGTCCGGTCCATCGGCACTCCAGCGGGCAGCGCCTGGGCAAGGCGGCGGGTGAATGGCAATTCACCTTAGCCGGTGAATTGTAATTCACCCAAGCCGGGAGGTCCGGTCGGCCTCGGGGCGCCGCCAGGAGGGCGGACCACCGAATCGCGCCAGTTTCGCGGCGTGACGTGCACCACGGGCAGCGGGCCTCACGGGGAGGAACAACCGCCGCGACATCCCAAGCAGGCGGAATCTCCCCTTCCGTGCCCGCGTCCCACCCTCTGACGGCAAGATCATCTTTGTTCAACCTTGCACGACATAAGGGGAATTGCCCGGATCACAGCCAACCGGCTCGCGCGGATTTCTCCCGGTACCGGACGGACCGATAGGCATGCCCAGGTCAACACCCGAACCGACCCAGGAGGTCCGCATGCCGGAACTCAGCCGTCGCCGCGCGCTCACCGCCGCGGCCGTCCTCGCCGGGACCGCCGGCGTCCTGCCCGCCGTCGTACCCGCCACGGCCGCCACCGGGCACGGGCACCACGACTCCCCCAGGACCTTCGACGAGGTCTACAAGGGCCGCCGGATACAGGGCCGCCCGGCCACCGGGACCGGCCATCACCACCACGGCGCCGGATACGCGGTGTTCGTCGACGGTGTGGAACTGCACGTGATGCGCAACGCCGACGGCACCTGGATCAGCGTCGTCAGCCACTACGACCCGGTGGCCACCCCGCGCGCCGCCGCCCGCGCCGCGGTGGACGAGTTGCAGGGCGCGCCGCTGCTGCCCTTCCCCGCCAACTGAACCGCACCGAAAGGCTCTGGAGCACCCGCACATGACCGTCCGCAAGAACCAGTCCGCCCTGACCGCCGACGAGAAGCGGCGTTTCGTCGCCGCCCTCATGGAGCTGAAGCGCAGCGGCCGCTACGACGAGTTCGTCACGACGCACAACGACTTCATCGTCTCCGACACCGACGACGGCGAGCGGACGGGCCACCGCTCACCGTCCTTCCTGCCCTGGCACCGAAGATTCCTCCTGGAGTTCGAGCGGGCGCTCCAGTCGGTGGACGCGTCGGTGGCCCTGCCGTACTGGGACTGGACCGTCGACCGTTCGCCGCGTGCCTCGCTCTGGGCGCCCGACTTCCTCGGCGGCACCGGGCGCGACCGGGACGGCCGGGTGCCGGACGGGCCGTTCGCCGCGGCCGGCGGGAACTGGCAGATCAACGTGCGGGTCGACGGCCGTACGTTCCTGCGCCGGTCCCTCGGTGCCGGGGGGCGCCAGCTGCCGACGGCGGCCGAGGTCGAGTCGGTGCTGTCGATGCCGACGTACGACATGGCGCCCTGGAACAGCGGCTCGGACGGTTTCCGCAACCATCTCGAAGGCTGGCGCGGCGTCAATCTGCACAACCGCGTCCACGTGTGGGTGGGCGGGCACATGGCCACCGGCGCCTCGCCCAACGACCCGGTGTTCTGGCTGCACCACGCGTACATCGACAAGCTGTGGGCCGAGTGGCAGCGGCGGCACCCCGGCTCCGGCTACCTGCCGGTCTCGGGCACGCCGAACGTGATCGACCTCAACGAGACGATGCGGCCGTGGCACGACACGAGCCCGGCGGATCTGCTGGACCACACGGCGCACTACACGTTCGACGCCTGATCAGGCGGTGGCGGCCGTGCGGCACTCCGGGTGCCCCCAGCCGCCGTCGTTCTTGCTGATGGGCTCGCCCGCCGCGTAGGAGCGGCCGCACTGGCAGCGGCCGGGGAACTTCGCCTTGATGGTGCGCGAGGAGCCCTTGGCGCCGGAGGCTTTCGCGGTGCGGGCCGAGCCGCCACGCGGGCGGGAGCGGGGTGCCTTGACCGGGGTGTCCGGGGCGGGCGGCGGCTCGGGGGAACCGAGCTCGCTGCCCGCGGACTCCTGGACGGTGGCGGCCTGGCTGGCGGCGCGGTCGGCGAAGTCGTTGAGCCGGTCGCCGTCGACCTGGTGGGCGGGCACGTAGCGGAACTCCACCGAGCGGCCGTCCAGGAGCTCGTCGATGCGCACGACGAGGTCCTGGTTGGCGACCGGCTTACCGGCGGACGTCTTCCAGCCGTTGCGCTTCCACCCGGGCAGCCAGGTGGTGACGGCCTTCATCGCGTACTGCGAGTCCATCCGGATCTCGAGCGGTACGCCCGGGTCGGTCGCCGTCAGCAGGCGCTCCAGCGCGGTCAGTTCCGCGACGTTGTTGGTGGCCTTGCCGAGCGGCCCCGCCTCCCAGCTCACCGGGCTCTCGGAAGCGTCGGCGACGACCCAGGCCCAGCCCGCGGGCCCCGGGTTTCCCTTCGAAGCCCCGTCGCACGCGGCCACAACACGTTCACGCATGAGCTCGATCATGCCATGGCCGCACGGTCCGCCCGGCCGGGAGGGTGGGGTGGCTACGACACGTCGGTCAGCTTCGGCATGTCTCCCTCGGTCGTCGTGATGTCGATCACCGAGAAGTCCGCGCCCTGCGGATCGCTGATGGCGGCGAACCGGCCGAACGGCGTGGTCATCGGGCCGAACCGCAGGACGCCACCGAGCTTGGTCGCCTTCGCCACGGCGTCGTCGCAGTCCTCGACGGTGAAGTAGACGTTGATGTACGGCGGCACCTCGGGCGGGAACTCCTCCGTCATCTTCATCCGGCCCAGCACGGTGCGTTCGCCGAGGTCGTAGATGCGGAAGTCCATCTCGCCGTCCTCCATGTCCCGCTGCCGGTAGGAGAAGACGGCGGGGAAGAAGGCGTCGGACTTCTCGGGCTCGCGGGTGAAGACCTCGGCCCAGGTGTAGGCGCCCGGTTCGGCCATCACCTCGAAGCCCTCGTGGGTGCCCGCCTGCCAGACGCCGAAGACGACACCGCTCGGGTCGCGGGCCAGGCACATGGTGCCGAAGTCGCCGACCTGCATCGGCTCCATCAGGACCTCGCCGCCGTTGTCTCGGATCCGGGCGGCCGTGGCGGCGGTGTCCCGGGCGGCGAAGTACAGACACCACTGCGACGGGGCCTCCGGCTGGCCGGGCATGGGCGGGACGACGGCGGCCACCGCCTTGCCGTCCGCGTAGGCCTGGGTGTAGTCGCCGTACTCCGCCGACGCCTCGGCGAAGGTCCAGCCCAGGACGTCTCCGTAGAAGTTCTTGGCCCCTTCGAGGTCACTGAACGTCGCGTCGGCCCAGCAAGGGGCTCCTTCAGGTTGCACGGCCATGGCTACGGCCCTCTTCGGGTGGGTGGATGGTCCGCTTTTTTCACGCTAGTCACCCTCGGGGCGGCCCGCGCGCCGAACCGGCCGTTCCGCCGCAGACTGGGCGGGAGCCCTCGGCAGGACGGGGAGCGGTATGGCGGACGGGACGATGCGCGCGTGGTCGGTGGAGCGGCCGGGTCCGGTCGAGGAGGGGGCTCTCCGACTGGTGGAGAAACCGGTGCCGGTGCCGGCGGACGACGAGTTGCTGGTGCGGGTGCGCGCCTGCGGAGTGTGCCGTACGGATCTGCATGTCGCCGAGGGCGATCTGCCCGTGCACCGGGCGGGTGTCACGCCCGGGCACGAGGTCGTCGGGACGGTGGCCGGGGTGGGCGCGGCGGTGCGCGGCTTCGCGGTGGGCGACCGGGTCGGTGTGGCCTGGCTGCGCCGCACGGACGGCGACTGCGCGTACTGCGCACGCGGCGCGGAGAACCTCTGTCCCCGGTCCGAGTACACGGGCTGGTACGCCGACGGCGGCTACGCGGAGTACACGACCGTACCGGCCGCGTTCTCCTATCGGATGCCGGACGACGTGCCGGACGTGGCGCTGGCGCCCCTGCTGTGCGCGGGCATCATCGGCCACCGCGCGCTGCGGCGGGCCGCGCTGCCGCCCGGTGGGAGGCTCGGGCTGTACGGCTTCGGGGGGAGCGCCCACCTGTGCGCGCAGGTGGCGCTGGCCGAGGGTGCCGTCGTGCACGTCATGACGCGTGGTGCGGCCGCGAGGCGGCTGGCGCTGGAACTGGGCGCGGCGTCCGCGCAGGACGCGTACGCGAGGCCGCCGGAGCCGCTGGACAGCGCGATCCTCTTCGCCCCGGTCGGCGAACTGGTCCCGGTCGCACTGCGCGCCCTCGACCGGGGCGGCGTCCTCGCCATCGCCGGCATCCACCTCACGGACACGCCTCCCCTGCACTACGAGACCGAGCTGTTCTACGAGAAGCAGGTGCGCAGCGTCGCGTCCAACACGCGTGCGGACGGTCGCGAGTTCCTGACACTGGCGGCCCGCTACGGCGTCCGCGCGACCACGCGTCCCTACCCGCTGTCGCGGGCCGTGGAGGCGCTAGGGGACCTGAAGGCGGGGCGGTTCGACGGGGCGGCGGTGTTGGTGAACGACTGGGTGTGAGTGCTGTCGGCGTGCGAGTCGCCACGGGGTGTGCGCCGGAGCGGTACGGGCGGTGACTGCTGCGATACGCGGCGTCTGTGCACCCTGTGCGCCGGGCGCGGCCGGGTCGGCGACCGGCGTGGGGGCACACGCCCGCTCGTCCTCCACCCCCATCGTGGGTTTGCCACCTCCGGCGCGAGAAACCGCCCCCCTTCACGCGGTTATCGGGCCACCTCTGCCGCTGTTTGGCTATGACTCGCGGCGCGTCCGGCTCACGGGCGCCACGAGTCGCCGCCTTCGCCGGCCACCCCACCGTCCCCGCCACCACTCCACCCATCCCGGCCGACCACTCAGCTCAGCGGGGGGGGACAGGGCGCACCCGTGTCCCGGGCCTCCCGGGCCACCCCTGCTCAGCAAGGCCTCGCCCCGCTCACTCAGCGAACATCCCGTTCGATCCCAGGGAGGGAATGTGTCCGCCCCCGAAAGCACCACCGGCCCCGCCACCGAGCCCGCTGCCGGCACCGGCGCGGCCGAGGCCCAGCTCACCAGTCTCAGCACGCGGGCGGCGCGCCAGCTCGCCACCACCACCAAGTCCGTGCCGCAGATGCAGGCCATCACCTCGCGCTGGCTGCTCAAGATGCTGCCGTGGGTCGATGTCAGGGGCGGTGCCTACCGGGTCAACCGGCGTCTGACGTTGCGTCTCGGCCGGGGCCGGGTGGAGTTCGAGCAGAACGGTGCCGACGACATCAGGGTCATCCCCCAGACGCTCACCGAACTGCCCGTGCTGCGCGGCTACTCCGACGCCGAGGTGCTGAAGCAGATCGCGTCGCGCTTCGAGGTCCGTGAGGTGCGTGCCGGCGAGGTGCTCTTCGAGGCCGGCCAGCCCGTCACCGAGGCCTACCTGATCGTGCACGGCCGTTTCACCCGGTACGCCACCGGCAAGTACGGCGAGGAGGAGGTCATCGGGGTCGTCACGGACGGGGAGGGGCTCGGTGACGAGGCCGTGGGGCGGGCCGACCATCTCGTCACGGGCATCGAGGACACGTTCCTGACCGCGTACAAGAACGGCAGCTTCCAGTACCTGATGATCGTCGCCGACCGCGTCTGACCGAGCATCAAGTCGTCGGTCACGGGCACCTCGTGGCCGACGCGTGTCTTTCGCCCCGGGCCCGGCTGTGCTTGCCTGGGGAGCCGTTTCACCGGCCGGGGCGGGAGTTGCCTTATGCGCGGACCGTGGATCGCGGGTCTCCTGCTGGCCGGGCTGCTGCTCGGGGCGTGCGGGGATCCGTCGTCCGGACCTGACGCGTCCCCGCCGTCCGCGCCGGAGGTGTCCACGACCACGCACCAGCGGGCCCCGGCCTCGCCCAGCCCCCGCGCCCCCGCCAAGGCGCCCCGCGTGCTGTACCTCGGCGACTCGCTCGCCATGGAGAACCAGAAGGTCCTCGGCCAGGAGCTGCGCCGGGACCTGCGCGCGCAGTACACGAGCGCCCCCTACTCGGGCACCACCCTGTGCGACTACCTGGAGGGCACCGCGGAGCGGTCGCTCGTACCGGCACGGGACAAGGCGGCCGCCCTGGTGCGGTCGTTGCGGCCGGACTTCGTGGTGCTGCAGTTCTGGGGCAACGCCTGGGACTTCACCTGGTGCATGGACAAGATCACGTACGACGGTTCGCGGGAGCGGTACTTCAAGCGGTACGAGGCCGACGCGCGCAGGCTCGTCGAGCAGATCACGACGGCCGGCGGGGCACGCCGGCCGCGGATCGTGTGGGTGCTCCAAGGGCCGGACCCGATCACGCCCGACCGGGTGCGGCGCGTGAACGGGCTGTACGAGCGGCTGGCCGCCGACTCGGACGACATCGTCGCCGACGCCGGGGGGACGGTGAGCCCCGGCTCGGACCGCTACACGTGGACACAGCACCTGCCCTGCACGGCCTACGAGCGCGCCCACCCCGACTACTGCACCCAGCCCGGCCGCGACCGGACGGCCCTGCACCGCGACGACGACTATCTGCACTTCTGCCTGGCGCCCACGACGTCCACACCGAAGCCCTGCCCGGTGCGCTCCCCCGGCATCCTGCGCATCGCCCGGGAGATCACCAAAACCATTCGACAGTCGGCGGGTTGACCGCTCAAATGGGTGCCATGTGTGCTGTGCGAATGCATGAGGACGAGCGGGACATCGACGTCCCGCTCGTCGGCCGGCTGATCGCGGGACAGTTCCCGCAGTGGGCGGGACTGCCCCTGCGGCGCATCGAGTCCTCCGGTTCCGAGAACGCCATGTTCCGCCTCGGTGGGGACAAGGTCGTGCGGCTCCCCCGGCATCCCCGCGCCGTCGAGGCCATCACGCACGAACTGCGCTGGCTGCCCCGGCTGAGCCCGGGCCTGCCCGTAGCCTCGCCCGAACCCCTCGGGCGGGGCGAGCCCGGCGAGGGCTTCCCGTGGCCCTGGTCGGTGTACGGCTGGCTGGACGGCCGCAACCCGGTGCCCGGCGCCCTCGATGAGCCGGAACTGCTCGCCGAGGACCTGGGCACCTACGTCGCGGCCCTGCGCCGGATCGCCCCGGCAGAGGGCCCGACCGGTTACCGGGGCGTGCCGCTGGCGACCCGGGACCGCTTCCTGCGCGAGGCGCTCGCCCAGCTCTCGGGGCGGATCGACACCGCGGCGGTGACGGAGGCGTGGGAGGAGGCCCTGCGCGCCCCGGAGTACGCCGGGCCGCCGGTCTGGGCACACGGTGATCTGATGGCCGGGAACCTGCTGGTCACGGGCGGACGGCTGAGCGCCGTGATCGACTTCGGCACGGTGGGGGTGGGAGATCCCGCCGTCGACCTCATCAGCGCCTGGTGCGTGCTGCCCGCCGGGGTCCGCGGGAGCCTCCGCGAGGCCGCGGGCGCCGGCGAGGCCGAGTGGGCACGGGGTCGGGGCTGGGCCCTGTCGATCGCGGTCATCGCGCTGCCGTACTACTGGGACACGAACCCGCCGGTCGCGGAGAACTCCCGACATGTGATCCGGGAGATCCTGGCCGAGACGGAGTAGGGGCAGGCTCGGCCGGGCCTGCCCCTGACCCGGAGGGTCACTCGCCCGCGTAGGCCTTGTCCAGGGTGGCGATGTCGAACTTGCTCATCGCCATGAACGCCGTGGTCACCCGGGCCGCCTTCGCCGGGTCAGGGTCGGTGATCATCTCTTGGAGCCGGTCCGGGACGACCTGCCAGGACAGGCCGTACTTGTCCTTGAGCCAGCCGCACGGGCCGGGCTCGCCGCCGTTCTCGGTGAGCTTGGTCCAGTAATAGTCGATCTCCTCCTGGTCCGCGCAGAAGATCATGAAGGAGACCGCCTCGGTGAAGGTGAACTGAGGCCCGCCGTTGAGCGCGAGGAACTTGTGGCCGTTGGCGGTGAACTCGACGGTCATGACGCTGCCGGCGGGCTGGAGCGCTCCCTCGGGGTAGCGGGCGATCTCGCCGATGCTGGAGTTCTTGAAGATCGAGACGTAGAGGTGGGCGGCCTCCTCGGCCTGGCCGTCGAACCAGAGGCACGTGGTGAAACCGTCGGTGGTCATGAGTCCTCCCGGGCGCGTGGAACGCTGTCACCACTGTCGACCGGCTCTCGCCCCGGAACTCATCGGTCGGCCGGCCGGCAAATTCAGGTGGCCGTTACACCGTTCGGAACTAGCATCCCGGTCATGACGTCTACGCCCGCCGACAGCGGCATCCGTCCCTTCCGCATCGACATCCCGCAGAGCGACCTCGACGACCTCCACGACCGCCTCGACCGGGCCCGGTGGCCCGACGAGCTGCCCGGGGTGGGGTGGACGTACGGCGTTCCGTCGGGCTATCTGCGCGAGCTGGTGCGGCACTGGCGGCACACGTACGACTGGCGGGCGGCGGAGGCGCGGCTGAACGCGTGGCCGCAGTTCACGACCGAGATCGACGGCGCGCGGGTGCACTTCGCGCACATCCGCTCCCCCGAACCCGACGCCACCCCGCTGATCGTCACGCACGGATGGCCGGGGTCGATCGTCGAGTTCCTCGACATCGTCGGGCCGTTGACGGACCCGGCCGCGCACGGCGGCGATCCTGCCGACGCCTTCCACGTCGTGCTGCCGAGCATCCCGGGCTTCGGGTTCTCCGGGCCCACCCGGGAGACCGGCTGGGAGGCGCGCCGGATCGCCGACGCGTGGGCCGAGCTGATGACGCGCCTCGGCTACGAGAGGTTCGGCGCCCAGGGCGGCGACTGGGGCGCGGGCATCTCCCGCGAACTGGGCCGCGTCCACCCCGGCCGGGTCACCGGCATCCACCTCAATCTGCTGCCCGGCGGGCAGCAGGCCACCGAGCCGACCGCCGAGGAGCTGGAGGCGCTGAGTCCCGCGGAGCGGGAGCGCACGCTCACCTCCTGGCGCCGGTGGGAGGAGTGGTCCCGCGACAGCACGGGCTACTTCCATGTGCAGTCCACCCGGCCGCAGACCCTGTCGTACGCGCTCACGGACTCTCCGGTGGGCCAACTCGCCTGGATCGTGGAGAAGTTCCGGGAGTGGACGGACTCCGACGAGCTGCCCGAGGAGGCCGTCGACCGGGATCAGATGCTCACGAACGTGATGCTGTACTGGCTGACGGGCACGGCGGGTTCGTCCGCCCGGGTCTACTACGAGCGGGCCCACGCCCGGGGCGGGCGGATCGCCGCCCCGCACGAGCCCTCCACCGCGCCGACCGCGGTGGCGTCCTTCTTCGGCGATCCGCAGATCCCGCTGCGCCACAAGGCGGAGCGGACGGAGAACATCGTCCGCTGGACGGAGTTCGACCGGGGCGGGCACTTCGCCGCGATGGAGGAACCGGGCCTGTTGGTGGACGACGTGCGGGCGTTCTTCCGGCAGCTGCGCGAGAAGGGCTGGCGCCCGCTCTGCCGGTAGCGAATCTGCCGCGGGCAGAGAATCCGCACAACGGCGTCGTCCGAGGTCAAGAGTGGAGTCGACGGCACTTCCGCGGAACTTCCGCTACGACGAGGAGAACCGATGACTCCACTCACGACACTCGCCCCCCGGGCGGAGGAGGGCGACACCCCTCCGAGCCGGTTCGACGACCAGCTGGCCGCCCAGTTGCTCGCGCAGCGCATCGTGCTGCTGGGCACCCAGGTCGACGAGGTCTCCGCGAACCGGGTCTGCGCCCAGCTGCTGATCCTGTCCGCCGAGGACCCGCGCACCGACATCAGCCTGTACATCAACAGCCCCGGCGGGGCGGTGCACGCGGGCCTCGCCATCTACGACACGATGCGGCTCATCCCGAACGACGTCTCCACGCTGGCCATGGGCTTCGCCGCGAGCATGGGCCAGTTCCTGCTCAGCGTCGGCGCGACCGGAAAGCGCTACGCCCTGCCCAACGCGCGGATCATGATGCACCAGCCGTCGGCCGGCATCGGCGGGACCACCGCCGACATCGAGATCCAGGCGGAGAACCTGGAGCACACCAAGCGGACCATCGAGCGGATCACCGCCGAGCACACCGGCCAGAGCGAGGAGACGATCTCCCGGGACGGCGACCGGGACCGCTGGTTCACGGCCGAGGAGGCCAGGGAGTACGGCATGGTCGACCGGGTCGTGGAGTCCCTCGCGGACGTCCGCCCGACGGCCGGCCGGCGCAGGATGGGGCTGCAGTGATGGGTACCTACACGATTCCGAACGTCGTCGAGCGCACCCCGCAGGGCGAGCGGTCCTACGACGTGTTCAGCCGGCTGCTGTCCGAGCGGATCATCTTCCTCGGCACGGAGATCGACGACGGTGTCGCCAACGTCGTCATCGCGCAGCTGCTCCATCTGGAGTCCTCGTCCCCGGAGAGTGAGATCGCGATCTACCTCAACTCGCCCGGGGGATCGTTCACTTCGCTCATGGCCATCTACGACACCATGTCGTACGTGCGGGCGCCGATCTCGACGTTCTGTGTCGGGCAGGCGGCCTCCACGGCGGCCGTGCTGCTGGCGGGCGGCGACCCCGGACGGCGGTTCGTGCTGGAGCACGCTCGCGTGCTGCTCGGCCAGCCGGCGACCGGAGGGCAGCGCGGCATGGTCTCCGACCTGGCCCTCCAGGCCAGGGAGATGGTGAGGATCCGCTCCCAGGTGGAGGAGGTGCTGGCGCGGCACACCCACCACGAGGTGGCGACCCTGCGGGCCGACATGGACCGCGACAAGGTGTTCACCGCCCAGGAGGCGGTGGACTACGGGCTGGCCGATGAGGTGCTCAGCCGGCGCCTCGTGCAGGTCTGAGGCGCCGGCCGACAGACAGACTCAGGCGACCAGGCACAGTCCGTCGTGCGACGACGGGGACCCCGCCGCGCGGCGGCTGCCGCCTCCCGTGTACCGCGAGGCGACGCGGGTCAGTTCGCCCTGTGTCCTCGACAGCAGGTCGCCGAGGCTCAGTCCGAGGGCGCGGGCGGCGGCCGCGAGGACCTCCGAGGAGGCCTCCTTGCGGCCGCGCTCGACCTCCGACAGATACGGCATGGAGATCCGTGCCTCGTCGGCGACGTCCTTCAAGGTGCGCTCCTGCGCGAGGCGTTCACGGCGCAGGACATCGCCGACCAGGTCGCGCCAAAGCGGCTCCCTCACAGCGGGGGCCGGGGGGCTCGCGCCTTGCGGGCGCAGCGGGATGACGCGGGCTTCGTTCGGCACGTGGTTGCTCACTGCTCCAGCCTAGGAGCGCCGGCCGCCAGGGGAAGGGCCCGGCGTTCCGCCCTGGGTGGAATCAGCGGAACGCGAAGGCCGGGCCACGGCGTTGGGACCGGGAAGTTTCAGCTCCGGCGCTCGGGCCGCGCCACTGCCTCTTGCCCAGTGTCGGCCGTATGGGTGAGCATGGACAGGCCGGAATGCCGCGCTCCACCGATTTTCGCCGCACGGCATTCGGGGGCATGTGTTGCGCCTACCCGGGTATCCGCAACCCGGAAGGACCTAGGCCGATATAGCCGTCACTTCGTGGGGAGAGGTAATGGAGACCGCCGTGATCCGGTCAAAGGCAGCAGTCGCCGGGGAGAACGCCGAGGCCGGAACGGGTGACGGAGCACTGCCGGTCGTGGACCCGCGGTCCGTTGCCCCGCGGGACGCCAGGGCGCTGTCCCGCCAGTTCTTCCAGCGTCTGACGGAACTCGAAGAGGGCACGCACGAGTACCAGTACGCGCGCAACACGCTGATCGAGATGAACATGTCGCTCGTGCGGTTCGCGGCCGGCCGGTTCCGGGGCCGCGGCGACGACATGGAGGACATCGTCCAGACCGGCATGATCGGCCTGATCAAGGCCATCGACCGGTTCGAGCTGTCACGCGAGGTCGAGTTCACCTCCTTCGCGCTGCCGTACATCGTCGGTGAGATCAAGCGGTTCTTCCGGGACACGACGTGGGCGGTACATGTGCCGCGGCGGCTGCAGGAGCTGCGCGTGGAGCTGGCCAAGGCCCGCGAGGAACTCGCCAGCCGGCTGGACCGCGAGCCGACCGTCGCCGAGCTGGCCACGCTGATGAACATCTCCGAGAACGAGGTCGTCGAGGGGCAGATCGCCGCGAACGGGTACAACTCGTCCTCGCTGGACGCCGCGCTCACCGGCGACGGGCCGGAGGGCGGCGAGGCGGTCCTGGCCGACTTCATCGGCGTCGAGGAGGACGGGCTGCGGCTCGTCGAGGACTTCCACTCGCTCGCCCCGCTCATGGCGGAGCTCAGCGAGCGCGACCGGCAGATCATCCACATGCGGTTCGTGGAGGAGGCCACCCAGGCGGAGATCGGCGAGGAGCTCGGCTGCTCGCAGATGCACGTCTCGCGCCTGATCAAGCGGATCATCACCCGGCTGCGCGAGGGCATGCTGGGCGAACTCGGCTGCGCCTGACGCAGACGGCGGGCCGGCCGGGCATACGGCGACCAGCGGGTGCTGTCCCCCATGCGGGAGTGGGACGGCACCCGCGACGGTGTCGGCATCTGTGGCGCGCGAGCGCCCTCGATGGACACCGCACGGGAGGGGAACCTCACTCGGACGGTTCAGCCGGGCGGCTCAGCCCCCGGTCGCACCGGCGAGCGGCAGCACGGCGCGCACTCGCTTGCCCACCGGCACCCGCTCCACGCTGACCTGCTCCGCGAGCGCGTGGACGATCTCCAGGCCGTGCCGGCCGACGCGCTCCGGGTTGCGCGGGAAGATGCGGGGCAGGGCGGAGCTGCTGTCGTAGACCGACACGGTCACGGCGGTGTCCGTGCCCACGAGTTCCAGGATGTACGGCCCGTTGCTGTGCCGGTCCGCGTTGGTGACCAGCTCACTGACCACGAGCTGCACCGCGCCGTCGGCGCGGTCGTCGATGCTCGCGCACCACTCGGTCCTGAGCTGGTCGAGGAAGAGCGCGGCGAAGGACCGCGCCTCGGCGATACATCCCTGCTCGCCTGAGTAGTGTGCCGCCCGCCTCAGCGGTTCCACGGGCACGTCGAAACCAGTCGGTATCACTGCCCCGTCCAGGTGGTCGATCATTCGTTTCTTTCTGGGAAGAAGCCGGACTGGCCGGACGCTCTGCACCAGTGCTCGTACCCCGAGCCGGGCTTCGCAGTCCTGACACGTTTTCCGCCCGTCCCCTGCCCTGGGCATTGTCCCCCGCGGGCGGGGCACTCGGAGGGAAAACGGACCGGTCGAGGGCGGCCGGGCCGGATCGCCGGAGGTGTGCGGTGGCCTGGTGGACATGGCTGGTCGTGGTGGTCGCGGCGCTCGTCGGCGTCGCCGTGGTGACGCTCGCCGTACAGGCCGGCCGGCGGTCGGGGACGGTCATCGCGGTCCGTCGCCGGCCCGGCGGGAAGGGCCTGCGATGAACCAGCTGATGGCGGCACGGAGCCTGACGACCCTGCCTGTGGTCACCCTGGGCGGCGACGCCGTCGCGCAGATCAAGGACACCGTCTTCGATGCCGCGGCCGGGCGTATCACCGGGTTCACGCTCAGCGGCCGGGGTCTGCTGTCGGGCCCGCTGAAGCAGAGTCTGCCCTGGTCGGCGGTGCACGCGCTGGGCCCGCACGCGGTCATGATCGTCGATGCCGGCGCCCTGACGGACACGCCCGTCGTCGTGGCACGCCGTGAGGCCCGGCAGGGCCGGGTACTGCACGCCAAGGTGCTGACGGACGAGGGCGCCGAGGTCGGCACCGTGCTCGACGTGGTCGTCGAGGGCGGTACCAGCGGCCGGGTCGTGGGATTCCGGATCGCCGCGGTCAAGGCGTTGGTGAAGGGCTCCCGGCGGCGCAGGCACCGGGTGTACGTACCGCGCGGCGAGACGCTCGCGGTCTCCGGCCGCGCCCTGGTCATCCCGGCGGACGCCACCCGCTATGTCGCCGACGACCTGCCGGCCTTCGTCGCCCGGGTGGGCGCCTTCCACCAGGGGCACGAGGGGACACCGCCATGATGCTGTTCTCGCAGGCGCGGGGCCTGCCGGTGCTGACCCTGGCCGAGGCGGACGAGCTCGGCGTCCTGAGGTCGCTGACGGTCGACGCCGCGGCCGGTGTGGTCACCCATGTCCGGGTGCGGGGCCGGCACTCCCGCAAGGAGACCGTGCTGGCCTGGGGCTCCCTGCACGCCCTCGGCCCGGACGCCGTGCTCGTCCGCTCAGCGACCGTCCCGGCCGAGGTGCCGCCGCACCACGAGCTGCCGGGCCTCAGGATCCTCACCGAGACGGGTGACTGGCTCGGCACGGTCCAGGACGTCGCGTTCGAACCGGACACCGGCCGCGTCGAGGCGATCGTCACCGCCCACGGCGATGTGCCGGCCCATCGGCTGCTCGGGCTCGGGGGCTACGCCCTGGTGGTGCGCGCCGGGTGACTCAGGAAGCCGGGGGCTGGTCCGTCGTGCCGCCACCGGTGTCTTCGCCGGTGTCGTTCCCGGGCGGGGGCGGCGAGTCATCCGCCGGCGGCGAGTCGCCCGTCGACGGTTCCGAAGACGTCTCCGTGGGCGTCGGTTCGCTCGAGGTCGGCTGCGACGAGGGCGAGCCGGTCGGCGTGGTGACGGTCGCCGACGGGGTGGGCTTGTCCGGTGGAGCGGTCTTGCGGTCGTTCTTGCCCGTGTCTCCCTTGTCGCGCTTGAACCACTCGCCGTCGGGCTCGCACATGACGAAGACGTCGACCGGCTGCTGAGCGGGCCTGACCTCGACGACGTCCGACGCCTTGTACCCCGCCCACTTGTCTCCGGTCGTCTTCTTCTGCTGGGAGGCCGGCGGGCCAAGCGGGTTGCCGCACGCGCAGCGCACCCGGGGCACGCCTCGGTCGTCGACGAGCACGGCCGTGCCGGCCTGGAGGACGGCCTGGTACTGCGTGGCGCGGCCGTTCTTGTAGCCGTGGTTGGTGACCCAGGTGTCCATACGCAGCTGAACGGGGGTGAGCGAGCGCAGGTAGGCGGGGACTTCGGACGGGTCGATGCGCTGGACCGAGGCGAACGCGCGCTGCTTGTCCGGGGCCTGCTTGAGGTACGTGATCTGCTTCTCCACGTCGCAGCTGGCGACGTTGCGGGTGCCGCCGTACAGGCCGGGCGTCCCGCCCCGTACGGCCCTGACGGCGTTCTGCGGCGCCGATCCTCCGGGCTTCGGCGTGACCGACGGGGCGGAACTCTCCTTGGCCGTCGAGTCGGTGAACGGGTCCGGGCCGGTGTCGGCCGCGGGCTGCAGCAACACATCGCTGTCGGAGGTGCCGGTACCGCCGTCGGACGCGCCGGAGCCGCCGTCGGGGCGGGTGAACACCACGGCCAGGACCACGGCGGCCACGACCGCGCCGGCGATCAGCGCGACACGGGGTGCGGAGCCCCACCACGGGCGGCGGGGCTCCGGCGGCTCACCACCCCCGCTCGGAGGTTCGGAGGGCGGGCCGCCGCCTCCCGAGGGCGGCTGGGAGGGTCCCGACAGCGGGCCCGAGGGAGGTCCTGTGGGGCGACCGGACGACGGCGGTTCGACGCTCACGAGTTCTTCTTCCCACGTGGGTTCTGTGCGGCCTTCGCACACCCGAGGCGATCAGTCCTGATATATACCGCTTCTTCCACTACGAGTTCATTGTGTGCCCCGATCCCGTCCGGCCCGCAAGCCGACGCGGACGGACCTCCCGACGGGCGCCCGGCGCGGGCGCTGCTTAGCGTGGCAGCGTGAGTTCGCGCACCTCCTCCGGCCAGGCACGTACCTCCGGCGCGCGGGCCGTCGCCCGCCACGGCTGGGTGCACGCCCTCGGCACGGTGCTCGGCGGGCTGCTCGCCATGCTGGTGGTGGCCACGCTCGGCCTGTGGGCCGCCGGGGCCACGGACCTTCCGGACGGCGCGTTCGCCCCGGTCGTCATGGCGACCGTGGTCACCGCCGTCGGGGGCACGGTGAAGCTCTCCGGCAGCGCCGGCGACTTCGCCGACACGCAGGCGGGACTGACCGTGATCCCGCTGTCCGTCACGCTCACCGGGGCGCTGGTGATCGCCTGGGGCTTCCTGCGGCCGCTGCGCCATCGCGCGGTCGCCGGCGCCGCGGAGCTGGCCGGCTGGGCCGCCAGGATCGCGGTCCTGTGGCTGCTCGCGCTGATCGGCCTGACGCTCGCCGCCCGTCACACGTTCGCCCTCTCCCTCGGCGACGAGGAGCTGGGGGAACTCGGCGACCTGTTCGGCGCCTCACCGAAGATCGGTTTCACCACCGACGTGCCGCTGTCCGTGTTCGTCGGACTGGTCTGGCTCGCCGGTGTGCTGGTGCTGGCCCTGCTGGTGTCGCGCGCCGCCCCGTTGCCTGCCGGGCTGCTGCGCTTTCAGGCGTCGGTGCGGCCGGCGGCGTACGCGATGGTCGCGCTGCTGCTCGCGTATGTCGTCATCGGCGTGGTCATCGCGCTGGTCGTCGCGGCGACGCGGGGCCACGCGACGGAGACGTTCGCCGTGATTCTGCTCGGCATGCCCAACCTGGTGTGGCTGGCGCTGACGATCGGCCTCGGCGCGACCTGGACCGGCCGCGTGGAAGGGCCGTTCGGACTGCCCATGCCGCAGGTGCTCGACGAGGTGCTGCGCACTCCGGACATCTCGGAGCTGAACCTGCGGACGCTCTCCGAGCACGACGGCCGGGTGTGGTGGCTGCTGGTCATCGACGTAGTGCTGCTGCTGGCCGCGGCGTTCGTGATGGCGGCCCGGTCACCGGCCCGGGTCCGGGCCTGGCAGCACGCCGTGCACATGGCGGTCGCCCTCATGCTCACGGTGTTCATGATCTGCCTCGTCGGACGCATCTCCGCGCACTATGGCCTGTCCGTGCTCGGCATCGGCGACCTGGGCGGGGGCCTCGGGGGCGAACTCTTCCTCAGACCCCGGCTGTGGGGTGCCGTCGGCCTGGCCGTGCCCTGGGGTCTGGTGACCGGATTCGCCGGGGCGCTGCTGGCGCGGCACGTACGGCGGCGGGGTGAGGTCCGCTCCGACAGCGAGAGCTGACGCCGGGGCTCTACGTCCGCTGTGTGAAGACCGGTTCCGCCCAGCGCGGCGGCGGCTTCGGCCGCTCCTCCCCCGGCTCTCGGCCCGCACGGGTGGGGGTGTGGCCGACGGCGGGCCCGCCGCCGGTCGTCGCGGCACGCAGGGCGGCGACGAAGGCGAGGCAGGACGGGTACCGGTCGTCGGGGCTCTTGGCGAGGGCCTTGGCGAGGACGGGGTCGACCTTCGGGGCGAGGTCGGGCCGAGCCTCGGTGAGCGGCGGCGCTTCGTCGTACTGGTGGGCCCAGAGCAGTGCCATGTCGTCGTCCCGGCGGAAGGGCGGATGGCCGGCGAGGATCTCGTAGACGACACAGGCGAAGCCGTACACGTCGCAGCGGGCGTCGACCGGGCGGCCCGAGATCTGCTCGGGTGCGACGTAGTCGAGCGTGCCGACGAACTGGCCGACCGTGGTGAAGCCGGTCAGTGACAGCGACTTCTTCGTCAGGCCGAAATCGGTGAGGTAGGTGTGCTCGGGGTGGTCGCTGTCGGTGCCGCGGGCCACCAGGATGTTGCCGGGCTTCACGTCCCGGTGCACCAGGCCGTGGTCGTGGGCCGCGTCCAGCGCGGAGGCGACCTGGGCGGCGATACGCAGGGTGGTGGCGGGCGACAGCGGGCCCTCCCGGTCGAGGAGATGGCGCAGGTCGCTGCCGACGACGTACCGCATGGCGATGTACAGCACGCCGTCCGTCTCACCGGCCTCGAAGACCGGCACGATGTGCGGGTGGTCGATCGCGGCGGCGGCCCGGGACTCGTGGGTGAAGCGGCGCCGGAAGGTGTCGTTGCGGGCGAGTTCCGGGGCGAGCAGCTTCAGGGCGACGGTGCGTTCCAGACGCAGGTCGCGGGCCCGGTACACGACGGCCATGCCGCCGCGCCCGATCTCCTTCTCGATCCGGTACCCGGCGATCTGCTGCCCGAGCAGCTCGGAGGGCCGCCCGGAGAACAGGCTCGTCTCGCGGGTCAACGGGTGTCACCCTCGGGCGACACGACCCGGGTGGGCTCGGACCCCACGATGCGCGTGGGCGGGGCCTCGGCGGGGCCGTCCGGCTCCTCGGCCTCTTCTTCCACCTCTTCGGGAGTCACGACACGCGTGGGCGGGGCATCCGCGGGGCGGGCGGATTCCTCGGCCTCCTCGGGGGACACGAGGCGAGTGGGCTCGGGAGCATCGGGAGACACCACCCGCGTCGGCTCGGGAGCCGCAGGCGGCACCGCACGCGCCGGTTCAGGCGCCTCGGGCGACACCACCCGCGTCGGCCCGGGCGGAACGCCCGGCGTGGGCGGCGCCCCGGCCGGATGCGCGGCCTCCTCGGCCCGAGGCGGCTCCTCGACCGCCTCCGGGGGCACCACCCGCGTGGGGGTGGGCGCCGGCGTCGGGGTCTCGGACGGTCGGGACGCCGGCTGGGACCTCGGTGTCTCGTCCGTCGCGTACGTGGTCGCCCGGATGCCCTCCGCGTACACCCAGTGCCCGTGCGCGGCGTCGTAGAGCCACACCGACTCGCCGTCGACGACGACGCCGATCCGCAGCCCGTGGGTGCGGGAGTGGAAGGCCTCCCGGTCGAGGCCGCCCGCGAGGTCCTCGACCGCGGACCGGTAGCGCGCCAGGGCCTCCTGCGTGCGGGTCAGCAGCGGACGCGAGTCGGCGGTCAAGGTGAGCGGCCCGTCCGCGGCGGGCGGATCCTGCGGTACTGCGACCAGGTGACGGCCGTCGACCCAGGCCGACCAGCCGTTGAAGCACAGCACATGCCCCCAGTCGCCCTGCTGCTCGACGAGCTGCACCGGAAGCAGGGGGTCGAGGTCCACGGTGGGCCGGGCCGGGTCGGGGGCCTCCCAGGCGGGCATCCCGTGCTGCGGGACGACGTGCGTGGGCCGGAAACCGGGAGTCGTCATGGGGGCTCCCTACTTCCGCATCACGGCCGGTTCGTGCCGGCGCAGCAGCCGGGACACGAGGAAGCCGAAGAGCGCCGACAGCACGACCAGCATCCCGACGTCGAGCAGCCACGTGCCCGCCGAGTGCTCGAAGAGCGCGTCCCTGGTCAGCTCATTGGGCACGATCCGGGCCAGCCCGACGGTGCCGGCCATCGCGGCCAGCGCCCAGCGCGCCGGCACCAGCCAGCCGAGTTGCTCGAGCCCGGGCACGCCGCCCAGTTTCAGCAGGGCACCGCAGAAGACGACCTGGACGATGGCGACGAGCACGAGCAGCGGCATCGTCACCTCTTCCTTGCGTACCAGCGCCGAGATGAGCAGCCCGAGCATCATCGCCGTGAACGCCAGGAGCGCGACGGCGACCGTGATCTCCACCAGGGGCGGCATCAGCACGCCTTCGTCGCCGGGAGCGCGGAGGTCCACGCCGAGCAGGGCGACCAGCGTCAGCACCACCGCCTGCAGCACGGTGATGGCACCCAGGACGACGACCTTGGACATCAGGTACGCCGATCTGGACAGGCCCACCGCCCGTTCCCGCTGGTAGATCACGCGTTCCTTGACGAGCTCGCGCACGGCGTTGGCGGCGCCGGTGAGCACGGCGCCGACGCACAGGATGAGCAGGGTGTTCATCGCCGTGTCGAGGGTCAGCTTGCCGCCCGACAGGGCCCTCGCCATCACGCCCATCACGAACGGCAGGGCGATCATGATGATCAGGAACGTGCGGTCGGCGCTGAGCGCGGAGGCGTAGCGGCGCACCAGCGTGTTCAGCTGGGCGGCCCGGCTGCGCGGCCGGGGCGGCGCGGCGATCACGACGGGCTCGGACCGGGGCTGCCGGGGCTGGGCGGTGGCGTCGGCGATGTAGCGGTCCCGGAAGGGCGAGGCGCGGTAGTCCCCCGCCCAGTCCCGGTCCTTGTCCCGCTCGAAGGCCTCGAAGGCCTCGGGCCACTGCTCGAAGCCGAAGTAGGCCAGGGCGTCCTCGGGCGGCCCGTAGTAGGCGGTCTTCCCGCCGGGCGCGAGCACGAGGAGCCGGTCGCACACGTCCAGGCTGAGCACGCTGTGGGTGACGACGATGACGGTCCGGCCGTCGTCGGCGAGGCCGCGCAGCATGTGCATCACCGAGCGGTCCATGCCGGGGTCGAGGCCGGAGGTCGGCTCGTCGAGGAACAGCAGCGACGGCTTGGTCAGCAGCTCCAGCGCCACGCTGACGCGCTTGCGCTGGCCGCCCGACAGACTGTGCACGTGCTGGTCCGCGCGCTGCTCCAGGCCCAGTTCGCGGATCACCTCGTCGACCCTGGCGCGCCGCTCGGCCTTGGCCGTGTCCTGCGGGAAGCGCAGCTCGGCGGCGTAGGAGAGGGCTTTGCGGACGGTCAGCTGGGCGTGCAGGATGTCGTCCTGCGGGACGAGGCCGATGCGCTGGCGCAGCTCGGCGTAGTCGCGGTAGAGGTCACGGCCGTCGTAGAGGACGGTGCCGTGGTCGGCGGGCCGCTGGCCGGTGAGGGCGTTGAGGAGCGTGGACTTCCCGGCGCCGCTCGGGCCGACGACGGCGAGCAGGCACTTCTCCCCCACCGGGAACGACACGTGGTCGAGCAGCGTCTTGCGGCCGCGGTCGACGGTGACCGCGAGGTCCTGTACGTCGAGGGAGATCTCGCCGGTGTCGACGTACTCCTGGAGTTCGTCGCCGACGAGGCAGAACACCGAGTGGCCGATGCCGACGATGTCGCCCTGGCCGACGGGGGCGCTGGTGACAGGGCTGCCGTTGAGATAGGTGCCGTTGTGGCTGCCCAGGTCGGTGATCTCGTAGGTGCCGTCGGGCAGGGCGCGCAGCTCGGCGTGCCGGCGGGAGACCACCAGGTCGTCGATGACCAGGTCGTTGTCGGTGGCGCGGCCGATGCGGACGGTGCGGGCGGGTAGCGGCCGTACGGTCGTGGGCTGCCGGTAGGTGCCGGTCGCCGCCGGCATCGAGACGGCGGAGGGGCGTTCCGGGGCCGGTGCGGGGCGGCCCAGCAGGACCACGCGCGGTCCGTCGGCCGGGTTCCCGAAGCGGATGACGGTGCCGGGGCCGACGTCCCACTCGTGGATGCGGCGGCCCTCGGCATAGGTGCCGTTGGTGCTGTTCTCGTCCTCGATGGTCCAGTGGCCGTCGGTGGGCCGCAGCACGGCGTGGTGCCAGGAGACCCGGTCGTCGTCGATGACGATGTCGCTCAACGGGTCGCGTCCTACGCGGTAGTCACGACCCGGAATCATCACGGTGGAGTCCGTCTCGGTCTCCAGGACGAGTTCTGGTGCTACCGAAGACTGCGCCATGGCCAAGATTCTACCGATTTGCCTGCTATACGCCTCTGCAAGCAGGTCAGGCCACAGGGATTCCCAGGCCGGGGGCCGTCCGCTGCATCCGCAGGGCGTCCACGGACTCGGCGAGCAGTTCGTACTCGGTGGTGTCGTCGCTGGTGGCGATGCGCACCAGCCGTCCGGCCGCCAACTCCTCGGCGACCCTCTCCTGGTGACCGGGGTCGGCACACCAGGCGCGCAGCTGTGTGGGCACGTCGGGCACGGTGTCCGCTACCGGCACGAGCGCGCCCGGCGGTAAGTGCTCGGCGTCGGGCTGGGGGTCGAGGCGCTGGGCGATCCAGGAGGCGCGGTCGCGCAGCCACCACAGGGCGAGGGCGAGGGTGGGCGCCCGATAGGTCCCCAGGGGCACTCCGATGCGGCGGCCGTCGCAGACTCCGTACGCAGTGACGTGACACAGGAACTCGTCGTGCACGTGACCTCCCCCGTTGCCCTGCCCGCCCGCCGGACTCGACTCTCCGCGGCTCGCGTGCTGTGCGTGAGGGCGCCGTCGCTCGATGTGAAAACGCTCTCGCAGGTCAGTATGTTCACTGTTGAAACAGTGTCACCACGACTTTCCGGCCACTCTCCTGGCATATTCACACCCCGGGTTGGCCGAAACCCGGCGAGCGGCCCCCGGACGCATGCCCCTGGGGTAAAGGGCGATCTCGCCGGGCGCGCGCAGGGTGGTCCGTACGAGGTTCGCCATGAGCGGTGTTCCGGCACCTGACCGGCGGATACGGCCTACCGGGCCCCGGCCGCGGCGTGCGGGCGGCGATGAGTTTCCCCGCGTCCCGGGGTCTGATGGGTGAGAGGCCCCCGAGCACCGGAGGACGTCATGGCCACGACCGGAGATCTGGACGCGGAGTTCACCGCGGTCCTGCGCAGAAGCCCCGCCGAGGGCGGCTGGACCTACCTGGTCTGGCCCCGGTCCGTCGAGTTCTTCGGCACCCGCGGCCTGGTCAAGGTCCGCGGGACGATCGACGGGCACCCGTTCCGCAGCTCGTTCATGGCGCTGGGCGACGGCACGCACAAGCTGCCCGTGAAGGCCGGCATCCGCAAGGCCATCGGCAAGGAGGAGGGCGACACGGTGACCGTGCGCCTGGAGGAGCGGATCATCTCCTAGGCGGCTCGGCCGGGGCGGCCGTCCGCCCCCGGCCGAGGAGACCGCTACTGCTTGACGATCGCGTCGATCCGGGCCAGCTCGTCCGCGTCGAAGTCCAGGTTGCGGATGGCGCCGACGCTGTCCTCGAGCTGCTGCGCGCTGCTCGCGCCGACCAGCGCGGAGGTGACCCGGCCGCCGCGCAGCACCCAGGCCAGCGCCAGCTGGGCCAGGGTCTGGCCGCGCGACTTCGCGATGTCGTTCAGGTCGCGCAGCCGGCCCACCAGTTCCTCGGTGAGCGCGTCCGAGTTCAGGAAGGGGCTGTCGCTCGCGGCCCGGGAACCCTCGGGGATGCCGTCGAGGTAGCGGGCGGAGAGCACGCCCTGCTCCAGCGGCGAGAAGACGATGGAGCCGACCTGGAGCTCGTCGAGGGCGTCGAGCAGGCCCTCCTCCTCGGGGCGGCGGTCCAGCATCGAGTAGCGCGGCTGGTGGATGAGGAGCGGGGTGCCCAGCTCGCCCAGGATGCGGGCGGCCTCGCGGGTCTGCTCCGCGGAGTAGTTGGAGACACCGACGTACAGCGCCTTGCCCTGCTGCACCGCCGAGTGCAGGGCGCCCATCGTCTCCTCCAGCGGAGTGTCCGGGTCGGGGCGGTGCGAGTAGAAGATGTCGACGTAGTCCAGGCCCATCCGCTGCAGGCTCTGGTCCAGCGAGGACAGCACGTACTTGCGCGAGCCCCACTCGCCGTACGGGCCGGGCCACATCAGGTAGCCGGCCTTGGTGGAGATGACCAGCTCGTCGCGGTACGCCGCGAAGTCCGACTTCAGGAACTCACCGAGCGCGGACTCGGCGGCGCCGGGCGGCGGGCCGTAGTTGTTGGCGAGGTCGAAGTGGGTGACGCCGAGGTCGAAGGCGCGGCGCAGGATGGCGCGCTGGGTCTCGACGGGCCGGTCCGGGCCGAAGTTGTGCCACAGGCCGAGCGAGAGCGCGGGGAGCTTCAGGCCGCTGCGTCCGGTGCGCCGGTAGGGCATGTCCGCGTAGCGGTCGGGGTGTGCGGTGTACAACGCGACTCCAGAGGGGTTGGCACGGTCGGGAAGAAACCGGTGTCCACTCTGGCGTGACCTGCTCCCATGCGTCCAACAGAAGAATCCGATGGAATTCAGCGGTTACGCTTCTCAGTCATGGAACTGCGCCACTTGCAGCACTTCGTCGCGGTCGCCGAGGACCAGCACTTCACCCGGGCGGCGGAACGCCTCCTGGTCTCCCAGTCGGGCCTGTCGGCCTCGATCCGGGCGCTGGAGCGGGAGCTGCAGACGCCGCTCTTCGTACGGACGACCCGCCGGGTGACGCTGACCCCGGCCGGGCGGGCGCTGCTCGGTGAGGCGGAGCGGATCCTGGCGCAGGTGCGCACGGCCCACGAGGCGGTGGCGGCGGTGCAGGGCGTGCTGCGCGGCATGCTGGCGCTCGGCAGCGAGCAGTGCGTCGCCGGGGTGAATGTGGCGGGGCTGCTGGCCACGTTCCGGAGGCAGCACCCGGATGTCGAGATCTGCCTGCGGCAGGCGGGCTCGGGGGCACTGGCGGAGGAGGTCGCGGCCGGGCGGCTCGACCTCGCCTTCGTGGTGCGGACCCAGGAGGACACCGACCAGCTGAGGTCCGTGCCGCTGACCAGTGAACCGATGACGGTCCTGTGCCATCCCAGCCACCGGCTCGCCGCCGCCGGTGCGTCCGTCACGCCGGCGGATCTGGGGGGCGAGGTGTTCGTCGACTTCCACCCGGACTGGGGGCCCCGCCGCACCACCGACGCCGCGTTCGCCGCGGCGGGCGTGCGGCGGACCGTCGCCCTGGAGGTGAACGACGTGCACAGCCTCCTCGACCTGGTGGACGAGGGCCTGGGCATCGCCGTCGTGCCTCGGCACTTCCGGCACAAGCGCGCGTCGCTGACCGCCCTGCCGGTGGAGGGCACCGGCGGGACTCCGTACGAGACCGTCGCCCTGCTGCCGCCCGCGCAGGCGACCAGTCCGGCCGCGCGGGCGCTGATGACCCTGCTGGAAACAGGGGGCCTGGCAACACCCCAGGACGGTGTCTGCCCCTCCTGACCCGGGCCGTCTCACGCCGCAGACTCATGACCGCACCCCACGACAACCGCGGTCAGGAGTACGGAAAATGACGGACCACACGCGACGGAACGTACTGCGCGGCGCGGCCGCGATCACGGCGGCCGGCGGACTCGTCGGCACGGGGGCGGGAGCGCGGCCCGCCGCTGCGGCGCCGGCCCCGGCGAAGCGGCACTTCCCCTTTCTCGAGGGCGCGTTCAAGCCCGTCACCGAGGAACTGACGGCCTTCGACCTGCCGGTCACCGGCCGCGTCCCGCGCGAGCTGAACGGGCGCTACCTGCGCAACGGCCCCAATGTCCTGGGCCTGGAGGACCCGCGTGCCCACCACTGGATGCTCGGCGACGGCATGGTGCACGGCGTCCGGCTGCGCGACGGCCGCGCCGAGTGGTACCGCAACAGGTGGGTGCGCTCGTCCCAGGTGGCGAAGAAGCTCGGCGAGCCGTATCCGGGCCCCGTGCCGCCGGACGACTTCCCCTGCAACACCCATGTGATCCCCTACCGGGGACGGATCCTCGCGCTCCAGGAGAGCGGCCCCCTGCCCTACGAACTCGACGACGAGCTCAACACCATCGGCACGTACGACTTCCGGGGCACCCTGAAGGGGCCGTTGACGGCACACACCAAGCTCGATGTGCACGCCGGCGAGCTGCACGCGATCGCCTACTACCCGACCTGGGACCATGTGCGCCACCTCGTCGTGGACCCGACGGGCCGGGTCTCGCGCACCACGACGATCCCGGTGGCGGACGCGCCGATGATCCACGACTTCGCGCTCACCGAGAACCACGTGGTCATCCTCGACATGCCGGTCACCTTCGACCCGGCGGGCGCCGAGCGCGGCGACATCGTGCCGTATGTCTGGAACAGGAAACACCCGGCGCGGGTAGGCGTCCTGCCGCGAGCAGGTGGTGCGGTGCGCTGGTTCGACGTGGACCCGGTGTACTACTCGCACACCCTCAACGCCTATGAGGAGGGCCCGGACATCGTCATCGACATGACGAACTTCGACGCGCCCTTCTTCGTGGCCGGCCGTGGGTCGGGCGGGCCGTACGGAGCGGGGACCGCCCGGCTCGACCGCTGGACGATCGACCTGCGCCGCGGCCGGGTGCGCACGAAGACGCTCGACGACCGTCCGCAGGAGTTCCCGCGTGTGAACGAGGCGCTGGTGTCCCGTCGGCACCGCTACGGCTACACGGCGGCGTCCGCGGAGATGACACTGGCGTACCTGAGTGCCGACGGCAACCCGCCCGACCGGGCCTTCGGCAACGCCCTGTTCAAGCACGATCTGCTGCGCGGCACGGCGCAGGTGCACCGGCTGCCACGGGGCTCCGCGGCGAGCGAGGCCGTGTTCGTACCGTGCGACCCGGCCGACCCGGGCGCGGCCGAGGACGACGGCTACGCGATCGCGTACGTGCACGACCCCGACCGCGGTGCGTCGGACCTGGTGATCCTCTCGACCCAGGACTTCACCGGCGAACCGGTCGCCCGGATCCATCTGCCGGGGCGGGTGCCCCTGGGCTTCCACGGGAGCTGGGTACCCGACGCGTGAGGTGACGCGATGGGCGATGGTGGACGTATGCATGCAAAGGACGTCCTCATCGAGGCTCACAGCCGCATCCGCGAAGAAGTCCACGCCACCGTCGAGGGCCTCGGGCCCGACGAACTGGCCGCCCGCCCCTCCCCCGACGCCAACTCCGTCGCCTGGCTGGTCTGGCACCTCACCCGGGTCCAGGACGACCACTTCGCCGACGCCTTCGGCCTCGAGCAGGTGTGGCTGTCACAGGACTGGGAGAAGCGCTTCGGGCTGGGCCTGTCCCGCCACGACACGGGCTACGGCCACAGTCCCGCCAAGGTCGCCAAGGTCCGGGTCGACTCGGGCGAGATGCTGACCGGCTACTACGACGCCGTGCACGACCAGAGCCTCACCGCCCTGCGCGGCCTGGCCGCCAAGGACCTGGAGCGGGTCGTCGACGAGCGCTGGGATCCGCCGGTCACCCTGGGGGTCCGGCTGGTCAGCGTCCTGTCCGACGATCTCCAGCACATCGGACAGGCCGCCTACCTGCGGGGACTCCTTCAGAGCGCGGCTTCGTAGCCGGGCAGCACGACGTCCCGGATGAGCGCGTTCCGCTCGTCGAAGGGGAGGAACGCGCTCTTCAGGGCGTTCACCGTGACCGTGCGCAGGTCCTCGACGCTCCAGCCCGCCTGCTCGACCAGCAGGGACATCTCGCGGGTCATCGTCGTGCCCGACACCAGCCGGTTGTCCGTGTTGAGGGTGACGCGGAAGCCGAGGTCCTTCAGCGCGGTGATCGGGTGCTCGGCGATGGAGGCCGCGGCGCCGGTCTGGAGGTTGGAGGTCGGGCACATCTCCAGGGCGATGCGCCGGTCGCGCACCCAGCCGGCGAGACGGCCGAGCTTGCCCGCCGCGAGGTCGGGGATGTCGTCGGTGATGCGCACGCCGTGCCCGATGCGCTGGGCGCCGCACACCTGGAGGGCCTGGTGGATGCTGGGCAGGCCGTGCGCCTCCCCGGCGTGGATGGTGAACGGCACGTTCTCGCGGCGCAGGTGCTCGAAGGCCGCGAGGTGGTCGGCGGGCGGGAACCCGTCCTCGGCACCGGCGATGTCGAAGCCGACGACACCGGCGTCCCGGAACGCCACGGCCAGGTCGGCGGCCTCCCGCACCCGGTCGAACATCCGCATCCCGCACAGCAGGGTGCCGACACGGACCGGTGTGCCTGCGGCAGCCGCCTTCGCCATGCCCGCCGCGAGGCCCTCCTGGACCGTCTCCACGACCTCGGGCAGGGTGAGCCCGCCGTTCAGCATCAGCTCGGGGGCGTAACGCACCTCGCCGTAGACGACGCCGTCGGCGGCGAGGTCGAGGACGTACTCCTCGGCGGTGCGCAGCAGGCCCTCGCGGGTCTGCATGACGGCGAGGGTGTGCTCGAAGGTGGCTATGTAGCGCACCAGGTCGCCGGAGTTGGCGGCCTCGTAGTACCAGGCGGCGAGCTCGTCGGGGTCGGTGGTGGGCAGGGTGTGGCCGACCGCGTCCGCGAGCTCCACCACGGTGGCGGGGCGCAGGCCGCCGTCGAGGTGGTCGTGCAGCACGGCCTTGGGAAGCCGGCGGATCAGTTCGGCGTCTACGCGCGTAGCAGTCATGGCGGGTCTTTCCTTGAGCGGGCGGTTCGAAGCGAGGGGAAGGTCAGCCGACGGGCTGGAGGAGATCCCAGCGGTTGCCGTACAGATCCTGGAAGACGGCGACGATGCCGTACGGCTCACGCCGCGGCTCCTCCAGGAAGGTGACGCCCGCGGCGGTCATCCGGTTGTGGTCGCGGGCGAAGTCGTCGGTGTGCAGGAAGAATCCGACCCGCCCTCCGGCCTGGTCCCCCACCCGGGCGGCCTGAGCCTCCCCCTTGGCGCGGGCGAGCAGCAGGCCGCTGCCGGCTCCCGGGGCACCGGGCTCGACGACGACCCAGCGGGATCCGTCGGGCCGGGGCGCGTCCTCGGCGAGCCGGAATCCGAGGGCCTCGGTGTAGAAGCGGATCGCCTCGTCGTAGTCGTCGACGACGAGGGTGACCAGGGCGATACGTCTCATCGGGACCTCTCGGAGCGTGCGGTTGACGGGAGAGGTTAAACGTAAAACGCATGGGATGCCAACTACATCACTCTTCTCTGTAACTACTAGTATGTACAGTCGTGATCCACGATCCCCGGGAGGCCCTATGCCCTTGGTCCGCATCGACACGCTCCGCGCCGGCCCCGAGCGCCTCGCCGCGCTCGGCCGCGCCGTCCACGACGCCCTGCGGGAGACGCTCGGCATTCCACCCGACGACCGGTTCCAGATCCTGACGGACCACGACGGCACGAGCGGCACGCTGCGGTACGACGACTACCTCGGCGTGCACCGCGACGACGGCATCGTCTACGTCGCGATCACACTCCGCTCCGGTCGCATGCCCGCGCGGAAGCAGGCGCTGTACCGGAGAATCGCCGAGCTCGCCCAGGCGTACGCGGGCACCGAGCCGAGGAACGTGTTCGTGGTCCTGACCGAGAACGAGTCGGCCGACTGGTCATTGGGCGAGGGGCTGGCGCAGTACCTCGATTCCACGAGGGCCTAGGCCTTCGGCCTACGCCCGCAGCCCGAGGCGGGACCCCCGGACCGGCCGCTAGCGTCCCGTCCATGAAGATCACCGAGCCACCTCGCACCCCCGAGCAGCGCAAGGCGGACCTGCTGGTCCGGCTGGAGCGGGACATCGACATCTGGGTCGCCACGGCCGGCGCCGAAGGGGTGCCGTGTCTGGTTCCGCTGTGGTTCGTGTGGCACGACGAGGCCGTGTGGCTGTGCACCCGGCTGACCAACCCCACCGGCCGCAATCTGCGGGACGGCCGACAGGCCCGGCTGGCGTTCGGGGACACCCGGGACGTCGTGCTCGTCGACGGCGACGTGGAGACCTTCACATCCGCCGAGGTGCCGCCCGCCGCGGCCGAGGCGTTCCGTGCGAAGACCGGCTGGGATCCCCGCGAGGACCACGCGTCGTACGCGTTCTTCCAGGTGCGGCCGCGTACGGTGCAGGCGTGGTGCGAGGCGCACGAGTTGCCCCGCAGGCATCTCATGCGGGACGGGAGCTGGACGGTCTAGCCGCTCGCCCCGGCCCTTCGCCGCGGTGCGCCCAGCCGGTCCAGTTCCTCGTCGGTGAGGCGGATCGCACCCGCCGCCACGTTCTCGGCGAGGTGGTCGGGGTTGCCGGTGCCGGGGATGGCGAGGACGTGCGGGCCCTGGTGCAGCGTCCAGGCGAGGCGGATCTGCGCGGGGCTCGCGCCATGGGCGCGGGCCACGGCTCGCAGCTCCTCGTCGTGGACGGTGGTCGCACCGTGCTCCCCGCTCTCGCCGGCGACGGCGTAGAACGGCACGAAGGCGACGCCCTGTTCGCCGCAGATCCGCAGCAGTTCGTCGGCCACGGGGTCGGGACGGTCGAGGGCGTACCGATTCTGTACGCAGACCACGGGTGCGATGGCCTCCGCCTCGGCGAGGTGACGGGGCTCGACGCCCGAGATGCCCAGGTGCCTGATCAGGCCCGCGTCCCGCAGATCCGCGAGGACGCCGAAATGCTCGGCGATCGAGTCGTACTTCGGCATCCGGCGCAGGTTGACGACGTCCAGGTGGTCGCGGCCGAGCTGGCGCAGATTCTCCTCGACGTGGCCGCGCAGATCCTCGGGGCGTGCCGAGGTGCCCCACTCCCCGTCGTAGGTCCGGTACGGGCCCACCTTGGTGACGATGACCAGGTCGTCCGGGTAGGGCCCCAGCGCGGTGTTGATGAGCTCGTTCGCTGAGCGCAGCGACGAGAAGTAGAAGGCGGCGGTGTCGATGTGGTTCACGCCGAGGTCGATCGCCTTGCGCAGGACGGCGATCGACCGGTCGCGGTCGCTCGGTGTGCCGTGGTGGAAGGCGGCGCTGCCCGTCAGCCGCATCGCGCCGAAGCCGAGGCGGTGGACGGGCAGGTCGCCGAGTTTCCAGGTGCCCGCGGCGTCCGCGGTGATCGTCTGTGAGCTCATCGGCGGAGTCTCACACGCGCCGCGGGGGCCGGTGGAGCCGTTTTACGGATAGGTGTACGAGTTGAGGGTGGCGACGGCGGAGGCCGGGTCGCCGCGGTCGTAGTGGTCCACGGCGAGGAAGTTGGGCTTCTTGCGGGCGGCCGGCTGGCAGAACCGCCGGGCGCGGTCGGCGAGTTTGGTGTTGTCGGTCGTGGCGGTGGAGGTGATGCCGACGTCGCGGAAGTGGTTCATGACGAACAGCGGGCGGAAACCGGGGTCGGTGCGGGTCAGCGGGATGTTCGTGCCGGCGTCGTACCAGCGGCTGTAGCAGGACCAGTCGGAGGAGCCGACGCCCGAGCCCATGGACCAGTAGTTCTCGACGGTCCACTCGCGCTGGTACATGACGCCGAAGCTGTCCCGGGGCAGGCCCGCCGCCTGGTCGGCGGAACGACTGTGGTCGGTGAAGATCAGCAGCCGGTCGCCGGCGGCGGCCAGGTCCGCCATCGTCGGCCAGCCGTTCTGCCGTACGCCGGTGCGGTCGGGCCGGTACAGCACGTCCGACAGGCCGCTGACCCGGGCGAGTTCCGCGCGCAGGACGCCCGGGTCGACGTAGTCCTCCAGGAAGACGGTGACGAACTGGTCGGGATGGGCCTTGAGGAAGTCCACCATGCGCTGGAGGTCGACCCACAGGGCGACCGGCCTGCTGACGAGGGTGCAGCTGTTGTGGCAGAGGATCGCGCCGTCCGGGGTCTGGTGGACGTCGAGCATGAATCCGCGGACCCCGTCGGCGAGTTGCCGCTCGATACCGCGGGTCTGGTTGGGCACGAGGTTGACGAAGGGCGGTGCGAAGCCGCCGTCGACGCCGTTGGCGTACGCGTTGTGCGAGGTGAGGAACGTGACCTGGTCCAGAGTGCGGTGGTCCTGCGGCGGCATCGGGCCGGTGGCGGGGTCGACGGGGGTGAGGTACCAGGCGGCGAGGTCGCCCGCCGGGCCGACAGCGAGCCGGGCGGGGTAGGTGGCGTCGGCCGGTTTGGGGGCCACCGTGAGGTGGCGCGCGGTGCCCGGGGCCTTGAGCGTGTAACGGTCGGTGCCGGCCGGGGCGATCTCCCAGGCGGCGTCGGCGCTCGCGCAGGCGACGGTCGCGGCCTGGTCGCCGTTGCGGCCGAGGCAGGTGCCCGGTGTGTCGGTGTTCTCGAGGAGGGAGGCTGACCCGTTCGCCTTCAGCCGCCACTGCTGGCGGTCCTCGTTGCCGCGGGGTCTGTGCTGCTCGACCGCTCCGTTGTTGTCGGCCGCGTTGAGCCCAGAGGTGGCGCTCTGGACGTAGTACGTGCCCGGGGCCGGAACCGCGGCGGCAGTGGCGGGCGGCGGGGCCACGACCGCGGCGGCCAGCGCGGCGGTCGTGGCGAGCAGGGCGTGGGGGGTGCGCAGACGCATGAGGGATGCCTTTCGTCGGACTGATCAGGACCGATCGAAATTGATCAGGTGCATGACATCCCGTATGACACCACGCCCTGGGGTCCGGCGTCAGCAGTAGAGGTTGCCGCCGGGTGACGTCCCGAGGATCTGCGTGAACCGCTGATAGTTGTTGACGCGGCTCTGCACCTGCGCCGGGTTCTTGCCGTCGCACTCCAGAGAGCCGTTGATGCTGCGGATGGTCTGGCCGAAGCCGGCGCTGTTCACCATGGCGTTGTGCGGGGTCATCGTGCCGGGGCCGGACTGGGTGTTCCAGTACCACAGGGCCGTCTTCCAGGCGACGGCCGCGTCGTTCTGGACCAGCCAGGGGTTGTTCAGCAGGTCGATGCCGAGCGCGTCGCCCGCGGCCTTGTAGTTGAAGTTCCAGCTCAGCTGGATCGGGCCGCGCCCGTAGTAGGCGGCCTGGCCGGCCGGACAGCCGTAGGGCCGGCTCCAGTCACAGTAGTGCGGGTAGTTGGCGGTGTTCTGCTCGACGACGTGCACCAGGCCGCCGGTCTCGTGGCTGACGTTGGCGAGGAAGGCGGCGGCCTCCTGCTTCTTCACCGTGTCGCTGCCGGTGTTGGCGAAACCGGGGTAGGCGCTCAGGGCCGCGGTGAGCCCGCTGTACGTGTAGAAGGGATTCCGGTTCGGGAACATCTGGTTGAACTGCGCCTCGGTGACGACGAAGCGCGCGTTGGGCGTGCCCGGACCGCTGTCGCAGGCGTACGGCTCCCAGTACCAGGTGCTGATGACCGGGTCGTAGCCCGGGTTGGCGTGCTCGGCGATGTACGCCTTGCCGTCGGTGTAGCGGACGATGTCGCCGGCCGCGTACGACTTGCCCGCCACCCAGTTCGGGTAGCTGGAGCACGCGGCGGCGGAGGCGTTCGAGGCGGGCAGCAGCACCGGGGCGGTGCCCGCGAGGGCGAGGGTGACCAGGACTGCGGACAGACGGCGTCTCGACACGGGCTCAACTCCTTTGCGGAGCACGGCCGCACCCGGCAAGGCAGGGCGAAGCAGAGCCTTGGCGCACATGCCGGCCGGGCCGGTCACGGCGTGGGGGCGGCCGTGGTGGGGGGTTGTGGAGGCACACTCAACCGCGTTGGTCTGTACCAGTCAAGGGTGTAGACCAGTCATCCGCGTCCGGGGCTGCCGGGGGCTCACACGTGGGCCGACTCCGCCAGCGTCGCCGCGAGTCGGTCCAGCAGGGACCGCAGCAGTTCGTCGTCGCCGTCGCCGAGCGTGGGCCGGCCGGCGCGGACCGCTCGGTCGACGCGCTGCCAGTACTCCCGGCCGCGCGGGGTGAGGTGGGCGAGAATGCGGCGGCGGTCGAACGGGTCGACCCGGCGGTGCACCAGGTTCTGGTCGACGAGCTGGTCGACCAGCTTGGTCAGCGTCGGAGGCGGCAGGAAGGCGGCCTCCGCGATCGCCGTCATGTGGTGCCCCTCGCCGCCGGACAGCAGGACCAGCACCCGCCACGCGTCGAGCGAGCAGCCCTCCTCCTCCAGCACGGCCTGCAACCGCCGCGCCGCGAGCCGCTCGGCCCGCGTCAGCAGCTGCACCAGGTCGTCGGACCGACGCGGAGTTGGGGTGGGCATGCCGCTCCTAGCTCAGAGGTGCGTCCATCGTAAGAGACGCACTGGAGTTCGCCTGACGGAGCCGGAATCATGACGCCATGTTCCGGCACGACCTCCCCGCGCCCGAGTGGTTCACGGCCGACGACTCCGTGCTCGGCGTGGCTCTCGTGTTTCCCCTGCAGGGGCCGGCCGGGATCTTCGGGCCGACGTGCGAGCTGTGCGCGCGGCTGGCCGCCGAGGAGGTCAACCGGGACGGCGGCGTGCTCGGCAGGGAACTCCGGTTGGTACCGGTCGACGGCTCGGGCCCGCCGCACGAGATCGCCGGCCAGGTCGAGGCGCTGGTGGACCTGGGCGTCGTGCAGGGCGTCACGGGCTGGCACATCTCCTCGGTGCGGCAGGCGCTGGCGCCGAGGATCGCGCACCGCGTCCCGTACGTGTACACGGCGCTGTACGAGGGCGGGGAGGACACGGCGGGCGTGTTCCTGACGAGCGAGACCCCGCGCGATCAGCTGCGGCCCGCGATGGACCTGCTGGCCCACGAGCGCGGGGTGCGGCGGTGGTTCGTCGTCGGGAACGACTATGTGTGGCCACGGCGCACGGCACGGGCGGCCCGGGCGTACGCCCGCGCGTCCGGCGGGTGTGTCGCCGGTGAGGCCTATCTCCCGCTCGGCACCGACGACTTCGAGCCGGTGCTGCGCCGCGTCGAGCGCGCGAACGCCGACGGGGTGCTGATGCTGCTCGTCGGCAGCGACGCGGTGCGCTTCAACCGGGCGTTCGCGGCGTACGGTCTGCACGCGCGCTGTCTGCGGCTGAGCACGCTGATGGACGAGAACATGCTGATGGCGAGCGGCCCGGCGGCCACCGAGGACCTCTACAGCACGGCCGGCTTCTTCGCCTCGCTGGCCAACCTGGACGCCCTCGACTTCCACGGGCGGTACGCGGCCCGCTACGGCGTCGAGGCACCCGCCCTCGGCAGCCTCGGCGAGTCCTGCTACGAGGGCGTGCTGCTGCTGGCCGCGCTGCTGAGGAGGGCCGGGACGCTGGACGTGTCGGCGATCGGCGCGGCGGCGGGCGCGGTGTCGTACGAGGGCCCGCGCGGGCTGCTGCACCTGCGGGACGGTCATGTGCGCCAGCGCATCTACCTGGCCCGTGCCGACGGTCTCGACTTCGACGTGCTCACGGAGCTCGACGCTCGTCCGTGACAGGGCTGTCCGCCCGGCGCCGCCGTACGAGCGCCTCCCTGCGGCGGTCGAGGAACGCGCGTTCCGCCGGGTTCTCCGCGAGCGCGAGGGCCGCGTCGTACGCCGCTACGGCTTCCGTGTCGCGGCCCAGGCGACGCAGCAGGTCGGCGCGGACGGCGTGCAGGACGTGGTAGCCGTCGAGGTCGAGGGCGTCCACGAGGTCGAGGGCAGGCCCGGGGCCGTCGGTCTCGGCGACGGCGACGGCCCGGTTCAGGGCCACGACCGGGCTCGGGGCGAGGGTCATGAGCTGGTCGTAGAGCTGCCGGATCTGGTCCCAGTCGGTGGCGTCGCCGGTCGGCGCGTCGCTGTGCACGGCCTGGATGGCGGCCTGGATCTGGTAGGGCCCGGGCCGGTCGCGGCGCAGGCAGCGGCGGACGAGCGCCTGTCCCTCGGTGATCAGGTCACGGTCCCAGCGGGCCCGGTCCTGCTCGGGCAGCGGCACCAGTTCGCCCCGGTCGTTCTCGCGGGCGTCGCGGCGCGCCTCGACCAGGAGCATCAGCGCGAGCAGGCCGGTCGCCTCGGCCTCGTCCGGCATGAGGTCGGTCAGGAGGCGGCCGAGCCGTACGGCTTCGGCGCACAGGTCGGGCGAGCCCTCGTACCCCTGGTTGAAGATCAGGTAGACGACGGCCAGGACCCCGCCGAGCCGGTCGGGAAGGTCGGCGTCGCGGGGCACCCGGTACGGGATCCCGGCGTCGCGGATCTTCGCCTTGGCGCGGACCAGCCGCTGGGCCATCGTCGGTTCGGGCACGAGGAAGGCGCGGGCGATCTGCGCGGTGGTGAGCCCGCCGAGCAGGCGCAGGGTCAGGGCGACCCGGGCCCGGAGGGAGAGCGCGGGGTGGCAGCAGGTGAAGATCAGGCGGAGCCGGTCGTCGCGCACGGGGCCCTCCTCGGGCGGTGCGTCGGAGGCGTGCAGCAGGGCGGCCTCGGCGTGCCGGGCCTGTCTCGAGGACTCGCGGCGCAGCCGGTCGACGGCCCGGTTCCGGGCCGTGGTGATGATCCACCCGGCGGGGCTCGGCGGGACGCCCGTCTCCGGCCAGCGCCGCACGGCCGTGGTGAAGGCGTCCTGGACCGCTTCCTCGGCGAGGTCGATGTCGCCGAGGAAGCGGACCAGGACGGCGAGCGCGCGGCCGTACTCGGCACGGAAGACCGCCTCGACGTCCACACCCGTCATTCGGCGCCGCCCATGAAGGGGCGCACCTCGATCGGCAGGGTGGTGGCCAGGGCCGCCTTGCGCCCCCACTCCAGGGCGGCGTCCAGGTCGGGCGCCCTGACGAGGCAGATGCCGCCGAGCATCTCCTTGCCCTCGGCGTACGGGCCGTCGGTGATCAGGACGTCGCCGTCGCGGGGCCGCAGCACGGTGGAGGACTCCGGGCCGTGCAGTCCTCCGGCGAAGACCCACGCACCCGCCTCGCGCAGCTCCTGGTGGAAGGCGTCGAGGTTCTTGCCGATCTCTTCGAGGACCTCGATGGCGGGCGGACCGCCGACCGGCTGCATCACGCTGAGCAGGTAGTACTTCATGACGGCCTCCATGGCGTCCTTGTGTCGGGCTGTCGGGGTACGGGGATGTCGGGGTGTCCTTGCACCTCCTACACGAACGACACGCCCCCGGATCGACACCCCGCGCCGCGCGACCGAGAGAATTTCTCCCATGACCACCACACCCCATCCCCTCGTCACCCGCGCACAGCGACTGGCGCACGATCTCCTCGTCCCGCACGCCGAGCGCGTCGACCAGGAGGGTGTGCCGGAAAGCCATATCGAGGCGGTGAAACGGGCCGGGCTGCTCGGGGTGGGCGCGCCGAAGGAGTACGGCGGGGCGGAGGCGCCCGTCGAGGTGGCGCGGGAGACCGCGGAGATCCTGGCCGGGGCGTGCTGCTCCACATGGTTCGTGCAGACACAGCACCACACTCCGGTGAAGCTGCTCGCCACCTATGACTCGCCCGTCCGCGAGAAGCTCCTGCGCCCGCTGGCGACCGGCGAGGTGATGGCCGGTATCGCGTTCGCCCATGTCCGTGCCTTCCCCCGCGTCCCCGTGCGGGCGGTTCCCGAGCGGGGCGGCTGGCGCTTCGAGGGAACGGTGCCCTGGTTCACGGGCTGGGGTCTGAACGACGTGATGCTGCTGGCCGGTGTGACGGACACGGCCGAGGTGGTGTTCGTCTTCGCCGAGGCCCGCGAGCAGCCGGGGCTGTCTCCGTCGGCGCCGATGCGGCTCGCGGCCCTCACCGCCGCCCGTACGGTCTCCCTGGAACTGGACGGCCTGTGGGTGCCGGACGAGGCCGTCGTGCTGCGCGTGCCGCAGAAGGAGTTCGCCCTGGTCGACCTGCCCAGGGCCGCCAACGCCAGTCCGGCCGTCTTCGGGGTGGCGTACGCGGCGCTGGACCTGGTGGCGGACGCCCCGGACGGCGAGGACACGGCCCATTCGTTGCGGGCACGGCTGGACGAGGTCCGGCGGGAGGCCTACGCGCTGGCCGACCACCCGGTCCCCCACGAGTGCGTCCCGGAGCGCCTGACTGTGAAGACACGCGCGTACGACCTCATGCGCGCGGCCACGACCGCGGCGGTCGTGGCCGGGGGCGGCCGGTCCATGGCCCTGGACAGCCGGGCGCAGCGGCTGGCCCGCGAGGGGATGTTCCTCCTGGTGCAGGGCCAGACGGCCGAGGCACGCCGGAGGCACCTCGGGTCGCTGGCGTCGGCTTAACCGAGCCGGGGCAGGAGCGGCCTGCCGGTCAGGGGTTTGCCGGTGCGGGACGGGACCTTGCCGCAGAACTCCGCTTCGATCACATCGACGTAGAGCGATCCGTCCTGGAGCCAGTCACCGTTGATGTTGAACGTCATCTGGTGCTTGCCGTCCTGTGTGCCCACCATCGCGGACAGGGATCCGTTGGTACGGCCGCTCTTGCCCACCACCTTCACGCCGCAGGACAGCTCCGCGAACTCGACTCCGAGTCCGTACCCGATGCCGCCCCCCGCCGGGACCTCGTCGAGCATCTCCTTCAGCTGGGCCGGTCGCAACAACTCGCCCTTGAGCAGAGCTCGTTGGAACCGGTTGAGGTCACCGCTGGTGGAGATGACGTCGCCGGCCGCGCCCAGCCAGGTCATGTTCTGTCCGGTGGCGTCATGGATCTCCGCGTCCGGGGCCTCCTCATGGAGCCGGGAGTAGCCGACGGGGTGCGGGTCGGGCATCTTCGGCGATGTCCCGGGGAAGGACGTCCCGCGCAGCTTCAGCGGCCGGATCACGCGACGGGTGATCTCCTCCGCGTAGGAGCGGCCCGTCGCCTTCTCGATGACCATTCCGGCGATGACGAAGTTGGTGTTGGAGTACACCGGCGCCGTCTCCGGGTCGGGCAGCGGCGGGTACTTCAGCGCGATCGCCACGAGTTCCTCGGGCGTGTGGGTGTCGTACCGGTGCTCCGGGAAGCCGGGTCCGGCTGCGCCGTGGATGAACGCGGGGTCGTCGGTGTAGTTGGCGATGCCGCTGGTGTGGTTGAGGAGCCGGCGCAGGGTGATCTTGTTCCCGTCGTAGCCGTTGCCCCGCACCAGGCCGGGCAGCCAGGACTCGACCGTGTCGTCCAGGCTCAGTCTGCCTTCGGCCTCCAGTTGGAGCAGGACGGTCGCGACGAACGTCTTGGTGATGCTGGCGCCGCGGAAGTGGTCGGCGGGGGAACGCTTGCGGCCGGTGCCGGTGTCCGCGTATCCGGAAGCGGCCGACCAACTCTCCTTGCCATCACGGACCTTGGCCGCGACGCCGGGGAGTCCGCCCTTCTCGACCAGATCCCGCAGGGCGGTTCGGGTCGCCTCGTGGCCATGCTTGGACTGTGCCGCGTGGGCGGACGGTGCGAGTGCCGCCGTTCCGGCGGACAACGCCACGGCCAAGGCTAATGAGACGGTGCGTGCGGTCCGCTGCTTCATGCGTGTGTGCCTCCTGGTCACCGAGGGGCAGGACCTGCCCCTCGGTGACCAGGACGCCGAAGTCCGGCTCCAGGGTTGACCTTTGGAGGGTCGGAGGCGTCAGCCCGCCACGGCCAGCAGCGGGGTGCGGCCGAGCGCCGCGGAGAACAGGTCCACCACCTGGGTGAGTGCCTCTGCGGCGGCCGGCGCGACGGTCAGCGAGCCGTCGTCCTGCACGGTGAGGTCCTTGTCGAGGGTGAACCAGCCCTGCACCGTGTGGGCCGCCCCCATGGAGGTGAGAACCGGGCGCAGGGCGTAGTCGATGGCCAGGACATGGGCGACGCTGCCACCCGTGGCGAGCGGCAGCACGGTCTTGCCGGTGAGGGCGTACTGCGGGAGCAGGTCCAGCAGGGCCTTGAGGACACCGGAGTAGGAGGCCTTGTAGACGGGCGTGCCGACGACGATGCCGTCGGCACGCGCGAACAGGTCGGTGGCCTCGACGATCGCGGGGTGCCGGAAGTCCGCGCCGAGCAGGGCCTCGGCGGGGATGGTGCGGACGTCGAGCGGGATGACGTCATGGCCCTGCGCGGCCAGCCGCGCGTCCAGGTGGCGCAGCAGGCGGCTGGTGCGGGAGGAGGCGGAGGGGCTGCCGGAGACGGACAGGACGGTGGCCATGGGTTCTCTTTCCGGGAGAAGGCGCGACTGCGCGCGGCAGAGCCGCATTCGGGTACGCCGTATTCAGCTGCGGTCAGCCACGCTCAAAGGGCGCGACAGAGCGACGAATTCAGGCGTGCGAGGAGGCTGCGAGCGGGAAGGCTCAAGCTGCGGCGCGACAGGAGGCGCTGGAGACGCGTGCGAGGTCGACGTGGCGTCGCCGCGTGAGGTCCAGTCGCATGGTCATGCCATGGATCGTCGCAGCGGGAGACGAGGACCGTCAAGGAACGCGCGGCCCGTCTCGTATCCCGGACCCCGGATTTTGGCCGGATTCAGGCGTCGTCGTCCGACGGAACCACCACGAGGAAGGCGTCCGACTCCAGGTCCATCACGACGGTGGCGGGCTCGCCCTCGGCGCGGCAGCGTGCCGCGTACTCCTCCGCCGGCCACGATCCGCGCGGGGCTCCCGCCGGGAACCGCTCCAACACCTTCGCGCTGATCGCCGTAGACATGTCCGCTGCCCTCCGCTGTCCTGCGCCGCCCGCCGGGCGACATCGATCGGTCATTGCCGTACCCGTCCGGTTGCCCGCGATCCGCCCGGACATGTACCGCCCGGTAGGAGTCCGTACCCCCCGCACAACCTCTACACATAAAGGAAAAATAAGAGCAGAATGTGCGTACCCGGCGCTTACCGCATACCTCACCAGACGCGGTCGCCCTGTAAGACGAAGGAGACGAGTCATGGCCAACGTCTCGCCCACCAGAGGTGACATCACCAGCCACCCTGATGCCTCCGAGATGCGGGATCGGTACGCCCGCATGCTCGGTGGTCGCGATGTGGCGCTCGTGGACGGACCGGTGTTCCTGCTGGGTCTGTACTGCGCGGCCTCCCCGTGGATAGTCCACTACACGACCAGCCAGCCGCCGCTCGTGACGCACAACCTGATCATGGGCATCGCGATCGGTCTGCTGGCGCTCGGGTTCACTCGCGCTCCGGAGCGTATGTACGGGCTGAGCTGGGCCATGTGCGCCCTCGGGGTGTGGATGATCGTCTCGCCGTGGATCGTCGGCGAGAGCCCGGACGCCGGGGTCGTTTGGAACAACATCATCATCGGTGCACTGGCCGTGCTCTTGGGTCTGGTGTGCGCCGGCACCGCGGCGAAGGCCTCCCCGAAGCCGTAGCCCCCGCCGGACGAAACGAAGGCCGGTCCGCGCTCCCGGACCGGCCCTTTCGCGTCCGCGCCCGCGCCGCGAACGGCCACGAGGCGCGGGACCCGGACTGTCCCGGCCGCCAGGGGGCACACGCACTGCAGCGGGGGTCCTGAGGAGAAGGGGCGGAGATGGAAGTCGACGGCATCATCAGTGCCATCGTGATCGGCATCGTCATCGGCGTCCTGGGCCGGCTCGTGGTCCCGGGCCGTCAGCGCATCGGAATCCTGTGGACGATCGTCGTCGGCATCATCGCCGCGCTGATCGGCTCCGCACTCGCCGGCGCGTTCGGCGTGGCCGACACCAAGGGTGTCGACTGGGTCGAATGGCTCATCCAGATCGGTCTCGCCGCGCTCGGCGTCGCCGCGCTGGACCGCTCGAAGGCAGGCCGCTGAGCTGACGGCGTGGCGACGACGGTGTATCGACAGTACGTGCGCGACACCAGGAATCACCTGGCACCCGGTGTGCCGCGGCCCGACGGCCCGGCACACCGGAGCCGCACCGGCCGGTGCTCCCCCGGCGTCAGCGACCCGTCGACCGCATCGCGGCGAGCCCTTCGCCGCTGGACGGGTAGCGCGGAGTCCAGCCCAGTTCGCGTTCCGCCTTGGCGCAGGACACCCGCAGCCGTGACGCCATCACGGTGTGCGCGTACGACATGGGTCTCATCAGCCACAGCGGCACGGTCATGGGCTTCGGCAGCCCGAACGTCCCGGCCACGCTCTCGAGGTGAGCGCGGAAGCCGAGCGGAGTGCGGTCCGCGATGTTGTACGCCTGCCCCGGCCGGCCGCGTTCCACGGCGGCGGCCACCGCGCGGGCGGCATCGGTGAGCTCCACCCACGGCAGCACCCGGTCGCGGTCGTCCGGCAGGGGCAACTGCCGTCTGCGCAGCAGCGGCAGCAGGGCGTCGGTGCCGCCGGGGCCGTAGAACAGGCCGAAGCGGAGCGCGATGCCCTCCAGCGCCTCCGACTCGAAGGTGAGCCGCTCCTTGGTCCGCATGCCGGCGATGTGCCGCTCCAGCTGCGGTGTCCTGCCGAGCGGGCCGAAGGGGTCGTCCTCGGTGAGCGGGCGGTCGCCGTGATCCCCGTAGCCGTAGCCGAAGACCATCGACTCCGCGACGAAGCGGCGGGCACCGGTGATGTGGGCGGCCTCGACGAGGTGGGCCGTGCCCTGGGTGCGCAGCGCGTCGGTGGCGTCCATGCCGCGGTCGCGCATGGGGGGCTTGCGCAGGGCGGTCGCGGCGTGGATCACGGTGTCGAAGTGGTGTCCGTCGACGGCGCGCAGCAGCGCCTCGCGGTCCATGAGGTCGGCGCGGACGCCGTTGTCCCGGCTCCGCCCGAGTCCCGTGACCTTGTGGCCCGCCTCGGTGAGCGCGTGGGCGATGTGCCGGCCGAGCACACCGCTCGCACCGGCGAGGAGGATGCTCTGGTTCTTCTCGTTCGTCGTCATGACCATGCGACGGATCGGACGGGCGTGGATGTGACATCCGATGGGATATCCGGGCGGCCGGCGTCGATACCGCCGTACAGTCCTGTTGATCACTTCGTCACGAGGAAGGGCCCGGCACCATGGTCGTGAAGGACACGGAACTGCCTCACCTGCGCCGCTGCGTGGAACTCGCGGCCGAGGCACTGGACGACGGGGACGAACCCTTCGGTTCTGTACTGGTGGGGAGGGACGGCACGGTCCTCGCCGAGGACCGCAACCGCGTGGCCTCGGGCGACCGCACCCGGCACCCCGAGTTCGAGCTGGCGCGCTGGTCGGCCGCCCATCTCACGCCCGAGGAGCGGGCGGCGGCCACGGTCTACACCTCCGGCGAGCACTGCCCGATGTGCGCGGCGGCGCACGCCTGGGTCGGTCTGGGACGCATCGCCTACGTCGCCTCGTCCGAGCAACTCGTATCCTGGCTGGGCGAGTTGGGAGTCCCCGCGCCACCGGTGCGCACACTCCCCGTCCACGAGGTCGCACCCGGTGTGACCGTGGACGGTCCGGTACCCGAGCTGACGGAACGGATCCGGGATCTGCACGTGCGGTTCCATGGCGGGCGCGGCTGAGCCGCCCCGGGATTCCCCAGCGCGCCCGAGATGCAGGGCCGCATGGGCGAATCTACGATCGAATTCAACTGGACCAGGCGTCCCGCCTCGTTCTCCCCAACGGGGGGAGGCGCATGTCTGCGCTGCCCGCATGGCGGTTGACGACCGTCTGCGTCGCCCTGGTCACGGTGGCCGCCCTCGTGTACGGGACCCTGACCCGGCCTTCCGAGCGTTTCCCGCCGCGGCTGAAGGGCTGAACGGCCATGACGACGCACAACGACGACGTGGACTGGGACCGCTGGCCGGTCGCGGACTACCTCGCGGAGAACTACCGCGAGGTGCATCCCTCGGACGCGGCGATCATCGCGCACCACAGCACCTTCTACCGGCGCTTCCCGCCCGGCGGCATCGCCCGCTCGGTGGAGTTCGGGGCGGGCCCCAACCTCTACCCGCTGATCCTCGCGTCCGCCGCGTGCCGCAGGATCGACGCCGTGGAGGCGGGGGCGAGCAGCGTCGCCTATCTCCAGGAACAGATCTGTCACCGCCTCGACGCGAGCTGGCTCCCCTTCCACGCCCTGTGCCGAGAGCTCAACCCCGGTGTGCCGGCGACCCTGGCCGGGGCACTGGCGCCGGTGAACGTCGTCCACGCCGACGTCCGGACCCTGCCGCCCGGCTTCTACGAACTCGCCTCCATGCACTTCGTCGCCGAGGGCGCCACGGAGGACTTCGCCGAGTTCGCAGACTTCTGCCGCACCTTCGTCCGCACGGTCACGCCGGGCGGCCACCTGGTCGCCGCCTTCATGGAGAACCTGCCGACCTACCGCATCGGCCCGGCGTCCCGCTGGCCGGGCTGCCCGGTGAACCCGACGACGGTCACCGAGGTCTTCACCCCTCTGACCCGCGACCTCGATGTAACCCACATCGACACCGACCGCACCATGCCGGACCACGGCGACTCCGGGATGGTGCTGCTCACGGGGGTGGCGGAGCCGGTGTGACGACACCGGGCCCGCCGAGCGGCCAGGGCCGCTCGGCGGGGCTCAGACGTCGTCGCCGCTCCCGGGCCCGAACAGTTCGGTGTCGCCTGCCACCGATCGGCGGGGCCGCAAGGGCGCCGCCGTTTCCGGGCCCGGGAGCGGTATCGCGTGCCGACGCCCGCCCCGCAGGGGCGTCGGTGTCCTGGGCGGGGCCACTCACCGCGATACGCCCGGCCGCGCCGCTGCGAGCCGTCCGGTCAGTCGTCCGCGGCCGGGCGGAACCGCCGGCGCAGCACCACACCCCCGAGCACCAGCGCCGCGCTCGCCGCGACGACCGGCAGGGTGTGGTCCGAGCCCGTGTGGGCGAGGGCACCCGTGGCCTGCGGCGCGGAGTGCGGGGCAGGCACGGGGACGGGGGCCGGGTGCGCCCGGGGCGGAACGGACGGCTTCGGGGCCGCCGGCTTCGGTGGGTGGTGGGGGCGGACCGGCCGACCGCCGGGGGTGTTCGAGGACTCGTTGCCGGTCGCCGCGTTGCCGATGCCGACCACGTTCACGCTGTTCCCGGTGACGTTGACCGGGAGGTCGACCGGCAGCTGCACGCCGTTGCCGGAGGCCACGCCCGGCGAATCCTTTCCGCTGCCTTCGGCGACCGCACCGCCGGGCTTGCCCGGCCGTCCCGCCCGCCCGTCGCCCTTGTTCGCGCAGCTGTTGCCCGCGGCGGGGTTCAGGACCCCCACCACGTTCACCGTGTTCCCGCACACGTTCACCGGGACATGCACCGGCAGCTGAATGGTGTTACCGGAGACCACCCCGGGCGAACCGGCCGCCGATCCGTCCGCCGCGGAATCCGCGAACGCGGGGACGGCCATGGCCATCGCGCCCGAGGCGGCGGCGACGGCGATCACACCGTTTCGCGTAACCCGTTTCATAGGTTCCCTGCCTTCCAGACATCGTCGCGGGCACTCACCCGCACGGGATAGAACGCGGGGCGCACGATCCGAGTTATGGCTTATCGGCCTTTCACTCCATCGAGCGGCCCGGTTGTCGAACTAGCGGTAAAGCCCTTCGTATGCGGGACGAAGCCGCGCGCCATCAGGCACTTCGAGCGGCCCCACCCGCCCGGAGGCGCCGCTTCCGGGGCCCGCTTATGGTGGGCGAGGGCGCCGGTTCCCGGTCCGCTGTGGGGCACCCCTGGAGGCATTGATGCTGGCCAAGCTGTCCACGCACCTCTCGATCCGGCGCTGCGCGGTCACCGGCGTGGCCGGGCTGGCCCTGCTGGGCGCGGGCCTGCCGGCCGCGGCCGACGACCCCACGCCCGGCCTGACGCGCTTCTACGACCAGAAGGTCAAGTGGTCGGCGTGCGAGGGCATGGACATGCCGAAGGATTTGCAGTGCGGCAAGGTCACCGTCCCGCTCGACTACGCCAGGCCCGATAAGGGGACTCTCGATCTCGCCCTGGCCCGCTACCGGGCCACGGGCAAGTCCCGGGGCTCGGTGCTGCTGAACTTCGGCGGCCCGGGCGTCCCGGGCGTGACCCAACTCGCCATCGGCGGCAAACACTTCATGGGCCTGACGAACGGCTACGACGTCGTCGCCTTCGACCCTCGCGGCGTCGGCCGCTCCTCCCCGGTGAGCTGCGGAAACGCCTCCACCGGCGCACTGGACGCGACGGACGGGAACGCCGAGGTCGCCGATCCGCAGGCCGTGCTCGAGAAGCTGCGCGCGGCGGCGGCCGAATGCGCCGAGCACTCGGGCCCCGTCCTGCGCCACATGGGCACGGTGAACGCGGCCCGCGACATGGACGTCATGCGCGACGCGCTCGGCGACGACAAGCTCAACTACCTGGGCTTCTCGTACGGAAGCCGGCTCGGGGCGGTGTACTCGGCCCGGTTCCCCGAGAAGGTCGGCAGGGTGGCGCTGGACGGGGTGGACACGCTGACCCAGCCGCTGTCCGAGCAGGGCATGGTGAGCGCCCGGGGACAGCAGACCGCGCTGGAGAACTTCCTGACCTGGTGCACGGAGGACATCGCCTGCCCGTTCGGGCAGGATCCGCGCGCGGCCAGGGAACATGTCGTACAGGTGGTCGAGTCGCTCGACGAGGACCCGGTGCCGACGGACTTCGGCGAGGCGTTCTCCGGCCAGGACTTCGCGGGCGCGCTCGGGCAGGGGCTCTACAGCAGGGAGCTGTGGCCCTCGCTGCAGCGGGCGGTCGCCCAGTTGCTCGAGGAGGGCGACACGCGCGGCCTGGAGGCCTTCGCGTCCGGAGGTGTCACGCTTCCGCCGCCGCGGGGCAAGCACCGCGGACTCGTCGACCCCGGGGACGTGCCCCTGGACAACCTGCCGGCGGCGCTGATGGCGGTCAATTGCGCGGACGATCCCGACCGCCCCGCCGCCGCGCAGGTCACCAAGGACCTCGGCCGACTGCGCGCCCGGTACGAGCAGGCGTCACCGGTCTTCGGCCGGTACCGGCTCACCCAGGTACTGCTGTGCTACGGCCGTCCCAAGGGCACCGACTTCATACGCGACGAGGTGAAGGACGTCGACACGGCGCGGATGCTGCTCGTCGGCACCCGGGGTGACCCCGCCACACCGTACCGCTGGACGGTGGAGACGGCCGAGCGGCTCGGCTCGTCGGCCGTGGTGCTCGACAACCGGGGCGAGGGCCACACCGGCTACGGGTCCTCCAAGTGTGTGCACGGCAAGGTCGACGCCTTCCTGCTGTACGGCACTCTCCCGCCGGACGGCAGCTCCTGCGGCTCCGACCACGACACGGAGTGAGAACACGGATCCGCTCCGGGACGGCGCACCCGGCCCTCACCCGCGTGAGCGTCGCCGAAGCGCCTCGGCAGTCTGCTCCGCGTCCGCGACGGAGACGGCGAGACGGGTGAACGGCACCGGCCGCCGCAGATCCACGACCACGACGGGAACCCCGGCCCGCACCGCCACGAAGTCCCGGCCGCGAGGGTGCAGCCGCTCCCCCACGCACCACCGGCCGGGACGGCAGCGCCCGCCGAGCTGCGTGCCGCGCAGACCGCGCCACCAGTCGCCCTCGACGCGCACGGCACGTACATCCGCCAGCGGCACCCGCACCTCGCGGCGCCGGGCCGACAGCCCTTCCCGCAGCGCGAGCCGGACCACGACCTCCGCGCCGTCCACCACCAGGCGTGCCATCGACTGCCACCTCCTCTCCCAGCGTGCCTCCGCGAACGCGCGCACGAGCACTCGAACCGGCGAGCCGATTGCCCCAAATGCCCCAATCCCGAATCGGCTCTATCGTGCTGTCATGGAGCACGTTCTGAGTCCCGCGACCCTTGCCGAGCTGCGGCGCCCGCGCCCCTACCCCGCGGTCTCCGTGCTGACGCCGATACACCGACGCGAGCCCTACAACGCCCAGGACCAGGTCCGGCTGCGCAACGTGGTGGCCGAGGCCAAGAGGCAACTGGAGTCCGATCCGGCGGTCAGCCGTGATCGGCGGACCGAGGTCGCCCGGCACCTCGACCGGGCCCTGTCCGAGGTCGACCTGACACACGCCGAGGACGGCCTGGTCATCTTCGCGGCTCCCGGTGAGCACCAGGTGTGGTCGCTCGCCCGGTCCGTGCCCGAGCGCGTCGTACTCTCGGACACCTTCCTCACCCGCAATCTCGTATCCGCCCAGACGGCCGGGCGGCCCTTCTGGGTGCTGTCGCTCGCCGCGGACCGCGTCACGCTGTGGAACGGCGGAGTCGACCGCGTGACCGAGGCACGCGTCGGCGGCTTCCCGCTGACCAGACGCGTGGAGAACTTCGACCCGGAACGGCAGCAGCGGATCGGGGATCTGCCGAGCGCCTTCCGGGAGGAGCGCACCCGCCAGTTCCTGCGTGAGACCGACACCGCACTGGGCACCGTCCTGCGCGACCACCCGCGACGGCTGTACGTCACCGGCGAGCCGGCCGCCCTGTCGTTGCTGGACGAGGTCGGCGGCGCCGCCAAGGGCGCGGTGCACGTCCCGCACGGCGGGCTCGCCCACGGGACGCCCGAGACGGTGTGGCAGGCCATGCGGCCGGTGATCGAGGCGGAGGCCCTCAGGAACACGGACGCCGTGAGCCGTGCCCTGGAAACGGCCCGCGGGCGGCGGGAGTTCGCCGCCGGTGTCGACGAGCTGTGGCAGAGCGCCCGGGTCGGCCGCGTCCGGCTGCTGGCCGTCGAGGAGAACTACCGCGTGACGGTCCGCGACGCCGGGGACCATCTGATCCTCGCCGAGTCCGGCGACCTCGACTCCCGCGAGGACATCGTGGACGAGATCGTCGAGCAGTGCCTGGAGACGGGCGCCGACGTCCGCTTCGTACCGGACGGCACACTCGGCGAGGCGGACGGCATCGCCGGGGTCCTGCGGTACTGAAGTTCTCGAACACAGGGCCGTCGAACGTGCGCGGCACCGGGACGCAATGTTACCCACGGGTCGTCAAATACCCTGTGTAACCTACGACTTGGGCATCCGAGCGGCACACCTCGCGCCTACCTCGGAGTAACTCCGTGAGACTGTGGCATATGCCAGAAGCACCACCGTATCGTGTGTTGCCAAATCCCTTACAGGGCGTCGCGGGCTGTGCGACAGTCGTAACGGTCCCTCCGTCCGCCTTGGTCGTACCGTCCCCGCATCGGAGTGCGTCATGCCGTCCCACCTCTCCGCGGACCGTCCAGCCGCCCAGCCGCCCGGACGCGGCTCGGTCGACGCGCTCATATCGCAGACACGGCGGCTCAAGGGCGACATGGACGCGGTGCGGCGCGACGCCGAGGGGGACGGATCGGACCACCCGCGGGGTCGCTGGCAGCGCGCCCTGTACGACCTGGCCCTGCACCAGCTCAACGACCTCGACGAGCACCTGGCCCAGCTGCGGGAAGGCCCGCCGCCCGCGGCGGCGCCCCTGGAACCCGCCGCGCCCCCGCAGGGCTCACTGCTCAGCCGGGTCGGCAGCGCCGAATGGAACCTGCTGACGGACGAGGCAAGTTGGTCCGGGGAGCTCTACCAGATCCTGGGCCGCGATCCCGAGGCTCCGCCGCTCACCCTCGACGAGATGCCGTCCCTGGTCCTCGACGAGGACCGGCCCAAGCTGACAGCGATGGTCACGAACTGCCTCGTCGACGCCCGGCCCATCGACGGCGAGTTCCGCATCGCACGCCGGGACGGCGACGTCCGGACCGTGCACATGATGGGCGAACCGGTGCTCGACACTGACGGCAGCACCGCCTCGATGTGGGCCGTGCTGCGGGACGTCAGCGAACTGCGCCGCAGCCAGCGGGTGGTCAGCGAGACCCGTGACTCGCTCCACCACCGGGGGCAGGCCGCGCAGACCGAACACCGGCTCGCGGTCGAGCTGCAGGAGGCCGTGCTGCCGCCGTGGCGCGGCTCCCTGCGGCTCCCGCACCGCGGCCCCGGGACCCTCGACCTCGCGGCCTACCACCTGCCGGCGTCCACGACCACGCTGATCGGCGGCGACTGGTACGACGCGCTCGAACTGACCGACGGCGAAACGCTCCTCAGCGTCGGCGACCTCACCGGACACGGAGTCGGTGTCACATCGAACATGACCATGCTGCTCGGCGCCGTACGCGGCATGGCGATGGCCGGCGCCCCGCCGGGACAGCTGATGGCCTGGCTGAACCAGTTACTCGACGCCACCGTGCAACCCGCCCTCGGCAGCGCCGTCTGCTGCCGCTACCGGCCCGGGACCCGCACCCTGGTGTGGGCGCAGGCCGGGCACCCCGCCCCGCTGCTGTTCCGCGACGGGACGGGGCGCGCGCTGGACGCACCGAGCGGCGTCCTGCTCGGCGCCACCTCGGGCGCCGTCTACGGGCAGGCCGAAGAGACCCTCGAAGTGGGCGACCTGCTGCTCCTGCACACCGACGGGCTGGTACCCGGGCACACCGGAGCGGCGGCAGGGAACCTCCTCCTCGACCTGGCCCCGCGCCTGACCGGGAACCACACCGCGGAGGACTGCATACGGACGCTCGTCCAGGAGTTCGGCGAGAGCGCGCGCGAGGACAACGCCTGTGTGCTCGTCGCCAAGGTCACGTCATAGGAGACTCAGGCCCGCGCGCTGTTGCCGCCCCTGCCCTTCGTCTTCGGCAGGGCGAGCTTGATCTCCTCCCGCAGCTCCTGAATCCTCGGGTAGCCGGCGTACTCGGCGGTGAGCCGGTACATCTCGCGCAGGCGGTCCCAGGTGCGGTGGGAGGAGTTGGAGCCCATCGACACCAGGGCCAACCGCGCGTACCTATCCGCCTGTTCGGGGTCGTCCGCGATGAAGCAGGCCGAAGCCATCGACAGATAGTCGAAGATCTTCGACCGCTGCCGGCCGTCGACCCGCAGGGCCAGCGCCTTCTCCGCGTAGTGCTGGGCATGCGCGGACGCGCCCGGATCGAACTCGGCGAGCGTGCGGTAGGCCAGGGCCTGCATGCCGTAGAGGTCCTCCTCCTTGAAGGTCTGCATCCAGTCCGGCGGCGGTGCGTCGGCCTTGTCGGAGACGAACAGGTCCTCCGCCTGCCCGAGCGTGCGGCGCATCGCCTGGCCCTTGCCCATGGCGGCCTGTGCCCAGGCCTCGATGGTGCAGAGCATCGCCCGGGTGCGGGGCAGCACGTCGTCGCCCGAGCCGGACGTGGCGAGCCTCATCAGGTCCAGGGCCTCGTCCGGCTTGCCCAGATGGACCATCTGGCGGGCCGCACGGGACAGTGCCTCGCCCGCACGGGGCCGGTCCCCGCCCTCTCGGGCCGCGTGCGCGGCGATGACGAAGTACTTCTGGGCCGTGGGTTCCAGGCCGACGTCGTGCGACATCCAGCCCGCGAGGACGGCCAGGTTGGCGGCGACGCCCCACAGGCGCCGCTGGAGATGGGGTGGGTGACGGTAGGCGAGCATGCCGCCCACCTCGTTGAGCTGGCCCACCACGGCCTTGCGCTGGAGCCCGCCGCCGCGGGCCGCGTCCCAGGCGCGGAACACCTCGACCGAGCGCTCCAGTTCCTCGATCTCCTGCGACCCGATGGGGGCGGCCTCGTAACGGTCGAACCCGGCGGGGTCGGCGTGCAGGGGTTGGTCGAGGTCGGGAGCGTCGACAGTCAGGGCAGGGTCGGTGTGCAGCCAGTCGTACATGGCGCTGCTGAGTGCGGATCCCGCGGCGAGCGCGGCGCCCGCGCCCACCAAGCCGCGTCGGTTGAGCATGAGGTCCATTCCCGTGAATTCGGTGAGGACCGCGGCTGTCCGCTCGGGCGCCCACGGCACACCGTCGGGAGGCTCCGTGCTCCCGCCGCCCTGCCGTTTCCCCGCACGCCCGTGCCGGACCAGACCGAGGTCCTCGATGGTCACGACACGGCCGAGACGCTCGGTGAACAGAACCGCCAGCACCCGCGGCACCGGATCGCGCGGGATCTCTCCCGTGTCGATCCAACGCCGCACCCGGGAGGTGTCGGTCGAGAGCTGGGGGTGGCCCATGGCCGCCGCCTGCCGGTTGACCAGCCTCGCGAGCTCGCCCTTCGACCAGCCGGCCAGGCCGAACAGGTCCGAGAGACGGGTGTTGGGTTGTCCGCTCACATCAAGCCCCCAGGTACTCGGCTGAGTTGACAGTAGCCCGGGGAGACTTGCCGGGCGACTATTCGCCAGAGTTCGCCAGGGTTCGCCAGATGGTGTGCCACCGGACATCCGGTGTCAGGTAGGAACGCGCCACCCCGACCCGGTCGCCGCAGGGACATTCCCCAGGATGCTCCCGGGAGTCCGGGCCGGGTGGGGCGCAGTCGTCGCAGGCACACGAAGGGATCTGTCTCGCCCATGTACGCAGCATCGTCCTCCGTGTCCGCACCGCCCCGGTCGCTGCACCCGCGTCCCACGGACAGCGGCCCCTACCTCGCCCCCGCGCGGCCGGCGGCCCCCGTGCTCGGTGCGGGCAGGGCGCGGCGCGGCGCGGTTCTCGGAGCCCAACCGCTCAGCGGAAGACTCGACTTGTCCGGCCCCCAGGGCGCGCAGTTGCGCACCGCCATCGCGTCGGTGCACCGCATCTGCCCGGAGTTCGCCCCGGTGCAGGTACTGCGCCGCAACGGCCGGTCCGTGCTCCTGGTCGGTACGACGGGTCGCAACACGGCCGTCGCCAAGTGTTTACTGGACCACTCCCCCGCCTGGTCCGAACGGATCCAGCACGAGATAGCGGCGTACCGCTCGTTCGTCCGGCACCGCCCTCCCGTGCGGGTGCCGAGACTGATCGCGGCGGACCCGGACAACTGCACCCTGGTGATCGAGCGGATGCCCGGGCGGGTGGCGGCACTCCAGCGGCACCCGGCCGAGGCCCCACCGCGCGCGGACATCAGAGCCGCGCTGGGCGCGATCTGCCGGCTGAACGCCTGGCGGCCGCCGGCGGGCACCTTCGACGCTCCACTCGACTACGCGGCGCGGATCTCGCGGTACCACGAGCTGGGCCTGCTCACCGACCGGGACCTGGGTGACCTGCAGAAGCTGCTGCACGGCATCGCACAGGCGGCCGGGCGGCAGGGCATGGGCCAGTTCTGCCACGGCGACGCACTGCTGTCGAACATCCTCCTGTCACCAGCCGGTCCAGTGCTGGTGGACTGGGAGCACGCGGGTTGGTATCTGCCGGGCTACGACCTGGCGACGCTGTGGTCGGTGCTCGGGGACGCACCGGTGGCTCGTCGCCAGATCAGCCAGATCGCCCAGTCGGCGGGCCCGGCGTCCAGGGATGCCTTCCTGGTGAACCTGATGCTGGTGCTGACCCGTGAGATCCGTACATATGAGACGGCCGTGCAGCGTTCGATGCACGACCCGGCCCCGGCGGCACCGGGCTCGGCCCACCCTGGTGCTGCGCCGTCCGGCGAGGAGCAGCGGCTGTTGCTGCGGCGGCTGCACGACGACTGCCAGCTGGCCCGGCGGGCCGTGCGCGCGGCGGTCGGCACTCGCTGACGGGGACGAAGCGGCCGCTGTGCGCCTGGACAGGCGCACAGCGGCCCTTTCGTGTGTGGCGTTCCGCCGCCGGTTCAGCCCTGCTGGAACAGCTCCGCGGGCAGGGGTTTGAGGAGGGCGTACAGGTCGTCCGTGATGGGGCGGTCCCAGGCGGCGATGGTCACCAGGACGTTGTCGCTGCGGTCGAACTGCACGCAGGAGATCCGGCCCTCGGAGAGCTTGACGCGGCGCACGATCAGGAGGTTGTCGCCCTGCATCACCGGCACGTCCTCGGTGCTGACGACGGTGACCTCCTCGTCGTTCTCCAGCGCCAGCAGCAGCTGGGCCACCTCGAAGGGGACCTGCCCCTCGGGGACCTCGCGCGCCGGGGAGCCCTCGGGCAGGTTGCCGATGATCATCGCGGGGCCGCGGCCGCCGAACAGGTCGTAGCGCAGGAAGACGCCCTGGCAGGTGCCGTCGGGGGCGGGCAGCAGTCCCGCACCGAGGTTGCCGGGCCAGTCGCCCGGGTCCATGGCCAGTACGTCGAAGTCAGGCCCGGCGGGAGTGGCGCTGCGGCGGCGGAGGAACGACATGTCGCCAATGGTACGTGGCCCGGCCTGCGAAGTGTCGGGAGGGCGGCGTCCCGGTCGGCCTAGGCCGACACCCGGTGCCGTTGGTGGTGACGGGCGACCCGGGCGCGGTTGCCGCAGGACGGTTCGCACCACTCCTGGCGTGGGTGCTCCTTGAGGAAGTACCGCACGCAACGCGGTGCGTGGCAGGCTCGCAGCCGCTCGCGGTCGGGGCTCGCGAGGAACGCGATCACGGCGCGCGCGAGGGTTGCCGTCAGGTCGTCGGCGCCGTGCACCGGCCGCTGGTGGACGACGGGTCCGGCCTCCCGGGGCCAGTGCAGTACCGGCACGGTGGGGGTGCGGGCGGCTGCCTCGTTGAGGCGCCGCACGGCCTCGGCCTCGGGCAGGAGGCGGGCCGCGTCCGCGGGGCTGGGCTCGCCGGGGCGCACGGCGCGGGCGAAGAGCGCCCGGGCGGCGGCGCGCAGCTCGCGGAGGTCGGCGAGCCGGGCGGCGTCGGCGGTGAACCCCCCGGTGTCCGGCAGGACCTCGGCGTGTGCCCGGACCCAGGTGGTCAGGCCCGCCGGGTCGGTCAGATCGTCGGCCACGCCGCCGTCGCCGTCGTGCCGGACGGTGAGGGCCAGGTCCAGGGCGAGCCGGGCGTCCCTGCTGATCGGTTCGCGCATGGGGCTGATGATAGGCCTGCCGGTATCCATTACAGCGAGGTCAGTCCTCGGGCGGCGCCGGCGGGACCACCGCGACGGGGCACGCGGCGTGCAGCAGGACGGCGTGGGTGACCGAGCCCATCATGCGGGCGGGTGCCAGCAGATGCCGTCGGTGCCGGCCCACCACGACGAGGTCGGCGTCCTGGGAGGCCGCCACGAGGTGTCCGGCCGCGTCGCCCGCCGCGGCGAGCGGCTCGGCCGGGACGTCGGGGTGCCGTTCGCGGTACGGGGCGAGGAAGCCCTCGGCGAGGACCCGGGCCTCGCCCTCGATGACGTCCTGGTCGACCACCGGCGGGGGCATCTCCCCGGGCATCATCCAGGGCTGCGCGGGCCATGGGTAGGCGGCGACCGCCTGGAGCCGCGCGCCGCGCCGGGCGGCCTCGGCGAAGGCGAACTCGAGCGTGGCCTCGTCGGGGCCGTCCACCTTCAGGCCGACTACGACGCGCCGGCCGGGGCCGTCGTCCTGGACATCGCCTCCGGTCCGGGGCACCACGACGACGGGGCACTCGGCGTCACGGGCGGCGGCCATGCCGTTGGAGCCGAGCAGGAGGCCGGCGAACCCGCCGCGGCCCCGGGAGCCCAGCACCAGCAGCTGGGCGGAGGCTCCCAGTTCGGGCAGGACGGCGCCGACCGCGCCCTCCAGCCCGACGTACTCCGTGTCCGGCCGGTCGGCGCGTCCTTCCAGGCGGGTGCGGACCCGGTCGAGGACGGGGTCGTCCTGTGGGTCCGCCGCCCCGGCGGCGAGGACCTCGGGCTGTGCCCAGTGGGCGTACTGGCGTACATGGACCACGCGCAGGGGCGCCGAACGCCTGCGGGCGGCGTCGAGGGCCCACTCCAGGGCGCGCAGGCTGTCGTCCGAACCGTCGACCGCCGCGATGACCGGCAGGGTGCTCACGGATACCTCACCTCCGGGATACGACCGTCCCTTCCGGGGGCCAGCCTGGCTCAGGGGCCGGCCCCGGGAGGATGTCTCGGGTCGCGTGTCCGGAAACGCGGGCGCAAACACCCCCGGATCGGCCGTCGGATCACGGCACTCCGGGACGGCTCACCCGGCCCGTGTCACGTGAGGTCGAACTCCCCTTCCCGCGCTCCCGACACGAACGCGCCCCACTCGTCGGGCGTGAAGATCAGGGAAGGGCTTTCCGGGCGGCCACTGTTCCGCATGGCGATGAAGCCCTCCACGAAGGCGATCTGGACATCCCCCACGCCACGGCTGCTGGACTGCCAGTCGGCGTTGGTGAGGTCCAGCTCCGGCTTGTCCCAGCCCATGAGCGGGCGCTGCTGGGTGGTGGTCTCGGCCACGTCCGTGCTCCTCCCGGTTCGTCGTCCGCGGCCAGCCTAGCGATCGCTTCCCATGGCCAACAGGGCACGTGAGGGGGACCTTTAAGGAGTCGTTTCGGGAGTTGTTTCAGGACTTGGGGGGTTGTGCTCCCACGAGCCACATCGAGAAGAACTGCGATCCGCCGCCGTAGGCGTGTCCGAGGACCCTGCGGGCGCCGTCCACCTGGTGTTCCCCGGCCTGCCCGCGCACCTGGAGCGCCGCCTCCGCGAAGCGGATCATGCCGGAGGCGCCGATGGGGTTGGTGGACAGGACGCCGCCCGACATGTTGACGGGCAGGTCCCCGTCCAGTTCGGTCACGCCCGCCTCGGTGAGCTTCCAGCCCTCGCCCTCGCCGGCGAAGCCGAGGTTCTCCAGCCACATCGGCTCGTACCAGGAGAAGGGCACGTAGATCTCGGCGCCGTCGATCTCGCGGCGGGGGTCGGTGATCCCGGCCTGCCGGTAGACGTCGGCCGCGCAGTCCCGGCCGGCCTGCGGGGAGACGAAGTCCTTGCCGGCGAAGAGGGTCGGTTCGCTGCGCATCGCTCCGCCGAGCATCCAGGCGGGCGAGCGTGGCGCCCGGGCGGCTCCGGCGCGGTCGGTGAGGATCATGGCGCAGGCGCCGTCGGAGGAGGGGCAGGTCTCCGAGTAGCGGATCGGGTCCCACAGCATGGGCGAGGCCGTCACCTTCTCCAGCGTGATGTCGTGTTCGTGCAGGTGGGCGTAGGGGTTCTTCAGCGCGTTGCGCCGGTCCTTGTAGGCGACCAGGGCGCCGATCGACTCGGGTGCGCCGCTGCGTCGCATGTAGGCGCGTATGTGCGGGGCGAAGAATCCGCCGGCCCCGGCCAGCAGGGGCTGCTGGAAGGGGATCGGCAGGGACAGGCCCCACATGGCGTTCGACTCGGACTGTTTTTCGAAGGCGAGGGTGAGCACGGTGCCATGGACGCGGGCCGCGACGAGGTTCGCGGCGACGAGCGCGGTGGATCCGCCGACCGAGCCCGCGGTGTGCACACGGAGCATCGGTTTTCCCACGGCTCCGAGCGCGTCGGCGAGGTAGAGCTCCGGCATCATGACGCCCTCGAAGAAGTCGGGCGCCTTGCCGATCACGACGGCGTCGATGTCGGCCCAGGTCAGCTCGGCGTCGTCGAGCGCGCGTCGTGCCGCCTCCCGGACCAGCCCGGCGATCGACAGATCCCGGCGTGCCGCGACGTGCTTGGTCTGGCCGATGCCGACGACGGCCACGGGCTCCTTGCTCATCGGGGCTCCCCTTCGAGTACGGCGACCAGGTTCTGCTGCAGGCAGGGGCCGGACGTGGCGTGGGCGAGGGCGCGGTCGGACTCGCCGCGGTGGATCCGGGCGGCGGCCTCTCCGAGGCGGATGAGTCCGGCGGCCATGATCGGGTGGGCGGCGAGCGCGCCGCCGGACGGATTGACGTGTACGCCGTTGTCGAGCCGGAGGGCCTTGCGCAGGACGATCTCCTGCGAGGTGAAGGGCGCGTGCAGCTCGGCGGTGTCGACGGGCCGTTCGAAGGCGCCGGCCCGCTCGGCGGCCAGGCGGGTGGACGGCGAGTCGGTCAGGTCGCGCACGCCGAGGCCGTGGGCCTCGATGCGGTGGTCGATGCCGCGGATCCAGGCGGGGCGTGCGCACAGTTCGCGGGCCCGGTCTCCGGCCGCGAGGATCACGGCGGCGGCGCCGTCGCCGATGGGCGGGCAGTCGCCGGTGCGCAGGGGTCGTACGAGGTAGTCGCCCTGCGGCACGGGGCCCTTGAGCTGCGCGTGCGGGTTGGCGGAGGCCGCCTCCCGGTTGCGGGCGGCGACGGCCGCGAGGGCGGGCTCGTCGGTGTCGCCGGCGTCGATGAGGGCCTGCGCCTGGAGGGCGGCGAGCGCCACGGAGTCGGGCCACAGGGGTGCCACGTAGTACGGGTCGAGCTGGCGGGTCAGGACGTCGCGGACCGGGCCGGGCGAGGACTTGCCGTACGAGTAGACCAGGGCGGTGTCGGCGTCGCCGGTGAGGAGTTTGGTCCAGGCCTCGTACAGGGCCCACGCGCCGTCCATCTCGACATGGGACTCGGATATCGGCGGCCAGGCGCCGACGCCGTCGAGGGCGAGGGTGAAGGAGAAGGCGCGACCGGCGAGGTAGTCGCTGGAGCCGGAGCAGGTGAAGTCGATGTCGGCGGTCTTCAGGCCGGTCCGGTCGAGGACCTCGTGCAGCACCGGCATGAGCATCTCCACCTCGGAGTGCTCCTCGCTGGTGCGCCGGTGGGCGGTCTGGGCGAAGGCGACGACGGCGATCTCGCGGTCCCGCGGTGCGCTCGTCACAGCAGCTCCCTGTAGGTGTCGTAGTCCGCGTCGGGCTCACCCGTCGGCCGGTAGTGGTCGGGGTAGCGGGCGCCCTGGGTCCACACGGGTTCGACCCGCAGCCCCATGCGGACCTCGTCGTAGGGGATGCCGCCGATCCGGCCGTGCAGCGCGAGGCCGGCGCCGTCGAGGGCGATGTGGGCGTAGACGTACGGCACTTCGATGTCGAGGTTCTTCGCCTTGATGTTGACGATGCAGAACGTGGTCACCGTGCCGCGCGGCCCGACCTCGACCTGTTCGTCCGTGGCGACCCCGCATGTGGGGCACGCACCCCTCGGCGGGACGTAGACCTTCCGGCAGGACGGGCAGCGCTCGCCGACGGTGCGCCGGCCGCCGAGGGCGTTGATGTAGGCGGTCTGGGCGCGGCCGGGCGAGTAGACGTAGTCGAGGCGGGCGGGGGCGACGATGCCGGTGACCGGGTCCTCGAACTCGCCGGTGGCGCCGGTGACTCGCGGGGCCTCGCCGTCGTACGGCTCGAAGCAGGCGATGTCCGTGATGGCTCCGGTGCGTTCCTCGGCCCAGCGGATGCGGACGCGCATGCCCGTGTGTACGGCGTCGGGGCCCGGGGCGTCCAGGGCGTGCAGAAGGGCGGTGCCCGCCCCGTCGAGGCGGACCAGGACCCAGGCGAAGGGGGTGGTGAGGGGCTGGCCCCGGCGCGGGGCGTGGTTCCAGGCCCAGGTGGTGACCGTGCCGGTGGGGGCGACCTCGACGAGGTCGCGGATCTCCTCGGCGGTGACGGGGTCGTACTCGGCGGGCGGGACGAGAACGCGGCCGTCGCTCGCCCGCACCCCCAGGACGACGCCTTCGCGCAGGCCGGTCAGGAAGGCGCTCTGGACGGGGCCGAGGGAGCGGGTGAAGGGGAACTCGACGACGAGGGGGGCTTTGAGGACTTCGGGCATACCACGGGGCTCCTTCGGTCGGGCGCGCGGACGGCAGGGGGCTGTCAGGCGCGCTTGTAGACGGGCGGTCGCTTCTCCGCGAAGGCGCGGGCGCCCTCCTTGGCGTCGGCGGTGTCGAACACCGGCCAGCCCCGGGTGAGTTCGGCCGCGAGGCCCTCGGACTCGGCCATCTCCGCGGTCTCGTAGACGGAGGCCTTGACGGCCTCGACGGCCAGTGGGCCGCACGAGTTGATCTGCTCGGCGATCTCCATGGCCTTGGCGAGCGCGGTGCCGTCGGGGACGACGTGGCCGATCAGGCCGATGGCGGCGGCCTCGCGGGCGCTGTAGGGGCGGCCGGTGAGGAGCATCTCCAGGGCGTGGGTGCGCGGGATCTGGCGCTGCAGCCGGACCGTGGAGCCGCCGATGGGGAACAGGCCCCGCTTCACCTCGAACAGGCCGAAGGTCGCCGATTCGCCGGCGACGCGGATGTCGGTGCCCTGGAGCATCTCGGTGCCGCCCGCGACGCAGTACCCCTCGACCGCGGCGATCACCGGCTTGCGGGGGCGGTGGTGGCGCAGCATCGCCTTCCAGTGCAGGTCGGGGTCGGCTTTGAGCCGGTCGCGGTACTCCTCGCCGGCCATGCCGTTCCCGGCGAGGGCCTTGAGGTCCATGCCCGAGCAGAACGAGCCGCCCGCGCCGGTGAACACGACCGAGCGGACCGAGTCGTCCGCGTCGGCCTCGAGCCAGCCGTCGTAGAGGCCGACGAGCATCGGCAACGAGAGCGCGTTCCTGGCCTCCGGCCTGTTGAGCGTGAGCACCAGTGTGGCGCCTTGGCGCTGCACGGTGAGGTGTTCCGTCCCATCCATGGCCAACTCCCCTCTCGAAGAACGAGAACAGGTTGCAGTAGGGCGTGAGGCACTTCAAGGGTTTTCTGACAGGTAGTCAGTTTTCTTCGCGCGGACCCTTCACAGTTGGACCGCCCTTTGCTCTGATGACCGGCGAACCGTCCGATGCCAGGCACGTCCCGGGTCAGGAGGAACGGTGGAGTACAACCTTGCCGACCTGTTCGAGTCGGTCGTCGATGTCGTCCCCGGCCGTGAGGCGCTGGTGTACGCCGACCATCCCGGTACGGGCGCGGAGCGCCGTCTGACCTACGCGGAGCTGGACGCGGCGGCCAACCGCGTCGGCCACCATCTGCTCGACAGCGGGATACGGCCCGGTGAGCACCTCGGCCTCCACCTCTACAACGGGGTGGAGTACCTGCAGACGGTGCTGGGCTGCCTGAAAGCGCGGATCGTCCCGGTCAACGTCAACTACCGCTATGTCGAAGAGGAGTTGGTGTACCTCTACCGGGACGCGGATCTGGTGGCGCTGGTCTTCGACGCCGAGTTCACGGACCGGGTGGCGGCGGCGCGGCCGCGGGCGGAGAAGCTGCGGCATCTGGTCCGGGTGGGTGCGCCGGTGCCGGCAGCCGCCGAGGTGCCGTGCACGGAGTTCGCGGATGCCGAGGCCGCGGGGTCGTCGTCACGTGGCTTCCCGGCGCGTTCGGCCGACGACCAGTTCATCATCTACACCGGCGGTACGACCGGGATGCCCAAGGGTGTGATGTGGCGGCAGGAGGATCTGTTCTTCGCGGGTCTCGGCGGGGGCGCACCGACCGGTGAGCCGGTGAAGAAGCCGCAGGAGCTGGCCGAGCGCGTCGCGGCGAGTGGGACCGGGATCACCTTCTTCCCGACGGCTCCGCTGATGCACGGCACCTCCACCCTCACGGCGTTCATCGGTTTCAACTTCGGGCAGCGGGTCGTGATCCACCGCAAGTTCGTGCCCGAGGAGGTGCTGCGGGCCGTGGAGAAGGAGAGGGTCAGCAGCATCTCGCTGGTGGGCGACGCGATGCTGCGGCCGCTGATCGACGCGCTGGCTGGTCCGCTGAAGCACATCGACCGCTCGTCGCTGTTCAGTGTGTCGTCGTCCGGCGCGATCATGTCGGACACGGTGCGCCGGCAGTTCCAGGAGCTGGTGCCGAACGCCATGCTGCTGAACAACTTCGGCTCGTCGGAGTCCGGTTTCAACGGCACGGCGACCGAGGACTCCGGCCCCGAGCGGGGCTTCCGGATCCGGGTCAACGCCCGTACGCAGGTGGTGGACCCGGCCACGTACGAGCCGGTGGCTGCCGGTGAGGTGGGGCGTATCGCCCAGTGCGGACATGTGCCGCTCGGCTACTACAACGACCGCGCCAAGACCGCCGGGACCTTCTTCGAGAGGGGTGGCGAGCGGTGGGTGCTGCTCGGCGACATGGCCACCGTCGACGAGGAGGGCGTCGTCACCGTCCTCGGGCGCGGTTCGCAGTGCATCAACACCGGCGGCGAGAAGGTGTACCCGGAGGAGGTCGAGCAGGCCCTCAAGTCCCACCCGGACGTCTACGACGCGCTGGTGGCCGGGGTGCCGGATCCCCAGTGGGGCCACCATGTGGCGGCCGTGGTGCAGCTGCGTGACGGGGCGGCGCGGCCGTCGCTGGAGGACATCAGGGCGCACTGCCGTGACCGGCTCGCCGGCTACAAGATCCCGCGCCAGCTGGTGATCACGGAGTCGGTCCGGCGGTCGCCGAGCGGCAAGGCGGACTACCGGTGGGCGCGGGACGTTGCGGTGGCGGCGGACGGGTGATTCTCCGGCCTGTCGATTGAACCTAAGGTGACCTGCGGACGTACTGGTGGTGGCAGGCTCGGTTCACCGGGCTCTGTTTGCCATGCCTAGCAAGACCGCACGGAAGGACCTCCGGGTGTCGCTCTTCACTCGCTCCCGTCAGCAGCCGGACTCGACCGGGGACGGGGCGGAACCGGATGACGATGCCGGTGGGGCGAAGCCGGACGGCGGCGCGGCCGAAGCGGAAGCGGACGGTCCCGGGACTGCGGCGGATTCGGACAAGGACACCGGCGAGGCAGAACCGGACGGCGGCACCGCCACGGGGGACTCCGACAGCGGCACCGGCGTCGGCGCGGGGAATTCGGGCGGCGATACCGGTTCGGACGGCGCCGCGGCCGAAGCGGACTCGGAGAGTGGCACCGGCACGGCGGGACCGGACGAGGAGCCCGCTACGACGGACCCCGACGGCGGCACCGGCACGGCGGACTCGGACGGCGACGCCGCCGCCCCGGACACCGACGCCGGCTCCGCTGCGCGAGCAGAGGGCGATGGTGCCCACGCGCAGGAAGCCTCCCCCGAGGAGGCACCGGGCGCGGTGAGGGCCGGCTGGTTCGGATGGCGGCGGCGCTCCCCCCGTACGGCGCGGGGCGTCAGCGTCGGGACGACCGTCCTCGCCGGTGCGCTCGTGTTCTTCGCGCTCCTCGTGCCCAACCAGATGGAGAAGATCGAGTTCGCCTCGTTCGTCCGCATTCCCGCGGAGGGCGTGCTGCTCGCGGGCCTGTTGCTCGCGCTGCCGCCGCGGGCCCGGCGGATCGCGGCGGTCGTCTCGGGTGCGTTCCTCGGGCTGGTCACCATCCTGAAGTTCGTCGACATGGGCTTCTACCAGGTGCTGGCCCGGCCCTTCGACCTGGTCCTGGACTGGATACTGATCGAGAACGCGACGGACTTCCTGAGGGAGACGTTCGGCCGTACCGGCCAGGTGCTGGCCGTGGCCGGTGTGATCGTCCTGTTCGTGGCGGTTCTGGTTCTCACGACGCTGGCCATGGTGCGGCTGACGAACCTGATGGTCAGCCACCGTCCCGTCGCCGCCCGTACGACACTGATCCTCGGCACGGCGTGGATCACCGCCATGACTCTGGGCGTGCAGGTCGGCAGCGTGCCGTTCGCCACCAAGGGCAACGCCGAGTTCCTCGGCAACCGGGTCGACCAGGTGCGCGCGGGCCTGGCGGACGCGCGGGTGTTCCGGAAGCAGGCCGCCGTGGACGCCTTCGCGAAGACGCCGCCCGACCAGTTGCTCACGGGGCTGCGCGGCAAGGACGTGCTGTTCACCTTCATCGAGAGCTACGGCCGTGTCGCGATCGACGACCCGGCGATGGCGCCCCAGATCGACTCCGTGCTCAAGGAGGGCACCAGCTCGCTGAAGGCGGCCGGATTCGAGTCGCGCAGCGGCTGGCTGCAGTCGCCGGTGACGGGCGCGGGCAGCTGGCTCGCCCACTCGACGTTCCTGTCCGGGCTGTGGATCAAGAACCAGCAGCGGTACCGCAGCCTGACCACCAGCGACCGCATGACGCTGACCAACTACTTCGGCAAGACGAACGCCTGGCGGACCGTCGGCGTCGTGCCCGGGGTGCGCCGGGCCTGGCCGGAGGGCAAGTACTTCGGCCTGGACCACATCTACGACTCCGAGCACCTCGGCTATCACGGCCCGTACTTCAGCTGGACGCCCGTGCCCGACCAGTTCAGCATGGAGGCCTTCCAGCGTCTGGAGCACGGCAAGAAGGACCGTGAGCCGATCATGGCGGAGATCATCCTCGCCTCCAGCCACAACCCGTGGTCGCCCATCGCGCGGATGATCGACTGGGAGGACCTCGGCGACGGCTCGGTGTTCCACCAGATCAAGAAGGAGGGCACCAACCCCACGGAGGTCTGGAAGGACCCGGAGAAGGTGCGCACCGAGTACCGGCACGCCATCGAGTACTCCCTGCGCAGCCTCACCGAGTGGCTCGAGCGCTACGGCGACGAGGACACGGTCCTCGTGTTCCTCGGCGACCACCAGCCGGTGCCGACCGTCACCGCCGGGGACACCGGCAAGGACGTGCCGATCACCATCGTCGCCAAGGACAAGAAGGTCCTGGACCGGGTCGCCGACTGGGGCTGGACCGACGGCCTCAAGCCCGCGGAGAACGCTCCCCGGTGGGGCATGGACAAGTTCCGTGACCGCTTCATGACGGCGTACGGTCCGCAGGGCTGAGGAAGTCCTCCACGACCGCGAGGAACTCCTCGGGTCGAACCTCGTGCACGAGATGCCCGGCGTCGATGGTGACGCGCCGGGCATCGGGAAGCGGATCGGCCAAGGCGACGATCTGCTCCTGAGGGATCGGACTGGTCGGCCCGCCACCGATCAACAGCGTGGGCATGGTGATCCGCCCCATGTGGTCCCACCACACAGGCTTCGGGGCGTTGCGCTGCCGGTCGGTGGCGAGAATCATCGCCCAGTCGTACGGCAGGTCCCCGCCGGGACGTTCGGCGAGCGGGCGCGGCGGGTCCAGCGGGAAGGGCGCGGGCACGTCCTCCAGCACAAGGCGCTGCACGAGGTGCGGACTGTGCTGGGCGAGCAGGCAGGCGACGGCGCCGCCGAGCGAGTGGCCCACGATATCGGCGCGAGCGATGCCGAGGGCGGTGAGGAAGGCGTGTACGTCGTCGCGCATGGTCTCGTAGGCGTAGTCGCCGGGCCAGTCGCTGCGGCCGTGCCCGCGAAGGTCCGGGGCGTAGACCCGGCGGGGCCCGGCGGCCAGTGCGGGGGCGATCTCGGACCAGTCGGCACCGTTAGCCCCACGGGCGTGGAGGAGCAGGACGGGCGGCGCGTCCTGCGGTCCCCAGGCACGGTAGGCCAGGGTGATGCCGTTCGCCCGTACGGTACGCCGCTCTGTGTCCATGCCGGGAACGGTAGCGACGGGTGCTCAGAAGGCAGGGCCCACTCTGCCGACAGCAGAAGGAGGCCTCACTCCCCTCCGGAGAAGAAGGCGGCCACGCGGCGCACGAACCACCCCGGGTCGTCCAGCCACGGGTAGTGCCCCGCCCCCGGCTGCACGGCGAACTCGGCCCCCGGGAAGACCTCGGCGGCGTGCCGGGCAAGGCTGGGACGTGGGCCGCCATCGACCTCACCCGCCAGTACGAGCACCGGGGCGGTGAGGCCGGCGAGCGCGGTCCGGGTCACGTCCGGGTCGTAGGCGCCGTCCGCGCCGTAGACGTCCCCGGCGTCGTCGTTGGTTTCGTCCTCCTCGCGGTCGGCATGGGCCCGGGCGGCGTCGTCCCAGCGTCCGTAGAAGAACGGGAGAAACACGGGGTCGAAGTCCCCGGTACCGGCCAGCCATGCCTCGAACGCCGGGAAAGCGTCCGTGAACCAGGGCTCCGGCTCGCGCAGCCGGGCCGCCGCCAGCCGGTCCTCGGCCGTCGCCGGCAGGCCCAGTGCCCAGGGGGTGGCGGTGACCAGGGCCAGCCGTCCCAGCCGGTCCGGACAGCGGGCCGCGTAGAGCATGGCGAGGCTCCCGCCCGCCGAGTGCGCCAGCACGTCCATCCGCTCCAGGCCCAGGTGGCGCCGCAACGCCTCGACGTCGTCCACGAGGCGGTCGCAGCGGTACGTCGCGGGATCCGCCGGGATCTCGGACCGGCCCGTGCCGCGCAGGTCGAGGAGGACCAACTGCCGGTGGGCATCGAGGCCGCCCAGGTTCCCGAGGTACGCGGAGGCCCGCATGGGGCCGCCGGGCAGCACGACGAGCGGCTCGCCCTCGCCGCGGATGTGGCAGGCGAGTCGGGTCCCGTCCGGGGCGCTGAAGATCAGCATGCGGTCGATCCTCAGTCTCGATGCCACTGGGGCGCAACCGGGTTCTGCCGGGGCTACGACGTCACCCGTCTGATGCCGCGGGTCCCGGCCCGCCTCCGAGGTCTTTCCTCAGCTCCCGCTTGAGGATCTTCCCGCTGGCGTTGCGCGGGAGTCCGTCCACGAACACCACGCGCTTCGGGGCCTTGAAGGGGGTGAGCTTCTCGCGGACGTGGTCGATCAGTTCCGCCTCCGTGACCTCGCCGCGCGGGACGACGACGGCCGTGACGGCCTCGATCCAGCGTTCGTCGGGGAGGCCGACGACCGCGGCCTCGGCGACCTGGGGGTGGGTGTACAGGGCGTCCTCGACCTGGCGTGAAGCGACCAGGACGCCGCCGGAGTTGATGACGTCCTTCACCCGGTCGACGATCGTGAAGTAGCCGTGCGCGTCGCGGACCGCGAGGTCGCCGGAGCGGAACCAGCCGTCGCGGAAGGCCTCCGCGGTCTCCTCGGGCTTGTCCCAGTAGCCCTCGCACAGTTGCGGGGAGCGGTAGACGATCTCGCCGGGGGTGCCGTCGGGTACGGCCTCGCCGTCCTCGTCGACCACGCGGGCCTCGACGAACAGCACGGGACGGCCGCAGGAGTCCATGCGGCCCTTGTGCTCCTCGGGGGCGAGGACCGTGGCGAGGGGGCCGATCTCGCTCTGGCCGAAGCAGTTGAAGAAGGCGAGCCTCGGGAGGCGTTCCTTCAGCCGTTCCAGTACGGGGAGCGGCATGATGGACGCCCCGTAGTAGGCCTTGCGCAGGCCGCTCAGGTCGCGGGTGGCGAAGTCGGGGCGGTTGGACAGGGCGATCCAGACGGTGGGCGGGGCGAACAGGCTGTCCACGCGGCCCGCTTCGACCAGGTCGAGGAGCCGGTCGCCGTCGGGTGCGTCGAGGACGATGTTCGTCGCGCCGACCGCGAGGTAGGGCAGCAGGAAGACGTGCATCTGCGCCGAGTGGTACAGGGGCAGCGAGTGCGCGGGGCGGTCCCCCGCACTGAGATCGAGGGCCGAGATGGCGCTCAGGTACTCGTGCACCAGGGCCCGGTGCGTCATCATCGCGCCCTTGGGCTGGGCGGTGGTCCCGGAGGTGTACAGCAGTTGCACCAGGTCCTCGGCGCGCGGCTCGGGGCCGTCGTACACGGGTGCCTCGGCGAGCCGCGCGAGCAGCGAGTCGCCGGCGTCGCGCAGGGGCGATGTGCGTACGCCGTCGGGGAGCCGGCCGGCGAGGTCCGGGTCGGCGAGGACCAGGGAGCTGCCGGACTGGCCGACGATGTACGCGAGATCGTCGCCGGTGAGGTTCTGGTTGACGGGTACGTGCACCAGGCCCGCTCGGGCGCAGGCCAGGAAGGCGATCAGATAGGCGTCGGAGTTGTGGCCGTAGGCTCCGACCCGGTCCCCGGGGGACAGGCCCTGGTCGAGGAGGACACTCGCCGCGCGGGAGACGGCGGTGTCGAGTTCGTCGTAGGTCCAGGTGCGCTCGCCGTACTCCACCGCGACGCGCGCCGGTGTGCGGCGGGCGCTGCGTCGTAGGACTCCGTCGACCGTGCTGCCGTGTCCGGGCGTCGTCATGAAAGTCGATCCTGGGTCGGCGTCCGGGGGAGGTCAAGTCGCCTCGCGTGGTCCAGGACGGGGCAGCCTCGGGAGTCGAGGCGCGGCGACGGACTCAACCTCAGCGCTGGCCAGTTCTCCGGTGAGAAGTGGGTGACGTCGTGCTTCCGCGAGAAGGACATCCTGTCCTCGCCGAAGCTGAGGGTCGTCCGGGTGCACGAGTGGCGCTGACCGTGCCGGTGAGGTGCCGCTCCCGGTGGAGCGGCACCCCGTTCACCCCGCCCGGCGGCCGTACATCAGCCGGCGCAGCACCGTTTCGGCGGGGCCCCGGCGGCCGGCGCGTTCCAGGGCGTACGCTCCGGCCACCGTGACCAGCCAGACGGCGAACGCGAAGAGCGCCATGGTGGCGCTGCCCAGATGCTCGCCGAGGCCGAGTCCCCAGGCGGCCAGCACCGGGGCGAAGAGCAGCGAGTGGGCGAGGTAGCAGGACAGGGACCGTTTGCCGACGGACGTCACCGCGGCCACCGCTGTCGCTCCGCGCCGGGGCCCACGAGTGGTCCACCAGTGCGCGAAGAGGGCGACGGCCGCGACATAGCCGAGGCCCGCGGCGTTGCCGGTGATGTCGCGGAGCACCGTGAGCGCTCCGGACTCGCTCTGCATGTCGTCCGGCACGCGCAGGACGCCGATGTGGGCGAGTGCGGCGGGCAGTGCGCCGAGCCAGCCGGCCGCGATGCCGAGCACCGCCGTCAGGCGCAGCAGCGTGCGGTGGCGACCCGGTTCCTCCAGGATGCGGCGGCGCGCGGTCCAGAAGCCGAGCAGGAAGAGGATGTATCCGCCGCCGACGAGGGTCAGCGGGGCGGCGACGAAGGTGACGAACAGGCCGGTCCGGAGTCGGGTGCCCGCCGCGGTGAGCCAGTTCGCCTCCTGCGATGCGTACGCCTTGAAGCCCGGGTCGGCCCCGGCGTCACCGAAGGTGCCCAGCTCGCCCCGGAACAGAGCCGAGAGGGCGGGCCCGGCCGAGACGAGCACGATCAGGGCGACCCCGAGCCAGATCCACCACTTCAGGGTGCGTTCGCCGCGCCGCAGAAAGGCCAGGCCGAGGACGAGGCTCAGGACTCCGTAGAAGCCGATGATGTCCCCCGCCATCAGCAGGACGGCGTGCGTCAGGCCGATGACGATCAGCCAGAGGCTGCGCCTGCGCAGGATTCTCGCGGCGTCGCGCGGGTCGGTGCCGGCGGCGGTCTGACGGAGGTAGAGCTGCGTCATGCCGTAGCCGAAGAGGAAGGCGAAGAGCGGGTAGACCCGCAGGTCGAGCACGATGATCATGGTGAACTGCACGGCGTGGTCGAGCCACGAGCCGTCCACGGGCTGCCATCCGGAGGGCCCGCGCCGGGCCGCCCAGAGGTGGAAGGCGGTGTTGGACAGCACGATGCCCAGCAGCATGATCCCGCGTGCGAGATCGGGGGCGAGTGCCCGCTCGCCGGGCCGTACGGCACCGCGCCGCAGCGGGCCCTCTTCGGTCGCGATCGTCATGTCGTCAAGCTAGGAAAACGGGACCCGTTGGGACATCGGCCGGAGGGCGAGCGGGCGCCGACCAAAGGATGACGCCCGCGCCCGTCCGCGCGACCAAAGCCGCACCGCCGTCTACACCGGTCGGTTCCGGCCCTCCCAGTACGGCTCCCGCAGCCGCCGCTTGTACAGCTTGCCGTTGGGGTCGCGGGGCATCTCGGTGATGAAGTCGACGCTCCTGGGCCGCTTGTACCCGGCGAGCCGGTGGGTGCAGTGGTCGAGGAGGTCGGCCGCGAGTGCGGGTCCTGGCCGGTGTCCGGGGGCCGGTTCGACGACCGCCTTGACCTCCTCGCCCCAGTCGTCGTGCGGGATGCCGAAGACGGCGGCGTCCGCGACGGCGGGGTGGGCGAGCAGGGCCGACTCGATCTCGGCCGGGTAGATGTTGACGCCGCCGGAGATGATCAGGTCGATCTTGCGGTCACGCAGGAAGAGGTAGCCGTCCTCGTCGAGGTGGCCGAGGTCGCCGACGGTGAAGAAGTCGCCGATGCGGTTCTTGCGGGTCTTGGCCTCGTCCTTGTGGTACGAGAAACCACCGGTGTTCATCTTCATGTAGACGGTGCCGAGTTCGCCGGGCGGCAGCGGGTTGCCGTCGTCGTCGAAGATCGCGAGTTCGCTGATGGGCCAGGCCTTGCCGACGGTGCCGGGCTTCTTCAGCCAGTCCTCGGCGGTGGCGAAGGCGCCGCCGCCCTCGCTGGCCGCGTAGTACTCCTCCACGCAGGGGCCCCACCAGTCGAGCATGGCCCGTTTCACGTGGTCGGGGCAGGGCGCGGCGCCGTGGATGGCGTGCCGCATGGAGGAGACGTCGTGGCGGTCCTTCTCCTCGTCGGGCAGGGCCAGCAGGCGGTGGAACTGGGTGGGGACCATATGGGTGTGGGTGCAGCGGTGGCGGTCGATGAGGCGGAGCATCTCCCGGGGCGTCCACTTGTCCATCAGGACCAGCCGGTGGCCGATGTGCAGGGACGCGCCGGCGAACTGCAGGACGGCCGTGTGGTAGAGCGGCGAGCACACCAGATGCACGTTGTCGTCGAACGGCCGGATGCCGAAGATGCCGAGGAAACCTCCGAGGTACGCCTCCTCCGGCGGCTTGCCCGGCAGGGGGCGGCGGATGCCGCGGGGGCGGCCGGTGGTGCCCGAGGTGTAGTTCATGACCCAGCCGAGGGTGCGGTCGGCGGGCGGCGACTCGGGCTGTGCGGCGAGGAGTTCGGCGTAGGGCCGGAAGCCCTCGACCGTGCCCACGGCGTACCGGTGGGTGGCCGGAAGGCCGGCCTCGTCGGCGGCGTGGCGTGCCGCGTCGGCGAAGCGCTCGTGGGCGAGGAGGACCCGGGCGCCGGAGTCGGAGACGATCCACGCGATCTCCGGTCCGACCAGGTGGTGGTTGACCGGGACGAGGTAGAACCCGGCCTGGCTGGCGGCCAGATAGGCGGTCAGGAACTCGACGCTGTTGGGCAGGACCACGGCGAAGGTGTCGCCCCGTTCGAGTCCGGCGGCGCGCAGGCCGTGCACGAGCCGGTTGGCGGCGGCGTGCAGGCGTCCGGCGGTCCACTCCTCGCCGTCGGGCGCGACGAGCACGGTGCGGCCGGGGTCCTGTGTGGCCTGGGCCCAGAAGCCCACTGCGGGTGTGCTCACGACTGGCCGCTCCTTCCGGCGATGCGGTTGATGCGGTCCACGGCATGTTCGAAGCCGCGGGTGAGGTCGTCGAAGACGGCTTGGACGCTGCGTTCGCTGTTCATCCGGCCGACGATCTGCCCGACCGGGGTGCCGAGCAGCGGTTCGACCTCGTGCTTCTGGATGCGTGAGACGGCCTCGGCGACGAGCAGGCCCTGCAGCGGCATGGGCAGGGTGCCGGGCCCGGCCGGGTCGTCCCAGGCGTCGGTCCACTCCGTGCGCAGCTGGCGTGCGGGTTTGCCGGTCAGGGCGCGGGAGCGGACGGTGTCGCCGGAGCCGGCCGCGAGCAGTTTACGGGTCAGGGCGGGCGAGTGGAGGTCCGCTTCTGTGGTGGTCAGCCACATGGAGCCCAACCACACCCCCTGAGCCCCGAGGCTGAAGGCGGCGGCCACCTGCTGTCCGCTGCCGATGCCGCCGGCGGCCAGCACGGGCAGCGGGGCGACGGCGTCGACGACCTCGGGGGTGAGCACCATGGAGGCGATCTCGCCGGTGTGGCCGCCGGCCTCGTAGCCCTGCGCCACGACGATGTCGATCCCGGCGTCCTTGTGCTTGCGGGCGTGCCGGGCGCTGCCCGCGAGGGCGGCGACGAGCACGTCCTGGTCGTGGGCGCGTGCGATGACATCGGCGGGCGGGGAGCCGAGGGCGTTGGCGAGAAGCCTGATCGGGTAGTCGAAGGCGACGTCGAGCTGACTGCGGGCGACCTGCTCCATCCAGCCGGTGATACGCCATCCGGACGCCTCGCCCTCGGCGAGTTCGGGAACGCCGTGCTTGGCGAGGGTGTCCAGGACGAACTGCCGGTGCCCCTCGGGGATCATCGCCTCGACATCGGCTTCGGTCACGCCCTCGACCTTCTTCGCCGGCATCACGACGTCCAGGCCGTACGGGCGGCCGTCCACGTGCGCCTCGATCCAGTCCAGGTCGCGTTTGAGCTCGTCGGGAGCGGTGTAGCGGACCGCGCCGAGCACGCCGAAGCCGCCGGCCCGGCTGATGGCCGCGGCGACGGCGGGGAACGGCGTGAAGCCGAAGACGGCGTGCTCGACTCCCAGTTTCTGGCTCAGCTCCGTCTGCATGGGCGCAGGATGCCGGAGTCCTCCGGAGGACGGAAGGGCTTTTCTGATACACCGTCAGATTCTCGGTCAGATTCATGGAGGCGTGCGGCGGACATACTTTCGGGGACATGCGAGACGGTTGAGGCGAAGGGGCGTGCGGTGACCGAGGGAGCGGCAGACAGAGCGGAGAGTGCTGAACCGACCCGGCGGCAACTGGGCAGACGGGCCCTGGCCTTGGGCGGTGTGCTCGCCCTCGCCTCCTTGCCCGCCGGGCCCGCCGCGGCCGCCCCGGCGACACGTCACCACCCCACCCTGCGGCACGGCTCGGCGGCACGCGCCGGACTGCTCTCCTCACACCTTCGCCGGCTCGTCACCGACGCCGAGGCGTTCCTCGACCCCTCCCCCGCGCACCCCTGGTACGCGGGCGCCGTCCTGCTCGCCGGGCGCGGCGGCACCGTCGCCCTGCACCGGCCTCTCGGCATGGCGGTGCGCTACCGGGCCTACGACGAGAAGACCGACACCGGTGTGGAGTTCCCGCCGGACGAGCAGATCCCCATGGCCGAGGACACCGTCTTCGACCTGGCGTCGGTGTCGAAGCTGTTCACCTCGATCCTCGCCGTGCAGCAGATCGAGCGGGGCACGCTGGAGCTGGAGGCGAAGGTCGCCTCGTACCTGCCGGACTTCGCACGCGCGGGCAAGCAGGACATCACGATCCGTCAGCTCCTCACGCACACCTCGGGTTTCCGCGCCTGGATCCCGCTCTACAGCGCGCCGACGTACGAGGAGAAGCTCCAGCTCATCTGGAACGAGAAACCGGTGAGCGCGCCGGGAACGGCGTATCTCTACTCGGACCTGAACCTGGTCTCGCTCCAGCTCGTGCTGGAAGGGATCACGGGCCGCTCTTTGGACACCCTCCTGCGGGACGAGATCACCGCGCCGCTCGGCATGCGCCGCACCCGCTACAACCCGCCCGCCTCATGGCGGCCGAGGATCGCTGCCACGGAGGACGCGCGCCCTCCGTGGTCCGGTCTGGACCGGGGCCTGGTGTGGGGCGAGGTGCACGACGAGAACGCCTTCAGCCTGGGCGGGGTCGCGGGGCACGCGGGTGTGTTCTCCGACGCGTGGGACCTCGCGATTCTCGGCCGTACGCTGCTCAACGGCGGTGTCTACGGGCGGGCGCGGATCCTGACGCCGGAGTCGGTGGAGCTGATGTTCACCGACTTCAACACCGCTTTCCCCGGCGACGAGCACGGCCTCGGCTTCGAGCTCTACCAGCACTGGTACATGGGCGCGATGGCCACGCCGCGCACCGCCGGGCACACCGGCTTCACGGGCACCTCGCTGGTGCTCGACCCGACGACCGACTCCTTCCTCGTCGTGCTCGGCAACTCCGTTCATCCGGTGCGCAGTTGGCGTTCCGGGTCCGCTCCACGGGTCGCCGCCGCGAACAACCTGGCACGGGCCGTGCCGGTCCGGCCGGCGCGGGGACGCATGTCCTGGTTCTCCGGGATGGCGGTATCCACGACGGCGACGCTCGCTCTCCCCGCCCTCGACACGTCCGCCGGCGGGGCACGGCTGCGCTGCGCGCTGTGGTGGGACACCGAGCCGAAGGCCGACGTCCTGGTCCTGGAGGCCACGACCGACGGCGGCACGACCTGGCAGCCGGTGCCCTTCACGACGTCCCGCCGGGGCGAGGACCCCCGGCAGCATCCGTCGGGCTCGGTCACCGGCTGGTCCGGCCGCGTCTGGCACCGGCTCACCGCCGACGTCCCCACCGCACGCGGGTTGGCCCTGCGCTGGCGGTACGCGACGGACCGGCTCTACGTCGGGCGCGGGTGCTACGTGGACGGGCTGCGGGTCGAGGCGGCGGGCGGCGTCCTGTTCGACGAGTCACGCCCGGCGGACGCGTCGCGCCTTCAGGCGGTGGGGTGGACGCCGTCGGCGGACTGAGGCATCACCGGGGTTCCTGCTCCAGTACCGCCATCGCAGCGTTGTGCCCGGGCACCCCGCTCACTCCGCCGCCGCGCACCGCTCCGGCACCGCACAGCAGCACGTTCGCGTGGCCGGTCTCCACACCCCAGCGGCCGGTGCCGTCCTGGGCGTAGGGCCAGCTGAGCTCGCGGTGGAAGATGTTGCCGCCGGGCAGGCCGAGGTCGCGCTCCAGGTCGAGCGGGGTCCTGGCCTCGATGCAGGGCCGCCCGTCCGCGTCGGTGGCCAGACAGTCGGCGAGCGGCTCGGCCAGGTGTGCGTCGAGCTGGGCGAGGGTCGACTTCAGCAGCTCCTCGCGTGCGGCGTCGTTGTCACGCTCGAACAGGCGGGCCGGGGTGTGCAGCCCGAAGAGGGTGAGCGTCTGGTAGCCCTGCTCGGCCAGGTCGGGCCCGAGGATGGTCGGGTCGGTGAGCGAGTGGCAGTAGATCTCGGAGGGCGGCGCGGCGGGCAGGTCACCGGCGGCGGCCTGGGCGTGGGCGGTGGCCAGTTGGCCGTAGCCCTCGGCGATGTGGAAGGTGCCGGCGAACGCCTCGCGCGGGTCGACGGCGCTGTCCCGCAGCGTCGGCAGCCGCTTGAGCAGCATGTTCACCTTCAGCTGGGCGCCCTCGGCGGGAGCCGGGGGTGTGTCGCCGGTCAGTTTCGCCAGGGCCTGCGGGGAGGCGTTCACCAGGACGTGCCGGGCGGCGACGGTGCCCTCGGTATCGGCCGTACGGTAGGTGACCTCGGCCGTACGGCCGTCCGTGGCGATGCGCAGCGCCTCGTGGCCGGTGGCGATGACTGCGCCGGCGGCGCGTGCCGCATCGGCCAGTGCGTCGGTGAGGGCGCCCATGCCGCCGACCGGCACGTCCCAGTCGCCGGTGCCGCCGCCGATCACGTGGTAGAGGAAGCAGCGGTTCTGCTTCAGCGAGGGGTCGTGGGCGTCGGCGAACGTGCCGATGAGCGCGTCGGTGAGGACCACGCCGCGCACCAGGTCGTCCGCGAAGCACTCTTCGACGGCGACACCGATCGGCTCCTCGAACAGCGTCCGCCAGGCCTGCTCGTCGTCGAGGCGGGCGCGGAGTTCCTCCCGTGTGGGCAGCGGCTCGGTGAGGGTCGGGAAGACCCGCTCGGCGACGCGGCCGGTCATGCCGTAGAACTCCTGCCAGGCCCCGTACTCGCGGTCCGAGCCGGTGAGCCGGGCGAAGGCCTCCCTGGTCCGCCGTTCGCCGCCGCCGACGAGGAGCCCGGTGGGCCGGCCGTCACGCTCGGCGGGTGTGTAGGAGGAGACGGTGCGGGTCCGGACGCGGAAGTCCAGGCCGAGGTCCCGGACGATCTTCTTCGGCAGCAGGCTGACCAGATACGAGTAGCGGGACAGCCGGGCGTCGACCCCGGCGAACGGCCGGGTGGACACCGCCGCGCCCCCGGTGTGGTCCAGCTGCTCCAGAACCAGCACGGAGCGGCCGGCCCGGGCCAGGTAGGCGGCGGCGACCAGGCCGTTGTGGCCACCACCGACGATGACGACGTCGTACGTCCGGTGTGCGCGGGGTCCCTCGGGTGCGGTCATGGTTCTTCGTAACACGGGGTGATCCGGGTCGGCCAGATGACGGCGGCCGGGCCCTTCGGTTCGATCCGCGCGGCGGGCTCATCGGCCGTCGGCATCCGGGGCCTGTACCGAAAGTGGCTGGTTGCGCCTCTGTGGCCTGTGTTTCCATGCCGGAGTGGACATCGAGAACTCCGGGGTGCCTGATGAGAGTCCGCGCTGTTGGGTCCGGCCGAGGGCTGATGGCGATGTCGAGGAGTGCGTGAGGGTCCTGGCGGAGGTCCATGCGCGCGACGGCTATCCGGTGAACTGGCCCGATCAGCCCTGCGAGTGGCTGTCACGCGGTCCTTTGCTGGGCTCTTGGGTTGCCGGACTCGAAGGCGGCCTGGTTGGGCATGTCAGCTTGTCGCAAGGCGGCGAAGACGATGTGGCCCCGGCGTTGTGGAGTGAGCGGAACGGGGCGACTCGGGGTATGACCGCCGTGGTCAGCAGGCTGTTCGTTGCCCCGCAGGCGAGGGGACATCGGATCGGTGCGCTGCTGATCGGCCGAGCAGTGGAGGAAGCGCGGCGTTGTGGCCTGCACCCGGTGCTCGACGTCGTGGCATCCGATACCGCGGCGGCAGCCCTGTACGAGCGGCTGGGCTGGGAGCTGATGGCCACAGTCGAGCAGCAGTGGAGTCCGGAGCAGACGGTGGCCATCCGCTGTTACACAGCACCCTCGTGATGTGGCCGGTCATGGCCACTCGTTGAGGTCGGCCTTGTCCGGGATGGTGCAGCGGATCCCGCGCCGCCGCAGATGAGCGCGGTTCTTCCGAGAAGCGTACGCCTTGTCGGCCCGGCCGTGATCACGTCGGACAGGGGCTTCTGCCCCTGTCCGACGGCCAGGTGCGACGTGGTGGTCAGGCCGCCGCACGAGCGCCCGAGCGTGCGCTGCAGGGCCGACCGGCTTCCCGGACTGCCCGACCTGGCCGCACCGCGTGTCACCGCCCGGCCGACGCCCGCTGCTCTCGCAGGGCCGCCACCCGGCGGTAGAGCGCCACGGCTTCGGCGCCGCGGCCCAGTTGCTGCAGGCAGTGCGCCTCGTCGTTGCGGCTGGCGAGGGTGTCGGGGTGGTCCGCGCCGAGGACGCGCTCGCGGGCGGCGGCGACGCGCCGGTACTCGGTGAGAGCGTCGGCCCAGCGGGCCAGCCAGCCCAGGCCGACGGCGACCTCGCGGAGGCTGACCAGGGTGTCCGGATGGTCCGGGCCGAGGACCCGCTCGCGGACGGCGGCGACGTCCCGGGACTCGGCGAGAGCCTCCTCCCAGCGGCCCAGCCGTCCGAGGTTGACGCAGCGGCCATGACGGGCGCGCAGGGTCTCGGGATGGGTCGGGCCCTGGACGCGGGTACGGTCCTCGGCCAGATCGCGGTACAGGTCCAGGGCCTCCGCGCTGCGGCCGAGACGGCCCAGGCTGATGCCGATCTCGTGCCGGGCCGCGAGCGTGTCGGGGTGGTCGGGGCCCAGGGCTCGGGCGCGGGCCCCGGCGACCTCACGGTAGGTCTCCAGGGCTTCGGCCCAGCGGCCCAACTGGCCGAGGGCGTAGGCGACTTCGTAACGGGTGACGAGGGTGTCGGGGTGGTCCGGGCCGAGCACCCGGGCGCGGGCGGCGGCCACCTCGCGGGCCATGCGGTAGGAGTCCTCCAGGCGGCCGAGGCGGCTGAGGTTGAAGGCGAGGTTGTGCCGGCAGCGCAGGGTGTCGGGGTGGTCGGGGCCCATCGTGCGCTCCCGGGCGGTGAGCACCGACGTGTAGACCCGGTGGGCGTCGAAGGGGCGGCCCAACTGGCCGAGCACATAGGCCATTTCCTGGCGGGCGGCGAGCGTGTCGGGGTGGTCGGCGCCGTGACTGCGGATCCTGGCCTCGGTGACGTGCTTGTACTCGCGCAGGGCGTCCTGGGCGCGGCCGGTGCGGCTGAGGGTGAAGGCGACCTCGTAGCGGCTGGCGAGGGTGTCGGGGTGGTCGGGGCCGAGGAGGTGCTCGCGTTCGGCGGCGACCGCCCGGTGCACCTCCCCCGCTTCCGTCCAGCGGCCGAGCCGGCCGAGGCTGAGGCCCGCGTTGTGCCGGCCGGCCAGGGCGGTCAGGACGTCCGGGGACGGGGTGGGCCGTTCCTCGGGGACGGGTTCCTCGACGGGGCCGGCGGCGGGCCGGGCGATCCATTCGCCGGAGAGCCCGGCCGCCGGGTCCGGCGGTGTGGTGCGCAGCCCGGCGCCGGCCGCCTTGTGGCCGGTGGTCATGCCCTGGGTCCAGGACGGCAGCCGGCCCACTCCCGCCAGCGCGTCAGGCGCGGGACGGGCCGCCAGCACGGTCGGGACATACGCCGGCGCGGCCCGGTGCATGCTGATCCGGCGGGCCAGCTCACGGGCGTCGTCGGGTCTTTGGCCGGGTTCCTTGGCCAGCAGGTCCAGGACGACGCGTTCCAGGTATTCGGGCACTTCGCGGCGGTGTTCGCGCAGCGGCCGGGGCGGGGTGTCGCGGTGGCCGACGAGGATCGCCCAGGGGTCGTCGAGGTCGAACGGCGGGACCCCGGTGGCGATCTCGTAGAGCACGCACCCGAACGAGTACAGGTCGCTGCGCTGGTCGACCTCGGTGCCGCTGATCTGCTCCGGAGACATGTAGTGCGGGGTGCCCATGGCGATGCCGGTGCCGGTCAGCCGGGAGGTGAAGCCGATGTCGTGGCCGAGGCGGGCTATGCCGAAGTCGCAGATCTTCACGGTGCCGTCGCCGAGGCGCACGATGTTGGCGGGTTTCAGGTCGCGGTGGACGATGTTCTGCTCGTGGCAGTACGCCAGCGCGGCGGCGACCTGCTCGGCGATCTCCACGACGTCCGCGACCGGCAGCGGATGCTGCTTGTTGTCCTCCAGGAGCTGGCTGAGATTGCGGCCGTCCAGCAGTTCCATGACGAGGTAGAGGACGCCGTCGGACTCGCCGAAGTCGTGCACGACGGTGATGCCCCGGTGCTGGAGCGCTGCGGCCACCCGGGCCTCACGCCGGAACCGCTCCCGGAGTACCCGCGTGAAGGCGTGGTCGTGGTTGGGGCCCAGCGGTTTGAGGCACTTGACGGCGACGTGCCGGCCCAGGGACTCGTCCCGTGCCCGCCACACCTCCCCCATGCCGCCGCGCCCGATCAGATCGAGCAGCCGGTATCGGCCGTGGATGAGCCTGGTCTCCCCCATGTCGCGCGACGCTCCCCCCGGTAGCTGTTCGCCCGCTCCTCCCATGGCCCACTCAGTATGGCGGCCTATCGTCCGAGTTTGTACGGTGCCGGGCGCGCGTCGGGGCCAAGCCTCGCCATGGCGCGCAGGATGTGTTTGGGCGGCAGTTGCCACCGCAGACGTGCGGGAACCCGGCGCAACAGGAGGCCTGTGAGGCGCAGTTGCCGGGCGGCGGTGGCGGGTGCGGGGGCCGGTCTGCCGTACAACTCGTGGGCGTACGGTGGCAGAGAGGCGTACGCCAGTTGTGCCACGCGCCGCCAGAGCACCTCCCGCGCCGGTACCAGGAGCGGGTGCGTCGGCGGGTGGAGGAGGAAGTCGTCCACTTCGCGTGCCTCGGGTCCGGCGGCCAGGTCCGGGCGCGCCTTCTCGAAGTAGGCGGCCAGCTCGGCCCGGTCGGCCGGTACGGTGCCCGGATCGAGTCCCACCAGGCGTGCGCTCTGCCGGTGTTCGGTGATGTAGCGGTCGGCCTCGGCGTCGGTGAGCCGGAACCCGGACCCGCGCAGCACGTGCAGATACGAGTCGATCTCGGCGCAGTGGACCCACAGGAGCAGGTCGGGTTCGTCGACGCCGTAGCGCTCTCCGGTGTCCGGATCGGTCGCCGTCAGCATGCGGTGGATCTTCCGGACGCGGGCACCCGCCCGCTCGGCCGCCTCGGTGGTGCCGTACGTCGTCGTGCCGACGAAGTTCGCGGTGCGCATCAGCCGGCCCCAGGCGTCCCGGCGGAAGTCGGAGTTCTGCATGACGCCGCGTACGGCGCGCGGGTTCAGGGCCTGGAGGTAGAGCGCCCGGATGCCGGCGATCCACATCATCGGGTCGCCGTGCATCTGCCAGGTCACCGAATCAGGAGTGAACAGCCCCGGGTCCGCGCCGGTCATGCGCCCCACCTCCGCCCGGCGCCCACGATGACACAGCTCAAACAACAGGTCGACACCGCGGGAACACCCGCAACACTGTCCAGTCGTTGAGATTTCACCCACCCGGTTAAAGGTTTGGTAAGGCTCCCCTTATAGGCTGACGGCGCCGATCAAGCCCGCTCCGGGCCGCAGCGGCATGCCCGGCCCCCCGCACGACAGGACTCGACATGCGCACCACCTCCCGCGGCCTCATAGCGGCACTCGCTCTCACCCCTCTGCTGGCCGGCTGCTTCGCACCGAGCGACAGCGGCGACGGCGAGGGCGCCGGAGCGGGATCGAGTGGTCGGCTGCGGGTCGCGCTGGCCGTGCCGCCGGTGCAGGCGCTGTCCCCGTACAGCAACGACGCCACCGTGCTGAGCAAGCTGTCCGTCGCCGAGGGCCTCACCGCCCTCGACAGGAACGGCACGGCCAAGCCCGCGCTGGCGAAGTCCTGGAAGCAGGACGGCGAGACGAGCTGGACCTTCGAGCTGCGCGAGGCCACGTTCCAGGACGGCACCGAACTCACCGCCCGGTCCGTCGTCGACGCGCTCGACCACGCGGGCCGGGCCAAGCCCAAGCCCCGCGTCCTGAGCGATGTGGCCCTCACCGCGAAGGCCGAGGACGCCGACACCGTCACCCTCACCACCAAGTCGCCGGACCCGGTGCTGCCGCTGCGGCTGGCCAGCCCCGCGCTGGCGATCCTCTCGGCGAAGGCGTACGCGAAGGACGGCGCCGTCAGCCCGGTCGGCACCGGCACCGGCCCGTTCGAGATCACCCGGCTCAGCGGCAAGGCCAAGGCGTCGCTCACCCGCTTCGACGGCTACTGGGGCGGCAAGGCGAAGGCGCCGGGCATCGACGTCACCTGGATCGCGGACGGCACGGCCCGCGCCAACGCCCTGCGCGGCGGCGAGGCCGACATCGCCGAGTGGATCCCCACCGCCCAGGCGAAGCTGCTCACCGAGGGCACCCGGCACGAAGTGCCCTCCGTGCGCACCGACAGCCTGATCCTCAACACCGGCAGCGGCCTGTTCACCGACGCCGGGCTGCGCGCCGCCGCCCGCGAGGCCGTCGACGGCTCCGCTCTGGTCGACTCCGTCTTCGGCGGCTACGCCGACCCGGCCAAGGGTCTGTTCGGACCCGCCGTCCCCTGGGCCGCCGACCGGCGTGTGAAGGTGACCGGCCGTGCCGAGGCCGCGACCAGCGCGCGAGTGAAGTCCAAGGCCGACGGCAGGACCCTGCGACTGGCCACCTACACCAACCGGGCCGAGCTTCCGGAGGCCGCGACCGTGCTCCAGCAGCAGCTGGAGAAGGCCGGGTTCACGGTGAAGCAGGACGTACGCGAGTACACGCAGATGGAGGCCGACCTCCTCGCGGGCAAGTACGACGCCCTCGTCTTCTCGCGGGTGACGCTCCTCGACACCGGTGACGCGGTCGACTACCTCGCCAGCGACTTCACCAGCGAGGGCGTCTACAACATCCCCGGCCTGAAGGACACAGGCGTGGACAAGGCCATCCGGGCCGCCGCCGCGGAGCGCGACACGGAGCGCCGCCAGGAGAAGATCATGAAGGCGGAGGCGGAGATCCTGCGCACCGACGCCGTGCTGCCGCTGGTCCACGAGCAGGCCGTGCAGGGCATCGCGGCCGATGTCGAGGGCGTGATCCTCGACCCGCGCGAGCGCTCCCTCGTCGATGTCGACACGCGCGTCAAGTAGTGAGTGTCGCCCACGCCCCGGCCGCCCGCCTGTCCCCCTGGCCGGCGGCTGCCGGCCGTGTGCTCTCCGGAGTCGCGCTGCTCGGAGCGGTGGCACTGCTGCCGTGGCTGACCGGCGCGGACCCGGCCCGCACGGTGCTGCGCGCCCGCTCCGCCGACCAGAACCCGACCCCGGCCGAACTGGCCGTCGTACGGGAGCAGTTGGGACTGGATGAAGGGCCGCTCGCGCATCTCGCGCACTGGCTGGGCGGCCTGCCGAGCGGGGACGCGGGCGTCTCGTGGGTGTCCGGGGAAGCCGTCATGCCACAGGTGGGGACAGCCCTTTCGGTGTCGCTGACGCTGATGCTGGGCGCGTTCGTGGTCACCGCCGTCGTGGCGGCGCTGGTATGCGCCCGCACGGTGTTCCTGGGCTCCCGGCGCCGGCTGCGGCAGGACCGTGCGGGTACGTCGGCCGCCGTGCTGGCCGCGCTGCCGAAGTTCCTGCTCGCCTCGGTGCTGGCCACGGTGTGCGGGGTGTGGTTGGGGTGGTTCCCGTCCAGCGGCTGGGAGGGGCCGCGGTCGATGGTGCTGCCCTCGCTCGCCCTCGGCATCCCGTCGGGCGCGATGCTGGGCGGGCTGCTCGACCAGGCGCTGCCCGCCGCCTTCCACGAACCGTGGGCGCGCACGGCGTACGCCGTCGGCCTCCCACCCGGCCGCATCGGCCGCGACGCGCTGCGCCGCACCCTGCCCGGCATGCTGCCGCAGCTGCTGCCGACGGTCGTCGCCCTGGTCGGCGGTGCGGTCGCCGTGGAGAAGATCTTCAACATCCCGGGGCTCGGCCGGCTCGCCCTGGAGGCCGCCGTCGCGCAGGACCTCCCCGTACTGCAGACCGCGACCCTGGCCCTGGTCCTGCTCGGCGTGAGCGCCGGCGTCCTGATCCGGGCCCTGCGGCACGCGCTCCTCGGCCGTCCCCTGCGCGACGGCGCCCTGCCGGCGCTGCACCGGCCCCCGCTCGTCCCGCCGCGCTCCCTGCGCTGGATCACAGCGGCCTGTGCGCTGGGGCTGCTCGCCCTGGTCACGGCGGGCCTGTTGCGCGACCCCCTGGGGGTCGACACGACAGCGCGACTGCTGTCCCCCTCCCTCGAACACCCCCTGGGCACCGACCCTCTGGGCCGGGATCTGCTGGCCCGGCTGGGCCACGGGGCGGTGCGCACGGCGGGGGTCGCCCTCGCCGTGACCATGCTCAGCGCCGTCACCGGACTCCTGCTGGGCATGGCACCGCGGGCGAGCGCCGGTCCGACGGAGGTCGTGTCGACGCTGCCCGCCGTCCTCGCGGGGCTGCTGATCGCGGGCGTGACCGGACCGTCGGTGTGGGGCGCGGCCTGCGCGGTCTGCGCGGTCGGCTGGAGCCCCTACGCCGCCCAGACCGCCGCACTGCTCGAACAGGAACGCGCGAGCGGTCACATCGCCGCGTCCGTCGCGCTCGGGGCCGGGCGGACGCACCTGCTGCGCCGCCACCTGCTCCCCGCGGTGCTACCACCCCTCCTCCGCAACGCCCTGCTCCGGCTGCCCACCACCGTCCTGGTCCTCGCCTCACTCGGCTTCCTCGGCCTCGGCGAACAGCCGCCCACCCCCGAGTGGGGCCGGCTCCTGTCGGAGAACCAGCCCTACGCCGAACTGGCTCCCTGGACCGTGCTGGGTCCGGCCGCGGCGCTGGTGCTGCTCTCCGTGCTGGCGGTGACGGGCAGCGTTCTGGGACGCGAGAAGGCCGTGTGACACGGCCTCCACCGGAGGGGCGTTCGCTCCTCACTATTCGGCCTGCCGACGGATCGCACAGGCAGTGCGCCGCAGCGCCCATTGATCAAACGGTTCGAGCAGCAGCCCGCCGGTACGCCGACAGCGGGGGCCGCGTCGTCGACGGCACGTGGAGCCGGGTGCGCTTCGACATCGGCCGGCGTCTTTCGGCGGCTCCGGCGAGGCGGTTGGATCACTCCGGGACGGGTGATCCGGGGGTCTGCACAGCCGAACACCGTCCGCCGACCGCGGCGCGGCCCCGCCGCCCCACGACCGTTGCCGCGGCGGTGAGCACAACGGACGCCGCAGGTAGTTGGCCTGCCCAACAAGGCCACCGGTAAGGTCGTCCCTGTGACAGGGGAAGAGACGACTTCAGGAAAGTCGGGAGCGGCGTCCGGCAGGCAGCAGCGCCGGAGGCACCCCGGTGATCCGGGTCGTCAGCGGGATCCGGTGGGCACCCGGCGAGCCATCCTGTCCGCCGCCGCGACGGAGTTCGGCACCCATGGTTTCGACGGGGCCCGGGTCGTGCGGATCGCGCAGTCGGCCGGCGTCAGCCATCAGCTGATCACCTACTACTTCGGGGGCAAACGCGGGCTGTACGAGGCGCTGAGCGATCAGTGGCTCGAGGAGTCCATGCGCGTCGGCCAGGCCCGCACCTTCGCGGATGCCGCGCGGCGCTACGTCCACTGGGCGCACGAGGACCCGCGGTGGGTGCACACGCTGACGCGCGAAGAGCCCGGCACGCGCCCGCCCGCCGAGGACGAGCGGGCCGCCGAGCTGTTCAAGCACGTCGAGGAACTCCGCGAGCGGCAGGCGCGCGGTGAATTCCGGAGCGACCTCGACGTGGGGGCCGTGGCCCTCGTCTTCTTCGCCGCCTCGATCGCTCCGGTGGCCATCCCGTGGATCGCCCGTGAACTCGGCCAACAGGACCCCCAATCACCGGAGTTCATCGACCACTACGCGGAGCAGGTGGGCCGGATCGTCTCCGCGCTCGCCGAAGCGCCAACGGCGACACAAGCGGCACAGGAGAAACAGACGGCACAGACGGCACAGGACGAGGGCTCGCCGGTGGACGGCGAGCCCCAGGACTGACGACCACCGGATCCCCGGTTCCGGGAACCCGTACGCCGCTCAGCCGGGCGGCAGCCGCCGGGCCATCTGGAGGTGCGCCAGCTGCCAGTCGCCCGACGAGGACCGCACCCAGACCCGGGTGACGGCGGCCTGGATGACGAACGGGGCCAGCTCGGGCACGAAGGCGACCCGCATCTCCTGGAGACAGCTGACCACGGCCGTGGTGCCGAAGCGCTGGACGGTCACGTCATGGGTGTCCACCTGACTGGTACGGCCCAGGCGTGCCGCGTACCGCAGCCAGTCGTCCACGCCGTGGATGTGGCCCACCGCAGAGTGCACGATCACGCAGTCGGGACGCATCAGGGCGCGGAGCGCCGGTTCCGGGTCCGGGAAGGTCTGTGCGGCGAGCCAGGCGGCCTCGGCCTCCTCGACCGTGGTGGGAGCGGATGCCGGGACGGGGGCGCAGGCGGCGGGGTCTTTCGCCACGGGCGCCTCTGTCGCTGAGTCGGTCACAGTTCCAGCTCCAGGATCGGGGACTTCGACCGGGACGAGCACGGGGTGAACAGGCCCTCCCCGCGCTCCTCGTCGGTCAGGACGTCGTCCCGGTGGTCGGGCTCACCGACGCGCACCCGCACGATGCATTCGCCGCAGATGCCCTGGCCGCACGAGTTGGGCGCCTCGACGCCGTTCGCCAGCAGAACGTCCAGGACGCTCTGGTCCCCGGGGACGAGGTACTCCGCTCCCGTGGAGGACAGGCGCACGGTGAATCCGCCCTCCTCTCCCTCGCCGGGCTCGGCCGCGGCCGGGGGCGAGGCGCTGAAGCGCTCCTTGTGCAGGGCGGACGCGGGCCATCCCAGCTCGGCCGCCCGCCCCAGCGCATAGTCCATGAACCCGCCGGGACCGCAGACGTAGACCGCGGTCCCGGGAGCCGGGTCCCCCAAGTCACGTCTCAGGTCCAGGCGTTGCTCCGGGGGCTCGTCGTCGAAGTGAAGGGTGACCCGCGGATGGTTCTCCAGGTCGGCGACGAAGGCGGCCTCGCTCCGGCTGCGGGCGCAGTAGTGAAGGTGGTAGTCGCCCCCGGTGGCGTCGAGGCTCTGGGCCATCGACAGCAGCGGGGTGATGCCGATGCCGCCCGCGAGAAGCACGTGCCGGCGCGCGGACGTCAGGCCGAAGCGGTTGCGCGGGACGGCGATGCGCAGCGTGTCGCCCTCGGCGAGGGCGTGCATGGCGCGTGAACCGCCGCGCGAGGCGGGCTCGTCGAGGACCGCGAGCCGGTACTGCTTGCGGATGCCCGGTGGTCCGCACAGGGAGTACTGCCGGATCAGTCCCGCCGTACCGACCTGTACGTCGATGTGGGCGCCGGGCTCGTACTCCCACAGCTCGTCGCCGTCGGCCCGGGCGAGGTCGAGGACCGCGATTCTCGGCGTGGCGTCGTAGCGGGCCACGACGACCGCGTCCGTCCAGGTGGTGCTCACGCTTCGGTCACGCCCCTGCCGCCGTGGGCGCTGCCGCCCGGTCCGTCCCCGCGGGCGTCTCCGGCCGGGTGACGAGGCCGGCCTCCACACGGCGGACCGGTTCGCCGGGGGTGGCGACGCCGAGCGGGGTGCGTCCGGCCTCGACGTCGTCCAGCATCGTGCGCAGCATGCGCCGGAGCATGACGACGCCCTTGTCGGACGGCGCCAGGGTCTCTTCGGAGTGCTGGGTGATGGGGCCCTGCGACCACTGGGCCTCGTAGTCGCCGGGGAAGCGCTGCTTCTCCTCCTCGCTGAGCTGCCAGCCGTCCTTGCCGTTCTGCTTGATGCCGAACATGAAGGACGTGGCCCGCTCGGGGTCGGCGGAGCGGATGGAGAAGACCAGCCGGTGGTGGGTGTCGTCGGCGGGGACGACCCAGATCAGCATGTCGTTGCGGACGTCGGGGGTCGAGCGGATGAAGTCGGGCAGGGCGATGACGTTGGGCAGCATGCACTCCACTGACCACTCCAGGTCGATGGGTGCGCCGCCCTCGCCCTTGGTGTCCCGGTAGCGCCAGATGTACTTCACGCCGTTGTCGGTGCGGTGGTAGGTGGTGCGCTCGGCGGCGGTGCGGTGGTCGTAGTAGTGCTCGGGGAAGCCGGTCGTTCCGGTGCCCTGGAACTGGAACCCGCTGTGGTTGGAGTGCAGCCACGCCGCGTGCACGGGGTCGACGGCGTTCTCGAACAGCTGGAGCCAGTTGTAGTCCTGCTCCAGGCCGATGACCTCGGCGCCGGGCACCATCCAGCTGGTGTGGTAGCTCTCGCCCTCACCCAGGGGTTCGAGGCTGTCGTAGCGCGGCAGCGGGGGCTTGAGCTCGGGCGGGCCCATGTAGACGAAGACCAGGCCGTAGGCCTCCTCCACCGGATACCACGGCTGACGTGCGAGATCGCGGCGCTTTCCGCCGTCGAGTTCGCAGGCCTGGTCCAGGCAGTGGCCCTGCACGTCGAACTTCCAGCCGTGGTAGCAGCAGCGGATGCCGTCCTCCTCGACGCGGCCGTAGAAGAGGCTGCTGCCGCGGTGCGCGCACCGTTCGAAGACGACGCCGGGGCGGCCCTGGCCGTCCCGGAAGACGATCAGGTTCTCGCCCAGCAGGCGCACGCGGTGCGGAACGTCGCTGGTCAGAGCGGTGGAGCTGGCGATCGGCTGCCAGTGGCGGCGCAGCGCCTCACCCATCGGGGTGCCGGGGCCGACCTCGGTCAGGCGGGCGTCGTGGGAGGAGGGCTTACGGCCGTAGCCGGTTCCCGTGTCGGGCACGGTCGTGTCGGTCATGTGGACCATCTCCTCGGCGTTGAGGCAGTGGGGAGGCGTGTACGAGGGCCGTTCGCGGGGTCGGACAGCCCGCGGTCGAGGCTGCTTCGCCCTGTCGCGAGGCGTCACGGCACGAGCGTGCGGCGGCTCTTCCGGCACGCTCGGACAGGGACGGACAGGCCTGGCGAGCGGTGTGCGCCCCTGAGGCGCTCATGCCGTTGTACGGCTCTGATGAAAAACTGTCAACGGCTCCGACCTGGTTTGATGAATTACTTGCAGACCCCTGTCGGATCGCCGGACGCCCTTGTTACGGTGACCCGGCACCGAGGTGACGACCCGCTCACGGACTTGAGCCACACCTCGCGACAACACCTGAGAACGTGCCGAGCCGGCGACCGCCTCCCCGCGATTTTCCGCAGCTCCTCCAGCGCGCGTTCACTCCAGAGCCGAAGGGGACGAGATGTCCGTAACCACCGCAGGACCCTCCGTATGAGCGCCGGGCATGGCGCCGAGTACGACTACGTCGTCGTCGGCGCGGGTACGGCCGGCTGCGTCCTCGCCGCGCGCCTGTCCGCGGACACCGGGACACGGGTGCTGCTGATCGAGGCCGGTCCGCCCGCGGACCGCGGCCTGCTCGTTCAACTCCCCCTCGGGGTCGGGCTGCTGTCGGGACGCAAAGGCATCGGCTGGGGTTACGAGTCGGAACCCGAGCCGGGCCTGAACGGCAGGCGCATTCCGGTCCCGCGTGGCCGGCTGGTCGGCGGCACCGGATCGATCAACGGCTCGACCCATGTCCGCGCGCACCGCCTCGACTACGACGACTGGGTCAAGTCCGGTGCGACGGGTTGGGGTTGGGATGACCTGCTGCCGTACTTCCGCCGCTCGGAGAGCAGTTGGCGCGGGGACACCGAGCACCACGGCGGGTACGGACCCGTCACCGTGTCGACCACGGTCCGGCGAGGTCCCTTCGGCCGCCGTCTGGACCGCGCCGCCCGATCGCTGGGCATCGAGTTCCCCGACGACACCCAGAGCGGGGACCCCACCGGGGCGGGCCAGGTCGAGAACGCCATCCACCGCGGGCGGCGGCACAGCACCGCCGCCGCGTACCTGCGGCCCGCGCTGCGGCGACGCCCCGGCCTCGCCCTGCTCACCGGGGTGCTGGTGGACACGCTCGTGCTCGACCGGGGACGCGTCACGGGCGTCCGTGTCGTGAAGGGCGGACAGAGCCGGGTGATCCGGGCGGCCCGCGAGGTCGTGGTCTGCGCGGGTGTCTACAACTCGCCGCAGCTGCTGATGCGTTCGGGCATCGGACCGGCGGATCACCTGCGCGAGCACGGCATCGAACCGGTGGCGGACCTGGCCGGCGTCGGCGCCAACCTCCAGGACCACCCGGCGGCTCCCGTGCTGTTCGACGTCAAGGATCCGGTGACCTTCCACGAACACCTGCGCGTCGACCGCGCGGCGGTGGGCGCGCTCCGCTGGTTCCTCACCGGGAACGGTCCACTGGCCGGGATGCCCGAGTTCCTCTCCGCGTACATTCGCACCCGCCCCGACCTGGACCGTCCCGACGGGTTCCTCGGCATCCTGGGCGGCGGTTTCGACGCCCGGCCGTGGTTCCCCGGCATCCGGCCGCTCAAGGACCGGCACTGCGTGGCCCTCAACGCCGTCGCGACCCCTCGCAGCCGCGGCGAGGTCAGGCTGGGCTCCGCCGACCCGGCCGCCCCGCCGCGGATCACGTTCAACCTGCTCACCGAGCCGGAGGACGTCGCCGCGCTGCGGGAGACCGTACGCACCACGCTGGCCGTCCTGCGCAGCCCGGAGGTCTCCCCGATGATCCGGGCGGAGCTCGCACCGGGCCCCGACGTGCGCACCGACGCCGACTTCGAACGCTATCTGCGCGAGACCGGCTACTCCGCCAACCACGCCTGCGGCACGTGCGCCATCGGAACCTCCGAGACCGCGGTCGTCGACCCCGAGCTGCGGGTGCGCGGCATCGACGGGCTGCGTGTCGTGGACGCGTCGGTGCTGCCGACCGTGCCCGGCGCGAACATCAACGCCACCGTCATCGCCGTGGCGGAGAAGGCCTCGGACCTGATCCGCGGGATCCCGGCAGCCTCCGGTGCCCCGCTCCATGAGAGGACCGCGGGATGAGGGAACCGCTGTCGTACGCCATCGCGCACGGGGCGGCCGAGGCCGCGCTGGAGGCGGCCCGGGCCGAGGGGGCGCGGATCTGCGTGGCGGTCGTCAACCGCAGCGGCATCACCAAGGTGCTGCTCAGCGACGACGGAGTCGGCCCCATCGGGATCGGGACCGCGCGCCGCAAGGCCTACACCGCCGCCGTCACCGGCCTGCCGACCTCGAAGTTCGCCGCTTTCGCCGCGTCCCCCGCGATGGCCGTCGCGCCCGTGCACCTCGTCGACGCCGGCCTCCTCGCCGTACCGGGCGGGGTGCCCATCACCGTGGACGACGGCGAGGTCATCGGTGCCGTCGGCGTCGGCGGAGCCGACGCCGAGACCGACGAGCGACTCGCCTCCCGCGCCCTGGAAGGCCTGAAGGACCTGATCGCGTGAACTGCTCTGCCACCCGTGACACCAAAGGAGAACGACCGTGATCGAGGACTTCCTCGTCGTCGAGGGCGTGGCCCACAACTACAACTTCCGGCCCGAGAACTGCGTCGACCCGCACATCGGGGCGGCCATCGGCGAGCATCTCTACGGCCTGCACAAGCGGGTCAGCGGCCCCGAGTACACCCTCGAACGCTCCACCTACCTGCAGGGCGCGGGCGCTGACATCATCGGCCGGGCCCTGCTCGCTGAGAGCCAGACCGACGTGATCGCCTACCACGAGACGCCCATCTACGGCCACTTCCGGGACGGGGGCTCGGCGCTGAGCGTCGGCCTTGAGATGCGCGAGAAGTGGCCGGAGCGCGTGCTGATCTACGGCGCGGTGTCCCCGCTGCGCCCCGGCGCCCTGGACCGGGTGGACGAGCTGGTGGAAAAGCACCGGGTCAACGCCCTCAAGCTCTATCCGATCGATGTCGTCGAGGGCCGGGTGACCGCGCTGGACATGGGTGACCCGGAGATCTGCTTCCCGCTGTTCGAGCGGGCCCGGCAGCACGGTCTGAAGGTCGTGGCCATCCACAAGGCCCTCCCGGTCGGGCCCGGGCCGACCTCCGCCCTCGGGATGAGCGACGTGGAAGCCGCCGCGCTGGCCTTCCCCGACCTCACCTTCGAAGTCGTCCACGGCGGCATGGCCTTCGTCGAGGAGACGGCCCTTCAGCTGGAGTCCTTCCGCAACATATGGGTCAACCTGGAGGCCACGTCGTTCATGGCGGTCTACGCGCCCCGTCGCTTCGCCCAGGCGATGGGTGCCTTCCTGCAGGCCGGCGCCGCCGAGCGGATCATCTGGGCGACCGGCTGCGACGCCGTCCACCCCCGGCCGGCGATCGAGGCGTTCTGGAACTTCGAGATGCCTCGTGACCTGATCGAGGAGTACGGGCTGCCCGAGCTCACCAAGGAGATCAAGGCCGACATCCTCGGCCGTAACTTCCTGCGGATGCACGGCATCGACGAGAAGGACCTCCGCGCGCGCATCCGCGGCGACGAGTTCGACACCACCGAACTCCAGGAGCCGTGGGGCGGACGCGTCGCCCCGGTCGACGACGCGTTGGCCGGTGCCCGATGACGGTCACGGAAGCCCAGGTCCGCGCGACGCTCAACGAGATCCTCGATCCGTGCAGCATCACCGCGGGAGTACCCGCCGGACTCGACGACATGGGACTCGTCGGTGACATTCGCGTACGGGACGACGGCGCCGGCGGCCGGCGCATCGCGGTCACCGTCGGCGTGACCGAGCCGAGCTGCGTGCTCATCGGCTCGTTCGCGACCGAGGCCCAGGTCCGGCTCACGGCTCTGGCCGGTGTCTCCGCGGTGGACGTGCGGCTCGCGGACGACTTCGACTGGACCCCGGACCGGCTCGCACCGCACTACCGGCAACGACTCGACGAACACCGTGCACACAAACGTCGCACACTCCCCCTTATCGCCATGGCCAGGACAGGACCAGCCGTTGACCAGTGAGACCTCGCAGCAGCCGCACACCTTCGACCCGACGGCCGTGGCGGCGAACAACGCCGCCGTCATGGGCCGCTTCATGGAAGGGCTCAGCCAGGCACCGCTGCCGCCCGAGAGGGTCGACCCGACGCCCGTCCGGGTGGTGCGCGACATCGCATACGGCGCGGCACCGGGCGCGGACCTGCGGATGGATCTGTACCTACCGACGTCCGCGACGACCCCCGCCCCCGTGATCGTATGGCTGCCAGGTGGCGGCTGGCGGCATCAACGCCGGGGCTACGGGCCCCGCTTGCCCCGGCTCTTCGCCGAACGCGGATACGCCATGGCGGACATCGAGTACCGCTCCTCCGAGGTCGCCGTCTGGCCCGCGCAACTGCACGACGTCCAGGCCGCGTTGGGCCACCTGCACGACCTGGCGGACACCCACGGCCTGGACCCGGCGTCGATCGGCCTGTGGGGCAGCTCGTCCGGCGCGCATCTCGCCCTGCTCACGGCCTTCGCCACCGACGCCGACGGCTCCCCCGCGGTGCCCGGCGTACGCGCGGTGGTGGCGGGCTATCCCCCGACCGACCTGCTCCGGCTCAATGAGGACGCGCTGCCCGGTGGAACGCTGGGCGTGGATCACTCCGATCCGGCGTGGGGTCTGCTGGGCGGCCCGCCGTCGGACCGGGCCGCCGCCGCGGTCGAGGCCAGCCCGGCCCGGCAGGCCCACCCGCGGGTGCCGCCCGTGCTGCTTCTGCACGGCGACGCCGACCTGCTCATCGGCCCGGCCCAGAGCCGCCGCCTCCACGACACCCTGGTCGCCGCGGGCGCCGAGTCCCATCTGCTGCTGGTGCACGGCGCCGACCACGGCCTCCTCAACACCGGCGCCTGGGAACTGAACCCCATGACGGCCACGGTGCGGTCCTCGAACTTCCCGGACGCCGAGGGCTCCGCGCGGCTGACCCCCGCGCTGATCGAGCGCTTCTTCGACCGCCACCTGCGAACGGACCCCTGGAACACCTGACACACCACGGCGCTATGACGGCATCGGCCGCGCCCTGTCCCGTCGCGCTCCGTGGACGCCTACGGGCAGGGATGCCCACGAGCGCAGGGTGTTGTCGGGGTGGCGGTGCGGTGTGCCGATGAGTTCGATGCGCTCGACGCGGCCGGCCGGCGCGGTCGGCAGGCCTGTTGGTCGCCTTCCCGCCGGAAGCCGGGACAGTCCAGGCGGTGCGGCAAGGAAGCGGGCTACGACAGTTGGATGCCGAGTCGCTCCGCGAGCTCGTGGGCGCTGACGCCGTACGTCTCCCGGATCCGTACGCCGTCGGGACCGACGTCGAAGACGCCGTGGTCGGTGTAGACGCGGCTGACGCATCCGACGCCGGTGAGGGGGTAGGTGCAGTGCGGCACGAGTTTCGGTTCACCGGAGCGGGTGAAGAGCGGCATCATCACGTAGACGTCCTTGGCGCCGATGGCGAGGTCCATGGCGCCGCCGACGGCGGGGATGTCCTCGGGCCTGCCCGTGGTCCAGTTGGCGAGGTCACCGTCGAAGGCGACCTGGTAGGCGCCGAGGACGCAGACGTCGAGGTGCCCGCCGCGCATCATGGCGAAGGAGTCGGCATGGTGGAAGTACGCCGCCCCCGGGAGTTCGGTCACCGGGACCTTGCCGGCGTTGGTCAGGTCGGGGTCGACCGCGTCGCCCTCGGCCTTCGGCCCCATGTTGAGCATGCCGTTCTCGGTGTGCAGCACCACACCGGAGCCGGCCGGCAGATGGTCGGCGATCTTGGTGGGCTGCCCGATACCGAGGTTGACGAAGGAACCGGCCGGGATGTCACGTGCGATGACGGCGGCCAGTTCGCCCATCGAGAGCCGGCGGTCGGCGCGCACCTGATCGCTTGGCGTGGTGGTCATCGTGCCCCCTGAACGGTGTAGTGACGGGCCTCGACCTGGACGACCCGGTCGACGTAGATGGACGGGGTGACGATGGCCTCGGGGTCGAGCTTGCCGGGCTCGACGACCTGGTCGACCTGGACGATGGCCGTCGTCGCGGCCGTGGCCATGACCGGTCCGAAGTTGCGGGCCGTCTTGCGATAGACGAGGTTGCCCATCGCGTCCGCGATGTGCGCGCCGATCAGCGCGTAGTCGCCCTTGATGGGGTATTCCAGCAGGTACTTCCGGCCGTTGATCTCACGCTCCTCCTTGCCCTCGGCCAGCGGTGTGCCGACCGCGGTCGGGCAGTAGAACGCGCCGATGCCGGCACCGGCCGCGCGCATCCGCTCGGCGAGGTTGCCCTGCGGCACCACCTCCAGCTCGATCTTCCCCGCGCGGTAGAGACCGTCGAAGACCCAGGAGTCGGCCTGGCGCGGGAAGGAGCACAGCACCTTGCGCACCCGGCCGGCGGCCAGCAGCGCGGCCAGCCCGACGTCACCGTTGCCCGCGTTGTTGGACACGATCGTGAGGTCCTTCGCGCCCTGCCGGATGAGCGCGTCGATCAGATCGAACGGCATCCCGGCCAGGCCGAAACCGCCGACGAGGATCGTGGACTCGTCCTCGATCCCGGCGACCGCGGCGTCGGTGCTCTCGAGGATCTCCGCCCGGCTCATCGGTCCGAGCCCATGACGTCGCAGTTCTCGAGTACGACGGCCAGGCCCTGGCCGACCCCGATGCAGATCGCGGCGACGCCGTAGCGCTGCCTCGTCGCGCGCAGCACCTTGGCCAGCGTGGCGAGGACGCGGCCGCCCGAGGCGCCCAGCGGGTGCCCGATCGCGATGGCGCCGCCCTTCTGGTTGACGATGTCCGGGTCGACCTTCCACGCGTCGACGCAGGCGAGCGACTGCACGGCGAAGGCCTCGTTGAGCTCGACCGCGCCCACCTGGTCCCAGCCGATCCCGGCCCGGGCCAGCGCACGGTTCGCGGCCTCGACCGGGGCGTAGCCGAAGCCCTGCGGCTCCAGCGCCATCACACCGCGGCCCACGATACGGGCGATCGGGTCGGCCCCGATCACGGCCGCGGCCTTCTCGCTGCCCAACAGCACCGCGGAGGCACCGTCGTTGAGCGGGCTGGCGTTCCCCGCGGTAATGGTGCCGCCCTGCTCCGCCGTACGGAAGACCGGCCTCAGCCCGGCCAGGACCTCCGGCGTGGATCCGGCCCGGATGCCTTCGTCGCGGGCCAGGCCGACGCCCTCGACCGGCACCACCAGGTCATCGTAGAAGCCCGACTCCCATGCCTGATGGGCGAGTTGGTGGGAGCGGGCGGCGAACGCGTCCTGCCGTTCGCGAGAAATTCCGAAGCGCTCCCGGAGCTGCTCGTTGGCCTCACCGAGGCTGACCGTCCACTCCTTCGGCATCCGCGGGTTGACCAGCCGCCAGCCGAGCGTGGTCGAGACCGCGGTGACATCTCCGGCCGGGAACGGCTTCGCCGACTTCGGCAGCACCCACGGCGCACGCGTCATGGACTCCACGCCGCCGGTCAGCACCACCTCGGCGTCGCCGGACTCGATCGTGCGACTGGCCGTCATCGCCGCGTCGAGGCTCGAACCGCACAGCCGGTTGACCGTGGTGCCGGGCACGCTCACCGGGAGCCCGGCGAGCAGCGCCGCCATGCGGCCGACGTTGCGGTTCTCCTCGCCGGCGCCGTTGGCGTTGCCCCACACCACGTCGTCGATCGCGACGGGGTTGAGACCCGGCACCCGGGCGAGCGTCGAGGTGATCGCGGCGGCGGCGAGGTCGTCGGGGCGGACACCAGCCAGCGCACCGTTGAAACGGCCGAACGGCGTCCGCGTCGCGGCGTAGATGAAAGCACTCATGGCAGCGACGCTAATCTCCGGCCGCGATATTCTGAAGTACGCATATCCGAGCCGATTGATATGGACGACATATGGATCTGCGACACCTCCGGTACTTCGTGGCGGTGGCCGAGGAGCGCCACTTCGGGCGCGCCGCCGAGCGGCTTCACATGGCTCAGCCGCCGCTGTCCCAGCAGATCCGCCAGCTCGAAACCGAGCTCGGCGTACAGCTGCTGCACCGCACCACGCGCCGCGTCGACCTCACCGAGGCCGGCCGGGCCTACCTGGAGCGGGCGCGCGGGATCCTCGCCGACGTCGACGAGGCCAGCCACCACGCACGGCTCGTCGCCGCCGGCTCGGTGGGACACCTCGCGATCGGGTGCGTGGGCTCGGCGACGTACAGCCTCCTGCCCACGCTCTCGCGCCGGCTCACGGAGGAGCTCCCCGGCGTCGACTTCTCCTTCCGCGGCGAGATGCTCGCGCCCGACCAGGTCGAGGCACTGCGCACCGGCGCGATCGACATCGCGCTGCTGCGCCCTCCGGCCGCCGACCTCTCGCTCACCGCGCACACGCTGCGCCGGGACCGGCTCGTCGTCGCCGTACCGGCCGACCACCCCCTCGCCCGCCGGAAACGGCTACGCACCGCAGACCTCGCCGGCACCGACCTGATCGTGCACTCCGCCGACCGCCGGTCGGTGATGTACGACATCGTCCTGGGCCTCATGCGCGACGCCGGCGTCGAGCCGCACATCCGCCACGAGGTCGGCGAGACCTCGACGCTGGTCATGCTCGTGGCCGGCGGCCTCGGCGTCGCCGTCGTACCCGAGCCCGTGACCGCGCTGGCGCTCGAGGGCGTCGCCTACCGACCGCTGGCCGGGGCCGACGCACGCGTGGAGCTGGCCGTCGCCCACCGCGCCGACCGCTCCGAGCCGCACCTGGAGCGCACGGTGGGGATCATCCAGGCGATGTTCTGAGACGTCCCCCGACGCCGGACAAGGTTCGACGTGGGGCGCCAGCTCGAAGGTGAGGATCTGCTGGCCGATCGCGTCGTTCAGCTCGCCCACATCGGCCAGCGCATCCTGCACACCATCGCCCCCGACCACTGCGACGGTGTCCGCGGCTGAGAACGCTCGAGGGTTCCCGGGAGGCCCGACCGACGTGCCGACCTAGGCCGTTTCGTTTGGATCACCGAACCCTTGGCATGTGAGGGCGCTCGTCGAGTGCGGCGCCTCCGGCGGCCTCTGTAGCCTGGCGGCGCTGTACGTCGAGGGGGAGCTGACCGTGG
>NZ_JBVIWP010000014.1:0-191442 GCF_055594445.1 Streptomyces sp. NPDC040589 | reverse complement strand
TACGCCCCCGCCCCCTTTTTCCTCAGAAGGGCGGGGGGTGTTCTCTTGGGACACCAGCACACCCCCTTCCTCCGGGGGGGGGGGGGGGGGGGGGGGGGGGGACACCCCCCCCCCCCCCCCCCCGCGGCGCAGCTCGATCAGCCCTTCGTCGCGCAGCCGTTGGTAGCCGCGGAGCACGGTGTGGAGATTGACCCCGAGTGATTCCGCGAGGGCGCGGGCCGACGGCAGCCGCTCCCCCCGGGGCCACCTCGCCGTCGGCGATGGCCCGCCGTACCCGCGCGGCGATCTGGTCGCCGAGGGGGACGGCCGCCGCGTGGGCTCTCCCCGTCCCAGCACACCGTTCCAGGCGGTCAGCGTCTTTGCTGGTCAGCCCTCGTTCCAGCGTTCCGGCGTCCCATCATCACCGCCGCTTGTGGCGGGCGGGACGGATCGCGGAACAAGCTGCGGTCGTCCCAGCGACCCGCTGGACGACCCACCTCTGCACGATGGAGATCTCGATGCGTTCCCGCTTTGCCGCCCGCCCCGCCCGTCTCGCCCTGGCCGCCGTCGCGGCGGTCGCCCTCACTGCCACCGCGACCGCGACCGCGACCGCCGACAGCAAAGGCAGCGCGGCGCGGGCCTGCGTGACCAAGGACCTGACCTTCAAGCTCACCACGGAGACGCAGGCGGGTGGTTATTACCTCCTCACCGCCAAGGCCAAGTCGGGCGTCACCTGCTACCTGAAGGGTGTCTTCCCCTCCGCGTCCTTCGGCTCGGCCGCCGACACCGAGGTGGGACCGGCCGAGCACGCGGTCAGCGAGAACGTCGTCCTCTCCGGCTCCACCCGGGCCTATGCAGGCATCAACCCCAAGACCACCAACAACGACTACGGCAAGGAGTTCGACCGGATCCACCTGTCCATCGCGGGCGACGAGGCCAACTCCATCAGCCTGGACCTCCCCGACACCGCCCTGGTCGACAGGCCCGTCGCCACCAACTGGCACGCCGACCCGGCCGACGCCGTCCCCTTCTCCGGCTGACGGACACACGGATACAGCGCACACCCGTCCAGGTGATGACCACCGACGCGTACGCGGTGCCCGCGCGGCGAAAGTCGGTCCATGGACACTGTCATGGACCGTACGGAGATCGTCTTGTGGGTACGGCACGCGAACGGCCGGTGGTCGTCCAGAACGGTCTGGATGGTGGTGCTCGACGGGAAGGCGTACGTCCGCTCGGCTTTCGGGAGGCGCGGCGCCTGGTACCGCCGGGTACTGCGGCACGCGGACACGGAGGTGGAGGCGGCCGGGGTCGGACTGCCGGTCGCCCTCCAGCCTCTGGACGATCCCGAACTCGTCCAGAGGGTCTCCGGTGCCTACCGGGCCAAGTACGGACTGAGTCGGCCCGGCCCCGTGGAGTCCAGGAACGGGCCCGAGGCCGCGTCCACCACCATGCGGCCAACGACGGCCGGGCAGGTCCCGCAGTTGCCTGCGTGAAGTGAGCGCGAGCTTGCGGAAGATGTTGCGCAGATGCGCGTCGACCGCCCGCGGGCTGAGGAACCGCTTCGCCGCCACCTCCTTGGAGGTGGCGGCGTCGGCGACCAGGCGTGCGATGTGCACCTCCTGCGTCGTCAGCTGGTCCAAAGCCGTCGACGTGCGGCTGCGGGCCTGCTCGCCCGTGGCGCGCAACCCACCGGCGGCGCGCTCGGCGAACGCCTCCCTACCGAGGTCGGACAGCGCCTCGTGCGCCGGCCGCGGCGCGGACCGGGCATCACGCCGTCGGCCCTGGCGGCGCAGCCACTCCCCGTACAGCAGCTGTGCCCGGGCCGGGTAGACGACCAGCGCGCTGTCGTCGAGCAGACCGATCGCCTCCTGGTAGGCGGACTCGTCCTCGGTCACCAGGGCCCGCGCACAGGCCTCGACGCCCAGACCCCAGGCCTGCCGGCCCGCCGGGTTCCGGTTCACCCGGAGGCAAGGCGACCTTCCCCGCAGGGTGCCGGCCGGCATCCACGGCCACTGGATCCCGGACGCGGAGTTGCCCGCCTGACCGGTGCCGGCCAGCTCAGGGGCCCGGCCCGTCGCCTCGCCGATACCCCGGGCTCCCGCGCCGGTCCCGCACGTCCAAGGCCACTGGACCCCCGCCGTCGGACTCCCCCGCGGCGACCCGGCCCCCGACCCCGAGGAACCGCCATGACCTACCCCACGACCATCGACGAGAACGCCCCCGTCATCGCCGACCACACCACCCGGGGCAACCTCGCCGCCGCGCTGGACGCTCGCTGAACAACTGGCTCAACGCCCTGCGGAAGGCGGCCGAGTAGCGCCGTTTTGGCCTAGTTACGCATGCGCCGCCTGATCGTTCAGCAGTGCATGACCAACACGCGACGCACCCTCGCCGCCCTGGCTCTCGCGGGGGCCGCCCTGACCACCACCGGCACAGCTCACGCAGCCGACCCCGGCGACAAGGGCGGCGACCAGGCCAGCAGCACCACCATGAGCACGAGCGGAAACAACCTCCTCCACAGAACCACCAACGCGCTCAGCCCGCTCACCAGCCTCCTCCCGGTGAATGTCAACGACCTCGGCCACTAGACGAACGTCTCGGCCGTAACTCCGGGCCCCGGGGATCTCATGGCGCTTCCCGGGGCCGTCCCATGGGGTGTACGGCAACCGCCACGCCGTGACGGCCTGCAGGCCTTCCTCGTGTTCAGCGCTGTTTTCCTGGGGATTCTCGGGATCTCGCTGTTCTTGGTGCCCTGCGCGAAAGCGCGCGCTTCCGGCTGGTGATGCCGAAGGACCTGGTATCGAGTTCCTACGTCGAGGCCGGATACGCTTTGGCGCTCTGCATACCGTCCGTCTACTACCACGAGTGACATCCGTCTGCCGTTCATGCTCCGCCAAGCCGCGCAGTACAGCCCGGACTTCCCACGCTGCAAGGATTCAATGAGCACTCGCGGCGACGGGCACCCCGGCGCAGCCCGCAACGGAGGAGTCTTTGTGACACTGCAGGACATCGCGGCACGGCTCGGTTCGCTGCTCCGCGCCGGCGGTCTGTCCGTCAGCACGGCGGAATCCCTCACCGGCGGCATGCTCGGCGCGACGATCACCGGCACCCCCGGCGCATCGGACTACTACCGCGGGGGCGCGATCACCTACGCGACGGACTCCAAGGCGACGGTCCTCTCCGTCACCGAGGCGACCCTCGCCTCCGACGGCCCCGTGAGTCCTGCGACCGCCGAACAAATGGCACGCGGTGTACGGGAGTTGTTCGGGAGTTCCCTCGGCGTCTCGACAACCGGCGTGGCCGGCCCGACCGGCCAGGACGGCAAGCCCGTAGGACTCGTCTACATCGGCGTCTCCGACACGGAGCGCACGGTCAGCCACGAGTTCAGAAGCAGCGGCACGACGCGCGACGAGGTACGCCGCCAGTCCGTGGAACGGGCACTGAGCCTGCTCGTCGACCATCTCGACCGGCCGGAGAAGAGCTGACGGAGCCGAGCACGGAGCAGCGCGGCGACGACGCTGCTGCCGGCCGGCGGCTTGGTGGCAACCGTCCTCGATGCGACGCGGATCGCGCTTCGCCGCTCCGGCCCGGCCCGGCGATCCTGGCCTCCACCGCCACTTCTGGATCACCTGGCTCACCGAGGAATCCCCCCTCGATGGGTGGCCCTGCAACGCGACCTGGGGATTCTGGTGTTCGCCACCCATCCGGACCACGCGATCACCCTGTTCCACGACCAGGCCCAGATGCTCGCCGACCCGGCACTACGGCGGCTCTTCCTCGACTGCGACCAGGCGTACGACCTCACCGCCGACGATCCCCGGATCGCCGACCTCGCCCGCCGAATCGTCGAGGCGACCCGGAATCGCTACGGGCCGGACGATCTGCCCGAGTTGGACGCGGCCTCCGAGATCCCCGCCCTCGTAGGTGCCGCCGAGGTCCTCGACCACCGTGCGCTGGACGGCCAGTTCCTTCGGGGAGGCGGCGGTGAGACCGTCACTGCGGGAGATGTAGACGGCCATGACCTCGCCGCCGGCGCCCTTCTCGGCGAGCCGCGCGGCACGCCGGATCAGGGTGCGTCCCTCGGGGCCTCCGGTCAGGCCGACCACGATGCGCTCGCGCGATCCCCAGATGGCCGAGACCTTGTGCTCGCTGCGGTACTCGGTGAGATACGCGTCGACCCGGTCGGCCACCCACAGCAGCGCCCGTTCGCGCAGGGCGGTGAGGTTGCCCGGCCGGAAGTAGTTGGAGAGGGCCGCGTCGACCTTGTCCGGCTTGTAGATGTCGCCGTGCGCCATCCGCCGCCGCAGCGCCTCGGGCGACATGCCGACCAGCTCGATCTGGTCGGCCCGGCGGACCGCTTCGTCGGGCACGGTCTCCTGCTGCCGCACCCCGGTGATCGACTCCACGACGTCGCCGAGCGACTCGAGATGCTGGATGTTGACGGTGGCCACCATCGCCACCTGGGGGCGGCGGGCCAGGACGGCGTCGATGTCCATCTCGGTGAAGGTGGTGCCCCGGTACTCCAGCTCCCTGCGCGGAACCACCTCCAGGCCGTGCAGCATCACCTCGGTGCGCGGCCGGCCGTGGTGCTCCACGAACGCGATCACGCAGTCGGTGCCCCGCTCGATGCGCCGGTGCGCTGGTGCGTCTCGGAGAGCATCGCGTACGTCTTGCCGACGCCCGGTGCCGCACCGAGGTAGATCCGAAGCTTGCCGCGTGCCATGTTCACCCTTCGAAGCGGTAGCCCATCCCGGGCTCGGTGATCAGATGGCGGGGGGTGGGAGGGGCCCGTCTCCAACTTGCGGCGCAGCTGGGCCATGTAGACACGCAGGTCGCTGGTCTTGCCGCTCTGCGAGACGCTCCAGACCTCCAGCAGGAGGTGCTTCTGCGTGATCAGCCGGCCCGGATCGACGACCAGGATCTCCAGCAGATGCCACTCGGTCGGAGTGAGCCGTACGTCCCGCCCGTCCCGGACGGCCTTCTTGGCCAGCAGGTCGATGCTGAAGTCCGCCGTCTCGACGAGCGTCGTCTCAGGGACGAGCGGCGCGTCCTCGGTACGGCGGACGGCGGCCCGCAGCCGGGGCGGGCTCCGTTTCGAGGGGTCAGAGGAGCCGGAAGCGGAGTCGGCACGCGGCGGGGAGGCTGCAGCCAGGCCGGAGGGCTGTCCGGCCCTCGCCCGGGTGCGTTCCCCACACGAGCGTCGGGGGCCAGACGCGGAAGACCGTCGGCGCATGAGGAAGGGCCGCCCCGCAGATGGGCCTATCTTGGCCCGCATGCAGTCATACACGATCGGCCAGGCAGCCCGGCTGCTCGGCGTGAGCCCGGACACCGCGCGACGGTGGGCGGACGCGGGGCGAATGGCGACCCATCGCGACGAGGGCGGGAAGCGGCTCATCGACGGGAAGGACCTGGCCGCGTTCTCCGTGGAGCTGGCCAAGGGCGGGAACGGTGAGGAGGACGCCTCCTACACCTCGGTGCGCAACGCCTTCCCCGGCATCGTCACCGCGATCAAGCTCGGCGACGTGGCAGCCCAGGTGGAGATCCAGGCAGGACCGCACCGCCTGGTGTCTCTGCTGACGCGGGAGGCCGTGGAGGAACTGGGCCTGGAGGTCGGTATGGAGGCCACCGCCCGGGTCAAGTCGACGAACGTGCACATCGACCGCGTCTGAGCGAGTAGGAGTGGGCACCGGTTCCGGCCAGCCCGCCACCGTCGGCGATGAGGTACTCGTCGCGAATCGGGCGACCCGCGAACCAGGACTCCAGGATCTCCCGGGTGCCCGCCGCGTACCCGAACAGGCCCTCGGCCTCCGGGTGTTTCGGTGTGCCGACGTACAGCATCGGGCACGCCGCGCGCCTGCTGGGAGTGAGTCCAGAGACCGTTCGGCGGAGAGCGGTACGTCGGCACGGGTTCCTGTCAGACGGCGGCGAGGTTGTCGAGCAGGTGCCCAAGCTCTACCGGCGCCTGGACGTGGGCCAGGTGGCCCTGGCCTGGGAGTTCGTGGACTCCGGCGTGAGCGACGTGCTGCCGCACGTTGTCGAAGGAGGTTCCGTAGGGGGCTGTTCCGCGATTGCACTGGCCGATGATCAGGTCGACCTGGTCTGCCAGTCGCGCCATCACCTCCGGAGGCGGCGCCGCGTTGAGCGCGTCGAGTTCGGCGTACAGCGGTCCGCTCAAGCGACGCAAGACCGCCCAACCCTCATGATCGGCCCGAAGATCCTCGACGTGTGCGGCGGAGAAGCCGGAGATCCGCCGATTGACGATCTCGACGCAGCGATCCCAGTCCGCCGTCTCCTCTGCGCTCTTCAGGTCCGGCAGCGCATGGCGTCCGAAGGGCCGCATCACCGGCTCATAGGCGATCAGCTGGGGAATCCGGCGATCGTTGGCGGCCAGCAAGGCGATCAAGCCGCCGTAGCTCCAGCCGAAGAGCGCCCTCGTGCTGTCGAACTCGTCGAGGACCACGCCGAGGTCCTCGACCTCTGTCCGCAGCGCGTACGAGTCGGTCAACGGCCCCGCGGAAGCGCGGCCCCGGCGGTTTACGACCACCACTGAGGGCCAGGCGTGGATGGTGCCCACAACGCGGCGCCACGTGTGCGCATCGCTCATCACGCCCGGGACGACGACGAGGCCCGGAGCATCCGGCTCCCCGTACACATCGACCGTGACCCAGCTGTCCCCGCCGACCGCCAGCTTCTTCTGAATCGTTCGCTCCATAATTTCATTATGGAGCGAACGATCTACAATGCAAGGGTGACCGAACGCCCCCGTGGACGACCACGAGCCTTCGACCGCGACCGTGCGGTCCTTGACGCCGCTCGCCTCTTCTGGCGACGCGGCTACTCCGGCACCTCGACCCGCGCCCTGACCGCGGCCCTCGGGCTTTCCACCTCAAGCCTCTACGCCGCCTTCGACAGCAAGGCCGGACTGTTCGAGGAAGCGGTGCGGACCTATGCCGAGCGTTACCGCGAGATCTACCAACAGGCTGTCGCCGAGAAGGACATCCAGACCGTCCTCGAACGCATCCTCACCGACTCGGTCCACGAGTTCACCCAGCCGAGCGACACGCATCCCGGCTGTCTCATCAGCAGCGCCGTGATGACCGACAGCACGAGCACGCTCGACACCAGCGCCTACATCGCGGAACTGCACAGCTCGAACGAGCAGGCCCTCCTCGTGCGCATCGAACGAGCGATCCAGGACGGGGAACTGGCCGCCGGCACCAACGCAGCGGTCCTGACCGGGCTCCTCCAATCCGTCTGGCACGGACTGTCAGTGCGGTCCAACGTCGACACGGCTCGCGAGGGTCTGCTCGCGACGGCGCAACTTGCCCACCGGCTGATCTGCCGACAACTCGCGTCACCGACGTCCTGACCCGCGACAGTCAGCACCGAGCACGAGCATCCCGAACGAGTGGGGCGATGAAAGCCTCGCCGTGGCCTCGTCGACCCAAACGGACGGGCAGCGCTCACGAGTTCAGCCGGATCAGCGGCACCGGGGCACCGGGCCGCCAGTCCGGCGGCACCGCGGCCAGGGCATCCGCGAGCGCCGCGCCGTGCAGCAACGCGAGGCGGTGGCCGCCGACGGGGTGGGCGGTGGTGCCGTCCCAGATGACCGGGATCAGGCGGGTGCGGCCGGGGGCCGTGCGGATGCCACCGGTGAGCGGGATGCCGGGCGATGCCGGCGGGCATCCGCATCTGGTCGGTCGCGCCGACGGAAGCCGGTGGCGCCCTCGAAGCTGACCCGTGCCCGGTGCTGGGGCCATGCGAGCAGGTCGGGCACCGTCGGCCTGGCCGGTCGGCCGAGGTCGCCCGCAAGAACGAGTTCCGCCGCGGGTCCGGCGGCCGTACGGGCAGCTGCGAGGGTCCGGCTCACTGGCTACCACCTTGCGGGTGACCGTACCCGAGCCACCGCCCCGTACAAACGCACATGCCATGCTGACATGCGGAGGGCCCGGCTCATGCAATACGACAGGAGACTTTCGCCTAGCATTTGCGGAAGTATGATCGGCGTATGCACACCTACGGGTCGACGGCTCGGCCCGCAACCGGTTCACCGGCATCGTCACCGACGTGATCCTCGGCGACGTCTCCGCGCAGGTGGAGATCCGCGGTTGCCGTGATCAAGTCGACCGACGTGGTCGTCGAGAGCCCGTGGACAAGGTCTTCAGGCCGTAGTTGTGTCCGTCAGGACCAGAGGGAGTGGACCCGTGATGACCCGTACCGTGCGCCGGACCCGCCGGATGCTGCAGGTGACCGGCGCAGGTGCCGCCGCGCTGCTGGCCCTGAGCGCCTGCTCGTCCTCCGACGACTCCTCGTCGGCGTCGGACTCCTCGGCGTCGGACTCCGGCTCGCCGGAGCTGTCCGGAGAGGTGACCGTCTTCGCCGCCGCCTCTCTGAAGGAGAGCTTCACGACGCTGGGCAAGGAGTTCGAGAAGGCCCACCCCGGCACCAAGGTCACCTTCAGCTTCGGCGGCAGCGACGCGCTGGCCGCGAGCATCACCGGCGGCGCCCCGGCCGACGTGTTCGCCTCCGCCAGCCCCAAGACGATGAAGATCGTCACGGACGCCGGAGACGCCTCCGGCCCGCCCGCCACCTTCGTGCGCAACCAGCTGGAGATCGCAACCCTGCCGGGCAACCCCGACAAGGTCGCCTCCCTGAAGGACCTCACCAACGCGGATCTGAAGGTCGTCCTGTGCGACAAGACGGTGCCGTGCGGCGCCGCCGCCCAGAAGGCCCTGGACGCGAGCAAGCTGAAGCTCACCCCGGTCTCCTACGAGGAAGACGTCAAGTCCGCCCTCAACAAGGTGGTCCTGAAGGAGGCCGACGCGGCCGTCGTGTACAAGACCGACGTGAAGGCGGCCGGTGACAAGGTGGAAGGCGTGGACTTCCCCGAGTCGGCCGACGCCATCAACGACTACCCCATCACCGTCCTCAAGAGCTCGAAGAACACCGGGACCGCCAAGGCGTTCATGGAGCTGGTTCAGTCCGCCGAGGGCCAGAAGGTCCTGAACGAGGCCGGATTCCTCAAGCCGTGACCTCTCCCTCCCTGGACAAGGCCGACGCCGCGGACACCCTCACCGGTGGCCCGCGGCGCCGCCGCGTCCTCAAGGGCGGTCGCGGGGGCGCCCCGCTGCCCCTCCTCCTGCCCGCGCTGATCGGCCTGGCCTTCCTGGTCCTGCCGCTCGTCGCCCTGCTGATCAGGGCCCCCTGGCGCAGCATGCCCGACCTGCTGACCAGCACCGAGGTGTGGCAGGCCCTCCAGCTGTCCCTGGTCTGCGCGACGGCGGCGACCGCTGTGAGCCTGGTGATCGGGGTGCCGCTGGCCTGGCTGCTGGCCCGGGTCGACTTCCCGGGCCGCGGGCTCGTGCGCGCCCTGGTGACCCTCCCACTGGTCCTGCCCCCCGTGGTCGGGGGTGTGGCGCTGTTGATGGCGCTGGGCCGCAACGGAGTCGTCGGCAAGTGGCTGGACACCTGGTTCGGGGTCACCCTGCCCTTCACCACCACGGGAGTCGTGATCGCGGAAGCCTTCGTGGCGATGCCGTTTCTCGTCATCAGCGTGGAGGGCACGCTGCGCGCCGCCGACCCGCGCTACGAGGAGGCTGCCACGACGCTGGGCGCCTCCCGTTTCACCGCGTTCCGCCGCGTCACCCTGCCGCTCATCGCTCCGGGTATCGCGGCGGGCGCCGTCCTGGCCTGGGCCAGGGCACTCGGCGAGTTCGGCGCGACCATCACCTTCGCCGGCAACTTCCCCGGCCGCACCCAGACCATGCCCCTCGCGGTCTACCTGGCCCTGCAGAACGACCCGGCGGCGGCGATCGCTCTCAGCCTGGTCCTGCTGGCCGTGTCCATCGCCGTACTCGCCGGCCTGCGCGACCGCTGGATGACCGCCTCATGACCGATCCCGAGAAGACCGCCGTCGCCGCTCCCGGCCCGACCGGCGAAGGGCTCGACTGCCGGCTCGTGGTCGAGCGCGGCTCCTTCCGTCTCGACGTCACGCTGACCGCGGCCCCCGGAGACGTCGTCGCCCTGCTCGGCCCCAACGGCGCGGGCAAGACCACGGCCCTCCGTGCGCTGGCCGGTCTCGCTCCCCTCACGGGCGGCCATCTTCACCTGGACGGTGCGGACTTGGACCGTATTCCTCCTGAAGCCCGGCCGGTCGGGGTCGTCTTCCAGGACTACCTGCTCTTCCCTCATCTGTCCGCCCTGGACAACGTGGCCTTCGGGCCGCGCTGCCACGGTGCGACGAAGGCGGCGGCCCGCGCCCAGGCCGCCGCGTGGCTGGAGCGCCTGGGTCTGGCCGAGCACGGCTCCGTGAAGCCCCGCCGGCTCTCCGGCGGGCAGGCTCAGCGCGTCGCCCTCGCCCGCGCCGTGGCCACCCACCCCCGCCTGCTCCTCCTCGACGAACCGCTCGCCGCCCTCGACGCCCGCACACGCCTCGACGTCCGCGCCCAGCTCCGCCACCATCTGGCCGAGTTCGAGGCCGTCGCCGTCCTCGTCACGCACGACCCGCTCGACGCCATGGTTCTCGCCGACCATCTCGTCGTCATCGAGGACGGCCACATCGTCCAGCGGGGCACCCCCGCCGACATCGCCCGCCGCCCGCGCACCGACTACATCGCCCACCTGGTCGGCCTCAACCTCTACCGGGGCGAGGCCGAAGGGCACACGGTCCACGTCGACCACGGATCGGCGGTCACCACCACCGAGGACCTCACCGGTCCGGTCTTCGTCGCCTTCCCCCCGAGCGCGGTGACCCTTTACCAGGACCGCCCCAGCGGCGCCAGCGCCCGCAACGTGTGGTGCTGCGAGGTGGCAGGCATGGAAACACACGGCGACCAGATCCGCGTCGCACTCACCGGCGAGCTCCCCCTGGCCGCCGATCTCACCACGGTCGCCGCGGCCGAACTCGACCTGCGCCCCGGAGCCACGGTCTGGGCGACGGTCAAGGCGGCTCAGACGCACGCGTATCCGGCCTGAAGAGTCAGAGTGGGCCACACGGCATCCCCACAGGTGAACACATCCCCCGAGGGAGGGAGACGGGTGCCGGCCAGGGCGTGCACGCGGGCCGTCGGCCAACGAGGCCCGCGCCGAGTTGGGAATTCCTGGACCGCCGGGCTGGACTTCCACCTAGGGTCTCGATCATGTTCAGGTCAGGGGTGGGGTTCTTCGCGTTGTTCGGGCTCGGTTGGTGGCTGCTGGGCTCGAGCGCGTTCGACGGGTTGACGCGGCAGATCCTGGTCGTAGTCGGCTGTGCCGTCACGGTGGGGCTGATGCTCGCCGCGCGCCGTTTGCTACCGCCGTCGGCAGGGGGGCCATTCCCTGCCGGCCGACGCCGGCGGTTCAACCAGATCAACGGGCTCCAGTGGCTGCTGATCATCGCCATCGTCGCGGTCTGCCGTCACGTCGGGGTGCCGGTGCTCGTTCCCCCGCTGATCGCGGTTGTCGTCGGGCTCCACTTCCTGCCGTTGGCGGCGGTGTTCGAGCAGCCCCGACTGCGCATACCGGCAGGCCTGTTGATCGCTTCCGGGGCGGCGGGCGTGACCGTCTGGCTCACGAACGGCCCGGACGAGTCCGTTCGCCTCGTGGTGGGCCTCATCTCTGCGCTCTCCCTGTGGGGGATGGCGACATGGACAGTCGCAGGGGCGGCATCCGCCGCCGGGCAAGAGGCGAGGACTGAGACATCTGGCGACGCGTGACAGCCATTCATCGTGAAGTGGGCCCGTGCACCACTCGGCCGCCATGCCCAGGAGGAACGACCCCGCTGTCTGACCCCTCCTCGGCCAGCCCGACAGCAGCCAGGAACCCATGGATGCGTTCGTGCCTGCACAGCGGCCACGGAGTAGTCAGAGACCCCCACCGAGTCAGATACCAGCCCACCCATCGTGGACGTTGCGCGAGATGGTCTGTTTCAAAATGCCTTTGGGTCGGCGGGCTTCTCGATCTCGGTGGTCACCCGTGCCCCTCGGAAGAGCACCGGGAGCCACAGGAGACATGCCAGCAGGGGGACCGCGGCGTAGGTGGCCATGCCCACACTGGAGCCCAACCCGTCCATGAGCGCGCCGAGGACGAGGTAGCCGATGCCGATGAGCGCCGACTCCACGCATGCGATCATCGACAGCAGGCTCGCCCGGTGGCGCGACGGCACTGCCCCGTTGAACACGTTGTCCACGATCACGGCGGTGATCTCGGGAATCCCGGCCAGGACCAGGAACGCGGCGATGGTGACCCAGACAAGGCCGAGGCCGCTCAGGCCGAGCGCCACGGCGAGCGTCAGAAGAGACACCGGGACGATGACCCGGTACCCGATGCGCCGGTCCGCGCGGTCCGACAGCAATGGAGTGAGCCCGCCAGCGAAGAATCCCGCCGCTATGACCACGCTGACCAATGCGGTGCCCGCTCCCTGATCGGAGAGGGTCTTCTGCGTAAAAATGATGTACGGCGTCAAAGTCGCATGCATCAATCCGGACACCACGACAAGCGTCACGAGCGCCGGCGTGGCGACTCGAAGCATCGCCCGCCATGCTGTGGCGTCGCCGTGCTCCTCGGCTCCGTCCTGCTCGTCCACCGCGTCCGCGCCGCGGATCTCGGGCACCCCTGACATCAGCACCACCATGGCCAGGACGAGGCACGCCGCCGAACCGACGTAAACGACTCCCCAGGAAATCTGCTGCAGTTGTCCGCCGAGGACGATGGCGGCTCCCGAGGTGACCGTCCCGAGCATGGTGAACCGGGACTTGATCTTGACGTAGCTGGCCGTTGCACCACGACGCACGAGCAGGTCGTACAGCAGGGCGGTGTCCGAACCGGACACACATGCCATGCCCACGCCCTGCCCGATGAACAGCACCAGGAACACCCAGTAGTTGGAGAACGCCACCTGACCGAGCAGACATCCAGCTATCAGCATCTGGCCGATCACGATGCCGGCACGCCTGCCGATTCGGTCGGCGATGACTCCCGTCGGCAACTCCGCAAGTCCACTGACCAGGTAGAGCAGTGTCTGCAGTAAGGCCACTTGCCCGACGGAGAAGCCGCGCTGATAAAGGAAGAGGACGAATACGCCGCGCTGGAACAGCGTGTTGGCGAGTACGGCGTATACGTAGAACGGGCGCGTGACACTTCGTGCTGCATCGTCGACTGCAGCCGACCCGCCAAGGGCCTCCGTGGTGCCGGTCATGCTGCGGGCTCCCCCTGGTGACAGCGGTGATCATTAGTGTTGGGTCTCCGCCGCCGACCGGAACCCCCAGTCCATACTTCGCGCAGGATGTTGGGCCGGCCATCCGGGAACCGTTGCCAGCGCCGCGGCCATCCTCGGTGCAGGTGTCAAATGCTGGGAGCAGTAGCGTGCATCTTCTGGAAACGGTTGCGTACATCTTGGAGCGGCGTGGGCGTGAAGTCAGGGAAATCCCAGACCTCGTCACTGCGAAATGATCTTCGCGAAGCTATGTGAACCGCTCGATTCGGGACGGGTGGGGCAGGTGGGCCTCGATCGTCGAGAGACGTGAAGCCCCTGGCAGGACGGTTCTCACCACAAGATCGTCCGCTGAACCAGAGGCTTCGCCGTCGTCTGGGCACCCCGCGGGGCTCGCGCGCGCTGGGCACGTTCCGGCAGGCGGTCCTCGTGCCGCGCTGGTTCCGTGAGCGGGGCTGCGTGCACTGCCTGGCCAGGGACGCTGGCATCTCCCAGGCCACCAGCTATCGCTACCTGCACGAGGGCATCGACATCCTCGCCGCCCAAGCACCCGATCTGCACGAGGTGTTGGACCGCTGCCGCGAGGGGAGATGAGTCACGTGATCCTCGGCGGCATGCTCGTCGAGAGCGACCGCTTGGCCGGCACTCGGGACAACGGCAACGACCTGTGGCGGTGAGCGCACCGCTGCCGAACTCAAGGAACGCCGGCGCGCGCTCAAGCGCGTCACCCTCAGCCCCAGCCGTATCGGCGACATAGCCCGCGCCGCCCTTGCCCTCAGCCGCCACTGGAAGCGACCTTCACTGAGAAAACCTCAGTCAGCGACAAGCCGAGACCTCCGCGACGACTGCGATCTCATGTCTGACCACCAAAACTCGCACACGAACTCCGGAACGACAGTCGCCGGGGGCGTCGGATGAGCTCTGGGACCGCCTGGAGCCACTGCTGCCGCTGTGCGGGATCTGCCCCGCGCGAACCTGGGTGCCTTACCAGACTGCCCGGCGCGCGGGTCCGGAAGAGCGAAACGACGCCGGGCACGCCGGTCGCGTGGCCATGCTGCTCCCAGCCACGAGAGCCGGGGGGGAACGTGCAGGCGATTCTGACGGGGGCCGTACTTCTGGTGTGTCTGAGCACGCCGCTGATGGGAGGAACGCAGCAGCCACGGCTGACATCGAAGAGGCGCACTCCCGAATACTCGGTAGGGGCGCCGTTGGCGGTGGGGCTCGGCTCCTGGGTCATGTGGGTGCTGATGTTTCCGGTGCTCCGCGTCGGCTTCACCGGTACCAGAAACACCTGGATATGCGTCGCGTTGCTCGTGCTGTGCGTACTGGTCGCCCGGCCGATGGTCCGGATGGTGGCGCCCGCGCGGCTCAAGGGGAGCCGCATGCTGGTCGCGGCACGCGCGGTGGGCCTCTGCTGCGTCGTGGCGGGTGTCATGGCACCGCTGGACGCGCAGGTCGACAGGCAACCCATGGCCGGGATGACCGTGATCTACGCGACGACCGCCACCGTCCTGGGCCTGATGCGGATCGTGGACCACGGCTACTTCCCGCTGGTCCTGCTGCGGACGACGCTGTGGAAGGCGCTCCTGGCCGCCGTCACCGGGTACTGGATCCACCACACCGGCGGCACCCTCGTCCCCGACCCGGACCGCGCCACCGCCGGGACGCTGCTGCTCGCCGTCCTGTGGTGGTCGCTGGTGGGGCTGTCCGCCGGCTGCGCGATGGCCGCGGGCGTCCGCCTGGCGCGCTGGATGAGGTCCGGGCCGCCGGCCCGTCCCGCGCCCCCCGGAGTGACGTCCTGGCCACCCGCCGTCGGCGACGTGTGGACGGCCGAGCTCACCCACGACAACAACACCTACAAGGAGCGTCCGGTGGTCGTGCTGGAACACACCCCGGGCTTCGCCCGCGTACTCGGCATCACCAGCGTCGACAAGTCCGGCCGGCCGCACGGCTACTTGAAGCTCCGCCTGTCCGAGTGGCAGGGCGTACTCAAGAAGGACGGCTGGCTGAACCTGGAGATCGCGCACGTCCCGTACTGCGACTTCCTTTGGCGGCACGGGGAGTGCCCGGACCGGGTGTGGGACGTCCTGTGCACGAAGGCCGACGTACGGGAGCGGCCTCCGAAGGCAGGACCTGCCCCGGGGTTCACCTTCCACCACCGGCTCCGGTCAGCGATGAACACCCACGTCGGCCGTGACGCGCGCACGGTCCACACCGGCGCCGACAGCCGGGGGCGTCGGGTGTGGCCGCGGGAGAAGGTCTGACCGGAACAGGCTCAGCTTGTTCTTTCTGGTCGCCGGTGACCGACTGTGCCGGTTCGTGGGGTCGAGTGCACATGACTGCGCCGGTTGTTGCGCCTGTGTGGCCTTGTGCTCCTACAGCCGCGCTGTTGTGGTCCTACCGGTCCGTCATGTGGTGCGAAGGAGCGTGCGGCATCCCGACCCCAGTTGGTAACGGAGACGGGTGGGCACGCTCGTACTGCTCGTGCCAAGCAGCGACCGTGAAGAACAGCGCAACGGCTGCCAAGAGCAGTTGCACCGCACCTGCGAACGGATGTGCCGAGTACAGGAAGATCACGGCGATCACTAGCACGCCCAACGTGAACCCGCCGAACCAGAGGATCGGAACCCAGTCCATCGCGGGTGCCACTCTTTGCTCGTCCCCACTGCCCCATCCACGGATGACCGACGTCAACCCCAGCAGAAAAGCGACCGGGATTTCGATGAGCAGCACGATCAGGCTTATGCAGCCACCTGCAAACCCGTCGCCTCGCAAGTTCGAAGACTTCCCGGGGCGGTCATCGTTCTCCGTCAAGCGCGGTACACGCGTACTCCGCTCGAAGCGCATGGTCACACGCTCGTACGTGACGCCGTGCACTGCATCACGATTCACCAGGCCGAGACCGAGTCGTGGCCGAGCCGAGCACCCCATGGGGTGGGTCTGCCGCACGATCGGGTGACATCTGAACTGGCTTGCCCTGTGGGGCGGGTGGGAAGGACGTCGCTGTGCCGAAGCCTTGTCCGGAAGAGTTCCGCGAGGACGTCGTGCGGGTCGCGAGGAACCGCGGCCCGGGAGTGACGCTCGAGCAGGTGGCCGCCGGCTTCGGTGTCCCCTCTGCTCCTCGGCGTTTCTCGCGGTCGCGGCAAATCCGACCCTTCCGGTGGTGGTCATGACCGGGCCGGCTTCGTGAGGCGCGGGTCGATGCCGTACTGCTCGTGGGCGCCGAGGTTCTCGCGCAGGGTGGGGCCTTCGTAGTCGTCGTGGAACAGGCCGCGTTCCTGCAGGATCGGGACGACCTGGTCGACGAAGGCGTCGAAGCCGTAGTGATAGCCGTCGACGGCGATCGAGAAGCCGTCGCATGCCCCTGCCTCGAACCACTGCTGCATATGGTCGGCCACGTCGGCGGCGGTGCCGGCGACCACCGGGTGGTAGTCGATGACGCCGTGCGCGAGTACATCGCGCAGGGTCCAGCCTTCCCGGGCCACTTCGAGGGCGCGGGCGGAGCGTGGGTCGTGCGGGCTGGGTATGGCGTCGGCGAGCTGGTCAGCGGTCAGCGGCTCGTCGAGCTGGGCGGGGCCGAGAGGGAGGCCGATCATGGCGCCGAGGTAGCGGACGCGTTGGTTCAGGTCGACGACCTCGTCCAGGAAGCGCCGCCGCTGAAGGGCGGCCTGGCGGGAGGGGGCGATGGTCGGCATGAAGCCGGCGAGCATCGGTGGTGACCAGGCCGATCCGCTCGGTCTCGCGTGCGAGGACGGTAAGGATCAGCAGCGGGTCGATCATGTGGTGCGGGGAGTGGTGGTCGAGGTCGACGTCCAGGACCGGGGTGTCCGCGATGAACAGCAGCTGGATCTTGCCGCGCTCGGCGGCCTGCGCGTAACGCACGAACTGGTCCATGTCCGTGTAGCTGTTCAGGTTCGCACCCGGCAGCCGCCAGGCCCCCGGTGCGGCCCCGTATCCGCCGCTGAACTGCATGCCCAGGACCATCTGTCGGCTTGTCACGGTTACTTCTCCAGACCAGACAACGAGGAACGGAGAATGCCTCCGTATACCTTCTCGCGAATTCGGAGGCATCCTCCGAATGGTCAGAAGCCGTGCGGGCGCCGGTCCCGGGCCGGCCGAGTGGCGGCCCGGGACCAGGTGCCGGATCGCTCCTGCGGGCGAAGGAGCTACGGCCTGTCGAGGACTCCCGGGGTGTCATGCAGGACCACGCTCCGCTGCAGCGGAACCCGCCCCGTGCGGAGCGTGTTCACCGGTGCCGCCGGGTCAGCCATGCCGAAGGAGATGCCGAACAGCAGCTTGAGCTCCGCGGGGACACCCAGGAACTCGCGGACGGTGTCGGCGTAGACGCCGAGCACGGTCTGCGGGATGCCGGCCAGCCCCCGGGCCGCCAGCGAGAGCAGGAAGTTCTGCGCGTACATGCCGATGTCGCCGGCCGTCCGCACCCCGTCGCCGAGCGCTGGCATGAACAGGAAAGCGGCATGGGGCGCGCCGTAGAACTCCAGGTTCTCGCGGACCGCCGCCCTCCTGCCGTGCCGGTCCGAGCGCTCGACGCCCCGGGACCGGTAGACACTCGCGCCCAGGGCTTTCGACCGCTCGAGGTAGATGCCCTCGCCGTAGCCATCGGTGAAGTCCGGGGAGGTCCGTCCCTCCTCCTCTGCCCGGAGCAGCTCTTTGCCCAGGGCGTCCCGCGCCGCACCCGAGACGACGTGCACCGTCCACGGCTGGGTGTTGCTGTTCGAGGGGGCCGTCTGCGCGTCTTCCAGCACGCCGCGGATGTCCGAAGGGGACAGGGCGGTAGGCAGGAACCGCCGGGGGGAGCGGCGGGAGTGTGCGATGTCGGTGAAGGGTGATGCGGTGCCGGGCAAGGCGGTTCCTCTCCATGGTGCGCAGTCGCCGCCACGGCCGCCGCCGCGCAGCGCAGTACGGCAGGCCACGCAAGGAGGCAGCCGACGTAAGGGCCGAGTGCGGACGCACCCTTCGCGGGCACCGGCAGGCTTGCGGATGCTCGCAGGCAGCGGCGTGCCGGGACTACAGGCCGCAGCGCGGGGGACTGTGCGCTCTTCGTGTTCGTCTTGTTCGTTCGTGGCGTGCCGGCGCTGCCGCCCTCGTGCCGTTGCGTGCACGAGAGCCCTGTCGGGTGACTCAGCGGTGGGCGGCGCGGTTCATCTCGACGACGTCCTCCAGGGTGGCCGTGGCCGGGAGGGTGGCGAAGCGTTCGGGCACGCTGTCGCGGATGCGGGCGTCCTTGACGCGGTCGGCCGCGGCCAGGGCCGCCGGCAGCTCGTCGAGGGTCAGCTCGGTGCAGTAGGCGGGGCTGTTCGGCTGCTGACGCCAGGAGTCGGCCAGCGGGCCGGCGTCGTAGGGGTCGAAGCCGGTGTCGTCCACGAGCTGCATGGCCACACGCCGCGCCTCCTCGGAGTCGCCGGCGACGGGGATGGCGAGGCGGCCGGGTGTTCCGGCCGGGACGCCCCGGGTGCGCTGGGTTTCGGCCAGGGCGGCGTTCCACGCCTTGACCACGGGGCGTCCCAGTTGCTCGGCGTTCCACACGCTCTCGACCTGGCCGTTGTCCACGGCTTCGATCTGCCCGTTGAGGTGGGGATAGTAGTTCGAGGTGTCGATGATCACCGTCTCGGCGGGGACCGAGGCGAACAGGTCCGCCAGCTTCCCCGCCACCCCGAAGGGGATGGCCAGGACGACGACGTCCCGGTCCTCGACGGCGTCGGCGAGCTCCGCCGCGCGGGCCCCGGACTCCAGCACCTCTGCCCGGACGGCCTCGGGGCCGCGGGCGTCGGCCACCTGGACGTCGTGACCGGCCGTGCTGAGCTTGGCAGCGAGGTTCCCGCCGATGGCGCCAGCGCCTATGACAGTAATTTTCATGATTTGTCCTTTGAGAGGTTGCACCGCCCCTGAGGGCAGCGCGATGTGATGGCTGGGTGGTGGTGCCACCTGGTGTTGTGGTGGTGCCACCTGGTGTTGCGGGGCCCGGTCGGAGGTCTGACCGTCTACGCCTGTGTGTCCCGCTCGCGGTAGCCGCTCGCGATGAGCGTGCGGAGCCGGTCGAGCGGCTCCTCCTCGGTGCCGGTGCCCTTGATCCAGGCAACGGAACAGGCCGCGAGGAACAGGTCGTGCCCGCGTACCGACGCGCGTACGCGCCCCACGAGCTGCGCGGCTCGCACGTACTGATCGGTGGCGGAGATGAGGATGTCGCAGGGAATCGTGAGCGGGTTGTCCGGCTCCTGCGCCCTGGCCGCGGCCATGAGCGGGTCCGGCAGCCCGCTGAAGGCGCTGAAGTAGTCCTCCATCGCCCGCAGCCACTGCTCCAGCGCCTCGGCGGGGTCGTCGAGCTGCTCGATGTCCGCCTGGCGGGACACCAGTTCCTCGGAGCGCGTCTGCAGCACAGCCGCCAGCAGCGCCTCCCGGGTGGGGAAGTGCCGGTACAGGGTGCCGGGCCCGACACCCGCCTCCTTGGCCACCGCCTCCAGGGAGGTGCCGACCCCGTGCTGCAGGAAGTGACGCTGCGCGGTCTCCAGGAGGGCAGCGCGGTTGCGCTGGACGTCCGCGCGGGGCTTGCGTCCCCGCTGTTCACCGGCGCTCATGCGCCCTCCTCCTACTGCCCTGATCCTGCGACCGCATCAAAACGGATGCTGCCTCCGTATGTATTCGAGAGTAAAACGGAGGCGGCATCCGGTCAAATCGCCGACCCACGGAGCCCGGACAAGACAGGGGCTCGACATGTCTGGCCGCAGAGCGCAGGGCAAGAGCCGTGCGGAGCTGGGTGGGCGCGGTGCCGCACCTCCGGTCCCGACGACTTCCGGCGTCCTGGACCGTGACCCGCTTGTTCGACCACTCCGCGCCGAGCCCTGACCCGCCTCCCGCCCAGGACGTCAGGGGATGAGCTGCTGGTGTCCTATGACGGAGAGCAGTTCGAGTTTGCTGTGGCTCTCCGTGCCGGGGCGAGTGGTCAGCACCACCAGGGTCTGGGCGCGGTTCTCGGTGAACAGGATCTGTGCGTCGACGTCGATGCGGCCGAGTTCGGGATGGAGGATGGTCTTGCAGTCGTCGTAGCGTTGGGCGACCTCCTGAAGTTCCCACATGGGACGAACTCGGGGCTGTGTTCCTGGAGTTCGGCGAGGATCCGGGCGGCTCGGGGGGGCGTTCGACCGAGCGTCGTGACGCCTCATCAGAAGCGAGGCAGAGCGTTCATCGCCCGCACCCCTCTGTTCGAAGCAGCAGGTGAGGCATGTGGCGCGAGCCTGCGACGCACTCCACGCGATGGACTGAGGGAAACAGGTCGGGCACACCTCAAAAGATGTCGACCTGGGCGCGAGTATGAAAACCGTCCGGGCCCAACTCGCCCGGTTCTACGAGCTCTTCGACCTCGGCGACGGTGATCCGGCCGGCCATCGCGGCGAGAGGATTGAAGTTGGCTGCCGACTTGCGGAAGATCAGGTTCCCGTGGCGGTCGCCGCGCCAGGCCCGTACGAGGGCGAAGTCGGTGGTGATGCCGTGCTCCAGGACGTACGCGCGGCCCGCGAAGTCGTGGGTCTCCTTGGGCGGGGAGGCCACCGCGACCGTGCCGTCGGGCCGGTAGCGCCAGGGCAGCCCTCCCCTGGCCACCTGGGTGCCCACCCCTGCCGGGGTGTAGAACGCGGGGATGCCCGCTCCTCCGGCGCGCAACCGTTCGGCCAGCGTGCCCTGCGGCACCAGCTCGCCCGACAGGTACTGACGGGCGAACTCCTTGTTCTCGCCGACGTAACTGCCCGTGACACGGGCGATCCGGCCGTCGGCCAGCAGCACTCCCAGTCCGCGCCCGTCCACACCGCAGTTGTTAGACACGACCTCCAGGCCGGTGGTGCCCTGGGCGTGGAGTGCCTGGATGAGCACCCCGGGAATGCCGCTGAGGCCGAAGCCGCCGACGGCCAGCGACGCGCCGTCGGGGATGTCGGCGACCGCCTCGGCGGCGCACGCGCGGACCTTGTCCATGAGAGGGAGGGCCTTTCTGTCGTGGCTGTCCTGCGTGGTCGCCGGTTCAGGCGTCCGCGCGCAGCGCGTCAGAGATCGACTTGGCGCCGCCGTGCGCGGTGAGGCCGCCGTCGACCGGGATCTCGGCCCCCGTGATGAAGGACGCCTCGTCGGAGAGAAGGAAGACGACGAGGGGGGTGATCTCGTCGACGGTTCCGGTGCGGCCGAGCGGTGTCTCGCGGACGTTCGCCTCTCGGAACGCGGGCGCCGCGGAGGCGGTCATGTCCGTTTCGATGAAGCCGGGATGGACGATGTTCACGCGGATGCCGACGGGCCCCAGTTCCATGGCGGCGGTCCGCGACAGGCCGCGCAGCGCCCACTTGCTGGCTGTGTAGGCGACCGGGTAGTGGCCGGTGAGCGCGGCGGACGAGCCGACGTTCACGATCGAGGAGCCGGGTGGCATCAGCGGGGCAAGGTGCTGGATGCCCTGCAGCGGGCCGGTGACGTTGACCGCGTGGACCCGGGCCATGTCCTCGGGGCGCACGTCGTCGATCCGGGCCCGCCAGGTGACGCCCGCGTTGTTGACCAGGCCGTGCACCTGCCCGTACGCCTCACGCAGGTCGGCGGCGAGTTCCGCCCAGTCCTTCTCGCTCGTGACGTCGAGACGGCGGCAGCCGGGTGACTCCGTGACGTCGGTGGCGATCACCCGGGCGCCCTCGCGGGTCAGCGCCTCGGCCTCCGCGGCGCCCTGGCCACCGGCCGCGCCCGTGACCACGACGACCCTGCCGATGAGCCTGCCCCTGCCTTCGGCCGGGAGGTGCCCCCAGGGATGGAGATCGGTCACGGCCGTTCCCTCGTGCGGCGTCGGGCGACGGGAACGGTCATGGGGTCCGGGCCGGCCACCACGGTGTTGGAGACGGAGCCGATGCCCTCGACGGTGAGGGTGACCGTGTCGCCGGGCTTCAGGGGAGGCGGGGACTGCTCACTCCGTACACCCCACAGCTCGGCGAGGCAGCCGCCGTTGCCGCAGGTCCCGGAACCGAGGACGTCGCCGGGGCGGACGACGGTGCCGCGTGAGGCGTAGGCGACCATCTCCTCGAAGGTCCAGCTCATGTTGGACAGCAGGTCCTTGCCCACGACCTCGCCGTTGATCTCGGCTGTGAGCACCAGGCGCAGGAAGCCGTCCGCGTCGCGGTACTTCCCCAGCTCATCGGCGGTGACCAGGTAAGGGCCCAGCGTGGTGGCGGTGTCCTTGCCCTTGCAGGGGCCGAGGCCGACCTTCATCTCGGCGGACTGCAGGTCGCGGGCCGACCAGTCGTTGAAGACGGTGTAGCCGACGATGTGGTCGCGGGCCTGCTCGGGGGTGAGGTCGCGGCCCTCCTTTCCGATCACGGCGGCGACCTCCAGCTCGAAGTCGAGCACGCTCGACCCCGGCGGCATGGGGATGTCGTCGTGCGGCCCGTACATCGCGTAGGGGTTGCCGAAGTAGAACGTTGGGGCCGCGTACCACCGCTCGGGTACCCCGGCAGCCCCGTCCACGGACCGCCGTACGCCCTCGACGTGTTCCTCGAAGGTGACGAAGTCCCGCACGGTGGGCGGCTGGAGCGGCGCCAGCAGTCGTACGTCGGAGATGCGGGGGCCCGCCGGAACGTCGAGGGTCGCGGAGCCCGCGTCGAGCAGTGCGGGCAGGCCGCCGCCCTCGGCGAGCAGGCCGGTCAGTGAGCTGACGCCGGGCAGGGGGTGGAGCGTGCCGTCCTCTGAGACGACGGCCACGTGGCGTCGGTTGCGGTACTCGTACGCGGCGAAACGCATGGCGGTTTCCTGTCGGCTGTCGGCATGAGGGGTGGCACGAAGGCCGGGGGCGCGGCATGGGAGTCAGGGCAGTTGACAGGGCAACCGCACCCCCGGGGACTGAAGGTTCCGCCGATCAGACTGGCGGAGCGACGAAGACGCCGCGGTCGACGTCGTTGAAGGACTCCTTGGTAACCAGTTCGTTCATGGGGTTGGCGGTGCCCCACTGGTCGGTGACCTCGGGCTTCGAGAAGTCGTAGACGTGCGGGTGCCAGGTGTCCTCGTCCAGCAGCTCCAACTCCGTCGTGTACTCCACCGTGTTGCCGTGCGGGTCGAGGAAGTAGGTGAAGGTGTTGTCGCCCGCCATGTGCCGGCCCGGCCCCCAGATCTTGCGGGCACCGGAACGGATGACACGGCCGGAGCCGCGCATGTACTCGTCGATTCCGCGCATCTCGAAGGAGATGTGGTGCAGCGAGGTGTGCGGGCCCTTGGCGATGGCCATGGAGTGGTGCTGGTCGCTGATCCGCATGAAGTGCATGACGTCGCCGATGTGCGGATGGCCGAGCGTGTCGGAGAGGCGGAAGCCGAGGTGCTCCTCGTACCACGCCTTGGTCTTGTCCAGATCCGGCGAGTTGAGGACGACGTGCGACAGCTTGACCGGGATCGACTCCTTCTCCTCGATCTTGCGGTGCTGCCGCATCTCGACGTCGGCGGAGACCTCGATGGTGCGGCCGTCGACGTCGAAGAAGCGGAAGCCGTAACCGCCGCCGGGTGTTTCCACCTTGCCCGGCTGGGTGACCAGCTCAACACCCTCGGCGAGGAGTTGTTCGGCGAGCGTGTCCACGTCGGCCGGGCTCGCGGCACCGTAGGAGACGAGGTCGAGGCGCTTCTCCTCGGCCTTGCGCAGCCGGACGACGTACTGCTCGGGGCTGCCCTCGGCGGCGAGGAAGGAGATGCCGGAGTCCTCGGCGACCTTGGTCAGGCCCCAGACGCCGGCGTAGAAGTCGAGTTGCTTGTCGTAGTCCGGCACGGCGAGGTCGACGTGGCGGAGGTGGGTGAGCAGGCGGTTACCCATGGGGGGTTCTCCTCAGACGAGGTGGAGCAGAGCGGCGGCGTTTCCGCCACGGACGGACTGGAAGTCGGTGTCGGGCAGGTCCGCGGCGCGCAGCGCGCCGAGCGGGTCGTCGGTGCCCATGTCGAAGGGGAAGTCAGAGCCGAGCAGGACCCGTTCCTGGCCGACCGCTCGCAGCAGCTCCCGCAGCACCTGAGGGTCGTGAACGAGGGAGTCGAAGTACAGCTGCTTCAGATAGCTGCTCGGCTCCCGCTCACAGCCCCGGGCGTCGGGACGGGCCCGCCAGGCGTGGTCGGAGCGGCCGATGTGGGTGGGCAGGTAGCCGCCGCCGTGCGCCGCGATCAGCTTCAGGCCCGGATGACGGTCCAGGACGCCGGAGAAGATCAGGTGGGAGAGGGCGACCGCGTTCTCGGTGGGCTGGCCGACGGTGTTGGACAGGTACCACTGGTCCAGACGATGGTCGAGGGTGCAGCCGAACGGGTGCAGGAAGAGGAGCGCGCCCGTCTCCTCCGCACGGGACCAGAGCGGTTCATACGCCGGATCCGACAGCTCGCGGCCGGGCGCGTGCGAGGAGATCTCCACACCCCTCAGTCCCTGATCCAGAGCGTGGTCGAGCAGGCCGACCGCGAGGTCGGGATGCTGGAGCGGCACCAGGCCCAGGCCGTGCAGCCGGTCGGGAGCCTTCGCACAGTGTGCTGCGGTGCCCTCGTTGGCCAGTCGGCAGACCCTCTCGGCCAGTTGGGGCTCGGCCCAGTAGTGGTAGTGGGACGGCGAGGGGCTGACCAGCTGGATGTCCACGCCCTGCGCGTCCATGGCCGCCAGGCGCACCGCGGCGTCCGTCAGCTTCGGCACGCGCGCGCCGACCATCGGACCGTTCACGGACAGGGCCGCCGGGCCGTTGCGGCGGGCGTCGAGGGCGCGGGCCTCGACGAGACCGGGATGACCGGCGACGGTCTCCTCGACCTCCGGGAGCAGGAGGTGGGCGTGGACGTCGATGGTCGGCGCGGAGGATGCGGTGGTGGTCACGGGCGCTCCTTGAGGAGGTTCATGGTGCGGCCGACCAGCCCGGCCATGTCGGCGTCGCGCACACCGTCCAGCTGCCACTGGCCGATCTGCATGGACGCCGCGACGACGGTGCGCACCCGGGGAATGCGGCGGTCGTGGTAGGTCTGGAACAGCTCGTCGTCCCAGTCCCGTCCACTGGTGAGCAGCTCGGCGAGGACGAGGGCGTCCTCCAGGGACATCGCCGCGCCCTGGGCCAGCGTGGGCGGGCAGCAGTGGGCGGCGTCGCCGATCAGCACGACCCGGCCCTGGTGCCAGGAGCCCTCGACCAGCAGGCGGTCGAACCAGGTGTAGTTGACCTTCTTCGGGTCGGTGATGTGCTTGGTGATCTCCGGCCAGACCCCGCCGTAGCTCTGCGCCAGGCGGCGCATCTCGTCGGCGTAGGTGGCCGGGTCGATGGAGGCGCGGTCGCGGCACCCTTCGACGACGTACGCGTAGATGGTGTTCTCGCTGGTGGGGCAGTATCCGGCGATGTAGGCGGGGCCGCCGTAGGCGAGGTCGGTGCGCGTCACGCTCTCGGGCCGCGGGGCGGCGATGCGCCAGATGGCCATGCCGGTCGGCTCGGGTTTGTCCGTGATGCCGATCGCGGCGCGGGTGGCGGAGTTGAGTCCGTCGGCGCCGATCACCAGGTCGTAGCGGCTCTCGCTGCCGTCGCTGAAGCGCACCGACACGCCGTCGGCGTCCTCCTCCAGCGTTTCGGCGGTGGTGCCGAGGCGAACGTCGGCGCCGGAGGCGCGGACCGTGTCGATGAGGATCTGCTGGAGCTGGGGGCGCTGCATGCCGAGGGTGGCGGGCAGGTCCTCCCCGCCGGTCTGGATGTCCTCGGCGACGAACAGGACGGTGCCGTCGGGGGCGGTCACGCCCAGCGAGCCGAAGGCGTATCCGGAGGCTTTCACCTGTTCCCACACGCCCAGTTCGCGCAGGACCCGCAGGGCGTTGCCCTGGAGGGTGATGCCGGAGCCGGTGGTGGCGTTCCAGTCCGGCTTGGCCTCGATCAGGTCGACGGCGATGCCGGCGCGGCGCAGCAGGATGGTGACGGCGTTGCCTGAGGCGCCCCCGCCGATGACCAGGACGGTGGGTGTGCCCCCGGCTGGAGGCTGGGGGAGAGTGCGGCTGTCAGCCATGTCGGGGATTCCTCCCGGGGTTGGGCCGCGCGACTTCGGGCGGCGGGGGCTGCGGCTCGCCCGCTGGGAGCACGGGCCAGAGGTGGGGACGGGGGTGCGGGCCGGATGCGCCGCTGCTGTCCGGGAACGGCGCATCCGGCAGTAGTGCGGGTTACTTGACGGCGATCGGGTTGACCGGGGAGCCGACGGCTCCGGTGATGGGGAGGGGAGCGGCGGTGAGCCAGAATTCGTACACGCCGTCGTCGGCGCAGTCGGCGGCGAGTGCGTCGAGGTCCCACATCTCGCCGATCAGCAGGCCCATGTTGGGGATGACGACCTGGTGCAGCGGCTGGAAGGCGTTGTCGAACTCGTTGGGCCGTACCTCGAAACCCCAGGTGTCGGTGGCGATGGCGGCGATCTCGCTGCCGTGCAGCCAGCCGGCGGTGGTGAACGACAGGCCGGGCGCGGGACCGCCCGCGTAGTCGCCCCAGCCGTCCCGCCGGGCGCGAGCGAGATGTCCGGTGCGGACGAGGACGATGTCGCCGCGGCCGACGGTCACCCCGTGGGCCTCGGCCGTCCGCTCGAGGTGCTCCTCGGTGATGGCGAACCCGTCGGGCAGCTCGCCGTCCGTGCCGACGACCAGGCCCACGTCGAGCAGCGCACCGCGGCCGGCGACGTACGGTGCCATGTGCTCGATGCCGGTGACGAGGTCCCCGTCGGAGGTGACGACCTTCTCGGCGGCCCGTCCGTTCCACGCCTTGCCGTGGTCGAAGATGTGCCCGAGGCCGTCCCACTGGGTGGAGCACTGCAGCGGCATCGCGATCACGTCGTCGGCGCCGCCGATGCCGTGCGGGAAGCCCTGGTTGCCCAGGGCGGCGTCGGTGCCCGTGTCGAGCATGGTGTGCACGGGGTTGGTCCGCCGGCGCCAGCCCTTCTGCGGGCCGTTCATGTCGAACCGCTGCGACAGCGAGAAGCTGACGCCGCGGCGCACGAGCGCCGCGCCCCCGCGCCGCTTGGCCTCGTCGAGGAAGTTCAGCGTGCCGAGCACGTCGTCCTCACCCCAACGCCCCCAGTTGGAGTACGCCTTGGCTGCCTCGGCGATCGCGCCCTCCGGGTCGCGGCGGTCCAGGCTCATGCCGTTCCCTCCGCGACACAGCGGGTGCGCTGCACGCCCAGACCGGTGATGGAACCCTCCATGACGTCGCCGTCCCGCAGCAGGCGTCCCCAGTGGATGCCGTTGCCGGCCGGGCTGCCGGTCAACACCAGGTCACCGGGCAGAAGTCGAGCCGTCTGTGAGGCGTACGACACCAGGCGTGCGACCCCGAAGAGCATGTCCTTGGTGGACTCGTCCTGCATGGTCTCGCCGTTCAGCTTGAGCGTGACCCGCAGGTCACCGGTGTCCGCGATCGATTCGGCAGGTACGAGCCATGGGCCGAGCGGCGTGAAACCGGGAGCGTTCTTGCAGCGCAGCCAGTCGGTGCCGATGGCTTTCATGTCCCGGCGGAACACGGTGGCGCGGTCGGTGAGGTCGTTGGCGATGGTGTAGCCGGCGACGTACTCCAGGGCCTCCTCGACCGTCACCCGGTAGGCGGGCTTGGCGATGACGGCCGCCAACTCCAGCTCCCAGTCCGGCTTCTCGGCCCAGGCGGGCAGGACCACGTCGTCGTAGGGGCCCGTGATCGCGCTGGTCAGGCCGATGAACACATAGGGCAGGTCCTCGGCGGCCCGGCGGTCCATGACCGCGGCGATCTCCGCGCGCGCCTCCTCGACCGTGCGCGGGTCGTCCGGGGAGCGGTGGGCGACCTCCAGGTCGATCACGTGCTGCCGGTAGTTGGCGCCGGACTGGAAGATCTGCCGCGGCTCGATGGGGGCGTGCACCCGCAGACCCTCCAGCGGCCGCCCGCCGAGGGCGTCGTCGTCCGCCAGGGCGCGCAGGAGGGGGAGGGTCTCCTCCCACCGCTCCACCACGGCGCGCAGACCCGATGGCGCCCAGTCCAGGGCACTGCGCAGATCGAGTACCCGGTCTTCGGCCAGGAGGCCGGGAAAGGGCTCCCCGTCCTGAGCGGAGAAGGTGCCGAGCGCGAACGAGCCGGCAGGTTGCGCGAGCATTGCCATCAGATTTTCCTCCTGCTGGGTTGCGGTCTACTCTGGCCCCGATCGGCTGATCACGGAAATTGATCCTGTGGATATGCAGAATCCATGACATGGATGGCTCTCGCTGCTAGGTGGTTGCCCGGTGAACCTGTCCCGACTCGACCTCAATCTGGTCCTCGCCCTTCGCGCGCTGCTGGAGGAGCGCAATGTCACCCGGGCCGGCGAGCGCATCGGCCTCAGCCAGCCGGCGATGAGCGCTGCGTTGTCCCGGCTGCGCCGCCATTTCGACGACGAATTGCTCGCCCGGACGGGCAACGCCTACGAGCTGACACCGCTCGGCGCCGCCCTGCGCGACCGCAGCGCCACCGCGTGCGACCTGCTGGAGCGCGTCTTCGCCAGCCAGGCCGACTTCGACCCGGCGGCGGAGAGCCGAGAGTTCACCCTCCTCGCCTCCGACTACGGGGCGGCCGTGTTCGGTGCCGCACTCGCCCGCACCCTGCACGAGGAGGCGCCCGGCATCCGGCTCACCTTCCAGCACCCGGCACCGTCCGTCGTGGAGAACACCGCCGCGGTGCTGAGCACCGTCGACGGACTGCTGATGCCGCACGGCGTCATCGACGGCTTGCCCGCCGTCGACCTCCACCAGGACCGCTGGCTGTTCCTGGTCGCCGACGATCATCCCGACATCGGTGACGAACTCACCCTGGACCAGCTGGGGCGTCTGCCCTGGGCCGTCTACCAGCGTCCCTACGACGCCCCGGCCGCCCGCCAGCTCAGCATGATAGGGATCAGTCCCCAGGTGGAGGTGTCCGTGCAGACCTTCCAGTTGCTGCCCCTCATGGTCGAGGGCACCCGCCGGATCGCGATGATCCAGGAGCGCCTGGCCCGCAAGGCGGTCCGCTCCGCCGCGGTGCGCGTCCTGCCCTGCCCCTTCGAGGCGGTACCGGTGCGGGAGGCGATGTGGTGGCACCCGGTGCACGCTCAGGACGCGGGCCACATCTGGCTGCGGCAGAAGGCCGCGGAGGTGGGCGCGACGCTGGCGGGCAACGGCTTCAGCAAGGGCAAGAACCCGGGGAAGGCCGTGCCCGTCGACCAGAGCGCGGGGCTGCCGCCGGACCGGCTCTGACCGGACCCGGCGGCAGCCCGTGATCGACGCGCTCCCGGCGGTCGTCCTGCGCACCCTCAGGCCAACTGCTCCGGCAACGGCCGGGGATCGACGGCGCCCACCCGGCGGCGGGCCGCCCACAGCCCCGCCGCGACGAGGGCGGCGGCCAGCCCCAGCACGCCCACGGCACCGGCGAGACTGCCGACCGCGGCCTCCCCGGCGAGCAGCACCAGCGGGCAGACGAACTCACCGCCGAAGAAGGCCGCCGTCCACAGCCCCGTGCCGCGGCCGCGGTCCTCGAACGCCAGACGGGACATGGCACTGGTGAGAAGCGCGGGCAGCAGCATGCCGGTGCCCACGCAGTTGACGACCGCCCCGATGACCAGCAGCGGGGCGTTGCCCGCGAGGAACATCACCCCGAAGCCGACCGCGCAGACCGCGAGAACGACGGGCAGCATCGGGTCGGGAGAACGCTTGAGCCGGGCGAAGGTGACCGCTCCGCCCACGGTGGCGGCACTGGCGATCGCGGTGGCCAGTCCGATCACGCCGGGGTTCTCCACCCCGAGGTCGTCAAGCAGGTACGACATCTCCACCGGGACGGTGTAGAAGACCATCGCCCCGAAGAAGGTGAGGGCACAGATGCCCGCCAGCTGCCGCCAGGGGAACGAGCGGCGGGCCTCCGTCTCGGCCGGAGTCTCGACGTCGGCCGCGCGGGCCGCCGGGTTGGGCAGGGCGGTTGCCATCAGCGGGGCGAGCACCAGGCTCACGGCGTAGACCCAGAAGGGCACGCGCCAGCCCGCCGATCCGGCGGCGCCGCCCAGCACGAAGAAGACGGTGGCCGACGCGGAGGCGCACATGGTCTGCAGGGCGAGGTACTTCACCCGCTGATGACCGGAGTAGTAGTCACCGATCAGTGTCGTGCAGCACGTCATGATCGCGGCCTCGGCGACTCCGACCAGCGCGCGGCTGGCGATGATGCCGCCCAGCGAGTCCAGCCACAGCGGTGCCGTACCGAACAGCGCGTACAGGACGGTCGCCACGACCAGCAGTCGCTTGCGGCCCACCCGATCCACGATCACACCGGCGAACGGGGCCAGCAGCGCCAGCGCCAGCGCCGGGACGGTCAGCGCGAGCGGCACCAGCGCCTTGGCCCCCGGGACCGACGCGAAGTGGTCCTGCATCTTCGGCAGCACGGGGGCGATCAGTACCGCCCCCAGGATCGGCAGACAGCTGCCCGCCATCAGAAGGGTCACCCGCAGGAGGTGGGCCGGGCCCGACACGGCGACGGCTGACGGAGCGGTGGCATCGATAGCGGCGGGAGGCGGCGGGGGCACGGAACCGGGCATGGCGACTCCAGGGGACGGCGTAAGGGAGCGGGCATGCCTCACGGGCACCGACGGCGCCGGCATGCTGGGGAACTCGCCCGCCGGCAGCATCCGGACAGCGGCGTGCGGTAGCGACGACTATGGGGGCGCCAAGGCGCCGGTGCCATCCCCAGCGCAATCCGAATCCCGTATCCGGGTTATCCACGCGGTGGATGGGATGGGCAACCGTCACGCAACCGGAAGACGTGCACGGCCGTCCTCATGCCGTCCGGTATGCGTGACGCACACTTCGGCCGGCGCCGAAGCCTGTTCAGACCAGCGCCGGACGTCCCGAACACGGTCGCCCTCACCTGGGACCACCGGGATGTCGTCCCCCTGGCCCAGACCGAGCGCATCCTCACGGCCGACGACCGCCAGGAGGAGATCGACCGCCGGTTCTTCGCCATCGCCACCGACCTCGTCGGCACGCCGACCGAGCTCATCGACGAGACGGGCGACATCGCCTGGCGCACCCGGAGCACGCCCTGGGCCCGTGGCAGCAGCGCCTACACCCCACTCCGCTTCCCCGGCCAGTACTACGACCCCGAGACCGGGCTCCACTACAACTACTTCCGCCACTACGACCCCGAGACCGGCCGCTACACCTCCCCGGACCCCCTCGGCCTCGCTCCCGCCCCGAACCCCGTCGCGTACGTGGACAACCCGCACAGCGGGTGCGACCCGCTGGGCCTCATGCCCAAGTACACGAAGGAGGAGAAGGCCCAGAGTGGACGAGGTCCTCGCGAGGGCGCAGAACGGCGAGCTCAAGAAACACGCCGACTACCACGGGAACACGACGCACGGCTTCACCGACGAACGAGTCCTGGAGATCCTGAAGAATCCCGATGCCGTGTACCAGTCACAGGGCCAGTCAGGGAACTTCCTCTTCCGCAAGGACAATGACATCGCCGTGGTCTACGGGCCCGGCGCCAAGCAGGGCCAGGCCATCACGGCGTACGGAGAGTCGGGTATCAAGGGTGAATCCGGCGCGAAGGCGCTCGGCGGCAGTCCGTCGGACCCCGGCAAGCCGGTCGCCCACGAGGATGTCGTGGAGGGCAGGATTCCCGGCAAGTTCGGCAACCTGGTCCCAGGAGTGCAGATCAGATGAGGCAGGAATGACCACGAAACTGTCGTTCGACGGCGACTGGCGCGCAACAGTGACGGACGATCCGCAGCACATCACTCCCCGCTTCACCGGCGACTCCGTGGATCTCGCGCGGTACGCGGACGCGAGCGAGCGTGAGCGCTTCGTCTCGGACACCTTCGGCAGCCAGCACTGGCTGTGGGACACGCCGGACGTCTTCCGGTTCGCCCAGGACAGCCGGAAGCTGGTCGGGGCCGAACTCCAGCTGCCGTACGTGTACGCCGCCGCCGAGACCTCCACCCGCCTTCCCGTCATGCCCGTCGTACGCCGGGGCGGGCTCCGCGCGGACGAGGTCCGGGACTTCCGGCATGAGATGTGCACGGTGCTGTGCCGCGCTCCCGGGGACACCACGCTGATCTGCCTGCGTGACCTCGACGTCCTCGACGAGCCGCTGGAAGCCGGCATCGGCATCGCCCCCGACGTGGCACTCCTCGTCCAGCACGGCACCGTCGCCGGCTGGAGCCTCACGGACCCCGCACGCTATCTGACCACCAGCTTCGCCGCCCCCGACCCGGCTCCCCCCGTCCCGGCCACCCGCCGCCTGCTCACCGAATGCCTGGACCTGGTCACCACGCCGGTGGTCGACGACCTGGTCGACGGTGAACCGGCCGCCCTGGCCCACCTACAGGCCGCCGACAAGGCCCTGCGCGAGCAGCGCGAGGACCGGCACCGGGCCGACACCCTGCTCGAGCTGATCGCCACCTACGTGGAGGACTACGGGAACTGGTGAACGAGGACGAAGACCAAGGACCGGCGGCGCGACGCCGTCCGGATCCGCTGGGCATGCGCACGTGAACCTACTCCTGAAGACCTGAGCGCCCAGGTGACGGACACTCCGCTGCCCGTCACCCCACGCCTCGCTCTCCATCACCGTCGAGTTCAGGGTGCCGAGCGGCGGCGGGGTCGGCCGCATGCGCAGCGGCACCCACAACACCCCGGACGGCGACCGCACCGCGGACTGCGACCGGTGGACCTCGCCACGGCCCTACGCCCCAGAGACCGGCCTCCACTACAACCTCTTCCGTCACTACGCCTCGGAGACCGGCCGGTACACGTCTCTGGACCCTCTGGGGATCTCGCCGGCGCCGAACCCGGTCGCCTACGTGACCAACCCGCACACCGTTTGCGACCCCTTCGGCCTGTCGCCGTACCCGAACGGCGACGGCCCGGCCATCGGCGAGTACACCTCCAATGGCGAGGGGCAGGATCTCAAACGCTCCGCCATGGTGGGCGACGACCAGTGGCACTCGGACACCGGCCACGACTACGACCGAGCCCACACCGGCCCGGACGGAACCACGAACGGTCTGCGGACCACCAACTTGAAGCCCAACCAGATCGAACAGACAATCGTCTCCGACGTGTACGCGTACATGAGGGACGGCGGGGTCGTTCCCCGCGCCAGGACCCCCGAGTTCAGCGGCCCGACGGCACCTCGCGATGGGCTGCACCCCGCACAAACGCCTGCTCGACGGCGACACCTCCGAGGACGCCGAACTGATCGAGACGGCCCTGGACGCGGTGGACGCCGCCAACCTGGTCGATCGCCCCTTCGACCGACTCTCCGGCGGCGAACGCCAGCGTGTCCTCATCGCCCGCGTCCTCGCCCAGCGGCCCTCCCTCCTCGTCCTGGACGAGGAGACCAACCACCTCGACATCCGTCACCAGTTGGACGTCCTGAACACGCTGCGCCGCCTGCCGACCACGGTGCTCGTCGCCCTGCACGACCTGAACCTCGCCGCCTACCACTGCGACCGCCTCTACGTGCTCGACCACGGCCGGCTCGCCGCCAGCGGCCCGCCCGTGGAGATCCTCACGTCCAGGCTGCTGGCCGAGGTCTACGGCGTGACAAGCGAGGTGACCATTGATCCCCGCACGGGCGCGCCGCAGGTGACCTTCCTCCCCGGAGAGCCGCACCCGGCCGAAGCGGCAGAGCACCACCTCGCACCTCTTCGTCCTGCGACTGAACGCACAGAGGCGGGGCCGAGCGGGGCGACTGACCGTCCCCCTTTGACACATCATCAGGTGCAGCGTCAGCCGAGCGTCAAGACAATGCACCACGAGCTGCTCCTGGCGTGCCCGATCCAGGAGAGCCAACTGCCGGACGTGACGAAACCGCAGGTCACCGATGCCGCGAGCTGGAAGTGCCAGCTCCATGTGATGTATTCCGGGAAACAGGTCGAGCCCACCTGGCAGTGCCTGAGCAACTCAGAAGAACCGCAGGTCAGAGCCCTTTCTTAGCGGGCTCCAGAATCGCCACACACTCCACATGCGAGGTCATCGGAAACAGATCAAACGCCCGAAGCGTCCGCACCCGATACCCCCCATCCCGGAAATACCCCAAGTCCCGCGCCAACGCCGCCGGATCGCACGCCACATACGCAATCCGCCGAGCCCCCAGCGACGACAGATGCTCCACGGTCTTCCGCCCCGCCCCCGCCCGCGGCGGATCCAGGACGATCAGGTCGACGTCCGTGATGCCCGTGCGCGGCAACACGCTCTCGACCTTGCCCTGCTCGATGCGGACGCGGTCGAAGTCCGCGAGGTTGTGACGGGCATCCTCCACCGCCCGCTTGCCGGACTCGATCCCGAGGACCGCCCCGCTCTCTCCGACCCGGTCGGCGAGGGCGCCCGCGAAGAGGCCGACGCCGCAGTAGAGGTCGAGGGCCATGTCGCCCTTGCGTGGGAGCAGGCCCTGCATGACCGCCGTCACCAGGGTGTCGGCCGACTTCGGGTGGACCTGCCAGAAGCCGCCGTTGCCGACCCGGTGGGTCCGGCCGTCGGCGCGTTCGCGGACGAAGGGGCGGCCGTGGACGCGGTGGACGCCGCCGGTGCGTTCGTCCACCCGCAGGACGGACACGGGGCGGTCCAGTTCGACCAGCGGCAGGCGCGCGCCCGGCTTCGGCGTCAGGACCACCTGACGGTCCTGGGAACCCGTCGCCGCGATCGCCTCGACGGAGTCCATGCCGGTCCAGTCGCGCTTCTCGATGCCCAGCTCGCTGACCTCCTCGGCGGCGATCATGCAGTGGTCGATCGGCTCGACCTCGTGGGAACGGTGCCGGCGCAGGCCGGCCCGGCCGTCGGCGGTGACGGCGTACTGGACGCGGGTGCGCCAGGCGGGGACCTGGCCCGCGGGCAGCTTGTCGCCCTCGGCGGGCAGCACCGTGCCGTCCCAGCCGGCTTCCTCAGGCGTGAGCCCGGCGAGCCGCTGGAGCTGTTCGGCGATGACGTCGGCCTTCAGGCGCCGCTGCGCGCCCGGCTTGGCGTGCTGCCAGTCGCAGCCGCCGCAGCGGCCGGGGCCGGCGAACGGGCAGGGCACGTCGATCCGGTCCTTGGAGGCGTCCAGGACGTCCACCGCGTCCGCGCGCAGGAACCGGGCGCCCTCCTCGCCGTCCGTCACCCGCGCCACGACCCGCTCACCGGGCAGCGCGTGCCGGACGAACAGCACCTGGCCCTCGGACGTACGGGCGATGCAGTGGCCGCCGTGGGCGACGGGGCCGACCTCGACCTCGTACTCCTCCCCCACCAGCGACTTCCTCGGTTCTGCCTGCATGGCGGGGTGACTCCAAAAACGTGAGGGGAACGATCAAAGGGTGCGGCCGAACGGAAACGGCCGGACAACAGCCCACCAGTCTACGTGGCTGTCGCCCGGCCGATTCACGCCCGTTCGCACAGGCCTCAGGCCCGTCGAGGCCCTGGTCTCAGCCCTTCGGCTCCGAGGACTCCTTCGACCGCACCTGTGCGGGCCCCCGCCGCACCGAACCCGGCGCGTTCCACTCCTGCTGCCTGCGGGCCCGCTTCTTGGCCGCTTCGGAGGACTGGAGCTGGTACGGCACCGAGGTCACCATGATCCCCGGCGTGAACAGCAGCCGGCCCTTCAGCCGCAGTGCGCTCTGGTTGTGCAGCAGATGCTCGTACCAGTGGCCGACGACGTACTCGGGGATGATCACGGACACCGCGTCCCGCGGCGATTCCTTGCGCAGTCCCTTGACGTACTCGATGATCGGCCGCGTGATCTCGCGGTAGGGCGAGTCCAGGACCTTCAGCGGTACGTCGATGCCGCGCCGCTCCCACTCGGCCCGCAGCGCCTTGGTCTCCTCCGGGTCGACGTTGACGCTCAGCGCCTCCAAGCTGTCCGAGCGCATCAGCTTGGCGTAGGCCAGGGCGCGCAGCGTCGGGCGGTGGATCTTGGAGATCAGGACGACGGAGTGGATGCGGGAGGGCCGCACGCTGTCGTCGCTCGGGCCCTCGGGGGCGGCGATCTCCTCGGCGACACGGTCGTAGTGCTTCCGGATGGCCGTCATCGTCGCGTAGAAGATCACCATGCCGAGCAGGGCGACCCACGCGCCGTGCGTGAACTTGGTGACGAGGACGACGACCAGCACGAGGCCGGTGAAGAAGGCGCCGAAGGCGTTGATCGCGCGGGAGCGGATCATGTGGCGGCGCTTGGCCTGGTCCCGCTCGGTGGCCAGGTGGCGGTTCCAGTGGCGGACCATGCCGGTCTGGCTGAGCGTGAAGGACACGAACACACCGACGATGTACAGCTGGATCAGGCGTGTGGAGTCGGCGCCGTAGATCCCCACCAGGAGTCCGGCGGCGCCCGCGAGGAGCACGATGCCGTTGGAGAAGGCCAGGCGGTCTCCGCGGGTGTGCAATTGACGGGGCAGGTAGCGGTCCTGGGCGAGGATCGAGCCGAGCAGCGGGAAGCCGTTGTAGGCGGTGTTCGCGGCGAGGAACAGCACCAGCGCGGTGGCCGCGGCCAGGATGATGAAGAGGAAGCTGCCCTTGCCGAAGACGGCCTCGGCGACCTGGGAGATCACCGGGTTCTGGACGTAGTCCGCGCCGAGCGGGACGCCGTTGTGGATAAGGTCCTTGGCCGGGTTCTCGGCCATGCGGACGTCGGTCGCGGCGGCCAGCGCGATGATGCCGCAGAACATGGTGACGGCCAGCAGGCCCATCGCCGCGAGGGTGGTCGCGGCGTTCTTGGACTTGGGCTTGCGGAAGGCCGGGACGCCGTTGGAGATCGCCTCGACGCCGGTGAGGGCGGCGCAGCCGGAGGAGAAGGCGCGCAGCAGCAGGAAGACCAGGGCGAAGCCCGCCAGGCCCTGGTGCTCGGGTTTGATGACGTAGTCCGCCGTCGGGGCCCGCATGGTGTCGTCCAGGACCAGTCCGCGGAAGGCGCCCCAGGCGATCATGGTGAAGACGCCCGCGACGAAGATGTACGTCGGAATCGCGAACAGCGAGCCCGACTCCTTCACCCCGCGCAGGTTCATCAGCGTCAGCAGCACGATCACGCCTATCGCGCAGAGCACCTTGTGCTCGACCACGAACGGGATCGCCGAGCCCAGGTTCTCGATGCCGGAGGAGATCGACACCGCGACGGTGAGGACGTAGTCGACGAGCAGCGCGCTGGCGACCGTGAGGCCCGCCTTGGGGCCGAGGTTGGTGTTGGCCACCTCGTAGTCGCCGCCGCCGCTGGGGTAGGCGTGCACGTTCTGCCGGTACGAGGCCACCACGGTGAACATCAGTACGACGACCGCGACGGCGATCCACGGACTGAAGTGGTACGCCGTCACGCCCGCGATGGACAGGACCAGCAGCACCTCCCCGGGCGCATACGCCACGGAGGACAGCGGGTCGGAGGCGAAGACGGGGAGTGCGATGCGCTTCGGCAGGAGCGTTTCCCCGAGCCGGTCACTGCGCAGTGCGCGCCCGATCAGGATCCGCTTGGGCACGTCGGTCAGTTTGGACACAACAGAGGATCGTAAGCGTTCGATTGCGGGCTCGCCCACCCGCCACCCCTCATTGGCCTCCCCTCTGCTCTCCGAGTGAATTCAGAGGCCACTGCGGCTGCGGATTCCGCAGGTCAGCCGATTCCCATGCCTATATGACTAAGCTCCGTCCGTTTCCCGGCCGTTGTCGACCCCGGAGGTCCCATGCACCCGCCCGCAGAACTGATCGGCGCCGCGGCCACCGCCATCGCCCTCGGAATCCTGACTCTCGCGAGCGTGCGCAGCATCAACCGCCGCTGATCAGGTCGGTGACACGGGCGCACAGTTCCGTCCGCCCGATGCTGTCGGCCAGGGTCGACGGCACCGTGCAGGCGTACGCCCCCGCCACCGTGCCGTACAGGGCGCAGCGCCGGGGCGGCTCGGCGTTCAGCCAGGCGTAGAGGAACGCGGCGGCGAAGGCGTCGCCCGCGCCGTTGGAGTCGACCACCGGCGCCGGGGGCGCGGCGGCGGGTACGTGCGTCAGCTCACCGTCGGCCAGCAGGTAGGCCCCGTCGGCCCCGTCGGTGGCGACGACCACTCGGGCCCGGCCCCGTTCGGTGATCCGCCGCATGGTGCGCTCCGGGTCGGCCAGTGCCGCGCTGGACAGGAAGACCAGGTCGGCCTGTCGGGCGAAGTCCTCGTGGTAGGGGTTGGACCCGTCCCAGTCGTGCAGGTCGGTCGAGATCGTCACGCCGGCCTCGCGCAGGGCGGGCAGCGCGTGGCCGCACGGCTGGGTGATGACGACGTGGGCGTGCCGGCTGACGGCGGCCAGCTCGCGCACCGTGGCCTCGGGCAGCCGGTCCGTGTCGGCCGCGCGCGTGGCGTCGTAGAGGGAGAGCCGTCTGCCGTCCGGGCCGACGAGGTTGACCGCGCGCTTGGTGCCGAGCGGCTGGGGGACGGCGGTGAGCGCGATCCCGCGGTCGCGGTGCAGGGCGCGGACGAGGTCACCCTCGGGGTCGTCGCCCAGCATGTCGAGGTGGTGGGTGCGCAGGCCCAGGGCGTTCGTCCCCAGGGCGACGAAGTCTCCGCTCTGGCCCGCGCGCGTCACGATCCCGGGCCGGATCATGTGGCTGTCGGCGAGCGGCACGGGCAGTTCGGGCACGTGCACGATCGTGTCCACGCCCGCGCCACCCAGGACCAGCACGTCGATCTCGGTACTCATGGTGTCTTCCTCCCCGTCGATGCCGGCTCCGGCCCGGGCAGGGCCGTCGGCAACCCCCTCGACTTTGCCGATACGTTGGAGTCGGGCAGTCGAACGCGGCACCGCCCCCGCTGGGCATCATGGCCTGATTCCACCGGCATGATGTTGCCCGGCGGCCCGCACGCAGGCCGCGGCGTGATGCCCGGCGAGCCGAAAGAGAGACATGATCACGACATTCATGAAGGTCAGAGGGCCTGCAGGAAGCGCGGTGTGACGCGATGCATATTGTCATCATGGGTTGCGGGCGGGTGGGCTCCGCCCTGGCCCAGAACCTGGAGCAACAGGGCCACACGGTCGCCGTGGTCGACCAGGACCCCACCGCCTTCCGCCGTCTGGGGTCCTCCTTCGGCGGCCGCCGGGTCACCGGGGTCGGTTTCGACCAGGACACCCTGCGGGAGGCCGGCATCGAGGAGGCCGGCGCCTTCGCCGCCGTCTCCAGCGGTGACAACTCCAACATCATCGCCGCCCGCGTGGCCCGCGAGATGTTCGGCATCGAGAACGTCGCCGCCCGCATCTACGACCCCCGCCGCGCCGAGGTCTACCAGCGCCTGGGCATCCCCACCGTCGCGACCGTCCGCTGGACGGCCGACCAGATGCTGCGCCGGCTGCTCCCGTCCGGCGCCGAGCCGCTGTGGCGCGACCCCACGGGCGGCGTCCAGCTCGCCGAGGTGCACGCCTCCACCGCCTGGGTCGGCCACAAGATCAGCCGGATCCAGGAGGAGACCGGCGTGCGCGTGGCGTTTCTGACCCGGCTCGGCGAGGCGGTCCTGCCCACCTCGCAGACGGTGCTGCAGGAGGGCGACCTGGTGCACGTGATGATGCGCACCGACGAGGTCGACACGGTCGAGGCGGCGTTCGCCAAGGGTCCCGAAGAGGAGGGCGGTCACTGATGAGGGTCGCCATTGCCGGAGCCGGCGCGGTCGGCCGCTCGATCGCGGGCGAGCTGCTGGAGAACGGCCACGAGGTCCTGCTCATCGACAAGGCGCCGACGGCCATCTCGGTCGAACGCGTCCCGCAGGCCGAATGGCTGCTCGCCGACGCCTGCGAGATCACCTCCCTGGACGAGGCGGCGCTCCAGCGCTGCAACGTCGTCATCGCCGCGACCGGCGACGACAAGGTGAACCTGGTCGTCTCGCTCCTCGCCAAGACGGAGTACGGCGTTCCGCGGGTGGTCGCGCGGGTGAACAACCCGAAGAACGAGTGGCTCTTCAACGAGTCGTGGGGCGTGGACGTCGCCGTCTCCACCCCGCGTCTGATGTCCGCCCTGGTCGAGGAGGCGGTGAGCGTGGGCGATCTGGTCCGCCTGCTCCGCTTCAGCCACGGCGACGCCAACCTGGTCGAGCTGACCCTGCCGGAGGAGTCGGCCCTGGCCGGGACGCAGGTCGGCGACGTCGAGTGGCCCGAGGACACGTCCCTGGTCACGATCATCCGCGGCACCCGCGTCCTGACCCCCTCCCGGGAGGACTCCCTGGAGGCGGGCGACGAACTCCTCTTCGTGGCCGCGCAGGCCCGCGAGGAGCAGCTGGAGGACCTGCTGTCGGTGCGGCGGGACAGCGCGAAGAGCTGAGGCGGTGCCCTGCGGGGCAAGCAGGAGGGGGCGCCCTGGACTTCCAGGACGCCCCCTCCCTCAGTTCTCGAGGTCAGCTCTCGGAGTTCACTGCTCGGAGGACCGGGCGGCGGCCTCCCGCTCCCTCTCCTCGGCGGCCTTCTCCTCGGCCTCCATCTCCGCGAACACGTCGATCGGCGCGGGCGCCTTCGCCAGGAACACCCAGGTCAGCCACACGGCGAGCAGGAACGGCGGGATCTTCAGGGCGATCAGGACCCAGCCCAGCTGCGTGGTGTCGGCCCACCAGTACAGCGGGAAGAGGATCGCGCACTTGGCGAGCAGGATCGCACCCCACGCGTAACTGGCCTTGGCGTAGGCCTTCTTACGGCCGGGGTTCCGCGTGCGCCAGGAGAGGTTCTCCTTGAAGACCGGGCCGAGGATCAGCCCGATCAGCGGGACACCGCACAGCGTGGTGACGATGTACGCGAGTCCGAGGCCCAGCGTGTAGAGCATGCCGGGCAGGTAGAAGTCCTTGGCGTTGCCGGTCATCATCGCGAAGACGACACCGAAGGCGACGCCGAAGACACCGCTGAAGGCGTGCTTGACGGTGTCCTTCTTCACCAGCCGGACCACGACCAGCACCAGCGACACGGCCAGTGCCGCGATCGCCGACAGATGCAGGTCCTTGTTGATCGTGTAGATGGTGACGAAGAGCAGGCCGGGCAGCACCGTCTCGACCATGCCCCGGACGCCGCCGAACGCTTCGAACAGGGCGGCCTCGGTCACCGCCCGGGCGTCGTCCGCAGATGTCTCTTCGGTCGGCTTGTCGAGCGACGTCACCGGCTACTCCCGTCCGAGGGGTCTCAGTTCGTACTTGGGGTTGAACAGCACCCGGCGGCCCCGGCTCATCGAGATCCGGCCCGATGCGATCAGCTTGCGCCCTGGCTCTATGCCCACGATGGAGCGCCTGCCGAGCCACACCACGTCCAGCGCGGCGGAGCCGTCGAACAGCTCGGCCTCCAGGGCCGGGACTCCCGCGCGCGGCCGCAGGGTGACCGTGCGCAAGGTACCAGTAACCGTCACTACCTGCCGGTCCTGACAGTCTCCGATCCGGATACAGCCGGTCGTCTCGGTGTCCTCCCGCAGCTCCTCGGACTCCAGGTCCTCTTGCGACGAGGAGAGCCGGTCGAGCATGCGCCGGAACCGGCCCGCCGGCTTCTGCGAACGAGGAACAGCACTCATGACTAGAGCGTACCGGGGCGCGCTGACAGGCACGCAGCCCTGTGCCTCAGGCGCTACTTCTCGAACCGGTAGCCCATCCCCGGTTCCGTGATGAAGTGCTTCGGATGCGAGGGGTCGGCCTCCAGCTTCCGCCGCAGCTGTGCCATGTACACGCGCAGGTAGTTCGTCTCCGTCCCGTACGACGGCCCCCACACCTCCTGGAGCAGCTGCTTCTGCCCGACCAGGCGGCCGCTGTGGCGCACCAGGACCTCCAGCAGATGCCACTCCGTGGGCGTCAGGCGTACGTCCTTCCCGGCGCGGTTGACCTTCTTCGCGGCCAGGTCGACGGTGAACTCGTCGGTCTCCACGATCATGTCGTCCTCACCTCCTCCGGCCGGCTCGGCCCGGCGTACGGCGGCCCGCAGCCGGGCCAGCAGTTCGTCCATGCCGAACGGCTTGGTGACGTAGTCATCGGCACCCGCGTCCAGCGCCTCGACCTTCTCGTCGGAGGAGTGCCGGGCGGACAGCACCAGGATCGGCACCCGCGTCCAGCCGCGCAGGCCCCTGATCACCTCGACGCCGTCCATGTCGGGCAGCCCGAGGTCGAGGACGACCACGTCGGGGTGGCGGGCGGCGGCGAGCTGGAGGGCGGTGGTGCCGTCGTGGGCCGCGTCGACCTCGTACTTGCGTGCCTTGAGGTTGATCACGAGAGCGCGCACGATCTGGGGCTCGTCGTCGACCACCAGGACGCGGGTCATGAGGCCTGCCTTTCGGGTTCTGCCGCGTGGAGCGGCTCCGGGCGTGTTCCCGCCGCGCGGAGGGTGAGGACCATGGTGAGCCCGCCACCGGGCGTGTCCTCGGCGTTCAGGGTGCCGCTCATGGCCTCGGCGAAGCCGCGTGCCACCGCGAGCCCCAGACCCACGCCGGCGCCGCGCGGGGCGTCGCCGTAGCGCTGGAAGGGTTCGAATATGCGGTCCTTGGCCTCGTCGGGGACGCCCGGCCCCCGGTCGACCACCCGCACCTCCACCCGGTCTGCGAGCGCGCTGGCGGCGACCAGCACGGGCGAGCCGGACGGACTGTACTTGACGGCGTTCTCGACCAGGTTGGCCATCGCCCGCTCCAGCAGCCCCGGGTCCACGGCGACCATCGGCAGAGTCTCCGGCACGTCCAGGTCGGCGCTGCCCTCGGGCACCCCGCCGAGCGCCATCGGCACCACCTCGTCGAGGTCGATCTCGCGGATCAGCGGGGTGACCGTGCCGGTCTGGAGGCGGGACATGTCGAGCAGGTTGCCGACGAGGTGGTCGAGGCGGTCCGCGCCCTCCTCGATGCCCTCCAGCAGTTCCGCCCGGTCCTCCTCGGACCACTCGACGTCCTCGGAGCGCAGGGAGGTCACGGCCGCCTTGATCCCGGCGAGCGGGGTGCGCAGATCGTGGCTGACGGCGGCCAGCAGAGCCGTACGGATGCGGTTGCCCTCGGCGAGCGCGCGGGCCCGGTCGGCCTCCTCCCGGAGCCGGCGGCGGTCCAGTACGACGGCGGCCTGGGCGGCGAAGGCGGCCAGCACCCGGCGGTCCTCGGCGGGCAGGACGCGGCCGGTCAGCGCGAGCGCCATATGGTCCCCGACCGGCATGTCCACGTCCGCCTGCTCGGGCCGCTCCACGGGATGTCCCTGCCCGACGCGGCCCGCGCAGGTCCACGGCTCGACGTCGCTCGCCCGTTCCAGCAGGGCCGCCGACTCCATGCCGAAGGTCTCCCGGACTCGTTCGAGCAGGTCCTCCAGGCCGGTCTCACCGCGCAGCACGTTGCCCGCGAGGAAGGACAGGATCTCGGACTCGGCCCGCAGCCTGGCCGCCTGGTGGGTGCGGCGGGCCGCGAGGTCGACCACGGAGGCCACCGCCACACCGACGGCCACGAAGATCACGATGGCGACGATGTTCTTCGGGTCGGCGATGGTCCACCGGTGCAGCGGCGGTGTGTAGAAGTAGTTCAGCAACAGCGATCCCACCGCCGCCGAGGCCAGCGCGGGAAGCAGCCCGCCGAGCAGGGCCGCCGCGACCGTCAGCGCCAGGAACAGCAGCATGTCGTTGGCGAGGCCGAGGTCGACGGTGTTGAGCAGCGCCGCCAGGGCCGGCGGGCCCGCGACGCCGACGATCCAGCCCCACACCCGCCGGGAGCGCCCGAGGCGCGCGTCCCGGGCCACCGGCAGTCCGCGGCCCTTGGCGACCTCGTCGTGGGTGACGATGTGCACGTCGAGGTCGGGCCCGGACTCCCGGGCGACCGTCGCGCCGACGCCGGGCCCGAAGACGTACTGCCAGGTCTTGCGGCGCGAGGAGCCCAGCACGATCTGGGTGGCGTTCACGCCGCGGGCGAAGTCGAGCAGGGCGGCCGGTATGTCGTCGCCCACGACGTGGTGGAAGGTGCCGCCGAGGTCCTCGGCCAGGGTCCGCTGCATCGCCAGTTCCTTGGGCGAGGCCGAGGTCAGCCCGTCACTGCGGGCTATGTAGACGGCGAGTACCTCGCCGCCGGCGCCCTTCTCGGCCAGACGTGACGCCCGGCGGATCAGCGTCCGCCCCTCCGGGCCTCCGGTCAGGCCGACGACGATCCGCTCGCGCGAGCCCCAGATCCTCGACACCCGGTGCTCGCTGCGGTACTGGGTGAGGTAGGCGTCGACCCGGTCCGCCACCCACAGCAGCGCCAGCTCCCGCAGGGCGGTCAGGTTGCCCGGCCGGAAGTAGTTGGAGAGGGCCGCGTCGACCTTGTCCGGCTTGTAGATGTTGCCGTGCGCCATCCGCCGCCGCAGCGCCTCGGGCGACATGTCGACCAGCTCGATCTGGTCGGCCCGCCGTACCACCTCGTCGGGCACGGTCTCCTGCTGCCGCACCCCGGTGATCGACTCCACGACGTCGCCGAGGGATTCCAGGTGCTGGATGTTGACGGTCGAGATCACGTCGATCCCGGCCGCGAGCAGCTCCTCCACGTCCTGCCAGCGCTTGGCGTTGCGGGAGCCGGGGACGTTCGTGTGGGCCAGTTCGTCCACCAGGGCGACCTGGGGGCGGCGGGCCAGGACGGCGTCGAGGTCCGTCTCGGGAAAGAGTCCGCCGCGGTACTCCAGCTGCCTGCGCGGCACCTGCTCCAGGCCGTGCAGCATCACCTCGGTGCGGGGCCGGTCGTAGTGCTCGACGAAGGCCACCACGCAGTCGGTGCCCCGCTCGACACGGCGATGCGCCTCGGAGAGCATCGCGTACGTCTTGCCGACGCCCGGTGCCGCACCGAGGTAGATCCGAAACTTGCCGCGTGCCATGGCCTCATTGTCTTCCGGTCCGCTGTTTGCGCAGCGTCGACCTTACGGCCAGCAAATACGGCATACGGGTGCCGGGCGCGGCCGCGGACCGTCTTTGACGGAACTCTGACGCGCCCGGCGGGTCAGGGCCTCACGCGGGATTGTCGCCGTGGCTGAGGGTCTCCCAGGCGACGAAGAGGTTGTTGCTGCCGGCCGGGCGGCCCCGCAGGGTCAGCGTCTCGGTGTTGGTCATGGGGTGTCCGAGGCGGTTGGCCAGGGCGTTGTGCCCGACCTCGGGGACCGGCCCGAGCCCGAGCTTGAGCGAGCCGCCGCACAGCCAGCCCGGGGCGGCGGCGCCGAGCTGGTACTTGGCGTGGAAGCCGAGCCCGTGCCGCAGCCGCTCGCCCACGTCGGTGCCGTAGAGGTCCTGGCCCTGGATCCGGCTGGTCTCGGCGATGTGCGAGATGGCCGAGAGGCCGTAGCCGGTGTGGGTGAAGTCCCGGCAGGTCTCCTGGCTGAGCCCGTCGACGAAGGTCGACTGCCCCTGCCAGTACCGGACGATCTTCTCCCGGGTGTTCAGGTTCTGGCTCGGCACGGTCTTCGGCAGCCCACCGTCGGAGGCCAGGTAGACGTAGGCGGCCGTACGCGTGCGGAACTTCGCCATGGCCTTGTCGTACGACGCCTTGTCCTCCAGGAAGACGGAGATGCCGACGGCGGCCTCCATCATCGACAGCTCCCAGTTCCCGTTGGAGTTGGAGCCGTTGATCACTTCCGGGAGGTAGACGTTCCGCAGCATGGTGGCGAAGCGGCCGGAGTTCGCCCAGGTCCCGGTGTACGTGTACTTGATGATCTCGGCGGCCTTGGGCCAGGAGGAGCCGGCCCAGCCGGTCTGCAGGGGCGCGTTGCTGTTGGTGTGGTCCCTGATCACGGCCGACCAGGCGTCCATCAACTCGATGGCCTTGCGCGCGTGCCGTTCGTCGCGGGTGACGTACCAGGCGAGGGCCTGGGTGTAGGCGGCGATCGCGTCCTCGCGTTCGTCGGTGCAGCCGTGGTTGGGGTCGGAGTACGAACCGCACTCGACGACGGCCCGGGGCTCGGGCGTGCGGTTCAGGTCGGCGTACTTGCTCGCCATCATCCGGTCGAAGGCGCCCTTCCAGGGCTGGGCGCCGGAGTTGACCTTGGAGCGGGTGAAGTCCAGCTGCCCCTTGGAGACGGTGACTCCGGGGTGGACGAAGCTGCTGGGAGCGGCGTCGGCGGGCCAGGCGAGGACACCGGCGACGAGGGCCGCCGCGGCCGCTGACAGTGCGGTTCTGCGCATAGGTGGGGGCCTTCCGTTCTCGTATGTGAACGTAAAGCGCCTTTATGAACAGACGCGTTGGACGGAGACCGTAGGTACAGACCAATGACCCGTCAAGGCTTCACGCATGAGCAGGCATGAGAAAGGGCCGCACCCCTGGGGGGGTACGGCCCTGCTGTCTCCACGCGCCTCAGCGGACCTCGGTGATCTCCGGCCCGCGCTGGAGCTGGCCCATTCCGCCGGCGAAGCGGGAGCCCTCCTCCTGCTGGACGCCCTCGGGGACCATCTGGGCGTCGTTCGGCAGCTTCAGGACGATCGGGTCGCGAGGCGCCATCGGGCCCTCGCCGCGGACCACGACCGTGTCCCGGAAGATCTGCTCGAGCAGCCCGGCCGCCTGCGGCTGCACCGCGCCCTGGCCCGAGATGACCCCGCGCAGGAACCACCGGGGCCCGTCCACGCCGATGAACCGCACGACCTGGAAGCCGCCGGTGCCGTCCGGCAGCTGCACCGGCACCTGGGCCCGCAGCTCCCAGCCCAGCGGACCTTCGACCTCGTCGACGATGCCGCCCTGCTGGGTGATGCCCGAGCCGATCTCCTCGCGCACCTCGCCCCAGATGCCCTCACGCTTGGGCGCGGCGAAGCCCTGCAGCTGGACGGCGCTGTCGCGCAGCACCACCGTCGCCGCCACGATCGCGTCACCCGCGACCTCGACCCTGAGCTCCATGCCCTCGACGCCCGGCACGAACAACCCGCCCAGGTCGACCCGGCCCTCGGCCGGATCGTGGACCTCGGAGCTGTCCCAGGGCCCGTCGGGCCGCGGCGCCGGCTCGAGCCTCAGGCGCTCGCTCTCGTCCGCCTCACTGTCGACACCGTCGACGACCTGCTCGGTCTCGCCGGCCGCGTCCTCGGCGGCATCCCTATTCTTGCGACGTCCGAACACGTCACTGTCCTTCCCGGTCGGATACGACCGAAGCGTATCGATTCCCACCCGTCCGACCGCCCAGGGCGGCCTGACCGCTTGTGCCGCTCGTCCCGTCCACCGCCGCATGGCCTCCGGTGGACCCGAAGCTCCCCTCGGCCCGCGCCGAGTCGGGAAGTTTTGCCACCTCTTGGAAGCGAACCTTCTCGACCTGCTGGACTACCAGTTGGGCAATCCGGTCGAAGCGCTCGAACCGCACGGCCTCGCGCGGGTCGAGATTTACCACGATCACCTTGATCTCCCCACGGTACCCGGCATCAACCGTCCCCGGGGCATTCACCAGGGCGACGCCGCAGCGGGCGGCCAGACCGGATCGCGGGTGCACGAAGGCCGCGTACCCCTCCGGCAGCGCCACAGACACTCCCGTGGGCAGCACGGCCCGCTCGCCCGGCTCCAGTTGGCACGCCTCGGTGGTGCGCAGATCGGCTCCCGCGTCACCGGGCTGCGCATACGACGGAAGGGGTACGTCCGGGTCGACGCGCCGGATCAGCACGTCCAGGGGCTGACGGCTCACGGGGCTCGTGGGAGTCATGGGGCTTTCCGTGCTCGCGGGGTCGGTGGGGCTCATGGGGCCGGCTGGGCTCACGGGGCTTTCCGGGCTCACGGGTTCACCTCGAAGGCACGGGCGCGCCGGACCTGGTCCGGGTCGTTCATGGCCGCCTGGATCTCCTCCTGGCGGCCGTGGTCGACGAAGTGGTCGACCTTCACCTCGACGAAGAGCGCGTCGGCGCGCACGGCGACGGGCCCATCGGGGCCTCCCACGCGTCCGGTCGCGGTCGAGTAGATCTTCCGCCCGGCCACCGCCGTCACCTCCGCCTGAAGGTGCAGCGTGGTGCCGACGGGCACGGGCCCCACGAAGTCGGTCTCCAGCCGCCCGGTCACGGCGATCGTCCGCAGCAGCCAGTTCAGCGAGCCGAGAGCCTCGTCCAGGGCGGTGGCGAGCACCCCGCCGTGCGCGAGGCCGGGGGCTCCCTGGTGGGCGGGCCGCACGGTGAACTCGGCGGTGAGTGACACGCCCTCGCCGGCCCGCGCCTCCAGGTGCAGCCCGTGCGGCTGGTCGCCGCCACAGCCGAAACACTGGCCGTAGTGCGCGCCGAGAAGCTCACCGGGCGCCGGAGCGTCCGGATGTCGCACCGGTCGCACGGCGTCGGCCGGAGGCTGAAGAGCTGCGGAAGTACGACTCACAGCCGGAGACCTTACCCGCGCGTCGGCCCGTTCCGGACACCGTGTCAAGCTTGGCTCCATGCAGCTCTCCGCCGCCCCGTACGAAGAACGCCTCACCGCCCCCCGGACGTGGTGGCTGATCTCGTTCCTCGTCGGCGTCTCGATGGCCCTGATCCTGCTTCCGTTCGGCACGCTGCCCATGCTCGGCGGCCTGGCCGGAGGCACCGCGGTCGCGGCCGTCGCCGCGAGTTCGTACGGCTCGGTACGCATCCGTGTGGTGGGCGATTCACTGATCGCGGGCGAGGCGAAGATCCCGCTGGCGGCGCTGGGCGAGGCGGAGATCCTGGACGCGGAGGAGGCGCGCGCCTGGCGCACGTACAAGGCCGACCCGCGCGCCTTCCTGCTGCTGCGGGCCTACATCCCCACGGCCCTGCGCGTGGAGGTCACGGACCCGGAGGACCCGACTCCGTACCTGTATCTGTCCACCCGCGAGCCGGAGCGTCTGGCGGAGGCGCTGAGGGCCACGAAGCAGGCGAAGCCGGAGTAGTACATCCGAGCGAGGCTTCACCCGACGGCGGACGGGCGGGCTTCAGCGCCCGTCGTCGTGCTTGTCGTCCTTGTCGTCGCGTTCCGCGTCCGCGCGGCGGCCCAGAGGGTCGCTGGTGATCTCGCCCATCTCCAGGGCGTCCGCCGGACGTTCCAGGGCGGGAAGCGCCTCGAGGGCCTCCCAGGGCACCTGGAGCTTGCGCAGGTCCGCACGGATCCGGGCGGCGAGCTTTCTCGTCTCGCTGCGGTTCATGGCCGCCCCCACGGCCGCGCCCACCAGGAACGGGATCAGGTTCGGCATGCTGCGGACCATCCGCTTCATGATCCGCTGCCGCAGCTCCCGCTTCATGCGGCTGTTCAGCGCCACGCTCAGCGTCGACGGCTTGGTCGCGTCGATCCCGCGCTCTCCGGACCATGAGTCGAGATAGGCGGTGCTGCGCTGCTTGAGGTTGCCAGGCGGCCGTACGCCGTAGACCTCGTGGAGTTCGGCGATCAGCTTCAGCTCGATCGCGGCGACGCCGGTGACCTCGGCGGCCAGTTCCGTCGGCAACGCGGGCGGCACGGGAAGCATCGCGGCCGCACCGATGCCCGCTCCGACCGTGGCCGTCGCGCTCGCCGCGCCCGCGACGAGTTTGTCCGCGAGCTCTTCGGGCCCGAGGCCCGGGAACTGCCTGCGGAGCGTCGCCAGGTCCCGTACGGGGATCCGCGGCGACAATTCGATGATCCGGTCGGCGAGGTACGCGAGCCCCGCCCGGGCCCGGACACCGCCCTTGCGGGCGCTCTCCCTGGCCCTCCCCCGGATCGTCCCCGCCCGCCGTCGGGCGACGGGCACGGGGACATCCACGGACGCCGGGAGGTCACCCCGGTCCGAGGCCGGTTCGAGCGAGGCCGCCCCCGTACCGGTTGGGCCTCGCTCGTCGTCACGCACGCCGTGCTGCGGGCCGTCCATCGGCCCTTCGTCCGCCTTCCGCTTGGAGAAGCGGCGCTTCCAGGGAGGGGTCGAGCCAGTCACGGCCGACCCGCCCTCAGTCGCAGTCGCGGCAGATCGGCTGACCGTTCTTCTCCCGGGCCAGCTGGCTGCGGTGGTGCACCAGGAAGCAGCTCATGCAGGTGAACTCGTCCTGCTGCTTCGGGAGCACCCGGACGGCCAGCTCCTCGTTCGAGAGATCGGCTCCGGGCAGCTCGAGGCCTTCGGCGGCCTCGAATTCGTCGACGTCCACTGCGGAAGCCGACTTGTCGTTCCGGCGAGCCTTCAGCTCTTCGAGGCTGTCCGAGTCAACGTCGTCATCGGTCTTGCGTGGAGTGTCGTAATCGGTTGCCATGGTCGCTCTCCCCCTCTGGGTGTCTGCGGTGTCTCCAGCGCACGTAACGCGTGAGAGGCCGGACTTGTGCCCGACCTGAGGCGGAGATTTTGCCTCACATCAAGGTCTGTTACTCAATCGACACCCAACCGGACTCCTGACGAGTGATCGGCTTGGATGGCGATGGGGACCGTACACGGTCCGAATGCCGCACCTCAAAGGCGTCTCACCCTGTACTTCCCGTGATCAAGACCCCCGAAAACCGGGATTTTCCCGGCTTTCCGACAGGACTCATGATCACGGAGAGTAGATGGCCGGAAAGGCGCCCCTGTGATCGATCACACACGGGGTGCCCGAGGTGAGGCCTCAGAAATTCCGCGCAAAGCGAACATCCCCGTGCACCGCCGAGTTGATCGGCGACATGATCTCAGATGGGCAGCGTGACTCGCATCACGAGCCCACCTCCCTCACGTGGCTGGGCGTAGATATGCCCGCCGTGCGCCCGGGCCACGGACCGGACGATGGACAGACCGAGTCCGACGCCCTTGTCGCTGCCCGTGCGCTCCGTGCGCAGCCGCCGGAACGGCTCGAAGAGATTGTCGATCTCGTACGCCGGCACGACCGGGCCCGTGTTCGAGACGACCAGGAGCGCCTGGCCGTGCTGGACCTCGGTGGTGACCTCGACCCAGCCGTCCTCGGCGACGTTGTAGCGCACGGCGTTCTGCACCAGGTTGAGCGCGATCCGCTCCAGCAGCACGCCATTGCCCTGGACGACCGCCGGCTTCTGTTCGCCACGGATCCGCACGCCCTTGTCCTCGGCCTCGCCGTGCACCTGGTCGATGGCCTGCGAGGCGACCTCGGCGAGGTCCACCGGGCCCCGCTCCACGATCTGGTTGTCGCTGCGGGCGAGCAGCAGCAGACCCTCGACGAGCCGCTCGCTGCGCTCGTTGGTGGCCAGCAGCGTCTTACCGAGCTGCTGGAGCTCCATCGGTGCGCCCGGATCGGACAGATGCACCTCCAGGAGCGTGCGGTTGATCGCCAGCGGCGTCCTCAGCTCGTGCGAGGCGTTGCCGACGAAGCGCTGCTGGGCGGTGAAGGCGCGCTGCAGCCGCTCCAGCATGTCGTCGAAGGTGTCCGCCAGCTCCTTCAGCTCGTCGTCCGGGCCGTCCAGCTCGATCCGGCGGGACAGGTCGGAGCCCGCCACCGCGCGGGCGGTGCGGGTGATCCGGCCCAGCGGCGACAGGACCCGGCCGGCCATGGCGTAGCCGAAGGCGAAGGCGATGACCGCCAGGCCCAGCAGGGCCAGGAGCGAGCGGCTGAGCAGGTTGTCCAGGGCGGCCTGACGCTGATCGTTGACGCACTGGTTCATGGCGTGGTTGAACTCGCTGGGCGAGGCCTGGCTGGGCAGGTTGCAGATGTCGCTGGTGACCTTGCCCTCGACGATCTTGAAGGGCAGTTCACTGCCCACGTTCAGCGCCTGCGCGGCCAGCAGGTAGATGATCGACAGCAGCAGGATGCCGGCGATCAGGAACATGCCGCCGTAGAGCAGCGTGAGCCGTATGCGGATGGTCGGGCGCAGCCACGGGAAGGGCGGCGCGGGCCTTCTGGGGTCCCAGGTGGGCTTCGGGGGCGCCTGCGGAGGCGCGGGAGTCGCTGCCACGGGGTATCAGATCCGGTAGCCGGAGCCGGGGACCGTGACGATGACGGGCGGCTCGCCGAGCTTGCGGCGCAGGGTCATGACGGTCACACGCACGACGTTCGTGAACGGGTCGGTGTTCTCGTCCCAGGCCTTCTCCAGCAGCTGCTCCGCCGAGACGACGGCGCCCTCGCTGCGCATCAGCACCTCCAGGACGGCGAACTCCTTGGGTGCGAGCTGGACCTCCTTGCCGTCGCGGAAGACCTCGCGGCGGTTGGGGTCGAGCTTGATGCCGGAGCGCTCCAGGACGGGCGGAAGGGGCATGCTGGTGCGCCGGCCGAGGGCCCGCACGCGAGCGATGAGCTCGCTGAACGCGAAGGGCTTGGGCAGATAGTCGTCGGCGCCGATCTCCAGGCCCTCCACACGGTCGCTGACGTCGCCGGAGGCCGTGAGCATCAGCACGCGCGTGGGCATGCCCAGCTCGACGATCTTGCGGCAGACGTCGTCGCCGTGCACGAGCGGGAGGTCGCGGTCGAGGACGACCACGTCGTAGTCGTTGACGCCGATGCGCTCGAGGGCGGCCGCCCCGTCGTACACGACGTCGACGGCCATGGCCTCCCGGCGCAGTCCGGTGGCCACCGCATCGGCGAGCAGTTGCTCGTCCTCGACGACGAGTACGCGCACGTCCCTGGTCCTTCCTCATGTCCACCCGCACAGCGCTTCACAGGCGCATGCGGGCAGGGGGCTTCGACGGTCTGTTGGTGTGTTGCCCTCCATCCTGCCCTTTTCGGCCATAAGTCGGAGGTAAGGCGGGTGAGGGAGAGGTCGGGCCCGGGTGTGAGTGCGGGTGCGGGTGCGGGGAATAGGAGATTTTCTCCTCCGGTTAGGTTTCCACGGAAGGGAGCTTGGGGAGGACGGCTTTACATCCCACGATCACACTCTGCTGGCACCGCACCACCATGCGGTGCGCACCAATCCGCTTTTCCGCAGAGCGGGCGTGGGTGTCCGGCACCGCCGCCGCCCAGCACAGCGGCGCTGGGCATCCACCGGCGACGTGATCGTCCCTTCCGAACGGCACACCCCCGTGCCATCGACCCACGACCCAGGACGAGGGGGCGCAGCATGGACGCATTCACCGCAGGACTTCTGCAGCGCATAAGGGCGACCGAGTCCGATCTCGACCGGGCTCGCGACGAGGGCGACGACTTCCTCGTCGAGGTGGAGCAGGGCGAGCTCGACGACCTGCGCCGCCTCGCCGCCGAGCACGGTGTGGAGGTCGGCGCAGCGAGCGTCTGATCAGGCCGTACGAAGCGGGCCCCGGCGAATCCAGCGCCGGGGCCCGCTTCGTCGTCGTACGGGCCCGTTCACCCGGTGTTCAGCACGGCGTCGGCCGTCGTACGCCGGTCCGGGCCGACCTCAGTCGTGCCAGGCGCCGAAGTCCTCCAGGAGGCGCTGGAGGGGTTCGAAGACACCCGGGGTCCCCGCGACCGCCAGATCACCGGACGGGCGCTCTCCGGGGCGTCCACCGGTCAGGGCGCCCGCCTCCCGGGCGATCAGGTCGCCCGCCGCCAGGTCCCAGGCGTGCAGACCGCGCTCGTAGTAGCCGTCCAGGCGTCCCGCGGCCAGGTCGCACAGGTCGACCGCGGCCGAGCCGCCGCGCCGGATGTCGCGCAGCAGCGGGATCAGGCGCCGGGCGACCTCGGCCTGGTGAGTGCGGACCTCGGCGACGTAGTTGAAGCCCGTCGAGACCAGCGCCTGGTCCAGGGGCGGCGCGGGGCGGCAGGCCAGCCGGCGCTCGCCGTCCCAGGCGCCCGTGGCCCAGGCACCGCCGCCGAGCACGGCGTGGAACGTCTCGCCGCGCATCGGGGCCGTGACGACTCCGACGACGGTCTCGCCGTCCTGCTCGGCGGCGATGGAGACGGCCCAGGTGGGGAGCCCGTACAGGTAGTTGACCGTGCCGTCGAGCGGGTCGATCACCCAGCGGATGCCGCTCGTGCCGTCACTGGAAGCGCCCTCCTCGCCGAGGATGCCGTCGTCCGGGCGGCGCTCCGCGATCAGGCCGGTGATCAGCTTCTCGGCCGCGATGTCCATCTCCGTGACGACGTCGATGGGGCTGGACTTGGTCGCGGCGACCGCCAGGTCGGCCGGGCGCCCGTCCCTCAGCAGCGCGCCCGCGCGGCGGGCGGCCTCCTGGGCGAGTTCGAGCAGGTCCGTGTGCAGGGGGTCGGTCACGGGACTCCTCACGCGTAGGTGCTGTCGGCGCCCGCCGCGGCGGGCCGGGGGGCGCGGGCCGGGCAGCAGCCGACCGGGCAGAGGTCGTGGCTCGCCCCGAGGGCGCCCAGGGCACACGGGGTGACCTCCTGCCCGCGCTCGACGGCGGCCCGCTCCACGACGAGCTCGCGGATCGCGGCGGCGAACCTCGGGTCGGCGCCGACGGTGGCCGAGCGGCGCATCGGCAGCCCCAGCTCCTCGGCCCTGGCCTTGGCCTCCGTGTCGAGGTCGTAGAGGACCTCCATGTGGTCGGAGACGAACCCGATGGGCGCGATCACGACGGCGGGGACACCGGCCGCGTGCCGCTCCTCCAGGTGGTCACAGATGTCGGGCTCCAGCCACGGGATGTGCGGGGCTCCGGAGCGGGACTGGTAGACGAGCTGCCAGGGGTGGTCGACGCCGGTGCGCTCGCGGACGGCGTCGGCGATCTGCTGCGCCACGTCCAAGTGCTGCTTCACGTACGCGCCGCCGTCGCCGTGCTCCTCGACAGGGCCGGAGGTGTCGGCGGAGGCCGTCGGGATCGAGTGGGTCGAGAAGGCGAGGTGCGCCCCGTCGCGGACGCCCTCGGGAAGCTCGGCGAGGGACTGCAGCACCCCGTCGATCATGGGCTCCAGGAAGCCCGGGTGGTTGAAGTAGTGCCGCAGCTTGTCGACCCGGGGCAGCTCCAGGGCCTCGCTCTCCAGGGCCGCGAGCGCGTCGGCGAGGTTCTCGCGGTACTGGCGGCAGCCCGAGTACGAGGCGTAGGCGCTGGTGGCGAGGACCAGAATGCGGCGGCGGCCGTCGCGGACCATCTCGCGCAGCGTGTCCGTCAGGTACGGCGCCCAGTTGCGGTTGCCCCAGTAGACCGGCAGGTCGAGGCCGTGGTCGGCGAAGTCCTTGCGCAGGGCGTCCAGCAGGGCGCGGTTCTGGTCGTTGATGGGGCTGACCCCGCCGAACAGGAAGTAGTGCTGCCCGACTTCCTTGAGGCGTTCCTTGGGGATGCCACGCCCGCGCGTCACGTTCTCCAGGAACGGGACCACGTCGTCCGGGCCTTCCGGGCCGCCGAAGGAGAGCAGCAGCAGGGCGTCGTAGGGGGTGACATCGCGCGCGTCTGGCATGGGTCGATCCTGCCACCCTGCACTGACACCCGGGAAACGGCGGGGTGACACCTGCGCGGCAGCCGGGTCGGGGCCGGTCCGGGCTGGGCCGAACGGGTGCCACGGGGCCTTCCGGGGCGTAAGGTGTGTCGACTGCGTTCGCAGCTTACTGAGCCCTTCGGAGACCCGTTGCCCAGCCCCTACCGCGCCCTGTTCGCAGCCCCAGGCTCCAAGGGTTTCTCCGCTGCGGGCTTCCTCGGCCGGATGCCGCTGTCGATGATGGGCATCGGCGTGGTCGCGATGGTCTCCCAGCTCACCGGGCGGTACGGCCTGGCCGGTGCCCTGTCGGCGACCATCGCGCTGGCCGCGGCGATGGCGGGACCGCAGGTCTCGCGACTGGTCGACCAGTACGGACAGCGGCGGGTGCTGCGCCCGGCGACGCTGCTGTCGCTGACCGCCGCGGCCGTGCTGCTGTTCGCCGCGCACTACGGGTGGCCGGACTGGGTGCTGTTCGTGGCGTGTGCGGGCATCGGCTGCGTGCCGAGCGTCGGCGCGATGATCCGGGCCCGCTGGGCGGCGCTGTACCGGGGCACGCCGCAGCTGCACACCGCGTACTCCTTCGAGTCCGTGGTGGACGAGGTGTGCTTCGTCTTCGGGCCGATCATCTCCATCGGCCTGTCCACGGCCTGGTTCCCGGAGGCCGGTCCGCTGCTCGCCGCCTGCTTCCTGGCGGCCGGCGTCTTCTGGCTGACCGCGCAGCGCGCCACCGAGCCCGAGCCGCACCCGCGCGAGCGGCACGGCGGCGGCGGTGGTTCGGCGATCCGCGCGCGGGGCCTTCAGGTCCTGGTGGCCACCTTCGTGGCGACCGGGGCGATCTTCGGCGCCGTCGACGTGGTCACCGTGGCCTTCGCCGACGAGGAGGGGCACAAGGCCGCGGCAAGCATCGTCCTCGCGCTGTACGCGGCGGGGTCCTGCGTGGCGGGCATGATCTTCGGGCTCCTGCACTTCGCCGGGCCGCCGGAACGTCGGTGGTTGCTGAGCGTGTGCGCCATGGCCGTGAGTATGATCCCCCTCCTACTGGTCGGAAACTTGCCGTTTCTGGCCGTGGCGCTGTTCGTTGCGGGACTGTCCATCGCTCCGACGATGATCACGACGATGTCCCTCATCGAAGAGCACGTACCACGTGCGCAGCTCACCGAGGGGATGACCTGGGTGAGCACCGGGCTCGCGGTGGGGGTCGCACTCGGCTCCTCCGCGGCCGGCTGGGTGATCGACGCGGCCGGGGCGCGTGCCGGGTACGGGGTTCCGGCGGTGGCCGGGGCCGTCGCGGTCGCGGTGGGTTTCCTGGGATTCCGCCGGCTCAAGCGGCCGGCTCCGGGTCGGGGAGGCTCCGTTGAGCAGCACAGCGAACGGAAAGAACGGCACGTGGCGTAACTGGGGCGGCAACGTCTCCGCGCGTCCCGCGCGGCAGGTCACCCCGGCCTCCGTCGACGAGCTTGCCGCCGCCGTGCGGCAGGCCGCCGAGGACGGCCTCAGGGTGAAGGCCGTCGGCACCGGGCACTCCTTCACGTCCATAGCCGCGACGGACGGTGTATTGATCCGCCCTCAACTGTTGACCGGCATACGCGGCATTGATCGCGACGCCATGACGGTCACGGTGGAGGCCGGCACCCCGCTCAAGAGGCTCAACATGGCCCTCGCTCGTGAGGGTCTGTCGCTCACGAACATGGGCGACATCATGGAGCAGACCGTCTCCGGCGCCACCAGCACCGGCACGCACGGCACGGGCCGCGACTCCGGCTCGATCGCCGCCCAGATCCGGGGCCTGGAGCTGGTCACGGCGGATGGCTCGGTGCTCAGCTGCTCCGAGAAAGAAAACCCGGAGGTGTTCGCCGCGGCCCGTCTCGGCCTCGGCGCGCTGGGCATCGTCACCGCGATCACATTCGCCGTCGAGCCCGTCTTCCTGCTCACGGCCCGCGAGGAACCGATGCCGTTCGACCAGGTCCTCGCCGACTTCGAGGAACTCTGGACCGAGAACGAGCACTTCGAGTTCTACTGGTTCCCGCATACCAACAGCACCAACACCAAGCGCAACAACCGCAGCGCGGGCCCGGAGAAGCCCGTGCCGCAGCTCCAGGGCTGGTTCGAGGACGAGTTCCTCTCCAACGGCGTCTTCCAGGTGGCCAACTGGGTCGGCCGCGCGGTGCCCGCCACGATCCCCGCGATCGCGCAGATCTCCAGCAAGGCCCTGTCCGCGCGGAGCTACACCGACATCCCTTACAAGGTCTTCACGTCTCCGCGCCGGGTGCGCTTCGTGGAGATGGAGTACGGCGTTCCGCGCGCGGCCGTCGGCGACGCGCTGCGCGAGCTGAAGGCCATGGTCGACCGCTCAGGGCTGAGGGTCAGCTTCCCCGTCGAGGTGCGCACCGCTCCCGCCGACGACATCACGCTGTCCACCGCCTCCGGCCGTGACACCGCGTACATCGCCGTCCACATGTTCCAGGGCACGCCCTACCAGCGGTACTTCACCGCGGCCGAGCGCATCTTCACCGCCCACGAGGGCCGTCCGCACTGGGGCAAGGTCCACACCAGGGACGCCGAGTACTTCTCCCGGGTGTATCCGCGCTTCGGCGAGTTCACGGAGCTGCGGGATCGTCTCGACCCTGATCGGCGGTTCCAGAACGACTACTTGCGGCGGGTTCTGGGGGCGTAGGCGACGCGCTGGGGGTTGCGCTCTCGGGGTCCTCACTCCCCTCGTCGCTCGGCGTGGGCGTCGGACCGGTCGCCGTACCGGTGTCGTCGCCGGGAGCGGGCGAGGTGTCCTCACCTCGCGGTGCGCCGGTGCCGGCGCCCTCGCCCGTGCCTGACGGGCTGGCCGTTGTGGTGTCGCCGCCGGAATCGGAGCCCCCGGAGTCGTCGGCGGTCCCGGAGTCCTCCGAATCTCGGCCGCCCGAACGCCCGGAGTCCGACGCGGCATTGCCGCCACCGGAGAAGGCGTCGCCGACGGTCGTGCTGCGTCCGCCGCTGAGGCTGTGGCCCGAGGCGAGCTCGTAGGTGGTGATTCCGGCCATCGTGACGCCGAAGACCACGGCCGCCGCGAGCACCGGCCGCTTCCATCCCCTGACCCGGGCGCGGTAGACGGTGCCCTCGGTGAACTCGCCGGGCACCGGAGGCGCTTGCTCCGCGGGCCCGGCCGCCACCCTGGCAGGCACGGTCGTGACGCTGCGGATCTGCTCGCCGGTCTGCTTGAAGAAGTGCTGGAAGAGGGAGCCGCCGCAGGTGGCGACGACACTGACGACGCCGGCGCCGAGGATCGTGCCGTAGACCCCGAAGTAGGACGCCAGTTTGGCGGCGAGGACCGCCGCGAGGGCGCCGCCCGCGACCTGGGGCATGTTCAGGTCGATCCGCTTGCGCCCCTCCGTCTCCGGGTCGCTCGTTCCACCGACACCATCGGGCCTTTCACGCATCCCCGGATCTTGCCTGCCTTTCCCGTACACCGTCGTTCAACTGCACAAGAAGGGGACGGCTGACCGAAACCGATAGTTCCGTTTCTGGTGATTACGTGAACTTCCCCACGTTCAAGATCACGAATTGGGGGCAAGGGGCGACCGAGTCCCCCCTCTTGCCAGAAGTTGGGCGGCGCGCCAATCCACGCACGTGGCCCAAATGGAGTACTGTGGCGAGCCCTGGGTCCGGTCTCCCACCAGGGTGTACGGGGCCTTTAAGGACCGCCGGGAGGGGGCTAGTTGCACAGGGTGACAGAGTTCGTCACTTAGCGTTGCGAATAGGTAACCGTGCCATAACGGCGATCCAGGGCCCGTGCCCGACACGCCGGGCAACTCGGCAAGGTTGTGGCAGGCTGCACCCGGGCAGGCCACACTCGACTAGCGGAAGCAGCGACGCACGTGACGTCGGCAGGCACCACCCGGGAGGTCCCCATGCCCGAACTGCGTGTCGTGGCCGTCTCGAATGACGGCACACGGCTGGTGCTGAAGGCTGCGGACAGCACGGAGTACACGCTTCCGATCGACGAACGGCTCCGCGCCGCCGTGCGCGGCGACCGTCCCCGCCTCGGCCAGATCGAGATCGAGGTGGAGAGCCACCTCCGCCCCCGCGACATCCAGGCGCGTATACGAGCCGGCGCGACCGCGGAAGAGGTCGCGCAAATGGCAGGCATCCCCGTCGACCGGGTGCGCCGCTTCGAGGGCCCGGTGCTCGCAGAGCGTGCCTTCATGGCCGAGCGGGCCCGCAAGACCCCGGTCCGCCGACCCGGCGAGAACTCCGGTCCGCCGCTGGGCGAGGCCGTGCAGGAGCGACTGCTCGTGCGCGGCGTGGACAAGGACACCGTCCAGTGGGACTCGTGGCGTCGCGACGACGGCACGTGGGAGGTCCTGCTGGTCTACCGCGTCGCCAGTGAGCCGCACTCTGCGAGCTGGACCTACGACCCGCCCCGGCGACTCGTCCAGGCCGTCGACGACGAGGCGCGCATGCTCATCGGCGAGTCCGACGACCTGGCAGCGCCCGAACCCAGCTTCCCGTTCGTCCCGCGGATCGCCCGGCTGCCGCGCGACCGGCCGCTGGACCGGCCCGCCGACCGTGAGCGGCCCGCCCTGCCCGCGCAGGCATCCGAACCGCTCGAGGAGAGCACGGCTGCCACGGGCGAGCGGGACTCGCTGACCAGCCTGCTGGAGGCGGTGCCGAGCTTCCGTGGCGACCTGGTGGTGCCGGAGCGCCCGGCGCCGGAGCCCGATGAGGAGGAGCCCCTCGTCGTCGAGCCCGAGGAGGAGGAGCCCCCGGCCCCCGCCGCCTCGGCCGGTTCCGCCTACGCGGACGTCCTCATGCCGCGCTCCGTGGGCGCCCACCGCGACCGGCTCATCGGTTCCACCGACCGCCAGGCCGAGGCCGACGGCGTCCGTCCGGGTCGCAGAGCCGCCGTCCCGAGCTGGGACGAGATCGTGTTCGGGACGCGGCGCAAGAAGCAGGAGTAACCGGGACACGCGGCGTTGACGCCGACCGTACGGCCCTGAGGGCCGCGCCTTCCGGGCGCGGCCCTCTGCGCACGCCGGCCTACTGGGGATCCGGCCCCACCGCGACCGGCCGGTCCGGGTCCGAGGACCACTCCGACCACGACCCCACGTACAGCTCCGCCGGAATGCCCGCGACCGCCAGGGCCAGGACCTCATGGGCCGCTGACACCCCCGACCCGCAGTACACGCCGACCCGTGAACCTTCGGACACCCCGAGCCCCTTGAAGCGCTCCTGAAGCTCCCGCGCTGAGCGGTAACGCCCGTCCGCCCCCACGTTCTCGGTGGTGGGCGCCGACACCGCGCCCGGAATGTGCCCGGCCACCGGATCGATCGGCTCCACCTCGCCCCGGTACCGCTCCCCCGCCCGCGCGTCCAGCAGCACCCCGGACCGCGCCAACTCCGCGGCGGCGTCGGCGTCGAGTCGCCCCACCGCCCCTGGCTCGGGCACGAAGTCGCCCTCCGCCGGTGCGGGCACGGACTTCTCCAACGCCCCCTCCCAGGTCGGCAACCCGCCGTCGAGAACCCGCACGTCCGGGTGACCCGTCCAGCGCAGCATCCACCACGCCCGGGCGGCCGCCCAGCCCTGGCCGCCGTCGTAGACGACCACCGGCGTTCCGGACGACACGCCCGCCCGGCGCATCGCGGCGCCGAAGTGCGCGAGGTCGGGCAGTGGATGCCGGCCGCCCTCGCCCGGCGCGGAGGCCAACTCCCGGTCCAGGTCGACGAAGACGGCCCCGGGCAGGTGCCCGGTCTCATAGTCGGCCCGGCCGTCGTACGGCGGCTCACCCGCTGCCCTGGCCGCGGTGAGCTGCCAGCGGACATCGAGCAGGACCGGCGGGTTGGCGCCCGCCAGATCGTTGGCGAGGTCGGATGCGGAGATGATGGCGTTCATGGCCCCATCCTCGCGCACGGGGGTGGCCGAGCCGTCCGTGTCCGGCTACTCTGCTCGGCCGGACCGGGACGATCACGTGGCGTACGGGAACGAGCACATGCTGTACAGCTGAACGACACCTGCCGATAAGCGCGCCGCAAGGGACAGCGCCCCGCACATCGGGCATTCTCCCGGACACGGGTCGCCCCACAGGGCGGGCCCCACGAGGGCTGCGGAGAGCACGGCCACCGCGAGGCCGAGAAGAGAGTGACAATGACCGACGCACGGGGGTCCGCCGGCCCGAACGGCGAAACGCCCGCTCGGCACGCGCCCGGCACGCCCTGCTGGGTGAGCCTGATGGTGCACGGGCTGGCCGCGACCGAGGAGTTCTACGGGGCGCTGTTCGGCTGGGAGTTCCGGCCCGGTCCCCAGCAACTCGGCCCGTATGTGCGTGCGCTGCTGGACGGGCGCGAGGTCGCGGGCCTCGGCCAGCTGCCGCCCGACCGCCAGCTGCCCATCGCCTGGACGCCCTACTTCGCCTCCCGGAACGCGGACTTGACGGCCGAGACGGCGCGCAGCTGCGGCGGCACGATCGGCGTCGGGCCGCTCGACGCCTCCGACGCCGGCCGGCTCGCGATCGGCTCCGACCCTTCAGGCGCGGTCTTCGGCATCTGGCAGGCCGCCGAGCACCTCGGCACGGCCGTCTCCGGCGTCCCCGGGACGCCCGCCTGGAACGAGCTGCTGACCTTCGAGTCGGCGAGGGTCGCCAAGTTCTACCAGACGGTGTTCGGCTACGAGGAGGAGCCGGTGGTCTCCGCCGACTTCGACTACGTGACCCTGCTCCGCGGCGGCGAGCCCGTCGCCGGCATCCACGGCCTGGGGCAGGCCCTGCCGCGCGACCGGGGCCCGCACTGGGTGACGTACTTCCAGGTCGCCGACGTCGACGACACGCTGGACCATCTCGTCCACCTGGGCGGGCACGTCCTCAGGCCGGCCCACGACACCGCACACGGCCGGGTGGCGACCGTGGCGGATCCGGAGGGGGCGCGGTTCGACGTGCTGCAGCGCTGACGTACCGCTGGGGCGGTCAGGCGGACGACATCGGCAGCACGTCCGGTGACAGGGCCGCCGCACGGGCCGACGCCGCGGTCATCCGGCGACGGTGGTGGCGGCGGCACAGGACCTCGTAGCCGACCTCGTCGGCGGAGTGGGTGACATCGCCGACGACCACCTGGGCGCCTTCGACGACCATGGCGCCGCCTATGGTGCGGGCGTTGTGCGTGGCACGGGCGCCGCACCAGCACAGGGCCTCGACCTGGAGCACCTCGACCCGGTCGGCCAGTTCGACCAGCCGCTGGGAGCCGGGGAACAGCTTGGAGCGGAAGTCCGTCGTGATGCCGAAGGCGTAGACGTCGAGGCCCAGGTCGTCGACCACGCGCGCGAGTTGGTCGATCTGCTCCGGCCCGAGGAACTGCGCCTCGTCGGCGATCACGTAGTCCGCGCGGCCGCCCTGCGAGAGGTGGTCGACGAGATAGGCGTAGAGGTCCTGCCCGTCCTCGACCTCCACCGCGTCCGTGACCAGGCCCAGGCGCGAGGACAACTTGCCCTCGCCGGCGCGGTCGTCACGCGAGAAGATCATGCCCGCCAGGCCACGCGCCGAGCGGTTGTGCTCGATCTGGAGAGCCAGCGTCGACTTCCCGCAGTCCATCGTTCCGGAGAAGAACACCAGCTCGGGCATGGGAAGGTGAGCACCTTTCGGTGAAGCGGGGATGTGGCGGGACGTCAGGAGCGTACTTCGAGCAGGGGTACCAGCTGCTCGGCAGGGGTCATCGAACCGTGGTTGCCGACCATCGCCGACTCGTTCGGCTCCCGCTGGGAGGCGATGATCAGGACATCGTCCCGGGCGGCGGCGACCACGTCGCCGATACGGCCGTACACCCGCTCGTCGATCTTCGGGCCGAACCAGCCCGCCGCGATGGCCTCGTCGCGGGAGGCGACCCAGAACTGCTCCCCGAGCACCTCGCGCCAGCAGGTCAGGACGTCGTTGGCGGCACCGGGTACCGCGTAGACGTGACGGGCGCGGCCCTCGCCGCCGAGCAGGGCGACTCCGGCGCTCAGCTCCCAGTCCTCGTCGAAGTCGATGCGGTGCTCCTCGTCGAAGGGCACGTCGATCATGCCGTGGTCGGCGGTGACGTAGAGGGCGCTGCGGGAGGGCAGTTGCTCGGCGAGGCGCTGGACCAGGCGGTCGGCGTACATGAGCTGGCCGCGCCAGGCGTCGGAGTCGACGCCGAAGCGGTGGCCGGCGCCGTCGACCTCGGCGAAGTACGTGTACACCAGGGAGCGGTCGCCCGCGGCCAGTTGTTCGGCCGCCAGGTCGACGCGGTCCTCGCCGGACAGCCGCCCGAGGAACCTTCCGCCGCTGAGCGCGACCTTGGTCAGCGGGGTGTTCTCGAAGGTCGGGGACGACACCTGCGCGGCGTGCACGCCCGCCTCGTGCGCCAGCTGGAACACCGTCGGGTACGGCTGCCAGGGGCCGGGCGGGGCCCACGGCTGCCAGCGCAGCTGGTTCATCAGCTCGCCGGTGTCCGGGTTGCGCACGGTGTAGCCGGGCAGGCCGTGCGCGCCGGGCGGCAGGCCGGTGCCGACGGAGGCGAGGGAGGTCGCGGTGGTCGCCGGGTAGCCGGCGGTGAGCGGGCGTCCGGTGCCGCCGCGCGAGGTGGCGAGCAGGGACGTCATGAACGGGGCGTCCTCGGGGTGCGCCCTCAGCTGCTCCCAGCCGAGGCCGTCGATCAGGAACACGCAGTTCCGGTCGACGGGGGTCAGCTCGGAGATCGCGGCGCTCATCCCCGGCACGCCGAGGCCGGCGGCCAGGGTGGGCAGCAGGTCGGCGAGGGAGCCGCTGCCGTACTCGGGGACCGGTGCGGAGGCTACGGCGAGCGGTTCGGGGTGGTGGTCCCAGGCCGTGTCGGGCTGTGCCATCAGCGGGTGGTGTCCGCGGTCGCCTCGGAGAGGGCCTGCGCGAAGGCGAGTGCCTGGCGCACGGTCTCCGGTCCGTCCCCGGCCTCGCTGACGCGCAGGCTGAGGTCGTCCGCCGTCGAATTGCCGGTGTAGCCGTGGTCCGCCTCGCAGTTGGGGTCGCCGCAGGCGGCCGGCTCCAGGTCGATGCGGGAGACGGCGCCCCAGCCGATGGTGAGGACGACCTCGCGGGGCAGGGTGCCCGGCTTGTACGACTCCGGATTGGCGACGACCCGGCTGACCACGATCGACGAGATGCGGCCGATCTTCACGGACTCCGTCGACGTCGTGGCGTACGGCGTCGGGGAGGTGCTGTCGGCGGCCTGCTCGTCGGTGTGGCTGACGATGAAGCGGTTGTCGGTGAGGACGAGCACCGTCACATGCCGCCGCACCTCGTTCTGGTCGAACGTGGTCTCCTGATGGACCAGGTACGACCGCATGGGCTCGCCGCCCACGGCGGCCTCCACCGCCTCGGCCACGAGGGCCGGGTAGTAGCCGCTGCGCTCGATCGCCGCCCGCAGCCCCTGGGTCGTCGTACTGGTCTTGGCCATGACGCCCATCCTACGGGGGCCCACTGACTGCGAGGCACAGCTCGCCCCCTGTCAGTACGCGGGGAGGGTCCGCGGGCCGAGGTCGTCGCGGGCGGGCGGGGTCGCCAGGCGGACGGAGGCGCCCAGGACGCTCAGGCCGTGCGAGGCGACGACGACCGGCTCCAGAGTGACCGCGACGACCTCGGGGTGGTCGTCCACCAGCCGGGACACGCGCAGCAGCAACTCCTCCAGGGCTCGGGTGTCGGCCGGTGCGGAGCCGCGCCAGCCGAACAGCAGGGGTGCCGTGCGGATCGACCGCACCAGCGAGCCCGCCTCCCGGTCGGTGACCGGGATCAGCCGGTGTGCCGTGTCGCCGAGCAGCTGCGAGGCGGCGCCGGCGAGCCCGAAGGAGAGCACGGCTCCGGCCGCGGGGTCGATGACGGCCCGTACGACGACGTCGACGCCGCGCGGCGCCATCCGCTGCACCACGGGACGCAGCTCGTCCGGTGCGCCGAACAGTTCCGTCAACTCGGTGTACGAGCGGCGCAGTTGGTCCTCGTCCGCGAGGTCGAGGCGGACGCCGCCCAGGTCGGCGCGGTGGCGCAGATGCGGAGCGGTGGCCTTGAGGGCCACGGGGTAGCCGAGGGTGCGGGCGGCCTCGGCGGCGGCGTCGGGAGTCGGGGCGGGCAGGGCGCGGTGGACGTGGACGCCGTAGTGGCCGAGCAGGTCGCAGGTCTCTTCCGTGCCGAGCGTGAGTCCCTGCCCGCGCGCGAGCAGCCCGTCGATCAGCGCGGCGGCGCCCCTCTCGTCGATGTCCTCGTACTCGGGCACCTTGCCGGGGTCGGCGGCGTCGCGTCGCCACTGTGCGTAGGCGACGGCCTGGGCGAGGGCGCGGACGGCGCGCTCGGCGGCGGGGTAGGCGGGGATGAGGTGGGCGCCGTCGGGGGGCTCGACAGCTTGGGGTCGTTCCTCGGCGGCCGGCGCGGCGGTTTGCGGAGGAATGCCCGACTCCGCTTGCGGTGCCGTGCTCGCCGCCGCCGACAGGGCCTCCGCCAGGCCGCCGAGCTCCACGTGCACGACCAGGACGGGCTTGGCCGGGGTGGCCGCCGCTGCCGAGCGCAGGGCCTCGGCGAGGGCCGCGTCCGCGACCGAGACCTCCCCCACCGCCGGTATGGCCGTGACGACGACCGCGTCGCACCGGTCGTCGGCCAGTGCGCGCGAGAGGGCCGCGTGGAAATCCGCCGCGGAGGCGGCCGTGGTCAGGTCCTGCGGGGGATGCGGCCGCAGGCCCTCGGCGAGGCACGCGTCGTACGTGAGCAGGCCGAGCGACTCGGAGTTGCCGAGGATCGCCACCCGGGGCCCGGCCGGCAGGGGCTGGCGGGCGAGGAGCAGGCCCGCGTCCACCAGGTCGGTGATGGTGTCGACGCGGATGACGCCGGCCTGTCGCAGCAGGGCCGAGACGGTCTCGTGCGGCAGCCGGGTCGCCCGGACGGCATGCCCCTGGGGAGCGGCTCCGTGCCGCGCGCCCTGGACCACGACCAGCGGTTTCGCCGCGGCCGTCCGGCGGGCGAGGCGGGTGAACTTGCGGGGGTTGCCGATGGACTCCAGGTACATGAGGACGACATCGGTGTCAGGGTCCTCGTACCAGTACTGGAGTACGTCGTTTCCGGAGACGTCGGCCCGGTTGCCGGAGGAGACGAAGGTGGAGACACCGGTCACACCTGTGACGCCGCCGCCGCGGCGGTGCAGCCGGGACAGCAGGGCGATGCCGATGGCGCCGGACTGGGCGAACAGGCCGATCCGGCCCGGGCGGGGCGTCTCGGGGGCGAGGGAGGCGTTGAGCCGTACCCGCGGGGAGGTGTTGATGATGCCGAAGGCGTTCGGCCCGATGATCCGCATGCCGTACGTGCGCGCGTGCCGCACGAGTGCGCGCTGGCTCTCGCGCCCCTCCAGGCCGCTCTCGGCGTACCCGGCGGAGACCACGACGAGCCCCTGCACACCGTGCTCGCCGCATTCGGTGACGACCTCGGGGACGTACTCGGCCGGTACGGCGACGACCGCGAGGTCGACCGGCCCGTCGATGTCGCGCACCGAGCGGTGGGCGGGCACCCCGTCGAGCTCCTTCTGCTCCTCGGGGAGGGCCTTGTTCACGGCGTACAGGCGGCCGGTGAACCCGGCGTCGCGGATGTTGCCGAGGACGCTGCGGCCCACGCCGCCCGGTGTGCGCCCGGCGCCGATGACGGCGACCGAGCCGGGCGCGAGCAGCCGCTGCACGGACCGGGCCTCGGCGCGGTGTTCGCGCGCGTACTGCACGGCGAGGGAGCGGTCGGTGGGTTCGAGGTCGAACTCCAGACGGACCACGCCGTCCTCGAAGCTTCGCTTCTGGGTGTACCCGGCGTCCGTGAACACCTTGATCATCTTGTTGTTGGCGGGCAGGACCTCGGCGGCGAAGCGGCGGATGCCGCGCTCCCGGGCGACGGCGCCGATGTGCTCCAGCAGGGCGGAGGCGACGCCGCGGCCCTGGTGGGCGTCCTGGACCAGGAAGGCGACCTCGGCCTCGTCGGCCGGTGCCGACGCGGGCGTTCCGTCCGCGCCGATCCGGTCGTAGCGTACGGTGGCGATGAACTCGCCGCCGACCGTGGCCGCGAGTCCCACCCGGTCCACAAAGTCGTGGTGCGTGAAGCGGTGGACGTCCTTGGCGGACAGGCGAGGGTACGGCGCGAAGAAGCGGTAGTACTTCGACTCGTCGGAGACCTGCTCGTAGAAGCTGACCAGACGATCGGCGTCATCAACGGTGATGGGCCGGATGCGCGCGGTACCACCGTCGCGCAGCACCACGTCGGCTTCCCAGTGGGCGGGATACTCGTGCCGGTCCGGCGAGGTCTGCATGGGCCCCAGAGTACGGCTAGCGTCCGACAGCGGACGCGAGGCAGTCTGTGGAGGGCGTCAGTCGGATCGAGGCCGCGATCCGACGGCACCCCGGGGCGGCCACCAGGACCGCTCCGGCACAACTTCACGCTATGGGAAACTGGTCTAGACAACCCTGAACACCGAAGGGCAGCAACACATGGCTGAGCGCCGCGTCAACGTCGGCTGGGCCGAGGGCCTCCACGCCCGCCCCGCTTCCATCTTCGTCCGAGCCGCCACGGCCGCAGGCGTCCCGGTGACGATCGCCAAGGCAGACGGCAACCCCGTCAACGCGGCCTCCATGCTGGCCGTCCTCGGCCTGGGCGCCCAGGGCGGCGAGGAGATCGTCCTCGCCTCCGACGCCGAGGGCGCCGACGTCGCCCTGGACCGGCTGGCCAAGCTGGTCTCCGAGGGGCTCGAGGAGCTCCCCGAGACCGTCTGAGTATTTCCCCGCGCCTGACCCGGCGCACCCTGAAGAGCTCGTCCGAATTCATCGGGCGAGCTCTTCGTCTTTCCGGTGAATTTCTTGTCGGCGGGCAGCAGAAATAATCCCCCGCGAATTACCCACTCTTTGTATACGGCTCCTGTGTTAATGCCGCAGGCTTGCCGTGTTTACGGCATGTTGCGAGTTCCTCACACGCTCGGCGCGCTCCCCGGCGGAGCCGAAACGCAGCCGGTGCGCGGCCGTCGCGCGCTCGGTGTGCAGCGCCGTGACCGCCCGCGCGCGCTCGCTGTCCCCGCGCGCCACCGCGTCCACGATCGCGCCGTGCTCGGCCCAGGACTCCACGGGTCCGGCCGGCGCCTCCACGGCGTACATCCAGGCGATCTTGTGCCGGAGCTGGGTGAGCATCGAGGTCAGCGCGGGGCTGCCGGAGGCCTGGGCGAGCGTCTCGTGGAACCAGCCACCCAGAGAGCGCAGGTCGTCGCTGTTGCCCCGGCGGGCGCGCTCCTGGCCGAGCCTGACCAGGCCGCGCAGCACCTTCAGATGGGCCTCGGTGCGGCGCTGGGCGGCGCGAGCGGCACCCAGCGGCTCCAGCAGCATGCGCATCTCCAGCAGGTCGGCGGCCTCCTGCTCGGTGGGTTCGGCGACGCACGCGCCCGCGTGCCGCCGGGTGACCACGAAGCCCTCGGCCTCCAGGGTGCGCAGGGCCTCCCGGACGGGGACGCGCGAGACGCCGTAGCGGCGCGCGAGGAGTTCCTCGGTGAGCCGGCTGCCGCGCTCGTAGACACCCGCGACGATGTCGTCCCGGATGGCCGTGCACACCGAGTGCGCGGGAATACGCATGACCGACCTCCCCTTAATCCCCGTGAAACGTCGACTGGCGACGTGTGTTCCGTGACTCTATTGCAATGAGCCGGAATTTCCGACGGCAGGCAGGAAATCAGGGATATTTTTTGGACAGTCGGCCGTGGCGAACGCCGAAAGCCCCGGCTCGGGGAGCCGGGGCTTTCGGGAAGAACAGTCGCCGTCAGATGTTCAGACGTTCACGCCGTGCGAGCGGAGGTAGGCGACGGGGTCGATGTCGGAGCCGTACTCGGGGCCGGTGCGGGCCTCGAAGTGCAGATGCGGGCCGGTGACGTTGCCGGTCGCGCCGGACAGGCCGATCTGCTGGCCCGGAGTGACCTTCTGGCCCACCGAGACGCTGCTGGACGACAGGTGGCCGTACTGGGTGTACGTCCCGTCGTTCATCTTGATCACGACCTGGTTGCCGTAGGAACCACCCCAGCCGGCCTCGACGACCTCACCCATGCCGACCGAATGGACGGCCGTGCCGCTGGAGGCGTGGAAGTCGACCCCGGTGTGGCTGCCGGAGGACCAGACGGCGCCGCCGGACTTGTAGCCGGTGGAGACGTACGAGCCGGAGATCGGGGACACGAAGGTGTTGAGGCGCTTGCGCTCGGCCTCGCGGGCGGCCCGCTCCTTGGCCTCGCGGGCCTCCTCGGCCCGCTCCTTGGCCTCCTTGGCCGCCTCGGCGGCGCGCTCGCGGGCGGCCTCCTCGGCCTTCTTCTTGGCGGCGGCCTCTTCGGCCGCCTGCTTCTGGGCGACGGCCTGGGCGTCGATCTTCTGGGCCACGGTGTCGCCCATGGTGACGACCGGGGTGAGGCCCGTCTGCTCGACAGCGGGCTCCGCGGCGAAGGCCGGGGCGGCCACGGTGCCGACGACACCGGTGGTGGCGAGGGCCGCGACACCCGCGGCGCGGGCCGTGCGGCGCTGGATCCGGCTGGGACGACGGTGCTTCCCGGTGGCGCGCGTGAACGCCATGTGGTGGCTGGTCCTTTCCTTCCCTCTCGCCTACCGGGTTAGCTGACGGGTTCGGAGCAGGAAGGTCTCCTACGGACCCCCTCGCGACTCGCGCGGGCGTCCGATTCACCCCAGGGACTACGGTGGGTCCCCGGCTCCCCTGGCTCGCGCCGTACGGGGACTCGGCGATGACTGTCCGGTGCCGCGGGTGCGGCGCACTGCCTGACGAACAGCCCGGACGACGCTAAGCGGCGCCACTTTCAATTCCCAAACGGATCCCGGCTTTTGTAGCGCATCCCACAGGGCAGACAGGCAACTCCCGCACCAATTCGGACATAAAGGAGCCCTGGTGCCTTAGAAGACAACCAGGGCCCCTACGCGCGCGTGGCGCTCGCCTCCCGCTACTCGGCGGCGACTACGGCGACTTCGCCGATGCCGAGGGCCTCCACGGGGCCCCTGATCTGCGCCGCGTCGCCGACGAGGACGGTCACCAGACGGTCCACCGGGAAGGCGCTGACGGCCGCCGCGGTGGCCTCCACGGTGCCGGTCGCGGCGAGCTGCCGGTACAGCGCGGCCTGGTAGTCGTCGGGCAGGTGCTGCTCGACCTGGTCGGCCAGCGTGCTCGCGACGGCCGCCGCCGTCTCGTACTTCAGCGGCGCCACGCCGACCAGGTTCTGCACGGCGACGTCCCGCTCGGCGTCGGTCAGCCCCTCGGCGGCGAGAGTGCGCAGCACCGTCCAGAGGTCCTCAAGGGCGGGGCCGGTGTTGGGAGTGTCCACGGAGCCGCTGATGGCGAGCATCGCGGCACCGGTCCCGTCCGGGGCGGACCTGAGGACCTGGGCGAACGCCCGCACGCCGTAGGTGTAGCCCTTCTCCTCGCGCAGGACGCGGTCCAGGCGGGAGGTGAGGGTGCCGCCGAGGCAGTACGTGCCGAGCACCTGGGCGGGCCAGACGCGGTCGTGCCGGTCCGAGCCGATCCGGCCGATCAGCAGCTGCGTCTGGACGGCGCCCGGGCGGTCCACGATGACGACCCGGCCCGTGTCGTCGGCGGTCACCGGCGGCACCGGCCGCGGCTCGGCCGAGGAGCCGGTCCAGGCGCCCAGCGTGTCGCCGAGCAGCGCGTCGAGGTCGATGCCGGTGAGGTCGCCGACGACCACGGCGGTGGCCGTCGCCGGGCGGACGTGCTTCTCGTAGTAGCCGCGTACGGCCGCGGAGTCGATCGCGGCGACCGTCTCCTCGGTGCCCTGCCGGGGCCTCGACATGCGCGAGCCCGCCGGGAACAGCTCCTTGGAGAGCTCCTTGGCGGCACGGCGGGCGGGGTTGGCCAGCTCGTGCGGGATCTCGTCCAGACGGTTGTTGACCAGCCGCTCGACCTCGCTGTCCGCGAACGCGGGCGCCCTGAGGGCGTCGGCGATCAGGCCGAGGCCCTTGGCGAGCCGGGAAGCGGGGACCTCCAGGCTCAGCCGGACGCCCGGATGGTCGGCGTGCGCGTCGAGCGTGGCGCCGGCGCGCTCCAGCTCGGCGGCGAACTCCTCGGCGGAGTGCTTGTCGGTGCCCTCGGAGAAGGCCCGCGCCATGATCGTGGCCACACCGTCGAGGCCGGCCGGCTCGGCGTCCAGGGGGGCGTCCAGCAGCACCTCCACGGCGACGACCTGCTGGCCGGGGCGGTGGCAGCGCAGCACCGTCAGGCCGTTGTCGAGCGTGCCGCGCTCGGGGGCCGGGAAGGCCCAGGGCTTGGCCTCGCCCGCCTGGGGCCGGGGGTGGAAGTCCATCGTGGCGAGCTCGGTCACTTGGCCGCCTCCTCATTCTCGTTCGTGGCCGCGGTGTCCTCGATGGTGTCGGCGTCCTCGCCGGCCTCGTCGGCGACGGGCTCGTAGACGAGCACCGCGCGGTTGTCGGGCCGCAGGCGGGCCTTGGCGACCTCCTGGACCTCCTCCGCCGTGACCTCCAGCACGCGCTGCACGGCGGTCAGGGCGAGCTGCGGGTCGCCGAACAGCACGGCGTACCGGCACAGTTCGTCGGCTCGGCCGGAGACCGTGCCGAGCCGGTCCAGCCACTCGCGCTCCAACTGGGCCTGGGCGCGCTCCATCTCCTCGGCCGTGGGGCCCTCCTCGGCGAACCGGGCGAGCTCCTCGTCGATGGCGGTCTCGATGACCGGCACCTCCACGTCACCGGACGTCTTCACGTCCAGCCACCCGAGGGAGGGCGCCCCGGCGAGCCGCAGCAGGCCGAAGCCGGCGGCCACGGCCGTACGGTCCCGCCGTACGAGGCGGTTGTAGAGCCGGGAGGACTCGCCGCCGCCGAGGACGGTGAGGGCCAGGTCGGCCGCGTCGCACGCGCGCGTGCCGTCGTGCGGCAGCCGGTAGGCGGCCATCAGGGCGCGCGCCGGGACCTCCTCCTCGACGACCTCGCGCAGCTGCTCGCCGATCGTCTCCGGCAGCGTGCCGTCCCGCGGCGCGGGCTTGCCGTCGTGTCCCGCGACGGAGCCGAAGTACTTCTCGATCCAGGCCAGGGTCTGCTCCGGGTCGATGTCGCCGACCACGGAGAGCACGGCGTTGTTCGGCGCGTAGTAGGTGCGGAAGAACGCCCGCGCGTCCTCCAGGGTCGCCGCGTCCAGGTCGGCCATCGAGCCGATCGGGGTGTGGTGGTAGGGGTGGCCCTCCGGGTAGGCGAGGGCGGTCAGCTTCTCGAAGGCGGTGCCGTAGGGGACGTTGTCGTAGCGCTGGCGGCGCTCGTTCTTGACGACGTCCCGCTGGTTCTCCATCGACTCGTCGTCGAGCGCGGACAGCAGCGAGCCCATGCGGTCGGCCTCCAGCCAGAGGGCGAGCTCCAGCTGGTGGGCGGGCATGGTCTCGAAATAGTTGGTGCGCTCGAAGCTGGTGGTGCCGTTCAGCGAGCCGCCCGCGCCCTGGACGAACTCGAAGTGGCCGTTGCCCTTCACCTGGGCGGAACCCTGGAACATCAGATGCTCGAAAAGGTGAGCCAGGCCGGTACGCCCCTTGACTTCGTGGCGCGAGCCGACGTCGTACCAGAGGCACACCGCCGCGACCGGGGTCAAGTGGTCCTCGGAGAGCACCACGCGCAGGCCGTTGGCCAGGCGGTGCTCGGTCGCTGTCAGGCCCCCGGAGCCTGCCTGGGCTGTGGCCGTGTGACCCATGGGCATGTACGTCCCTTCGATCGCGGTGCGGTCGTTCCGACCGCGGATTCCTGCCGGTCCTGCCACTGTATGCAAGCGCGCGAAGCGCTGGTGAAGTTCCCGGCGGCGTACGCGGAGAGCGAGAAACGGTGACCCGCCGTGCCGGTCCGGACGGCGCGGCAGACGTCAGAGACCGGGTCCTGGTCCCGGTTGTCAGTGCGGCGGTCCACAATGGTCGGCGTCAGATCCGGATCGCAGAGGCAAGGAGCCGGCAGCGATGGCCCGCCGCAGCACGAAGACCCCGCCGCCCGACGACTCGTACGAGGAGAGGATCCTCGACATCGACGTCGTCGACGAGATGCAGGGCTCCTTCCTCGAGTACGCCTACTCGGTCATCTACTCCCGCGCCCTGCCGGACGCACGCGACGGCCTCAAGCCGGTGCACCGCCGCATCGTCTACCAGATGAGCGAGATGGGCCTGCGCCCCGAGCGCGGGTACGTCAAGTGCGCCCGCGTCGTCGGCGAGGTGATGGGCAAGCTGCACCCGCACGGCGACGCGTCGATCTACGACGCCCTCGTGCGCATGGCCCAGCCCTTCTCGATGCGCGTCCCCCTGGTCGACGGCCACGGCAACTTCGGCTCGCTGGGCAACGACGACCCGCCGGCCGCCATGCGGTACACCGAGTGCCGGATGGCCGAGGCGACGAGCCTGATGACGGACTCCATCGACGAGGACACCGTCGACTTCAACCCCAACTACGACGGCCAGGAACAGGAGCCGGTGGCCCTGCCCGCCGCCTTCCCGAACCTCCTGGTCAACGGCGCCTCGGGCATCGCGGTCGGTATGGCCACGAACATGCCGCCGCACAATCTGCGCGAGGTCATCGCGGCCGCCCGCCACCTGATCCGGTACCCGAACGCGGATCTCGACGCCCTGATGAAGCACGTCCCGGGCCCCGACCTGCCCACCGGCGGCCGCATCGTCGGCCTGCCCGGCATCCGGGACGCGTACGAGACGGGCCGCGGCACGTTCAAGATGCGGGCGACCGTCACCGTGGAGACCGTGACGGCCCGCCGCAAGGGCCTCGTCGTCACCCAGCTGCCCTTCACGGTCGGCCCGGAGAAGGTGATCGCCAAGATCAAGGACCTGGTCGGCTCGAAGAAGCTCCAGGGCATCGCCGACGTCAAGGACCTCACCGACCGGCAGCACGGCCTGCGCCTGGTCATCGAGATCAAGAACGGCTTCGTGCCGGAGGCGGTCCTGGAACAGCTGTACAAGCTGACGCCGATGGAGGAGTCCTTCGGCATCAACAACGTGGCCCTGGTCGACGGCCAGCCGCTCACGCTGGGCCTCAAGGAGCTCCTGGAGGTCTACCTCGACCACCGCTTCACCGTCGTACGACGGCGTTCGGAGTTCCGCCGCGGCAAGAAGCGCGACCGGCTGCACCTGGTCGAGGGCCTGCTGACCGCCCTGCTGGACATCGACGAGGTCATCCGCCTCATCCGCTCCAGCGAGAACTCCGCGCAGGCGAAGCAGCGCCTGATGGAGCAGTTCTCGCTGAGCGAGGTGCAGACGCAGTACATCCTCGACACGCCGCTGCGCCGTCTGACCAAGTTCGACCGCATCGAGCTGGAGGCGGAGAAGGACCGGCTCACCGCGGAGATCGAGGAACTGACCCGGATCCTCGACTCGGACGCCGAGCTGCGCAAGCTGGTCTCCTCCGAACTGGCCACCGTCGCCAAGAAGTTCGGCACCGACCGGCGTACGGACCTGCTGGAGGCGGGCGGCACCCCGGTCGCGACCGTGCCGCTCCAGGTGGCCGACGACCCGTGCCGGGTGCTGCTGTCCTCGACGGGCCTGCTGGCCCGTACGGCGAACGGCGAGCCGTTCGCGGAGGACGCAGGCGCCGAGCGCGTGAAGCACGACGTGATCGTCTCGGCGGTGCCGGCCACCGCCCGTGGCGAGGTGGGCGCGGTCACCTCGACGGGACGGCTGCTGCGGCTCAACGTGATCGACCTGCCCCAGCTCCCGGAGTCGCTGTCGACGCCGAACCTCGCGGGGGGCGCCCCGCTGGCGGAGTTCGTCTCCCTGGAGGACGACGAGACGGTGGTCTGCCTGACGACCCTCGACGAGTCGTCGCCGGGCCTGGCGATCGGCACGGCACAGGGCGTCGTCAAGCGCGTGGTGCCGGACTATCCGTCCCACAAGGAAGAGCTCGAGGTGATCACCCTCAAGGAGGGCGACCGGATCGTCGGCGCGGTGGAACTGCGGACCGGCGACGAGGATCTGATCTTCATCTCCGACGACGCCCAGCTGCTGCGCTACCCGGCCGCGCAGGTCCGCGCCCAGGGCCGCGCGGCGGGCGGCATGGCGGGCATCAAGCTCACGGAGGGCGCGAAGGTCATCTCCTTCACGGCGGTGGATCCGGCAGCGGACGCCGTCGTCTTCACGGTCGCGGGCTCGCGCGGCACGCTGGACGACTCCGTCCAGACGACGGCCAAGCTGACCCCGTTCGACCAGTACCCGCGCAAGGGCCGCGCCACGGGTGGCGTCCGCTGCCAGCGGTTCCTGAAGGGCGAGGACTGCCTGTCCCTGGCCTGGGCGGGCCCGGTCCCGGCGCTCGCCGCGCAGAAGAACGGCACTCCGGTCGACCTCCCGGAGATCGACCCGCGGCGGGACGGCTCGGGCGTGTCCCTGGCCAAGACCGTGTGGGTGGTGGCGGGGCCGGTCTAGGCAGACTCCGGGGGTCCGGAGAGGCCCTGGCCAGGCTCCCCGAGATCCTCCTCGGTGCCCGGTACGTACCGCAGGACGCCCCACATGCCGTGCTCGTCGGCGTGTGGGGCCTCGCTCCGGCACGCGTCGAGCTGCTTGTCGAGGGCGGCGATGTCGATCCCGGAGCCGATGAGGACCAGCTGGGAGAGGGATTCGTCGCCGGCCGGCCAGGGCTCCGGGTAGAAGCGCAGGAACCGTCCGACGGCGTGGACGGCGTAGCGGTTCCGGACGTCGTGGGGCCCGAAGTCGACGTACCCCTTGATCCGGTACAGCCCCTCGGGCCGGCTGTCGAGGAACTGCATCAGCCGGCGTGGGTCGAGGGGCTCCCGGGAGACGAACGACAGGCTGTCGTACGCGCTGTGCAGATGCCCTGCATGGCCGTCCGCGCCGGTCTCGTGCAGGTCGTCGAAGGACAGCTGCCCGACGCGTTCCTCGCTCGGCCGGCAGTCGAAGAGGAACTCGGGGTCGATCCGGCCGTAGGTGGCCGGGACGACGGCCGCGCGGTCGACGAGGGACCGGACCAGCCCGAGGACCCGCTCGCCGTCCGCCGCCCGGTCGAGCTTGTTGACCACCACGAGGTCGGCCAGCGCGAGATGCCGGTCGATCTCGGGATGCCTGGTCCGGGTGTCGTCGAACTCGGCGGCGTCGACGACCTCGACGAGCCCGCCGTACACGATCCCCGGATCCTCGCTCGCGAGCACCATCCGCACGAGTTCCTGCGGCTCGGCGAGACCGCTGGCCTCGATGACGATGACGTCGATGCCGAGGGACGGCTCCGTGAGCCGCTCGAGGTAGAGATCCAGTTCACCGGCGTCGACGGCGCAGCACAGGCATCCGTTGCCGAGCGAGACGGTCGAATCGCCGAGCGCGCCCGCTACGGCCATCGCGTCGATCTCGATGGCCCCGAAATCATTGACGACCGCGCCGATCCGACTGCCTCCACTGCGGTGGAGGAGATGGTTGAGCAGCGTGGTCTTTCCGGATCCGAGGAATCCGGCCAGGATCACGACCGGGATCTGCCGCGGACTCGGGCTCGGCTGGCTCACCGTGCGACCTCTCTCACGCCGACGCGTGCACCGGCTCGCGTTCTCGGCACAGGGACGAAGAATGAATGCCGAACCAGGATACGAGCCGTAAGAATCGCGCCGAAGTGAACGATTGTTAGCAGCACTTGCGGGGCAGACGTTCGGCAAGGCGCCGGATCGTGCGACCCTCGCTTCCCTCCGTGCGCCGCCTCTCCGCCTCCCCGCCGATCAGAGCCGCTCGGCACTCTGGGAGACGGCAAGCGCCGCCCACTGCTCGCCGGTCCCCTCCTGTCGACCCGCATCCCGACGACCGGCGGACGGCCGCCTGACTCGGGGGTTGACATGGCCACACGGAAAATTGGGATACAGGGACTGCGCTCCGCTGCCGCGGCCGGCCTCGGCATGGTGGCCGGCGCTCTCGTCGCCATGGCGGCACAGAAGCAGGCGATGGACACGCTGCACGAACGCCTGGACCAGCTGGAACAGCACGCTCGCACGCAGCAGCGCTCCAATCTGGCCAGGCAGCAGCGGCAGCACTGGGAGCTGTTGAGCAAGGCGATCGACGACACCGAACTCGCCGAGGTCCTGGACATCTTCGAGAGGCCCGTCACCCCTGAGCGGCGTCGGCAGTACCTCTTCGCCAACGCCCTGTACACCAACCTGCTCTGCTACTACCGCATCGGCAACATGGGAAGGGACGAGTTCTTCAAGCACGTCCGGGGCATCTTCCAGAACCCGATCGTCAGGGAGTACTGGTACGCGACCCAGCAACAGCGCGCGAGTCTCACGGGCACCGAGGAGGCGGAACTCGGCCGGCTCGTCGACGACCTGCTACTGCAACTCGAGGAAGCGGACACCGATGAGTGGTGGGTGGTCGGCGAGCCTCCCACCGACCCGTGACGCGAGGAGCCGGCCCGTACGGCACCGCCGAGACGGACCGGCTCCTTCACGACGACGGCACCACTAGGCGTCGGGGATGTCCTTCTTCGCCTTGACCAGGGTCTCCCTGGTGATGACGACGATGCGTTCATAGTCGGCGCGTCCGGCGTCGTCGGGCAGCTGAGTGTCGAGCGAGTCGGTGACATCCGTGCCGATGACCGCGAAGTTCCCGTCGGCCAATTCAAAGATGTCAGGACATGTCCCGCCACCGGCACTGCCTCGATAGCGGGGAGCGACACCGAGGCGGCGGATGATCTGACTCACTGTTGAATTCCCTCTGTTCTCAAGGCACAAGCGCCTGCGCCCGCGGCCGCGCGAGCGGTGGCATCCTCGCAGGCCCGAGCCCTGGCCGCCGTGCGACACGCACACACTCCGCCCCCGCGCCCCAAGGAAGCAAGGCACCTTTGCGGCCCTGTTTTATCACCCGCGAGGGTGGGGGCACTCGCGTTCCTGGAGAACATCCGCAAGAGTGACGGAAGGCAGTGAAGAATCGATCATCAGCCCGTTTAGGACAGTTGTGGCTGTTTATGCAGTCGGCGCGATTACGCAGTCGGCACCGACACCGGCGCCTCCGGCCCCACATACCGCGCCACCGGCCTGATGATCTTCGTGTCCTCCGCCTGTTCCAGGATGTTGGCGCTCCAGCCCACGGCGCGCGCGGCGGCGAAGGTCGGAGTGAACATCTCGCGGGGCAGGCCGCAGAGTTCCATGACCACGCCCGCGTAGTACTCCACGTTGGTATGGAGTTCACGGCCGGGCTTCAGCTCCGCCAGGATCGCCTCCACATGACGCTCGACCTCCACGGCGAAGTCCACGCGCGGCCCGCCGAACGCCTGGGCGACCTCGCGCAGCATCCGGGACCGCGGGTCCTCCGTGCGGTAGATCGCATGCCCGAAGCCCATGATGCGATCCCCCGCGAGCACCCGCTGACGCACCCAGGAGTCGATCCGGTCCGGGGTGCCGATCGCGTCCAGGGTGTCCAGCGCGCGGCTGGGCGCACCTCCGTGCAACGGCCCGGACAGCGCCGCCACCGCACCGGCGAGGCACGCCGCCACGTCCGCACCGGTCGACGCGATGACCCGGGCCGTGAAGGTTGACGCATTGAATCCGTGATCAATGGTTGAGATCAGGTATTGCTCGATCGCCCGTGCGTGCTGCTCGGTCGGTACCGAGCCGGTCAGCATGTAGAGGTAGTTCGCCGCGTACGACAGGTCCTCGCGCGGCTCCACGGGCTCGAGCCCTCGACCCAGCCGGTGCAGCGCGGTGAGCAATGTGGGTACGGCGGCGGCGGCCTCGAGCGTGTCCTGCAGGCGCCGCTCGGCGTCGACGTCGTACACGGGGCGGAACCCCTTCGCCGCACCCAGCAGCGACAGCGCCGTGCGCATCCCGGCGAGCGGGCCGGAGCGCCCGCCGGCCGCCGCTATGGCCGGCAGAGCGGCTCGGACCTCGCCGGGGAGCCGCCGCAGCGCAGCGGTCTCGGCCGCGAAGGCCGCGCTCCGCCCCGCGTCCGGCAGTTCGCCGTGCACGAGCAGGTGCCAGACGTCCTCGAAGCCGCGGGTCCGCGCGAGGTCGACGGCCGAGTACTGCCGGTAGTGGTAGAAGCCCTCGAGACCGCGGACGTCACCGATCCGGGTGTCGGTGACGACGACCCCGGCGAGTCCCCGTGGCACGTCGAGAAGAGTGGCTGCGGACCTGTTGACGGACATGTCTTCCTCCCTGGACTTGATTCGACTGTCCATGATTGACTTTAGTCGTGTCAATATTGATTCAATCAATACATCAATCAATGGGCCGCTAGGCGGATACGGTGACCCCCATGCGCGATCAAGAACCCGTCCCCCGCGACGCGGACAGGCGGCTGAGCACCAAAGAGGCCGCCGAGCTGCTCGGCGTGAAGCCGGAGACCGTGTACGCGTACGTGAGCCGCGGTCAGCTCAGCAGCCGACGGGTGACCGGCGGCCGGGGCAGCACCTTCGACGCCGAGGAGGTCGAGGCGCTCGCCCGGCGCAACAGGCGGGAGGGCGCGGGCAGTTCCGGATCGGGCGGTGAGCTGTCCGTACGGACCCGCATCACGCTCATCGAGAGCGACCGCTACTACTTCCGCGGTGTCGACGCGACCGAGCTGGCCGCACGGCACACCTACGAGGAGGTCGCCGAGTGGCTGTGGACCGGCCGGATGCACCGGGGCGGCACGTTCACCGCGCCCCCCGCCTCCGTCGCCGTGGCCCGCCGCGCCGTCGACGCACTGCCCGAACACGCCGCGCCCACCGACCTGCTGCGCGTCGCGACGATCGCCGCCGCGACCGCCGACCCGCTGCGGTTCGACCTGTCCGAGGAGGCCGTGCTCGGCACGGCACGCACGCTCATTCCCACGCTCGTCGACGCTCTGCCACCCGTGAGGCACGACCGCCGCGACGAGGGCCCCCTGGCCCACCGCCTGTGGACCCGGTTGTCCGGGCAGGACGCCGACGAGGCGTCCCTGCGCGCCCTGGACGCCGCTCTCGCCCTCCTCGTCGACCACGACCTGGCCGCCTCCACGCTCGCGGTGCGCGTCGCCGCTTCGGCCCGTGCCCACGCCTACGCGGCGGTCTCCGCGGGGCTGGGCGTGATCGAGGGCCCGCTGCACGGCGCGGCCAGCGGGCTCGCCCACCGACTGCTCCTCGATGTGCTCGACCAGGGCGACGCGGCGCCCGTCATCGCGGACGAGCTGCGCGCCGGCCGCCGTATCCCGGGACTCGGCCACCGGCTCTACCCGGGCGAGGACCCACGCGCGCGTGCCCTGTTCACCCTCCTGGAACAGATCCCGCGCGCGGAGCCCGCCCTCCTCGCGGCCCGCGACATCGTCGAGACCACCGCCCGCCACGCCCCGCTGCACGCCAACGTCGACCTGGCGCTCGCCGTGCTCACCACGTCCTGCGGCATGCCCTCGACCGCGGGCGAGACGATTTTCGCCGTGGCCCGTACGGCGGGCTGGATCGCTCACGCCCTGGAGGAGTACGGCGAACGCCCGCTGCGCATGCGCCCGAGCGGTCTCTACGCGGGTCCGAAGCCGCCTCAGCCACTGCCGGAGTAGGGCAGGGCGGGCCCGGCCGTCGCCGCGCACCGACTCAGGTTAGGCTCACCTGTGTGAGTACGTGCACGAGCGTCTCCCGGGACTTCGACGAGCCCGTTTCGGCGACCGCGGCCACCGCGAGGACCTGGCTGTTGCTGGAACAGCCCGGTCCGTGGGGTGCCAAGGCGCTCACCTCGAGCCATCTGGACCCCGCGCTGGGCCGTGCCCTGGAGGCGGCCGCGAAGGACACGGGCGTGCGGATCGTGCTCATCCGCCGCCCCGGGCGCCACGCGGACCGCCGTATGCCCGCCTCGCGCCGGGTGTACGCGGCCCACACCGTTCCGGGAAACGTGTGGCTGCACGGCGCCACGGCCTCGGACCCGGAACAGCTGCTCGATCTCGACTTCGCCGCGCTCGGCCGGGGCGACCACCACACGTTCGACTCGGTCCTCGGCGGCCGGCCCCACGACGGTGATCCGCTCGCCCTCGTCTGCACCAACGGCAAGCGGGACCGCTGCTGCGCCCTCCTGGGCCGGCCCCTCGCGGCCGAGCTCGCCGCGTCGGGCGTCGAGGGCGTCTGGGAGGTCACCCATCTGGGTGGTCACCGCTTCTCCCCGACCGTGCTCGTGCTGCCGTACGGATACGCGTACGGCCGGGCCGAGGCCCACACCCTCAAGGAGGTCCTGCACGGCGCCGGGGAGGGGCGGATCGTCGTGGAGGGCTGCCGGGGCAGCTCGGCCTGGGAACGGCCCGGTCAGGCGGCCGAGCTCGCCGTGCGCACCGGGACCGGCGAGTATGCCGCGCAGGCGCTGAGCGTCGTACGGACGTCGGGCGCGGCCCCGCGCTGGGAGGTGACCGTCGCCCACACCGACGGGCGCCGCTGGCAGGTTGAGGTGGCCCAAGGTGCGGCTCTGCCGCCCCGCCCGGAGAGCTGCGGGGCGTCCGTCCTCGGTTCGCCCGCGCGGATGGACGTCGTGGCGGTGCGCGAGATGAGGGTGACGACGACGCTCGCGAGCTGACCGATCGGCCACCGGGGCGGCACCATCCCGATCAAGCATTGATGCCACCTTCGCCCGGCGCGTGGCCGCGCCGGCTTCGCGAGCATTGATCAAGAGATCCACGCCACACCCGTTACGGCAGGTAGGCAGCCGCACGTACCGTCTTGGGTATGAGCCCCACTCCCCCCGCACGCCGCCTGCGCCTCGGCCTCCCGCGGCGGGTGTTCTCGCAGGTGCTGCTGATGCAGGTGGCGATCGCCGCGGGAGTCGCGGTCCTCGCGACCGGGCTGTTCCTCGCGCCTCTGAGCAATCAGCTGGACGATCAGGCGATGCGCCGGGCGCTCGCGATCGCGCAGACGACCGCCCAGCAGCCCGATCTCGCACAGGACCTGAGGGACACCCCTCCCTCCCCGAACGGTCCGGTGCAGCAGGAGGCGGAGCGGATCCGGAAGGCCACCCAGGCCGAGTACATCGTGGTGATGGACTGGCGCGGTGTGCGCTGGTCGCACACCGACAAGAAGCAGATCGGCGGTATCGTCTCGACCGACCCCGGCCAGGCTCTGGCCGGCAAAGAGGTCATGGAGATCGACAGCGGCACCCTGGGCCGCTCCGCCCGGGGCAAGGTGCCGCTGCGCGACAGCGACGGCTCCGTCGTCGGCGCCGTCTCGGTCGGCATCGCCTACGACAGCGTCCGGGCCCGGTTGATCCACGCGATCCCTGGGCTGCTCGCGTACGCCGGCGGCGCCTTGGCCGTCGGTGCGATGGCCGCGTGGCTCATCTCCCGGCGGGTCCACAGGCAGACCCGGGACCTGGCCTTCTCCGACATCGCGGCGCTCCTGTCGGAACGCGAGGCGATGCTGCACGGCATCCGGGAGGGCGTCGTCGCCCTGGACCGCACCGGCCGCATCCGGCTCCTCAACGACGAGGCGCAGCGGCTGCTGAGCATCGGCGACGCCGCAGTGGGCCGTTCCCCGGACGAGGCGCTGGGCGCGGGCCGCACGTCCGATGTGCTGGCCGGGCGCGTGACCGGCACGGACCTGCTCACCGTGCGCGGCCAGCGCGTGCTGGTCGCCAACCGGATGCCCACCGACGACGGCGGCGCCGTGGCCACCCTGCGCGACCGCACCGAGCTGGAGCAACTGGGCCGCGAACTCGACTCCACCCGCGGTCTGATCGACGCCCTGCGCGCCCAGGACCACGAACACGCCAACCGTATGCACACGCTTCTGGGGCTGCTCGAACTGGAGATGTACGACGACGCCGTCGAGTTCGTCGGCGAAGTCGTCGGTGATCACCGGGCCACCGCGGAGCAGGTCACCGAGCGAATCGAGGACCCGCTGCTCGCCGCCCTGCTGGTCGGCAAGGCGACCGTCGCGGCCGAGCGGGGCGTCGCCCTGTGGGTGTCGGACCGGACCCGGCTGCCCGACCGGCTGATCGACCCCCAGGGGCTCGTGACCGTCGTCGGCAACCTGGTGGACAACGCCCTCGACGCCGTGGCGGGCAAGCCGCACGCGCGCGTGGAGGTCGAACTGCGCGCCGAGGGGCGTACGGCGATCCTCAGGGTGCGCGACACGGGCCCGGGAATCCCGCCGGAGCAGCGGGAGTTGATCTTCACCGCGGGATGGTCTACGAAGAAGCCGCCGGCGCACCGCGAGCGGGGCATCGGCCTCTCCCTGGTGCGCAGGCTCGCCGAGCGGCAGGGTGGCAGCGCGACCGTCGACGAGGCATATGGCGGGGGCGCGGAGTTCACCGTCGTCCTGCCCGAGGCGCTCGCCGAGCCGGGCCCCGAACCGGCCCTGACCGTGCCGTCAGCTCCGCAGACCGCCAAGAAGGAGTCGTGATGATCGAGGTCCTGGTCGTGGACGACGACACCAGAGTCGCGCGGGTCAACGCCGCCTACGTCGAGAAGGTGCCGGGCTTCCATGTCGCCGGCGAGGCCCACAGCGCCGCCGAGGCGCTGCTCCAGTTGGAGACGCTGCCCGGGCTGGACCTGGTTCTCCTGGACCACTACCTGCCCGACGAGACGGGACTGACGGTCGTCCAGGAGATGCGGCGACGCGGCCACCAGACCGACGTGATCATGGTGACGGCGGCCCGGGACGTGTCCACCGTGCAGGCGGCGATGCGGCAGGGCGCGCTGCAGTACCTGGTCAAGCCGTTCGCCTTCGCCGGCCTGCGCGCCAAGCTGGAGGCGTACGCGGAGCTGCGCCGCACCCTCGACGGCGGTGGGGAGGCCGAGCAGGCCGAGGTGGACCGCATCTTCGGGGCGCTGTCGACCCCGTCGGAGCCCGATCTGCCCAAAGGGCACTCCCCCACCACCGCGGAGCTGGTCCGTCAGTCCCTGATGCACGCCGACGGCCCCCTGTCCGCCCAGGAGATCGCCGAGCGCACCGGGGTGAGCCGCCAGACCGCCCAGCGCTACCTGAAGCTCCTGGAGCGCACGGGACGGGCCAGGCTGACCCTCAAGTACGGGGACGCGGGCCGCCCGGAACACCGTTACGTGTGGGCGACCCGCGCCTAGTCCAGGACAGTCCGGCGGGGAGGGGGAAGCACCGCCCCTACGCCGCTCCAGCCCCGGTCAGCGACCGCACCTCGGTCTCCGCGTGCCTGGCCTCGTCCGGGACGTCCGCCGAGGTGACCGTGCCCAGCCAGCCCGCGAGGAAGCCCAGCGGGATCGAACCCAAGCCCGGGTTCTGCAGCGGGAAGTACTGGAGGTCGGCGCCCGGGAACAGCGAGTCCGGGCTGCCCGAGACCACCGGTGACAGCACCACGAGCACCACGGCCGGAACGAGACCGCCGTAGACGGCCCACACGGCGCCACGGGTCGTGAAGCGGCGCCAGAACAGGGAGTAGAGCAGCACCGGAAGGTTCGCCGACGCGGCGACGGCGAAGGCGAGACCCACCAGGAACGCCACGTTGAGATCCCGCGCCAGCAGGCCGAGGGCGATCGCCACCACGCCCACTCCGACGGCCGCGACGCGGGCCACCGCCACCTCGCTGCGCGGCTTGCCGCCCCGGCGCCGCAAAGACGCGTACAGATCGTGGGCCACCGAGGCCGAGGACGCGAGCGTGATCCCGGCGACCACGGCGAGGATGGTGGCGAACGCGACCGCGGCGACGATCGCGAAGAGCACCGTGCCGCCTGTGGATCCGGCACCTCCGCCCAGATCGAGCGCCAGCAGCGGAACCGCCGTGTTCCCGGACGCGTTCGACCCTCGTACGGCGTCCGGCCCCACGATGGCGGCGGCGCCGAAGCCGAGCACGATCGTCATCAGGTAGAAGCCGCCGATGAGTCCGACGGCCCAGACGACCGAGCGGCGTGCGGCACGCGCGGTGGGCACCGTGTAGAAGCGGGACAGGATGTGCGGCAGCCCCGCCGTACCCAGCACCAGGGCCAGTCCCAGACTGATGAAGTCGAAGCGAGCGGTCCAGTCGCCGCCGTACTTCAGCCCGGGCGCCAGGAACGCCGCCCCGTGCCCGCTGCGCTCGGCCGCCGTGAGCAGCAGCCGGTCCAGGTCGCCGTGGAAACGCATCAGGACGAGCACCGTCAGCGCGATGGTGCCGCCGAGCAGCAGAACGGCCTTCACGATCTGAATCCACGTGGTCGCCCGCATCCCTCCCAACGACACATAGATCACCATGAGCGCGCCCACACCGATGACCGTCCAGGACCGCGCCGCCTCGCTCGTACCACCCAGCAGCAGTGCCACCAGGCTGCCCGCGCCGACCATCTGCGCCACCAGATACAGAACGGACACGGTGACCGAGGAGGTTCCCGCCGCGATCCGTACCGGCCGCTCCCTCATCCGCGCCGCCACGACGTCGGCGAGCGTGAACCGGCCGCAGTTGCGCACCAGTTCGGCAACGAGGAACAGCACCACCAGCCACGCCACGAGGAACCCGACGACATACAGCAGCCCGTCGTAGCCGAACAGTGCGATGAGCCCGGTGACTCCCAGGAAGGAGGCGGCCGACATGTAGTCACCGGCGAGGGCAAAACCATTCTCCATGGGTGAGAAGAGCCGCCCGCCCGCGTAGAACTCCTCCGCCGAACCACGCCGTTTACGACTCACCCACGTCGTGATCGCCAGCGTGACCGCCACGAACGCGCTGAACAGCAGCAGCGCCAGCGTCTGGTGTTCCCCGGTCATGAGACACCGCCGTTCGCGCCGCGCGTCAGTTCCTGTGTGTCCCAGCGCAGTTCGAGCGCCGCCCGGTCCCTGCGCAGCCGCGCGTGCCGGGCGTATGCCCAGGTGAGCAGGAACGTGGTCAGGAACTGCCCGAGCCCTGCGGCCATCGCCACGTTCATGGCTCCCGCCACGGGCCGGGCCATCAGCTCCGGCGCGGTCGTGGCAGCCACGACATAGCCCACGTACCAGGCGAAGAAGGCCACGAAGGCCGGCACCACGAACCTCCGGTACCGCCGCCGCACCTCCTGAAAGGCCGCACTGCGCTGCACCTCCAGGTACACCTCGGCCGGCGCGGCCCCGGTCTCGCCCTCCCTACGCGCCGACGGCACCACCGCCTGCGCGGGCACCTCGGCACCGGCCGACTCGCCCCAGCCGGAGGCGAGAGCGTCATACCAGGGGTCGTCATACCTGAGGTGCCCGGCCTCTTCGGCCGGGACCGGGTCATGAGCGTCGAGAGCCTCGACCCAACTTTCCTTACCGGCCCCGCTTTCGTGGGGACGGCCCTTGCTTGGCTGCATGCCCAAGGATGGACAGAACGGGAAGATCCCCGACTCTTCTTCCCCTCTCTCTTCACCCCTTCAGGTGACTCAACCCGCTGGTGGCCGCACCAGACCCTTCCGATAGGCATAACGCACCGCCTGGGCACGGTCCTTGATCCCCGCCTTGCCGAAGAGGTTGTTGATATGGGTCTTCACGGTGGCGGTGGAGACATGCAGTCTGCGGCCGATCTCCTGGTTGCTGAGCCCGTCGGCGATGAGAACCAGCACCTCCGTCTCCCGCACGGTGAGCCCGTCCGGCGCCTCGGCAGGCGCCGCCGCCGGTCTCGGCTCCGCCAGGCGCTCCAGCAGCCGCCTCTGGATGCTCGGCGAGAGCCCCGCCTGCCCGGACAGCACGCTCTGCACGGCCCGCACGATCTCGTCTCCGCCCGCGTCCTTCGTGAGATAGCCGCGCGCTCCGGCAGCCAGTGCAGGGAACAGGGACTCGTCGTCCGCGTACGTCGTGAGCACCACGACCTGCGTCCCGGGGTGCTGCGCGCGGATCCTGCGGGTCGCCTCCACTCCGTCGCAGCGGGGCATGCGCAGGTCCATCAGCACCACGTCCGGGGCCAGTTCGGCGACGAGCCTCACCGCGTCCTCACCGTCACCGGCGGCGCCGACCACCTCGATCCCGGGCAACAGACCGAGCAGCATCACGATGCCCTCCCGCACGACGGTCTGGTCGTCCACGACCACCACCCGAGCGGGCTTCCGCTCGGCCTCCTGCGTCATACCGGCACCTTCAACGTCACCACGAACCCCTCCTCGCCCGGCCCGGCCTCGAGCGAGCCGCCCAGCAGCTCCGCACGCTCCCGCATGCCCAGCAGACCGTACCCGGCGCCCGTCCGGGTCAGCTCACCCGGCGAGCCGCCCGAGTCCCGCACGTCGAGGGTCACTTCGTGCGGACGGTAGTCGAGCCGCAGGCGCACCTTGGCACCCCGAGCGTGCTTGCGGACGTTCGTCAGAGCCTCCTGGGCGGCTCTGCGCACGGTCTGCGAGGCCTCGGCCGGCAGCGCCCTGCGTTCACCCGTGATGGTGATCTCGGCGCCGTCGGCCGAACCCACCAACTGATTCAGGAAGTCCTCCAGCGGGGTCAGCTCCCCACGCAGGGCCGAGAGCGCCTGCCGGGTCTCGGAGAGTCCGCCGCGCGCCATCTCGCGTGCCGCCACCACTCGTTCGAGCACCTGCTCACGTTCCCCTCCGCGCTCGATGAGCAGCCGGGCCGCCTCCAGGTGCACGAGCTGGGCCGAGAGGCTGTGCGCCAGCACGTCGTGGATCTCACGCGCCAGGCGGGCCCGCTCCGCGAGCGCGGCCGTCTCCGCCTCGGCCGCGCGTGCGGCCCGCTCCTGGGCGAGCAGCCGCTGTGCGCTGCCACGGGCCTCGGCGTCGAGACGCAGCGTGTATCCGGCGAGGGCGATGCCGACTCCGGTCACCACGGCCGTCAGCATGTCGTCGTTGTTGACGGCCCCGTACGAACCGAGTGCCACGCCCGCTGCGGCGAGGGCGACGGCCGGGGGAAGCCGCTCCAGCGCCGAGACGGCACACCCGCACCACATGACCAGGGCCGCCACCTCGAACCCCGAAATATGGGCCGCGACGGCAAGGCCCTGGAGCAGCGCGAGCGACGCCAGCGACGGCCACAGGCGGTGCTGGAGCGTAGTTCGGAAGAAGGCCCAGGCGAGCAGTGCCGCCAGCAGCACTCCGCCGGCACCGGCAGCCGCCCTCCCGCCACCCGCATGACCGTCGGAGAAGGCACCCCACAGCAACAGGCCGAGAACCAGGGCCCTCACCGTCCAGGCCAGCATGCAGCGGGAGCGTGAGATTCCCTCGCGGCTGAGCGCCTCCCGGGAAGGCCAGCGCGTCCAGGCGTTCTCCTTCACACACGCTCCTTCCCCGCCGGTCGGGCCGTGCTTTCACGGTACGCCCCGCTCATGTTCGCGGCGGGGCGCAGCGACTGACCGCGCCAGGCCAGGATTCCGGCCCGGACAAGGAGGGTTCCCGCGAGCCCCAACAGCAGGGCCGAACTGTCCTGGTGAACACCCACCGCCGCCCCGAGCGCGAAGAGGCCGATGCGCAGTCCGATGCCCACGACCCAGACGGCGGCGCTCGCCATGCTGCTCCTGCTCCACACGGTGCCGTCCGGCTCTGCCCATATGCGGGTGGTCCAGGCCCAGCCGGCTCCGGTGGCCAGGCCGACGAGCAGTTCGGCGCCGAGCAGGAGCACCGAGGCCGTGTGGTGATGCGGATCGAGTATGCCGGGCTCGCGCAGCGCGACGACGGCCAGGATCGCGGGCAGGAGCCACCAGCGGCGCTCGCCGTCGATCCGGCTCGCGCGGAACTGACGGGCGATCACCACTACGGCAACGGCCACGATCACCAACGCGTCGACGAGCCCGGACATCACAACCTCCGTGAGCGAGAAGGGAGTCGCCGGCAGCGGGTGCCGCCGACGCCTTCGACGCTACGGAAATCGCCAGGTCACAGGATCGGAGTCAGGGTGGATCATGGGTGGATGACGGGTGGATCCCAGACCGGGCATCTCTCCACCCACGGGTGGAGAGACACCTCTGGCAAGGCCGGGGGCATGTCCGGACGCCTCATTCGGACACCGCTGGTGCCGCACCTGAACCAGGGCGGCACAGCGATGTCCACGAGCGGTCCACCCCGGTCACCGACGCCCCGCCCCTGCCGGCTACAGCCCGGCGCAGCGGCTACGCGTCGATCCGCGACCGGTCCAGTGTCGCCGCCGAGTTGGAGATGAACTCCTTGCGCGGCGCGACGTCGTTGCCCATCAGCAGGTCGAAGACCTGCTCGGCCGACTCCAGATCGGAGAGGTTGATCCGGCGCAGAGTGCGGTGGCGCGGGTCCATTGTCGTCTCGGCCAGCTGGTCGGCGTCCATCTCGCCGAGACCCTTGTAGCGCTGGATCGAGTCCTTGTAGCGGATGCCCTTGCTCTGGAACTCCATGAGCTTGTCGCGCAGTTCCCGGTCCGAGTACGTGTAGACGTACTTGTCCTGGCCCTTCTTCGGCTGGACGATCTCGATGCGGTGCAGCGGCGGCACCGCCGCGAAGACCCGGCCGGCCTCGACCATGGGCCGCATGTAGCGGTGGAACAGGGTCAGGAGCAGGGTGCGGATGTGCGAGCCGTCGACGTCGGCGTCGGTCATCATGATGATCTTGCCGTAGCGAGCCGTGTCGATGTCGAAGGTCCGGCCCGATCCGGCTCCTATGACCTGGATGATCGCGCCGCACTCGGCGTTCTTCAGCATGTCCGTCACGGATGACTTCTGGACGTTGAGGATCTTGCCCCGGATCGGCAGCAGCGCCTGGAACTCGGAGTTCCGGGCGAGCTTCGCCGTACCGAGCGCGGAGTCGCCCTCGACGATGAACAGTTCGCTGCGGTCGACGTCGTCGCTGCGGCAGTCGGCGAGCTTGGCCGGCAGAGAGGAGGACTCCAGGGCCGTCTTGCGGCGCTGCGCGTCCTTGTGCTGGCGGGCGGCGATGCGCGTACGGGCCGCGGCGACGGCCTTCTCCAGCACGACACGGGCCTGCTGCGCGGCGTCCCGCTTCGTGGAGGTCAGGAACGCCTTGAGCTCCTTGACGACCACGTTGTTCACGATCCGGCGGGCGGCCGAGGTGCCGAGCACCTCCTTTGTCTGGCCCTCGAACTGGGGCTCGGCGAGGCGCACGGTGACGACCGCGGTGAGGCCTTCCAGGGCGTCGTCCTTGACGATGTCGTCCTCGGCGACGCGCAGGAGCTTCTTGGTGCGCAGCACCTCGTTCATCGTCTTTGCGACGGCCTGCTCGAAACCGGCGACGTGCGTACCGCCCTTGGGGGTGGCGATGATGTTCACGAACGACTTGAGCGTCGTGTCATATCCCGTGCCCCAGCGCAGCGCGACGTCGACGCCGAGTTCGCGAGTGACCTCGGTGGGCGTCATCTGGCCGTGGTCGTCGAGGACGGGGACGGTCTCCTTGAAGCTGCCCTGTCCGGAGAAGCGGAGGACGTCGCAGACCGGCTTGTCGTTCGCCAGATACTCGCAGAACTCGCTGATTCCGCCGTCGAAGCGGAATGACTCCTCGCCCTTACTGCCGCCCTCGCCGAGCCCGTACTCGTCGCGCACGACGATGGTCAGGCCGGGCACCAGGAACGCGGTCTGGCGGGCGCGCTGGTGCAGCGTCTCCAGGGCGAGCTTGGCGTCCTTGAGGAAGATCTGGCGGTCGGCCCAGTACCGCACGCGCGTGCCGGTGCGGCTCTTCGGGATCTTCTTTGCCTTGCGCAGCCCGCCCTTGGCCTCGAACTTGGCGTCCGGGCCGTTCCCGGCGAAAGCGCCCGGGACGCCGCGCCGGAAGCTGATGGCGTGGGTGTGCCCGCCGCGGTCCACCTCGATGTCCAGGCGGGCGGAGAGGGCGTTCACCACGGAGGCGCCGACGCCGTGCAGGCCACCGGAGGCGGCGTACGAGCCGCCGCCGAACTTGCCGCCGGCGTGCAGCTTGGTCATGACGACCTCGACACCGGAGAGGCCGGTCTTGGGCTCGACGTCGACCGGGATGCCCCGGCCGTTGTCCCGGACCTCGACGGATCCGTCGTCCTGGAGGATGACCTCGATGTGGTCGCAGTAGTTGCCCAGGGCCTCGTCGACGGAGTTGTCGATGATCTCCCAGAGGCAGTGCATGAGACCGCGGCTGTCGGTCGACCCGATATACATGCCCGGGCGCTTGCGCACGGCTTCGAGCCCCTCAAGGACGAGCAGGTGCCGCGCGGTGTAGTTGGATCCGTCCCGGTCTGCTCCTGCCAGCAGAGCTGTGGACGGCACGGACGTTTCGGCGGTCACGCGGTTCGCTCCTCGCTGAATTTCAGATGGGGCCCTCATGGGTAAGGGCGCGGCTTCAGTCACCGGTGAGAGGGTACCGAGGCCTGGTAGAGCCGTTGTAACGCCACCCTCGTCAGAGACTCAGACTAGTCCAGGCTCGTATGCGTGTTCGATCCCTCGATGGAGTGAAGTACACATCACGTTCCCTTCCAGGCATGAACCATTTAGGCTCCGGGCACGTCCTCATGAACAACCGGCAACCCAGCCGGGAGGACCGACCACCGATACAACGCGAAGCCCCGTAAGACACATGGACACGCAATACGGCACATTCGCCGCCAACCGGCAGCAGACAGCCGCCTCGCAAGATTTTTTCGAGGAAAAGCCACGAGCGGGAACGTTTTATGGCTGGTTGGATGTTGACCCTGGTACGACAGCTCGTCGAGCTAGAGAAGAGGCGACGTGACTACTGTTCTGACCCCCGCGAGCCCGTTGACGGCCGCTGATCGCTGCGACCGCTGCGGCGCCCAGGCGTACCTGCGCGTCGTCCTGCTCAGCGGCGGAGAACTGCTCTTCTGCGCCCACCACGGTCGCAAGTTCGAGCCGGAACTCAAGAAGATCGCCGCTGAGATACAGGACGAGACGGAGCGGCTCACGACCGTTCCCGCGACCGCCTCCGAAGAAGAGCGCTGACACCTCGCGTTCCGACGACGAGCCAGCCCGGCACAGGCCGGTGAATGGGCGGCTGCCTCTGACAGCAGAGGCAGCCGCCCGTCCTCGTCCACACAAGCCCGCCCAGGCTCCGTCGGACACCCTTCGAGCCTTTCCTCACCTCCGTGTCCAGCCGAGCGTCCGCATGACGTCGGACACACGCATGTACACCCCGGGGCTGTCGGCCCGCCCACAGCCGATCCCCCAGGACACGAGCCCGATCAACCGCCCCCGGGCCACCAGCGGCCCCCCACTGTCACCCTGGCAGGCGTCCCGGCCTCCCTCCCTCTCCCCCGCGCACAGCATGCTCTCGGCTTCGTACGTGCCGTCGGATCCGCCCGGATAGGCGTCCTCGCACAGTTCATCGGAGATCACGCGCACACGCGCGGCGCGCAGACTGTTCGGATACTGGCCGGCGCCGGAAGTGTCGCCCCACCCGTACACCATCGCAGTCCCGCCCACCGCGTACGCGGGATCACCGTCGGCCGCCATGCCGATGACCGAGCCGGCGGGCAGAGGTTCGGCAAGGGTGAGTACGGCGTAGTCCCCGAAGTTGCTGACACCGTCGTACGCCGGGTTCACCCAGGCACGCCGCACGGCGACCTCCCGGCCGCTGCGGTCCGAGAGCAGGTTCGTGCGCCCCGCTATGACCTTGAGGTCACGTACGCGCTCCGGTGCCACACCCAAGACCTCCTTGTCCAGGCAGTGGGCGGCGGTGAGCACCGTGCTGCGACCGACCGCCACTCCGCCGCAGAACTGCCCCGCACGCGTACCTCCGAACCGGTCACGGCTGGACAGGGCGACCGTCCACGGACTCTCGGACACATCGACAGGGAAACCGCCTATGACCACGCTGTCGGCGGCCACAGGGGCGCTGGAGGCCGCTGATATGGCGGCTGCCACGGCTGCCAGGACCAGCGGTCGGGCCAGGGGCCGGGCAAGGCGACGACGCATACGCACTCCTCACTCCGTGGTGTTCGCTGAGCACCCAGAGTGATTCACCCTGCGCCGCGCCGCACCCCCGGAGAAGCACGGCAGGACGAAGGCCCGGCCCCCTGAGGGGACCGGGCCTTCCGCGTCGTACGACCGGCGACTAGTCGAGGTAGTCGCGCAGCACCTGCGAACGGGACGGGTGGCGCAGCTTCGACATGGTCTTGGACTCGATCTGGCGGATCCGCTCGCGCGTGACGCCGTAGACCTTGCCGATCTCGTCGAGGGTCTTCGGCTGACCGTCGGTGAGACCGAAGCGCATGGAGACGACACCCGCCTCGCGCTCGGACAGCGTGTCCAGGACGGAGTGCAGCTGCTCCTGGAGAAGGGTGAAGCTGACCGCGTCGGCCGGGACGACCGCCTCGGAGTCCTCGATGAGGTCACCGAACTCGCTGTCGCCGTCCTCGCCCAGCGGGGTGTGCAGCGAGATGGGCTCGCGGCCGTACTTCTGGACCTCGATGACCTTCTCCGGGGTCATGTCGAGCTCCTTGGCCAGCTCCTCCGGGGTGGGCTCGCGGCCCAGGTCCTGGAGCATCTGGCGCTGGACGCGCGCGAGCTTGTTGATGACCTCGACCATGTGCACCGGGATACGGATGGTGCGGGCCTGGTCGGCCATGGCGCGGGTGATCGCCTGACGGATCCACCAGGTGGCGTACGTGGAGAACTTGTAGCCCTTGGTGTAGTCGAACTTCTCCACCGCGCGGATCAGACCGAGGTTGCCCTCCTGGATCAGGTCCAGGAAGAGCATGCCGCGGCCGGTGTAGCGCTTGGCCAGGGAGACCACCAGGCGGAGGTTGGCCTCCAGGAGGTGGTTCTTGGCGCGGCGGCCGTCCTCGGCGATGATCTCCAGCTCGCGCTTGAGCTTGGGGGCGAGCTTGTCGGCGTTGGCCAGCTTGTCCTCGGCGAACAGACCGGCCTCGATGCGCTTGGCGAGCTCGACCTCCTGCTCGGCGTTGAGCAGCGGGACCTTGCCGATCTGCTTGAGGTAGTCCTTGACCGGGTCGGCGGTGGCGCCGGCGGCGGCGACCTGCTGGGCGGGCGCGTCGTCCTCGTCCTCGTCGGACAGTACGAAGCCCGCGTTCTCCGGCGTGCTCTCGGGCTCCTCACCGGCCTTGCCGGGGGCTGCCTCCTCGAGCACCTCCTCTTCGAGGAGTTCGGCGTCGTCCTTCTTGGCGCTGGTCTTCTTGGCCGCCGTCTTCTTGGCGACGGTCTTCTTCGCGGCCGCCTTCTTGGCGGTCGTCTTCTTGGCGGCTGCCTTCTTGGCGGGCGCCTCGTCCTCGACGGAGGGCTCGGCGGCGGGCGCCGCCGGCGTGGCGGTGGCGGTGGCCTTCCTGGTGGTCACCGCCTTGGCCGCGACCGTCTTGGTGGCGGTGCGCTTGGCGGGACTCTTCGCTGCGACGCTCTTTCGGGTGCGCTTGGGCTCTGCGGCACTGACCATCAGCGTCACACCCTCTTCCTCGAGGATCTGGTTGAGGCTGCGCAGTACGTTCTTCCACTGAGTGGCCGGAATCTGGTCAGCTTCGAAGGCCCGACGCACGTCATCGCCGGCGATCTGCCCCTCAGCCTTTCCCCGCTCAATGAGCGCCATGACAGAGACGGACTCGGCGATCTCCGGCGGGAGCGTACGGGATGTGCTGGCCGACACGAACAACCTCTCGGAACGTTGGAAAACGGCTTCCGGCCCCGTCCACAGTGGACAGGGGCCGACCGCCGGCTTGGGGATGGGCCGACGGCGCGGGCGGGGGCCGGGAAGATGCACAGCGCCGTGAACGGCGTCCGTATTCCCTCCGCGGCTGTCACCTCTTAGGTCATCGCGTTCTTCCCGCGAGCGTTACGCCCAATCCGCGTGGCCCGAGTCACACCCCGTAAGCGAATAAAAGCGGTCAGATACGGATAGAGGCTGTCACTCCTGGACGTGACTTTACCGCTGCGGCGGATGGATGGCCCCCTTCGCGCCGTCGGACCCCGCAGGATCGCGAAGGATCCTGCGGGGTCCGACGGGAGGCGGTTCATCGATCGGGCGCTGCCACAGGAGGGGGGTGGCACACCCGACCGCGCCGCCCGCGGAACGCGGTCAGTGCTCGCGCGGGGCGGGCACTACCCGTTCCACCTCGGGGTGGACCGTGAGGAGTTGGCGCATCGCCGCCTCGGACGCGGCTCCGTCACCGGCGGCGAGGGCGTCACAGATGCGGCCGTGGTGCGTCAGCGACGCCTCGTTCGGCCGGTCACAGCCCGTGACCGGACCGCCCGAGACCTGGAGGGCCGAGGACACGATTCCCGAGAGGTGCTCCAGCATGCGGTTGCCCGCGACCTGGATGAGCAGCGAGTGGAACTCGGAGTCGGCGCGGGAGAACGTGAGCGCGTCACCCTGAGCCATCGCGTGCCCCATGATCTCGACCATGTCCACCAGGCGCTGCTGGACGTCCTCGCGGCCGTGGCCGGCGGCGAGGCGGGCGGCCAGCGGCTCGATCGTCCACCGCAGCTCGCTCAGCTCGCGGCGCTGGTCGTCGCGCTGCGGCCCGAAGGCCCGCCACTCGATGATGTCCGGATCGAGGAGGTTCCAGTCGCTGACCGGGCGCACACGCGTGCCGACGTTCGGGCGGGCGCTCACCAGGCCCTTGGCTTCCAGGACGCGGAGCGACTCGCGGACGACGGTGCGGGAGACCTCGAAGCGCTGGCCGATCTCCTCGGGCACCAGCGGGCGGTCGGCGCCCAGGTCGCCGGAGACGATCATCTGACCCAGCTGCTGGACGAGTTGGCCGTGCAGCCCGCGTCCGCGGCTGCCCGCGGCGCGTCGTCCCACACGGCCCAGCTCGGGGTCCGCGCCATCCCAGGCAGAGACCCCGACGCGGTCGACGGCGGGCGCCTCGGCGTACGGGTAGCGGTCGAGTTCGCCCGGGCTCGCGAGGCCGGAGTCAGCGGAGCGGGCGGCGGTCATCATGGTGTGCGCAAGGGTACTCACGCATCCTTTGTCGGCGCCGTCTTCAACTCCCTTGAGGTCTTTGGTGAAAAGCACACGAAAGGGTGATCGCTCACCCCGTCGCAATTGACGCCTTATCGGAAAGAAATGGGCGTTCTGCGGGGAGTTGTGCGCATGGCTGGACGAGGGGTTACGGACAGTCGTCACCGGAACCTGCTCCGCAGGGTGGAGAGCAGGTACGCGCAGAGCAGCGCGGTCAGCGACAACGTCATTGCGCCGCCGACGGGTTGGGACAGCACTCCGAGCGCGGCTTCCAGGTAGCGCTCCCCTCCGAAGGGCCACCGCGGCACGAGGACCTCTCGCAGCCGCATGGGCAGTCCGGCCGCGGTTCGAACGGACGGTCCGTCCAAGACCTTGTGCACGACAGGTACGACAAGGAGGGGTACGGCGGCCACCGCGGCGAGACCCGCCGTAGTGGACCGGAAGACTCCGGCGGCCAGCACGCCCGCCCAGGCGCAGCCGACGACGAGACCGATCCAACTCGCACTCAGCGGCAGCCAGTCGGCGGGAACCTGCGCGAGCTCCCGTCCGTAGACGAGATAGAGCACCTCGGTGTCGCAGCCGACGGTGAGGACGGCCAGCACCAGCGCGGTGGCCGAGGCGACGAGCAGTTTGGCGGCCAGCAGCCCCAGCCGGCGGGGCACGGTGCCGCGGTCCGCGGCCAGGGCGGGGTGGCGGAACTCGTCACCGAAGGCCAGCGCGCCGAGCAGGCCCGCACCGAGCGCCGCGGGGGGCAGGGGCAGCTCCCGCGGCCACGCGGCCAGCAGACGCGGCTGCGGCGTGTGCCCGATACGGGCGAGCACGACGGCGGTCACGGCGGACACGACGAGCACTACGGCCCCGGTGAGAAAGCCGGTGCCGATCCCGGCGGCACGGCGGATCTCGTAACGGAGGGGGCGGAGCGGACTGGGTGCGGGGCGAACGGAGATGGGAGGCGGCAGAGGGGGCAGTGCGCCGAGGGCACGCGCCATGCGGGCTTCGACGGGGTGCGGCGCTGGGCGAGGGGAGGGGGCGGTCGTCTCCCCCTGGGGAGGGGCGGCGGCATTGCCCACGTGGCCGGCCGCGGGCACCTCCGGGCGCTCGTGGGGCTCGGCAACGGGCTGCGCATGACCGGAGGGGGGCAGCGCCTCGTCGGCGGCTGGTTCCGGTGCGTCAGCGATGGGCTGCAGTTCGAGGGTGGGTCGCAGCTCACGAGAGGGCTGCGTATGCCCGGGGGCGGGCAGCGGCTCGTCTGCGGCTGGTCCTGAGACGTCAGCGGCAGGCTTCAGCTCGATGCTGGGTCGCAGCTCAGGGACGGTGGCCACGGGGTCCGCCGCGGTCGGCGTCGACGCGTCGGGGGAGGGCTCCGGCTCATCGGCCCGGGGGGCGGCGATCGGCCAGAGTGCGTGGGTGACGTGACCCGGCTGGGCAGGGATTCGCTCCGGCTCGGCACTGGCTCCCGCCGGCTCGGCGCTGTCGTGATCGGGCTCGACGCCGTCGCGATCCGGCTCGACGCCGTCGCGATCCGGCTCGACGGCGGAGGTTCGCGCCACGTCGGCCCGCTGCCGCTCGTCCGCGGGTGGCTCCGATTCGACCCGGCCCTCATCACACTCGCCGCACGGCTCACCCAGCTGCACAGCTCCCGCGCCGGGACCCATGTCGCCGATCTCGTCGGCGAGTTGGTGGACGACGATGCCGTGGCGGAACGCGGTCTCGCCGACGTCCGCGCAGGTGCTGCCGTACACGGAGAGGCGGTTGTCGCCTTCTCGTGCGACTTCGACGGAGCGCTGCGCGGTACGGGCCTGCTTGGCCAGGAGAGCCGCCAGACGGGCCGCGTGCGGGCTGCGTACGGCTACACGGGGACGCAGGCGGGTGCGCGAGAACTCCGCGGCCTCCTGGTCGGCCACGAGCCGGCCCTGCTCCAGCGTGACGACGCGGTCGGCGGTGCGCGCGGCCTCCTTGGGGTCGGCTGTGGTGAACAGGACCGTGCCGCCGTGGCCGGCGTGTGCGCGAAGCATGCCGTGCAGCCAGTTGCCCTCGCGGGCGGTGAGCCCGTCGGCCGGATCGTCGAGGACGAGGGTGTGCGGGTCGGCGAGCAGGACGCAGGCCAGGCCGAGGCGGCGGTCCATGCCGCGCGAGAGGGCACCGAGGCGTTCGTCGCGCAGGCTCACGAGTCCGACCGCCTCGAGCACTTCGTCGGCGCGCCGGACCGGAACCCCCGCGGCGGCGCACAGCATGCGCAGATGACCACGGACCGTGCGGGCCGGGTGCCCCGGCACGTCGCCCAGCAGCACGCCGACCTCGCGTGAGGGATGGGCGATGCGATGCAGGGGGCGGCCCCGGAAGTACGTGATGCCACGGCCGTGTTGGAGCTCGAGCATGAGCCTGAGGACCGTCGTCTTGCCGGCGCCCGGCGCTCCGAGCAGCGCGGTGACGCGGCCCGCTCGCGCCTCGAAGGAGACGTCGTCGGCCGCGGGCGGAAGCTCTTTGCGAGGGTTGCTGGTCAGTCCGAAGGCCTGGATCACTCACAGCAAGATAGCGCGCTATGTCCGTTTTTCCGGGCAGCGCGAGGCCGTCTCGGGTAGGGCAATCACCCTTGTCCGGGCTGCGGGCGGGTCGCGTTCCAGGCCCGGCGTCACACCTCGGGGCGCAGCATCGGAGGGTTGAGCAGTGTCGCGCCACCTGCCCGGAAGAGCTGTGCCGGGCGGCCTCCCTGGCGGGTGGTCGTCCCACCGGTGGGCACCAGGAAGCCAGGGGTGCCCGTGACCTTGCGGTGGAAGTTGCGCGGGTCGAGCGCCACCCCCCACACCGCCTCGTAGACACGACGCAGTTCTCCGACCGTGAACTCGGGCGGGCAGAAAGCTGTGGCCAGCGACGAGTACTCGATCTTGGAGCGGGCTCGTTCCACTCCGTCCGCCAGAATCTGCGCGTGGTCGAAGGCGAGAGGGGCGACCGGCTCGGCGTCCCGCCCGTAACCGCCCTGCTGCAGCAGTTCCTCGACCGGAGCCCAGCGCGCGTTGCTGGCGTCGCCGCCCGCCCTGGGCGCGGGCAGATCGGGAGCCAGGGCGAGGTGGGCGACACTGACGACCCGCATCCTGGGATCCCGCTTGGGGTCGCCGTAGGTGGCCAGCTGCTCCAGGTGCGCGCCGTTGTCCTGGGCGGGGACGGCCGGGTCGTGGACGCGCAGCCCAGTCTCCTCGGCCAGCTCGCGCGCCGCGGCCTGTGCCAGGTCCTCGTCGGCCCGTACGAAACCGCCTGGGAGCGCCCAACGCCCCTGGAACGGTGGTTCGCCCCTCCGTACCGCCAGCGCGCACAGGGCATGGCGACGCACGGTCAGTACGACCAGGTCCACGGTGACGGCGAAGGGCGGAAACGCTGACGGGTCGTAGGGCATGCGGCGATCATAGTCGTCTGCCTGACGATAAACACTCCCTTCGCGGCTCGCTTCGCTTACTGATCCACTTCGGTCAGGTATGGGCTGCACTGCCGATTCCCGGTGATCCGGCGGTGGTCTGTCGTGGCAGGTCAGGCCCCCAGCTGCAGTCCGTCGGCCGCCTCCTCGACCATGACGAGGCCGAGCCGGCTGACCCGCACGGAGAACGGGGCGCCCACCACGCGCAGCCCCGTGAAGCCGACCTCTCCCAGGGGTGCGCTGCGCACCGGGCGCAGGGTGACAGTCCCGGCCGGGGCGTCGGGGCGGATGCCTGCGAGCGTGGTGAGCAACAGGACCCCGGCCGCCGCGGGGGTGGCTGCGGGACGGCAGGCCGCCGGGTGCGGGAGGGGAGCGCTTCCCTCCGTACGCTGTTCCCCCGCGTACATCTCGGGCAGGCGATGGGCGAAGGTCTCGGAGGCCTCGAGTACGCCGCGCAGCAGCGAACTCGCCTCCTTCTCGTAGCCCGCGGCGGCCAGACCGGCGACGCCGAGTGCCGTCTCCTGGATCCGTACGGCCCCGGCGCGGTGGCCGAACGGATTGAATCCCGGTTCCTTCGCGCCCAGTCCACGCAGGCCCCAGCCCGAGTCCATGACGGGGCTGCCGAACAGCCGGGCCAGCTTCTCGGTCTGGACCTTGTCGAGCAGACCGGGTGCCACAGCGCCCCCGCCCAGCAGGCCGGTATCGAGGAGGTGGACAGCGGCCGCACCCAGGTGAGGCACGGGCCTGCCGTCCGGGGCACGGGCTGCCGCGGGCCGGCCGCCCCCGCGGTCGTCGAGCCAGAAGTCCTCCCGGAACGCGGGTCGTAAGGCCTGCGTCCACTCCCGGAGTGCCGCTCCGCCCGTGCGGCCGCAGGCGTCGAGCAGATCGGCACCGAGCAGTGCGGCACGGTGGGCGTGGGCCTGTGTCTCGCAGCGGATGGGGCCGCCAGGGTGTGGGTCGCGCAGGTACGCCTCGTCGCCCACGGTGGTCCGCAGCCAGGTCAGGCAGCGCTCGGCGGCGGGCAGCAGTTCCTCCGTCTCCTGCTCGCCGAGCCCCCAGCGTCGGGCTTCGGCGAGCAGCACCGGGAAGAGCAGCGTTGCCTCAGTACCGGTGCACTGCGGCGGAAGGTACGGCCCGGCGTCCCGTCTCGGGCCGGGGATCATCCCGGACTGCGGTCCCGGGCCGGTGAGTTGGGTCCGGGCGAGGATCCGCAGCGTCCCTGCTGCCAGGCCGGTGCCGAGCGGCAGGGCCATCCGGGCGGCGACGAGCGCGTCGGCGGGTGCCAGACCGCAGCGCCAGGGTGCCCCGGCCGCGAGATGGGTGTCGGCGGGGTTCGCGGAGTCCCGCAGCAAGAGGGCCTGGAGGTCTTCGATGCTCGTCCGTAGGAGAGCGGAGACTCTGGGGTCGTCGCCTTCCGCACACGCCGCAGCCAAGGGGCTGGTCGCGGCGCGGCCCACGGCTCGGAGAGGCCCCGCACCGTCCGGCCGCACCCGCAGTTCCACACTTCTGCTTCCGCCCGGCGGCAGGTCGAGTTCCCACCGCAGCAGCCCGGCCGAGGCCAAGGCGTCCGAGGGAGGCGGTTCGGCCGTCACGGACGCGTTGCCGGTGGGGCAGGACCAGCGGAGTCCGGAGCCGTGAACGCTGGCGGGGAGTTCGGGTCCCGCAGTGCCCGAGGCGATCGAACCGAGATCGGCCAGGTCCGTGCCCAGGACCACCTCGAGCGGCAGACGCATCGGGCGGGGGGCCGCGCTGTGCAGGGTGATCCGCTCCGTGCCGTCGGCGAAGCGGTTGCGTTCCACCACCACGTCCGGATCCGGGCCGGCCTGCGGGGACGAGCGGAGCGTGCCCACGAACCTGGCGCGGTCGGCCGAGGCCATGCGGGCCTGCACCGCGAGGGGTTCCCGTCCGCCCACGCGGATCTCGCACCGGGAGAGCACGCGCCGGCCGCCGCGGTAGAACCCCTCCAGCCCCCGGCCGGTCATCTGCCCTTCCTCCGTCGAGATGGCCAGGCCGGGAAGGGCGACACAGATCATCGCGGTGTGGGCGGGCGGCAGGTCTGCGGACCAGCGCAGTCCGGGGATCGTGGCACCACGGGGCGGGGGCGTGTGCCCCGGGGACGCCGGCGCTCGGTCTTGGACCGAGGGCGGTGCGGGTGAGCCGTGCCCGGACGTGGATCCGGGGCGACGGCTCTGGCCCGCCCATCGGGGCGACGAACGGCCCGGGCCCGGCGGCGAGGGGGAGCGAGAGTCCGGGCCGGTGGGCGGCGAGACGTGTGAGGCGCCTCCAGGGAACCTGGGCCCGTAACCGTCGACACGGGCCACGGGTCGCGGAGGGGCCTCGTGGTCCCCCGACCGCGGAGCTCCGCCTCCGGGCAGGCCGAGGCCCGGCGCGAAGGGCGGTGGGGGCCCGTCTGTGGAGCGGCGGTCGCCGGCAGCGGAGGAGGGCGGAGTCGGCTGATGCATGGGAAGGCTTCCTCTGCGCTCTGTGCGCCTCGATCGGGTTCGGCGCCGGTGCCGGAGGGCTCCGACGGGGCAGGGGCGGTGCGGCGTCACACCCCGTTCGGGCGTTCCGCCACTCAGGTGAACGCCGTGGACGTCTTCCGAGTCACGCCTGTGTCCCGGCCCTCGTGTGTCAAGGCCACCTGGCGGCAGGGCGCGATGGGTCACTCCTCCTCCGTACCGTGGCCGGGCTGCACGCCTTCCTGGCCCGCGTCCCGGCACGGCATGGCTGCCTTCCGTGAGGTGCGCGCACGCGTGCCGCCCGTGCGCGCACTGCCGGATCGCGCGGGGCCCGTCGTCGCACGCTCGGGGCGCAGGCCCGCTTCCGCGGCACCGGCAGGGCGCGTGGTGCCTGCCGGCTTACGCCCGAGCGAAGTAGGTGTACTCGTGTCGCGGCCGGCGCGGGTACGGCCGGAGGCGGTGTCGGCAGCACCGACGGAACGGGAACGGCGGCGACGGCGTGGAGGCGCCGCTGTGGGCGTGGGGTCGGGGTGGGGCTGTGGCACCACTGTCTCTCGCCCGACGGCCTCGGCGACGTGCGCACGGATCATGGCGTGGTCGACCACCGCTCGCCCACGGCCTTCGCGCTCCGCTCGCAGGCAGGTGCGGATCGACTCCGGGTCGAGGCCTTCGTTGCAAGCCTGGTGCAGGAGACGGGCGAAGAGGTAGTCGGGATCCGCACCCAGGGCCATGGCGAGGGCTTCCCTGGCCTCCAGTTCGTCGCCGGTGGACCATGCGACCCAGCCCGCGAGAGTGAGCGGCGCAGCGGCATGTTCGCCATAGGGCCCGACACAGCGGCGGGCCAGCGTCCGCCAGAGGCGAAGGGCGCGTGCAGCCTCGTCGCCCTCCATCCACTCGGCCGCACGGTCGCGGGTCGCGCGGTCCTGGAGACCGAGGATCAACCGGGCGGCCTCGTCGTACCTCAGAAGTTCGTCGTCGCGGAGGTCCGCCAGGAGCATGCCGGAGACGGGCCGCGCCTCGGCGAAGCGGTCCAGGACCCTCCCGGCCAGTTCCAGCGTCTCGTCGGCCACGGAGGCGCGGCCCACCTCGTCCAGGAGCCTCGGGACCAGCGTCATGCTGGCGGTGTCGAGGGCGGCCTCCTGTTCGAGGGCGGCGGCGTTCTCCCAAGGCAGCAGCCGGGCCCGTAGCTCCCGCAGCGTGCCGCGCACCTGGATCCCCGCGTAGGTGGCCGCGGCGGCCAGCACGGAGGTGCCGGGCAGGCCCATGGGGGCTCCCTCGGGCGGGCAGCATGCCGCGTTGTCACAGCAGTAGGACCAGTAGCGACCCTCCGAGATGCACAGCGCCTCGACCACCACCACGTCCAGGGAACCGCACTCGACGCGCAGCCTCTGGGCCAGAGGCCTCAGCCGCTCCATGACCTGCTGCCCGGACTCGCCCTTCTGCGGCTCCTGGCAGAGGAAGGCGACCATCGACTCGGGCCTGACCCCTCGGCGCTCGCTGCCCGCCACCAGGCCGTGGGCCAGTTGTCCGGCTGCGGACGGCCAGTCGTCCGCGTTGGCGGGGATACCGAGCCGGGCCCGCCCTCCGAACCGTCCGCGTCCGTCCCTGTCGTGCAGGGCCACCAGGACGATGCTGTCCTCGGGGCGGTACCCGAGCAGATACGGCAGGGCATCGGCGAGTTCGGCCGGGGTGCGCAGGGTGACCTGGTGCTCGCCGCCGTGACTGTCGTGCACGGCTTCGGGGGCGTGCAGTCCGGCGGTGTCGCCCGCGTTCGGCTCCCGCTTCCGCTGCCCACCGTCCTTGTGCCCGCCCTGTGCGTCGGGCCCGGTGATGTCGCCGTTTTCAGGGGATCCAGTCGCTTCGCTGTGGTTCGTCATGCGGAGACGATCTCGCGGAATCCGAAGCTCCGGTTTGCCCTGTGGATAACTTCAATCAGGGACACGTCACCAGGAGCCCCAAGGCTCTCGTGTCTGCCGGTGCACCGCTCCCGTTGTCACTGCCGTCCTGTTTCATGGAACGCATGGAGCACACGAGCAACGCGGATCTACGGGCGACGGCCGACACGGTCCTCGCCCGTCTCGTCGGGGACGTCTCGGGAGCGGCCCGGCTGCGCGAGGACCAGTGGCGGGCGATCGAGGCACTGGTCGCCGACAGACGACGTGCCCTGGTCGTCCAGCGCACGGGCTGGGGCAAGTCCGCGGTCTACTTCGTGGCGACCTCGCTGCTGCGGGCGCAGGGCAGCGGTCCGACGGTGATCGTTTCGCCACTGCTCGCTCTCATGCGGAACCAGGTCGAGGCGGCAGCCCGGGCCGGCATCCACGCCCGGACCATCAACTCCTCGAACACCGAGGAGTGGGAGGCCGTTCAGGACGAGATCGCCGCAGGTGAGGTGGACGTCCTACTGGTCAGTCCGGAGCGGCTCAACAACCCGGACTTCCGGGACCAGGTGCTGCCCCGGCTCGCGGCCGCCACCGGGCTCCTGGTGGTGGACGAGGCCCACTGCATCTCCGACTGGGGCCACGACTTCCGGCCGGACTACCGCCGGCTGCGCACCATGCTCGCCGACCTCCCGCCCGGTGTGCCGGTGCTCGCGACCACAGCCACCGCCAACGCGCGTGTGACGGCCGACGTCGCGGAACAGCTCGGCACCGGCGGGAGCTCGGACGCCCTCGTGCTGCGGGGCCCGCTGGACCGCGACAGCCTGAGTCTGAGCGTGCTGCGGCTGTCGGACGCCGCGCATCGGATGGCCTGGCTCGCCGAGCACCTCGACGAACTGCCGGGCTCCGGGATCATCTACACGCTCACCGTGGCCGCCGCCGAGGAGGTCACCGCCTTCCTCCGGCAGCGTGGGCACACGGTCTCCTCGTATACGGGCAAGACGGAGAACGCCGATCGTCAGCAGGCCGAGGAGGACCTGCTCGCCAACAAGGTGAAGGCGCTGGTCGCCACCTCCGCCCTCGGCATGGGCTTCGACAAGCCCGATCTGGGCTTCGTGGTGCACCTGGGCTCGCCCTCCTCCCCCATCGCCTACTACCAGCAGGTGGGCCGCGCGGGACGTGGTGTGGAGCACGCCGAGGTGCTCCTGCTCCCGGGGAAGGAGGACGAGGCGATCTGGAAATACTTCGCGTCGCTCGCCTTCCCCTCGGAAGACCTGGTGCGCCGCACGCTCGATCTCCTCGCGCACGCGGAGAAGCCCCTGTCGCTGCCCGCCCTGGAGCCCCTGGTGGAACTGCGCAGGTCCCGTCTGGAGACCATGCTCAAGGTCCTCGACGTGGACGGTGCCGTCAAGCGGGTCAAGGGCGGCTGGATCTCGACCGGGCAGCCGTGGACGTACGACGCCGAGCGGTACGCGTGGGTGGCACGTCAGCGGGAGACCGAGCAGCAGGCCATGCGCGCGTACGCGTCGACGACGGACTGCCGCATGGAGTTCCTGCAGCGCCAGCTTGACGACGAGGCCGCCAAGCCGTGCGGTCGCTGCGACAACTGCACGGGCCCGCGCTTCGTCGCCGACACGTCCGAGGAGGCACTCGACGCCGCGCGCGTGGACCTGGGCCGGGCGGGGGTCGAGGTGGAGCCCCGTCGCATGTGGCCGACAGGGCTGCCGGCGATCGGAGTGGACCTCAAGGGACGTATCCCGGCCGGCGAACAGGCCGCATCGGGACGCGCCTTGGGGCGTCTGTCGGACATCGGCTGGGGCAACCGGCTGCGGCCCCTGCTCGCACCCCAGGCCCCCGACGGGCCCGTTCCGGACGACGTGGCGAAGGCGGTGGTGAGCGTGCTGGCCGACTGGGCCAAGGGTCCCGGCGGCTGGGCTTCTGGCACCTCGGACGCCCAGCCGCGCCCGATCGGCGTCGTCACTGTGGCGTCCCGCACCCGCCCCGCGTTGATCCACTCGCTGGGAGCGCGCATCGCGGAAGTCGGCCGACTGCCGCTGCTGGGTGCCATCGAGTACACCGACGACGCGCACCCGGGTTCCCGGAGCAACAGCGCCCAGCGGCTGAAGGCACTCGACGGCGCCCTGACCGTGCCGCCCGCCCTCGCCTCCGCCCTGGCCGAGGCCCAGGGCCCGGTCCTCCTCGTGGACGACTACACGGAGACCGGGTGGACCCTGGCGGTCGCGGCCCGCATGCTCCGACGCTCCGGTGCGCAGGGGGTGTTGCCGCTCGTGCTGGCCTTGCAGGGCTGACGACCGGCGCTCCGGGGTCAGGTGTCCGCCCCGGAGCACAGGGCATCCGCCACCTGACCACGTGCGCGCACCTCTGGACGCCGCACGTCCCCGTGACGTACGAACGTGTCGTGCTCGAACGCCCCATGGGTGGCCCGGCGGCGCACTGGGTAGGGATATTAACCGCGCATCATCTGATAACGGTCGACGGCCTCAATTGCTCGTTGCCGCATTCAAGTTCGACAGGAAGAATTGAGGTCCGCTCCCGCACGGCGCGCCCGCCGATCCGGTAGGGCTTCGCTGCGGTGCGCGCTCCCAGGAATCCGACCTCGCCCGCAGTGTGGGCGCGTAGCCGAAGGGAGGACCGTGACCTTCGGATTCGCTCCGGCCTCGGCAGCGGCGTCGATGTCCGCCGCTTCCGCCAACCGCTTGCTCGAACCCGCGGAATGGGCCGCCGCCGGGATCCCACTGTTGCGCGACCCCCGTGAGGTCGTCAGCGGACTGCATGCCCGGCACCACCCGCAGCCGGCGACCGCTGTCGTCGCCGTGCTCGACCCGGACGAGCGGCTGCGGGCGAGCGCCTCGTTCGTACGCCGACAGGCCCTGGCCGACGGCTGGATGTTCCGCAACGTGCTGCTCGCGCAGCTGCGCCGGATCATCCCGCACGATCTTCGGCGCCGCACTCCGGTGCGGACCGCGGTGCTGCTCTACTGCCGTGAGGGCGACGCGCGTTGGACGGAGGAGGACGGCGCGTGGATGTGGGGCCTGCGCGACGCCTGCACCCTGCACGGGCTGCGCTGCGGGGCGTACATCACGCTGACGCGTGACGGCTGGCAGGTCCTCGGCGAGGGCCGCGGCGGACGCCGCCCCCACTCGGCCTCGGCACCGGAGCCGTTCGCCACGTCCGAGGCGGCGCCACCGCTGCCGCGCACCGGTGGCGCCGCCTCGGAGGTCCTGCGCCGCGCAGCGGCGGCACGCTGAAGCTCTGGCCACACCATTTCACGCGGGTGCTGTGCCGTGCCCCCAACGCACGGCATACAAGCCCTTGCGCCGACCCGCGACCCGCGCAGGGGCACAGGACGCGCTCCCCACCCGTACGCAGCCACGGCGTCCAGCCCTCCGGGCATGCCGAACCGCCCGCCCTGCGGAGCCGCAGCAGCGGCGCCTGAAGTCCTCCCCAGCGCCCGACCGGACGCTGAGGAAGCGACTCAGACGCCCGCGCCCAGCACCGAGTTGATCTGCTGCGGGTCACCGCAGACGATCAGCAGGGTGTTCGCGCGGGAGTGGGCCAGGGACAGCGCGCTCGCGGCTGCGGCCTCGGAACCGCCGTTGACGGCGACCACGACCACCGGGCGCGACGCGGCGCGGGCCGCGATGGTGACGTCCGTGTAGAAGACGTCGTCACGGGCGTCGTGCTGGGCCCAGTAGGAGGTTTCACCGAAGGACAGCTCGTGGGTGGCCCACGGGTGCTGTTCGCCGGTCGTGATCACCAGGACGTCGCTGGGCGCGCGACCCGCGTCCAGGAGCAGGTCCACGGCCCCCTCGGCGGCGTCGAGCGCGCCCTGTGCGGAAGCCGGGATCAGCTGGATCTGCGGGGCGGCAGGAGCGACGGCACCGGCGGCGGGTCCGGACGGACCGGGCTTGGCGGCTGCGTCACGCGGCGTACGTTGCACCGGCGGCGCGGGCCGGAGAGGGCCGGGACGACCGGGACGCGACGGAGCCGCGGGACGGGGACCGGGTACGGGACGGGGGGTCGGCGCGGTGCGGCCGCTGGCCGGAGTGGCGCGGGGACCCTGGGCACTCTCGTGAATCTGAGGCTCCTCGGGAATGAGAGGCATGAGTTGATATTTATCAAACGCTGGTACGGCCCGCGTCGGCGGGTGGCGCATGCGTGCGAACGAAACCGTCAGAAATCGAAGCCGAGCTGACCCTCGATTTCCGGAACACTTCCGTCCGCCCAGCTGCGGACCTTCTTGAGGTGCCGCCACTGGGGCAGCGCATCAAGATACGCCCATGACAACCGGTGGTAGGGGGTGGGGCCCCGCTCCGCCAGTGCGGCCTTGTGCACGGGGGATGGATACCCGGCGTTGTCCGCAAAACCGAAGTCTGCATGGTCGATACCCAGTTCGGCCATCATTTTGTCGCGCTGAACCTTGGCGATCACCGATGCCGCAGCTACCGCCACGCAGGACTGGTCGCCCTTGATCACCGTACGGACCCGCCAAGGCGCACCGAGATAGTCGTGCTTGCCATCGAGGATGACCGCGTCCGGACGGACCGGCAGGGCATCCAACGCACGCCCCGCAGCGAGCCGTAGCGCGGCCGTCATCCCTCGTTCGTCAATCTCCTCCGGGGAGGCATGACCCAGGGCGTACGACGTCACCCACGTCCGCAGTGCCTCGGCGAGTTCGGTGCGCCGCTTGATGGTGAGCAGCTTCGAATCCGTGAGGCCCTCGGGCGGCCGGCGCAATCCGGTGATCGCCGCGCAGACGGTGACCGGGCCGGCCCACGCGCCGCGCCCCACCTCGTCGACACCTGCAACGATCTTCGCTCCGGTCGTGGCGCGAAGGGAGCGCTCGACGGTGTGAGTAGGTGGTTCGTACGGCATGGCGCCCCTAGGTTACGCCGCCCGGAAGTGCCCGCGACACCCTGGCCCACCCTGGCGGCATCACACCCCTCGCGAACTCCCGTCAGGAGCCGCTCGGCCGCAGCAGCGGAACCATCAACTGGTCGATCATCTCCTCGATTTCATGATCCTTCCATTCGCAGCCGCACATCTTGGATCGGTACATCATCATCGCCGGGATGGCGTCGAAGACATAGCCGTTCGCAGCGTCAGAACGAACCTCCCCTCGCTGGATTCCGCGCTCGATGACCTCCCGCAGCATCTGGATGGTGGGCTCCACGACCCCATCGAAGATCACGGCATGAAACCGCTCAGCCTGCGTCGTGTCGCATTCGTGAATCACCGAGCGAAGCGCGACACCGGGACGGGAGAACATCGCGTCCCGGGCTCGCAGACACAGCGCCAAGAGGTCCTCGCGCACGCCACCCTCGTCGGGTGCCGCGTCGAAATGCGGCAGACCGGCGCGCAGAGCGTCGGCGACAAGGTCCTCCTTGGACGGCCAGCGCCGGTAGACCGCGGCCTTGCCGGTCTGGGCGCCGGCGGCGACTCCCTCCATCGTCAGGCCGTTCCAGCCGACGGTGCTGAGTTGGTCCAGCGCGGCATCGAGGATCGCTCGCTCGAGCACGGCGCCGCGGCGGCGGGCGGCTGTCTGAGCGGGGGCATCCACCCAGCTCGGGGTAACCATCTGACTCTCTCCAACGAACAGAGAAGCGGGGATTTCGGGGATGTGGTGGCGTGCCGGACGGCGACAGAGGGGGACATGCCGAACGACGACGCCACGAGTGAACGCTTGCGTTCACTGTCGGGGACTCACTACCTTTGACGCGACAGTGAACGCGAGCGTTCACTAACGCACTCGTGGGGGACCCATAGTGACAACCTCTCCATTGCTCCAGGACCAAAAGCCAGGTGCGGCCCGCCGGGAGGGACATCCCGGCATCGCACTCACCGTCATCGCGGCCTGCCAACTCATGGTCGTACTCGACGCGACAATTGTGAACATCGCGCTCCCGCACATTCAAGACGCGCTCAAGTTCAGCACCACCGACCTCACCTGGGTCGTCAGCTCCTACACACTCACCTTCGGCGGTCTGCTGCTCCTCGGCGGCCGGGCCGGTGACATCCTCGGCCGCCGCCGGGTCTTCATGACCGGCATCCTGCTGTTCACCCTCGCCTCGCTGCTCGGCGGGCTCGCCCAGGAACCCTGGCAGCTGCTGGCCGCACGCGTGCTGCAGGGCGTGGGGGGCGCCATCGCGTCGCCCACCTCGCTGGCACTCATCACCACCACGTTTCCCGAGGGCCCCGAACGCAACCGTGCCTTCGGGGTCTTCGCCGCGGTGTCGGCGGGCGGTGGCGCCATCGGCCTGCTCGCCGGCGGCATGCTCACCGAGTGGCTCGACTGGCGCTGGGTGCTCTTCGTGAACGTACCGATCGGCGTGCTCATCGCCGTGCTCACACCGCTCTACATCAGCGAGTCCGATCGGCACACCGGCCGGTTCGACATCGCGGGTGCGGTGACCTCGACCACGGGCATGGCGTCCCTCGTCTACGGCTTCATCCGGGCCGCGGACGAGGGATGGCGGGACAGCCTCACCATCGGGTCCTTCGGCGCCGCGGTGGTCCTGCTGCTGGCCTTCGGGATCATCGAGTCCCGGGCCAAGGAACCGATCACCCCGCTGCGGATGTTCGCCGACCGCAACCGCTCCGGCACGTACGTGATCATGCTGAGCCTGGCCGCGGCGATGTTCGGCATGTTCTTCTACATCGTGCTGTTCGTGCAGAACGTGCTCGGCTACAGCCCGATCGAGGCGGGGCTCGCCTTCCTGCCCGTGACGGTCGTGATCGCGCTCGGCGCGGGTCTGTCGCAGCGGTTCCTGCCGGTGCTGGGCCCCAAGCCGTTCATGATCGCGGGCTCGGCGCTCGCGATGACCGGACTGGCCTGGCAGGCGCTCATCAGCTCCGACAGCTCCTACGTCGGCGGGGTTCTCGGTCCGATGCTGGTGTTCGGCTTCGGTATGGGGCTGAACTTCGTGACGCTGACGCTCACCGCCGTCTCGGGTGTCGCCCCGCACGAGGCGGGCGCCGCGTCCGGGCTGCTCAACACGACGCAGCAGGTGGGCGGATCGCTGGGCCTGGCCATCCTGACGACGGTCTTCGGCACGGCGACCCGGGACGAGGCGGAGAAGCAGCTTCCGCAGTTCATGGCCGAGGGCTCCGCGGAGCAGAAGGCGGAGTTCGCCCGCACACAGCAACTGCCCGCACCGTGGGGGCACGAGGTGCTGGCCCAGGGCATCTCGACAGCCTTCATCCCGGCCGCGGCGATGGCCGTCCTCGCCCTGGCCACGGCCTGGCTGGTGATCCGGGTCCGCAAGAGTGACCTGGAAGCACTCGCCGGGTCGGCCGGGCCGGGACTCGGCTGACACGACAGCACCACGAGCGGGCTTCGGCGGCTTGCCGACGGGCGTGCCACTTGCCTGGCGGCGGCTGCCGGGCCGGTTCGCGACCGGTTCGCTCCGCAGACGGCGCGCGAGAGCGCCCCACCAGTGAGTCAGAACCGCGAGCAGGACGCCCATGTTCACCCCCATCGCTCCACTCCGGTGCCTGCGCGCCCTGATGGCGCGCACAGCGGATGTCACGACAACGAGCGGGCGATTACGGAGAGTTCCCGCGTTGTACGGAGAGTTCCCGAAGAGGGGTAAGAGCCTTTGCCGCTAGGCCGACGCGGGCACCCAGTCCGGGAGCGGTTCCGTCCGCCCCACCCATTCGGCGGGCGGTGTTCCGACCTTGCCCGCGGCGATCACGCCGCCGACGATGGCGCAGGTGGTGTCGACGTCCCCGCCGACCTGCGCGGTCGTCCAGAACGCCCGCTCGTAGTCGCCGAGGCTTCTCGCCGCCGACCACAGGGCGAAGGGCACGGTGTCGTGGGCGGTCGTGCGCCGGCCGCACCCCAGTACCGCCGCCACCGTGGCCGGGTCGCCGTAATCGAGCATGTCCCGGGCCCGGCGCAGCCCCGCGCCCACCGCGCTCTTCGGCACCAGGTCGATGACCCCGTCGAGGAGGGCCTCGGCGCCGGGCGGCCCGCCGGGGTCGGCAACGAACGCGGCGGCCGCGGCGACGGCCATCGCACCGACGACCGCCTCGCGGTGCTGGTGGGTCGTGTAGGCCGAGATCTCCGCCTGGTGGGTCGCCTGCTCCGGGTCGCCCGCGTACCAGGCGCCCAGCGGGGCGATCCGCATCGCGGCGCCGTTCCCCCAGGACCCCTGTCCGTTGAAGAGCCCGGCGGCGAGTTCGCGCCAGTCCCCGCCCTCCCGGACGAGTCGCAGCAGTCGGTTGACCGCGGGGCCGTAGCCACGGTCGAAATCGTGGTGCTCGGCGAAGGAACGGGCCAGGGCGTCCTGGTCGACGCGATGGTGGGCGGCCAGGACGCCGACGACGGAACCGGCCATCTCCGTGTCGTCGGTCCACTGCCAGGGCCCGGACGGCACCTCGCGGCGCTTGAGCAGCGGGTAGTTCACCGGCACGAAGTACTGGGAACCCAGGGCGTCCCCGACGGACAGTCCGCGCAGGCTGGCCAGGGCGCGGTCCAGGCGCCCGTCGGGGGAGGAGTCAGCGGTCATCGCCCTGCCACTCTATCCGGTGATCCCGTACGGTTCGGGATCTCGCCAGCGGTCGAACGGCCGGTCGAGCGTGTACTTGCCGTCGTCCCCCAGAACGAGCATCCGCACCTCGCCGTTCCCCGGGTTCGACAGCGACTCGAACTCCGCGACCGTCCAGTGGAACCACCGCATGCAGAACAGCCGCATGGCCAGACCGTGGGTCACGATGAGGACGTTCGGCGGATGGTCGGGGTCCTCGAAACTGCGGAACAGGCTCTCCAGGAATCCGCCGACCCGGTCGTAGACATCGGCGCCGGACTCGCCCTGGGCGAAACGGTAGAAGAAGTGGCCGTACGCGTCCCGGTAGGCCTTCTGGAGACGGACCTCGTCCCGGTCCTGCCAGTTGCCCCAGTCCTGCTCGCGCAGCCGGGGCTCCTCGCGTACACGTATGAGCTCGGGGTCGAGATGGAACGAGCGCAACGTCTCGTGCGTACGACGGTACGGGGAGACGTAGACACTGACGCGCTCACCGCCGAACCGTTCGCGCAGCTGCTCGCCCGTCGCCTCCGCCTGTCGCCGGCCCTTCTCGGTCAGCGACAGCGCGTGGTCGGGTACACGCTCGTACACGGAGTCATCAACATTGCCCGTTGACTCGCCGTGCCGGACAAGGACGATGCGCCGTGGTCGTGCCATGCCAAGACCCTAGATCGGGTGAGCGCTTGCGCAGCACTCATACCCCACCCATACAGCGTAGGTCACACAGATCCTGCACCACAGGTCTCACAGGTCACGCGTATCTCCGATCGGAACCAATCCATCCAGACCGTTCTGAATCGAACCGTTTCCCGAGTCTGAATCGAACCGTTTCCCGAGTCTGAATCGGACCGTTTCCCGAGTCAGACGGTCCAGCTCGGCTCCATGCCCACGATGTCCCCGGTGAGCGCCGCCACGTCCGCCTCCGTCTGGGCTCTCAGGGCGAGCCGCTCCACGCGTTCGGTGCGGTACTTGCCGTGCTCGGCGTCCGAGCGCCACATCGACAGCACCAGGAATTCGTGCCCGGGCGCCTCGCCGAACAGCCCGCGCACCATGCCGGGAGAGCCGGCCATCGCCGGGTTCCAGACCTTCTCCTGCATCAGCACGAAGTGCTCGGCCCGCTCCTCGTGGGCACGGCAGAGCGCCACCCGCAGCAGGTCGGCGTCCGTGAAGCGCGGTTCGAAGCCGGTCTTCACGTCGAAGCGGTAGTCGAAGAGCCTGACCTGGGCGTCCTTGAAGGTGCCCGACTGGGTCGACGCCAGCCGGTCGTGGGACCGTGCCATGAACGAGTCGTAGAAGGCGCGGCTCTCCCAGAACGCGAATATGTGTGCCACGTCCGGCCGCCCCCGGCTCCAGCCACCCCCCTGCCCGCGAAACCCCGGCTCCCCCAGAAGCCCCGCCCACTTCCGCTGCCCCCGCTCGAAACCGCGGCGGTCCACCACGGTGCAGCGAATCCACTTGACCAGCACCGCGCCATGGTAAGGCCACGGAGCGTGGCGCCGGTCACTCTCGGCCTGACCGCTCCTCCACGCGCGCACCCTCACGCGTGGCAGGATGGACAAACAGTGGTAAGCGCCCGGCAGTTGGGGCGAACAGGCGGGTCGGTACGGGGAAGGGGACTCTGGTGGACGGGCTCAACAAGGGACTGAGCAAGATCGAGATCGCGATGAGGTGGGATCCCAGTCCGGCGGGGCAGCCGTCCACCGATCTGGACCTCGTCGCGGCGACGTACCTGGCGGACGCCCCGCACGGCGATCCCGCCTATGTGGTGCACTTCGACAGCCGCTCCCCCGACGGCACCATCTACCTCAACCGGGACAGCAAGGACGGCCAGGGCTTCGGCTACGACGAGGTCATGATGCTGGAACTCAACCGCCTCGACGACCGGTACGCGCGCGTGGTGGTCGGTGTCGTCATCCAGCAGCGCCCGGCGGAGCGCACCTTCGTCAGCGTGGTCAACCCCGGCCTGCGCATCCGCGAGGGGTACACGGTCCTCGCGGAGGACGACTTCGGCGGTGTCCTGGGGGCGACGGCCGCGACGGTCGCGGAGTTCGTCCGGGACGGCTCCGGCCCCTGGGCCTTCCACTCCGGCCTGCGCGGTTTCGAGGGCGACCCCGTGGCCTTCACCAGGACGATGGGCGCGGCACCCGGGGCGTGAGCACCATGCCGTGACATCCGCAGCCTGTGACGACAAGAGGGGCACCGCCCAAAGGCGGTGCCCCTCCGTCATCGGCTCAGGCGCTCGGCGTCAGCTGCAGCCGCTGGTCGAGCCGCAGCCCTCGCAGATGTAGCACGAACCGGCGCGCTGCATCTTCGTACCGCAGGAGAAGCACAGCGGAGCGTCGGCCTGGATGCCCAGCTGCATCTCTACCAGTTCGGCACTGGTGTGGGCCTGCTGCGGGGCGGGATGAGCCGCCGCTTCGTTCTTCGGCGGGGTGACGGCCTTCAGCTCCTGGGCGCGCGGCGCCGACTGGGCCAGACCCTCGACGTCGACCTCGTCCTCATTCGGCTCGTACGAACCCGTCTCGAGGTGACGCTGGCGCTCATCGGCGGAGTGGATGCCGAGCGCGGAGCGCGTCTCGAAGGGCAGGAAGTCCAGCGCCAGGCGGCGGAAGATGTAGTCGACGATCGACTGCGCCATCCGCACGTCCGGGTCGTCCGTCATGCCGGCCGGCTCGAAGCGCATGTTCGTGAACTTCGAGACGTACGTCTCCAGGGGGACGCCGTACTGGAGGCCGACGGAGACCGCGATGGAGAAGGCGTCCATCATGCCCGCGAGGGTCGAGCCCTGCTTGGACATCTTCAGGAAGACCTCGCCGAGACCGTCGTCCGGGTAGGAGTTGGCGGTCATGTAGCCCTCGGCACCGCCGACGGTGAAGGACGTGGTGATGCCGGGACGTCCCTTCGGCAGGCGCTTGCGGACCGGGCGGTACTCGACGACCTTCTCGACCTTGGCCTCGACGGCGGCGGGCTCCTCGGCCTTCTCCTCCCACTTCTTGGTGGAGAGCGGCTGGCCGACCTTGCAGTTGTCGCGGTAGATCGCGAGCGCCTTGACGCCCAGCTTCCAGGCCTCGAAGTAGATCTCCTCGACCTCCTCGACGGTCGCCGACTCCGGCATGTTGACCGTCTTGGAGATGGCGCCGGAGATCCACGGCTGGATCGCGGCCATCATGCGGACGTGGCCCATCGCGGAGATGGCCCGCTCGCCCATGGCGCAGTCGAACACCTCGTAGTGCTCGGGCTTGAGACTCGGGGCGTCGATCACGTTGCCGTGGTCGGCGATGTGGGCGACGATCGCCTCGATCTGCTCTTCGAGGTAGCCCAGGCGGCGCAGGGCCTGCGGCACGGTGCCGTTGACGATCTGCATCGAGCCGCCGCCGACCAGCTTCTTGAACTTGACCAGCGCGAGGTCGGGCTCGACACCGGTGGTGTCGCAGGACATCGCGAGGCCGATGGTGCCGGTCGGGGCGAGCACGGACGCCTGGGAGTTACGGAAACCGTTCTTCTCACCGAGGCGCACCACGTCCTGCCAGGCCTCGCTGGCGGCGGCCCACACCGGGGTGTCCAGATCGTCCATGCGGACGGCCTTGTCGTTGGCGTCCGAGTGCTGCTTCATGACGCGCTTGTGGGCGTCGGCGTTGCGGGCGTAGCCGTCGTACGGGCCGACCACCGCGGCGAGTTCGGCGGAGCGCCGGTAGGCCGTGCCGGTCATCAGCGAGGTGATGGATCCGGCGAGGGAACGGCCGCCGTCGGAGTCGTAGGCGTGACCGGTGGCCATCAGCAGGGCGCCGAGGTTGGCGTAGCCGATGCCGAGCTGGCGGAACGCGCGCGTGTTGTCGCCGATCTTCTGAGTCGGGAAGTCGGCGAAGCAGATCGAGATGTCCATCGCGGTGATGACCAGCTCGACGACCTTCTGGAAGCGCTCGGCCGCGAAGGACTGGTTGCCCTTGCCGTCGTCCACGAGGAACTTCATCAGGTTCAGCGAGGCCAGGTTGCAGGACGTGTTGTCCAAGTGCATGTACTCACTGCACGGGTTCGACGCGGTGATCCGGCCGGACTCGGGGCAGGTGTGCCAGTTGTTGATGGTGCCGTCGTACTGGATGCCGGGGTCGGCGCAGGCCCACGCGGCCTCGGCGATCTTGCGGAAGAGCGCCTTGGCGTCGACCTCCTCGATGACCTCGCCGGTCATCCGGCCGCGCAGCCCGAACTGGCTGCCCTGCTCGACCGCGGTCATGAACTCGTCGTTCACGCGGACCGAGTTGTTGGCGTTCTGGTACTGGACGGACGCGATGTCGTCGCCGCCCAGGTCCATGTCGAAGCCCGCGTCCCGCAGGATGCGGATCTTCTCCTCTTCCTTGACCTTGGTCTCGATGAAGTCCTCGATGTCCGGGTGGTCCACGTCGAGGACGACCATCTTGGCGGCACGACGGGTGGCGCCACCGGACTTGATCGTTCCTGCGGAGGCGTCGGCGCCGCGCATGAAGGAGACCGGGCCGGAGGCGTTGCCGCCGGAGGACAGCAGTTCCTTGGAGGAGCGGATCCGGGAGAGGTTCAGGCCGGCGCCGGAGCCGCCCTTGAAGATCATGCCCTCTTCCTTGTACCAGTCGAGGATCGACTCCATGGAGTCGTCGACGGCCAGGATGAAGCAGGCGGAGACCTGCTGGGGCTGCTTGGTGCCGACGTTGAACCAGACAGGGCTGTTGAAGCTGAAGATCTGGTGCAGGAGGGCGTACGCCAGCTCGTGCTCGAAGATCTCGGCGTCGGCGGGAGAGACGAAGTACTTGTGGTCCTCTCCGGCCTTCCGGTACGTCTTCACGATGCGGTCGATCAGCTGCTTGAGGCTGGTCTCGCGCTGCGGGGTGCCGACGGCACCCCGGAAGTACTTGCTGGTGACGATGTTGACCGCGTTCACCGACCAGAAGTCGGGGAACTCGACGCCGCGCTGCTCGAAGTTGACCGAGCCGTCGCGCCAGTTGGTCATGACGACGTCACGGCTCTCCCACGCCACCTCGTCATAGGGGTGGACCCCAGGGGTGGTGTGGATGCGCTCGATACGCAGGCCCTTGTTCGCCTTGGTGCCCTTGGCGCGGGAACTCCGTGCCGGACCGCTCGCCGTCTCTGTCATGCCGCCTCCCTGTACGGGCGAAAACGCCCTGAAGTGCCCCGTTGTTCCCGTGGCACGGTGTTCTGTCTGGTGTTGCGGGCACCCACTCACATCGCCCGCAACAGGTCTTCACATCGCCGCCGCCCGGCCGGGCCCGGAGCTGCCGTCCGGGTCCGGCCCGCCGGTCAGTCGGCGGCGCCTGCGGGCTCGGGGACCTGTGTCGTCCCTCCGGACCCGCGGTCGTCTTCCTGGCTCCCCGCACCCGTGTCCTCGCGGTCACCGTCGTCCGCGTCGGGGGATCCCGTCTCTTGCCTCAGCTCCGCGATGGCCGCCTCGAAGTCCTCGAGCGAGTCGAACGCCCGGTAGACGGAGGCGAATCGCAGATAGGCGACGAGATCGAGCTCCTGCAACGGGCCGAGAATGGCCAGCCCCACGTCGTGGGTGGTCAGCTCGGCGCTTCCGGTGGCCCGCACCGCCTCCTCGACCCGCTGGCCGAGCTGGGCGAGCGCGTCCTCGGTGACAGGCCGTCCCTGGCACGCCTTGCGCACACCATTGATGACCTTGGTGCGACTGAAGGGTTCGGTGACTCCGGACCGCTTCACCACCATGAGCGAGCACGTCTCCACGGTCGTGAAACGACGGGAGCAGTCAGGACACTGGCGGCGCCTGCGGATCGACGTGCCGTCGTCGGTCGTACGACTGTCGACGACACGGCTGTCGGGGTGCCTGCAGAAGGGGCAGTGCATGAAACTCCCAACCCTCCTCACAGCAGACTCAATGGCCTCGCCGGGCCTCTTGCGCCCCACGAAGCAGTCCCAAGCATAGGCGATGACCATGGGCACTGAGACCCGGGGGACCACAACTTGTGGGCTGCTGTTGCAATCCAACCACTAGATGTGGGGATTGGCTCATACATCCACGCCACCCACGCGTGTCGCACGCGTAGACGCAGGTCGGGGGCGGCGGACCGAATCACCCCCGCCTTCACCGCACGCCGGCGCCCCGCTTTTCGCACCCGGTCGCACGCGCCACTCACACGCAGCGGCATCCGTTGGCGCACTGCCGTATCGCTACGGCACATGCGGAGATACCGTGGGCGCCGCGAGGAGGCGGCGTGGGACTCCCGCACAGATGAGGGCCGATCCCAGGGCAGGGGAATGCCGGATGGCAGACTGGGGCAACAGTCCACAGACGATCACCCCGGCGGTGAAGAGTACAGCAATGAGCCCTTTTGCCCGCCAGGCAACGCGGTAGCTAATACACCCGGACACATGATCGCGGCAGTCGATTCGCGATTTTTCACTCGAACGTGTGTTTGGCGCAACCTTTCGAAACCAACTACCGTTGTCCAGCAGGGAGACCATCGAGAGGGGCCGACGTGACCACCACCGCAGACAGTGCCACCATCACTGCCCAGGACCGCTCCCAGAGCCGACTCGAGCCGGTGCACGCGATGAACGAAGCCACGAACCCGGAGGGGCACAAGCGTTCCTTGCCCGGACGACCTCCCGGCATCCGGGCGGACAGCTCCGGACTCACCGACCGCCAACGCCGCGTGATCGAGGTCATCAGGGACTCAGTGCAGCGGCGCGGCTACCCGCCGTCGATGCGGGAGATCGGTCAGGCCGTCGGCCTTTCCAGCACCTCCTCCGTCGCACACCAGCTGATGGCACTGGAGCGCAAGGGTTTCCTGCGCCGCGACCCGCACCGGCCCCGCGCCTACGAGGTGCGCGGCTCGGACCAGGCCGCCTCCGTGCAGCCCACGGACACCGCGGGCAAGCCGGCCGCGTCGTACGTCCCGCTGGTCGGCCGCATCGCCGCCGGTGGCCCGATCCTCGCCGAGGAGTCCGTCGAGGACGTCTTCCCTCTCCCCCGCCAGCTCGTCGGCGACGGTGAGCTGTTCGTCCTGAAGGTCGTCGGCGACTCGATGATCGAGGCCGCGATCTGCGACGGCGACTGGGTCACGGTCCGCCGCCAGCCGGTCGCCGAGAACGGCGACATCGTGGCCGCGATGCTCGACGGAGAGGCCACCGTCAAGCGCTTCAAGCGCGAGGACGGCCATGTCTGGCTCCTGCCGCACAACGCGGCCTACGAGCCGATCCCCGGCGACGACGCGACCATCCTCGGCAAGGTGGTGGCCGTACTGCGCCGCGTCTGACGCCACGCACCGCGTCGGGTGGGCCCAGCGGGCCCGCCCTCTGACCGGGCCCCGGGACCCCTGCGCCGGTTCCGGGGCCCTGTGCTGTCCGGGCCCGGTTCCGCGGATCGACCTGAGGCGCGGGGCAGCCTGATGCTGAGTGATGAGGGTCCCTGAGGCTGAGTGGTGGGGGCCCCTGAGGCTGAGTGGTGGGGGCCCCTGAGGCTGAGTGGTGGGGGTCGGCGTGCGGCTCCGCCGCCGCGGACCGACCCCCGAGACTCAACCGGCTTCCGTCTGCTGCGCCGCCGCGTCGATCGCCGCCAGCGACTTCCGCACCTGATTGCGGTCGGCCGTGAACCAGAAGTCGGGCAGCGACGCCTTCAGATAGCCCCCGTACCGGGCCGTCGCGAGCCGCTGGTCCAGCACGGCGACCACACCGCGGTCGCCCGACGCCCGTACAAGACGGCCGGCGCCCTGGGCCATGAGGAGCGCGGCGTGGGTGGCGGCGACCGCCATGAAGCCGTTGCCGCCCGCGTCCTCCACGGCCTTCTGGCGGGCGCTCATCAGGGGGTCGTCGGGGCGCGGGAAGGGGATCTTGTCCATCACTACCAGCTGGCAGCTGGGCCCGGGTACGTCCACGCCCTGCCACAGCGACAGCGTGCCGAACAGACAGGTCTTCGGGTCCGCCGCGAAGTTCTTGATGAGCTCACCGAGCGTCTCCTCGCCCTGGAGGAGGATCGGGAACTCCGGAATCCGCGAGCGCAGTTCCTCGGCGGCCAGCTGCGCTCCCCGCATGGAGGAGAACAGGCCCAGGGTGCGGCCGCCCGCCGCCTGGATCAGCTCCGTGAGCTCGTCGAGCATGTCCGCGCGGTCGCCGTCCCGTGCGGGGCGCGCCAGGTGCTTGGCGACGTACAGGATGCCCTGCTTGCGGTAATCGAAGGGTGAGCCGACGTCGATGCCCTTCCACTGCGGGAGGTCTTCCCCCTCGGTGCCCTCGGGGGCGAGGCCGAGGGAGGCACCGACGCCGTTGAAGTCGCCGCCCAGCTTCAGCGTCGCGGACGTCAGGACCACGGAGCGGTCCGCGAAGAGCTTCTCCCGCAGGAGGCCCGAGACGGACATGGGGGCGACGCGCAGGGAGGCACCGAAGCGGTCGTGGCGCTCGTACCAGACGACGTCCCATTCGGAGCCGTTCGTGATCCGCTCCGCCACGTCGTGCACGTTCTCCACGGACGCCAGAGCCTGCTTGCGGATCGCGTCCTCGTCCTGGACGGACTTGTCGCGGGTCGCGCCGATCGCGGAGATGACGGTGCGGCACGCGTCACGCAATGCCATGAGTGCGTAGCCGAGGTCCTCGGGGATTTCCTCGAGCCGGCCCGGCAGCGCCAGCTCCATCAGCCGCTCGAACCCCTCGGAGGCGGTCTGGAGCTGATCCGCCGCCTTCTCGTTGACGAGTTTCGCGGCGCGGCGCACCGCGCGGTTGACCTGGCCGGGGGTGAGCTCGCCGGTGGCGACTCCGGTGACCCGGGAGACCAGCTCATGGGCCTCGTCGACGATCAGCACCTCGTGCTGCGGAAGGACCGGGGCACCCTCGATGGCGTCGATGGCGAGCAGCGCGTGGTTGGTGACGACGACGTCGGAGAGTTTGGCCCGCTCGCGGGCCATCTCGGCGAAGCACTCCGCTCCGTACGCGCACTTCGAGGCACCCAGACACTCCCTCGACGACACCGACACCTGGGCCCAGGCCCGGTCCGAGATACCGGGCGTGAGGTTGTCACGGTCCCCGGTCTCGGTCTCGTCGGCCCAGTCGCGCACCCGCAGCAGGTCCTGCCCCAGCTTGCTGGTGGGCGCGGCCGCCTCGAACTGGTCGAAGAGGCCCTCTTCCTCGTCCTGCGGGACACCCTCGTGCAGACGGTGCAGGCACAGGTAGTTCGACCGGCCCTTGAGCATCGCGAACTCCGGGCGGCGGCGCAGCAGGGGGTGCAGCGACTCGACCGTTCTCGGCAGGTCGCGCTCCACCAGCTGGCGCTGCAGGGCCAGGGTGGCGGTCGCGACGACCACACGCTCCCCGTGCGCGAGCGCGGGCACCAGGTAGCCCAGCGACTTACCGGTGCCGGTGCCGGCCTGGACCAGCAGGTGGGAACCGCCGTCGATCGCTTCCGCGACGGATTCGGCCATGGTCACCTGACCGGGGCGCTCCGTACCGCCGACGGCAGTGACGGCAGCATGCAGGAGTTCGGGGAGTGAGGGCTTCGTCATAGCGCGACCACCCTACGACCCGGCACTGACAAACGGGCGATCAAGGCGGCGGCGGGGGACGGGATCAAGACCTTGGGCTCCTCGACACGGGGGGGGGACGGGCGGGATGGATCGGGTGGGCCGTGGCCCGTTGGGACAGAACAGGTCGCAGTGGCCCGCGACCGGCCATCGCGGAAGCGCCCAGAGAACCACGAAGAGATCTGCGAAAAGGTCTACGAAAAGGTCTGCGAAGAGATCGTCGAACAGATCGAGAAATCCGTGCGGCTCGTGGGAACCACGGCGTCACGCGCCGCGTTCAATGAGTGATGTCGCGGTGACACAGCGCTACAGGAGATGCCGAAGAGACCGGTCTCGGACCATGAGGGCGGCCCGCTTGGCGGGCAGGTCGACCTCGGCGGAGAACCGGAAGCCGGCGGTCAGGAAAGCGGCGATGGAGGGGGTGTTGCGAATGTCGGGTTCCGCGATGACGCGTGCGCAGGAGGGCCGATGCGCGAGAGCGAGATCGGCTACGGCTCGCACCAGCAGACCACCCAGGCCACGCCCCCGATCGGCGACACCACCGACGAGGAGGTGGAGTCCCGTGTCATGAGGCCGGGCGGGGTAGTGCCGGGCCAGCGGGTCGAGGTCCGCCCGGTAGATCTCCCAGTAGCTCATCGGCGTTCCGTCCAGCACGCCGATACACGGGACGCTGCGTCCGTCGTCGGCGAGCTGGGCCCGCAGGTGGTCCTCGGTCACGTTCTGCGGCCCGGACAGCTCCCAGAACGCCGAGGCCGGGTCGTTCATCCAGCGGCTGATGAGCGGAAGGTCACGGTCCACGCGCACGGCGACGAGGTGGAAGACGCCCGCGGATGTGTGAGCCGGGCCCCAGTCGGCGACGCGGTCGAGGAGGTCGGCCTCGGTCGGGAGGACCGGAGTGTCACGGGTCGCCGTGGGGGCGACGGAGCGCTGAGCCATGCCCTGGTCCCGCCGCCGCGCTCCATGGCGGTCGGACGCGTCGTCCGCGACGAGGGCGATGAATTCCTCCGAGAGTCTCAGATCCATCGTGTCCTCGCCGCGCCCGTCCTTACCGGCGTCCCGCTCACAGGCATCCGCACCGGGATGCGCATCGGCTCCCCTGCGGGGATCGACATCGGAACCGGCACCGCCATGGTGACCGAAGGAGGCGCCGAAGCCGCCATCAGAGCCGAGGTCGGCCGTGAAGGGAACAGCGGTGCCGGGATCGGTGGTGGGGTCGGCGAAGGGCACCGAACGCTCCTCTCAGTAAGGGGGGCGGCACGTCCTCAGGGATAAAGGAGGTCAGTTGTGGTCAGGAACAGTCAGGCTGGTCAGGAGCGCAGGGGGTTGGCGATGGTGACGTAGACGGACTGGGTGTCGACCGGGCCGACGAGTTCGTCGAGTCCGTGCAGCCGGGTCAGCAGGTTGGCCTTGCACCGCAGGACCGGTGAGTCGAGCAGGCAAGCGGGCAGCGACGTGCGCAGCCGGGCTGGGCCGGAGGCGACGTTGCCCAGGAAACGGCGGAAGGCGGCGAGCAGCAGCCGCTCGTCGGCCAGTCCCTGGGAGCCGAACGCGCCGACGAGGCCGAGTACGTTGTTGACGGCCAGGTAGTACGCGAAGCGCTCATCGGCGACCTCGTCACTGACGAATGTGTCGCTCTGCTCTCCGATTCCGGGCAACCGGGCTTCTAGCTCCGCGCGCCGGGACTCGCGGAAGTAGTAGCCCTGGTTGTCGCGGTAGCGGCCGCCCGTGGGCCAGCCCTCGGCGTCCAACAGGAGCAGGGTGTTCTGCTGGTGCGCTTCCAGGGCGATGCCGGCCTCGGCGTCCAGCCACAGGACAGGGCGCACTACGTGCTGGAGGTAGCGCAGGAACCACTCGGCGGCAACGGCTCCATGCGGTCGGCCGGTCCGGCGGGCGAGACGCGTGACGACCTCGGCCAGCCTGGACCGAGTTACTGGGCCGTGTGTCTCCGGGCGGTCCGGAACGGCACCCGACCGGGCCGGGGAGCTCGGGCGCGGCGTGACGAGGCCGGCGACACAGGAGACGTCGTCGGACGGCGCGAACGGGTTGTGGCGGATCACCACGTCCAGTCCGGGCAATGGGGCGCCGTCGGGATCGTCGACAGCCAGCCAGGCCGGGTCGCGCACGATGTCGAAGCCCGGATGCACGGCATGCCACTGCCGCGCGAGTCCGCTGCGGAGCAGGCGGTGGACCTCGACGCCCCGGTGTAGTTCCTTACGGAGGTTCTCGCGGCGGGAGTTGGTGATACGCAGGCCCAGCGACAGCTTGAGCATCGCGGGGGCATCTGTTCGGTAGACGGTTCGTACGGAGGAGGTGGGCTGCCAGGGAGTGCCGTGGGTGCCGAGGTCACGGAGCAGTCCCGTGTCCAGCAGGGCAGCCGTCTCCGGACGGTGCCGGACCTCGCACGCCTGCCAGGGGTGCAGGGGCAGTAGGGCGTACGCGTCCGGCAGTGGCAGGTCGGTGCCGACCAGGCGTGCGGTGAGCCGGGCGGCAGGGACAGAGCGGCCGCGTTCGGTCCAGGCGGAGTCGGTGGCGAGGACGGAGGGAGCGACAGCCATGTAGTGCAGGGGAAAGGAACCGCGCAACTCGGGTGAGTACAGCCGGGCTTCGGTCTCGGAGAGGCCCTCGCGGCTCTTAGGGGACGGATGCAGGGGGTGTCCGAGGAGGAGTGCCTGCTCTGCGGCGAGGAAGAGGTCAGGGCCGTCGGACGGATGTTCCCGGCGGTCGCTGACGAAGGCGGCGACACGGCGGAGGGAGTCGGCGACACCCGCGACCAGCGCGACGCCGCCGAGGCCGTCGCCGTCGCCGTCGCCGGCAGCGACGCCGACCGTCGAGGTGCGGGCGCCGGTGAGACCGGAGTCATGGGCGGGGCTGCTGTCGAGGCCGATGTCGGGGTTTTCTCCGCACGTCTCTCTGGTGAGCAGGGCGGCGACCGTGACGGCATCGGCCGGCGGGGCGTGGTCGGGGGCGTCGGCAAGCTGCGGCAGGCCGAAGCGGTGCCAGCCCGTCGGGGACCAGTAGCGGACCGGGGCGAGAAGGGCCGTGCCGCTGGAGGGAAGGGGGATGCGAAGGATCCCGTCGGCGGGGGCAGACTGGTTGTTCTCACGAGCCCAGCAGCGCAGCAGGTTCTCCACGGCGGCTGCCTGGGCGGCGATGTGCGGCTCGGGGTGGTCCAGGAGGTCGGTGACAGGGCCGGCGTTCAGCGCCTCGGCGGGCGGTGACCCGGGCCTCTGACCGGGGACCGCCGATTCCACTGACGCACCCGACAGCCGGGCGTCGACGGAACCCTCTCCCCGCATGGTGGCGTGCTCGTCGGGCTCGGGGATGGCGTTCAACACGGCTACCTCGTGGGGTGGTTCAGGGGCGTACGGTCGGGGGTGCGAGCCGAGGAGTTCCACTCGGCTCGCTGGTCGGCGGCCGAGGGCTCAAGGCGTGCAGCCTCACCGCATGCGGGCTCATGACGTGAGCCTGCACGGCGTCGAAGCTCACGGCGTGGACAAGCACGGCATGGAGGCTCACGGCGTATACGGCGCCGGTGCCGCGCCCCCATGGCACCGGGCGGCCGCTCGGACGGCGTCGGCCAGGCGGTCCAGCACGGCGGCCGCCTGTTCGTCGGTGATCGTCAGCGGCGGCAGCAGTCGTACGACGCTCGCGTGACGGCCGCCGAGTCCGACGATGAGGCCCCGCCGCAGGCACTCCCGCTGGACCGCGGCGGCCAGCTCGGGGGCGGCGGGAAGGGGCCGGCGCGCTCGGTCCGGCATCACCGATGCCCACGAACCAGAGGACGCCTCCACCACATCGCCCCAGCAGCGTCCCCCCGCTCCACCGCCGACCGAGTCACCATCTCCCCCAGCCCCGGGAACGCGCCCGACTCCCCCGGCTTCCCCCTCGGGATCCACGAACTCCACGCCGATCATCAGCCCCCTCCCCCGCACATCTCCTATGCAGGGGAACTCCCTTGCCAGGAATTGGAGTTGGCTCAGCATGCGCGCACCGAGAGTCGCCGCGTGCTCGGCGAGGCGGTTCTGCCGGACGTGGGCGAGGGTCGCCGTGCCGGCGGCCATGGCGAGTTGGTTGCCGCGGAAGATGCCGGTGGGGGCGCCGGGTTCCCCGGTGTCGAGGTCGTCGCGGTGGACGACGACGGCCAGCGGCAGGCTGCCTCCGATGGCCTTGGAGAGGACCATGACGTCGGGGGTCACTCCGCTGTGTTCCACCGCCCAGAAAGCGCCGGTCCGCCCGACGCCCGTCTGGATCTCGTCGGCGATCAGCGGGACGGACCGGTCGGCCGTGAGCTGCCGCATGCGCCGCAGCCAGGCGTCCGGCGCGGGGATCACCCCGCCCTCGCCCTGGACGGGCTCGACGATCATCCCGGCGGGGAGCGGCACGCCCGACCTGAGGTCGTCGAGGACGGACTCGGCCCAGCGGGCGGCGAGGTCGGCCCCGGCCTCGCCGCCGACTCCGAACGGGCAGCGGTAGTCCTGCGGGTAGGGCAGGCGGGTCACCCGTACGTCGGGTGCGCCCGTGGGCGCTTCGGGCGGCTCGGCCGTCCTGCCGTGGCAGGCGCCGGTGAACGCGATGAGGCCGGTCCGCCCGGTCGCCGCGCGGACGAGTTCGCGGGCGGTCTCCATGGCGTCGCTGCCGACCGGTCCGCAGAAGCGCACACGGGCCCGGTCGGCGAGTCCCGGCGGCAGGGTGTGGAACAGCTCGGTGATGAAGGCGTCCTTGACGGGGGTGGCCAGGTCGAGGACGTTCAGGGGTGCGCCGGAGTCGAGGACCTTGCGGATGGCCTCCAGGACGACGGGGTGGTTGTGCCCGAGCGCGAGTGCGCCGGCGCCCGAGAGGCAGTCCAGGTAGCGGCGGCCGTCCGCGCCCTCGATGGTCAGCCCTCGCGCCCGCACCGGGACGATCGGCAGGGCCCGGGCATAGGTCCGGGCCGCGGACTCGCGCGCGGACTGGCGGCGCAGAATCCCTTCCTGTGCGGCGCGCGTTCCCGGCGCTGTGTCGTCGTCGACCGCATCACCGGGAAGGGTTTTCACCGGCGTACGCAGCACAACGGCCTCCTCTGACGCACATCCCCCACGGGTGGATTCCGCCACGACTTCCCTGACCTCCCACTGGGCACGGGCACACGGGACCGCACACAGACAGCAGACCCCCCACCGCTACCAACCCCCGACCGCTCACCGGGTTACGGGTTGTCTCAAGATCCTTTCCGTGACGGAACTGTTGCGGTTCCGTCGGAGCGCCCCCACAGCCACCGCATAGTGTGTGGTGCCGTTCCCGGGCGCCGGAAGATCGGGCTGAACTCCCCGTGAGTTCGGCGGACACCGCGCTCGAGGCGCCGGTTCATCCCAGTTCGTTCACATCAGGGGGAGTCAGATCATGCGATCCATACGGCCGTCGTCCACCACCAGCCGAGGGGGGTGGACGCGCAACAGGAACTCCCCCGTGCTGGCCGCCGTGGCCCTCGCCTCGGCGCTCGCGCTGACCGCCACCGCCTGCGAGTCGGGCGACGCCGCGGCGGGCGGTGAGGCCTCCGCGTCCGCCACCGCCTCCGACGACGGCAAGCTCAAGATCCCGGACGACATCAGGGACCGGCTCCGCGAGCACGGGATCGACGTCGACAAGTGGAAGAACGGCGCCTGGAAGAACTGGGACCGGGACGACTGGCTGCGCGAGGCCAACGAGTACATCAACCCGATCATCGAAGGCCTCTGGGATCCGGACCGCATGAGGGAGGCCGAGGAGCCCGACCAGGGCGTGGACGACAGCGACCTCGCCGGCGACCAGGGCGTGACCGATCCCACGCCAGAGCCCGTCGAGGCACAGGCCGTGCCGCCGTCGTACCACGCCAACGCCCCCACGGCCGGGAAGGTGTTCTTCGACTCCCCCAAGGGCTCGGCCGTCTGCTCGGCGACGGTGGTGAAGGACCCCGCCCACCCGGGCAAGTCCAACCTGGTGTGGACGGCGGGCCACTGCGTGCACGCGGGCAAGAAGGGCGGCTGGTACCGCAACATCGCGTTCGTGCCGTCGTACAACGACGACGGCAAGCCGGTCGCGGAACTGGAGAACGCCACCCGGGAGGACGTGGCCCCCTACGGTGTCTGGTGGGGCGACTGGGCACAGACCTCGGACCAGTGGATCGAGCAGGGCGGTTCGACGGGCGGGGACGGCGCTCCGTACGACTTCGCGGTCATCCATGTGACGCCGGAGAAGGGCAGCGGCGGCAAGTCGCTCGAGGAGATGGTCGGTTCGGCGCTGCCGGTCGACTTCAAGGCTCCCTCCGTACCGAAGACGAAGAGCGTCACGGCGATCGGCTACCCGGCCGCGCCGCCGTTCGACGGGCAGAAGCTGTTCCGGTGCCAGGACCGGCCCGGCCGGCTGTCGGTCACGGCGTCGGATCCGACGATGTACCGCATCGGCTGCACCATGACCGGCGGTTCGTCGGGCGGTGGCTGGGTCGCGCCGGGGTCTGACGGCAAGCCGGCGCTGGTGTCCAACACCTCGATCGGCCCGGTGACGTCGGGCTGGCTGGCCGGACCGCGCCTGGGCGACGTGGCCAAGGGCGTGTACGACTCGGTCAGCGAGAAGTTCGCGGGCCGCTGACGGCAGCCTGATCAGCGCGGTGGTGAGGCCGGGGGCTCACGGAAACCTTCACCGGCCCACCGCCGTTCGCCCCCAACTCCCCGGGCATAGTGGGGTGTCGCGCATCGCAGCCGCACTGAGGCCTCTGTGTGACAAGCACATGACATCCACACCCAGCAGCACCCAAGCACGCACAGCACGCACAGCACGCACCAACGGGGGTCATCGCACCATGCGTTCCACACGTACGCCCGCGGCACCGAGCCGCGGGCGGCGCACCGTCCTCGCCGCCACCGGGCTCGTCGCCGCCCTGGCGCTCACGGCTACCGCCTGTGACGGTTCGGCGGACTCGGCGAGCGACAAGCCCGACGCCACCACCTCGCAGGCCGCGGACGGCGGCGGCAGGGTCCGGATCCCGGCCGACCTCGCGGGCAAGCTCAAGGAGCACGGGATCGACGCGGACCGGTGGAGGGACGGGGGCTGGAAGGACTGGGACAAGGACAAGTGGCTCAGTGACGCCAAGGACTTCGTCAACCCGGTGATCGAGGGCCTCTGGAAGCCGGACCGGATGCGGTCCGCGAAGGAGGCCGACAAGACGGTCACCACGAAGGACGCGTCGGCCGGCCAGGGTGTCAGCGACCCGGACCCGGCGCCCGTCCGGGCACAGGCGGAGAAGACGCCGTACCACCGGAACGCGGCGCCGGTCGGCAAGGTCTTCTTCGACTCCCCCGACGGCCCGGCCGTCTGCTCCGGCACGGTCGTCAAGGACGTCAACCACCCGGGCAGGTCCAACCTGGTGTGGACGGCGGGCCACTGCGTGCACGCCGGTGGCAGCGGCGGCTGGTACCGCAACATCACCTTCGTCCCCGCCTACAACGACTACGGCAAGTCCGAGGCGGAGCTGACCAACGCGAACCCGACCGAGATCGCCCCGTACGGCAACTGGTGGGCGGACTGGGCCTCGACCTCGAACCAGTGGATCAAGGGCGGCTCGGAGACCGGCGGCGAGGGAGCCGCGTACGACTACGCCGTGCTGCACGTGAAGCCCGAGCGAGGCGGCAAGTCCCTGGAGGAGACGGTCGGCGCCGCGCTGGACGTGGACTTCTCCGCCCCCTCCGCGGCCGAGGCGCGCAAGATGGGCGCCTGGGGCTACCCGGCCGCGCCGCCCTACAACGGCCTGAAGATGTTCAAGTGCGTCGACGTCCCCGGCCGGTTCTCGCTCAGCCCGACCCTGCCGACGATGCACCGCATCGGCTGCACCATGACCGGCGGTTCGTCCGGCGGTGGCTGGTTCCGGGTACGGAACGGCAAGTCCGTGCTCGTGTCGAACACATCGATCGGCCCGGCCGACAACACGTGGCTGGCGGGCCCGCAGCTGGGCCGTGACGCCGAGGCGCTCTACCAGAACATGAGCAAGACGTACGGCGGTCGCTGACCGGAGCATGCCGAAGGCCCGCTCCCTGCGGACAGGGAGCGGGCCTTCGGCGTGCTTGCGCGCTTGCGTCAGAGCGCCGGAGCCGGAGCGTACGGCGCGAGCTCCGCCGCCAGCTCCTCGTGGACCCGCACCTTGAGCAGGGTGCCCTCCGGGGTGTGCTCCTCGGAGATCACCTCGCCCTCGTCGTGGGCACGGGCGACCAGCTTGCCGTGCGTGTACGGCACGAGCGCCTCGATCTCGACCGAGGGGCGCGGCAGCTCGTTGTCGATGAGCGCGAGCAGCGTGTCCATGCCCTGGCCGGTGCGGGCCGAGACGGCGATGGACCGCTTCTCGACGCGCAGCAGCCGCTGCAGGGTCAGCGGGTCGGCCGCGTCGGCCTTGTTGATCACGACGATCTCGGGTACGTCGGTGGCGCCGACGTCCCTGATCACCTCGCGCACGGCGGCCAGCTGCTCCTCCGGGTTCGGGTGCGAACCGTCCACCACGTGCAGGATCATGTCGGACTCGCCGACCTCCTCCATCGTGGAGCGGAACGCCTCGACCAGGTGGTGGGGCAGATGGCGGACGAAGCCGACGGTGTCGGCCAGCGTGTACAGCCGTCCGCTCGGGGTCTCGGCCCGGCGCACGGTCGGGTCGAGGGTCGCGAACAGGGCGTTCTCGACCAGCACGCCCGCGCCTGTGAGGCGGTTGAGCAGCGAGGACTTGCCGGCGTTGGTGTAGCCCGCGATGGCGACCGAGGGCACCTTGTGGCGCTTGCGCTCCTGGCGCTTGATCTCGCGGCCGGTCTTCATCTCCGCGATCTCCCGGCGCATCTTCGCCATCTTCTCGCGGATCCGCCGCCGGTCCGTCTCGATCTTGGTCTCACCGGGACCACGGGTGGCGAGGCCGCCGCCCTTGCCGCCGCCCATCTGACGGGACAGCGACTGGCCCCAGCCGCGCAGCCTCGGCAGCATGTACTGCATCTGCGCGAGCGCGACCTGCGCCTTGCCCTCTCGGGACTTGGCGTGCTGGGCGAAGATGTCCAGGATCAGGGCCGTACGGTCGATGACCTTGACCTTGACGACGTCCTCGAGGTGGATGAGCTGGCCCGGGCTGAGCTCACCGTCGCAGATGACGGTGTCCGCGCCCGACTCGAGGACGATGTCCCGCAGCTCCTCGGCCTTGCCGGAGCCGATGTACGTGGCCGCGTCGGGCTTGTCGCGACGCTGGGTGACACCGTCGAGCACGAGCGCGCCCGCCGTCTCCGCGAGGGCGGCGAGCTCCGCGAGGGAGTTCTCCGCGTCCCGCACGGTTCCCGAGGTCCAGACGCCGACGAGGACGACCCGCTCCAGGCGGAGCTGGCGGTACTCGACCTCGGTGACGTCCTCGAGCTCGGTGGAGAGGCCCACCACACGGCGCAGGGCCGCGCGGTCGGAGCGGTCGAACTGTTCGCCGTCCCGCTCTCCGTCGATCTCGTGGCTCCAGGCGACGTCCTCTTCCATCAGGGCATCGGCCCGAAGACCCTCGGGGTGGCTCTGCGTGAAGCGCTTGGTGTCCTGGGAGGGGGAAGAAGAGGAGGTCATTGGATCCTTACGTAGCTGGGAAGCCGTTCACTGTGCGCAACGCACGAGCGGTCCGGGAGATTCCCGGCGCTCCGTGCCGCGCCGACCCGTCGATAGTCGCACGGCACGGGGCGTCTCGTCACCGTGTTATCGGGCGGCTCCCGGCACGGGCGCGTCCGCCTTCGCGGGCGCCTGAGGCTTCCAGTCCGGGTGTCCCGGCATCGGCGGGGTCTTCTCGCCGTACAGCCAGCTCCTGAAGAAGCCGCTCAGGTCGCGCCCGGAGATCTCGGCGGCGAGCCGGACGTAGTCCTGCGTCGAGGCCGTGCCGTCCTGGTGGCGGCCGAGCCAGGCGCGCTGCAGGCGGTCGAAGGCCGGGCGGCCGATCTCCTCGCGCAGGGCGTACAGGACGAGCGTCGCGCCCTCGTACACGTTGTGCCGGAAGATGCCGGTCTTGCGGCCGGGCTCGGGAACCTTCGGGGCGGCGGGCGGGCCGCCGACCGCCCGCCAGCCGTCGGAGGCGCTGTACGCGGCCTTCATACGGTCCCGCATCGGCTTGCCGCCCCGCGCCTCGGCGTACTGCGCCTCGTACCAGGTGGCGTATCCCTCGTTGAGCCACAGGTCCGACCAGGTGCGGGGGCTGACGCTGTTGCCGAACCACTGGTGGGCCAGCTCGTGGACCATGATCGACTCGACGTACCACTCCGGGTAGGCGGACTCGGTGAAGAGCTCCCGCTCGAAGAGGGAGAGCGTCTGGGTCTCGAGTTCGAAGCCGGTGGAGGCGTCAGCCACGAGCATGCCGTATGTCTCGAAGGGGTAGCGGCCGAGGTTCCTCTCCATCCAGGCGATCTGGGCGGGGGTCTTCCTCAGCCAGGGTTCGAGCGCCTTGCGGTCCCGGGTCGGTACGACGTCCCGCATGGGCAGGCCGTGCGGGCCGGTGCGGTGCAGCACGGTGGAGCGGCCGATGGAGACCTGGGTGAGCTCGGTGGCCATGGGGTGATGGGTGCGGTAGGTCCACGTGGTCGAACCGTCGGACTTTGCCACCCCGGCGGGCAGGCCGTTGGCGACGGCCGTGAGGCCCTTGGGTGCGGTGACCTGGATGGTGAACATCGCCTTGTCGGAGGGATGGTCGTTGCAGGGGAACACCCGGTGCGCGGCATCGGCCTGGTTGGCCATGGCGAGGCCGTCCGTGGTGCGTACCCAGCCGCTCTCACGGCCCTTGGCGGACACGGGATCGCTGGTGTGCCGCACGGTGATCCGCATCCAGGTGCCGTCCGGCACGGCTTCCTGGGGCGTGATCACCAGGTCCTCGCCGGCGGTGCTGAACCCGGCGGGCTCACCGTCGACGTCGACCGAGTCGACCGTGCCGTTGGCGAAGTCGAGATTGACGCGGTCCAGGTCGGCGGTCGTCCGGGCCCTGATGGTGGTGACGGCCCGCAGCGGCCGGCTGTTGCCGCCGGGATAGGTGAACGAGAGGTCGTACGACGCCACGTCGTAGCCGGGGTTGCCCAGGTACGGGAAGAGGCGGTCGCCGACGCCGAGCGGGACGACGGGGGCACTCGCGGCGACGAGGCAGACGGAGACGGCCGAGGCGAGGAGCGCCGCAGCCGTCTTCCGGCGGCGCGAACGGGGGGCCTGGCTCTGGGGGGTGAGGAGCATGCCCCACGGCTATCAGCGCAGGCGAGCGCGATGGGGACGGCGCGCGTCCGGCCCGTCCGGGGCTCACCCGCCCGGCCGTCGTCCGTACCGGTCAGCCGCCCTGCGTCTGCGGCTGAGCCCGGCTGACGTCGTACACCCCGGCCACGTGGCGCATGGCGCGCATGAGGGCGGGCAGGTGGGCCGCGTCCGGGAGTTGCACGGTGTACGTGTGCCGTACCTGCTGCTGGGTCGGGGGTTCGACGGTCGCGGAGACGATCTCGGCGCCTTCGAGGGCCATGGCCTCGGTGAGGTCCGCGAGCAGATGGGGCCGGACGAACGATTCGGCGACCAGCGTGACCCGGCACTCGGTGGTGTCGCCCCAGCGCACGCCGACCTCGGGACGCCCCGCGTCCTTCATACGGGCCACGGCGGCGCACTCGACGCGGTGCACGGTGACCGCTCCGCCGCGTACGGAGAAGCCGGTGATCTCGTCGGGCGGCACGGGCGTACAGCAGCCGGCGAGCCGGACGGTCGCGTCGGTCAGGTCGGCGAGGACGTGGCCGGTGGCGGGGCGGGTGGACGTCTGCTCCGGGGCCGAACCGTCCGTGCCGGGGGCATCGCCGGTGGCGGGCCGGGGAGCCGCCGCGCGTTCCTCGGCCTGCCGGTCCTGCCGGTCCTCGGTCCGCTGGGCCTCGGTGCGCTGGGCCTCGGCCTGCGCCGGGTGGGCGGTCAGCCACCGCTGGATGGCGATCCGGGCCGCGGGTGTGTGGGCGTGCTCCAGCCACTCCCGGGACGGCTCGGACGCCGGGTCCTGGCCCATGAGGAGCTGCACGGTGTCGCCGTCCTTGAGGACGGTGCTCAGCGTCGCCAGGCGGCCGTTGACCCGGGCGCCGATGCACGCGTGCGCGTCCTCGCCGTACTGCGCGTACGCGGCGTCCACACAGGTCGCCCCATCGGGCAGGCCGATCGTGCCGCCGTCGGGCCGGAACACGGTGATCTCGCGGTCCTGGGCGAGGTCCTCGCGCAGCGTCGACCAGAAGTGGTCCGGGTCGGGTGCCGCCTCCTGCCAGTCGAGGAGCCGGGAGAGCCAGCCGGGGCGGGTGGGGTCGACGCGCTCGCCGTCGGCCGGGTCCTCGGGGGCCGGTGCGTAGGGGTTGCCGAGTGCGACGACCCCTGCCTCGGCGACCTTGTGCATCTGGTGCGTACGGATGAGGACTTCTACGACCTGGCCGTTCTCCCGGGCGACGGCCGTGTGCAGCGACTGGTACAGGTTGAACTTCGGTACGGCGATGAAGTCCTTGAACTCCGAGACCACCGGCGTCATACAGGTGTGGAGTTCGCCCAGGACGCCGTAGCAGTCGGCGTCCTCGTTCACCAGCACCAGCAGGCGGCCGAAGTCGGAGCCGCGGAGCCGGCCGCGTTTGCGGGAGACCCGGTGGACGGAGACGAAGTGACGGGGCCGGATGAGGACCTCGGCGGGGATGTCCGCCTCGCGCAGCACGGTCCGCACCTCGTCGGCGACCTCCGCGAGGGGGTCGTCCGCGCGGGCGGCGTTGCGGACGATCAACTCCCGTGTGTGCGCGTACTCCTCGGGGTGCAGGATCGCGAAGACCAGGTCTTCCAGCTCGGTCATGAGCGCCTGGACGCCGAGCCGTTCGGCGAGCGGGATGAGCACGTCACGTGTCACCTTGGCGATGCGCTCCTGTTTCTCGGGGCGCATGACGCCGAGGGTGCGCATGTTGTGCAGCCGGTCGGCGAGTTTGATCGACATGACGCGGACGTCGTTGCCGGTGGCGACGAGCATCTTGCGGAAGGTCTCGGACTCGGCGGCGGCGCCGTAGTCGACCTTCTCCAGTTTGGTGACGCCGTCGACTAGGTAGCGGACCTCTTCGCCGAACTGGTCGCGGACCTGGTCGAGCGTCACGTCCGTGTCCTCGACGGTGTCGTGGAGCAGGGACGCGGTCAACGTCGTGGTCTCGGCGCCGAGTTCGGCGAGGATCAGGGTCACGGCGAGCGGGTGCGTGATGTACGGCTCGCCGCTCTTGCGCATCTGCCCGCGGTGCGAGGACTCGGCCAGGACGTAGGCGTGGCGCAGGGGTTCGAGGTCGGCGTCGGGGTGGTGGGCGCGGTGGGCCTCGACGACGTGGCTGATGGCGTCGGGCAGCCGGTCGCGCGCGGCCGGGCCGAGGAGCGCGGCACGGCCCAGGCGGCGCAGGTCGATCCGGGGACGGGCCTTTCTGCGCGGGGCTGTCGGCGTCACCGGTGATGACACCGCACCCGGCATCGGGCCTGGGGTCACGGAATTCGTGGCCTCCGCACTCATGGGCACCTCCGGCTGCGTGGACCGGCGGACGGGTGCCCCAGGGCGGACACGGCTCACGGGGCGGCTTCGGTCCCCCGTCCGGGCCGGTGCTTGATGCTACCGAGCCCACCACGCCCGGCTGACCGCCTCTCGCCGAGCGTGAAACTGATCACCCATTCGAGGGATGAATGTGAGGTTTGTGCCCCGTTACGTCGCGACCATGACGGTTGGTTTTCCGCCAAGTGGCCGGTTCTCACGGCGGTTTCGGGTCGGGCGGCCGAGGGTGAGCGGCTGTTTCGGGCCGATTGGCCCCTGCTCACGCGCCGGTGGCGGATTCCAGCCAGACCGAGTCGATCTCGCCCTCGGCCACGATCACGGCCGGGCCGGTCATCTCGATCTCGCCGTCGGGCCGCTCGGTGATCACCAGGGTGCCGCCGGGGACGTCCACGGTGTAGGTCGCCGGAACGCCGGTGGCCGCGGGGTCGGCACCGTCGCGCCGGGCGGTGGCCACGGCGACCGCGCACGCGCCCGTGCCGCAGGAGCGGGTCTCGCCGGAGCCGCGCTCGTGCACGCGCAGGGCGACATGCCGGGGGCCGCGGTCGATCACGAACTCGACGTTCACACCGTCCGGGTAGGCGGCGGCCGGGCTGAAGGGCGGCGGGGAGAGCAGGTCACCCGCGTGGGACAGGTCGTCCACGAAGGCGACGGCGTGCGGGTTGCCCATGTTGACGTTCCGCGCGGGCCAGCTGCGCTCGCCGACGCTCACCATGACGTCGCCCTCGGGGAGCAGCGCCTTGCCCATGCCCACGGTGACGTCACCGTCCTTGGAGATGTGCACGGCCTTCACGCCCCCGCGCGTGGCGACGGCGATGTCTCCTTCGGCCACGTGCCCGGCGCGCTGGAGGTAGCGCGCGAACACCCGCACGCCGTTGCCGCACATCTCCGCGATCGAGCCGTCGCCGTTGCGGTAGTCCATGAACCACTCCGCCTCGGCCGCCATGTGCCGGGCCTCGGGATGCGCCGCGGACCGCACGACGTGCAGCAGTCCGTCACCGCCGATGCCCGCGCGGCGGTCGCACAGGGCGGCGACGGCGGCCGGGGGCAGGTCGATGGTGTTCTCGGGGTCCGGAACGATCACGAAGTCGTTCTCGGTGCCGTGGCCCTTGAGGAAGGCGATCCGCGTGCGCGTGCTCATTCCTCGATCGTACGGGGCGCTCCGCGGGGAGAGCCGGATCGGGGTGGTGCGGTCCCAGTGCGGTCCGTCGCGGGCTGCGGGTGCGTCGTGGCCGGTCGCGCGGTTCCCCGCGCCCCTTTGGGAGCGCGTGCTCTAGCGGAGCCTTGCCACCCGCCAGACGGCGAGGGTCACAACGACCGCCACGACCAGGGCGTACGCGAGTACGACGCGCCAGTCCGGTCTGCGGCCGGAGCCGCGGGCCGGCAGGCCCGGCCAGGTGTAGCCGACGCGGCGGGCGGCCATCATGCCCCAGCCGGCCGCGCACGAGCAGATCAGCAGTCCGAGCATGGCGATGACGGCCCCGCTGTCGCCGAAGTCGAAGGCGAGCGGGAACGCGAACATCAGGGAGCCGAGCGCTGCCAGGCCCACGATGGGCGCGAGCTGCCAGATGCGCATCCGGCGCTGCGGGCGCAGCTCGACCTCGACCTCCTCCGCGAACATCTCGTCGGGCTCGGGGCCGTCGTCCGTCACACCCTGCGACTCGTCATCGGGCCCGTCGGAGCTGAGACGGTCCGTCTCCTGCTCGGGTCCGTCCCGGTGCTCCGGTCCGTCCAGACGCTCCGGTTCATCCCGGTCGGCGGTGATGTGATCGGTGCTGTGTGCGGTGTCGCGAGGGCCGGCCTCCATCGCCACGCGCCCTCCCAACTAGGACTCACTCGGTCGATCGAAGCTCGATGATGGCACGCCGCCGCAGGCCCGGATGACGGCCTGGGCGTCCCGATGCCATGACGTGATCAGGCTGTAACCGGTCGTTCGACCAAGGACAGCGCGAGCTGCGGAAGTTCTGTGAGATCGGCCGCAGCCCCACTCAACCAGTGCACCCGCGGATCGCGCCTGAACCATGAATCCTGACGGCGCGCGAAGCGCTTGGTGGCACGTACGGTCTCGGCCCGCGCTTCCTCGATCGCGCACTCCCCGGCAAGCGCCGCGAGGACCTGCTGGTAGCCGAGCGCGCGCGAGGCCGTACGCCCTTCTCGCAACCCCTGCGCCTCCAGTGCGCGCACCTCGTCCACGAGGCCGGCGTCCCACATCCGGTCGACCCGGCGCGCGATGCGCTCGTCGAGCTCGGGGCGGGCCACGTCGACGCCGATCTGGAGGGTGTCGTAGACGGAGTCGTGGCCGGGGAGGTTGGCGGTGAAGGGCTTGCCGGTGATCTCGATCACCTCAAGGGCCCGGACCACCCGGCGGCCGTTGCTCGGCAGGATCGCGCGAGCGGCCTCGGGGTCGGCGGCGGCCAGGCGGGCGTGCAGCGCGCCCGGGCCGCGCAGCGTGAGTTCCTCCTCCAGTCGGGCGCGGACCTCGGGGTCGGTGCCGGGGAACTCCATCTTGTCGACGGCCCCGCGCACGTACAGTCCGGAGCCGCCGACCAGGATCGGCCAGCGGCCCTCGGCGAGCAGCACGTCGATCCGCTCCCGGGCGAGGCGCTGGTACTCGGCGACGGACGCCGTGACGGTCACGTCCCAGATGTCCATGAGGTGGTGCGGGACGCCGCCGCGCTCCTCGGGCGTCAGCTTGGCGGTGCCGATGTCCATCCCTCGGTAGAGCTGCATGGAGTCGGCGTTGACGACCTCGCCGCCGAGGCGCTGGGCCAGGAAAACGCCCAGATCGGACTTTCCGGCCGCAGTTGGTCCGACGACGGCGATGACGCGGGGGGCGGGGGGTGCACTGCTCACCGACACAGTCTCGCAAACCTCGAACCCCGCTCTCGAACGAGTTACGTGACGCCGCGACTCCGGGGTCGTTGCCCGTTGCGAGGTTCCTGCCGCCGGATCACAGAGGCGGTGGCCCTGGTGGCGCAAACAGACGCACCGGGCAACGCGGGATTTCGCCCGCACGAGTAACGTATGGAGTGAATATGGGCGTTTTTGCACGACTTCTTCGGCGGTCGAAGGCCACATCTGAGGCGCCTGCCGCCGAGGCTCAGGCAGACATGGCGAAGGCCGGGCCCGAGGCGGAGGAGGCGGCCGAGGCCCTGGAGACGAAGGGGGCCGACGGAGCCACGGAAGCGGCCGAGGCGAGTGCCGAGGCCCCCGCAGAGGCCACCGATGGCGAAGGCGTCGACATCCCCAAGCAGCAGTCCACCGACAAGGCCGCCGACAACGAGGCCGGCGAGGGCGCCCGTACGTGATCGCCCCGCGCGAGGGAAGGTGAAGCGATGGGTCTCCTGGACGACTTGAAGGCCAAGCTGGGCCCGGCCAAAGGCAAGGTCTCGGACCTCGCGCAGCGTCACGAGGGCAAGGTCCACCACGGTCTCGAGAAAGCGGCGCATGCCGTCGACAAGAGGACCAAGGGCAAGTACAGAGACAAGATCCAGTCGGGCACGGGCAAGGCCAAGGGCGCCGTGGACCGGCTCGCGCACAAGGGCGGCAAAGGACCGGACACGGGCGGCACGACACCGCCGCCGAACGTGGGTGGCAGCACGCCGCCGGCCGGACCACCGCCCGCTTCCTAGGGCACATCGACGTACTGAAGTTCCTGAACGCACCACTCAAGGGCACATCGGCGGACGGCCGCGGAGCACGAGGGCTCCCGGCCGTCCGCCGTTTCCGGTGCCCTGCCGCCCGGGCTAGGACCAGGTGGCCACGAGGTATCCCACGCCGTACGGCGCGTCGTCGTACAGCAGTGATCCGCCGAGGTCCGCGCCCTCGGCCGCGCCCGCCAGGACCTGCCAGGGGGCCCGGCCGGACGCCTTCAGGTCATGCGCCAGCCGTGTGTCCAGCGTCATGAGGGCGGCCGCGTCCGCCGCGCCCAGCGCTCGCGCGACCTCCGCGTCGAAGGGCGCCGACCGTTCGTCCAGATAGCCCGGGGCCTTGAGCGTCCGGCACGCGCCGGCGTCCCCCATCACCAGCAGCGCGACCCGCTCGGCCCGCGCGGCGATGTCCCGTCCGGTCCGGGCACACCTCTCGGGCATGAGGGATTCCCCGACACCGAGCCCCTCGACCGGGGCGTCGGACCACCCGGTCCGCTCCAGCAGCCAGGCGGCCACCGCCAGCGAGTACGGCAGCCGCTGTGCCCCGTGCGGGCCCGCGGCCGGCCCCAGCCGTACGTCGAGATCGACGCCGAAGCCCCGGAACGAACCCCGTGTGCCCTGCGAGTAGGTCTCGGGCCCGGCGCTCTCCCCCGGCCCGACGACCACGAGCCGGTCGGGCCGGGCGGCGGCGAGCACCCCCAGGGCGTCCGTGCAGGCGGCCCGCGCGGCGTCCAGCTCCGGTGCGGCGCCCGCGGCGACCTCGGGGACCAGAAGGGGCGGGCAGGGGCAGACAGCGGCGGCGACAAGCATGATCGGCAGGGTAACCCCGGGGACCCACCCGCGCGCATCCCGCGCAGGGCGAACCGGCTGTGGGTCTCCGCAGGCGGGACCGGTCAGTCCAAGGCGCAGCCGCTCGTCGCGACCGGGAGCGGCTCGGGCACGCCGATCTTCGGCAGGCCGAGCAGCACTCCGGCCTGCTGTGCCGGCTTGCCCGCCTTCTCGGCGGTGCGCCTCTCCCAGGCGTCGCCCGCACGCGTGCGGCGCACGTCGAGCACGGCTCCCTCGGCGAGGAGGTGGTGCGGAGCGGCGTAGGTGATCTCGACCGTCACCACGTCGCCGGGGCGGACCTCCTGGTCCGGCTTGGTGAAGTGGACGAGGCGGTTGTCGGGGGCGCGGCCGGACAGGCGGTGGGTGGTGTCGTCCTTGCGGCCCTCGCCCTCGGCGACCATGAGCTCCAGCGTGCGGCCGACCTGCTTCTTGTTCTCCTCCCAGGAGATCTCCTCCTGGAGGGCGACGAGACGCTCGTAGCGCTCCTGGACGACCTTCTTGGGGATCTGGCCGTCCATCTCGGCGGCCGGGGTGCCGGGGCGCTTGGAGTACTGGAAGGTGAAGGCCTGGGCGAAGCGGGCCTCGCGCACCACGTGCAGCGTCTGCTCGAAGTCCTCCTCGGTCTCGCCGGGGAAGCCCACGATGATGTCGGTGCTGATCGCCGCGTGCGGGATGGCGGCGCGGACCTTCTCGATGATCCCCAGGAAGCGCTCCTGGCGGTACGAGCGGCGCATGGCCTTCAGGACCGGGTCCGAGCCGGACTGGAGCGGCATGTGCAACTGCGGCATCACGTTGGGCGTCTCGGCCATGGCGGCGATGACGTCGTCGGTGAAGTCGCGCGGGTGCGGGGAGGTGAAGCGGACGCGCTCCAGGCCGTCGATCTTCCCGCAGGCGCGCAGCAGCTTGCTGAAAGCCTCGCGGTCGCCGATGTCGGAGCCGTACGCGTTGACGTTCTGGCCGAGCAGCGTGATCTCGGAGACGCCCTCGCCGACCAGGGCCTCGATCTCGGCGAGGATGTCGCCGGGGCGGCGGTCCTTCTCCTTGCCGCGCAGGGCCGGGACGATGCAGAACGTGCAGGTGTTGTTGCAGCCGACGGAGATCGACACCCAGGCCGCGTACGCGCTCTCGCGGCGCGTCGGCAGCGTCGAGGGGAACTCCTCGAGCGACTCGGCGATCTCGACCTGCGCCTCTTCCTGCACGCGCGCGCGTTCCAGCAGGACCGGCAGCTTGCCGATGTTGTGCGTGCCGAAGACGACGTCCACCCAGGGCGCCCTCTTCACGATGGTGTCGCGGTCCTTCTGCGCCAGACAGCCGCCGACCGCGATCTGCATGCCGGGGCGGCTCGCCTTCTTCGGCGCGAGGTGGCCCAGGTTGCCGTACAGCTTGTTGTCGGCGTTCTCCCGCACCGCACAGGTGTTGAAGACGACGACATCCGCCTCGCCGTCGGAACCCTCGGGGGCGCGCACATAGCCCGCGTCCTCCAGCAGACCGGACAATCGCTCGGAGTCGTGGACGTTCATCTGACATCCGTAGGTGCGAACTTCGTATGTCCTGGATGTCTGCTTATCCACTGCCGGGCTCCGGTCGCTGCTGATGGTCATGGCTCAAGGGTAGGCGCTCCCGGGCGAGGGCCGTGTACGGACCGGTTCAGGACGCCTGCAGCACCGACGGCCCCTCCTCGAGGATGCGGTCGACGACGGCGGGCGGCAGACCGTCGTCGGTCACGATGGTGTCGAGCCCGTTGAGGGGGGTCACGTTGAACCGCTCGACGATGCCCCACTTCGTGCTGTCGGCGAGCAGGGCGACCGATGTCGCGGCTCGCATCACGGTCTGTTTGAGCAGCACCTTGTCGGTCGAGGGACTGGTCACGCCGTGGGCCAGGTCCCACGAGCCCGCGCTCAGGAAGAAGACGTCGATGTTCAGCGCCCCGATGGCCTGGGCGGCGAGCGGCCCGCTGCTCGACCCGCTCGACACGTCGATCTCGCCCCCGGTGTGAATGGCGCGGATCTCCGGATGGCCGCAGAGGGCGATCGCGGCGTGGAAGTCGTTGGTGACGACGGTGAGGTCCTTGCGGCCTGCCAGGAACGGGACGGTGGACTGGCAGGTCGTTCCCGCGTCGAGGAAGACCGCCATGCCGTCCTCGACGAGGCCCGCCGCGGTCTCGGCGATGGCCTGCTTGCGGGGAAGTTCCAGCTGGGCCCGGGACGCCCGCTCGCGGGGCGGGGCGTGCCCCGTCCAGTCCGCCAGTCTGACGCCGCCCTGGACCGAGATCACCTGGCCGCTCTTCTCCAGGGCGGCGATGTCTCGGCGCACCGTCATGTGGGAGACGTTCAGCCGCGTGGTGAGCTCCCGGATGCTCAGCACGCCGGTGCTCCGCAGCAGGCGCAGGAGCTCCTGGTGCCGCTGTTCCGGAATCAGCGGTGCCCTGACCATCACGTCTCCTCCAGAACGGTGGGGGAGATCAGATTAACTTCCCGCTTCCGACCTAGTGACAATATGTGAATCCGTGTTCTAGCGTGTTCCGCCATGGTAACGAAGTTTCAATCTCTTGACGCGATCGTCCGCACCGGAGCCCTGCTGATCGTCCGGCTGGACAGCGCGGAAGAGGCCCTGGCCGTGTCCGAGGCCGCGATCGAGGGCGGTGTGCGGGCCCTGGAGATCACGCTCTCGGTGCCGGGCGCGCTGGATGTCATCGCGAAGCTGTCCGAGCGCTACGGCAAGGACGGCGTGGTCGTCGGCGCCGGGACGGTCCTGGACGAGCAGGCGGCGCACGCCTGTGTCTCGGCCGGGGCGAACCTGCTGGTGAGCCCCAATCTGAACCCGGCGATGATCGCGGCAGCCAACCGCTATCAGGCCGTCACGGTCAGCGGCGCCTTCACCCCGACGGAGATCGTCGACACGATGCAGGCGGGCGCCGACATCGTGAAGCTCTTCCCCGCCGAGTTCATGGGCCCCGAGTACGTCCGGACCGTCAAGGCTCCCCTCCCCCAGGCGCCGCTCATGCCTGCGGGCGGCGTCTCGCCCGACAACGTGAAGGCGTGGTTCGACGCCGGTGTCGTCGCGGTCGGCGTCGGCAGCTCCGTGACCAAGGCCGCCCGTCCCGACGGTGACTACCGGCGCGTGACCGAAGCGGCCCGGACCGTCCTGCGGTCCATCGAAGACGCCCGGGCCTGAGGCCCGGGCCCCCGACTCCGCCCCCCACTCCTGCCCCTTGCGGTGTCTCGTCCCCCTCCCCAACCCCTTGCGGTGATCCCCCAGGAGCCCCCCATGTCCCATCCGCTCTCCGATGCCCAGGTTCCCGAGAGAACTGACACCGACGCCCCGCGGTCGATCAGGATCCGCTGGGTCCTGGTCGCCCTCCTGGTGATCGGCGGCGTGGTCAACTACCTCGACCGCTCCAACCTGAGCGTCGCGAACACGACCGTCGCGAGAGAGTTCGACCTGAGTTCCACCCAGATGGGACTCCTGCTCGCGGCGTTCGCCTGGCCCTACGCGCTGGCCAACCTCCCGGCCGGCTACCTCGTCGACCGCTTCGGGCCCAAGCGCATGTACGCCTGGGCGGCCGCGCTGTGGTCACTGGTGTCGATGCTCTCCGCGACCGCGAGTTCGTACGGCTTCATGTACGCGGCCCGGGTGGCTCTCGGTGTCGCCGAGGCCCCCTTCTTCACCGCCAGCCTGAAGGTCAACCAGCGCTGGTTCGCCCAGCACGAGCGCGCGCTGCCGATCTCGATCGTCAACACGGGCTCGCAGATAGCCAACGCGATCGCCCCGCCGCTGCTCACCACGCTGATGCTGCTGCTCGGGTGGCGCGGCATGTTCGTCACCATCGGCGCGCTGGGCGTCGTGCTCGTGCTGGTGTGGCTGCGTGTCTACCGTGACCCGACGGTGCGCGAGCAGGCGGCCATCCTGGGCGAAGAGTCCGCACCCCCGGCGCCCGAGGCCGAGGCGAAGGCCGGGTGGGGGCAGCTGTTCCGGCAGCGGAACACGTACTTCATGGTCCTCGGCGCCTTCGGCATCTTCTACACGGTGTGGGTGTACCTCACCTGGCTGCCCAGCTATCTGGAGACCTCCCGCGGCTTCAGCCTCACCGCGACCGGCTGGCTGGCGTCCCTGCCGTTCCTGTGCGGTATCGCGGGCGTGCTCTTCGGCGGCTTCCTCTCCGGGCGCCTGATCAGCCGCGGGGTCTCCGCCGTCACCTCGCGCAAGATCCCGATCGCCGGCGGCGCGGCCCTGGCGGCCGCCGCCGTACTTCCCGTGGCCTACGTCGAGAGCACCCCGCTCGCGATGGTGCTGCTGTCGGTGGGCTACTTCGCCGCGCAGGTGCCGATCGGGTGTCTGTGGACCCTGGCGTCCGACGTCGCGGAGCCGCACCAGGTGGCCTCGCTGGGTGCCATCCAGAACTTCGGCGGCTTCCTCGGCGCGACGCTGGCTCCGATCGTCACCGGGAGCATCCTGGATGCCACCGGAGGCAGCTACAACCTCGTCTTCCTGGTCGGCGGGGTGCTGCTGCTGGTCGGCGGTTCCTCGTACCTGTTCTTCGTCAAGGACCGCAGGGCTCCGAAGGAGAGCCTCACATGACCGTTCCACGGGCCTACTTCGTGATCGGGCCGGCCGGGTCGGGGAAGAGCACCGTGGCCCAGTTGCTCGCCCGGCTGACCGGGGCGGCCTACATCGACAAGGACACCGCCTGCACCCGCTTCACCGAGGCGCTCCTGGAGCTCGCCGGCACGGACCCGTCCGAGCGGGACCTCAACCCGTACTACCAGTCGGCGGTGATGGACCTGGAGTACCTGACCGTCCTGGACCTGGCGCGCGACAACCTCGTGGTGGGCCGGCCGGTCGTCCTGGACGCCCCGTTCGGCCGGTACTTCTCCCGCCCGGACTACCTCGCCGAGGTGGCCGAGCGTCACTCCTGGCCCCACCACGCCGAACCGGTGGTGGTGCGGGTCGAGACCGATTCCGACACCGCCCGGGCCCGCGTCCTCGCCCGCGGCTGCGCACGGGACCTCTCCAAGCTCGCCGACTGGGACGCCTTCTGGCAGAAGTCCCAGGACAACGCGTGCCGGTGGTCGAGCCGTCACAGTCTGGTGTTCGACAACCGGGCCGACGGTGTCACCCCGGACGCGGTCGCTCGCGCGCTGGGCGCACTCGCCGACGACGACGCGAGGGAGCCCGGGCTCACGGCTCGATGAGCCCGGCCCGGATCGCGTACCGGGTCAGCTCCAGGCGGTCGCGCATGCCGAGCTTCTGGAGGAGGTTGGCGCGGTGGCGTTCGACCGTCTTGGCGCTGATGAAGAGGAGTTCGCCGATCTCCTTCGAGGTGTGGCCCTCGGCGACCAGCTTGAGGATCTCCTCCTCGCGTTCGGTGATGGCCCGTTCCGGCAGGCCGTCACCGCGGTGCAGCCGCTCCAGGTAGGAGCGGACGAGGGCCCGCTCGGCGCCCGGGTAGATGAACGGCTCGTCACGCACGGCCGCCCGGCAGGCCTCGACCAGGTCGCGGTCGGCGACGGACTTGAGGACGTAGCCGCTGGCTCCGGCCCTGAGCGCCTCGAAGAAGTACTCCTCGTTGTCGTACATCGTCAGTATGAGGATGTGCAGGTCGGGCAGCCTGCGGGAGAGTTCGCGGGCCGCCTGGAGGCCGGTCATGCGGGGCATGGCGACGTCGAGGACGGCCAGGTCCACGGCGGTGTCCCGGGCCCGGGCGACGGCCTCGGCACCGTCCCCGGCCTCGGCGACGACCGTCAGGTCCGGCTCCCCGTCCAGGATGAGGCGCACTCCCCGGCGTACGAGGGTGTGGTCGTCGGCGAGCAGGACACGGATCGGGATGGGGGCGGACATCAGCGGGCTCCTCGGCCTGACGGGTGGGGACACATCAGCGGGCTCCTCGGCCTGACCGGTGCGGACACATCAGCGGGCTCCTTCCGTCACCGGTACGCGCAGGCGTACGTCGGTGCCCCGGCCAGGGGCCGGTTCGACGGTGAGGGCGGCGCCGATCAGGAGGGCGCGTTCGCGCATGCCCGTGATGCCGGCGCCCTCCGGGGCGTCGCCGACGCCCGTGCCGTTGTCGCGTACGAGGAGTTCGACGCCGTCGGGGACCTGCTGGAGGCGGAGTTCGGCGCGGTCGGCGCCGGCATGGCGGGCGGTGTTGGTCAGGCCTTCCTGGGCCACCCGGTAGACGACGAGTTCCGATTCCGGGCTCAGGGCGGGGAGGTCGCCGGTGACGTGGTGGCGCACGGTCAGCCCATGGGTCGTGAACTCGGAGGTGAGCGAGCGCAGGGCGCTGGCCAGCCCGAGCTCCTCCAGGACACCGGGGCGCAGCCGGCGGGCGATCCGGCGGATCTCGTCCAGACCGGCCCGGGTCGCCTCCTGCGCCTGGCCCACCTCCTCGCGCAGTTCCTTGGGCGCCCGGTCGGCGACGCGCTTGAGCTGGAGCAGGACGGCGGTCAGGGTCTGCCCGACCTCGTCGTGGAGCTCGCGGGCGATCCGGTGCCGTTCGCCCTCCTGCGCGGACAGGGCCCGGGCGGCGCCCGCGGCCCGCTCGGCCTCCAGCCGGTCGAGCATCGTGTTGTACGTCGCGATCAGCGCGGCCGTCTCCGCCGGGCCGGCGGCCACCGGACGGGATCCCGGACGCAGCAGATCGGCGGTGGCCATGGAACTGCCGAGCCGTTGCAGGGGCGCGAGGCCGAAGCGCAGCACGAGCGCGTTGCCCGCCAGCAGCATCACCAGGCCGCCGAGCAGGACGAGTGCCTCGCCCGCCAGGACGGGGGTGGACACGGTGACCGGGCCGAGCAGCAATGCCGTGGCCACGACCAGGCCCGCGGCGTTGAGGGAGAAGATCCGCCAGAACAACGACACGTTCCTGGATCCGCCCCTTCCGGCCTTCGCGTACGGCACCTCCCGCTCCACCCTTTCCGGCGACCGGCCGCTGTGTATATCCGTCACAACACCCATGTCGTCACCGTACGGGCGGATGGCAGCATGCGGACTTGACCCGTCCGTTGATCTACACCGTTCACGACACCGACACAGCAACACCAACAAGACAAACAAACCAAACAAGACGAAAAAGGGGAAGCAACGTGTCAGCTCCGCGCCTGAGGGCGACGCCGCTGCCGGGGATCGGGGTCCAGTACGACCTGGAGACCCGGGAACACCGCCATCTGTCGGTGGTGGCGCACCGCGACGGCACGCGCACGGTCAACGTGTACCGGGCCGACGATCCCGACTCCTGCGCGCATTCGCTGCGGCTGACCAGCTCGGAGGCGGGTTCGCTGATCGACGCGCTGAAGCCGTCCCACCACAGCCCGAGCCTGCTGTACACCACGGACCTGGGACTGGTCGCCGAGCGGATCGAGGTGGCCGCGACCTCGCGCTGGAACGGGCGGGTGCTGGGCGACATGAAGATGCGGACGGAGACGGGGGCGTCGGTCGTGGCGGTGCTGCGCCGGGCCGAGGCCATTCCGTCGCCCGCGCCGGACTTCCGGCTGGCGGGCGGTGACACGCTGATCGTCGTCGGGACCCGTGAGGGCGTGGACGCCGCCGCGACGGTACTCGGGCGGGAGTGAGCCAGTGCACTCCGCTGTCCTGCTCATCGAGTTCGGTTCCATCATTCTCGGCCTCGGCCTGCTCGGGCGGTTCGCCGGCCGTTTCCGGCTCTCGCCGATACCGCTGTACCTCCTGGCCGGTCTGGCCTTCGGCGAAGGCGGCCTGCTGCCGCTGGGCGCGAGCGAGGAGTTCATCGCCACGGGCGCCGAGATCGGCGTCATCCTCCTGCTGCTGATGCTGGGCCTGGAGTACACGGCGAGCGATCTGGTCTCCAACCTCAAGACGCACTACCCCTCCGGTCTGGTCGACTGCGCGCTCAACGCGCTGCCGGGAGCGGCGGTGGCGCTGCTGCTCGGCTGGGGGCCGGTGGCCGCCGTCGTCCTGGCCGGTGTCACCTGGATCTCGTCGTCCGGCGTGATCGCGAAGGTGCTCGGCGATCTGGGCCGGGTCGGCAACCGTGAGACGCCGGTGATCCTCAGCGTGCTCGTGCTGGAGGATCTGGCGATGGCGGTGTACCTGCCCATCGTCACGGCGCTGGTGGCGGGCGTCGGTCTGATGGCCGGCAGTGTGACGCTGGCGATCGCGCTGGGCGCGGCGGGGCTCGTGCTGTTCCTGGCCGTGCGCTACGGCCGGCTCATCTCGCGCTTCGTCTCCAGCGACGACCCGGAGAAGCTGCTGCTGGTGGTGCTGGGCCTGACGATCCTGGTCGCGGGTGTCGCGCAGCAGCTCCAGGTGTCGGCCGCGGTCGGGGCCTTCCTGGTGGGCATCGCGCTCTCCGGAGAGGTGGCGGAGGGTGCGCACACCCTCCTCAGCCCCCTGCGGGACCTGTTCGCGGCGGTCTTCTTCGTCTTCTTCGGACTGCACACCGACCCGTCCAGCATCCCGCCCGTCCTGCTGCCCGCCCTCGCGCTGGCCGTCGTCACGGCCCTGACGAAGATCGCCACAGGCTACTGGGCGGCCCGGCGCGCCGGGATCTCCGTCAAGGGCCGCTGGCGGACGGGCGGTGCGCTGGTGGCCCGCGGGGAGTTCTCGATCGTCATCGCCGGCCTCGCCGTCGCGGCCGGCATCGAACCGTCCCTCGGCCCTCTGGCCACGGCCTACGTCCTCATCCTGGTCGTCCTGGGCCCGCTCACCGCGCGCTACACGGAGCCGGTGGCGATGTGGTGGAGCGGCCGCCGCGAGGCCCGTCGGGGAACCCCGGAACCCGCGCCCCGGAAGGCCGAGGCGGAGGCGCCGGTGGGCGACTGAGGAGGGGGTGGGCCACCTCGGGGGCCTCTACTCACCGCCCGGAGCCCACCCCTGTCTCCGCAGCACCCCCGGCACATCCGGTGCCTCGTAGTGCTCGCCTTTGAGGACCTTGCCGTCCTCGCGTCGGGAGACCGCGCCGTCGGGGCCGATCTTGGTCATGTTGGAGCGGTGGATCTCGGTCAGTACCGCGTCGAGGTCGATGCCGTGGACGAGGGCGGTGCCGTAGGCGACGTAGACGACGTCCGCCAGTTCGTGGGCGAGCCGGTCGAGCGGGCCCCGGACCGACACCTCGGCGACCTCCGCGGCCTCCTCCGCGAGGAGTTCGCCGCGGTGGGCGGCGAGTTCCGGGGAGATCTCCGTCGGGGTACTGCGGGCGTCCAGGCCGAAGGCGAGGTGGAATTCACGGACCAGGTCAGCGGGCGAGGAGCTCATGGGGACGACAGTAGCGGCCGCCACTGACACTCCTCCCCGCCCCGGTGGCGGACCCCGCCCCTGGTCAGCGGGGCACCAAGGCTGGCAGGATCTCGCGCATGTCCAAGATGTTCCCCCCTATCGGCAGGCGCCGGGCCCTGCAGGGCGGCACCGCCTCCCTCCTGGTCCTCGGGCTGCTGCTGTGGTGGCTGCGCCCCTGGGCCGAAGAGCCTCCGGGCGGGGCGATCACCTTCAGCACGGGCACGCGCGCCGGGGTCTACCACGAGTACGGGGAACTCCTGCGTGCCGAGATCGACCAGGACATGCCGGACCTGAGGGTGCGCCTGCTGACCAGCGCCGGGTCACAGGAGAACGTCTCGGACGTGGCGACGGGCAAGGCCGACTTCGCGATCGCGGCGGCGGACGCGGTCGCCACGTACAGGCTCGACCACGGCACGGGCGCCGACCGGCTGCGCGGTATGGCCCGCCTCTACGACGACTACCTGCAGCTCGTCGTACCGCCCGACTCGGACATCCGCTCCGTCGCGGACCTGCGGGGCAAGCGCGTGGCCATAGGGCTGCCGAACTCCGGTGTGCGGCTGATCGCGAACGGAGTGCTCAAGGCGGCCGGAATCGATCCGGAGAAGGACATCAAGCCCTCGTCGGACGGCATCGACACCGGTCCCAGGCGGCTGGGGCACGGCCTCGACGCGTTCTTCTGGTCGGGCGGTCTGCCCACGGACGGGCTCAGCCGCCTGGCCAAGAAGTCGGCCTCCGCCTTCCGGTTCGTGCCGATCGACGCCGGGCTCGTCGCCAAGCTGCACGACCAGGGCGGTGCCACGCGGTACTACCGCGCCACCAAGATGCCGGAGTCGGCCTACCCCACCATCCAGCGCGGTGACCCGGTGCCGACCCTGGCGGTGTCCAACCTGCTGGTCACCCGCAGCGACATGAACCCCCGGCTCACCGAGTGGCTGACCCGTACGGTGATCGACAGCCGGGACGGCATCGGCGCGACCGTCCACTCCGCCCAGCTGGTCGACGTCCGCACCGCGATCTACACCGACCCGCTCCAGCTGCACCGCGGCGCACAGCGCTACTACCAGTCCGTCAAGCCGTAGGGCCCGACCTCGGCACCCTCACCGTCACCCGCAGCCCGTGCGGCTCATGACGGTCGTAGGCGATCGAACCGCCGCCCGCCGTGAGCAGCGCCCGCGAGATGGACAGTCCGAGGCCCGAACCCTTGATGTTCTGGTGGCGGCTGCTGCGCCAGAAACGGTCGCCGACGCGAGCCAGTTCCTCGTCGGTGAGGCCGGGTCCGTGGTCGGTGACGACGATGGTGGAGGTGTCGCCGTGGGAGGCGACGGTCACCTCGACGGTCTGGTCCTCGGGCGTGAACTTCACCGCGTTGTCGATGATCGCGTCCAGCGCGCTGGACAGCGCGACCGGGTCGGCCCACGCGGTCGTGGGCGGGCAGTCGCCGACCAGGCGTACGCCCTTGGCCTCGGCGGTCGGGGCCCAGGCCGCGAGGCGTTCGGCGGCGAGCTCGCCGATGTCGGTGATCCTCAGGTCGGCCTCGGTGTGCTCGGCCAGCGCCAGGTCCAGCAGGTCGTCCAGGACCTGCGCGAGGCGCTTGCCCTCGGCCTGGACGGAGGCGATCTCCTTGTTGCCCTCGGGCAGCTCGAAGGAGAGCAGCTCGATGCGCAGCAACAGCGCCGCGAGCGGGTTGCGCAGCTGGTGCGAGGCGTCGGCGACGAAGGCGCGCTGCTGCTCCAGCACGTCCTCGACGTTGTCCGCCATCTCGTTGAACGACCGGGCCAGACGCCTCAGTTCCGGCGGTCCGCCGGCGGCCGCGACCCGGGACTTGAGCCGACCGGTGGCGATGTCGTGGGTGGTGGCGTCGAGGACGCGCACCGGCCGCAGGACCCAGCCGGTCAGCCGCAGGGCGGCGCCGACGGCCAGCAGCATCGCGGCGCCCTCGCCCGCTCCGATGACCAGCCAGCCGTGCAGGGTGCGCGAGCGCATCTGCCCGGTGGGCGAGTCGGTCACCACGACCGCGACGACGTCACCGTCCCGGATGACCGGCGAGGCCACCACGAGGTTGTTCCGCTGCCAGGGCCAGACCTGCTTCGGGTCGTGGCTGCGGCGGCTGAGCAGCGCCTCGTCGAAAGCGTCACGCACCTCGCCCTCTTCCGGCAGGGACCACCTGGCCGGTGCATGAGCCATGGCACTGCCGCTGCGGTAGAAGACACCGGCCCGGATGCCGTAGACGTCGTAGTAGCTGTCGAGTTCGCTGCTGAGCGTGGCCAGGCGCTCGTTCTCGAACGCGCCGGTGGTCCCGTCGGGCGAGTCGGTGACGAACTGGGCGAGGGCGGCGAAGCGCGCGGTGTCGTCGATGCGGTCGACGACGACCTTCTGCTGCTGGGCCCCGGCCAGACTGACGGCGAGCGGGACCCCGAGCGCGAGCAGCACGGCCGCCATCAGGATGATCAGCAGCGGGAGCAGACGAGTGCGCACCCGGCCCCGCTATCCGGCAGGCGCGACGAGCCGGTAGCCGACGCCGCGTACGGTCTCGATGAGGGCCGGCATGCGCAGCTTGGCGCGCAGGGACGCGACATGCACCTCCAGGGTGCGCCCGGTCCCCTCCCAGCTGGTCCGCCACACCTCGCTGATGATCTGCTCCCGGCGGAAGACCACCCCGGGCCGCTGCGCGAGCAGGGCCAGCAGGTCGAACTCCTTGCGGGTCAGCTGGACCACCGACCCGTCGACGCTGACCCGGCGTGTGGGCAGCTCTATGTGCACGGGCCCGAGGCGCAGCTCGGTCTCGATGCCGCTGGAGGTGTCCTCGTGGGAGGTGCGCCGGCTCACGGCGTGGATGCGGGCGAGCAGTTCCCCGGTGTCGTACGGCTTCACCACGTAGTCGTCGGCGCCGAGGTTGAGGCCGTGGATGCGGGAGCGGACGTCGGAGCGCGCGGTGACCATGATCACCGGGGTGGCGGTGCGTTTGCGGATCTTGCCACAGACCTCGTACCCGTCCTGGTCGGGCAGGCCGAGGTCGAGGAGGACGACACCGAAGCAGTCGCTCTCGGGGACGAGTGCCTGGAGGGCCTCCTCACCGCTGCGTGCGTGCGTGACGTCGAACCCGTGCCGTGCCAGGACCGCCGACAGGGCGGCGGCGACATGGTTGTCGTCCTCGACGAGCAGCAGTCTCATCCGGGCCCCCTTCGGTTCACTGGCCGTACGATCTGTCTGTGTACAAGAAATGCGTGCACGCGCGCGTGCACGCATTGCAGTCACGCTGATGGATGAGGACGGCGTCAAGAGGGTTCCGGTTGCGGAGAGCTTCCGTTACCCGGCCGATATGAGCGCTGCTCACAAGTGCTACGACACGTGTCCGATTGCTATCGGATCGTGATGCTCAGATTCCCCTCAGATGTAATGACGCAGGTCGTAGAGGGTTACTACTGTCCTCCGAAACCGAGGAGGACGGAGCCTGAGAGCGATGACCGAAGTATCGGTGGCCAAGGAAGATGTGGCCGCGACCGGCGAACTGGTCGTCCTGAAGAGCGTCAACAAGCACTTCGGCGCGTTGCACGTACTCCAGGACATCGACCTGACGATCGCCCGCGGTGAAGTCGTCGTGGTCATCGGACCCTCCGGGTCCGGTAAGTCCACCCTGTGCCGCACCATCAACCGCCTGGAGACGACCGACTCCGGCTCGATCACGATCGACGGCAAGCCGCTGCCCCACGAGGGCAAGGAGCTGGCCCGGCTGCGGGCCGACGTCGGAATGGTCTTCCAGTCCTTCAACCTCTTCGCGCACAAGACCGTGCTCGAGAACGTGATGCTCGGCCAGATCAAGGTCCGCAAGAAGGACAAGAAGGCGGCCGAGGAGCGGGCTCGGGCCCTGCTCGACCGGGTCGGCGTGGGCGCGCAGGCCGAGAAGTACCCCGCACAGCTCTCCGGCGGCCAGCAGCAGCGCGTCGCGATCGCGCGGGCGCTGGCCATGGAGCCGAAGGTCATGCTCTTCGACGAGCCGACCTCCGCGCTCGACCCCGAGATGATCAACGAGGTGCTGGAGGTCATGCAGCAGCTCGCCCGCGACGGCATGACCATGATCGTCGTCACCCACGAGATGGGCTTCGCACGATCGGCCGCGAACCGCGTGGTGTTCATGGCGGACGGCCGAATCGTCGAAGAGGCTGCGCCCGACCAGTTCTTCAGCAACCCGCGTAGTGACCGTGCCAAGGACTTCCTGTCGAAGATCCTGCACCACTGACGGCGCACTCCGCGCGCGACGCGACCGGCGTCGCCGCCCTGCCGACCCGCATCTCTTCACCAGCCAAAGGATGTTCATCATGAAGCTCCGCAAGGTCACCGCCGCCTCGGCCACCGTGTTCGCCCTCGCCCTCACCGCCACCGCCTGCGGCGGCGACAACAGCACGGGCGGCGACTCCGGCTCCGACGGTGGCAAGACGATCACCGTCGGCATCAAGTTCGACCAGCCCGGCCTCGGCCAGAAGACGCCGCAGGGCTACGCCGGCTTCGACGTCGACGTCGCCACGTACGTCGCGAAGAAGCTCGGTTACAACGCGGACCAGATCGAGTGGAAGGAAGCGAAGAGCGCCGACCGCGAGACCATGCTGCAGCGTGGTGACGTCGACTTCATCGCCGCGACCTACTCGATCACCCCGGAGCGCCAGGAGAAGGTCGACTTCGCCGGCCCGTACCTGCTGGCCCACCAGGACGTGCTGGTCCGCGCCGACGACAACAAGATCAAGTCGCCGAAGGACCTGAACAACGCCAAGCTCTGCTCGGTGACCGGCTCCACCTCCGCGCAGAACGTGAAGGACAAGCTGGCGCCGAAGGCTCAGCTGCAGCCGTACCCGACGTACTCCGCCTGTCTGCCGGGTCTGCAGAACGGTGCCGTCGACGCGCTGACCACCGACGACTCCATCCTCGCGGGTTACGCCGCCCAGTCGCAGTTCAAGGGCAAGTTCAAGCTCGGCGGCTTCAAGCTGACCAACGAGAACTACGGCATCGGTGTCAAGAAGGGCAGCGACCTCAAGGCCGACATCAACAAGGCCCTCGAGGCCATGGTCGCCGACGGCGCCTGGCAGAAGGCCGTGGACAAGAACCTCGGCCCGGCCAACTACAAGAACGAGCCCGCGCCGAAGATCGGCGACATCAAGAGCTGAGGCAGCGCCTGACGGGTGCGCCGCCCCGCGGGGCGGCGCACCGGGGCATCCCTATACGCGGAAGCGCGGGAGATCGTGTTCGACTTTCTCAAGGATTACGACCTGCTGGGAGCCTTCTGGACGACAGTGCAACTCGCTGCGCTGTCCGCCGTCGGCTCTCTCATCTGGGGCACCATGCTGGCCGCCATGCGCGTGGGCCCGGTGCCGCTGATGCGCGGTTTCGGGACCGCGTACGTGAACACCGTGCGGAACATCCCGCTGACCGTCATCATTCTGTTCACGTCGCTGGGCCTGAACCAGACGCTGGGTGTCTCCCTCGGCGCCGATGACGTCGAGACGATCAACTTCCGGCTGGCCGTCCTGGGCCTGATCTTCTACACCTCGTCCTTCGTGTGCGAGGCGCTGCGTTCCGGCATCAACACGGTGCCGGTCGGGCAGGCGGAGGCGGCTCGGGCGATCGGTCTCAGCTTCCGCCAGGTGCTGGGTCTGGTCGTGCTGCCGCAGGCGTTCCGTTCGTCGGTCGTCCCGCTGGCCAACGTGCTGATCGCCCTCATCAAGAACACCACGGTCGCGGCCGCCATCGGTGTCGCCGAGGCGGCGGTGCTGATGAAGGAGATGATCGAGAACGAGGCCCAGCTGCTGCTGATCGCGGCGATCATCGCGTTCGGCTTCGTGGTTCTGACGCTGCCGACCGGTCTGATCCTCGGTTGGGTGGGCAAGAAGGTGGCGGTGAAGCGATGAGCTCCGTTCTGTACGACGCCCAGGGCCCTCGCGCCAAGCGGCGCAACGCCGTCCTCACGGTGGTCTTCGTGGCCGCCGCCGCGGCCCTGCTGTGGTGGGTGTTCGGCACCCTCAAGGACAAGGGCCAGCTGGAATGGGCCCTGTGGGAGCCGTTCTTCTCCGGCAGCGAGGCCTGGTCCACCTACATCTGGCCGGGTCTGCTGAACACGCTGAAGGCCGCCGCCCTGGCGGTGATCATCGCGATGCCGCTCGGCGCGGTTCTGGGCATCGCCCGCCTCTCGGACCACGTGTGGGTCCGGGTTCCGGCAGCGGTCGTGGTCGAGTTCTTCCGGTCCATCCCCGTGCTGGTCCTGATGATCTTCGGTCTCGCCCTGTTCGCCGAGTACACCAACGTCAGCTCCGACGACCGTCCGCTCTACGCGGTCGTCACCGGCCTGGTGCTGTACAACGCGTCCGTCCTCGCAGAGATCGTCCGGGCGGGCATCCTGGCCCTGCCCAAGGGCCAGGCCGAGGCGGCGCAGGCGATCGGCCTGCGCAAGGGGCAGCTGATGCGCCTGATCCTCCTGCCGCAGGCGGTCACCGCGATGCTCCCGGCCATCGTGAGCCAGCTCGTCGTCATCGTGAAGGACACCGCGCTCGGCGGCGCCGTCCTCACCTACTCCGAGCTGCTCTCCTCGGCGAACACGATGAGCGGCTACTACGGCGCGAACGTCATCGCCAGCTTCACGGTCGTGGCCGTCATCTTCATCGCGCTCAACTTCGCCCTCACGTCGTTCGCGAGCTGGCTCGAGCGCCGGCTGCGGCAGGCCAAGAAGTCGACGGGAGCGGTCGTGGGCGCGAACGACGCACAGATCGCCGGCACCACCGGGACCGGCACCGGAGGCACCGTCTGACACTCGGTCAACCCGGATGACATACTCAGGGGCAGTGGCATGATCGCCACTGCCCCTGGTCACTTGACGCAAGCACCGGCAATGGGTTGCATACGTTCTGTGATCGTGCACCCTGCTCCGACTTCGTGTTCACCTACGTCCCTCAGGACGTCACCACGGGCAGGGGGCGCCGCGCCGTGGACCCGGTGATCGTCGTCGGAGCGGGGCCCGTCGGGCTCACGCTCGCCCTGGCGCTGGCGCGTCAGGAGGTGCCGTGCGTCGTCCTGGACGAGGGGCCGGGCAAGGACGAACCCCGTGCGTCGCGCACCGTGGTCCTCCGCGAGGACACCACCGCCCTCATCGAACGGCTCACCGGCGTTCCGATGGACCGGGTCGGCGCCCACTGGGCCGGATGGCGGTCGGTGCGGCGCAAGCAGGTGATGCGCGAGGTCTTTTTCGACGGCACCGAGCCCGTCCCGCTGCACATCGCCCAGCACGTGCTGACCGACGTCCTGCGCGCGGCCCTCGCGGGCGAACCGCTCGTCAAGATCGCCGTGGAGAGCCGGCTCGACGGCATGGAGCAGGAGTCCTCGGGCGTCACGGCCCACACACGCGGCCCCAAGGGCACATGGTGGCGCGGCAGTTACCTGGTCGGCTGCGACGGCCCCCGCTCGACCGTACGCAAGCTCCAGGACATCCGCTTCCCCGGCCGTACGGCGGTGGAACGTCACGCCGTCGCGGCCCTGCGGACGGAACTGCCCTGGTACAACGAGGCGTTGCTGCACCGCATGCCGCCGTGGCGCATGTCGGGTCCCTCGGCCGGCGAGGTCACCGCGCGCCCCCTTCCGGACGGCGTCTGGCGTCTGGACTGGCTCCTGCCGCCCGGAAAGGACCTGGTCACACCCGAGCTGCTGCTGACCCGCATCCGGGAGACCCTGGCGGGTTGGTCGGGCGGCACGACCCCGCCGTACGAACTCCTGGACACCGGTGTCCACACCGTCCACCACCGGCTGGCCCGCCGCTGGCGCGCCGACCGCGTCTTCCTCGCGGGGGACGCGGCGCACCTCCACGGCTCACTGGGCACGCACGGGCTGGACGAGGGCCTGCGGGACGCCGACAACCTCGCCTGGAAACTGGCCCTGGCCTGGCACCACGGACCGCACGAGGCGCTCCTCGACAGCTACCAGACCGAACGCCGGGCGATCGTGGCGGCCCGGCTCCGCGCAGCCGACCAGGCCCTGCCCCTGCTGCGCGGCGGCGGAGGCCTGCGCTCCTACGTCCCCGGCTCGGCCCGGGGCCACGACTCGCTCCTCACGGACGGCCATCTGGGGCACGGCCAGCTGGGCGCGCCGGGGGCGTACGCCGACTCGCCGCTCGCTCCGCCACCCCTCGAAGGAGAGGTCCCGGTCCGGACATCGCCCGGCTCGCCGGTCATCGACGTACGGGTCACCGCGGAGGACGGCACCTTCGTCCGGCTGCGGGACCGGCTCGGCCGCGGCGCGCTGCTCGTCGTGCTGATCGCCCCTGGCACGGGCGTGTGGGAGCGCCGGCACTGGGTGAGCGCCGGCATCATGCCCCAGCTCGCCGCCGCGGTCATGGCGCTGCCGCACCACGCCGAGCTGCTGGTCGCCGAGAGCTATCCCGGCGCTGCCGCGCACACGGTGCTCCTGGTACGCCCCGACGGCCATCTCGTGACCGCGCTGGGCGGAGTGCGCCCGGCCGATCTGTACACGGCGGCCGAGGCCGCGCTGGGCGGACCGGCCAAGGTGCAGGCACAGGCACAGGCACAGGCCGGTGCCTCGGCCGGTTCGCGCTGACCTCGGGTGCCGGAGGGGACGTGCTCTCTGTCACAGTGCGTCCGCATGGTGACAGTGAGTTGACCGGCTCGGACGATCGTGGTGTACTCCGGTGCGTGACCGACACCTGTGTGCGCCTGTGGCGGAGGGTCCATATGGATCTCCTCCGCTATGCGGGCTGCGTGTGTCGCCCGTCCTGCTGACTTCGCATCCCTCTTTCCTTCGCGCGCGCCGCGCTCTCCACGCCGGCCGACGCGCCTCCCGTGCGAACCCGCATCAGGACCTCCAGGACGGCACCCGTGTCTGTATCCCCCTCCGCATCCCCTTCCCCTGTCTCCACTTCAGTCTCCTCCGCCTCTTCCGGGCCCACCCAGGCCGACCTCTTCGACTTCGTCCGGCGCACGGCGGCCGACACCGAGCTGATCGACTCCCTGCCGCTCGACCCGGAAGGCCGCACCTGGGTGCGGCTGGAGGGGCCCGGCGGCAGCGAGGCCTGGCTGATCGGCTGGCCGCCCGGCACGGGCACCGGCTGGCACGACCACGCCGAGTCCGTCGGCGCCTTTCTGACCGCGTCGGGCGAGCTCAAGGAGAACTCGCTCGCCGCGCGGCTGCCCGCCGACGGCTGGAAGACCCTGGAACTCTCCCACGGTGTGGACCGGGAACGCCGGCTGTCGTCCGGTCAGGGCCGCGCCTTCGGCCGGCACCACGTGCACGAGGTGCTCAACGAGTCCCCCGAGCAGCACGCGATCTCCGTCCACGCCTACTACCCGCCCCTGCCGCAGATCCGCCGCTACAGCCGCAGCGGGCCGATCCTGCGGCTCGAGCAGGTCGAGCGGCCGGAGGACTGGCAGTGAGCGCCATACACGAGTCGGCGAGCGGCAGCGGCGGTGTCCAACCTCCCGTCGGCATCGACGAGTTGCTGGAACGTGTCCGCGCGGGCTACGAGCGGATCGAGCCGCCGCAGGCGTACGAGGCCGCCGAGGCGGGTGACGCGCTGCTGGTGGACATCCGCTACGCGGCGCTGCGCGAGCGAGACGGCCTCATCCCCGGCGCGCTCGTCGTCGAGCGCAACGAGCTGGAGTGGCGTCTCGACCCGCAGGGCAGCCACCGGGCCGCCGAGGCCACGAGCCACTCCCTGCGTGTCGTCGTGATCTGCAACGAGGGCTACGCCTCCAGCCTGGCGGCTCAGTCCCTGCACCAGTTGGGCCTGCACCGGGCCACCGACCTGGTCGGCGGGTTCCAGGCCTGGAAGGCGTCAGGGCTTCCGGTCGTGTGATCACGGCGGAGCATCCGAACGGCTCGTCCCGGAAGCGCAGATCTCAGAACTGCTCGTCCCCGAGAAAGTCCGGGTCCTCGCCCTCCTCCTCCAGCGCCTGCCGGACCACGCGCAAGGCCATGCCCTCGGAGTAGCCCTTGCGGGCGAGCATGCCCGCGAGGCGGCGGAGTCGCTTGTCGCGGTCGAGCCCACGGGTGGAGCGGAGCTTGCGCGCGACGAGGTCACGCGCGGTCTCCTCTTCCTGCTCGGGCTCGAGCTGGGAGACGGCCTCGTCGATCAGCGTGGAGTCGACGCCCTTGGTCCGCAGCTCGCGGGCGAGCGCACGCCGCGCCAGCCCCCGGCCGCGGTGGCGGGACTCCACCCAGGCGTCCGCGAAGGCGCTGTCGTTGATGAGGCCGACCTCTTCGAACCTCGACAGCACCTCCTCGGCGGCGTCGTCCGGGATCTGCCGCTTGCGCAGGGCGTCGGCGAGTTGCCTGCGGGTCCGCGGGGTCCCGGTGAGCAGGCGCAGGCAGATCGCCCGAGCCTGCTCGACCGGGTCCCCTGGAGGCTCTCCCTGCTCGGCCCTCGACGAGGAGGGGGAGCCTCCGTCTTCGGTAATCACCTCACCGAAGCCCTGCCGGCGACGTCCACGCCCACGACGCGCCCCGCCGTCACGCGAGCCGTCCCTGCGTGAGCCGCCTCCGCGTGCGCCCGTGCCGGGTGGGTCGCCGCCCCGGGAGCCGCCCCCGTACGGCCCCTCGCCCTCCCCGTACGGCCCGTCGGTCCCGTACCCGCCGTCACCGTCCACGGCCGAGCCCGCGTCGTCTCCGGTGCCCCTCCCCCGTGGGGCACCGGAGGCGGCGTACTCGTACTCCGCCCAGTCGGTTCGTCGTGTCACGGGTCAGCTCTTGGCTGCGGCGGCCTTGGACTTGGCGGTCTTGGCCGCTGCCGGGGCGGGCACCGCGGGCGCGGCGTCGGCCGGAGCGGCGGAGACTGCGGCGTCCGTGCCCGGCTCGGCGGCCGGCTCCTCGGGGCGCACGCCGACGCCCAGCTTCTCCTTGATCTTCTTCTCGATCTCGTTGGCCAGGTCGGGGTTGTCCTTCAGGAAGTTGCGCGCGTTCTCCTTGCCCTGGCCGAGCTGGTCGCCCTCGTACGTGTACCAGGCGCCGGCCTTGCGGACGAAGCCGTGCTCCACGCCCATGTCGATCAGGCCGCCCTCGCGGCTGATGCCCTGGCCGTAGAGGATGTCGAACTCGGCCTGCTTGAAGGGCGGCGCGACCTTGTTCTTGACGACCTTGCAGCGGGTGCGGTTGCCGACCGCGTCGGTGCCGTCCTTCAGGGTCTCGATGCGGCGGATGTCGATGCGCACCGAGGCGTAGAACTTCAGCGCCCGGCCACCGGTCGTGGTCTCCGGGGAGCCGAACATCACGCCGATCTTCTCGCGGAGCTGGTTGATGAAGATCGCGGTGGTCTTGGACTGGTTGAGCGCGCTGGTGATCTTCCGCAGGGCCTGGCTCATCAGGCGGGCCTGCAGACCCACGTGGCTGTCGCCCATCTCGCCCTCGATCTCCGCGCGCGGGACGAGCGCGGCGACGGAGTCGATGACGATGAGGTCGAGGGCGCCGGAGCGGACCAGCATGTCCACGATCTCCAGGGCCTGCTCGCCGTTGTCCGGCTGGGACAGGATCAGGTTGTCGATGTCGACGCCGAGCTTCTGCGCGTACTCGGGGTCGAGGGCGTGCTCCGCGTCGACGAAGGCGACCTGGCCGCCGGACTTCTGCGCGTTCGCCACCGCGTGCAGGGTCAGGGTCGTCTTGCCCGAGGACTCCGGGCCGTAGATCTCCACGACACGGCCACGCGGCAGGCCGCCCACGCCGAGGGCCACGTCGAGGGCGGTCGACCCGGTCGAGATGACCTCGATGGGCTCCTTCGTCCGGTCACCCATGCGCATGACCGCGCCCTTGCCGAATTGCCGTTCAATCTGTGCGAGTGCGGCATCCAGGGCCTTCTCGCGGTCGGTTCCTGCCATGGGTTCCACCCGATTTGCTTGAGTCGATCGCTTCACGTCAAAGACGCTAACGCCTGCCACTGACAATGCGCCCCGACGCACGTCCGGCCTGTGGATAACTCGGGCACTTCCCTACCCAAAGTACGTCGAAATGCTCGCCGTTGAGCCGTGCCGGAGACTCCATGAGAATGGATGTTCGATTTTGGTGTCAAGCGCACCACGCGGCACACCCGGGACCGAGCGGGGCCGACGACGAGATCAGGCGGAGCCCTGCCCTGGCCCTCCGCCCGCCGGGCCCTCCGGCCGTTCCGCCCCTGGCCGGCGTGCCCACAGCTGCCTCGTGCGCGCTATCAGGCCCGGCCCCGCACCCCGCCAGCGATGGCCGTGCACGCGCGGGTCGTCCGTGACGTCGTAGCGCTTCACGTACGCCCCCAGGAAGGCCTGGAGCGTGGCGATGGCGGGGATGGCGATCAGCGCGCCGACGGCGCCGAGGAGCGCGGTGCCCGCGATGACCGAGCCGAAGGCGACCGCGGGGTGGATGTCGACGGTCTTCGAGGTCAGCTTGGGCTGCAGCACGTAGTTCTCGAACTGCTGGTAGACCACGACGAAGATCAGCACCCACAGCGCGTACCAGGGATCCACCGTGAACGCGATCAGCATGGGCAGGGCGCCCGCGAGATACGTGCCGATGGTGGGGATGAACTGCGACACCAGCCCCACCCACACCGCGAGCACGGGCGCGTAGGGCACGCCCAGTATCTGCAGCAGGACGAAGTGCGCCGCGCCGGAGATCAGCGCCATCAGGCCGCGCGAGTAGATGTAGCCGCCGGTCTTGTTCACGGCGATCTCCCAGGCGCGCAGTACCTCGGCCTGGCGGGCGGGCGGCAGGACGGAGCAGAGCGCGCGGCGCAGTCGCGGGCCGTCCGCGGCGAAGTAGAACGAGAACAGCCCGATCGTCAGCAGCTGGAAGAGGCCCCCGAGGACCTGGGCGGACACGTCCAGGACGCCCGTGGCGCTGTTCTGCACGTAGTTGCGCAGCCAGTCGGAGCGGAGCACGCCCTCCTGGATGTCCACGCGCTTCAGGTCGGTCTTGAAGTGTGTGTTGATCCAGTGGATCACGGAGTCGAGGTACGCCGGGAAGCCCTCGATCATCTTGATGATCTGGTCCGCGAGGATGGAACCGAGCAGCGTGACGAAACCCGCCGACACGATCACCACGCCGATGAAGACGACGAACGCGGCCAGTCCTCTGCGCATGCCGCGCGAGGCCATCCAGCTCACCGCCGGTTCGATGGCGAGCGCCAGGAAGAACGCGATGAGGATGTTGATCAGCAGGCCGGTGACCTGGTGAAAGGCCCAGCTGCCCAGCTGGAACGCGGCGACGAGGGCGAGCGCGAGCACCATGGCACGCGGCAGCCAGCGCGGCATGCGGCCGTTCGGCCCGGCGGTTCCGCCGGCGGCGGGGGGCCCGGTCGGCGGCGTCGTACCGAAGGGGGAGGACTGCTGGGTTTCCTGCCCGGTCTCGTCAGTGGGTGCCACGGACCAAGTCTCACCCACGCCACCGACAGCCGTCTGCCCGCCTGCGATCTTCGTGACCCGTCAGCGTTCCGCGCGGCCGCTCGACCGTCCGCCGCGACCGGTCGAGGCCCTCGGCGCCGGGTCGGTCAGCGCCTTTCCCGGGGCACGTCCATCACCGAGCAGACCACCTGCCAGACTTCCTTGGCGTCCCAGCCGGCGTCCAGCGCCTCGTGCACGGTGCGCCCGCCGAGCTCCGTCATCACGTGATCGCGCGCGAAGGTGTCGGCGTAGCCCGGACCGAAGTGCTCCGCCATTCGCTGCCAGAAGACCGTCAACCGCATGACTCCAGTATCCCGCCCCTGGGGGTGGGCCTGAGCCAGGACCGCCTGCCGGCGCCGCTTTCCGCCCTACGGTCTGACCCATGGCCGAAACAGGAGCTTCCACACTCCCCCCGACGCCCCCGCCGCACAGCCCTGTCACGCGCGCGGAGCGCTTCGTCTGGCTCACCGCGCGCGTGCTGGAGCAGCGCCTCTTCGCCCACCACTTCCATGGCGCCTCCGCGGACCCGGTGGAGACGGCGCTGGACGCCTACCGCAACGAGGACGGCGGGTACGGCCACGCACTGGAGCCCGATCTGCGCGGCCCGGCCAGCCGGCCGCTGCACACCGCCCACGCCCTGCGCGTCCTGGACGCCGTGGCGCGCTGCGCCGGCCAGCGCGTGGAACGCATCTGCCGCTACCTGACGTCCGTCTCCTCGGCGGACGGCGCGCTCCCGGCGATCCATCCCGGCTGGCGCGACTGTCCTACGGATCCCTTCGTGCCGGTCGTGGCCGACCCGCCCGGCGACCTCCTGGCCACCGGGCCGGTGGTGGGGCTCCTGCACCGCAACGAGGTCTGGCACGCCTGGCTGTTCCGGGCCACGGACTTCTGCTGGCAGGCGGTCGAGTCCCTGGAGAAGTCGCACCCGTACGAGATCGAGGCCGCCGTGACCTTCCTGGACTCCGCCCCCGACCGCCCGCGCGCGGAGGCGGCCGCCGACCGCCTGGGCCGCCTGGTACGCGCACACGGCCTCGTGGCCCTGGACCCCGACAAGCCGGACGCGTACCCCGTCTCCCCCGGCTACGCCGCCGGCGAGCACCACTTTCCCTACGATTACGCGAGGACGCCGCGCTCCCTCGCGCGCGCGTGGTTCACGGACGACGAGATGACCCGCTCCCTGGACCACCTCGCGGCCCAGCAGCAGGACGACGGCGGCTGGCCCGTCCGATGGCGCCACTGGGCCCCGGCCCCCGTCCTGGAGGCCCGCCCGGTCGTGACGATCGAGGCCCTGCGCACCCTCAGTGCCTACGGCCGCACCATCGACTGATCACCACGCGCCCCATGGCCCGCACCTCGACTGATCACCACGCGCCCATGACCCGCACCTCGACTGATCACCACGCCCCCATGGCCCGCACCCCCGCGGTCACCACCACGGCCGCCGCGACGACGAGCAGGAACGGGGCGCGCAGCATCAGGGCCACAGCCGCCGCTCCGAGCCCGGCGGCCCGCGCGTCCAGCACCAGCGCCTGCCCGTCGGCGAAGGTCTGCTGGGCCGTGAGGGCCGCGAGCAGCGCGACGGGCAGCAACGCGGCAAGACGCTTGACGACGGGCCGCTCCAGGGCTCCGGCCGGCACCAGCAGCCCGGCCAGCTTGACGGCGTAGCACCCGAGGACGGTCACAACGATGGCGATCCAGACGTTCACGCCTCGTCCTCCCGGGAAGCGGGCGCACCCCTGCGCCGGCCGTCCGCCCACAGGACGACCGGCGCCGCCAGCGCGGCCAGCAGCACCGGCACCCCGGCGGGCAGTACGGGCAGCAGCCCGAGCCCCAGCAGCACGGCCAGCCCGGCGACGGCCCGCTCGGTGCCGGTCTTCAGCATCGGCGCGAGCAGGGCCAGGAACACCGCGGGCCCCGCGGCGTCCAGCCCCCACGCGTCGGTGTCCCCGATGGCCTCGGCGCCCAGGGCGCCGAGCAGCGTGGTGAGGTTCCACAGGACGTACAGGGTCAGCCCGGTCACGAAGAACCCGATCCGCGCGGCGCGCCGCGTGGGCTGAGCCAGCGCGACGGCGGCCGTCTCGTCGATCACCCACTGGGCGGCGAACGGCCGCACCGCGCGCGGGAGGGCCAGCAACTGCGACAGCCGCAGGCCGTAGAAGGCGTTCCGCACACCCAGGAAGAAGGCCCCGGCAGCCGCCGTGAACGGACTGCCTCCCGCCGCGAGCGCGCCCACCAGGGCGAACTGGGACGCCCCGGTGAACACCAGAAGACTGAGCGCGCACGTCTGCATCAGCGTGAGTCCGCTGCCGGCCGACGTCACTCCGAAGGCGAACCCGGACAGCCCGACGGCCACCCCGACGCCCAGTGCGTCCCGTACGACGGCCCGGTCCTCTTTCGCACCGGTCCCTGTATCTCTGAGAGCTGTCCGATCCACCACGCCCCGCACGCTACGAGCAGCCGCTACCGCAGGTCTTGTACGTTCTTGCGCTCCCGCTGATACGCCCCCGGCGGCACCCCGACCATCCGGCTGAAGTGCCGGTTGAGATGCGGCTGGTCGGTGAACCCCACGGCCACGGCAACCTCGGAGGGCGCCGTCCCGAGGTCCAGCAGCCGTCGCGCCCGCCGGACTCGCGCATCCGTGAGCCACGCGTGCGGAGGCATCCCGTAGGCGTCCCGAAACGCCCGCAGCAGAGCGAACGGACTGGCCCCCAGATCAGCCGCCAGCTGCTCCAGGGTCGGCGGCCGCGCCATCCGCTCCTCCAGCACCCCGCGCGCGCGTGCCGCGATCCGGGTCCCGGCCGTCCGCACCTCACGCCGCGGCATGGGCCCACCGTTCAGCCGCAGCAACCTGGTCACAGCGACCCGCAGCAGCGTGTCAGCGGCCAGGGCGTTGCCCTCGTCGGCGGCCCGCAGCACCTGGTGCACCAGACCGGCGGCGTACGGATCGTCCACCACCGGACTGACGAAGCCCGGCGTCCCCCGCAGCGCCGTCGTCTCGGCCGCGATCTCCGCCACCACGTCGACCGACGGATACACGGCCCCGTACCGCCACCCCTCGGGCACACCGGCCCGCCCGGTGTGCGGAGTATCGGGATTCACCAGCGCGAGGGCCCCTGCCCCGGCGTACTGATCACCCCCACCGTGGTGGAACACCTCCACCCCGTCGGCGATGGCGGCGATCACGAAGTTCTCGTGCGTATGCCGGACGAACGTCTTCCGCACGTACCGGGCCCGCAGCAGATCCACCCCGGGCAGCTCGTCGTACTGCCAGTGCCGCGCGCGCTCTGTCATACCGTCATTGTCCGCCACCCCGCCCGTGGCTCCCTGGCCCCCGTCTCCGGCCCCCGCGACGCTGAGGCCCCCAGGCCAGACCGCCGCAGGGCCCCGTTGTCAGTGCCGAGGTGCACGATGGACGCATGCCCAGCAATGCGCACCGAGCCCTGGACGGCTTCTCCCCCGCGACCCGCGCCTGGTTCACGGGTGCCTTCCCCGCGCCCACCACCGCCCAGGCCGGCGCGTGGCAGGCCATCCACGAGGGCTCCGACGTGCTGGTCGTCGCCCCCACCGGTTCAGGCAAGACCCTGGCCGCCTTCCTGGCCGCCCTGGACCAGCTCGCCTCGACTCCTCCCCCCGCCGATCCCAAGAAGCGCTGCCGGGTCCTGTACGTCTCGCCCCTGAAGGCCCTGGCCGTGGACGTCGAGCGCAACCTCCGCAGCCCCCTGACCGGCATCCGCCAGGAATCCGTACGGATGGGCCTGCCCGAGCCCGAGGTCAAGGTGGGAATCCGCTCGGGCGACACCCCGCCGGCCGAGCGCCGCTCCCTGGCCACCCGCCCGCCGGACATCCTGATCACGACCCCCGAGTCGCTGTTCCTGATGCTGACCTCGGCCACGCGCGACGCGCTGACCGGCATCGAGACGGTGATCCTCGACGAGGTGCACGCGGTCGCCGGCACCAAGCGCGGCGCCCATCTGGCACTCTCCCTGGAGCGGCTGGACGACCTCCTGCCGAAGCCGGCCCGCCGCATCGGCCTCTCCGCGACGGTCCGCCCGGTCGACGAGGTGGCCCGCTTCCTCTCGCCCCAGCGCAAGGTGGAGATCGTCCAGCCGGAGTCGGGCAAGGAGTTCGACCTGTCCGTGGTCGTCCCGGTCGAGGACCTGGGCGAGCTGGGCGGCTCCCCGGTGGCGGACGGCTCGGAGGGCGCCGAGCGCCCGTCGATCTGGCCGCACGTCGAGGAGCGGATCGCCGACCTCGTGCAGTCCCACCGCTCCACGATCGTCTTCGCGAACTCCCGCCGCCTCGCGGAGCGCCTGTGCAACCGCCTGAACGAGATCGCGTACGAGCGGGCCACGGGCGAGCCTCTCGACGAGCACCACTCCCCCGCCGAGCTGATGGGCGGCTCGGGAGCCGCCCAGGGCGCGCCCCAGGTCATCGCCCGCGCCCACCATGGCTCGGTCTCCAAGGAACAGCGCGCCCTGGTCGAGGAGGACCTCAAGGCGGGCCGGCTGCCCGCGGTGGTCGCCACGTCCAGCCTGGAGCTGGGCATCGACATGGGCGCGGTGGACCTGGTCGTCCAGGTCGAATCCCCGCCCTCGGTCGCCTCCGGCCTCCAGCGCGTGGGCCGCGCGGGCCACCAGGTGGGCGCGGTCTCCACCGGCGTCGTCTTCCCCAAGTACCGAGGCGACCTGGTCCAGGCTGCGGTGGTCACCGAGCGCATGCGCACCGGCGCCATCGAGTCCCTGAGGGTCCCGGCCAACCCCCTGGACGTCCTGGCCCAGCAGGTCGTCGCCATGACGGCCCTGGACACCTGGCAGTTCGACGACCTGCTGGCAGCCGTCCGCCGGGCCGCCCCCTTCGCCTCACTGCCCGAGTCCGCCTTCACGGCGGTGCTCGACATGCTCGCCGGCCGCTACCCGTCCGACGCCTTCGCCGAGCTGCGCCCGCGCGTGGTGTGGGACCGCGTCACCGGCGAGATCACCGGCCGCCCCGGCGCACAGCGCCTTGCCGTCACCTCCGGCGGCACGATCCCCGACCGCGGCCTCTTCGGTGTCTTCCTCGCGGGCGCCGACCCCAAGAAGGGCGGCGGCCGGGTCGGCGAGCTCGACGAGGAGATGGTCTACGAGTCCCGCGTCGGCGACGTCTTCACGCTCGGCACGAGTTCCTGGCGCATCGAGGACATCACCCGCGACCGCGTCCTGGTCTCCCCCGCCCCGGGCGTGCCGGGCCGGCTGCCCTTCTGGAAGGGCGACCAGCTGGGCCGCCCGCTCGAACTGGGCCGGGCGCTGGGCACGTTCCTGCGCGAGGTCGGTTCACTGCCCAAGGACGACGCCCGCCTCCGCCTCGTCGCCGCGGGCCTGGACGCCTGGGCCGCGGACAACGTGCTCTCGTACCTGGAGGAGCAGCGGGAGGCCTGCGGCCATGTCCCGGACGACCGGACGATCGTCGTGGAGCGCTTCCGCGACGAGCTCGGCGACTGGCGGGTGGTGGTGCACTCCCCCTTCGGCGCCCAGGTGCACGCCCCGTGGGCGCTCGCGCTCGGCGCCAAGCTCTCCGAGCGGTACGGCATGGACGCGCAGGTCATGCACGCCGACGACGGCATCGTGCTGCGCCTGCCGGACGCCGATCTGATGAGCCTGGACCTGCTGGACCAGGAACCGGTCAAGACGGGCCGGGAGTACGACGCCGAACAGGCCCCCGTGGGCGCGGCCGACGTCGTCTTCGACAAGGGCGAGGTCGACCAGGTCGTCACCGACCAGGTCGGCAGCTCGGCCCTGTTCGCGTCCCGCTTCCGGGAGTGCGCCGCCCGCGCGCTGCTCCTGCCGCGCCGCAACCCCGGCAAGCGCACGCCCTTGTGGCAACAGCGGCAGCGCGCCTCCCAGCTGCTGCAGGTGGCCAGCGAGTTCGGCTCGTTCCCGATCGTCCTGGAGGCGGTCCGCGAGTGCCTCCAGGACGTCTTCGACGTTCCCGGGCTCGTCGAACTGATGGGCGACCTGGAGTCGCGCAAGGTGCGCCTCGTCGAGGTCACCACCGCCGAACCGTCTCCCTTCGCGCGTTCCCTCCTCTTCGGCTATGTCGCCCAGTTCCTGTACGAGGGCGACTCCCCGCTCGCCGAGCGCCGCGCCGCCGCCCTGTCTCTGGACTCCCGGCTGCTGGCCGAGCTGCTGGGCCAGGCGGAGCTGCGTGAGCTGCTCGACGCGGAGGTGCTGACCGAGCTGGAGCGCGAGCTGCAGTGGCTCACCGAGGACCGCCGCGCCAAGGACGCCGAAGGCGTCGCGGACCTCCTCCGCCTCCTCGGCCCGCTCACGGATACGGAACTGGCCGAGCGGGGCGCCGAACCCCAGTGGGCTCAGGAGCTGGCCGGTGCCCGCCGTGCCATCCGGGTCCGGATCGCGGGCGGAGACCACTGGGCGGCGATCGAGGACGCGGGCCGGCTGCGCGACGCCCTGGGCACGGCCCTGCCGGTCGGTGTCCCGGAAGCGTTCACCGAGCCCGTCAAGGACCCGCTCGGCGACCTCCTCGCGCGCCACGCCCGCACCCACGGCCCGTTCACCTCGACCACGGCGGCGGCCCGCTTCGGCCTGGGGGTGGCCGTCACCGAGGGCGCCCTCCAGCGGCTCGCCGCGGCGGGCAGGATCGTCCAGGGCGAGTTCCACCCGGCCGGGATCGGCCAGGAGTGGTGCGACGCGGCCGTGCTGCGCCGACTGCGCCGCCGCTCCCTGGCCGCCCTGCGGCACGAGCTGGAGCCGGTGGCGCCCTCCGCGCTCGCCCAGTTCCTCCCGCAGTGGCAGCACATCGGCAAGGGGCACTCCCTGCGCGGCATCGACGGGCTGGTGCGCGCCATCGAGCAGGTGCAGGGCGCGTCCGTGCCGGCCTCCGCCCTGGAGAAGCTCGTCCTGCCCTCCCGGGTCGCGAACTACAGCCCGGGGATGCTGGACGAGCTCACCGCCGCCGGCGAAGTGGTGTGGGCCGGGGCCGGCTCGCTCCCCGGCAAGGACGGCTGGGTCTCCCTCTACCTGGCGGACGCGGCCCCCCTGCTCCTGCCGCCCCCGCACCCCTTGGAGCTGACCGCCCTCCACCAGTCCGTCCTGGACACCCTCTCCGGCGGCTACGGCCTGTTCTTCCGCCAGATCGCCGACCAGGTCCGCGCCACCACCCACCCCGACGCCACCGATCCCCAGCTGGCCGACGTGCTCTGGGACCTGGCCTGGTCCGGCCGTCTGACGAACGACACGCTCACCCCCATGCGCTCCCTGCTCGGGTCGGGCCGTACGGCCGGCTCCACCGCCCACCGCGCCAAGCGCGCGGTCCCGCGCGGCCGGTACGGCTCCCTGACGGCCGCGGCCCGTCCCGCCGCGTCCCGCTCCGGTCCGCCGACCGTCGCCGGCCGCTGGTCCCTGCTCCCGTCCCACGAGCCGGACCCCACGGTGCGCGCCCACGCCCTCGCCCGCACCCTCCTCGACCGGCACGGCGTGGTGACCAGGGGCGCGGTCTCGGCGGAGGGCGTCGAGGGCGGGTTCTCGGCGACGTACCGCGTCCTGTCCGTCTTCGAGGAGAGCGGCCAGGCCCGCCGCGGCTATGTGGTGGAGGGGCTCGGCGCGGCTCAGTTCGCGATGGACGGCGCCGTGGACCGCCTGCGCGCGGTGTCCAACGCCCGCGACCGCGGCGAAGACCTGCCCGGGCCTCCTCCGGGCCCCGACCTCGATCCGTTTCCCGCCCACGACTTCGCCGAGCTGGACGACGCGCCCCGCTCCAACGGCCACACCGACACCCCCGGCCCCGACGGTTTCCCCGACTTCGGCCCCGCCCACGACGCCCTGGCACCCCAGCCGTTCCCGGGCGACTACGTCTCGCCTCGCGACTACCCCCCGCAGGCCGCCCCGCCCTGGCAGAACGGCGGACGCGCGGCGTACGACGCCGGCTTCCCGGGCCGCCGTACCCGCCCGGACCCCTCGTCCAGGGCCGTCGTCCTCGCCGCCGCCGATCCGGCGAACGCGTACGGCGCCGCCCTGCCCTGGCCGGAGCCCCCGACCGGCGCCGGGCACAAGCCGGGCCGCAAGGCGGGCTCCCTGGTGGTGCTCGTCGAGGGCGAGCTGACGCTCTACATGGAGCGCGGCGGCAAGACCCTGCTGGCCTGGGCCGCCGACCCGGACGGCGCCCCCACCGACGACCCCCGCCTGCGCGCCGCGGCGGAGGCACTCGCCGCAGCCGCCCGCGCGGGCACCCTCGGCACGGTCACCGTGGAGCGGGTCAACGGCACCCAGGCCCTGACCTCCCCCATCGGCACCCTCCTGGAAGGAGCGGGCTTCATCGCGACCCCCCGCGGACTCCGCCTCCGAGCCTGACCTCACCACTCCCGGCGCACCCGCGAACGCCCCGTGCCACCCTTGACCCATGCCCGAAGGCGACACGGTCTGGCAGACCGCGAAGCGGCTGCACGGCGCCCTCGCGGGCAAAGTGCTGACCCGCAGCGACCTGCGGGTGCCCCGTTTCGCCACGGCCGACCTCACGGGCCGTACGGTCCTCGACGTCACCCCGCGCGGCAAGCACCTCCTGACCCGAGTGGAGGGCGGCCTGACGCTCCACTCCCATCTGCGGATGGACGGCTCCTGGAAGGTCTACGCGAACGGCCGGCGCTGGAGCGGCGGCCCCGGCCACCAGATCCGCGCGATCCTCGCGAACGCCGACAGCACAGCCGTCGGCTACCGCCTCCCCGTCCTGGAACTGCTGCGCACCACCGACGAGCACCGCGCGGTGGGCCACCTCGGCCCGGACCTCCTCGGTCCGGACTGGGACTCCGACCGGGCCCTCGCCCAGGTCCTCCAGGACCCCGCCCGCCCCCTCGGCGAGGCCCTGCTCGACCAGCGCAACCTCGCCGGCATCGGCAATGTCTACAAGAGCGAGCTCTGCTTCCTGCTCGGCGTCACCCCCTGGCTCCCCGTGGGCGACCTGCCCCTGGAACGCGCCGCGAAGCTGCCCGCGCTGGCCAAGAAGCTGCTGGAGACCAACCGCGACCGCCTGGTCCGCAACACGACGGGCCGCCGCGGCCAGGACCTCTTCGTCTACGGCCGGGCTCCCCGCCCCTGCCTGCGCTGCCGCACGCCCCTCCGCGTCGCCGACCAGGGCGACGGCTCCCGCGAACGTCCCACCTACTGGTGTCCCACCTGCCAGCCGGGCCCCGCCCCCGCCCCGTCCAGACGCATCCGGCCCGACCCAAGTAATTGACGACCCGTCAGTTCCGCTCGTACGGTCCCTACATGCCCGTCACGGCGTACGACCTCACCGGCCGCACCGTGTTCGTCACCGGGGCCGCGAGCGGCATCGGCCGCGCCTCGGCCCTCCTGCTCGCCGAGGCGGGCGCGACCGTGCACTGCGCGGACCGCGACACCGAGGGCCTGCACGAGACGGCGACCCTGATCAAGAACACCGGCGGCACCGCTCACCCGCACCCCCTCGACGTCACCGACCGCTCGCAGCTGAGGCAGGCCATCACCTCCTGCGAACGCCTGGACGCCCTGGCCGCGATCGCCGGCATCATGCACAGCAGCCCCGTGCTGGAGACCCGGGACGAGGACCTCGACCGGGTGCTCGCCGTGAACTTCAAGGGCGTGCTGTACGCCTGCCAGGAGGCGGCCCGTCTGATGACCGCCACCGGCACCCGGGGCAGCATCGTCACCATGGCCTCGGGCGCCGTCGACACCGGCGGCCCCGGGCTGCTCTGCTACGGCGCGGCGAAGGCGGCGGTGGTCCAGCTGACGAAGACCCTCGCGACGGAGGTCGGCCGGCACGGCATCCGCGTCAACGCGGTCGCTCCCGGCTGGATCCGTACGCCGATGACCGACCGCCACGACAGCGAGGCCCAGACGCGCACGGAGTCCGTCATGGCCCGCATGTCACCCCTGGGCCGGGTGGGCGAACCCGAGGACATCGCGCACGCGGTCCTACACCTGGCATCCGACGCCTCGGCCTTCACCACAGGCCAGATTCTCCGCCCGAACGGGGGTGTGGCGATGCCGTGGTAGCACGCGTCCCGCGTTCACCCCATGCGTGTCCCGCGATCCCCCCGCACCCCCCAGGCCCTCCGCCACCGCCCCGAACCGACCACCCCGCTCGCCCGCCCCTTCGGCACACAGTGCACCGGCAGCACGCTCAACCCCCACCCCCCGGCCGCGACCGCCGCCTCCAGCGCCCCGGCCCCCGGCACGACCGCCAGCCGGAGCACGGCCCACCACCACAGCACCCCCAGCCCGAGCACGGCCCCGCGGACCCCCCAGCCCCAGTCCCCCCAGCGCCCTATCCCCGCCATGGCCGCCACCTCCAGCCCGACGCTATTCGGCCGCTCGGACCCACGGGCAGGGCGCACCCACGGCACACAGGCGCACCGCGCACCACTCGAAGCCGGGCGGCATCGCGCCCGGCCGGCTCGTCACCGGGTTCCGTCACCCGTTCTCGGCCTGGAACATCCAGTGATGCTTCTCCAGGTCGGCGGTGATCCCGATGAAGATGTCCTGGCTCACCGGGTCCGGCTCGCCGGTCGCCTCGATCCGCTCACGCATCCGCGCGATCACCGCGCCCAGCGCCTCTACGAGCGCCCCCACGGCGGTCGTGTCATCGACCCACCCTTCAGGGGTCACGCCGATTCCACTGCCGACGGCCACCGTCGCGGCACGTCCGTCGGGCGAGACACCGAGCGCCGCGGCGCGCTCCGCCACGGTGTCGGAGTACTTCCGCGCGGTGTCGACGACCTCGTCGAGCTGGAGATGCACGGAGCGGAAGCGCGGTCCCACCACGTTCCAGTGGATCTGCTTCGCCACGAGGGCGAGATCCACCAGGTCGACCAGGGCGCCTTGCAGCGCCTCCGACACTGTCTTCAGGCTCGCGTCGGACAACGGGCTCTTCACGACGTACATCCGCACCTCCGTGGACTGCCCCCCGCCATCCCCTCAACGATGACCGCCATACGCCACACCGGCAAACGCACACGAAACGGTCAGCCGACGCCATGGACTGCCCGCGCACAAGCAAAGACCCCGGGCGGACACCCCTCCGGATCTCCCGGAGAGGCCCGGCCGGGGCCTCAGCTCACTTCTCAGCGCCTCGTCGGCGCCGTTCGTTTCATGCCGCGTACGCGAGAACGCTCACGCGGCGACGACGTCCACCGCCTCGGCGGGCGCCTTGATGGTCACCCGTTCCGGTGGCACACCGGTCACCGAAACGGAACCCAGCATCGGGCGAACCGGCGTGGGTACAGGCTCGCTGGGGGTGGCCGCAGCAGACTGGGCCAGCTCGGCGAGGGCGAGCTCGTCGCTCACTTCCCGCATGAGCTCGGACATCCGTACGTCCAACGCGTCGCAGATGGCGGAGAGCAGCTCGGAGGAAGCCTCCTTCTGCCCCCGCTCCACCTCGGAGAGATAGCCGAGTGAGACTCGGGCGGACGAGGAGACTTCGCGCAGAGTACGGCCCTGGCGCTGGCGCTGCCGACGCAGCACGTCACCCAGCAGGCGACGGAGCAGAATCATCGGTGGCTCCCTCCTCGGACCGCGTAGCCGCATCCATTACGCCCCACCGTACCGCCTTGCGCCGCGGCCGTGCGGGGAGCGATGTCGTGTTCACTCAGGGCTGCAAACATCAAAACCCCCCGTTCCGTTCCGTATCCTGTGTCCGCTCATTCCCAGTCTGTTCGCCCGCAAGCTCCTTCAGGAGCAGTGCGAGTACGCTCCGTACACTCTCTCTACGAATTTCCTCGCGGTCGCCGTTCAACCGCAGAGCCTCCACTTTTCCGCCGCCGGCAGAACCGGAATCGAGCCCGAAGGGCCCGTTCACGGCGACGAGGGCCGCCCCGACGGCCCGTTCGCCCTGCGGCTCGGGACACGCGATACCGGTGGTCACACCGGTGGGGCGGGCGGTCACGGAGCCCCGGAAGCCCTGGGACGCACTGGGAGCGGATGTGACCTCCGCCGCGACGAGGCCACCGGTCGGCGACTCCGCGACGGCGAGCGTCCCGCTCTTCACCGTGAGTGATCGCACCACGTCAGTGGCCGTGGAACTCACGCTTCCTTCTCCTCCAACGCGGCCTTGCGCTCGGCGATTCCCTGCCTGCGCAGCACAATGGCCTGTTTCACATAGTCGAGCCCGGTCACCACGGTCAGAACGACCGCCGCGGCCATCACCCACCACCTCAGGGTGGCCAGCCACCCCGTCAGCGCCAGCACATACATGCCCACGGCCACGCCCTGGGTGAGGGTCTTGAGCTTGCCTCCGCGGCTGGCCGGGATGACGCCGTACCGGATGACGATGAAACGCAGCAGGGTGACCCCGAGTTCCCGCCCGAGGATGAGGCCGGTCACCCACCAGGGCAGATCCCCGAGCGCGGACAGACAGATCAGCGCCGCCCCCATGATCGCTTTGTCGGCGATGGGGTCGGCGATCTTCCCAAAGTCCGTGACCAGGTTGTACGTGCGCGCCAGATGACCGTCGAAGATGTCCGTGATCATGGCGATGGCGAAGGCCGCCCAGGCGAGGGCCCGCCACGCCGGGTCGTATCCGCCGTCCGCGAGCATCAGCGCCACGAAGGCCGGTACGAGGACCAGCCGGAGCATGGTCAGGAGGTTGGCGATGTTCCAGACACTGGCCTGGTTGACGGCCGCTGCCGTCAGCTTCCCGCCCCGCGCGCTCTTCTCCTCGCCCTGGGCGTCGACGCCGGCGCCGTCCGAGCCCTCACCGACGACAGCCCCGCTGCCACCCGCACCGTGCCCCGTACCGGACGCCCCGCCCTCAGCCGACCGCGCGGCCGTACGGCTGACCGCCGACCCGGACACCTTCCCCGAGGCCGCGCCGGACGCGGCCCTCCTCGCGCCGGAGGCGCCTCCCGCCGCGGCTGCCGGGACACCGGTCATCTGCCCGCCTCCTCACTCCACGCAGGCGACGCGAACGAGCCCTGCAGGGGCTCGGCCACCAGGTCGACACCCTCCGTACCGACCACCTTCGCCTCGACCATACGACCGCTACGGAGCCCCGCGCCGCTCGTGAGCTGCACCTGGCCGTCCGTCTCGGGCGCCTGGTGCGCGGCGCGGCCGTACACGCCCTCCTCGTCGACGGACTCGACGAGCACGTGCACCGTCTGTCCGACGCGCTCCTCGGCGCGCTGCGAGACGAGTTCCTCGGCCAGCCGCGAGACCCGGGCCAGCCGCTCGGCGACCACGTCCTCGTCGAGCTTGTTCTCGTAGGTCGCCGCCTCGGTGCCCTCCTCGTCGGAGTAACCGAAGACGCCGATGGCGTCCAGCCGCGCGCCGTCGAGGAACCGCTCCAGTTCGGCGAGGTCGGCCTCGCTCTCGCCGGGGAAGCCGACGATGAAGTTGGAGCGCACACCGGCCTCGGGCGCCTTGCTCCGGATGGTGTCGAGCAGTTCCAGGAAGCGGTCGGTGTCGCCGAAGCGGCGCATCGCGCGCAGCACACCGGGTGCGGAGTGCTGGAAGGAGAGGTCGAAGTAGGGCGCGACCTTCGGGGTCGACGTCAGGACGTCGATCAGGCCGGGCCGCATCTCCGCGGGCTGGAGGTAGCTCACCCGGACCCGCTCGATGCCGTCGACCTCGGCCAGCTCGGGCAGCAGCGACTCCAGCAGCCGGATGTCGCCCAGGTCCTTGCCGTAGGAGGTGTTGTTCTCGGAGACCAGCATGATCTCCTTCACGCCCTGCTCGGCCAGCCAGCGCGTCTCGTTCAGCACGTCGCTCGGGCGGCGGGAGATGAAGGAGCCGCGGAAGGACGGGATGGCGCAGAAGGAGCACCGCCGGTCGCAGCCGGAGGCGAGCTTCACGGAGGCCACCGGGGCGCCGTCCAGACGGCGGCGCAGGGGCGCGCGGGGACCGGAGGCCGGAGCGAGGCCTTCCGGAAGGTCGGCCGGGGCGTGCCCGGGCAGCGCGACCTCGGCGGCGGACTCCTGTCGCTGCGCGGGGCTGATCGGCAGCAGCTTGCGCCGGTCGCGCGGGGTGTGCGAGGCGTGGATGCCGCCGTTGAGGATGGTCTGGAGCCGGTCCGAGATGTCCGTGTAGTCGTCGAAACCGAGCACGCCGTCGGCCTCGGGGAGCGCCGAGGCGAGTTCCTTGCCGTACCGCTCGGCCATGCAGCCCACCGCCACCACGGCCTGGGTTCTGCCATGCCCCTTGAGGTCGTTGGCCTCCAGGAGGGCGTCGACGGAGTCCTTCTTGGCGGCCTCGACGAAGCCGCAGGTGTTCACGACGGCGACGTCCGCGTCCTCGGCGGCTTCCACGAGCTGCCAGCCGTCCGCCTCCAAACGGCCTGCGAGCTCCTCGGAGTCCACCTCGTTACGGGCGCAGCCAAGGGTGACCAATGCGACGGTACGGCGTTCAGGCATGGGCTCAAGAGTACTTCGTCCCGCTGACACCCCACGTCGACGGGGTTGGCCGATCACGGCCAACCCCGTACGTCGGACACCCCTTCGGCGCGGTCACCCGGCCTCGGGGTCGCCCTTCGTGTACGTGAGACGTTCCACGGAGCCGGGCTGGAAGTCGTCCTCGATCTTCTTGCCGTTGACGAAGAGGTCGATCGCGCCGGCGTCCCCGAGGACGAGGTGCACCTTCGAGCTGTCCTGGAAGGTCTTGGAATCGCCCTGTTTGAGGACACCGTCGAAGATCATCCGGCCGTTGTGGTCCTTGGCGGCGATCCAGCTGCGGCCGTCGGCGGCGGCCACCCGGACCGTCACCTTGTCCTGAGGCGCGGCCGCGATGGCGCTGTCGGAGGGTTCGGGCTTGGGTTCGGCGGGCTTCTTGGACTTGGTGGTCGGGGAGGCGGACGCACCGGGCGTGGAGCCCTCGGCCACATTGGCCTCGCCGGCGCTGTCGTCGCCGCCCTGGAACATGGTGAACCCGACGAAGCCGATCACGACGACGATCGCGGCGACCATGGCCGCGGTCCAGTTGGGCCCCCGCCGCTCGGGACGGATACGTTCCGCCTCGAACAGGGGAGCTGCCGGGGTCGGTGCCGGACGTCCGCCGTGCGTGTCGCCGTACTGGGCGAGCAGCGGCGCGGGGTCGAGGTGGACGGCCTTGGCCAGGGTCCTGATGTGCCCGCGGGCGTAGACGTCCCCGCCGCAGGCGGTGAAGTCGTCCGCCTCGATGGCGTGCACGATGTTCATGCGGACCCGGGTGGCGCTACTGATGTCGTCGACGGTCAGTCCGGCGGCGATACGTGCCTGCTGCAGGACACGGCCGATGGAGGGGCGGGCTTCCTCGCGGTCGTCTTCGACGCGCTCGTCTTCGAACGGACGCTCGTCTTCAGGGGAGTTGCCGATGGACACGGGGGCGCCTTTCGAGCGTGTAGCCGCCTGTGCTGGAAGTTCAGTCTAGGGGGGGTATGAAAGGGTGGGGCAACCGGGCGGTGTCACTTTGTACGCCATCGGAATGGCCCGACATTCCGATGGTGGGGTCGGTGCTTTTCGCCTCCCTCAACTTGACGTACGCCGGAGGGAAACGGTTGCTCAATGATCCCTAACGGGTGAGTCACGATCCGGCCACCCGATTGCCGTACACGCCGCGCGAGGCGACCACCGCTTCCCTACCCTTCAGACTCCCCCCGGATCAGCGCGAGCACGCCATCCAGCTCATCAGGCTTCACAAGAACGTCACGCGCCTTGGAGCCCTCGCTCGGTCCGACGATGTTCCGGGACTCCATGAGGTCCATCAGCCGCCCGGCCTTGGCGAAGCCGACGCGCAGTTTGCGCTGGAGCATGGACGTCGACCCGAACTGCGTGGAGACGACCAGTTCGGCCGCCTGGCACAGCAGGTCGAGGTCGTCGCCGATGTCCTCGTCGATCTCCTTCTTCTGCTTGGTGCCGACGGTGACGTCGTCCCGGAAGACGGGCGCCATCTGGTCCTTGCAGTGCTGGACGACGCCCGCGATCTCCTCCTCGGTCACGAAGGCGCCCTGCATACGGGTGGGCTTGTTGGCCCCCATCGGCAGGAACAGTCCGTCGCCCTTGCCGATGAGCTTCTCGGCGCCCGGCTGGTCGAGGATGACCCGTGAGTCGGCCAGCGACGAGGTGGCGAAGGCCAGCCGGGAGGGCACGTTGGCCTTGATCAGGCCGGTGACGACGTCGACCGACGGCCGCTGCGTGGCGAGCACCAGGTGGATGCCGGCCGCGCGCGCGAGCTGGGTGATGCGCACGATCGCGTCCTCGACGTCCCGCGGCGCGACCATCATCAGGTCGGCGAGCTCGTCGACGATGACCAGCAGATACGGGTACGGCTGGAGCTCCCGCTCGCTGCCCTCGGGCGGCTTGACCTTGCCCTCGCGCACGGCCCGGTTGAAGTCGTCGATGTGCCGGTATCCGTAGGCCGCCAGGTCGTCGTAGCGCAGGTCCATCTCGCGCACGACCCACTGGAGCGCCTCGGCGGCCCGCTTGGGATTGGTGATGATCGGCGTGATCAGGTGCGGGATGCCCTCGTAGGCGGTCAGCTCGACCCGCTTGGGGTCGACGAGGATCATCCGGACGTCCTCGGGGGTCGCCCGCATCATGATCGAGGTGATCAGGCAGTTGATGCAGGACGACTTGCCGGAGCCGGTGGCGCCGGCGACCAGCATGTGCGGCATCTTCGCCAGCGAGTGCATGACGAAGCCGCCCTCGACGTCCTTGCCGAAGGCGACCAGCATCGGGTCGTCGTCCTCCGCGGACTCCGCCAGACGGAGTACGTCACCGAGGTTGACCATCTCCCGGTCTGTGTTCGGGATCTCGATGCCGACCGCGGACTTGCCGGGGATCGGGCTGATGATCCGCACGTCCGGGGAGGCGACGGCGTAGGCGATGTTCTTGGTCAGCGCGGTGATCCGCTCGACCTTCACGGCGGGGCCGAGCTCGACCTCGTAGCGCGTGACCGTCGGCCCGCGGGTGAAGCCGGTGACGCCGGCGTCCACCTTGAACTCGGTGAAGACGGTGGTCAGCGACTCGACGATGGCGTCGTTGGCGGCGCTGCGGGCCTTGCCCGGGCCACCGCGCTCGAGCAGGTCGAGCGACGGCAGGGAGTACGTGATGTCGCCGGAGAGCTGCAGTTGCTCCGCGCGCGGGGGCAGGTCGCGGGGCTCGGAGGGCGGGGCCTTGGTGAGGTCGCGGACGCCCGCCTTCGGCTTCTCCTTCTCGGGCTTGTCCTGCTTGAGCTTCTCCTGCCCGGACTTGGCCTTGTCCTGCTGGGGGCGTGCTGCCGGGACGGGCGTCGGCGTGGTCGCCTCGCGGTCCCCCACCGTCACGCCCTGGGTGAGGTCGGCGACGATCGGCGAGGGCGGCATCCCGTGCATGACGGCACCGTCGAGCGCGGCGGCGGCCGCGGCGGCGACATCCACGGCGTCCATGGGCCGGTCCATGTCGGGCTGCGGCACGGCGGACCGCCGGGGACGGCCGCGGCGCCGGGAGAGGGCCTCCTGCTCGGCGCTGTCGGGGTCGTACTCCGCGGGCGCCGGCGCTCGCCTGCCGCGCGGCCGGGCGGGCAGCGCCTCCCGCCACTGCTCGTCGTAGCGCTCGTCGTCCTCGCCGAACTCGTCCTCGGCCGGGTCGCGGACGATCCCGAGCCGCACCCCGAGCAGCCGCAGCCGCTGCGGAATGGCGTTGACGGGAGTGGCCGTGACGACCAGCAGCCCGAAGACCGTCAGCAGCACGAGCAGCGGTACGGCGAGCACATGGCCCATGGCGTACGACAGCGGCGTCGCCATGGCCCAGCCGATGAGCCCGCCGGCATCCCTTATGGCCTGCATGCCGGCGCCGCGCGCAGGCGAGCCGCAGGCGATGTGGACCTGGCCGAGCACGCCGATGACAAGCGCGGACAGGCCGATGACGATGCGTCCGTTGGCCTCGGGCTTCTCCGGGTGGCGGATGAACCGCACGGCGATGACGGCGAGCAGTATCGGCACGAGCAGGTCGAGCCGGCCGAAGGCGCCGGTCACCAGGATCTCGACCAGATCGCCCACGGGCCCCTTCAGATCGGCCCAGGTGCCCGCGGCGACGATCAGCGCGATGCCGAGCAACAGCAGCGCGACACCGTCCTTGCGGTGCGCCGGGTCGAGGTTCTTGGCGCCCTGCCCTATGCCGCGGAACACGGCACCGACGGCATGCGCGACGCCGAGCCACACCGCGCGCACGAGCCGGTAGACGCCTCCGGTCGGGCTGGGTGCCGGTTTGGGCGCGGGCTTCTTCGCCGCGGCCTTCTTGGCGGGCGCCTTCTTCGCGGGAGCCTTTTTGGCAGCGGCCTTCTTCGCCGGAGCCTTCGCTGAAGCGGCCGCCTTCTTCGCGGGCGGCTTCTTGGCTGCGGAGGAACGTGAGGCCATGGGTGTGAGGTTACCGGTGGAGACGACAGGGGACACGTGTGCCTACGGCTTCACCCGTTCGTGTCGCTCCGGGAGAGGCGCGAAACTGACGCGTGTTCATGGACGGGCAACCCCACCCGCCCGCACGTCAGTTCTGTGAGGGCACCGAAGACGTGCTCCCGGTGCCTGGCTCCAGCGCGTCCAGCGCCCGCCGCAAACCCGTGAGCTTGCGCTCCAGATGAGCCGCCGTGGCCACCGCGGCCGCGTCCGTCGACTCGTCGTTCAGCTGCTTGGTCAGCGCCTCGGCCTGCTCCTCGACGGCCGCGAGCCGTGCGGAGAGCTCCGCGAGCAGCCCGGCCGACTCCTTGGCCTCGCCGCCCGCGCTCTTGTCGCCGCCCTCCAACTGGAGCCGCAGCAGCGACGCCTGCTCACGCAGCTGGCAGTTCTTCATGTACAGCTCGACGAAGACGGAGACCTTCGCGCGCAGCACCCACGGGTCGAACGGCTTGGAGATGTAGTCGACCGCGCCCGCCGCGTAGCCCCGGAAGGTGTGGTGCGGGCCGTGGTTGATCGCCGTGAGGAAGATGATCGGGATGTCCCGGGTCCGCTCACGCCGCTTGATGTGCGCCGCCGTCTCGAAGCCGTCCATGCCCGGCATCTGGACGTCCAGCAGAATGACCGCGAAGTCGTCCGTGAGCAGCGCTTTGAGTGCTTCCTCCCCGGACGATGCCCGCACCAGCGTCTGATCGAGCGCAGAGAGGATCGCCTCCAGCGCCAGCAGATTCTCCGGCCGGTCATCGACCAGGAGGATCTTGGCCTTCTGCACCATGGCCCGCCCTCCTCGCCCCGGCGTGGGGCCTCCCCTGTCCGCAGGACCTGAGGACGCACCGGTCGGTGCCGCCCCAGGGGACGACTCCCTTACGTCGCCCGTCCTTGTGCCGGTCATCGTAGCCGCACCCTGCCGGTCGCCACACCCTGTCACCGTGATGTCACTGTGCACGTAGCGGAAACGCAGCAGGAGACCAGAAGGTTCCCCAGATCTTGTACTTCTACACGACTAAGCGCACATCGAGTCGGCAACTCCGCGTGAACACCGAACCTTCCCGCCACGGTTGCGTAACGACCCGACGTTCCCCTCATTCCCCTCGCATCCACTGATCCATCACCGCGAGCAGATGATCGGGGTCGACCGGCTTCGTGACGTAGTCGGAAGCGCCCGACTCGATCGCCTTCTCCCGGTCGCCCTTCATGGCCTTCGCGGTCAGCGCGATGATCGGCAGTCCGGCGAACTGGGGCATCCTGCGGATCGCCGTGGTCGTCGCGTACCCGTCCATCTCGGGCATCATGATGTCCATCAGGACGACCGCCACGTCGTCGTGCTGCTCCAGCACCTCGATGCCCTCACGGCCGTTCTCGGCGTACAGCACGGACAGGCCGTGCTGCTCCAGGACACTGGTCAGGGCGAAGACATTGCGGATGTCGTCGTCGACGATCAGGACCTTCTGGCCGCCGAACCGGATACCGCGGTGCGGCTTGGGCGCCGTCTGCTGTTCGGAGGGCGTCCACTGCTCCGGAGGCGCGGGGCGCGCCTCCAGCTCGGGCATCCTGCGGCGCCGCCGGAACAGGGCCGCCGGTCCGTTCTGCGTGTCGCGGTACGACTTCACCTCCGCCGGAGTGTCGACCTCCACCTCGGACAGCTCCGACAGGTCGGACGACGACACCAGGTCACCGGCCTCCAGGGCGGGCAGCTGCTGCTGGTAGCCCTGCGGCGGCAGTTCGCTGGGGTGCAGCGGCAGGTACAGCGTGAACGTCGAGCCACGGCCCGTCTCGCTCTGCGCGTAAATCTCACCGCCTAGCAGCTGGGCGATCTCCCGCGAGATGGACAGCCCGAGGCCCGTACCGCCGTACTTGCGGCTGGTCGTGCCGTCGGCCTGCTTGAACGCCTCGAAGATCACCCGCATCTTGCTGGAGGCGATACCGATCCCGGTGTCCGTCACGGAGAACGCGATCAGCTCGGCATCCGCGTCGGTCAGCGACCCGGTCTCCAGCAGCTGCTCCCGGATCCGCTGCGGCACGTCGTCCCGCGCCGGCCTGATGACCAGCTCCACCGACCCCGAGTCGGTGAACTTCACCGCGTTCGACAGCAGGTTGCGCAGCACCTGCAGCAGCCGCTGCTCGTCGGTGTGCAGCGTGGCGGGCAGCTCCGGCGACACCCGTACGGACAGGTCCAGGCCCTTCTCCGCGGTCAGCGGGCGGAACGTGGCCTCCACGTAGTCCACGAGCTGCACGAGCGCGATACGCGTCGGGGAGACGTCCATCTTGCCCGCCTCGACCTTCGACAGGTCGAGGATGTCGTTGATGAGCTGGAGCAGGTCGGACCCGGCCCCGTGGATGGTCTCGGCGAACTCGACCTGCTTCGGGGAGAGGTTCCCCTCGGCGTTGTCGGCGAGCAGCTTGGCCAGGATCAGCAGCGAGTTGAGCGGCGTACGCAGTTCGTGCGACATGTTCGCCAGGAACTCGCTCTTGTAGCGCATCGACACGGCGAGCTGCTCGGCGCGCTCCTCCAGGACCTGCCGCGCCTCCTCGATCTCGGTGTTCTTCACCTCGATGTCGCGGTTCTGCTGGGCCAGCAGCTCGGCCTTCTCCTCCAGTTCCGCGTTGGACGCCTGGAGGGCCTTCTGCCGCTGCTCCAACTCCGCCGACCGCTCGCGCAGTTGCTCGGTCAGCTCCTGCGACTGCGCCAGCAGCAGCTCGGTCTTGGTGTTGACGGAGATGGTGTTGACGCTCGTCGCGATCATCTCGGCGATCTGGTTGAGGAAATCCTTCTGGATCTGCGTAAAGGGAGTGAAGGAGGCCAACTCGATGACACCGAGCACGCTGCCCTCGAACAGGACCGGCAGCACGATCACCTGCGCGGGCGGCGCCTCGCCGAGCCCCGAGGAGATCTTCAGATAGCCGCTCGGCGCGTTCTCCACCAGGATCGTGCGCTTCTCCTCGGCGGCCGTCCCGACCAGCGCCTCACCCGGCTGGAACGATGTCGGCATGGAGCCCATCGAGTAGCCGTACGAGCCGAGCATGCGCAGCTCGTACTGGTCGTCGCCCGCGGCGTTCTTGTCCTCGCCGTCGACGAGCGGCATCGCCAGGAAGAACGCGCCGTGCTGCGCGGACACCACCGGCGTCAGCTCGCTCATGATCAGCGAGGCCACGTCCTCCAGGTCGCGGCGGCCCTGCATCAGTGCGGAGATCCGGGCCAGGTTGCCCTTGAGCCAGTCCTGCTCCTTGTTGGCGATCGTGGTGTCACGCAGGTTGGCGATCATCTTGTTGATGTAGTCCTGGAGCTCCTGGATCTCCCCGGACGCGTCCACGTCGATCTTCAGATTCAGGTCGCCACGGGTCACCGCGGTCGCCACGCGCGCGATGGCACGCACCTGCCGGGTCAGGTTCCCCGCCATCTCGTTCACGGACTCGGTCAGGTCGCGCCACGTCCCGTCGACGTCACGCACGCGTGCCTGCCCGCCGAGCTGCCCTTCCGTGCCCACCTCGCGGGCGACCCGGGTGACCTCCTCGGCGAAGGAGGACAGCTGGTCGACCATCGTGTTGATGGTCGTCTTCAGCTCCAGGATCTCGCCGCGCGCGTCGATGTCGATCTTCTTCGTCAGGTCACCCTTGGCGATGGCCGTGGTCACCATGGCGATGTTGCGCACCTGGCCGGTCAGGTTGGAGGCCATGCCGTTCACGGACTCGGTCAGGTCCTTCCACGTACCGGCCACACCCGGCACATGCGCCTGCCCGCCGAGGATGCCGTCCGTACCCACCTCACGGGCCACCTTGGTGACCTGCTCCGCGAACGAACTCAGCGTCTTCACCATCGTGTTGATGGTGTCGGCGAGCTGCGCGACCTCACCGCGCGCCTCGATGGTGACCTGGCGCGTCAGGTCACCGTTGGCGACCGCCGCCGAGACCTGGGAGATGTTCCGCACCTGCGTGGTGAGGTTCTTGGCCATCAGGTTGACGTTGTCGCTCAGGTCCTTCCAGATGCCCGTGACACCCGGCACGTGCGCCTGTCCGCCCAGGATGCCCTCGGTGCCCACCTCACGGGCCACCCGGGTCACCTGCTCGGCGAAGGAGGACAGCTGGTCCACCATCGTGTTGACGGTCGTGACAAGCTCGAGGATCTCGCCCTTGGCGTCGACGGTGATCTTCTTCGACAGATCGCCCCGGGCCACCGCGGTCGTGACCTCGGCGATGTTGCGCACCTGGATGGTCAGGTTGTTCGCCATGCCGTTCACGGACTGGGTGAGGTCCTTCCAGGTGCCGGAGACACCCTGTACCTCGGCCTGGCCGCCCAGGATGCCCTCCGTTCCCACCTCACGGGCCACACGCGTGACCTCCTGGGCGAACGACGACAGCTGATCCACCATCGTGTTGAGGGTGTTCTTCAGCTCCAGGATCTCCCCGCGCGCGTCCACGTCGATCTTCTGCGACAGATCACCCCGGGCCACCGCGGTCGCGACCTGCGCGATGTTGCGTACCTGCGCGGTGAGGTTGCCGGCCATGCCGTTCACGGAGTCCGTCAGGTCACGCCACACACCGGCTACCCCGGGCACCTGCGCCTGACCGCCCAGCCGGCCGTCCGTACCCACCTCACGGGCGACCCGGGTCACCTGGTCGGCGAAGGCCGAGAGCTGGTCGACCATCGTGTTGATGGTGTTCTTCAGCTCGAGGATCTCCCCGCGCGCGTCGACGTCGATCTTCTGGGACAGGTCGCCCCGGGCCACGGCCGTCGTCACCTGCGCGATGTTGCGCACCTGGGAGGTGAGGTTCCCGGCCATGGAGTTGACGGAGTCGGTGAGCTCCTTCCACGTACCGGACACGCCGTCCACCCGGGCCTGACCGCCGAGACGGCCCTCCGTGCCCACGTCCCGGGCCATCCGGGTCACCTGGTCGGCGAAGCTCGACAGCTGGTCCACCATCGTGTTCACGGTGTTCTTCATCTTGAGCATCTCGCCGGAGACGTCGACCGTGACCTTCTGCGAGAGGTCACCGTTGGCCACCGCCGTCGTCACCTGCGCGATGTTCCGCACCTGTCCGGTGAGGTTCCGGAACGCCGTGTTGACGGAGTCCGTCAGGTCCTTCCACGTCCCGGCCACACCCGGCACCTGCGCCTGACCGCCCAGCTCACCCTCGACACCGATTTCACGTGCCACACGGGTCACTTCTGCACCGAAGGCGGACAGCTGGTCGACCATCGTGTTGACGGTGTTCTTCAACTCCAGCATCTCGCCGGCCACGTCCACGGTGACCTTCTGCGACAGATCACCGTTGGCCACGGCCGTCGTCACGGCGGCGATGTCCCGCACCTGAGTGGTCAGATTCCGGAAGACCGTGTTCACCGAATCGGTGAGGTCCTTCCACGTCCCCGCCGCACCCGGCACGTTCGCCTGACCACCGAGCCGCCCCTCGGCCCCCACCTCGTTGGCCACACGCGTGACCTCGTCCGCGAAGATCCGCAGCGTCTCGGTCATCTGGTTGATCGTCTCGGCGAGCTGCGCGACCTCGCCCCGCGCCTGCACGGTCACCTTCCGCGACAGGTCACCGTTGGCGACCGCCGTCGTCACCTCCGCGATGCCGCGCACCTGGGCCGTGAGGTTCCCGGCCATGGTGTTCACGGAGTCGGTGAGCTCCTTCCACACACCGTCCACACCGGGCACCTGCGCCTGCCCGCCCAGCGCGCCCTCGGTGCCCACCTCTCGGGCCACCCGGGTCACCTCGGAGGAGAACGCCGACAGCTGGTCCACCATCGTGTTGACGGTGTTCTTCAGCTCCAGCATCTCGCCGGCCACCTGAACAGTGACCTTCCGCGACAGATCACCCTTGGCGACCGCCGTCGTCACCAGCGCGATGTCCCTCACCTGGGCCGTCAGCCGGTACGCCATCGTGTTGACGGAGTCCGTGAGATCCCGCCACGAGCCCGACATGCCACGTACGCGCGCCTGCCCGCCCAGCTTGCCCTCGGTGCCCACCTCACTGGCCACACGCGTGACCTCGTCGGTGAACGTCGACAGCTGGTCGACCAGGTTGTTGACCGTCCGTCCGACCTTCAGGAACTCTCCGCGCAGCGGATGCCCGTTCCCGTCCGGGGCCTGCGTCCGCAACTCCATCCGCGGTGACAGATCGCCCTCGGCCACCGCGGACAGCACCCGGCTGACCTCGGAAACCGGCCGCACCAGGTCGTCCACCAGGGCGTTCGAGTTGTCGATCGCCGTGGACCACGAGCCTTCGCAGGCCCCGGTCTCCAGCCGCTCGGTGAGCTTGCCCTCACGGCCCACCATCCGCCGCACCCGGGCCAGCTCGCCCGTCAGATGCAGATTGCGGTCGGCCACTTCGTTGAAAACGGCCGCGATCTCGGCCATCACGCCGTCCCCGGACACCGTGAGCCGCTTGCGGAAGTTTCCGTCCCGCATCGACACCAGGGCCGCCATCAGACGGTTCAGGGCTGCCGTGTCCACCTCGGTGGTGCCATTGCGTGTTTTGCCCTGGTTGCTCGGGGACTGTCCGCCTTTCGCGCGCGTCTTCGTGCCACGCGTCGCTGCGCCAGACTCCACTGTGTCCCTCCCGCAGGGGTCGACCGTCACTGCTGTGCTCGGGTACCGCGCTCGGCGTACCAGTTACTACTGCGTATTCTCTGCCCTGCATATCAGGCTCTCGCCAGAGGGCTGCTGCCCGCCGCACGCCTTGGGCACTCAGCCTGCCCGGACCTTCACAGGAAGCTTGCCCAGTGTTTCACCCTGGCCGAACCAGGCCATAACAGTTCGGCAGCTTCGCACATCGTCCGCACACCCTCCGGACGGAAACACTGCAGACCGGCACCCGAATGGACCGCGAAGGTAAGTAACCTTGCATCCGGCTGTCCAGCCGCGCCGGTCCGTCCGGCCTGGGCGGTGGCACGAAGACGAGCGGGCATCGGAGGGGCGGCCGCACACATGACCACCGGACTGATCCCGGGGGGACAGCCCCCGGACCCCCGGCCGACGGGCAGCCTGCCGCAACAGCGGCGCGAGCCGGTCGGTCACGCAGCCCAGCACGTCGAGAACCGGTCAAGGAGTTCTGTGATCACCGCGCGCGCGGCCGCCAGTTTCGAGCCCGTCGGGCGATCTGTCGCGAGCGCCCGCTCCTTCGTCCGCGACACCCTCCAGGGCTGGGGCTTCGCCGACATCGTCGACGACGCCGTGGTTCTCACGAGCGAACTGGTGACCAACGCCGTGGTCCACGCCGGCACCTCCGCCGACCTGCTGTGCCTGCGCAGCGACGAGGGCGTGCGCATCGAGGTGGCCGACCGGTATCCCGAGCGCGAGATCCCGCTCCAGGGCGCGGCCGTCAACATGGGCAGCCCCGACCGCGAAGGCGGCCGCGGCCTCCAGCTCTGCGCGGCCCTCGCCGGCCGCTGGGGCGTCGAGTACACCCCCACGCACAAAACCGTCTGGTTCCAACTCGATCTGCCCGCACGCGCGGTGGGCACCCGAGCGGCCGGACCTGCCCTCCCCGCCGACCTCCTCCCCCTCGCCGACGGCCGGGTCCGCGTGGCCGTCATCCAGATCGACCGCACCGGCCACATCACCGCCTGGAGCGAGGACGCCGAGGAACTCTTCGGCTACCCGGCCGAGCAGGTCACCGGCAAGCCCCTGACCGACCTCGCGGCCTGGCCGCACACCCCGGGCACCAGCACCGGCATCGCCGAGGCACTCCAGCTCTCCCGCTGGGAGGGCAGTTACGGCATCCGCGCCGCCAGCGGCCGCGTCACCCCCGTCTACGCCTCCCACCTGCGCGTCCGCGACACCGGCGGCGAACCGTCAACTGTGTGCCTCCTCGTACGGGACCACGAACGGGCCGTTCTTCAGACGCCCCTGCGCGTCCCCGCCTCCGACACCTCGACCACCTCCGAGGGCCAGGGCACCGACCCCTTCGAGGTGTTCATCGGCTACCCCGCCCCGGACGACCTCGACGGCCTCCTCCAGCGCACGGTGGAGCGCGCCCGCGACATGCTCGACGGCGACTCGGCGTTCCTCTTGCTGGCCACCGACGACGAGACGGAGCTGGAGGTCCGTGCCTCCACAGGCCTGCCCTCGGCACGCCAGCGCTTCGCCCGCGTCCCCGTCGAGGCGGGCCCCGGCCGCTACGGTTCGGCCCGCATGCCGGCCGTCCACGACGACCTGACGGCGGTCCCCGGCGCGGTGCCGTTGCTGAACGGCACGGGCATGCGCTCGATCGTCACGGTCCCGCTGAAGGTCGAGGGCCGCCTCACCGGCTCCCTCGGCGTCGCCGCCGAAGCCCCCGGCAGATACTCCAACGAGGAGGCGCTGCGCCTCCAGTTCGCCGCCGACCGCATCGCACTCGCCGTCGAATCGGCCCGCCTCGGCGAACTGGAACGCCTGCGCCGCGGCTCCCTGAATTTCCTGGTCGAGGCCTCCGACCTGCTCGCCGGCACCCTGGACCGCGACCAGACCCTGGCCTTGATGGCCCAGATGACGGTCCCCACCCTTGCCACCTGGTGTGCCGTCTACACGATCGCCCACCAGGCTTCGGAGCCGTACCTGTCGTACGTCCTGCACGAGGACGAGGAACTCATCGACGGCATCAAGTCCCTGCTGTCGAAGGTCCCCCCGCCGGACCCGGTCCCCACCCCCGGCGCCCGCGTCTGGACGGCCCCCGGCGAAGTGGCCCACCAGGCGGCCCTGCGCAGTTCCATGCGCAGCCTCGGCCTCAGCGGCGGCCCGACCCGCCAGGTCACGCCCGGCATCGGCCCGACCCTCGCCACAGCCTCGGCCGTGGGCGGCGAGACGGTCGTCCTCCCCCTGGTCGCCCGCAACCGCGTCATCGGCATGCTGACCCTCGGCAAGCCGACCGACGAACACTTCCGCCAGGAGATCCTCGAACTCGCCGAGGACCTCTCTCGCCGAGCCGCCCTGGCCCTCGACAACGCCCGCCTCTACTCGGAGCGCACGGCGATCAGCCAGGCCCTCCAGCGCAGCCTCCTGCCCCCGGAGCTCCCCGTGATCGCGGGCGTCGAGGTCGAGGTCATCTACCGCGCCGCCGGCGAGGGCAACGAGGTCGGCGGCGACTTCTACGACGTCTTCCCCATCAGCGACGGCGCCTACGGCTTCGCCATCGGAGACGTCTGCGGTACGGGACCGAACGCCGCCGCGGTCACCGGCCTGGCCCGCCACGCCCTGCGCCTCCTGGCCCGCGAGGGCCTCAGCGGCCCGGCGGTCCTGGAACGCCTCAACTCCGCGATCCTCGACGAGGGCGCCCGCAGCCGCTTCCTCACCCTCCTCTACGGCGAGATGCGACCCCAGGAGGACGGCAGCGCGGAACTGAAGGTCGTCTGCGCCGGCCACCCGCTCCCGCTGCGCCTGCGCCAGGACGGCTCGGTCGAACCGGCGGCCGAACCTCAGCCGCTCCTCGGCGTCATCGAGGACCTGGAGCTCTACGAGCAGACGGTCACCCTCGACCCGGGCGACGTCCTCCTGTGCGTCACGGACGGCGTCACCGAACGCCGCGAAGGCGCCCGCATGCTGGGCGACGATGGCCTCGCCGACGTCCTCACGACCTGCACGGGCCTGACAGCCGGAGCGGTCGCGGCCCGCATCATGCGGGCGGTGGAACGCTTCGCGTCGGACGCGCCGTCCGACGACATGGCGATCCTGGCCATGCGCGTCCCAGGCCTCCACAAGGACTAGGGCAAAGGCCTAGGACATGCGAAAGGCCCCACCCGTGAGGGTGGGGCCTTTTCTGCTGGAGCCCCCAAGCGGAATCGAACCGCTGACCTTCTCCTTACCATGGAGACGCTCTACCGACTGAGCTATAGGGGCCTGTCGCGTTGCGGTTTCCCGCGCGGCAACGGAATAGATCATACCCCGAACAGACCCGTGCTCCCAACCACGTCAGAACGCGGGCTGCAGCAGCCCTCCGAGGGCGTTGCAGGCGGACACGATCCGCTGCATGTCCCGCTTGGTCAGCGTCGCGTCAACCGGCAGCGCGAGCGTCTCGTCAGCAGCTCGCTCCGTCTCCGGGAGGGAAACACACCGCCGGAATTCGGGCAGCCGATGCACCGGGGTCTTCACCGGCACCCGGCATTCAACTCCCTTGGCACGCACAGCGCGCGCGAAGGCGTCCCGGTCCGGTCGCCCGTTGCCCGGAACCCGCACGACGTACTGCTGGTAGGTGTGCCCGTCACCGTCTTCCGGCGTCCGCACTCCCCTCAGCTTCGCGTCGAGGTAGCCCGCGCGCTCCCTGCGCTGAGCTATCTCGTCGTACGGCGCCTCGGACTCTCCCTGCTCCAGCACGAGCAGTCCGTGCCGCGCTCCCAACGTGTGCAACCGCGCGATGTCGGCGAGCCGCCCGAAGCGGTGCACGACAACCACGGCCGCGGTGCGCGGAGTTACCGCCGCTTCCACAGCGACGGCGTCGAGACAGTAGGTGACAGGATCTATGTCGGCGAACACCGGCATCGCCCCGGCCATGGCAACGGCCTCGGCGACCTCGACGTTCCCGAAGGCCGGCACGACGACCTCGTCACCGAGTCCGACTCCGGCGGCCCTGAGCATTGCAGCAGTACCCATGCTTTGGATGCTGGGCGTGCAACGTGAACTTCAAGTGACGCGGAACAAAAAAGGGTTGGTCCCGTAACCGAAGTTACGGGACCAACCCATTCAATGATTGTTCGGCGGCGTCCTACTCTCCCACAGGGTCCCCCCTGCAGTACCATCGGCGCTGAAAGGCTTAGCTTCCGGGTTCGGAATGTAA
>NZ_JBVIWP010000013.1:69193-196202 GCF_055594445.1 Streptomyces sp. NPDC040589 | reverse complement strand
GGCGTTGACTTTTGGCACGCTGTTGAGTTCTCAAGGAACGGTCGCTTCCTTTGTACTCACCCTCTCGGGCTTTCCTCCGGGCGCTTCCCTTCGGTGTTCCAAACTCTATCAGTGTTTTTCCGACTCCCTGACCACCGTCCTGCAGGCATGCAGAAGGTGACCCCGAGATAGGATCTGACAAGTTTGGGTGCTGCCAGGCACAGACACGATGTCGTGTCGCTCAGCCCCAGGCAGGAGTACGACTGTACACGCGGCCGCAGAGTGCGTGCAAATCCATTTGCGGTATGGTCTAGACCACTCCGGAGTGCCCGCGCGGAACCGGCACTTCAGGTGACATACCCTGCTGAACAGTGTGCCGCCCGGTACCGACAGGGACGGCCCATAACGATCTCCATCCCTGGGAGGCTTCCCATGACCACCGTGACGTCCCCGCTTGCAGGACGCGCCATCGGACTGGCAGCCGTGCCGGATCCCGTCTTCTCCGGGGCCATGGTCGGCCCGGGCACAGCGATCGACCCTGTACCTGAGCCTTCCGAGGCCGTCTCACCCGTGGACGGCGTCATCGTCTCCCTGCACCCGCACGCGTTCGTCGTCGTCGACGAGAGCGGACACGGCGTGCTCACGCACCTCGGTATCGACACCGTGCAGCTCAACGGCGAGGGTTTCGAGCTGCTGGTGAACAAGGGCGACACCGTCAGGCGCGGTCAGGGCATCGTGCGCTGGAACCCGGCTGCCGTCGAGGCCGCCGGCAAGTCCGCGATCTGCCCGATCGTGGCGCTGGAGGCCACGGCAGAAGCCCTCTCCGATCTTCGTATCGACGGCGATGTGAAGGCCGGCGACAGTCTCTTCCTCTGGAAGTGACGCCAGTGCCGTCGTATGACGGCGAGTAGGACAACCAACACGGCGGCGGGAGCCGCCGCACTATCGGAGACGGGTGAGATGGAGACAACGCTGCGAGGCGTCGGCGTGAGCCACGGTGTGGCGATCGGCGAGGTTCGGCATATGGGAACGGCGGTGCTCGAGCCGCCTGCGAAGCAGATCCCGGCGGACGAGGCGGAGCGTGAACAGGGGCGCGCCCGCAAGGCCGTGGAGGCTGTGGCGGCCGACCTGATGGCGCGCGGCAATCTGGCGGGCGGCGAAGCCCAGGCGGTGCTCGAGGCGCAGGCCATGATGGCCCAGGACCCCGAGCTGATGGCCGACGTGGAACGGCGGATCGCCGTCGGCAGCACGGCCGAGCGCGGGGTGTACGACGCCTTCGCCGCGTATCGCGAGCTGCTGGCGGGTGCCGGTGAGTACCTCGCCGGCCGCGTGGCCGACCTCGACGACGTGCGGAATCGTATCGTCGCCCGTCTGCTGGGCGTGCCGATGCCGGGAGTTCCCGACAGCGACGAGCCCTACGTCCTTGTCGCGCGTGACCTCGCGCCTGCCGACACCGCGCTGCTGGACCCGACTCTGGTGCTCGGTTTCGTCACCGAGGAGGGCGGTCCGACCAGCCACAGCGCGATTCTGGCGCGGGCGCTCGGAGTGCCGGCCGTGGTGGCGCTGCCCGGTGCCGGCGAGCTCGCCGAAGGCACGATGATCGCCGTCGACGGCAGCACGGGTGAGATCTTCGTGGACCCGAGTGCGGACAAGAAGGCTGAGCTCGAGGCCGCGGCCGCCGCGCGCAGGGCCGCGCTGGCGGCCTCGACCGGGCCCGGTGCCACGGCGGACGGTCACAAGGTGCCGCTGCTCGCGAACATCGGTGGTCCTGCGGATGTGGAGGCCGCCGTCGATGCCGGTGCCGAGGGCGTCGGTCTCTTCCGTACCGAGTTCCTCTTCCTGGACGACAGCAAGCAGGCGCCTTCCGAGGAGAAGCAGGTCGCGGCGTACCGGCAGGTGCTCGAGGCGTTCCCCGAGGGGCGTGTCGTGGTGCGGGTTCTGGACGCGGGCGCGGACAAGCCGCTCGATTTCCTGACTCCGGCCGACGAGCCGAACCCGGCGCTCGGTGTGCGGGGCCTGCGGACGCTGCTCGACCACCCGGAGGTCCTGCGCACGCAGCTGACCGCGCTCGCGAAGGCCGTGGAAGGGCTGCCGGTCTATCTCGAGGTCATGGCCCCGATGGTGGCGGACCGCACGGATGCCCGGGCCTTCGCTGACGCGTGCCGTGAGGCTGGGCTGCGGGCGAAGTTCGGCGCGATGGTGGAGATCCCGTCGGCCGCGCTGCGGGCCCGCTCGATCCTGCAGGAGGTCGAGTTCCTGTCGCTGGGGACGAACGACCTGGCGCAGTACACCTTCGCCGCCGACCGTCAGGTGGGTGCGGTCTCCCGTCTGCAGGACCCGTGGCAGCCCGCGCTGCTCGACCTGGTGGCACTGTCCGCCGAGTCGGCGAAGGCCGAGGGCAAGAGCTGTGGCGTCTGCGGTGAGGCCGCGTCCGACCCGCTGCTCGCTTGTGTCCTGGCTGGTCTGGGCGTCACCTCTCTTTCGATGGGCGCGGCGTCGATTCCCTACGTCCGCGCGACGCTGGCGAAGTACACGCTGGCGCAGTGCGAGCGGGCAGCTGCGGCGGCCCGTGCGTCGGACAGTGCCGAGGACGCGCGCAGCGCGGCGCAGGCGGTGCTGTCGGGCGAGTAGGCCGGCCTTGGTCGACCTATGACTGTCCAGGAGGGGCGCTCCACTCACGTGGGGCGCCCCTCCCGCGTTTCAGTGGTTGTGTCCCCGGTGGGGTTTCTCCTCCCCGAGCTCGGGCGGCTCGCAGTAGTCGACGTTGGATTCCGGGGAGATGAGATCGCCGGACTCGACGTCGGTGCAGTAGGCGTCGAAGACCTCTCCCGCAGTGAGGGGGTCGAGTCCGTAGGCGCGCAGGCGCCAGCCGTAGACGCGGTCGGGCCTGTCTGGGGCGCTGGCGCGGATGACGAGTCCACCGGGGCTTTCGGTGGCCAGGCCGAGGGCCAGGACTGTGGTGAACTCGAGGGCTTCGGTCTCGTCCAGCGTCAAGGTGCCGTTCGTGTCGGCGGCATGGAGTGCGGCGATGAGGGTTTCGGGCGGTCCGGTGACGCTGCAGACGAGGTGCCGGTCGCCGGGTGGGGCTGTGTCGAGGATGCGGACGAGGAGGTCCGAGGCTCGGGCGAAGGCGGTGCGTCCGAGGTCCTCTCCGCAGGACGTGCAGGCGCCCAGGCGAGCGAGGAGTGTGGTCGCGTACTCCCAGGTGGCCTGCCGCACGCCCTCGTCGACGAGGGCCGCCAGGAGGTCGGCCAGAGGCTGACCGTCGTACGGGAGAGTCGGGCCTGTCACCGCGAGTTGGGACGTGAAGCGTGTGCGGCTCGACGGGTTGTCGGGGTCCAGGCTCTTCCGCGTGCAGAACTCGGCGTACTCCTCGGGGTCGAAGAGGGCCACCGTGGTGTGACTGCCCTGCAGGTTCCGTGTCCTGAGGAGGGCCTCGACCTGTTTGAGGTAGGTCGCGTGGTCGTCGAAGGTGAAGCTGCGGTAGCAGCGCATGGCTCGGAAGTCGTGCTCGTCGGTCAGCAGGCCGATGGTGCCGGCGATTTCGCGGCGCAGGACGCGTCGCATGGTCCGGCTGTCGGTGTGCGCCATTGTCTTTCCCCCTGTGCACAGTCGATCAATGCTCACTCACAGTAATCGACGGCACTGACAACGGGGGTGGCGAAGGCGGGCGGCCGCTAAAGTCGCAGGTCAACACGCTTCAGCCACACTCTCCGTCAGCGGCCGTGGTGACGGGGAGTAGCTCGACGTGGCGTGGACGACCTCGGTCAGGCGCGTTTGCGGGCGAGGTCCTCATAGAAGGTCAGAAGGTCGAGGTTGTCGATGGAGCCCGGGTTGACCGCCTTCTCCAGTGGAGTGCCTTGGAGGAGGCGTTTGACCGGGACCTCGATGCGCTTGCCGGTGAGAGTGTGCGGGACGCCGGGTACCTCGATGATCTCGTCGGGGACGTGGCGCGGCGAGAGTTGTTCGCGGATGGTCTGCTTGATGCGCTTCAGCAGGTCCTCGTCGAGGGCTGCTCCGGGGGCCAGGTGCACGAACAGGGGCATCCAGTAGCCGCCGTCGGGCTGCTCGATGCCGATGACGAGGGACTCCCTGATTTCGGGGAGGCGCTCCACCGCTTCGTAGATGTCGGCGGATCCCATCCGTACGCCCTGGCGGTTGAGCGTGGAGTCGGAGCGGCCGTGGATGACGACGGATCCGTGGGAGGTAACGGTGATCCAGTCGCCGTGCCGCCATACGCCGGGGTAGGTGTCGAAGTAGCTGTCGTGGTAGCGGCTGCCGTCGGGGTCGTTCCAGAAGTGGATGGGCATCGACGGCATGGGGTTGGTGACCACGAGTTCGCCGACCTCGTCGACGAGGGGGCTGCCGCTCGGGTCCCAGGCCTGCAGGTCGGTGCCGAGGCAGGGGGCCTGGAGCTCGCCGACGTGGACCGGCAGGGTCGGTACGGCTCCGGCGAAGCAGGAGCACACGTCCGTACCGCCGCTGACGGAGGCGATCCACAGGTCGTCGCGGACCTCGTCGTGGAGCCAGCGGAAGCCGTCGGGCGGCAGCGGCGAGCCCGTGGTGGCGACGCACTGGACGGTGGAGAGGTCGAAGTCGCGGGACGGGTGCACGCCGGCCTTGCGGCAGGCCATGACGTAGGCGGCCGAGGTGCCGTAGAGGGTGGCCCGCGTGCGTTCGGCGATCCGCCACTGGGCGCCGGTGTCCGGGTAGCCGGGGCTGCCGTCGTAGAGGACGATCGTGGTGCCGGTGAGCAGGCCGGAGACGAGGAAGTTCCACATCATCCAGCCGGTCGACGTGTACCAGAAGAAGCGGTCCTCGGGACCCAGGTCGCAGTGCAGGCCGAGTTGCTTGAGGTGCTCGACCAGGATGCCGCCCTGGGACTGGACGATGGCCTTGGGCAGGCCGGTCGTGCCGGAGGAGTAGAGCACCCACAGGGGGTGGTCGAAGGGCACCTGCTCGAAGACGGGGTTCGTGTCCGCGGAGGTGAGGGCCGACCAGTCGAGGGCCCCTTCGGGTACCTCGGTGCCGAGGAGGGGGATGTGGATGACGGCGCGCAGGGTGGGCAGTTCGCGGCGCAGTTCGGCGACGGTGTCGCGTCGGTCGTGCTCTTTGCCGCCGTAGCGGTAGCCGTCGACCGTGAACAGCACGACGGGTTCGACCTGCTGGAAGCGGTCGAGGACGCTGCGGGCGCCGAAGTCGGGCGCGCAGGAGGTCCAGACGCCGCCCACGGCGGCTGTGGCGAGGAGCGCGACCACGGCCTGGGGGACGTTGGGGAGGTAGCCGCTGACGCGGTCTCCGGGGCGTACCCCGAGGGCGCGCAGCTCGGCGGCCAGGGAGCCGACCTGGCGGCGTAGCTCGGCCCAGGTGACAGGGCGTGGTTCGTGCGTCTCGTCGACGTACAGGAGGGCCGGTTCGTCCGCGCGGGTGTCGGCCGCGCGCAGGGCGTGTTCGGCGTAGTTGAGGGTCGCCCCGGGGAACCACTGGGCGCCCGGCATCGCCCGGTCTGCGAGCACGCGCGAGTACGGGGTCGAGAAACGGACGTCGAACCACTCGGCGACGGCTTTCCAGAAGGCGTCCAGGTCGTCGACGGACCAGCGCTGGAGAGCCGCGTAGCCGCCCTCGGCGGGGGCGCCGTGGTGCTCGGCGGCCCAGGCCTGGAAACTGGTGATCCGTGCCCGGTCGATGCGCTCGGGGTCTGGCTGCCAGAGCGGCTGGGGACTAGCGGTCGACATGGTCGGCTCCCGGACTGTGCGCGTCGTGTGCGTCCTCCGCGCACGGGCTGGGGTGTGCGCGTGACGCGGCTGGCACGGACAATGCCATGTGATCGACTTCGGCACCAGGGTGCGTCCCACATAGTCCGCCTCGTGAAGATGTGGTCCTGACACGGGTGAACGGCAGTTGAACGCCACGCGCGTGTGGCGCGGTCAATGACAGGGTGAGCAGCATGAACGGTCGTGACCTGGTGCGTTCGGTGAAAGCGGTGGGTTCGGTGGGGGCGGCGCAGGGTGTGCGTACCGTACGAGCAGCGTGGCGCAGGCAGCGGGCCGACGCCACCGGGCTGCCGTCGCGCGGGGCGGAGCGTGCGCGCGTGCCTGGGCCCGTCCAGGAGGTGGAGCCGGGGCCGGGGGGCGGTGTCATCCGGTTCAGCCGGTCGGAGCTGCGGATTCTCGTCGCCGTGAACGGGGCCGTCTTCTGGGGCTGGGACGGGGCGGAGCCCGAGCCGTCGTACGCGCTGGCGGGCCGCTGTCCGGAGCCCGATCCCCGTGCGGTGCTGGAGCCGGACAAGGACGGCGGCTGGCGGGTGGTGGCCGAGCGGGTGACGGTCGTCGTCTCGCGGCACGGCGCCGTGGAGGTGCTTACGCCCGGTGGCGTGACCCTGCGGCGTGATCTGCCGCCGCGGTGGTGGGAGCCGGTCGGTGGCGGCCCGGCACGGTGGTCGCAGCGGTCGGAGGTGGCCGCCGACGCGCGCTTCTTCGGCCTGGGTGGACGTGCCGCGGGTCCGCGCCTGCCGGACGGGACGTACCGGCTGTGGAACACCGACCCCGGCCACGCCTTCGCGCCGGGCGACGACCCGCTGTACATCACGATGCCGGTGCAACTGGTCGTGTCCGACGGCGGTACGCATCTGGCGTTCCACGACAGCTCGTGGGACGGCACGGTGACGCTGCGCGAGGGCGAGGAGGGCGCGGGTTCCGGGCACGACCGCGGCGGGACGAGCGAGCTGCAGATGGACGGCGGTCCGCTGCGCTGCTGGGTGATGGTGGGTACCCCCGCGCGCGTGCTGCTCGCCTGGGCCTCGCTCACCGGGGCGCCCGCGCTGCCGCCCGCATGGGCGCTCGGCCACCAGCACGCGCGGTGGGGGTTCGGCAGCGAGCAGGAGGTGCGACGGATCCTCGCGGGCTACGTGGAGCACGGTCTGCCGCTCGACGCCGTGCACCTGGACATCGATCACCTCGTCGCGCATCAGGTGTTCACCGTCGACCAGGACCGCTTCCCGAAGCTGCCCGTTCTGGCCGAGGAACTCCGGCGGGACGGCATCCGGCTGGTGTCGATCGTGGACCCGGCCGTAAAGGCTCTGCCCGGCAATGCCGTGTACGACGGCGGGACGGCCGAGGACGCGTTCGTGCGGGACGCGTCGGGGCAGGTCGTGCAGGGAGTCGTGTGGCCCGGGGAGACGGTGTTTCCCGACTTCACGCACGCGCGTGTGCGTGAGTGGTGGGGCGGCCTCTACGAGGAGCGGCTCGCGCAGGGGTTCTCGGGTTTCTGGCACGACATGAACGAGCCCACGTCGTTCACCGCGTTCGGGGAGTCGACGCTGCCGCGTTCGGCGCGGCACTCCCTGGAGGGGCGGGGCGGTGACCATCGTGAGGCGCACAACGTGTACGCGCTGTGCATGGCCAGGGCGGGCTTCGAGGGACTGCGGAAACTCGCGCCCCAGGAGCGGCCGTTCCTGTTCTCCCGCTCCGGGTGGGCCGGCATGCAGCGCTATGGGGGCACGTGGTCGGGGGACGTGGCCACCGGGTGGCCGGGACTGCGGGCGTCCTTGGCGCTGGTGATGGGGCTCGGGCTGTGCGGCGTTCCGTACTCGGGGCCGGACATCGGAGGCTTCGACGGGGATCCTTCGCCCGAGCTGTATCTGCGGTGGTTCCAGCTGGGCGCGTATCTGCCGCTGTTCCGTACGCACGCGAGTCTGCGGGCGGGGCGCAGGGAGCCCTGGGAGTTCGGTCCCGAGGTGCTGGAGCACGCGCGCGTGGCACTCGTCGAACGCCAGCGGCTGCTGCCCTACTTCATGACGCTGGCGCATCTGGCGCGGCGTACCGGAGCGCCGTATGTGCGGCCCCTGTGGTGGGCTGCGCCGGAGGACCGGACGCTGCGTGACTGCGAGGACGCCTTCATGCTGGGCGACAGCCTGCTGGTGGCGCCGGTGCTGGACCCTGGAGCGGACCGGCGTGCGGTGCAGCTGCCGCGAGGACGCTGGTACGACACGGTGACGGAGCAGGCGTACGAGGGGCCGGGGCAGGTGCTCGTAGACGCCCCTCTGTCGCGCATCCCCGTGTTCGCGCGCGCGGGTGCCGTTCTTCCCGTACTCGGGGAGGACGGCGGGCTCGCACTGGAGGTGTGGGCGCCCGCCCGCGGGCGGACCGGGGGCGGGCTGGTCGTGCCGGACGGGGGCGAGGGCTGGGACGATCCGGAGATCGAGCGGTACACCGCTCGGTGGACGGGCTCGCGGGTGGTCGTCGAGCGGGAGGGTGAGGACGGCGGGAGTGAGCCGTCCTCACCAGTGCGCGTCCGCGGTGCCGGGGAACGCTGAGCTCAGATGTACCGGCCCTCGAACCAGGCCCGTACGGCCACGGTGTGCAGGGGGAAGGCGAGTTCGTCCGCCCTGCGCAGGAGGTGCCAGCCCTCCGTCTCGTCGGTGGCCGCTGAGGGCGGCAGGCTTTCGACCGGGCGTTCCGGGAGGAGACCGAACAGCAGCAGGTGCCCGTCGGGCGAGCTCATGGCGTCGACGAGGCGTACCTCGCGGGCGGCCGCGTCGATGCCGGTTTCCTCCTTGAGTTCGCGTACGACGGCCTGCCGCCAGTCCTCCCGGTCGTCGATGTAGCCGCCGGGCAGGGCCGTGCCCCCGCGCGCGGGAGCGACGGTTCGGGTGATGACGACCAGGGCGGTGCCCTTGGTGTCGTAGACGGGCTGGAGGGCCACCGCGACCGGGAGTGGATTGCGGTAGGCCACGGCGCCGCAGACCGGGCAGGTGCGGGGCCAGCCGGAGACGCCCTCTCCGTAGGGCGTGCCGCAGCTCGAACAGTGGGAGTCCGGCGCGGAGTTGGAACTGGAGTGCTGAGTTTCGGACACGCGGCGGACTGTAGCCGATCACGGAGAGGGCGTCTCGGGCAGGCTGCTCAGTGGGCGCCGGTGAGCGACTTCCTGGACACGGGGAAGTCGAAGTAGGTGTCCGGGTAGGGCTCGGGCTTGTAGGTGTAGTGCCACCACTCCTCTGCCAGGTTCACGAAGCCGAGGCCTTCCAGGGTGTTCTTGAGCAGCAGCCGGTTGGCGCGCTGTTCGCCCTGGATGCGTGGGTCGAGGGTGTGCGAGAGGGTGTCGAAGCAGTCGAAGCCGGTCCCCATGTCGATCGAGTTGTCGGGGAACCGCTCGCCCTTGGGTGCGAAGCACGGCACAAGGGGCTCTTCGGGGTGGTACGGCCGGGTCGGCTTCGCCGGCAGCCTCACGAGTGTGATGTCCAGTGTCGATCCGCGGCTGTGGCCGGACTTCTCGGCGATGTAGCCGTCGGCGAACAGCCGGGTCTTGTCGACGTTCGGGTAGAACTCGCCCTTCATCGCCTCGTCGTCCAGGTCCTCGGCCCAGCGGACGAAGTGGTCCACCGCGCGCTGCGGCCGGTAGCAGTCGTACACCTTGAGTGTGTAGCCCTGGCGCAGGAGCTTCCTCTGGGCCTTGTGGAGAGCTTGTGCGGCGGGGCGGGTGAGGATGCAGGTCGGCTGGAGGTAGCCGTCAATGCGCTCGCCGACGAAGTTGTGCGGGGTGACGTAGCGCATCTCCTGGATGATCGTCGGGTCCACGCTTCTCAGCGCCACGAAGTCCTTCGGCGCCTTGGGCTCGGTCTGGGCCTGGGCGGTCGCGGTGGAGGCGGTCGCTGCCAGCAAGGCGGCGAACGCCGTGATGAGGCCGCGTGCCACGGTGGTGAGTCGTGTCATGGCCCTTGCATCTACCAGGAGACGGTCCCTTCGGGGAAGGGATGCCCAATTCCGGAACGCCGTGGCAGACTTCTGACGTTCCGTCAGATTCGGCTGCGGGGAGGGACTGTGTCGCGTTCACGAACACCTGTGGTGGCGGGGTGGTTCGCCGGGGACGGTGACGCCTTCCGGCTGCTCGGCACGCGCTGTGCGGCGTGCGCCTCGGTCTTCTTCCCGCGTGAGGACCGCCACTGCCGCAACCCCTCTTGTAAGGGTGAGGAGTTGGAAGAGGTCGCGCTGTCGCGACGGGGCCGCGTCTGGTCGTACACGGACAGCCGGTATCGGCCGCCGTCACCCTATGTGAGCGATCCGGAACTTCCGTGGGAGCCGAGCGCGTTGATCGCTGTGGAGCTGGAGGCCGAGCGGATCGTGGTGCTGGGACAGGCGGCTCCCGGGGTCATCGTCGCGGATCTGACGGTGGGTATGGAGGCGGAGGTCGTGCCCGGAGTGCTCCATGAGGACGCGGAGACGACCTGGACGACGTGGCACTGGCGGCCGACGGGGGTGACGGCATGACGGAAGAGGTGGCGGTGCTCGGCGCGGGCATGCACCCGTGGGGCAAGTGGGGGCGGAGCTTCGTCGAGTACGGCGTCGCGGCGGCCCGGGTGGCGCTCGCCGACGCCGGTCTGGACTGGCGGGACATCGGCTCGATCATCGGAGCGGACACGGTGCGTGGCGGCTATCCGGGGTATGTCGCCGGAGCGACGTTCGCGAAAGCACTGGGCTGGCAGGGGGCCCGGGTCACGAGCGTGTACGCGGCGTGCGCGTCCGGGGCGCAGGCCGTCGACACGGCACGGGCCCAGATACTCTCCGGACTCGCCGACGCGGTGCTCGTGGTGGGGGCCGATGCCGCTCCCAAGGGATTCTTCCGCCCCGCGGGCGGGGACCGGCCCGACGATCCCGACTGGCTGCGCTTCCGGATCCTCGGGGCGACCAACCCGGTGTACTTCGGGTTGTACGCCCGGCGGCGCATGGCTCTGCACGGCGACACGGCGGATGACTTCGCGCGGGTGAAGGTGAAGAACGCCGCGATGGGCGCGCTGAACCCCAAGGCGCGCTACCGCAGCCCGGTCACCGCCGAGGAGGTCGCCGCCTCCGCTGTCGTCGCCGACCCGCTGCGGCTGCTCGACATCTGTGCGACCTCCGACGGCGGTGCGGCGGTGGTGCTTTCGAGCATGGAGTTCGCGCGGCGGCACGGGCATGCGGAGCCGGTGCGGATCCGGGCCGTGTCCACGGTGACGCCGCGTTACCCGAACACCGTGCTGGACCTGCCGGACATCGCCACGGACTCCGCCGTGGCGGTGGATCCGCCCGGCGAGACGTTCCGGAGGTCGATCGCCCTGGCGGCCTACGAGGAGGCGGGAGTCGGGCCGGAGGACCTGTCACTGGCCGAGGTCTACGACCTGTCCACAGCGCTCGAGTTGCAGTGGTACGAGGACTTGGCGCTGTGCGGCGAGGGCGAGGGCGTGAAGCTGCTGAGGGACGGGGCGACGGCACTGGGCGGACGAATACCGGTGAACGTCAGCGGTGGACTGGCTTCCTTCGGCGAGGCGGTGCCGGCGCAGGCGATCGCCCAGGTGTGCGAGCTGGCCTGGCAGTTGAGGGGCGACGCGGGTGACCGGCAGGTCGCTGGGGCGCGTGTGGGTATCAGCGCGAACCAAGGGCTGTTCGGGCATGGGTCGGCGGTGATCGCGGTGCGGTGATCGCGGTGCCGTCGCGAGTGAGCTGGTCATGGGGCCGCGGCAGGCCGTGGTCCTACGCTGTGTGACCACGCCGGAATCCTGCGTGAACGTCTCATGAACTGAGCTTGGGCGTGCGCCCGTGGAGTCATCATGCTGCCGTGCACTCCTGGACGGATACTCTCCGCTTCGCCTTCCAGCCGGTGGTCAATCTGACGACCGGCGCGGTCGCGGGGCTGGAGATACTCGCCCGCCCGGAGACCGGCGACATCCTGGCCGAGGCCCGCCGGGATCCCGAGCTCGACTGCCGGCTGGCGGTGTCGGCGGTACGCGCGGCGGTGCGCAAGGAGACCCTGCTTCCGCTGTTCGTCAACGTGTTCGCCGGTACCCTCGCCGACCTCGGCGGCCTCCCTTCACTGCACGCCGCCGTGCGCGAGGCGGGACGGTTGCCGTGGGAGGTGACGATCGACGTCTGTCCGCCGTACACGCACGTGCCGCAGCAGGCACTGCTGGAGGCGGTGACCGCGCTGCGTGGCCAGGGCTTCCGGATCTGCGCGGACGGCGTCGGGGACGGGGAAGTGCCCTTGCGGCTGCTCTCGGACATCGCGCCCGGCCTGGTGAAGCTGGACGCGTCGCTGCTGGCGCGGCCGGCCGTGGTGCGGTCGATGCGGACGCTGTGCGACGAACTGGGGGCGCTCCTGGCGGTCGAGGGCGTGGAGACCGAAGGGCAGTGCGCGACGGCGCTGGCGGCAGGGGCGCAGCTGGCACAGGGCGAGCTGTTCGCGCCGCCGGCGCGGCTGCCCGCCGCGGACGTCTACGTCCCGCCCCGCTCCCCCGCCGACCTGAGGGTGCCGCGGTCCGGGCCGTCGGTGCGCGAGTTCGTCCGGCCCGCCGCGCTGCTGCCCGCCACGGCGTCCGCGGGTCAGGTGCGGGCGCTGCTGACGGGGTCGCCGGACGTGTCAGGGGTGCTGCTCGTGGACACCGCGGGGGTGCCGGTCCGGTCGGTGCACCGGTCCCGCTTCCTGCTGTCGATGTCGGGGCGCTACGGGCATGCCCTGTACGCCGACCGGCCCGCGGCGAAGCTCGGCGACCCGCCGCGGACGGTGGGCGTCGACGCCACCGCCTGGGAGGTCCTGGACGTGGTGGCGGTCGGCGAGCGGGACCGTACGTCGGACGACGTGGCCGTCGTGGACGAGTACGGGCGGTGTGTGGGAGTGGTACGGCTCGCGGACCTGGTGCGAGCGCTGGCCGAGACCCGAGTGGAGGAAGCGGCGGGGCTCAATCCGCTGACGCGTCTGCCCGGCTCGGACGCGATCACCGGTGAGGTGGACCGGCGGATCGCGGCCGGGCGGCCGTTCGCGCTCAGCTGGCTGGATGTCGATCACTTCAAGCAGGTCAACGACGGGGCCGGCTTCGCGGCGGGAGACGAGCTGATCCGGGCGGTCGGACGGGCGCTGCAGCAGGCCGCGACGGACAGCGCGCGCGTGGGGCACATCGGCGGGGACGACTTCCTGGTACTCGCCGATCCGGAGGGTCTCGATCCGCTGGCCACCGCTGTGCTGGACGCCCCTTGGTCGGCGGGAGGACGGCCGGTCACGCTGTCGCTCGCCACGGTGCTGTGCGCGCCGGGCGCTGTGACGGATCACCGCCAGGCGGCAGCCTGCCTGGCACCGTTGAAGAAGGCGGCGAAGTCGTTGCGCGGGGCGAGTTGGGTGCTGGGCCGCGCGGGCCTGCCCGGGCATGAGACCCGCCGGGGCGCCGAGCCGGTACCGGCACCTGCGGGGCATGGGGTGGCGGAGCCGGGTGGGGGTTCAGGTGCGTGACACCACGTAGGGGGAGGACCGAGACAGGTACTGGGCTCTGACGGGTCTGTACGGCCGCTCAGGGGGGCTCTGGTCTTGCGGTTGAGAAACCGCCAGGTCAGGTGGATGCTGGTGGCTAGCAAGCGAGGAGTCAGGTGCGGCTGGGCGAGTGCCGACGGTCGGAGCTCAGCGGAGGCCGGACCCCACCAGCAGAGCCTCGCGCGGCTCACCCAGGCCGCGCGGTGGCCCCGACCAGATCTGAACAACGACCCGACCGAGCGCCGTCAGGCCGTGCAACCGGCCACCCGGCCCGGCAGGAGCCCGGCCGCCGTCACAAGGCCGTCAACCGTTGCGGTCGGCGACCTTGACGCCCCTTGGGTGCCGGTGAACACTTCCGGTGGCAGTCGACATCGCCGTACATTCTCGGCGTATTCCGGCACTGCGGCGCGTGGGCGCGCCTGTGCCAAGGCCCATTCCTCCACGGGTGATTCGGCTGCGACGGCACGCTCGTCACGGATGCCGGGCGGGGCACGGGATCGCGGTATCTCCCTGCCTTCGGCTGAAGTCGCCTTGGGAAACGCACCCTGCACGTGAGGACCGGGGCGGACCGTCCCGGGCCACGGCCTAGGAGCCGCCATGACTAACGGAGACATCTTCGTCGGCGAGATGATCGGCACGGCGATCCTGATCCTGTTCGGCGCCGGCGTGTGCGCCGCCGTCACCCTGAGATTCTCGAAAGCCCGCGCCGCCGGATGGGTGGTGATCGCGTTCGGCTGGGGCTTCGGCGTGCTGGCCGGCGCGTACACCGCCGCTCCCCTCTCCGGAGGGCAGCTCAACCCGGCCGTCACCTTCGGCCTCGCCGTCGACACCGGCGTGTGGGACAAGGTCTGGGTCTACCTGCTGGGGCAGATGGCCGGCGCCATGATCGGGGCCGTCCTGTGCTACCTCGTGTACTTCGCCCAGTTCCAGGCCAACGTGCGCAAGACGGGCACCACGGAGGGCACAGCGGACGAACCGCTTCCGACGCTGGGCATCTTCTCCACGATCCCCGAGATCCGGAACCCTGTGGCCAACCTGGTCACCGAGATCCTCGCGACCATCGCCCTGGTGCTGCCCCTCCTCGCCCTGGTGGGCAACAACAGGAAAGTCGAGGGCATCGGGGTCGGCCTGATCCCGGGCGGTAACGGCATCTACGGGTCCGGCATCTCGATCCTCCTGGTCGCTCTCCTGGTCGTCGGCATCGGCCTGTCCCTCGGTGGTCCCACCGGCTATGCCATCAACCCGGCACGTGACCTCGGCCCGCGCATCATCCACTCCGTCCTGCCGATCCCGAACAAGGGAACGTCCGACTGGGGGTACTCGTGGATCCCCGTCGCCGGCCCATTGATCGGCGGACTACTGGGTGGCGTCATCTACAACGCAGCCTTCTGAACCAGCCCAAGGGGTAGCCATGACGGACAACGCCGAGAAGTACGTCGCAGCGATCGACCAGGGCACCACGTCGAGCCGCTGCATCGTCTTCAACCAGGACGGCGCGATCGTCGCCGTCGACCAGCGCGAGCACCGCCAGATCTTTCCCAAACCTGGCTGGGTGGAGCACGACGCCACCGAGATCTGGTCCAAGGTGCAGGCCGTGGTGGCCGGGGCGATCGCCAAGGCCGGACTGCGCGCCGACCAGCTGAGCGCGCTCGGGATCACGAACCAGCGCGAGACGACCCTCCTGTGGGATCGCGCGACGGGAAAGCCGGTGCACAACGCCATCGTGTGGCAGGACACGCGGACGGCGGCGCTGTGCAACCAGCTGGGCGGCTCGGACGGGCAGGACCGGTTCCGCGAGCAGACGGGGCTGCCGCTGGCCACCTACTTCTCCGGGCCCAAGGCCGCCTGGCTGCTCGACAACGTGCCTGACCTGCGGGGGCGTGCCGAACGCGGTGAGATCGCCTTCGGCACGATGGACTCCTGGCTGATCTGGAACCTCACCGGCGGCACGGACGGCGGGCAGCACGTCACCGACGTGACCAACGCGGGCCGCACCATGCTTATGAACCTGGAGACCCTCCAGTGGGACTCCTCGATCCTCTCAGCGATGAACATCCCCGAAGCGATGCTGCCCGAGATCCGGTCCTCCGCCGAGGCGTACGGCACCGCTGTCGGCCAGCTCGCCGGCGTGCCCGTGGCCTCCGCGCTGGGCGACCAGCAGGCGGCCGTGTTCGGCCAGGCCTGCTACGACGTGGGCACGGCGAAGAACACGTACGGCACGGGAAGCTTCCTGCTGCTCAACACCGGCAACCGCCCGGTGCCGTCGAAGAGCGGTCTGCTGACGACGATGGGCTACAAGATCGGCACTGAGGCGCCGGTCTACTGTCTGGAGGGGTCGATAGCCATAACGGGCGCGCTGGTCCAGTGGTTCCGCGACCAGCTCGGCATCATCCGGACCGCCGACGAGATCGAGCCCCTGGCGGCGAGCGTGGAGGACAACGGCGGCTCGTACATCGTGCCGGCGTTCTCGGGCCTGTTCGCGCCGTACTGGCGCTCCGACGCGCGTGGCGTGATCACCGGACTCACCCGGTACGTCACGAAGGCACACCTCGCGCGTGCGGTGCTGGAGGCGACGAGCTGGCAGACGCGCGAGGTCGTGGACGCCATGTACCAGGACTCGGGGGTGCAGATCACCACCCTGAAGGTGGACGGCGGCATGACGAAGAACAATCTACTCATGCAGCACCAGGCGGACGTGCTCGATGTCCCGGTGGTGCGGCCCAAGGTCTCCGAGACGACCTGTCTGGGCGCCGCGTACGCGGCCGGTCTGGCCACCGGGGTGTGGAACGACCTGGACGAGCTCAAGGCGCACTGGCAGAAGGACGTCGAGTGGACGCCGTCGATGGAGGCGTCGGTGCGGGACCGCGAGTACCACAACTGGCGCAAGGCCGTGGAGAAGAGCTTCGGCTGGGAGGAGGACGGCGAGAGCTGACCACGCGCGCGTGGGGCCTCGTTTTCCGGTCTGCGGCCCGTACCCCGGTCGGCGGGGGTGCGGGCCGCGCCGGTGGGTCGGGCCCGCGTCAGGTGGTCACCGTAGGGCGTTGGCCGGCCGCGTACGCCATGGCGTGCTGGACGACGCCGATGAGTGCTTCCTTGACCGACTCACGGTCGCGGGCGTCGCACATCAGGAGGGGTACGCCGTCGTCGAGGTCGAGGGCCTGGCGGACGTCCTCGATCGGGTAACGCGGGGCGCCCTCGAAGCAGTTGACGCCGACGAGGAAGGGGATCGAGCGCCGTTCGAAGTAGTCGACGGCGGCGAAGCAGTCCTCCAGGCGGCGGGTGTCGGCGAGCACGACGGCACCGAGCGCGCCTTCGGAGAGCTCGTCCCACATGAACCAGAACCGCTCCTGGCCGGGCGTGCCGAAGAGGTACAGCACCAGGTCCTCGCGGAGTGTGATGCGGCCGAAGTCCATGGCCACGGTCGTGGTGTGCTTGCCTTCCACGCCGCTGGTGTCGTCGATCGGGCGACCGGCCTCGGTGAGCAGTTCCTCGGTGCGCAGCGGCCTGATCTCGCTGACCGCGCCGACGAGCGTGGTCTTGCCCACGCCGAAGCCGCCGGCCACCAGGATCTTGAGCGTGACGGGCTCGACCGGAGGCTTGCCGCGCTCAGAACGCCCGAAGATCATCGATCTCTTCTCCTGCTTGATGGGGGTCGGGCGACGGCGGGCCATAGCCTCCGCCGCCGGGGGTTTCGATGACGAGAACGTCGCCGGTGACGACGTCCGCGGAGTCGCTGCCGCCGAGTGCGGTCACGGTGCCGTCGGCGTGTTCCACCCGATTGGCGCCGAGAGCACCCGGCTCGCCGCCCGCCATGCCGTACGGGGCGACACGTCGGTGCTGGGACAGCGTGGAGACGGTCATGGGCTCCAGGAAGCGGATGCGGCGCACGGCGCCGTCCCCGCCGCGCCACCGGCCGGCGCCGCCGCTGCCGCGCCGGACCGCGAACTCCTCGAGGCGCACGGGAAGCCGCCACTCCAGGACCTCGGGGTCGGTGAGGCGTGAGTTGGTCATGTGGGTCTGGACGACGGGTGCGCCGGGGAAGCCGTCACCCGCGCCGGAGCCCGAGGCGACGGTCTCGTAGTACTGGTGGCGTTCGTTCCCGAAGGTGACGTTGTTCATGGTTCCGGAGCCCTCGGCCTGGACGCCGAGCGCCGCGTAGAGGGCACCGGTGATGGCCTGTGAGGTCTCCACGTTGCCGGCGACGACAGCGGCCGGCGGCTCGGGGGCGAGCAGGGAGCCGGGCGGTACGACGATGCTCAGGGGACGCAGACAGCCGTCGTTGAGGGGGATCTCGTCGGCTACGAGGGTGCGGAAGACGTAGAGGACGGCCGCGTTGACGACCGAGAAGGGCGCGTTGAAGTTGGTGGGCAGTTGCGCCGACGTGCCGGTGAAGTCGATGGTGGCCGCGCGGTTCTCGCGGTCCACGCGCACGCGTACGCGGATGACGGCGCCCGAGTCGGTCTCGTAGGCGTACTCGCCGTCGTCGAGGGCGTCGATGACGCGGCGTACGGCCTCTTCGGCGTTGTCCTGGACGTGTCTCATGTAGGCCTGGACCACGTCGAGGCCGAAGTCCTCGATCATGCGGCCGACCTCGTCGACGCCCTTCTGGTTGGCGGCGATCTGGGCGCGCAGGTCGGCGAGGTTGGTCTTCGGGTTGCGGGAGGGGTACGGCGCCTCGGTGAGGAGGCGAAGGGTCTCGTCCTCGCGGAAGCGGCCGTCCTCGGCGAGCAGCCAGTTGTCGAAGAGGACGCCCTCCTCCTCGATGGTGCGGCTGCCGGCGGGCATGGAGCCGGGGGCGATGCCGCCGATCTCGGCGTGGTGGCCGCGTGAGGCGACGTAGAAGAGGAGAGTCGGGTCACTCTCCGTGACGTCCGACGGTGTGGTGTCGAAGACCGGGGTGATCACGGTGACGTCGGGCAGGTGGGTGCCGCCGTGGTACGGGTCGTTGACGGCGTAGGTGTCGCCCGGGCGCATGCGGGAGCCGCGCCGACGGATGACCTCTTTGACGCTCGTGCCCATCGAGCCCAGGTGGACGGGGATGTGCGGGGCGTTGGCCACCAGGTTTCCGTCCGGGTCGAACAGGGCGCAGGAGAAGTCCAGGCGCTCTTTGATGTTGACGGACTGGGCGGTGGACTCGAGGCGGGCGCCCATCTGTTCGGCGATGGACATGAAGAGGTTGTTGAAGACCTCAAGCAGAACCGGGTCGACTTTCGTGTCGAGATCGGAACTCTGCGTAATCGCGGCGCGTTCCATGACCAGATGCCCGTCGTCGGTCGCCGCGGCCTGCCAGCCGTTGTCGACGACGGTCGTCGCGCCGGCTTCGGTGATGATCGCCGGGCCGGTGACGGTGCCGCCGGGGGGAAGGCCCTCGCGGCGGTGGAGGGGTACGTCGCGCCAGGCACCGCCCGTGTGGAGGCGGACGGTCTGCGGCGCTGCGGGGCTGCCGTCGGCGGTGGCTTCGTAAGGCGCGAGAGCGGAGAGATCGGGGGGTTCGGTGATGCCGGTGGCTTCGACGGAGAGGGCTTCGACGACGATCGGCCGGTCGAGCGTGAAGGAGTACGTGGCGCGATGACGTTCTTCGAAGGCGTGCCGCATCGTGCCGGGCTCGGTCAGCTCGACGGTGAGGGTGGTGTCGGTGCCGTCGTAGCGGAGCTGCGCGCGGCGGGTGATCTCGATGTGTTCCTCGGGGACGTCCTCGGCGCGGAGTTCGGCGCGCGCCGCCGCTTCCAGGTCTTCGGCGGTCTTGCGGACGCCGGGCATGGAGGCGGGTTCCAGGGGGGCCTCGACGGACTGTTCGCGCATGGCAGTGGTGTCGGCGAGGCCGATGCCGAGTGCGGAGAGGACACCGGCCATGGGCGGCACGAGGACGGTGCGGATGCCGAGGGAGTCGGCGACCATGCAGGCGTGCTGGCCGCCGGCGCCGCCGAACGTGGTGAGGGCGTAGCGGGTGACGTCATGGCCCTTCTGGACGGAGATCCGCTTCACGGCCGACGCGATGTTCGCGACGGCGATCTGCAGGTACCCCTCGGCGACCTGTTCGGGGGTGCGGTCGTCGCCGGTCTGCTCGCGGATCTCGCGCGCGAGGGCGGTGAAGCGGTCCCGGACGAGTGCCTCGTCGAGGGGCTCGTCGCCGTTCGCGCCGAACACCTTCGGGAAGTGGGCGGGCTGGATGCGGCCGAGGACGACGTTGGCGTCGGTGACCGCGAGCGGGCCGCCGCCCCGGTAGCAGGCGGGCCCGGGGTCCGCGCCCGCCGAGTCCGGCCCTACGCGGTAGCGGGAGCCGTCGAAGTGCAGGACCGAGCCCCCGCCGGCCGCCACGGTGTGGATGTCGAGCATGGGGGCGCGGAGCCGGACACCGGCGATCCGGCTGGTGAAGACGCGTTCGTACTCACCCGCGAAGTGGGAGACGTCGGTGGAGGTGCCGCCCATGTCGAAGCCGATGACGCGGTCGAAGCCGGCCAGCTGCGACATGCGGGCCATGCCGACGATGCCACCGGCCGGCCCGGACAGGATGGCGTCCTTGCCGCGGAACTGCCCGGCCTCGGTGAGACCGCCGTTGGACTGCATGAACATCAGCCGTACGCCCTCGAGTTCGTCGGCGACGTGCCGGACGTAGCGGCGCAGTACGGGCGAGAGGTAGGCGTCGACGACGGCGGTGTCCCCGCGGGGGACGAGTTTCATCAGGGGGCTGGCCTCGCTGGAGAGCGAGATCTGAGGGAAGCCGATGCGGGCGGCGAGTTCCCCGACGGCCTGTTCGTGGGCGGGGTGCAGGTGGCTGTGCATGCAGACCACGGCCACGGCCCGGATCCCGTCGTCGTACGCCTCCCGGAGGGGCCCGGCGAGGGCGTCGAGGCCGGGTGCGAGCAGGACGGTGCCGTCGGCGGCGATGCGCTCGTCGACCTCGATGACTCGTTCGTACAGCAGCTCGGGCAGTTCGATGCGGCGGGCGAAGATGCTCGGGCGGTTCTGGTAGGCGATGCGCAGGGCGTCGCGGAAGCCGCGGGTGATGACCAGCAGGGTGCGCTCGCCCTTGCGCTCCAGGAGGGCGTTGGTGGCGACCGTGGTCCCCATGCGTACGGTCTCGACGGGGTCGCCGGAGTCGGCCAGCAGGGTGCGGACGCCGTGGACCGCCGCGTCGGCGTAGCGGGCCGGGTTGTCCGACAGGAGCTTGTGCGTGAGCAGCCGGCCGTCCGGGCGTCGCGCGACGACGTCGGTGAAGGTGCCGCCTCGGTCGACCCAGAACTGCCAGCCTGTCACGTCAGTACCCCGCTTCCGCGCTGCTCACAGCGCCCGGAGGCCGTTGATCACGTCGCGCAGAATACTCTCGTCCGGCAGTTCGGCAGGGGGTACGGGCCGGTTCACATGGACGAATTCCGAGTCCACGAGATCTCCGACAAGGACCCGTACCACCCCGATCGGCAGGTCGAGTTCCGCTGCGAGTTCGGCGACCGACTGCGGGACGTCACGGCACAGCTCGACGATGTCCACGTGCTCCGGGGAGAGCATGTGGTCGGCTTCCGGGTCGTCCGCGTGCGGTTCCGTGACCACGACCGCGATCAGGTCCAGGCGGTGCTGGCCCTGACTGCTGGTGCGGCCGCGTGTCATGGCGTACGGACGGACGACCGGTCCGGCTTCGTCGTCGAACCAGTGGCTTCTTCCCTGACCGTCAGCGCTCATGTCATCCCACTACCCGCCCGCGGGCAGATCGGTGCGCGGAGCGGCACCCAGATGTACGCCCACCCGCTTCACGAGGAGCGTCATCTCGTAGGCGACCTGGCCGACGTCCGAGTCGGCGTCCGAGAGGACGGCGAGGCAGCTGCCGTCACCGGCGGCGGTCACGAACAGGAAGGCGTCGTCGAGCTCGACGACGGTCTGGCGGACGTTGCCGGCCTCGAAATGACGTCCCACACCCTTGGCGAGGCTGTGGAACCCGGAGGCGACGGCGGCCAGGTGCTCGCTGTCCTCCCTGGTCAGGTCCCTGGACACCCCCGTCGGCAAACCGTCGCTGGAAAGCACGAGGGCCTTGCGGATGCTCGCGACGCGGTCCACCAGATCGTCGAGGAGCCAGTTCAGCTCCCCCTTGATGGTCGCGGTGTGGCCGGTCGCCTTCGGTGCGGTCATCGACCGTCCCCCTCTGTCGTTCCTTGTCGTGCTGCGCCGCTGTGGGCGGCATCGCCCGCGGCGTTCTCATCACGGCCGCGCTGCCAGCCGCGCTGGAGCGAGGCCATGCGGCTGCGTACTTCCTCGGCGTCGCGTTCGACGGGCTCGGCCTTGTCCTCCGTACGCGGCTCGGCCCCCCGCTTCAGCTGCGGAGCCAGGTTGGCCTGCCGAACGCGCCGGGGCAGCGGCGTGGTGCCGGAGCCGGTGTCCTGTGGCGCGGCACCGGTGCCGGCCGCGTGGCGCGTGGGCCCGCCGGTGTTCTCCGGCGCGGGTCCGGAGCGGTGGTCGGGTGCGTCCGGGCCGCTGGATGCGATCTCCGCGCGACGGGTGCGCTTGGGCAGAGTGGGGGGTTCCGACCGGTCGCCGGCGGCACTGCCGGGCGTAGCCGGGGAGTCGGTGCGGTCGGCGTCGCGGCCGGCCGCGCCGATGGCCGGGCGAGCGGATTCCGTCCCCCGGCGACGGGCCGGCAGTGGCGGCGGTGCGTCGGTCCGCGCCTCGCCTCGCCGGGTGCCGGCCGAGGCGTCCTCGGTACGGCGCCGGACCGGAAGCGCGGGGTCCGGCCCCGGCCGGCCCACGGCCCGTCCGCTCGCGGACTCCTCGCCCCGGCGACGCGAGGGGAGCGAGGATGTGGCCCCCGATTCCGCTCGGCCGGTGGCCGTGGTGGGCTCCTCGTCGGTCTTCCCCCGACGGGGGCGCTGCTCGGTGACCGGGCGCCCGTGCGAGCTGACCAGCTTGGGGGTGTGGCGGCGGGGCGGGACGGCCGGAGCGCCGAGCTCGTCGTCGGAGTCGGTCCGGTCCTGTCCGCCGCCGGCGTCGCTCTGCTGCTGTGGATCGGGGCGGCCGGCTGTCTCGTCCTGGGCGCGGGCGAGCGAGTGGCGGGGGCGGAACAGGGCGCCGTGTCCGCTGTTCTCGTCCTCGAGGGAGCCGGGGAAGCCGCCGATGGCGTCCAGGTCCACCGGGGCCTCCAGCTCGACCGGGCCGTCCAGGAGGGAGGCAGGCAGGCCGGGACGCTGTGCGGGCGCCTGGGACAGGGCGGCGCGGCGGCTGTCCTGCGGCTCGCTGTCGGTGGCCAGCTGGGGGCGGTCGAGACGGAACCCGATGCCGTTCGTGTCAGGGATGTCGTCCGTCAGCAGCGCGTCGGGGATGAAGACGACGGCGGTCGTGCCTCCGTACGGGGAGGGCTGCAGGGAGACCCGGACGTTCTGTCGCTGGGCGAGCCGGCTGACCACGAACAGACCGAGCCGGTCGGTGTCGGACAGCTCGAACTCCGGCGTCTCGGCGAGCCGGAGGTTGGCGTCCAGGAGCGCTTCGGCGGCCATTCCGAGGCCGCGGTCGTGGATCTCCAGGGTGAAGCCGTTGGCGACCCGCTCGCCCAGGACCTGGACGGCGGTGTGCGGCGGCGAGAAGACCGTGGCGTTCTCCAGGAGTTCGGCCACGAGATGGGTGAGGTCGGCGACGGCCGGGCCGGTGACGGCGATACGCGGAAGGCGGCGGACCTCGATGCGTTCGTAGTCCTCGACCTCGGCGACGGCGGCGCGTACGACGTCCATGAGCTGGACGGGCTTGCGCCACTGACGGGAGGGGGCGGCACCGGAGAGGATCACGAGGCCCTCGGCGTGCCGGCGCATGCGGGTGGTCAGGTGGTCGAGGCGGAACAGGTCGGCGAGTTCCTCGGTGTCCTCGGTCCTGCGCTCCATGGCGTCGAGCAGGGTGAGCTGCCGGTGGAGCAGGACCTGGCTGCGGCGCGCGAGGTTGACGAAGACCTCGGAGACGCCGGCGCGCAGCTCGGCCTGTTTGACGGCGGCTTCGACGGCGGCGCGCTGCAGGGTGTTGAGGGCCTGGCCGACCTCGCCCATCTCGTTCTTGTCGTACTCCAGGTGCGGGACCTCGGTCTCGACGTCGACCTGTTCGCCCGCGGAGAGCCGGCGCATCACGCTGGGCAGCCGTACCCCGGACGCCTCGTGGGCCTCCAGACGCAGCTGCCGCAGATCGCGGATGAGGGTGCGGCCGACGCGCACGGACAGGAAGAGGGAGACCAGGAGCGCGAGCAGGCCGAGTACGCCGGCGACGACCGCCTTGGCGATGACGCCCATGGCCACCGGATCGACGCGGTCCTGGTAGCGGTCGTTGGCCTGGTCGTTGAGGGTGCCGAGCTCGTCGAGCACGTTGCCGGCGGCGCTGTCCCAGCTCTTCGCGGAGACGCCGCGGGGGGCTCCGGTCCCGGAGGAGACGGCCGCTTCCTCGGCCACGCGCAGTGGAGCGGAGGAGGCGTTCTTCCAGAAGCTCTCGTAGCGGTCGCGCTCCGCGACGGGCAGCAGCGGCAGGTTGGCGTCGTACATCAGGGTGCGCTGGGCCACGAGGTCGGAGATGTCGCGCTCTTCGGAGTGGGAGATCTCGCCGACGATCAGGGCGGAGCCGAGGAGGGCGTCCTCACGGGAGAGGAGTTCGCGGGCGCGGGCGAGATTGACCAACGCGCGGTACTGCTTGTCCAGTTCGACGTTGTCGACCACGTGCAGGTTGGCCAGGAGGACGTAGCAGGGGTCGACCAGCCGGTTGTAGAGGTCGAGGGCCTGAGAGCGGTTGACGGTGCCGTCCTCGACACTGCTGCGCAGCGACTCGATGCCTTCGAAGGCGTCCAGGACCGCGGTCAGCCGCTCGTCGGTGTCCTCGCCCATCGCGTCGCGCACGTCCGGATTCCGGGCGTTCTCGCGGATGCTGCCGACGGCCTTGTCGGTGGCGGACCGGCTGCGCCGGAGCGCTGCGAGCCCGTCGGAGCCGCGGGGGTCGGCGAGGTAGACGAGGGTCTGGCGGCGTTCCTCCTGGAGGACGCGGACGGTGTCCTCCATGGGGTAGGCGATCTTCTCCACCACGGACGACACGTTGAACAGGTCGGCCGCCTCACGCCCCGTGAGCACCGTGGCGAAGGCCCAGATCGCGCTCAGGGACACCAGCGGCACGAGAAGCAGCGCCACGATCTTCCGGCGGATGGACTTCCCGCGAAAGCGCATGGCCTCCCCCAGCTCGGGCCCCCGGCCTACCGGGGGTACACATGTGCGTCAACAAACGGCGCGAGCCTACTACCGACCCACAGGGAACTCGAAGACCGGTCCGGAAGGTGAACTTCCGCGCCAGCCACGAGGCATGGGGAGTTGTCCGGGCATTACGGGAGTTGTCTCCCCGAAACCGATGGCGGCCGTGCCGGCCGATCGCCGTGACCCGCCAGGGCGGTTGGCTGAAATTTTTCGGTTCTTGGGAATCTTCGTGGTGGGTTGTTCGTCCTTCTCTACGGGAGATGGGGGCGGAATCGGCCACAGGAGCCGCATCCCGCACCTGGGCGGCGTAAAACAGCGCAAGCCGGGCAGCCACTGGGGAGCACGGGTCTTCGGATGCGAGCGAGCGGTCTGCTGGCGGTGGGGAGTGACACGTTGATGGGCACGGCGGAGCGGCGCGGGACGCCCAGGGCTGGTGGGGCGCATGTGCCGGGGTATCGGAATCGCGAGGCGACTGATCGCGACATTCCGGCTGAGGAGACGGAGACCAGGGCTCACGAAAGAGCGGCCCTGGCTCACGAGGTGGGCCGCGGCGGACGCGAGCAGCGGTACAACCGGCCCCTGTGGGTCGAGGAGCCGGCCCGGCGACGGCGGTTGCCGGATCCGGTACGGACGGCGGCCGTGCGGGCGGTGCTCCTCATAGCCTTGACGCTGATCCAGGCGATGGTGGCCTTCCTGTGCACGATGGCCGGGTCCTGGCTGGCGTTCCCCATGGTGATCAGCAGCGTGGTCAGCACGATCGCGGCCACCTGGGGAGCCCTCGACGTGTGGGTGACGCGTCAGGTCTGGAACCAGCGCAACGGCGTGGTGTCCATGCCCAGCAGCACGGCACGGGCCCTGCGCCGCGAGCGGCGCCGGTCCCGACGGCAGGCACGCGCGGCCGTACGGGCCCAGGAGCGGATACGCCGGCGGAGCGGGGCCGGGCAGTTGTCCCACTCGTGAGGAGTGACGGCCGGGACCCCGGCGAGGCATCCGGACCTGGGAGCGGACGCCCGGCCGATGCCCTTGCCGGTACTCCTCACCGTGCGGCGGACTGCACCCGCTCCTCCCCCGCGCCCCGAGCGAGTTCGCGTCGCGCCCGCATGAACGGGCGCGGGCGGTCCACGGCGAGCACCGCGGTCGTCCGGCCGTCCCGCTCGTACCGGGCGAGGAAGCCGCCCTCGGCCGGTGCGCCGTCGGAGAGCGCGCCCTCGGTGATGCGGACGGTGTCGCCGTCCGTGCGCCGGCCGGCGAACTGGATGCGGGCGCCGTACTGGTCGGACCAGAAGTAGGGCACGGCGGTCGCGGTCTCGACGGTTCGTCCGGCAAGCAGGTTGGTCACGGCGGCTCTGGGCTGCTGGGTGGCCGACGTCCAGTGCTCGGCGCGGGTGCCGCCGACGCGGGCGACGTCGCCGACGGCGACCACCTGGGGCAGGGTCGTCGCACAGCCGTCGTCGCACAGGACGCCGTCGTGCAGGGCCAGGGCCGAGCCGACCAGCCACGCGGTGTTGGGGGTGGCACCGATTCCGACGATCACGATGTCGGCGGGGAGCGTGCGGCCGTCGGTGAGGTCCACGCCGGTGACGGTGGTGGTGCCCCGCAGTCCGGCCACTCCGGTGCCGGTGACCAGGTCCACCCCGCCACGGTGGTGCAGTGAAGCGCACACGGCGGCCATCTCGGCGCCGAGTTGGGGCACCAGTGGGAGCGGGGCGGCCTCGACGACGGTGACGGAGTGGCCGAGGGAGGAGCAGGAGGACGCGGTCTCGGCGCCGATGAAGCCGCCGCCGATGACGACGACGCGGCACGGGCCACGGGTGAGTTCCTCGCGCAGGGCACGGGCGTCGTCGAGGGTGCGCAGCGTGTGTACGCCGGCGAGGGTGTCGCCCGGGAGACGGCGGGCCGAGGCGCCCGTGGCGATGACGACACCGTCGGTGGCCACGGTGCGGCCGTCGTCGAGCAGCACGGTGCGGCCGCGGGCGTCGAGGGCGCGGGCACGGACGCCGAGGATCCACTCCGCGCCGAGTTCGGTGGTCTCCTCGCTGTCGGTGAGGGCGAGTTGGGTCTCGTCGGCTCGGCCGGTGAGGAAGTCCTTGGAGAGGGGAGGCCGGTCGTAGGGGTGGTGAGGTTCGTCGCCGACGATCACCAGACGCCCGTCGTAGCCCTGGGCACGCAGTTCCCGGGCCGCGTACAGGCCGGAGAGGGAGGCGCCGACGATGGTCACGGTTCGCATGCGGCATGCCTCCTCGCGGCGCCCCACGCACTCGCCTCACCGGTCGCGGCACGCCTGATCACGGCATCCGCCCTGCCGGCTCCGCCGCTGCCGGTCTCCGGGGCGCCGGCTCCGCCAGCGGTGACGCGCCTGCTCCCTGCTGCCGGCGGGCGGGCCGCACCGCTCGCGCGGCCTTCGCGTTTCGCGTTCACGCGGCCGTCCCCTCCTCCGCTGCGAGGTGGACGTGGATGAGGCCGTCCTCGACGGTGACGCTGTGGGTGCGGACGGCGCGGCGGGCCGGGAGGCAGGTCGGGCGGCCCGTACGCAGGTCGAACGAGGCGGCGTGCAGCGGGCATTCGACCAGGCAGCCCTCCAGCCAGCCCTCGGAGAGGGAGGCGTCCTGGTGGGTGCAGGTGTCGTCGATGGCGTAGAGGTCACCGTCGTCGGTGTGGAACACGGCGACGGGCGGTGTCGTCTCGATGCGGACGGATTCGCCCTTGGAGAGGTCTTCGAGGCGGCAGACGGGAATCACGGGCCCCCCTTTCGGTCCGGGACGTGGCCGGACCGTTCGGCCAGACTGTAGGCAGTTCATGGAGTGCCACGGACCGGGGCGGGTCCGGGCACGGAGAGGTGTGTGTTGATGCCGTCGTCCGGTCGCGCCGTCAGGACCGAGTCCCCCTGCCGGGAGCTCGTCCCCTTCCGAGATCCGGACGCTTCGGTAACATGATGTTTCACATGGCGCATTGGCAAGCGCTATACGCAACAGAATCCGGGCGGGGCGACCGTCGCGTCAAGGGTTTCCCGAAGATGCGGCCCAAACAGGGCCGGCAGGTGGTGAGAGTTCAGCCATGACCCGCACGCAGAAGCAGTCCGACCGCGATGAGAACCCGCCGGAGAACCCCTCGGAGAGCACGGCGAAGCCGGGGGGCAGAGGCGCGGCGAGTGCCGTGCAGTCGGTGGATCGTGCCGTGAGCGTCCTGGAGATCCTCGCCCGGCACGGTGAGGCGGGCGTCACCGAGATCGCCGACGAGCTGGACGTGCACAAGTCCACGGCGTTCCGGCTCCTCGGCGTCCTGGAGAACCGCGGCCTGGTGGCCCAGGCGAAGGACCGCGGCAAGTACTACCTGGGCGCCGGCGTACTGCGCCTCGCGGGGGCGGCGGCAGTGCGGCTGGACGTCTCCCAGGAGGGCGTCCCGGTGTGCCGGGAACTCGCCGATGAGCTGGGCGAGACGGTCAACATCGCGGTTCTGGACGACGACGCGGCGGTCAACATCATGCAGGCCCGCGGCACCGCCTCCGTCACCGCGCAGAACTGGCTCGGCCGCCGTACCCCGCTGCACGCCACGTCCAGCGGCAAGGTGCTGTTCGCCCATATGCCGCCGACCCTGCGCGAGGGCCTGCTGGCGCGCCCGCTGCACCGCTTCACGGAGCGCACGGTCACGGTCGCGTCCATGCTGCGCGGCGAGTTGGACACCGTCGTGCAGCAGGGCTACGCGATCACGGTCGAGGAGCTGGAGATCGGCCTCGCCGCGGCGGCGTCGCCCATCCGCTCGCACGACGGCAAGGTCATCGCGTCGCTGAGTGTCTCGGGGCCGGTGTACCGGCTGAGCCAGGAGCGGCTGCCCGAGCTGGCGAAGCGCACGGAGGCGGCGGCGGCCGAACTGTCCCGTCGTATGGGATACGGCTTCTGACGTAGCCCGGGCCGGTCGGCCGGGACGTAGGGCACACAGCGCGGGACCAGGTGAAATCCCTGGTCCCGCGCTGTTGTGTGTCCGCTGTGTTTCGCCCGTCCCGTTCCGTTTTCCAAGGCTTGACTCGTACCTCTTGACGGCTCCTTGATGCGATTCCCACTATGTTCCTCATCGCGCAACCCATCGTGCACTGCGCAACAGCAGAGGAGCTTGGTCGTGCCACACGAGGTCCGTGCCGCAGTCGCTGTCAAGAAAGGCGCACCCGTCGAGGTGCAGACGATCGTGGTTCCCGATCCCGGCCCCGGAGAGGTCCTGGTCACCGTGCAGGCGTGCGGGGTGTGCCACACGGATCTGCACTACCGGGAGGGCGCGATCACGGACGACTTCCCGTTCCTGCTCGGCCATGAGGCGGCCGGCACCATCGAGGCGGTCGGCGAGGGCGTCACCGACCTCAAACCCGGTGACTACGTGGTGCTGGCCTGGCGTGCTCCCTGCGGCAGTTGCCGTTCCTGTCGCCGTGGCCGCCCCTGGTACTGCTTCGACTCCCGCAACGCCGCCCAGCCGATGACCCTGCTGGACGGCACGCCGCTCACGAACGCCCTCGGTATCGGCGCCTTCGCCGAGAAGACGCTGGTCGCGGCGGGCCAGGCGGTGAAGATCGACCCGGCCGCGCGCCCGGAGGCCGCGGGGCTCATCGGCTGCGGGGTGATGGCGGGCTACGGCGCCGCGGTCAACACCGGCAAGGTCGGCCGGGGCGACTCGGTCGCCGTGATCGGCTGCGGCGGCGTCGGCAACGCGGCGATCGCGGGCGCCTGTCTCAACGGCGCCATGAAGGTCATCGCCGTGGACATCGACGACCGGAAGCTCGACCAGGCGGAGAAGTTCGGCGCCACGCACACCGTCAACTCCCGGGGCACCGACCCGGTCGAGGCGGTGCGGGAACTCACCGACGGCTTCGGCGTCGACATCGCGATCGACGCGGTGGGCCGCCCGGAGACGTTCACGCAGGCCTTCCACATGCGCGACCACGCGGGCCTGCTGGTCCAGGTCGGCGTGCCCTCCCCCGAGATGAAGGTCGAGCTGCCGCTGATCGACGTGTTCTCACGGGGCGGCGCGATCAAGTCGTCCTGGTACGGCGACTGTCTGCCGAGCCGCGACTTCCCGTTCCTCGTCGACCAGTACCTGTACGGGCTGCTGGACCTGAACGCCTTCGTCAGCGAGACCATCGCGCTGGACCAGGTGGAGGAGGCCTTCGCGAGGATGCACCGGGGTGAGGTGCTGCGCTCGGTGGTGGTCCTGTGAGCGCCGTGTAAACCCAACACCTCACTCCCCCCAGCGTGTTCATCCATCCCGGCAAGGACAAGGCCGAAGGACCCCGGCAAGGACAAGGAGGGGCATGTCCAGCACACCCGAAATCCCCCGCGTGGTCGTCATCGGCGCCGGCATCGTCGGCTGTTCGCTCGCCGACGAGCTGACAGCCCGCGGCTGGACCGACGTCACCGTCCTCGAACAGGGGCCCCTGCCCGCCCCGGGCGGCTCCACCTCGCACGCACCCGGCCTGGTCTTCCGGACCAGCCCCTCGAAGACCCTCACCGCCCTCGCCCGGTACACGGTCGAGAAGTTCACCTCGCTCGACGTCGACGGCGTCTCCTGCTTCAACCAGGTCGGCGGCCTGGAGCTGGCCACCACCCCCGAGCGTCTCGCCGAGCTGCACCGCAGGGCCGGTTACGCCGCCGCCTGGGGCGTGCGCGGCGAGATCGTCGGCGCCGCGCGCTGCAAGGAACTGTGGCCACTGATCGACGAGTCGGTGGTCCTCGGCGGCTTCCACACCCCGGACGACGGCCTGGCCCGCGCCCTGCTCGCCGCCCGCGCCCAGATGGCACGGGCCACCGAGCGGGGCGCCCGGTTCCTGGACCGGCACACGGTCACCGGAATCGAGCGGCAGGACGGCAGGGTCAGCGAAGTCGTCACCGACCGGGGCACCTTCCCGGCCGACCACGTCGTCTCGGCGGCCGGCTTCTGGGGCCCGGTCATCGGCCGCATGGCCGGGGTCGACGTCCCTCTGCAGCCGCTCGCCCACCAGTACGCGAGGACCAGGCCGCTCCCCGAGCTCAACGGTGCCACCGCGGAGGCCTCGAAGCCGATCCTCCGCTTCCAGGACCGCGACCTCTACTTCCGTGAGCACACCGACCGGATCGGCATCGGCTCCTACGCCCACCGGCCCCTGCCCGTCGACCCCTTCGCGGTCCTGCCGTACGACGAGGCCCGCGCCCGGCACATGGACATGCCGTCCTCCTATCCCTTCACGGAGGAGGACTGGGCGCCCAGCTGGGCCGACTGCCGCCGCCTCATGCCCGCCCTGCGCGACGCCGAGATCGAGACGGGCTTCAACGGCGTCTTCTCCTTCACCCCGGACGGCATGCCGGTCCTCGGCGAGTCCCGGACGCTGCGCGGCTTCTGGCTGGCCGAGGCCGTCTGGGTCACGCACTCGGCCGGTGTCGCCAAGGCCGTCGCCGAGTGGATGGTGGACGGGCGGCCGTCGATCGACCTGCACGAGTGCGACCTCACGCGCTTCGAGGAGGCGCAGCGCTCACCGTCGTACGTCCGTGACCGGGGTTCACAGCAGTTCGTCGAGGTGTACGACGTCATCCATCCGCTCCAGCCGATGGAGCGGCCCCGGCCCCTGCGGGTCAGCCCCTTCCACGCCCGTCAGCAGCAACTCGGCGCGTACTTCCTGGAGGGCGGCGGCTGGGAGCGGCCGCACTGGTACGAGGCGAACGCCCCGCTCGTGGACGCCCTCGGTCCTCTCCCCGAGCGCGACGCCTGGTCGGCCCGCCACTGGTCTCCCATCGCGGCGGCCGAGGCCAAGGCGACGCGCGAGGGCGTCGCCCTCTACGACATGACGCCCCTGCGCCGCCTCGAGGTCACCGGCCCCGGAGCCCTCGGCTTCCTGGACCGTATGACCAGCAACAACCTCCGCAAGAAGCCCGGCTCGGTCACCTACACCCTCCTGCTCGACGAGACGGGGGGAATCCGCTCCGACCTGACCGTGGCGCGCCTCGCGCCCGACCACTTCCAGGTCGGCGCCAACTCCCCCGCCGACCTCGACCGGCTGCTGCGCCACGCGCCGGCGGACGTCCACATCCGGGACATCACCTCCGGAACGTGCTGCGTCGGTGTGTGGGGCCCGCTCGCCCGTGACCTCGTCCAGCCGCTCACCCCGGACGACTTCTCGCACGAGGCTTTCGGCTACTTCCGCGCGAAGGAGACGTACATCGGGCATGTCCCGGTGACCGCCATGCGGCTGAGTTACGTCGGCGAGCTCGGCTGGGAGCTGTACACCACCGCCGACCTGGGGCTCCGGCTCTGGGACACGCTGTGGGAGGCAGGCCGGGACCTCGGCGTGGTCGCGGCGGGCCGCTCGGCCTTCAGCTCCCTGCGCTTGGAGAAGGGCTACCGGGCCTGGGGCGTCGACATGACCGACGAGCACGATCCGTTCGAGGCGGGCGTCGGCTTCGCGGTCCGTATGGACAAGGAGGACTTCGTCGGCAAGGCCGCGCTGGCCGAGGCCGGCGAGCCCGGCCGCCGTCTCACCCCCCTCCTCCTCGACGATCCCGCCGCCGTCGTCCTCGGCAAGGAGCCGGTGTACGTCGACGGTGCCCCCGCCGGCTACGTCACCAGCGCGTCGTACGGCTACACGCTCGGCCGCTGCGTCGCGTACGCCTGGCTGCCCGCCCGTCTCGCCACGGGCACGGGCGTGCACATCGAGTACGTCGGCGAGAAGGTCCCCGCCACGGTGGCCGACGAGCCGCTGTTCGACCCGAAGATGACGCGCATCCGCCGCTAGCAGGCATGCCTTGGCCTCTCCGAGGAGCACGCACGTGACGACCACCCCGATCACCCCGAGCCTGATCGCCACCCTCCCCGGGCGCTACTACACCGACCCGGACGTCTTCCGGCAGGAGCAGGAGCACATCTTCGAGTCGATGTGGTTCTGCGCGGTCCGCGGCTCCGACCTGGACCGGCCCGGCGCCTTCCGTACCGTCCAGGTCGGCCGCGAGAGCGTCATCATCACCCGTACCCGCAAGGGCGCACTGCGCGCCTTCCTCAATGTCTGCCGCCATCGCGGGGCGCGCCTGTGCACGGAGGAGTCGGGCGAGAACCGCCGCACGCTCCAGTGCCCGTACCACGCATGGACGTACGACCTCGACGGCAAGTTGATCGCCGCACCCAACTTGATCAAGATGCCGGACGTCGATCGTGTCGCGTACGGGTTGATCAATGTCGCTCTGCGTGAGTGGCTCGGCTACGCCTGGGTGTGCCTGGCGGACGAACCGCCGTCCTTCGAGGAGACGGTCGTGCAGGCCGCCGTCGAGCGGCTCGGTGACGTCGCGGCGATCGAGCACTACGGCACGGAGAACCTCGCGCTCGGAAAACGCATCACCTATGACGTGAAGGCGAACTGGAAGCTGATCGTCGAGAACTTCATGGAGTGCTACCACTGCGCGACGATCCACCCCGAACTGACCGAGGTGCTCCCGGAGTTCGCCGACGGGTACGCCGCCCAGTACTACGTGGGCCACGGCGCCGAGTTCGGCGACGAGGTCAAGGGCTTCACCGTCGACGGCGGCGAGGGCTTCGGCAGGCTTCCGGCCGTGGGCGCCGACCAGGACCGCCGCTACTACGCCATCACGATCAAGCCGGCGGTCTTCGTGAACCTCGTCCCGGACCACGTCATCCTGCACCGCATGTTCCCGCTCGCCGCGGACCGCACGGTCGTCGAGTGTGACTGGCTGTACGCGCCCGAGGTGGTCGAGTCGGGGGCGGACGTGTCGAGGTCCGTGGAGCTCTTCCATCGGGTGAACCTCCAAGATTTCGACGCCTGTGAACGAACGCAGCCGGCGATGGCTTCCCGGGCGTACCGAAAAGGGGGTGTACTCGTGCCCAACGAGCACCACCTCGGGATCTTCCACGAGTGGCTCGTCGAACGGCTGGGAGGCGCGCATGCCGGACCTGTTCATTGACGGTGAGTGGCGGGGCGCCCTCGACGAGCGCACCCGTGAGATCCGCTGCCCGGCCGACGGTTCCCTGGTCGGGGTCGTGGACGAGGCGGGCGGCAAAGACACGGTGGAGGCGATCGCCGCGGCCCGCCGGGCCTTCGACGACGGGCCCTGGCCGCGGACCCCGGCGCACGAACGCTGCGACCTGCTGCTGCGCGTCGCGGACCTCCTCGCACGGGACAAGGCGGCCCTCGCCCGCGCGGAGTCCCTGGACACGGGCAAGCGGCTCGTGGAGAGCGAATACGACATCGACGACGTCGCGAACTGCTTCCGCTACTTCGGGCGGCTGGTGGCGAGCGAGTCCGGCCGGGTCGTCGACACGGGCAGGGCGGACGTCGACAGCCGGGTGGTGCACGAGCCGGTCGGCGTGTGCGGGCTGATCACGCCCTGGAACTATCCGCTCCTGCAGACGGCGTGGAAGGTCGCCCCGGCTCTCGCGGCCGGGAACACCTTCGTGCTCAAGCCGAGCGAGCTGACTCCGCACACCGCGATCCACCTGGTGCGGCTGTTGGCGGAGGCCGGGCTTCCGCCAGGCGTCGGCAATCTGGTCCTCGGCGCGGGCCCGGAGGCGGGCGCCCCGCTCGGCGACCATCCGGACGTGGACCTCGTCTCCTTCACCGGCGGCCTGGAGACCGGCCGCCGGCTGATGGCCGCCGCCGCTGGGACGGTGAAGAAGGTGGCCCTCGAACTCGGCGGCAAGAACCCCAACGTCGTCTTCGCCGACGCCGGCTTCGAGGCCGCCGTCGACATGGCGCTGACGGCCGTGTTCCTGCACTCGGGGCAGGTGTGCTCGGCCGGGACGCGGCTGCTCGTCGAGGACTCCCTGCACGACCGCTTCGTCGACGAGGTCGTACGGCGGGCGCGGGAGATCCGGCTGGGCGGGCCGTTCGACGAGCGGGCCCGGACCGGTCCGCTGATCTCGGCCGCGCACCGGGCCAAGGTCGAGGCCTACGTGGCGAGGGGCGTGGCGGAGGGTGCGGTGCTGCGCTGCGGCGGCTCGCGCCCGGACCGGCAGGACCTGGCCGACGGCTTCTACTACCCGCCCACCGTGCTGGACGAGTGCACCTCGGGCATGTCCGTGGTCCAGGAGGAGTCCTTCGGTCCCGTCCTCACCGTCGAGCGGTTCACGGGCGAGGAGGAGGCCGTAGGTCTCGCCAACGACACGATCTACGGTCTCGCGGGCGCCGTGTGGACGAGCGACGAGGCCCGGGCCGCGCGGGTCGCGGAGCGGCTGCGCCTCGGAACGGTCTGGATCAACGACTTCCACCCCTACGTTCCGCAGGCGGAATGGGGCGGTTTCAAACAGTCCGGCTTCGGACGCGAACTCGGGCCCGCGGGGCTCGCCGAGTATCGCGAGACGAAGCACATCTGGCGCAATACCCGTCCCACACCCCAGGGTTGGTTCGACTGATCGAATCCGCCCCGAGGAACACCCATTGAGGAACCGCCCATGAGACCGACCGCGCAGTCCACAGACGCCCCTGGCCAGGACGACGCCGAACTCACCGAGTTCGGCTACAGACCCGAGCTCAAGCGCACCCTCGGCAACTTCCACACCTTCGCCGCCGGGATCAGCTACATATCGATCCTGACCGGCACCTTCCAGCTGTTCTACTTCGGCTACGGCAGCGGCGGTCCCGCCTACTGGTGGTCGTGGCCGATGGTCTTCGTCGGCCAGTTCATGGTCGCGCTCTGCTTCGCGGAGCTCGCCGCCCGCTATCCCGTCGCGGGTTCCGTATACAACTGGTCGAAGAAGATAGGCAATCCGCATCTGGGCTGGCTCGCCGGCTGGATGATGCTGATCGCCTCGATCGTGTCCATCGCGGCCGTGGCGCTGGCCTACCAGTTGACGCTGCCGCAGATCTCGTCGTTCTTCCAGTTCGTGGGGGACGGCACCGGTACGTACGACGTGGCGACCAACGCGGTCATCCTGGCCGCGGTGTTGATCCTGTTCACCACCCTGGTGAATGCCTTCGGCGTCAAGCTGATGGCCAGGATCAACACGGCGGGCGTGTTCATCGAGTTGATCGCCACTGTCGTATTGATCGTCCTGTTCGCGGTCCACATCACGCGTGGCCCTCAGGTCGTCATGGAGACGCACGGCACCGGCGCGGGCTACGGAAACGGGTACCTGGGTGCCTTCCTGGTGGCCTCACTGGCCTCCGCGTACGTCATGTACGGCTTCGACACCGCCGCCTCGCTCGGCGAGGAGTCCCTCGACCCGACCCGGAACGCACCGCGCGCGATCATCCGGGCGATCGTCGCGTCCTTCGTGCTCGGCGGTCTGATCCTGCTGCTCGCGCTGATGAGCGTGTCCAGCCTCAAGGGCGAGAAGCTGTCCACGGACGGTCTGCAGTACATCGTCCTGGACGTGCTCGGCCCGACGGCCGGCAAGGCGATGCTGTGGTGCGTGCTGATCGCGGTGACGGTGTGCGCCCTGGCGGTCCACACGGCGGCCGTCCGGCTGGCGTTCGCGATGGCCCGCGACAACAACCTGCCCGCGTCCTCGAAGCTGGCCAAGTGCCACCCGCGGTTCCAGACGCCGGTCCTGCCGACCGTGATCATCGGGATCCTCGCGCTGGCGATCCTGGTGGTCAACATCCGCCAGCCTCAGATCTTCACCGTCGTCACCAGCATCGGCATCATCATGATCTACCTCGCCTACCTGGGTGTCACGGTGCCGCTGCTGGTCGCCCGGCTGCGCGGAAAGTGGCAGCCCGCGAGCGAGGGCCGCTTCTCCCTGGGCCGCTGGGGGCTGCCGGTCAACATCCTGGCCGTCCTGTGGGGCGGGGCCATGACGCTCAACCTCATCTGGCCGCGGGCCGCGGTCTACAACGCCGCGGCTCCCTACCACTGGTACCTGCGCTGGGGCGCGGTGCTGTTCGTCGCCGTCATCGCGGGCGGCGGCTTCGCCTACTACTGGTTCGTCCAGCGGCACCGGACCGGCGTACTCGCCGAGCACCGCTCGGACACCACTGCCTCGTCTCCCCTCACCGCCCCGGCGGCCGACTGAAGGAGGACCCATGAGTACGCATGAGTTCGACTACGTCGTGGTCGGCGGCGGCACCGCGGGCAACGTGGTGGCGGCCCGGCTGTCCGAGGACCCCTCCGTCACGGTGTGCGTGCTGGAGGCGGGCCCGAGCGACGTCGGCGACGACGACGTCCTGCGGCTGGAGCGCTGGATGGGGCTGCTGGAGTCCGGCTACGACTGGGACTATCCGGTCGAACCGCAGGCCAGCGGCAACAGCTTCATGCGGCACGCCCGGGCGAAGGTGCTCGGCGGCTGCTCCTCCCACAACTCCTGCATCGCCTTCTGGGCACCCGCCGAGGACCTCGACGACTGGGCGGCCGCGGGCTGTACGGGCTGGAGCGCGGCCGACCTGTACCCGCTGTACCGGCGGCTGGAGAACAACGACGCGCCCGGCGACCACCACGGCCGCACCGGCCCGGTGAAGCTGCGCACGCTGAAGAGCGACGACCCGTGCGGCACGGCCCTGCTGGAGGCGTGCGCGCAGGCCGGCATCCCCACGGTCGCCTTCAACACGGGCCGGACGGTCGTCCGGGGCGCCAGTTGGTTCCAGATCAACTCCGACGAGAACAACATCCGCCAGTCGTCCTCGGTCGCCTACCTGCACCCGATCCTCGGCAAGCGGCCCAACCTGGAGGTACGCACGGGAGTACGCGCCAAGAAGCTGGTGCTCGACGGGCGGCGCTGCGTGGGCGCCGAGTACCTCGACCCGGATCTGATCCACACCCGGACGGTACGGGCCCGGCGCGAGGTGATCGTCTCGTGCGGGGCGATCGACTCGCCGAAGCTGCTGATGCTGTCGGGCATCGGACCGGCCGGGCACCTGCGCGAGGTCGGCGTCGAGGCGGTCGTGGACGCGCCGGGCGTCGGCGAGAACCTCCAGGACCACCCCGAGGGCGTGATCATGTGGGAGGCCCGGCAGCCGATGACCACCACGTCCAGCCAGTGGTGGGAAGCGGGCATCTTCTACGACACCGAGCCGGGGCTCGACCGGCCTGACCTGATGTTCCACTACGGGTCCGTGCCGTTCGACATGAACACCGCCCGGCACGGCTACCCCACCTCCGAGAACGCCTTCTGCCTCACGCCCAATGTGACGCGCGCGAAGTCGCGGGGGACGGTGCGGCTGCGGACGCGGGACTACCGGGACAAGCCGAGGGTGGATCCGCGGTACTTCACGCACGAGCACGATGTGCGGGTGATGACGTACGGGCTGAGGCTGGCCCGGCGGATCGCCGAGCAGCCCGCGCTGAGCGGCTGGGCGGGGGCGGAGCTGGCGCCCGGCCCGGACGTGCGGACGGATGAGGAACTGCTCGGCTACATCCACCGGACGCACAACACCGTCTATCACCCGTCCTGCACGGTGAAGATGGGTGCGGACGATGATCCTTCGGCCCCCTTGGACGCGCGGCTGCGGGTCAAGGGGGTTCAGGGGCTGCGGGTCGCGGACGGGTCGGTGATGCCGGACCTGGTCACCGTCAATCCGTGCATCACGACCATGATGATCGGCGAGAAGTGCGCGGATCTGCTGAGGGAGGACGCCTGAGTCTCAAGACACCGGGCGTTTGTACATCCTGGTGGCAGTGATCTCGCTGTGCACCGCCTCCCCCGCCTGGGCCTGCTGCGGAAGGCCCGGGCGGAGGTGTTCCTCGACGCTGATGTACTTCAGGCCGGCCCGCAGGTCGGCGTCGTTGCGCATGCGGATGACGAGGGGGAACTCGGCCAGCGCGGTGGTGTCGAACAGACCTGTGGTGTAGAGGAGTTGGACACCCAGCGCGTCCGACACCGCCCGCTGGAGTTCCAGCAGATACGTGGCGTTGGCGCGGCCGATGGGGTTGTCGAGGAACAGGGTGCCGGCGTGCCGGTGCTTGTCCCGGCCCCGGTCGTTCGAACGCAGCGCGGCCATCGTGCAGTACAAGGCGATGGCGGCGGTGAGGAGCTGGCCGCCGGAGAAGACGTCGCCCATCTGCCCGACGGGGACGCGCTCGGCGCGAAGCACCGCGTCGGGCTTGAGGATCTCGACGGCGACGCCCTTGGGCTGCAGTGCCGCGGCGACGCCCCGCAGCAGCAGGGACATGCCGTCACGCCGCAGGTCGGAGTTCTTCTTGACGGCCGCGCGGGTCGCCTCGTCGATGACCTCGCCCAGCCGTTCGGTGAGCGTGGCCTGGTCGGGCTCCTCGAAGCGGATGCGGAGGAACTCCTGTCCCGACCATTCGCCGAGCCCCTCCGGGAGGCGGGAGAGCCGCTGGGCGGAGCGCAGGGTGGCCAGGGCCGACTCGACCAGGCCGCGCAGACGGTCCACGATCGAGTCGCGGTTGCGCTCCAGCTGCTCCAGTTCGTCCGTCAGGACCCGGAGCCGGGGGGCGAAGGCGTCCGCCCACTTCTGGGCGTGCTCGGGCAGCGCGGAGGCGGGCAGTTCGCGGATCTGCTGCCGTGCCGGGGTGCGGACCTGCTCGTAGCGCGTGGAGTTGGCGTGCCGGACGAGGATGTCGCTGGCCTCGCGGACGGCGGCCTCGGCGGCGGACAGGTCGGCGGCGCAGCCGCGCAGGGAGCGGCGGGCCTCGGCGGCCGACTGCCGGGCCTCCTCCGGGCTGCCGGCGTACGCCTCGGGCTCTTCGTGTTCCTCGTCCGTGGCGTGCTCGCGCAGCAGGTCGCGGAGCATGGCGGCGATCTCGTCGAAGCCGCCTGCCGCGTCCTCGGCCGCGCGGTGGGCGTCCAGGAGTTCGGTGTGCGCGTCCCGTGCCTGGTTCAGCGCCTCGGTGTGGGAGGCGAGTTCGCCCGTGGCGGTGCGCAGCAGGGTCTGCGCGTGCTCGGCGTCGCGGGGCTGCGCGTCCTCGGGGAGTTCGGTGTGGGCCTCGCCGTCCTCGGGCGCGTGCCGCTCGGCCTCGCCGCGCAGCCGCCCGAGCTGCTCGCTCGCGTTCGACATACGGGTCTCCAGGAGCTGCACCAGCTCCTCGGCCCGGGCGGCGGCGGCCTGGCGGCTGGGTCCGTCGGAGCCGTCGGGGGATTCGAGGAGCTGCTCCGCGCGCGTTCGGACCTTGTTGCTCAGCCGGTCCAGCTCCGCACGGGCCGCGCTCTCGTCGCTCTCCGCGCGGGCCTGTTCGGCCCGCAGGTCGGCGCCCACGCCCACCTTCTCGTACAACTGGGACGCGGCCCGGTAGGCCTCGCGCAGGGCGGGCAGGGAGGCCTTCGGGGTCTGGGTCTCGTCCTCGGGCACGTCGTCGGGGGCGCCCGCGATCTCGGAGCGCTCGGCGCGCAGCGCGCGGGCGGTGCGGCGTGCGTCGTCGGCGGCGCGCTGGGCGCCGCGCCTGTCCTCGTCGGCGGCGCGGGCGCGCTCCAGACAGGTCTGGGCGCCCGCCTCGGCCTCGGTCGCCTCGTCGGCCAGTTCCCGCAGCTTGACCTGCCAGCCGGCCCGCTCGCGCAGCCGGAAGGCGAGCCCTGCGAGGGCGTCGGCGGAGCGGCGGGCCTTCTGGGCGGCCTCCTGCCGCTCGTCCCGGACCCGGGCGGCCTCGGCGGCGGTCTCGTCGGCCTCGGCCCGCACCGTGCGCCCCTCGGCCAGCTCGGCCTCCGATTCCTCGGCGAACGCGCGGGTGTCGTGTGCCGCCCGGGCCAGTTCGGCCAGCCGGCCGGCGGGGCAGCCGGTGCGCCAGGAGGCGAGCCGGGCGGCCAGCTCGCGGTCCTTGCCGAGGCGGGCGGCGAGCGTGCGGATCTCCTCGTCCCGCTCGGTCGCCCGGGTGCGCAGCGCCTGCCGCTCCTCGTCGGCGGCGTGCTCGTCGTGCATGGCCGGGTTCGGCGGGACGAGGAACACGTCGCCGCTGTCGGCGTCCGGGGCGGGGGTCGGGGCGAGCAGGGCGGCTGCCGTGCCCACGGCCACGGCGGAACGGGGCAGCAGCGCCGCGTCGCCCAGGGCCTCCCGGGCGCGTGCGTGGGAGTCGGGGTCGGTGATGATCACGCCGTCGACGAGTTCGGGCCGGGCGGCCAGCACACGCGCGTGGTCGGCGGGGTCGACGGCCTGGGCGAGATAGCGCCAGCCGGGCAGCGCGGGGATGCCGTGCTCGCCGAGGTACTCGACCGTGGCCAGCACGTCCGGGCCGGGCGGCAGCAGCCCGCCGTCACCGAGCGCGCCGAGGATCCGGGAGTCGTCGGCGGCGGCCGTACGCAGGTCGAAGAGCTGGCGTTCGGCGGAGCCGACGGCGTCGTCGAGCAGGTCGCGCAGGTCGTCGGCGAAACGGTCGAGTTCCTCGGGGCTGAGCCCCTGTTCGCCGGACGCGGGCGGGAGGGCCGGCTCGCTGTCCGAGCCGTGGCGGGGCTGGGGGATGCCCGGGCGGGTCTCGGGGGTGAGGCTCAGCAGCTCCGCGAGCCGCTCCTCCCCCGCCAGCGCCTCGGCGGTGCGGCGCTCGGCCTCGTACGACCGCTCCGCCGCCGTGGCCGCGTCCGCCGCGCGGGCCGCGGTGAGTTCCGCGCGGGTCTCGGTGGCGGCTGCCTCGCGCGCATGCTCCGTGGCCCGGTGGGACGCCTCGCGGGCCGCGTCCCAGGCCGCGACGGCGGTCTTCTCGGCGTCACTGGCGGCGAGGGCCGCGCGGGCCGGGTCGGCGTCGGGCGCGCTGTCGTCGAGCCAGCCGGCCCGTACCGCCTCGGCGGTCTCCTGCTCGACCTCGGCGAGGCGCTGCTTGAGGTGCCCGACCTCACTGCGGGCGCGCTGTGCCTCGGTGGCGGCGGCGGTGGAGTCGCGGTAGGCCGAGTCGCTGACCTCCTGGAGGCCGGCGGAGCGCTCCTCCTCCTCGTTGGCGAGGTTCTCGGCGTTCCCCGCGGCCGCGTGCAAGGCCCGTACGAGATCGACGGCGGCCTTGGAGCGGGCGGCCAGCGCGGGGGCGGCGTCGCGCTCCGCCTCCTGGATCGCGGCGGACACCCGGGCGACGCGGTCGGAGGCGGCACGGTGGCGCAGTACGGCCTCGGCGGCCTGCCACGCGGAGTACAGCGTGCGGGCGTCGGCGAGCTCGCGCTTCTGCGCGGCGGCGGACTTCTCGGCCGCCGCGAGGGCCAGCGAGGCGTGCCGATAGGCGAGTTCGGCGGAGATCAGCGCGCTGCTCTCGCGGGCCGCCTCGGCGTGCGTGACCGCGGACGCGGCGGCGGTGACCCGCTGCGCCAGGTCGGCGGCGCGGGTCCGCTCCTGAACGCCACGCGCGGACAGCCTGCGGGCCAGGTTCCGCGTACGCCGCTCGGCTCCGGCGTGGATGTCCCTTGCGCGGGTGCGGGCCTCGGCGGCCTCGACGATCCGCCCGAGCAGGTCGACCGATCCGGCGGTGAAGTCGCGTTCGGCGATCAGCTCGGCGCGCCGGCCGAGCTTGTTGCCGAAGCCGCCGACCAGGTCGGCGAGTCCGTCGGTGTCGCGGGTGTCGGTGACGGCACGCAGCAGCAGATCGGTGAAGTCGGCGTCCTTCTTGACCGCGAAGAGACCGGCGGCCTCGCCTTCGTCGGCGTTCATCTCCCGCTGGTAGCGGAAGAGTTCCGGGTCGAGGCCGAGATCGCCCAGGTGCTCGATCCAGCGGTCGTGGATCTCCTCCCAGTGCACCTCCAGGTGCGGGTAGGTCTTGCCCGCCTCCGTCAGGGCGTCGCGGAAGCCCTTCATCGTGCGACGCCGGCCGCGTGCGCCGGACTGGCCCTCGACCGGGGCCCGTACGGCGGTGGACTCGGCCACGGGGAGGTTGTCGAGGCTCAGTCCGGGCCCGGGGCGGAAGGAGTACCAGGCCTCGGCGAACTTCCGCGGGTCGTTGGAGACCTGCCGTCCGCGCCACTCGCTGACCTTGCCGACGACGACGCACTCGCCGGTCAGCACGTGCTGCCACTCCAGCGCGACGTGTCCGCAGTCGTCGGCGAGCAGGAACTTGCGCAGGACACCGGAGCTGGCGCCGCCGAGCGTGTTCCGGTGGCCCGGCAGCATCACCGAGAAGATCAGCTTGAGCAGCACCGACTTGCCGCCGCCGTTCTCCAGGAAGAGCACACCCGCGGGCGCGGGCCGACGCGGCGGGCCGACGGGCTCCTCCTCGAAGAACTCCGCCTGCGTGGGCGCGGGGTCGGGCACGGTCTCGCCCACACCGCGCAGGTCAAGCACGGTGTCGGCGTAGCGCGCACCGGCGGGCCCGATGGAGTAGAGGCGGACCCGGGACAGCTCGTACATGGCGGACTCTCGTAAGTCTTCGGCAGGTCGGGGAAGTCGGGCGGGGCGGCGGAGGTCTAGGACGAGTGGAACGGCAGCCCTGCGTCGGCCACCAGCTCCAGGTCGTCGCTCTCCTCGGCGGGCAGCAGAGTCGGGGTGCCGTCGGTGACCGGGACGACGCCCAGCTCCAGCAGCTCGGCCATCGCTGCGCTGCCGGCCATGTCGCGCACCTGGAGCTGGTAGCGGGCGGTGGTGCGGTACGTGCCGCCGTTGTCGTCGCCGGTGCGCTGGAGGAAGCCGGATTCGGTGAGGAAGGCGACGGCCTTGGCGACGATGCCGGTGGTCGAACCGGCGAGCCGGCGCGCGTCCTTGGTGGCACCGGTCGCGCTGCGCCGTACCCAGATCCGCCAGGCGGCCTCCAGGCCGGGCGTGTCGGTGGCGGGGTCGGTGTTCTCGCCCTGCTCGGCGGCTCGCTCCTCCAGGCGGCGGCAGGCCTGGCGCACGAAGGCGTCGACGCCGTTGACCGTGACCCGGCCGATGTAGCCGTCGTCGGCGAGGTCCTCGGGACGCGGGAACGCCATGGCGGCGACGGCGAGATGGGCGAGCCCGTGCAGGAACCGGTCGCCGCCGTCGGCGGACGTACGACGCGCGTAGTCACCCATGCGCACGGCGAACACCGAGTCCTCGGCGGCGGTGACGGCCATACCCGCGCGCGGGGACACCTCCAGCACGATGAGCCCCAGACCGGTGGCCACGGCGTCGGCGAGCCGCGCGAACGGCGGGTCCTCGCGGTAGCGCCGCAGCAGGTCCGCGTACTCCTGGTCGCGGGCGGGCTGCAGCTTGGGCTGCAGCCCGAAGGACACGAGCCGCGCCGCGTCGGCGGCGTCGGCGGGGGTGACGGCGGCGGTGGCCGTCGGGGCCGGTCCCTCCGGCTCACTCCACTCGACGTGCTCGCTCACGGTCGGGGCTCCTTGTTCCTCTTGTTCCTGCGGTGGTCACTCATGCCGCTTCGGTCCGATCCGCAGCCATCCCCGCCGCGTCCAGCAGCGCCGTCCCGACGATCAGGTCCGCACCGCCGAACTCCGGATCATCGAGCTCGGCTCCGTCGTCCACGGCGAAGAGCAGCTTCTGCTCGCCCTGCCGATAAGCTGTACCGACCGGCGGACTGGCCGCGTGCACCGCCAGCAGTGCCACCAGATACGGCAGTTCGGGATCCTGCCGACGGGCCTCGGCGAGCAGCCCGGACAGCCGGCGCGGCGCGTCGGCCGGCAGGTCGAGCAGCTCCTGCGCGGCCGCCATCTGCTCCTCGCTGAACCGGCTGTCGTCGGGCGTGGCGATGACATCCGGCTCGGGCATCTCCGCGCCCAGGTGCTCCCGCTCCACCGGCGGCGTCAGCAGTATGTCGACAAGGTCCCCGACCCGGACGGACACCGGCGTGCGCATCCCGGTGCCGCGGGCGAAGAAGGCGTCCGTGACGCGGACGGCCTTCTCGAGCGACAGCGGCAGGACGGGGGCGACGAGATGGCCGTAGAGGTCGATACCCGACGTGGTCATCGGGGTGGCGAAGGCCTGCCGGTCCTGCTCGGCCCGGAACAGCGGTCCGGCCTCGAGCAGCCGGGACTGCAACTGCGTGTGCCGGCGGATGCAGTCCTTGACGATGTCGACGAGCTCGGCGGCCCGGCGCTTTTGCTCGGGGTCCTCGGACTCGTCACGGGCCTTGCGGATGTTGGTCAGGATCGCGTTCTCGTGGCGATAGCGGTCGGCGACGTGCTCCAGGGCCTCGGCGATCATGTCGGGCACGGTGGTCAGCCAGTCCACCGCGCGGACATTGCGCCGGGTCGCGTCGAGGGCCCTGCGCAGGGTCTCCGCGTACTGCACGGTGCGGTAGCGGGCCTGTTCGGCCGCGAGCTGGGCGTCGGCGAGCCGGCCGCGGCTGATCAGCACCTCCAGCTTGACCTCGGCGGCGATCTGCGCGCTGGTGACATCGGTGTCGAGGGCGCCGACGAGGACGTTGACCGCTTCGTCCGTCGTACGGAGATAGACCGTGCCGCCAGGGCCCGGCACCTCCTCGATCAGCTTGAAGTCGTAGTCACGGCGCACATACGTGCCGTCCGCCCCGAACGTGCCGTACACCGCGCGGAAGCCGCGGTCGACGCTGCCGACGTTGATCAGGTTCTCCAGGACCCAGCGGGCCACCCGCTCGTGCTCGGCGGCGGGCCGCTGCGACGCCTGCGCGGCGATACGCGGGATGAGGCGGGCGACGATCTGGTCGTGGTCCGCGCCCGTGTCGAAGTCCATGTTCAGGGTGACCAGGTCGATGGCCGCGAGCGCGACCTCCGCCATGCCGTACACCGAGTACTCACCCGCGAGGTTGGCCTTGCGCGCGTCCAGGTCGTGCAGCGGCGCGGTGCAGGCGAGCGCGCGCAGGCGCCGCGCCAGGCCCTCGTCGGCGGCCGGCCCCGGCGCGGGGCGCGGCCCCGCGCTGAGCTGGGGCGGAACGCTGTCCGTCGATGCAGGCGAAGTCACGGTGCACAGACTAGGTCCTGGGTCTGACAACCACCCAAACGACGCGGGTACGCCCCCTCGGCAGGCCTTCGGCGGCCCCCTCAGCCGTCCTCGCCGACCCTCCGTCGGTACACCTCGACGACCCGCTCCAGCGAGTCGTCGAGATAGCCGGCGAGCAGACGCTCGGCCTTGCCGCGCTCCCCGCCCTGAAGAGCCTCAAGAATCGCGACATTTCGTGCGATGTACGGCTCATGCAGCCGCTGCGGCTCGTCCACCACATGGAACGCGAGACGCAGTTCGGCGAACACACTCCGCATCAACTCGTCGGTGCGCTCACTGACGGCGAGGGCGACCAGCTCCCGGTGGAAGTGGATGTTGGCCGTACCCACCCCCTTCCAGTCACCCTCCCGGGCCGCCCGCCGCCCCTCGGCGACGGCACCGGCGAGCCCGTCGAGACCGTAGGGCGGCTCGCCGAGGCCGCGGACGACGGCACACTCGACGAGCCGGCGGGTGCGGTAGATGTCCTCGACGTCCTCCACGGTCAGGACCCGGACGAAGACGCCCCGGTTCAGCTCGTGGACGAGCAGGCGTTCGTGGGTGAGCAGGCGGAACGCCTCGCGCAGCGTGTTGCGGGAGACGCCGAGCGCGCCGCCGATGCTGTCCTCCGACAGGCGTGTCCCGGGCGGGAAGTAGCCCTCGGCGATCCGACTCCTGAGGATGTCCGAGACCCGTTCGGCGGTGCTGGTGCGCCCCAGGAGAGCCCGGTCGTCGGCGAGGTCCTTCAGCTGCTCTGCCATGCCGGAATTCAATCGCAGATCACAAGAAGAACCAACATAGGTATTGAGGGATCGTTGAACAATCCCCTACGGTGCTACGCACGGCGTCGCCTCCCCCACCGCGGCGCCGACCGCTTCCGCACGGCACGGCTCACCCCGAAGCACCCCCCGTCCTCCCTCTGCGAGGTGCCCATGAGCACGACCCCTCCACCGCAGGCCCTGACCGACGAGACACCCCCCGACGCGGCCGAACGCACCTTGGACGACGGGGCGTTCGGCTGGCTGCGCGCCCTCGGACCGCGCGGCCGCCGCGCGTTCGGCGGTGCTTTCGGCGGCTACGCCCTCGACTCGTACGACTACTTCACGCTGCCGCTGAGCATGGTCGCGCTGTCCGCCTACTTCGGCCTGAACAGCGGCCAGACCGGTCTCTTCACCACGGTCACACTGGTGGTCTCCGCGATCGGCGGCGCCCTCGCGGGCGTCCTCGCGGACCGCATCGGCCGGGTGAAGGCCCTGATGATCACGGTGATCACCTACGCGGTCTTCACCGTCGCCTGCGGCTTCGCGCCCAACTACGAGACGCTGCTGGTCTTCCGCGCCCTCCAGGGCCTCGGCTTCGGCGGCGAGTGGGCGGTCGGCGCGATCCTCGTCGCCGAGTACGCGAGCGCCAAGCACCGGGGCCGCACGCTCGGCGCGATCCAGAGCTCCTGGGCCGTGGGCTGGGGCCTCGCCGTGATCGCCTACACGCTGGTCTTCTCGGTGGCCGGCGACGATCTGGCCTGGCGCATCATGTTCTGGACCGGGGCGCTGCCCGCGCTGCTCGTCATCTGGCTGCGGCGCAGTGTGCAGGACGCGCCCGAGGCCGCCGCCGCCCGTGAGCAGAGCGCGGAGAAGGGTTCCTTCAAGGCGATCTTCAAGCCGGGTCTGCTGCGTGTCACGCTCTTCTCCGTGCTGCTCTCGACCGGTGTGCAGGGCGGCTACTACACGCTGGCCACCTGGGTTCCGACGTATCTGAAGTCCGAGCGCGAGCTGTCCGTCGTCGGCACCGGCGGCTATCTGACGTTCCTGATATCGGGTGCCTTCATCGGTTACCTCACCGGCGGCTACCTCACCGACAAGCTGGGCCGCAAGCGCAACATCTGGCTCTTCGCCCTGCTGTCGGCGATCTGCATCCTGGCGTACGCGAACATCCCGAGCGGCGCCAACACCCTGCTCCTGGTACTCGGTTTCCCGCTCGGGTTCTGCATGTCGGCGATCTTCAGCGGATTCGGCTCCTACCTGAGCGAGCTGTACCCGACGGCGGTACGCGGCACGGGGCAGGGCTTCACGTACAACACCGGGCGCGCGGTGGGCGCCGTCTTCCCGACGATGGTCGGTTTCCTTGCCGACAGCTGGGGCGTCGGCGGTGCGCTGGTCTTCGGGGCGATCGGCTACGGCCTCGCGGCGCTGGCGCTGCTCGGGCTGCCGGAGACGCGCGGGAAGGAACTCACGTGAACCACACGCCGATCGCCGAGACCGAGGACCGCCCCGTGGTGCTCGTCGACGAGCACGCGCACGCGTGGAGCCCGGAAACGGCCCGCGCCCGCTTCCGGGAGGGCCTGACGGGCCCCACGGCCGGGGTCGCGGCCGGCCACACCCAGGTCAACCTCATCTCGGTGCCCGCCGACTGGGCCTACGACATGCTGCTGTTCTGCCAGCGCAACCCCAAGCCCTGCCCGGTCCTCGACGTCACGGACGCCGGATCCTGGACCACCGTGCTCGCCGACGGCGCGGACCTGCGCACCGACCTGCCGCGCTACCGGGTGTGGCGGGACGGCGAACTGGTGGACGAACCGACGGACGTGCGCGCGTACTGGCGGGACGACCTGGTGTCGTTCCTGATCGGATGCAGTTTCACCTTCGAGTGGGCGCTGAGCGAGGCGGGCGTCCCGATCCGCCATGTCGAGCAGGGCCGCAACGTCCCGATGTACGTGACGAGTCGGCAGTGCCGTCCGGCGGGGCGGCTGCACGGACCGCTGGTGGTGTCCATGCGGCCGGTGCCGCCCCCGCACCTGGCCGCGGCGATCCGCGAGAGCAGTCTGCTGCCGGCGGTGCACGGCAGCCCCGTGCACTGCGGCGATCCGTCGGGGCTAGGCATCGACGACCTCGGGCGTCCCGACTTCGGCGACCCGGTGGTCACCGAACCGGACGACATCCCGGTGTTCTGGGCCTGTGGAGTGACCCCGCAGGCGGCCGTGATGGCCTCGCGTCCGCCGTTCGCCCTCACGCACTCCCCGGGGCAGATGTTCCTCACCGACGCCCGCGACGAGCAGTACCGCGTGGCCTGACAGGAGATGCGACACGTGACCTCGATCGACCTGAACGCCGACCTCGGCGAGGGCTTCGGCCGCTGGCGGCTCACCGACGACGAACAGCTGCTGTCCGTGGTCACCAGCGCCAATGTGGCGTGCGGCTTCCACGCCGGGGACGCGGCCACCATGCGCCGGGTGTGCGAGCTGGCGGCCGAGCGCGGAGTGCGGATCGGCGCCCAGGTGTCCTACCGGGACCTGGCCGGGTTCGGGCGGCGCGCGATGGACGTGCCGTCCGCCGAGCTGGCGGCCGAAGTGGCCTACCAGATCGGTGCCCTGGAGGTCTTCGCCCGCGCCGCGGGCTCCCGCGTGACCTATGCCAAACCGCACGGCGCGCTCTACAACCGGGTCGTGCACGACGAGGAGCAGGCCGCCGCGGTCGTCGACGGGGTGCTCCTCGCGGATGCCGCGCTGCCCGTGCTGGGTCTGCCCGGTTCGCGGCTGCTCGATCTGGCGGGCAAGGCCGGACTGCCCGTCGTCACGGAGGCGTTCGCGGACCGGGCGTACACCGACGCGGGCACCCTGGTGCCGCGCACGCGGGACGGCGCCGTGGTCACCGACCCGGAGGCCGTCGTGGAGCGGTCGTTGACCCTGGCCCGCTCCGGCGAGGTCTCCTCCCACTCGGGGACCCGCATCGAGGTGCGCGCGCGTTCCCTGTGCCTGCACGGCGACACGCCCGGCGCGGTGGAGCTGGCGCGCCGGGTGCGGGAACGCCTGGAGACGTCGGGGATCCGGGTGGAGGCCTTCGCATGAAGGTCCGGCCCGTCGGCGAGGACGCGCTGCTCGTCGAGGTCGCCTCGGGCGACGAGGCCCAGGCCCTGCACGCGGAGCTGCTGCGACGCCGCGCGGAGGGCTCGCTGTCGGCCCGTGAGATCGTCCCCGCCGCCCGCACGGTCCTCCTCGACGGCCTCGACTCCCCCGCCCGGCTGGCCGCCGAACTGACCGCAGCCGAACTACCGCCCGCTCCCCCACGCGCGCGTGAGGTGGTCGAGATCCCTCTGAGGTATGACGGCCCGGACCTGGCCGATGTCGCCGCGCACTGGGGCGTGCCGGAGCGAGAGGTCGCCCGCATCCACGCGGAGACGGAGTTCCGGGTCGCCTTCTGTGGCTTCGCGCCCGGCTTCGGCTATCTCACCGGGCTGCCGTCGCGCTACGACGTCCCGCGCCGGGCCACCCCGCGCACGGCCGTCCCCGCCGGGTCGGTGGCGCTGGCGGGCCCGTACACGGGCGTGTACCCGCGCTCGTCGCCGGGCGGCTGGCAGTTGATCGGCACGACGGACACCGTTCTGTGGGACCACGCGCGGGTACCGGCCGCGCTGCTGTCGCCGGGCACGTGCGTGAGGTTCGTCCCCGAGGCGGGGTCATGACGGATCGCGCCCTGGCCGTCGTACGGGCCGGGGCCCTGACCACCGTGCAGGACCTCGGCCGCCCCGGGCACGCCCATCTCGGCGTCCCCCGCTCCGGTGCCCTGGACGGGCCGGCCGCGGACCTCGTCAACCGCCTGGTCGGCAATCGGCCCGGGGCGGCCGTGCTGGAGACGACGCTCAACGGCTGTGCCGTGCGCCCCCGTTCGACGGTCACGATCGCGGTGGCGGGCGCGCACTGCCGGGTCACGGTGGACGGCCGGCCCGTCCCCTGGGGCGCGCCGGTGCGCGTGCCCGCCGGGGCGCTGCTGGACGTCGGTCCGGCGCTGTCGGGCGTGCGCGCGTACGTGGGCCTCTCCGGGGGCATCGCCGTCGAGCCCGTGCTCGGCAGCCGTTCGACGGACCTGCTGTCGGGGCTCGGCCCGGCCCCGCTCACGGACGGCACGGTGCTGCCGCTGGGCAGGCCGACCGGTGTGCACGCGCGCGTGGACGTCGCCCCGCAGCCGGCGCCGCCGGCCGAACTGGTCCTGCGGGTGACACTCGGCCCGCGCGACGACTGGTTCACGCCGGAGGCCGTGCGCGCCTTCGTCTCACGCGCCTACCGGGTGTCCGCCGCCGGCAACCGCATCGGGCTGCGCACGGAGGGCCCCGCACTGGAGCGGGCCCGGCACGGTGAACTCCCCAGCGAGGGCATGGTGCTGGGCGCGGTCCAGGTGCCGCCCGACGGCAGGCCGGTGGTGTTCCTGGCCGACCATCCGACCACCGGGGGCTACCCGGTGATCGCGGTGGTCCGGGCCGCCGACCTTCCGGCCGCCGCGCAGGCGGTCCCGGGTACGCCGGTGCGCTTCGTGGCCGTACGGCGTCGCTGAACCCTTCGGAGCAGGCCGCCGACCGGGTCAGGCCGCATCCGCCTGCTCCGCCACCGACAGCGCGGCCAGCGCTGCCGACACCGCCGCGGAGGCCCGCAGGTCGAGCCGGGCGCTGGTCCCCCGGGCGCGGTGCCGTAGCTCGTCGGCGGCCAGTGTCAGGAGCTGGGGCAGCAGGTCGGTGCAGCGGCGGGCCACCCAGCCGGTGCCGGCCGTGGCCAGCCACCACAGGCTCGCCGACTTCGTCGGGACGGGGAAGTCTGGCTCGGGCGAGGGCGCGGGCCCTGTCGCGAGGCCGTGCTCGGCGAGCAGCGCGTGGAAGCGCAGGGCCAGTTGCCGGTGTCCCCGTTCGCCGGGATGCAGCCGGTCCGCGCTCCACATGGCGCGGTCCGTGGTCCAGTCGCCCTCGCACGCGTGCAGGTGCAGGGCTTCGTACCGGTCGGACAGGGCATGGACGACCGCGTTCACGGCCCGTTGCCGCCGCGCCAGCGGGTGGGCCAGCGCCCCCGGCAGCCCGAGCATCGTGCCCGGGTCGGGCAGGCACGCGGTGAGCAGGACCGCGCCCCGCTCGGTACAGGCCTGGTACACCCGGTCGAGCCGGGCCGCGACGGCCTGGATGTCGAAGGTGCAGCGCAGGGTGTCGTTGACGCCGACGACGACGGACACGAGCTCGGGCCGCAGTTCAAGCGCGGCGGGCAGCTGCCGCTCCAGCACGTCCCGGGTCTGCGCACCGCTCACCGCGAGGTTGGTGAACCGGGCGGGGCCCTCGCAGAGCCCGTCGGCGAGCAGCGCGGCCCAGCCGCGCCACCCGTCGCCGACGGGGTCGCCCACGCCCTCGGTCAGCGAGTCGCCGAGGGCCACGAAACGCGGGGCTCCCACGAACCGCGGGGGTCTCATGCCACGCCTCCGGGCACGTACGGGCGCACGGGGACGGCCGCGTCGTGCGCGGCGAGGAAGGCGTCGACCGCCGCGTTCCAGCCGAAGCACTCCGCACGCGCGCGTGCGGCCTCGCGCCGGTCCGCCTCCAGGCCTTCCAGCAGCAGGTCCACGGCGTCCGCGAAGGCCTCCCCGTGATCCGCCGCGACGGACCCGGCGGAGCCGATGACCTCCGAGAGCGCGGACGACGCGCTCGCCACCACGGGGGTGCCGCACGCCATGGCCTCCAGCGCGGCGAGCCCGAAGGTCTCGGCGGGCCCCGGGGCCAGGGCGACATCGGCGGACGCCTGGAGCGCGCCGAGCAGCCCGCGGTCGGTGACATGCCCGAGGAAGGTGACCGGCAAGGCGCTCTCGCGGGCCCGCTGTTCGAGCCGCGCGCGCAGCGGACCGTCGCCGGCCACCACCAGCACCGCCCGTCGCCCGCGCCGCCGCAGCGTCTCCAGGGCGTCCAGCGCCGTGCCGGGCCGCTTCTCGACGGACAGCCGTGAACACATCACGAGCAGCGTCTCGTCCACGCGCGCGTGCCGCGCCCGCAGCTCCGGATCGCGCAGCGCCGGGTGCCGCTGCACCAGGTCGACGCCCAGCGGGGCCCGGACGACGTTGCGTGCCCCGATCCGCACGAACTCCCGCTCGGCGAACTCGGTGGTGCACACCACGCGCGCGTACGTGTGGGCCGTACGGACGTTGAGGGCGTCGGCGGCCCGCCGGGCGGCCCCCTCGGGCAGGCCCCAGGTGCGCAGCACGCCGTCGGCGGTCTCGTGGGAGACCATCACGGCCGGGACCCGGGCGCGCCGCGCCCACTTGCCGGTCCACCTGAGGGTCGTACGGTCGGACACCTCCAGGCGGTCCGGAGCGAGTTCCTCCAGGAGGCGGGCCACCCTCCGCTTGTCGGCGAGGACGCGGTAGCCGCCGGTGCCGGGCAGCAGCGGCCCGGGGAGGGTGATCACCCTCCCCTGCTCGGTCTCGCGCTCGCTCGTCCGCTCGCCGGGGACGACGAGGACGGGCTCGTGCCCCGCCGCCTTGAAGCCCCTGCCGAGTTCACGCAGGGCGGTGCGCAGACCGCCGGACGCGGGGGCGACGAAGTTGGCGAGCCGGACGATCCGCAGCGACTGGCCGGTCCCGTTCCCCGCGCTCATGCCGCCACCACCGTCCTGCGCCCGGCGAGCACGTTCGCGTAGTGCCCGATCAGCTGGTCCCCCACGGCCGCCCAGGTGCGGCCCTCGACCGTGGCTCGCCCGGCGGCGCCGAAGGCGGCCCGCAGCCCGGGATCGGCGGCCAGGGACCGCACCGCGTCCCGTACGGCGGTCGCGTCGCGCGGCGGCACCAGCAGCCCGGTCTGCCCGTGCGCGACCAGGTCCAGCGGCCCGCCCGCGGCGGGCGCCACGACCGGCAGAGCGCTGGCCATGGCCTCCTGCACGGTCTGGCAGAAGGTCTCGAAGGGGCCCGTGTGCGCGAAGACGTCGAACGAGGCGAAGACCCGGGCGAGATCGTCACCGGTGCGGCGGCCGAGGAAGACCGCGCCCGGCAGCGCCTGCTCCAGGCCGGGCCGGCTGGGGCCGTCGCCGACGATCACGACCCGGACGCCCTCCAGGCCGCAGACACCGGCGAGGAGTTCGACGTGCTTCTCGGGGGCGAGCCGGCCGACGTAGCCGACGATCAGCTCGCCGTTGGGGGCCAGCTCGCGGCGCAGGGCCTCGTCGCGGCGGTCGGGCCGGAAACGTTCGGTGTCGACGCCGCGCGGCCACAGCTTGACCCGGGGCACCTGGTGCGTCTCCAGGTCGTTGAGGGCAGCGCTGGACGGCGCGAGAGTGAGGTCGGCGGCGCCGTGGACGGAGCGGATGCGCCGCCAGGCGGCGGCCTCTCCGGCGCCCATGTACGTACGGGCGTATCCGGCCAGGTCGGTCTGGTAGACGGCGACGGCGGGGATGCCGAGGCGGGCGGCGGCGGCCATGCCGCGCACGCCGAGGACGAAGGGGCTGGCGAGGTGGACGACATCGGCACGGTGCTCGATGAGGGTGGCGGCCAGGCGGCGGCTGGGGAGGGCGACGCGGACCTGGGGGTAGCCGGGGAGCGGGAGGGAGGGGACGTGGACGACTCGGCACGGCGCGGAGGCGTCGGGCTTGTTCCCGGGTGCCGGGGCCGGGGCCACGACGACGGGGGTGTGACCGCGATCGACGAGGTGCCGGGCGGTCTGGAGCGCGCAGTGGGCCACGCCGTTCACGTCGGGGGGAAAGGATTCGGTCACGATGACGACACGCATACCGGTGTTGTCGCCGGGCCGGACGTGGCCGCGTCAACGTGGATCTTTCCGAACGAGGAACGTCCTATGAGCGTTCTGAGGTGCACCCGCGCAGGTCAGGCTGCGGCCATGCGCTCCTGACCCGCCAGTCACCCCTCGTTCACCCGGGCGGCCTGATTCCGCCCTGGCGTCCTGGAACGGAGGGGGGTCACACAGCGGTCTCCTCGGGACCGATCCGGCTGCGGACGGCCGTCTGGACCTCGGCCTCCTCGGCCGGGTCTGCGGCGAGCCGGCGCAGTCGCTCCACGACCCGGGTGTCGCCGGTCTCGGCGTGCCGGGCGGCGATCTCGCGGGTGGTCTCCTCGCAGTCCCACAGGCATTCGACGGCGAAGCCGGTGGCGAAGGAGGGGTCGGTGGCGGCCAGGGCCCGGGCGGCCCGGCCGCGCAGATGGGACGAGGCGGTCTCGCGGTAGACGTGGCGGAGCACGGGTGCGGCGCAGGCGATGCCGAGCCGTCCGGTGCCGTCGACCAGGGTCCACAGGGTCGGCGCGTCGGGGCCTTCGCCGCGCACCGCCTCCCGTAGCGCCGCGAGGACCAGGTCCCGGTCGTGCACCCCGCCCAGACAGGCGAGGACGCGTCCGGCGGCGGCACCCAGCTCGTCGGGCCGGTGCGCCCAGCCGCGCGCCCGGTCCACGGCCACGAGACTGCGCATCCGTTCGAAGGCGTCGACGGCGGCCTCCACGACGACCGTCGAGCCGGTGGCCACGGCGGCCTCGATCAGGTCGAGGGCGTCGGGATCGTTGCCGTCGGCGAGGTAGCGCAGGGCGGTGCACCGGGCTCCGTCGCCGCCGTCCTTCGCGGCCTGGACGATCTCGGCCCGGTCCTCGGGCCCCGCCACGGCGGTGAGGCAGCGTGCGGCCGGGACATGGAGTGCGGCGCCCCGGTCGAGGCCCTGCTGGGCCCATTCGAAGACGGCCTGCACGCTCCATCCCGGGCGCGGGCCCGTCGGCCGCATCTGCCGCTGCCAGCGGTCGAAGCTGCCGGTCTCGTGGGCGGCACGCACGCGTGTGGCGATGGATTCGCGCGGATCCTCGGCCCACAGCCGCCACGGCCGGGGCTCGAAGGCGTCGCGGACGGTGGCGGCCAGCTCGGCCTCGCCCTCCGGATCGGCCGGGAACCGGGCGAGGACGGGGGCGGCGAGGGCCCGCAGGCCCGCGTCGTCGTCCCTGAGGGCGAGTTCGTCGAGGGCCCAGGCCCAGTTCGAGCCGTGGGCGGCGTACCTGCGCAGCAGTTCGAGCGCGTCCCGCCTGCCGTAGGAGGCGAGGTGCCCGAGGACGGCGAGAGCGAGCCCGGTGCGTGACTCCTCGGTGTCGAGGACGTCCTCGGCGTCGAAGAGATGGGCCTCGATCGCGTCCAGCTCGCCGTTCAGGTCGAGGTAGAGGCGGGCGTAGTAGAGGGAGCGGTTCTCCACCTGCCAGTCGTGGCGGGGATCGCGCAGCACACAGTGGTTCAACGCCGCGAGCGCCTCGGGGCGCGGGGCGGTGAGCGCGTGCAGCGTGCCGTCGCCGCGGCCCCGCTGGAGCAGGCCGAGCAGCGTACCGCTGGGCGCTATGACCGGATCGAACATGGGAAACAGCCTCACATCAAGCGTCGACGCAACCGGGGACGTGTACTACCTGGCCGCGTGACAACACGTCGGAGTGCCCGCCGTTTCCTGCTTGCTGTAGACCATCTTCCTCTGCCTCTCGTCGGTGGCCCCTGCGGACCGCGTCACGGCCCGCGCGGTGCGGCAACACCTGCCCAACCATCACGTCCGTGAACCACGTCGTCATGATGACTCGGCTCTTCCGTCTGCCGCGACCGAAATTTCGGCGGCCTTGTACCGCCTCCCCCGTTTTCTGTGTCGTTCCAGGTCAGACTGGTCGGCTCAGCGCTCGCCGAACAGTTCGAGCAGTTCCGTCCGGCCGAACATCCGGGCCGTGTCGACGGCCGAGGGCGTGCCGGCGGACGGGTCGGCGCCGCCCTCCAGGAGGGCCTTGATCACGTCCGTCTCACCCTTGAAGGCCGCTCCCGCGAGCGGGGTCTGGCCTCGGTCGTTCACCCGGTCGGCCTCGGCGCCACGGGCGAGGAGCGCGCGCACCGCGTCGGAATGGCCGTGATAGGCGGCGAGCATCACGAGCGAGTCGCCGCGGTCATTGGTGAGGTTGGCCGGAACACCCGCGTCGACATACGCCACGAGCGCCTCGGTCCGTCCCCGCCGGGCCAGATCGAAGATCTTGGTCGCCAGCTCCACGACCTCGGGGTCGGGGACTTCGGTCATCGGCCGGACCGCCTCTCCACTGCTCATCACGTCGGGTGCGCACGTCTGCGAGTGGTGCAGCCGTACGAGTGAATCGCCAGGGTACTGGCTCGCGCGGCACATGACCCGATGTGCCCGAGGTAAAGATCACTACGGACCCGGGCGAGCACAACACCCCAGCTCGACCGGTTCCGGGACCATTCCGCAGCCGGGGGAAACCACCCCTTTTCCACCCAGTTGCACCTTTTATCGTATGGATACATCCTGTGAGCCTGGAAGTACTCATGGTGACTGTCCCCGCGAACCAGGAGAACCCAAATGATCCTCTCCATCTCAGGCGTGGTCCTGCTCGGCATCGTCGTCTTCATCTTCTTCCGCAAGGACGGCCTCAAGGCGTCGCACGCCGTGGTCGCGATGCTCTTCGGCTTCTACCTGGCCAGCACGGCCATCGCCCCGAGCATCAAGGCAGGCGGCGAGAGCCTGGCGAGCCTCCTCGGCGGAATCAAGTTCTGACGGCCCCGCACCCCGTACGCATCCCGCCCGTACGCACTCTCTGGAGGCAGCAGTGGCCCGGCGCCCCCTCCCCCGCATTCTGAGCAACGGCAGCGCGCAGCTCGTCCGGAGCCGGGAGCTGGCCCGGACGGCCGCCGACAGCGCCACCGACGTCCTCCACCCGCTGATCACGATCACACGCGGTCTGCGCCGGCTGGCAGCGGCCGGACGGCGCAGATGGAGCGAGACCCCGAAGGACAAACGGGGAGCGCTGCTGTTCCTTGTGGCCTCCGTCATCCTGGTCGTGGCGCTGATGCCGTACGGACCGCTGCTCGCCGCCATCACCCTGATGGCGGCGGCCGCATGGCAGGGCCGGGAACACGCCGCGGCGGCCTCCGACGGGCCCGACGAGTCGCAGGCCCAGCGCCTGCAGTCCCTGTACGAGGCGCTCGTGCCGTACTTCTCCACCGCCGAGGACCCCGAGCCGCTGTACTCCCACGGCGGCACATGGGAGAAGGCCTTCCCCACCTACGCCTTCGACGGCACCGGCCGGATCTCGCACCTGGTGATCCACTACCCGGCGTACTTCGCCGACGGCGAGGCCGAGTCCCGCGCCCGGATCGAGGGCCTGCTCGCGGCCAAGTCGGGCCGCGGCCGCGAGTACCACTTCTCGTGGGAAGAGGAAGGCAACCAGTTGACGGTCAGCGTGTTCATGCCGCTCGCCGTCGACATCGCCGCCCAGCGCTTCGTCACCGCTCCGGGCGAGACGGTCCTCGGCTTCACCGACCCCACCCGGGTCCAGCGCACCCTCCCCCTGGCCCACGGCGAACAGCAGCGGGACGTGCCGCCGGTCCTGTGGCGCACGGGCCTGCGCTCCACCGAGCCGCATCTGCTCGCCCTCGGCCAGCCGGGCACCGGCACCTCGACCCTGCTGCGGTCCATCGCCCTGCAGGCCCTCCAGCACGGCGACGTGGTGATCGTCGACGGCGGCGGCACCGGCGAGTACGCCTGTCTGACCGGCCGGGACGGCGTGCTGGCCGTGGAGTGCGGCCTCCCCGGGGTGCTGGCGAGCCTGGAGTGGGCCGCGACCGAGACCGAGCGCCGGCTGATCGCGGCCAACCGTGCCCATCAGGCGGGCGAGCCGCCGCCGGACGACACCAAGCGCCCCCTGTGGATCCTGCTGGACCGCCCGACGGCGTTCACCCACCTGGCCGCCGCCCAGGACCGCAAGGACCCGCAGTCCCTCCTCCAGGTCCCGCTGCGGCACGGCCGCCCGGCGAACGTGACGGTGGTCGTGGCCGAGCAGCTGGACACCATGGAGGCCCTCGGCGAACCGGTACGCCAGCACACCCGCGCGCGCGTGGTCCTCGGCCCGGCGACGGCCGAGCAGCTCGAGTCCGTCCTGGGAGCGCCCCCGCACACCACCCCCGTCGAGGAGGTCCCGCCCGGCCGCGGCTACGCCCGGCTCGGCATGGGCCCGGTCCACCGCCTCCAGGTCCCGGCCACGCCCAACCCCTACGACGACGCCACGTCCGACGCACACCGCCAGGCGGTCCTGGACCTCCTCCCGCCGCGCACGACACCGGCGGACGGGGAGACGGTCCCCGAGCCGGAGGGGACGGAAGCGGAGCCGCTCACGACGGATCCGAAGCCTGAATCCGCGCCGGATCCGGTACCGGTCCCGACGAAGGCGAAGGACTCGATTCCGAATCCGGTACCGGTTCTGACCAAGCCGGCGAAGACGAAAGCGAAGGCGACCTAGCGACGCGGGGGGCGCCCCGGTCACGCCGACGGGGCGCCGGGACCGGCCCGGCGGCGCTGAACGCCCCGCGCGACCGAGCCGCGGAGCACTACGCCACAGCGGAGCACTACGCCACAAACGTCCGCGGCGCCTCTCCGACCCCCGCACCGCCCTCCTCCACGATCCGCGCCGCCGCGGCCAACCGCACAGCCGCCTCCTCGGCCACCGCGCCCCCTACGGTGAACGGCAGCCGCACATACCCCTCGAACGCGCCGTCCACGCCGAACCGCGGCCCGGACGGCACCCGTACGCCCACCCGCTCCCCCGCCTCGGCGAGCCGCGACCCGGAGAGCCCCCCGGTTCGCACCCACAGCGTCAGACCGCCGCGGGGCACCTCGAACTCCCACCCGGGCAGCTCCCGCCGCACCGCCGCCACGAGTTCGTCGCGGTTCTCCCGCGCCTGCTCCCGCCGCACCTCCACGGCCTGCTCCCAGCCCCCCGTCCCGAACAGCCAGTTGACGGCCAGCTGCTCCAGCACGGGCGTGCCGAGGTCGGCGTAGGCCCTCGCGGCCACCAGACTGCGGATCACGTCCGGCGCGGCCCGCACCCATCCGATGCGCATCCCGGCCCAGAACGCCTTGCTCGCCGACCCCACCGTGATCACCGTCGACCCGGCCCGGTCGAAGGAACACACCGGCTTCGGCATGCGCACCTCCGGGTCGAGCCACAGCTCGCTCATCGTCTCGTCGGCGATCAGCACGGTCCCCGCGGAGCGAGCCGCGTCCACCAGTTGCCGCCGCTGGTCCTCGTCGGCGAGCGCACCGGTCGGGTTGTGGAAGTCGGCGACGACGTACGCGATCCGGGGCGCGGCGTCCCGCAGGACCTGCCGCCAGCGGTCCATGTCCCAGCCGGTGAGCCCCTCGGCCATCGCGACGGGCACCAGCCGGGCCCCGGCCTCCCGCATCAGCTGGAGGATGTTGGCGTACGAGGGCGACTCGACGGCGATGCGCTCACCCCGCCCGGCGAACAGATGGCAGATCGCGTCGATCGCGCCCATCGCCCCGGTCGTCACCATGACCTGCTCGGGCATGGTCGGGATCCCGCGCGCGGTGTAGCGCTCGGCGATCATCGAACGGAGCGCCGGCAGCCCTGCGGGATAGTCGCCGTGCGTGTGCGCGTACGGCGGCAGTTCCTCCAGGGCACCCTGCACGGCCCGGGTCAGCCACGGCTCGGGGGCCGGCAGCGCCGCACAGCCCAGGTCGATCAACGAGCCGAGGGCCTCGGGCGGCAAGGGTTCCAGGCCGCGCGCGGGCAGCGGGTTCCCGGCCGGCACGGCGGTCCAGCTGCCCGCGCCGCGCCGGGACTCCAGGAAGCCCTCGCCGCGCAGCGCCTCGTACGCGGCGGCGACCGTCGTACGGCTGACGGTCAGGGAGAGGGCGAGTTCCCGCTCGGCGGGCAGCCTGGCGGCCACCGGGATCCGTCCTTCGAGTACCAGCAGGCGGATGCCGTCGGCGAGCGCGCGGTAGGCGGGCGGGCGTCGCGTGCCGGGCCCAGCCGGGCGCTCCTGCTGTGAGTTGAGCAGCCGGGCGAGCTGCGCCGCGCCCACGGCCGAAGTCCACTGCGCCATCGGAATCAGTCCACCTTCCCCGGATTGGCCATGGATGGCCTCTCCATCCAAGCCACAGGGTGTCATGCATCAGTCCACTCGCACCACAGGAGGGCACATCATGTCCACGCGGCGCCATCTCACCCGGCGGCTGACCCAGCTCTACGCCGGTCTCGCGCTGTACGGCGCGAGCTCGGCGCTGCTCGTCCGGTCGGGGCTCGGGCTGGAGCCGTGGAACGTGCTGCACCAGGGCCTCGCCGAGCGGACGGAGCTGTCGATCGGCGTGGTGCTGACGATCGTGGGCGCGGCGGTGCTGCTCACCTGGATCCCGCTGCGCCAGCGGCCGGGCCTGGGCACGGTCTCCAACGTGCTGGTCATCGGCATGGCGATGGACGCGACGCTGGCCCTGGTGCCCGACGCGCACGGCCCGGTGGCGCGCGTGACGCTGATGGTGACGGGGATCGTCCTGAACGGCGCGGCGACCGGCCTGTACATCGCGGCGCGCTTCGGCCCGGGTCCGCGCGACGGCCTCATGACGGGCCTGCACCAGCGCACGGGCGTCTCGATCCGCCTGGTGCGCACGGCCATCGAGTTCACGGTCGTGGCGACGGGCTTCGCCCTGGGCGGCACCGTCGGCATCGGCACCCTCCTGTACGCGGTCTCGATCGGCCCGCTCGCCCAGCTGTTCCTGCGCGTGTTCGCCGTCCCCCCGGCATCCGGCGGCAGCACGGTCGTTGCCACCGGTCAACCCCGAGGAGCGATACTGCGTCCGTGACCCCGCGGATACGCCATCCCTATCTCGACCATCCCGGCCCGATCGCCTTCGCCCACCGGGGCGGGGCGGCGGACGGCCTGGAGAACACCGTGCGGCAGTTCCGGTGTGCCGTCGAGACGGGATACCGGTACATCGAGACCGACGTCCACACCACCCGGGACGGCAAGCTCGTCGCATTCCACGACGCGACCCTGGACCGGGTGACGGACGGCGCGGGCCGGATCGCCGACCTGCCGTGGCAGGAGGTACGCCACGCGCGCGTGGCGGGCGAGGAACCGCTGCCCCTCTTCGAGGAGCTCCTGGAGACCTTCCCCGAGGTGCGCTGGAACGTCGACGTCAAGGCGGAGGCCGCCCTGCTGCCCTTCCTTGACCTGGTCGGGCGCACGGACTCCTGGGACCGGATCTGCCTCGGCTCGTTCTCCGAGGCACGCGTGGTGCGCGCCCAGCGGCTGGCCGGCCCGCGCCTGGCCACGTCGTACGGCACCCGGGGCGTGCTCAGTCTGCGGCTGCGTTCCTGGGGGCTGCCCGCGGCGGTGCGCCGCTCGGCGGTCGCCGCCCAGGTCCCCGAGATCCAGTCCGGCATCCAGGTCGTGGACCGCCGCTTCCTGCACGCCGCCCACGCGCGCGGGCTCCAGGTACATGTGTGGACCGTCAACGACCCCGAGGGCATGCACCGGCTTCTGGACCTGGGTGTGGATGGCATCATGACCGATCACATCGACACGTTGCGCAAGGTCATGGTGGACCGCGGCGTCTGGGTCTGACAGCCCGCCCCGCCGCCTCCGCGCGTTCACGGGGAAGCGAGGGCACGGGTGGGCACCGACACCGTGCGGACACCGCAGGACGACGGGGCGGCTGATCTCAGACGCGAGCAGCGCGGCTGGTACTTCTACGACTGGGCGTGCTCCGTCTACTCGACGAGCGTGCTCACCGTCTTCCTGGGCCCCTATCTGACCTCGGTCGCCGAGTCGGCGGCCGACGCCGACGGGTACGTCCACCCCCTCGGGATCCCGGTGCGCGCCGGGTCCTTCTTCGCGTACTCGGTGTCCCTGTCGGTGATCGTGGCCGTGCTGGTGATGCCCCTGGTGGGCGCCGCCGCCGACCGCACAGGCCGCAAGAAGCCGCTGCTCGCGGCCGCCGCCTACGCAGGGGCCACGGCCACGGCTGCCATGTTCTTCCTGGACGGCGACCGCTATCTGCTCGGCGGGGCCCTCCTGGTCGTCGCGAACGCGGCGCAGTCCGTGGCGATGATGCTCTACAACTCGTACCTGCCGCAGATCGCCCCGCCCGAGCAACGGGACGCGGTCTCCTCCCGAGGCTGGGCCTTCGGCTACGCGGCGGGATCGCTGGTCCTCGTCGTCAATCTCGTCCTCTATAGCGGGCACGAGAGCTTCGGCATCTCCGAGAGCGCGGCGGTCCGCATCTGCCTGGCGTCGGCCGGCCTGTGGTGGGGCGCTTTCGCCCTCATTCCGCTCCGGCGGCTGCGCGACCGCAGATCCGCCGCGCGGGAGGCGGCCCTCCCCGGCTTCCGGCAGCTCGCGGCGACCGTCCGCGACATGCGTCGCCACCCGCTGACCCTGGCCTTCCTGCTCGCGTACCTGGTCTACAACGACGGCATCCAGACGGTGATCTCCCAGGCCTCGGTCTACGGCTCGAAGGAACTGGGCCTCGGGCAGTCCACGCTGATCGGCGCGATCCTGCTGGTGCAGGTGTTGGCAGTGGCGGGCGCGCTGACGATGGGCCGGCTGGCCCGGACGTACGGGGCCAAGCGCACGATCCTCGGCTCGCTCGTCGCGTGGACGGTGACGCTGGCGGCCGGATACTTCCTGCCGGCCGGGGCACCGGTGTGGTTCTTCGTCCTGGCCGCCGGGATCGGCCTGGTCCTCGGCGGCAGCCAGGCGCTGTCCCGCTCCCTGTTCTCCCATCTCGTCCCGCCCGGGAAGGAGGCCGAATACTTCTCGGCGTACGAGATGAGCGATCGCGGCATGAGCTGGCTCGGGCCGCTGCTGTTCGGGCTCACCTACCAGCTGACCGGGAGCTACCGGGACGCGATCATCTCGCTGGTGGGCTTCTTCGTCATCGGATTCGTCCTGCTCGCCCGGGTACCCGTGGGGCGTGCGATCCGCGAAGCGGGGAATCCGGTTCCTGACAGGATTTAGCACTCGGCGCGAAAGGGCTGTAGTGTACGCGTTTGGCCTGCCAGGCGTACCGTTACTGCGCGTCAAAGATGCCGAAACGCTGGGTTACATCTGCTAGCAGATGTGACAAACCGGGCGCTGGTGGGTACTGCAAGGGTTGACAAGGCTGCGGCTACGACGGCGACGCATGACCCGGAACGGGACTCGGAACGGGAATCTTTACCGCCGACCGGACGTTGACCGGATGACGACGACAGCGACACCTGTCCTGTGGGCGACAAGCCCGGGAGGCACGATTCATGAGTGAGCGAGCTCTTCGCGGCACGCGCCTCGTGGTGACCAGCTACGAGACGGACCGCGGCATCGACTTGGCTCCGCGCCAGGCCGTGGAGTACGCATGCGAGAAGGGGCACCGGTTCGAGATGCCCTTCTCGGTCGAGGCGGAGATCCCGCCGGAGTGGGAGTGCAAGGTCTGCGGGGCCCAGGCACTCCTCGTGGACGGCGATGTCCCGGAAGAGAAGAAGGGCAAGCCCGCGCGTACGCATTGGGACATGCTGATGGAGCGGCGCACCCGTGAGGAACTCGAAGAGGTCCTCGAGGAGCGCCTGGCGGTTCTGCGCTCCGGTGCGATGAACATCGCGATTCATCCCCGGGACAGCAGCCGCAAGTCGGCCTGAACCCCTCCGGGCCTGGCCGAACAGCGCATCAGAACCGCGGGCGCCGTACGTCACGTACGGCGCCCGCGGTTTTTGTCGTGCTCGTGGGCCTCGTGTGCCCGGCTGCCGGGACGCTCAGTGCGTCAGCGGCGGGCGCGGCTCCTTGGGGGCGTCGCCCGGCTCGTCCCTGATGACCTCGCCCTGGACGACCTTGCCGTCGGGGCGGTGCATACGGGCCTGCTGGAACGCCCCGCCCAGGGTGCCTGGGTCGGCCTCGCGGAGCTTGCGCTCGAAGGTGCGCTCCGCGGAGCGGCTCACGGCCTTCTGGACCGGCGGCAGCAGCAGGAGCAGACCCACCGCGTCCGACACCAGGCCGGGGATCATCAGCAGCAGACCGCCCAGCATCATCAGGCCGTTGCCCTCGCTGTTCGGCCGGGCCGCCGACGGCATCGCACCACCCTGCTGCTGTTGCAGCGCCTCGGAGAGGTTCCGGAAGGCGCGCCGGCCGGCCCGCTTGATCACGACCGAGCCGAGGACGAGGCCGGCGAGCAGGACGAGGAAGACCACCAGCCCGCTGGACGCCCCGGCGACCACCGTGAGCAGCCAGATCTCCAGCACGAGCCACGCGGCGAGCCCCAACGGCAGGAACGTACGCAGCCGGGAGCGCCGGGGCCGGGCAGGGGTACTGGGGGTCTGAGCGCCAGTCGTCATGCCTCCAGTGTGCCTGGACCCGGCTCAGTCCGGGATAAGGGCAGATCAGCCGCTCCCGCGAGCGCCCCGGAGCTCGCTAGGGCTTGGCCGGCTTGCCGCCGCGCCCCGTGACCTTGCCGACCCGCTCCCCCACGCCCCAGGCCGTGACCCGCCAGAGCGCCTCGACGAGGATGTCGCGGCTCATCTTGGAGTCGCCGAGTTCGCGCTCGACGAAGGTGATCGGCACCTCGACGACGTGGTAGCCGGCCTTGACCGAGCGACGCGCGAGGTCGACCTGGAAGCAGTAGCCCTGCGAGGCGACCTCCTCGAGGCCGAGGCCCTGCAGGGTCTCGCGGCGGAAGGCCCGGTAGCCGCCGGTGATGTCGCGCAGCGGCAGGTCGAGCGCGAGCCGGGAGTAGAGGCTGCCGCCCCGGGAGATCACCTCACGGGACTTCGGCCAGTTCACCACCCGTCCGCCGGGCACCCAGCGCGAGCCGAGCACCAGGTCGGCGCTCTTGAGGGCGGTGAGCAGACGGGGCAGTTCCTCGGGCTGGTGGGAACCGTCGGCGTCCATCTCGATCAGCACGCCGTAGTCGCGCTCCAGGCCCCAGCGGAAGCCCGCCAGGTAGGCGGCGCCCAGGCCCTCCTTGCCCTTGCGGTGCAGCACGTGGACGTGGTCGTCCTCGACCGTCAGCTCGTCGGCCAGCTTGCCCGTGCCGTCCGGGCTGTTGTCGTCGGCCACTAGTACGTGCGCCTCGGGGACGGCCTCGCGCACCCGGCCGACGATGCTCTTGATGTTCTCCGCCTCGTTGTAGGTCGGGATGATCACCAAGGCCGTGCCGAGCGGGCCGAACTTCCTCCCCTGGGCTCCTGCCGCGAGGGTTCCGTCGCCGTCGTTCACTGATGCCCCTTCAAGTCCGTACGCAGGGATCCACCATAGTGGGCCCGGCCTGCGATGACGCGACAGGACGTTCGAACGGTGGTGTCGAATCCGCAAGGCGCGGGTAAGAATGCGCTTTTCGCGTGCGAGCGTACGGGCGGTTGGGGGCCCGGCGCCCTTCGGGCCGACCTGGGACCCGCTGGCTGCGGATCGACCGAAAGCCGTTGTCTACTGAACGTCCGGGCCCCTCCCGGGTCACACCTCCCCGACCGGCCGGAACGTTCCCTCGGCGCTGTACCGGCCTGAGCCTGGCTCCCAGTGGCGGTGCCCGGTGCGGCACACCGTCCCTGACCCGGCGGCGCTGCGGCGAGTGCGCGGACGTTCCCGGTCGGGCGTCCGGTGGTGGACTCCGCCGAACCTACCGGCCACCTGCGGCCGCCTGTCAACAGCCGTTTGACCTGCGCATCTTCCGGCAAAGGCCTGGTCAGTGCGGAGGATACGCAGGTCGCGCGCCGGGGGCGCGGCACACAATCGCGTGCGCGCCACCCCCGTAGATCACTCGCCCGGCCGTACGAAGACCGTGCGTCCGCCCACCACGGTGCGCAGACAGACGGGCAGGTCGCGGCCCGGGGTCAGGTCGGGCAGACCCGGGGTGCCGGAGCGGGGATCCGTCGACCAGCGGGCGACCCGGTCGTCCGGAGCCTGCACCACGAGCTCGCCGGTGCCCCACACCGCGTAGTCGGCGGGGGCGCCCGGCACCAGGACGCCCGCGTCGTCCCGCCCCACGGCCCGCCAGCCGCCGCGCGTGTGCGCCGTGAACGCGGCGCGCACGGAGACGCGGTGCTCCGGCGTGCGGTGGAAGGCGGCGGCCCGGACCGTGCCCCACGGGTCGAGCGGGGTGACCGGGCTGTCGGAGCCGAAGGCGAGCGGGACACCGGCGCGCAGCAGGGCGGCGAACGGGTTCAGCGCACGCGCCCGCTCGCCCCCCAGCCGCTGCGCGTACATGCCGTCCTCGCCGCCCCACAGGGCGTCGAAGGCGGGCTGCACGGAGGCGGTGAGGCCGAGTTCGGCGAAGGCCATGATCGCGTCCGGGGTGAGCATTTCGGCGTGCTCGACGCGATGACGGGCGGCACGGACGCGGGCGAGGCCCAGCTTCTCGGCGGCGGCGCGCACGCCCTCGACCACGGCGTCCACCGCCGCGTCGCCGATGGCGTGGAAGCCGGCCTGGAGACCCGCCTCGGTGCAGGCGACGACATGGGCGGCCACGGCGGCGGAGTCCAGGTAGGCATTGCCCCGGTGGCCGGCGTCGGCGTACGGCTGGTGCAGGCAGGCCGTGTGCGAGCCGAGGGCGCCGTCGACGAACAGGTCGCCCGCGGCGCCGATCGCGCCCAGCTCCCGTGCCTTGGCGACGTCCTGTTCCGCCCAGTAGCCGACGACGCGCGGTCCGGACTCCTGGGCGGCGAGGCGCAGCAGGCCGGTGAAGTCGTCCTCGGAGGAGATCTCCGGGCCGGCGCACTCGTGGACCGTGCCGATGCCGAGCGAGACGGCGTGCGCGAGCGCGGCGCGCTGCGCGTCGACGCGCTGCTCGGGCGTTACGGCCGCGAACGCGGCGGCCCGTACCGCGTGGTGGGCGTCGGCGGTGAGCGGCCCGTCCGCGCGGGCGACGCCGGGAACGAGGTCGAGCAGGGCCGTGCTGACGACCGCCGAGTGGACGTCGATCCGGCTGAGGTAGAGAGGCCGGTTTCCGGCGGCCTCGTCCAGCTCCGCACGCGCCGGGGGGCGGCCGCCGGGCCAGCGGGCGGCGTCCCAGCCGTGTCCGAGCAGGACGCGGTCGTCCGGACGGGAGGCGGCGAAGTCCCGCACGAGGGCCAGGGCGGCCTCGAGGGAGGAAGCGGCGGACAGATCGAGGCCGGTGAGCGCGAGACCGGTGGCAGTGGTGTGCACATGCGCATCGGTGAACGCCGGAGTGACCAGCGCGCCGTCGAGGTCGATCACCTCGTCGACCCCGTCCACGAAGGCGTCGGCGGCCCCCTCCGACCCCACCCAGGCAATCTGCCCGCGTTCCACGACCATCGCGGTGGCGAACGGATCGGCGGGGCTGTGAACCTCTCCACGACGGAGCAGGACGGTCTTCGAAGGGTCGCTGGACTCACTCATGGACAACAGTCTCGCGCCTGACCCCGATCACTCCGAACAAGGGTCGCCTTCCACGCCCGACGGCGATCAGATCCGCGGCGGCCGCGCCTCGTACGGCGTGGACAACACCACCGTCGTCCGCGTCGAGACCCCCGCCAACGACCGTACCCGGGCCAGCAGTTCCTCCAGCTCGTGCGGCGTCGCGACGCGCACCTTGAGGATGTAGTTCTCGTCGCCCGCGACGCTGTGGCAGGCCTCGATCTCCGGCACGCCCGCGAGCCGCTCCGCGATGTCGTCGGGCGCGCTGGGGTCGAACGGTTTGACCGAGATGAACGCGGTCATGGGCAGCCCGACGGCCTCCGGGTCGACGACCGCGGCATAGCCGCGGATGACGCCGCGCTGCTCCAGCCGGCGCACCCGCTGGTGCACGGCCGACGTGGACAGACCCGTGGCCTTGCCCAGGTCGGTGTAGCTCATCCGCCCGTCCTTGACGAGCAGCTGCACGATCTGTCGGTCCAGCTCCTCCATGGCGCAAGAACCTACAGTGCCGTTGATCTCCTCCGATACCTGAGCAGCCCAGGTCATGCCCGGTTCGTGATGTGGCCGGAAGTCGACGGTCAGCCATCCGGGGGACAAATCCACCGCAGTGGGCACCTGCGCGCGGCATGTGACGAACGCCACAGGGCTCGAACAGTCTCCGTGATGTTCTCGTGATTACCGCCGAGAGGGGACGGGAAGTGCTTGCTGTGGTCGAGGCCGCAGTGCCTGAACGGCCCAGTCCGAGGGGGAGAACCCAATGCAGAGTCTTAAGCGCCCTGGTCGCACCGCGCCCAAGCGGCCGCAGCTCGTCGTCGAGCCCGAGCCGGAGGGCGTCGAACCCGACACCTTCGACGACGAACTCGACTTCTACGACACCTTCGAGATGTTCCGGGTCGTCTGCCCGGACTGCGCTCAGCCAATCGCGCTGCTGGCGGACGAAGAGGTTCTGCCGGAGCACGCGCTGTGCGCCTCGCCGTGGAACCCGTTCGGACTCACGGTCTGCGCCGGCACCGGCCGCAGGGCCACGGACGCCCGCCCCGCGGACGAGTCCGCGGACCCTCAGGAGCAGGACACCGCCCTGCTGTTGACGCTCCCTCAGGGGCTCGACTGGCGGACCCAGCCCTTCTCGCACGTCGGCGGCCCCGGCTCGCGCCCGATCAGGGTCCCCGTCATGCGCCCCGAAGCAGCCTGAGCGCGGACCTTCCCGGCCCGCTCGCTCCACCCCGATGAGTGAACCGCGCCACGGCTCGCAGTGTGCCGTGGTGCGGTTCGGTGTGTCCGGAGCACCCGGGCGGCGTGCGTTCCCCAGGCCTTTGCGGAGCGACAAGGGGGCAGCCCTGAACGCACGCCCGATTCCACCATCCGGTGACCTGTCCGGCCTCCGCCGCGTTGCCCTGGTATGACCCCCATCTCCTCAGTGACCGGGCGTCAGCGCCTCCTCTTCGTCCCGGCACCCGCAGAATCGGTTCGGCCGCCCGCGCCGCGCTACCAGGACCCGCCGATCTACCGCGACCTGATGCGGACCTGGGCCGAGGGCGGCCGCACCCTGCCGGGCCGGCACGACCCGGAGTGGATGCGGCTCGCGGCGCCCTGGCGGGGCCTCGACCAGTTCAGCGTTCCTCTGGACCCACGAGATGGCGGGCGATGACCATCCGCTGGATCTGGTTGGTGCCCTCGACGATCTGCAGCACCTTGGCCTCGCGCATGTAGCGCTCGGCCGGGAAGTCGGCGGTGTAGCCGTAGCCGCCGAGGATCTGTACGGCGTCGGTGGTGACCCGCATCGCGGTGTCGGTGCAGTGCAGTTTGGCCATGGCCGCCTGCCGGGCGAACGGCCGGCCCGCGTCCCGCAGCCGCGCCGCCGCGAGGTAGAGCGCACGGCCCGCCTCGATCTGCGTCGCCATGTCGGCGAGCATGAAGCGCAGCCCCTGGAAGTCGGCGATCGCCTTCCCGAACTGGCGCCTTTCGGCCGCGTACACCAGGGCCTCGTCGAGGGCCGCCTGTGCCACGCCGATCGCGCAGGCCGCGATGCCGAGCCGCCCCGAGTCGAGCGCGGACAGGGCGATCGCGAAGCCCTGCCCCTCCTCGCCGATGCGCCGGTCGTCGGAGATCCGCACACCGTCGAAGTGGACCTGGGCGGTGGGCGAGCCCTTCATACCCATCTTCTTCTCGGGCACCGCCGCGCTCACCCCCGGCGCGTCGCCGGGCACCAGGAACGCGGTGATCCCGCGCGGGCCCTCCTCGCCGGTGCGCGCCATGACCGTGTAGAAGTCGGCGATCCCGCCGTGGGTGATCCAGGCCTTGGTGCCGGTGATCACCCAGCCGTCGCCGTCCCGCACGGCCTTGGTGCGCAGGGCCGCCGCGTCCGATCCGGAGTGCGGCTCGGAGAGGCAGTAGGCGCCGAGCATGCCGCCGCCGAGCATCCCGGGCAGGTGCTCGACCTGCTGCTCCTTGGTGCCGTAGGCCGCGAGCGCATAGGAGGACAGGGTGTGCACGCTGACGCCGAGGCCGACCGTGAGGCGGGCCGCGGAGAGCTCTTCGAGGGCCTGGAGATAGACCTCGTACGGCTGGTCGCCGCCGCCGTACTCGGACGCGTACGGCAGTCCGAGCAGACCGGAGTGCGAGAGCAGGGTGAACAGCTCACGCGGGAAGCGGCCGGCGTCCTCCTCCTCGGCCGCCTTCGGGATGATCTCCTGCCGCGCGATGTCACGGACGAGTGAGATCAGTTCCCGGGCCTCCTCCGTGGGCAGTTGTCGGTCCACCGGCTGCGGGGCGCGGTCGGGCATGGCGACGCTCTCCTCCCTGTCGGGCACTGGCGGTCGGGCCCATGGGTGGGGGCGGCGCCGCCGGGTCGATCTGGTGCCTGGCCGATGCTTGCAGTCCCGGGTCTCGGAAGCTGCTGACCAGCGGCTGTGCGCTGTGAGTATGCCCGATCGGAGGCACGCAGTCACCAGTTAACGACCGCTTACTTCAGGTAATACCCGAGCACATCAGCCGGATCGAAATTGGTCCGAACCATTGACCGCACTGGTCTAGTCCTCCTACCGTTTCGCTTCACCGATTCATCGCGCTCATGCCAATCGGCGCGCGTTCCCTCTCCCCGCGAGGAGACACCGGATGCACACCCCTCACCGCTCCCGCCTTCGGGCCATCGTGTCCGCGGCCTGTTGCGCCGTCCTCGGCGCCGGTCTCCTGGCCGGCGCGGGCACCTCGACCGCCACCGCGGCGACCTCGGCTCAGGAGGCCGCCGCGGCATCGAAGGCCGCACCCGGCTCCAGGGCCGCCGGCTCCAAGGTCCTCGGGTACTTCACCGAATGGGGCACCTACGACCGCAAGTACTACGTCAAGAACATCGAGACGTCCGGCTCGGCGGCGAAGCTCACCCACATCAACTACGCCTTCGGCAACGTCACCGGCGGCAAGTGCGCGATGGGCGACGCCTACGCGGCCACCGACCGGGCCTACACCGCCGCCGACTCCGTCGACGGCAAGGCCGACACCTGGGACCAGCCGCTGCGCGGCAACTTCAACCAGCTGCGCGAGCTGAAGCGGAAGCATCCGAACCTCAAGGTCCTGTGGTCCTTCGGCGGCTGGACCTGGTCGGGCGGCTTCGGCGAGGCCGCCAGGAACCCGGCCGCCTTCGCCCAGTCCTGCTACGACCTGGTCGAGAACTCCAAGTGGGCCGACGTCTTCGACGGCATCGACATCGACTGGGAGTACCCGAACGCCTGCGGCGCGACCTGCGACACCAGCGGCAAGGCGGCCTTCCGCAACCTGACGCAGGCCCTGCGCGCCAAGTTCGGCTCCCGCAACCTCGTCACCGCGGCGATCACGGCCGACGCCACCCCGGGCGGCAAGATCGACGCGGCGGACTACGCGGGCGCCGCCCCGTACGTCGACTGGTACAACCCGATGACGTACGACTTCTTCGGCGCCTGGGACGCCGCAGGACCGACGGCCCCGCACTCTCCGCTGACCTCGTACTCCGGCATCCCGAAGGCGGGCTTCCACACGTCGGCGACCATCGCGAAGCTCAAGGGCCTCGGCATCCCCGCCTCGAAGCTGCTGCTCGGCATCGGCTTCTACGGCCGCGGCTGGACGGGCGTCACCCAGTCGGCCCCCGGCGGCACCGCGACCGGCCCGGCGGCGGGCACGTACGAACAGGGCATCGACGACTACAAGGTGCTCAAGGCCAAGTGCCCGGCGACAGGGACGGTGGCCGGCACGGCGTACGCCAAGTGCGGGAACAACTGGTGGAGTTACGACACCCCGGCGACCATCGGGACCAAGATGACGTACAAGAACCAGCAGGGTCTGGGCGGCACGTTCTTCTGGGAGCTGAGCGGCGACACGGCGAACGGTGAGCTGATCAAGGCCATCAAGTAGGGCGGGGCGATTCGGGGGTGGAGGGACCGTGACGGGCCCTCCGCCCCCGTCTCACGCGTCCTGGCGGGCGGCCGCCTGCGGGGCCGGGTAGGCGGGGTCCAGGTCCTCGATCGCCCGCAGAGCGCCGCCGAGGCCCTTCACCAGCAGCTCGCACATGGTCTCGCGGGGCAGTTCGGGGCGGTCGATCCATTCGAGGGTGGCGCCCTCGACACTGCACACCCAGGCCAGCAGACCCATCCGCGCCAGCGGGGTGATGTCGACACGGCCGTACGCGCCCTCGGCGATGGTGGCGACGATGGCCTCGCGCACACCGTCCCGGATGGCGTGCACCTCGGTGTCGAAGCCGACCCCGCCGCTGACGATCGTGCGGTACGCGGCCTGGTGGTGCTCGGCGTAGCGCAGATAGCTGTCGATCGTGCGCTGGACACGGTCGACCGGGGGCAGTTCGAGTCCGCCCGCCGCCAGGGTGACCAGGTCGGTGACCGAGTCCTGGATGATGGCCAGGTAGTAGCCCCGCTTGGACTGGAAGTAGTAGTAGATGAGCCCCTTGGCGACGTGCGCCTGCCGGGCGATGTCGTCCATCGAAAGGGCGTCGTAGGACGTGTCGGCGAACAACCTCCGGCCGATGGCGATGAGTTCGGCACGGCGCGCCAGCGAGCGCTCGGTGCCGCGGGCTCTGGGGCGCGCGGCAGGCTGTTGACTGATATTCAATTTCGACCCTGGTTCCAGGCGGGCGAGGAGGGACATTCGCAGTATGGCAGGTCGCAGGGCCGGGCCGTGGGTCAGGTCACAGCGCTCCGGGCAGGGGTCAGAGCAGCCCGAGCTGGGTCACGAGCATCGCGACGACCACGACGAGCGTCCAGCCCATGACCTGCTCGACGATCTTCGGGCCTTCGTCCTTGGGGCCGCCCGTGCGAACGCCGGCGGCGGCGGCGGCGGCTGAGTGTGCGGTCATGGCTTCTCGCTGATCCTTTGGGGCGGGCGGACTTCCCCCGAAGTTCCGCCCACCTTGCCACCCGAAGCGGCTTTTGCGGCCGAGAGCTTGGTCACACGCGCACGCCCACGGCTGTCAGCGCCTCGCGCTGGGCCGCGGTCGGACTCGCCGGGAAGTACAGGTAGCAGACGCCGCCGGTGCCGGAGACGACCTTGCCGGAGGCGTTGTACCGCTTGGTCCGCAGCCAGATGTTCTCCCACTCGCGCCGCCGGTAGACGCGCCGCACGGCCTGGTTGCTCGCCGAGGCGGGGTCGTTGGCGATCACGTCGCCGGAGGCGGTGAAGCCGATGACGGTCATCAGGTGCCCGGCGGTGCCGTACCCGGCACCGGTCAGCTCCTCCTTCAGGAAGGACTGGGACGTTATGGCCGGGATGCCCGCCGCGATCAGCCTCTCCAGGTCGGTGAGCGAGCCGAGCCGGGTGACCACGGCCTGGAGGTCCTTGAACGTGGCCGCGTAGGCGGCGTTGAACGGCCAGTTGCCACAGCCCGCGTACTGGTGGTCGTAGGTGAAGCGGGCCGCGTGGCACACCTGCGGATCGGCGAACGAGGGATCCACCCAGGCCAGCTGCTTCGGGGTGAGCCGGCCGCCCCAGTACTCGACGATCATCTGGGAGGAGGTCGGGCTGCACCAGGCCTCGCCGCCGTTGTCGTACTCGGGGTACTGGCCCTTGTGGATCTCCTGCGAGTACCGCGGGACGACCAGTTCCTTCGCGAGGCCGGGCGCGGACGCCGGGACGGTGAACCGGTCGGGGACGTCGGACCCCATCGCGCCGAGCCGCCACACGGTGGGCGTGGCCTTGGTGCCCGGCTCGCGGTACAGCGTCAGACGCAGGCGGCAGGAGGCCAGGCGCAGGCCCGTCGCCGGGTCGTCGACGGCCAGCGTGTCCGTCCAGACGGTGCTCTTGCCGTCGCTCTGGTCGTCGACCGAGGTGCGCCGGATGTCCTGGTCGCCCGCGGCCCAGCGGCCCATCACGTACCAGGGGCTGCTGGTGCCGTCGGTGTAGGTGCCCTTGAGCTCGGCCTGGATCCAGGTGCCGGCCGGGGTGCGCGCGTTCCAGGAGACGATCGCCTCCGTCGCGGGGACGGCGAGCCGGTGGACGGGGGACGTCCAGGTGCCGTACTCCCAAGGGGCGGTGGTGCCGGTGTGCGGGTCCTTGTAGTCGGCGGTTCCGGCGGGCTTCGCGATCACCAGGCCCGGGCGGGCGCCCGCGACGGCACGGGTCCCTCGGGCGGTGCCGCCGCGCCAGTCGCCGTACGAGACCCAGGCCCGGTTGTCCACGGTGCGGGCCGGGACCGCCCGGGCGGGGTCCGTGGTGTCGGTGTCGTGCGTCATGGAGATCTCGGTGTCGGCGGCCGCCGGACCCGCGCTCGCGGTGACGGCGGCGACGACCGCGGCGGCCAGGACGGTTCTGCGGGACGGCTGTTCGGCTCTGCTCATGGCGGGGACCCCCGGGTGTCGGAGTCGGGCAGGGGCGGGGCAGGTCCGTTGCACGGTCGGTCGCACATGCGTGTGCGCCACATATGAGCACAGCCCGCCGGGTCCTGCCAGCACTTCGGCCCGCGCCACGCCCACCAATATTGGCGTCGACCAGTGGCAGGAGCCCGTGAACTGTCTGGTTAGAGTTCTGCGCGAGATGAATCCGTCCTTCCGCCCCGCGCCGGGGCCCGCCGTCCGTGACCTGGCCTCCCGGATCCGCCGTCTCTCCCCCTCCTGCGGCCCGGTCCGGCTCGTCGGCGTCGACGGGCACGCCGGATCCGGGAAGACCACGTTCGCCGAGCAGTTGGCCGGGGTGCTCGGCGGCGCGCCGGTGCTGCGCCTCGACGACATCGCCAGCCACGAGGAACTGTTCGGCTGGACCGGACGGCTGCGGGACCAGGTGATCGAGCCGCTGACCGACGGCCGGACCGCGCACTACGCCCCCTACGACTGGCGGGCCCGCCGCTTCGGCCCGCCGCAGCCACTGCCGCCCGCACCGGTGATCCTCATCGAGGGCGTCGGCGCGGGACGCCGGGCGCTGCGCCCCCGCCTGGCCCTGCTGCTGTGGATGGAGCTGCCGCGCGAGGAGGCCTGGGCGCGAGGGCGGTCGCGGGACGGGGAGGAACAGCGGGAGTTCTGGAACGGATGGGTCCCGGCGGAGCGCCGGCACTTCGCCGACGATCCCTCGCGGCCCTTCGCCGATCTTCTGGTACGGCAGGGAGACAAGGGGTACGAGGTGTTTCCGGGACCTGCTGGGACGGTTGGACCGGACCAGTTCCTCACGCACGGTGACGGACCGCCCGCAGTGTGCTGACCTTGTGAAGGCGCTTGCGGTGGAACTTGCCGGAGTGCTTCAACTCGGCTTGACCGGTGGGCCGTACAGGACTTACGTTCTCAATGTGCGGCCATTCGGAGCCGCCCACAGACGCGAAGCCCCCGGTTGTTCCCCCGTGATCGGGGGCTTCGTTCTGTCTTCTTCCGTTTTTCCGGGCCCCGCGAGGCGCGGAACGCTCACACTCGGTCACCGTGCGCGAGTGCGCCGCATCCGCTCCCACCTCGCCGAACGGCCCGTGCGGCACCCTTCGGGCGCGCCGCCCCCGCAGGTACGATGCCCTCGTCGCGACCTACGGGCGGTTGCTCCGCGCACCTCGCAACTCCGGTCCGTGGCACAGCGGTTCGAGCAGGGCAGCCGGCTGGGGGGACGGCTCGTTGGCATACCGACGGGGGCACGGTTCGTGGGGGACGTGATGGACTTCGGCACGCAGGGCCCGCAGGCCCCGGCCGACCTCGCCTGGCTGCGAGGCGTCGATGCCTACACCATGGGCGCCTATCCGCAGGCGGAGGAGGAGTTCCGCGCCGCCGTGCGGATGGACCCCGGGATGGCCGACGGCTGGCTCGGGCTGCACGCGCTGCGCGTCGACACGACGACCGCGCTGCTCAGGATGTTCCGGCACCGGGACCGCTTCGGGGAGCAGCGCTCCCGCTATCGCCGCACCCTCAACTCCTGGTACTGGCTGGGCTGGTGGGTGCAGCCGGTGCTGGAGAGCCCTCGCGACCTGCTGCTCGCGCACGCCTCCCACTGGCTGGACGGCCGCCACGTCCCCGAGCTGGACCGGGCCCTCGCCGGGCTGCCGCCGGTGGACACCGACGCCCAGGTCCGCTTCCTGCACGCCTGCCGCGCCTACCTGGTCAAGGACTGGGAGCAGCTCGTCCGCCACACCGACCCGCTCCTCGACGACCCGATGCTCGGCATCGAGGCGGGGCTCTTCGGCGGCATGGCCCGGGTCCGTCTGGAGATGTACGGCCAGGCCGAACCGCTGCTGTCCGCCGCCCTGATGCGCTGCCGCAGCGAGCAGCCCCAGCGCAAGGAGCTGCGCTACTGGCTGGCCCGGGCACACGAGGGCACCGGCCGCAGCGCCGCCGCGCTCCCCCTGTACCGGGCCGTGCACCGCGTCGACCCGGCCTTCATGGACACCTCGGCCCGGCTCGCCGCGATCGCCGAGGGCGACGGATACGACGACTCCACCGACCTCGCGGCGATCACGCTCCCCGGCCTCGGCCAGGACACCGTGGACGGGCCGGACGGGTTCGACCCGCTCTTCGGCACCGAGGGCCGCGACCTGAGGCTGCCCGACCTCGAGCCGCCGGCCTCCGCTCCCCTGCCGCCGGAGACGGACCCGGCCGTGCGCGAGAAGTTCTCCCCGGCACCGTCCCTGCCCGCCGGGCCAACCGATCCCGCCTTACTGGAGGAGGCACTCGCCGAGCTGGAGCGCATGGTGGGGCTGGAGCCGGTGAAACGCCAGGTCAAAGCGTTGTCGGCGCAGCTGAACATGGCCCGGCTGCGGGCCGGGCAGGGCCTGCCGGTCCAGCCGCCCAAGCGGCACTTCGTCTTCTCCGGCCCCTCCGGCACCGGCAAGACCACCGTCGCCCGCATCCTCGGCCGTGTCTTCTACGCCCTCGGGCTGCTCGGCGGCGACCATCTCGTGGAGGCCCAGCGGGCCGACCTGGTCGGCGAGTACCTCGGGCAGACGGCAGTGAAGGCCAACGAGCTGATCGACTCGGCCCTCGGCGGCGTCCTCTTCGTCGACGAGGCGTACTCGCTGTCCAACTCCGGCTACGGCAAGGGCGACGCGTACGGCGACGAGGCGCTCCAGGTGCTGCTGAAGCGGGCGGAGGACAACCGCGACCATCTCGTGGTGATCCTGGCCGGCTACCCGGAGGGCATGGACCGCCTGCTCGCCGCCAACCCCGGGCTGTCCTCCCGCTTCACCACCCGCGTCGACTTCCCCTCCTACCGTCCCCTCGAACTCACCGAGATCGGCAAGGTGCTCGCCGCGGAGAACGGCGACCTGTGGGACGAGGAATCCCTCGACGAACTGCGGTCCATCGCCGGGCATGTGGTCGACCAGGGGTGGATCGACGAACTCGGCAACGGGCGGTTCCTGCGGACCCTCTACGAGAAGAGCTGCGCGTACCGGGATCTGCGGCTTTCCGTGTATCCCGGGGTGTTGGGCCGGGAGGATCTGGCGACGTTGCGGTTGCCGGATCTGATGCAGGCGTACGGGGAGGTGCTGTCCGGGCGGGGGCCGCAGGATCCGCCCGGACTGTGAGTAGCGGCGTGGGGCGGCCGAGCCTATGTCGCCAGCACCTCCTCGCCGGACCTCGGCTCGGTCAGCCTGATCTCGGGGACTTCCCGGTGCGCGGGATCCCGGACCTCCCCCACCAACAGCTCCAGCACATCCTCCAGCGCGACCAGCCCGAGCACCTTCCCCGACCCGTCGGCCACCTGGGCCAGGTGCGTCGCGGCCCGTCGCATCACCGTCAGCGCGTCGTCCAGCGGCAGCTCGGACCGCAGCGTCGTCATGGGCCGCCACAACTGCTGCGGCACGGCCCGGTCGGAGTGCTCCAGGTCCAGGACGTCCTTCACATGCAGATAGCCCATGAACGCCCCGTTCTCGGTCGCGACCGGGAACCGGGAGTACCCGGTCCGGGCGGTGAGTTCGACGATGCGCCCGGGGGTGACGGACGGGCTGACCGTCACCAGGGACTCCCGCTTCAGCAGGACGTCCGTCACAGGGCGCGAGCCCAGCTCCAGGGCGTCCTCCAGGCGTTCGGCCTCCTCGGGGTCGAGCAGGCCCGCCTGGCCGGCGTCCTCCACGAGCCGGTTGAGCTGCTCGCTGGTGAAGACGGCCTCGACCTCGTCCTTGGGCTCGACGTGGAAGAGCCGCAGGATGCCCTGGGAGACGGCGCCGAGCGCGGCGGTGATCGGCTTGCAGAAGCGGGCGAACCAGACCAGGCCGGGGCTGAGCCACAGCGCGACCTTCTCGGGGGCCGCCATCGCCAGGTTCTTCGGGACCATCTCGCCGATGACGAGGTGGAAGAAGACCACCGCGGCGAGGGCGATGACGTAGGTCAGCGGGTGGATCATGCCGTGCGGCAGGTGGATCCACTCGAAGACCGGCTCCAGCAGATGCGCGACGGTCGGTTCGGCGACCGCGCCGAGGGTGAGGGAGCAGATCGTGATGCCGAACTGGGCCGCCGCCATCATCTGCGGCAGCCGCTCCAGCCCGTAGAGGACCTGCCGGGCGCGGGCGGTGCCGAGCGGTTCGATCTGGCTGCGGCGTACGGAGACGAGCGCGAACTCGGCACCGACGAAGAAGCCGTTGGCGAGCACGAGCAGCGCGGCGAAGAGAAGTTGGAGCACGCTCATCGGGCGGCCTCCACCATGGCGGCCACCGGGGCCGTCCGCACGAGCCGGACCCGCTCCGCGCGGTAGTGGCCGACCTGGCGCACCGACAGCCGCCAGCCGGGCAGCTCCGCCTTGTCGCCGACGGCCGGAATGCGGCCCAGCAGATCGGCGATCAGGCCCGCGACGGTCTCGTACGGGCCTTCCGGCACGTCGAGGCCTATGCGCAGCAGGATGTCGACACGGCAGCTGCCGTCGACGTCCCAGGCGGGCCTGCCGTCCTCCGGCGGTGCGGAGGCCAGCTCGGGCAGGTCGTGTCCGTCGTGCTCGTCGCGGACCTCGCCGACGATCTCCTCGACGATGTCCTCCAGTGTGACGACGCCGGCCGTGCCGCCGTACTCGTCGACGACGACCGCGATGGGCTGCTCGCTGCGCAGGCGGGCGAGCAACGGACGTACGGGCAGCGTCTCGGGGACGAGCAGCGCCGGGCGGGCGATGCGGCCGACGGGGGTGCGCAGCCGGTCCCGCACGGGCACGGCCAGGGCGTCCTTGAGGTGGACCATGCCGACCACCTCGTCGATCTTCTCCCGGTAGACGGGGAAGCGGGACAGGCCCGTGGCCCGGGTCAGGTTGACCACGTCCTCGGCGGTGGCCGAGGACTGCAGGGCGCTGACCTTCACGCGGGGCGTCATCACGTGCTGCGCGGTCAGCTCACCCAGCGAAAGGGTTCTGACGAAGAGGTCGGCCGTGTCCTGTTCCAGGGCGCCGGCCCGGGCCGAGTGACGGGCCAGGGAGACGAGTTCGCCGGGGGTGCGGGCGGAGGCCAGCTCCTCGGTGGGCTCGATGCCCAGGGCGCGCACGAGCCGGTTCGCGACGGCGTTGAGGCCGGCGATGACCGGGCGGAACAGCCGGGCGAAGACATGCTGCGGTCCCGCGACGAAGCGCGCGACCTGAAGCGGCCTGGACACCGCCCAGTTCTTGGGCAGGAGCTCGCCGATCACCATCTGCACGGCGGAGGCCAGCAGCATGCCGACGACGACCGTGACACCGGAGACGGCTCCCTCGGGGATGCCGATCGAGGTGAACGGGCCGTGCAGCAGCTCCGCGAGCGCCGGTTCGGCGAGCATGCCGACGACGAGGGAGGTGATGGTGATGCCGAGCTGGGTGCCGGAGAGCTGGAAGGACAGTTCCTTGAGCGACTCGACGACGCGATGGGCGCGCCGGTCGCCCTCGGCGGCGGCCTTCTCGGCCTCGGGCCGCTCGACCGTCACGAGTCCGAACTCGGCCGCCACGAAGAATCCGTTGGCGAGAATCAGCAGGAACGCGGCTGCCAGGAGCAGCAGGGGGGTGGTCATGATGCCGCCGCCTCCGCAAGGCCGCGTACCTCGAAAACGGGGTACGCGCTATGTCGGCAGGGGGCGGCGCAGGTACTACAGGACGATCCGTCCATCGCCGGAGAGGGTCACTCCTCGGTTAGCAGGAGCCTCGGTGCACCGGGCGGGGCAGCAGAGGCGGAGGCGCATCCGTTCACGCCTCCGCCAACAGATTAATCAAGACACGGCCCGGTGCGGCAGTGGCGGCCGCCCTGTGGATTGCCCGAGTCAGCTCTGAGGCCGCTCGTGCGCCACGGAACGGGCCTCGGCCAGCGCCCTCAGGGCCCGGGCGTCGGCGATCGCCCGCTGCCTGGCGATACCCGGCTGAATACCGAGGACAGGCAGGCTGGTGCCGTCGCTGAGGTTGAGGAACACCCAGGGGTCGCCGGGCCGGAGGGTCACCTGAAGGATCTCCGCCCACTCCAGCCGGCGCTTGTTCGTGAGGTTCACCACGGTGACGCCCGACTCGTCGGCGACGACCTTGGGCCGGGCCAGCAGGAGCAGCACCGCGTCCAGCAGAAGCGCCGTGAGGACGAAGCTGAGGCGCTCGGCGGGGCTGAGCTGCTTCAGCAGCATCGCGACGGCCGTGATGACGACCAGGATCGCGACGGCGGCGGTGAGCAGCACCGCTCGGGTGCTGCCCGGCCGGAACGTGACGGGCAGGGTGGGCAGATCGGACATCGGAGTACGCCCCTCAGAGACGGCAGGCGTGGATGGCCGTGGTCAGGATGGCCCGGGCGCCGATGTCGTAGAGGTCGTCCATGATCCGCTGCGCCTCCTTGGCCGGGACCATCGCGCGGACGGCGACCCAGCCCTCGTTGTGCAGCGGGGAGACGGTCGGCGACTCCAGACCGGGGGTGAGGGCGACGGCCTTCTCCAGCTGCTCCACGCGGCAGTCGTAGTCCATCATCACGTACGTCCGGGCGACCAGGACGCCCTGGAGGCGGCGCAGGAACTGCTGCACCTTGGGGTCGTCGGCGTCCGCGCCGGTGCGGCGGATCACGACGGCCTCTGACTTCATGATCGGCTCGGCGACGACCTCGAGGCCCGCGTTGCGCAGCGAGGTGCCGGTCTCGACGACGTCCGCGATGACCTGGGCGACGCCGAGCTGGATGGCGGTCTCGACGGCGCCGTCGAGGTGGACGACGGAGGCGTCGATGCCGTGGTCGGCGAGGTGCGCCGCGACGATGCCCTCGTAGGAGGTGGCGACGGTCTTGCCGGCGAGGTCCGCCAGGCCGCCGATGGTGCCGGGCTTGCAGGCGTAGCGGAAGGTGGAGCGGGCGAAGCCGAGCGGGAGGATCTCCTCGGCGTCGGCGCCCGAGTCGATGAGCAGGTCGCGTCCGGTGAGGCCGATGTCCAGCTGGCCGGAGGCGACGTAGATGGCGATGTCGCGGGGGCGGAGGTAGAAGAACTCGACCTCGTTCACCGGGTCGACGATCCGCAGCTCCTTGGATTCCCGGCGCTGCTGGTAGCCGGCCTCATGCAGCATCTCCGCCGCAGGGCCGGACAGGGAACCCTTGTTGGGGACGGCGATGCGCAGCATGAGGTCGGCTTCCTTTGCGTGGTGTCGTACGGGAACGGGTGCGGCTGACCGCGGCTTACAGGTGGGCGTAGACGTCGTCGAGGGAGATGCCGCGGGCGACCATCATCACCTGGACGTGGTACAGCAGCTGCGAGATCTCCTCGGCGGCCGCCTCCTTGCCCTCGTACTCGGCGGCCATCCAGACCTCGGCAGCCTCTTCTACGACCTTCTTGCCGATGGCATGGACGCCCTTCTCGACCAGCTCTGCGGTGCGGGAAGTGGCGGGATCGCCCTGGGCGGCCTTGTGCTGGAGCTCGGTGAAGAGCTCCTCGAACGTCTTCTTGGACATGGTGACGCCTAGCCTACGCGGTGTAGGGGGCGCCTCAGCGCCAGGGTTCGGATACCGAGCGGAGGGTGGCCGCGGTCGCCACCGCCGCCGTTACCGCCTCGTGTCCCTTGTCCTCGTTCGAGCCGGGCAGGCCCGCGCGGTCCAGGGCCTGCTCGTCGGTGTCGCAGGTCAGCACGCCGAAGCCGACCGGGACGCCGGTCTCGACCGACACCTGGGTCAGGCCCTGGGTCACGCCCTGGCACACGTACTCGAAGTGGGGTGTGCCACCGCGGATGACGACGCCCAGGGCCACGATCGCGTCGTAGCCGCGGCCCGCGAGGACCTTGGCGACCACCGGGAGCTCCCAGCTGCCGGGGACCCTGAGCAGGGTCGGCTCGTCGATGCCCAGGTCGTGCAGGGCGCGCAGGGCGCCGTCGACCAGACCGTCCATCACCTTCTCGTGCCACTGTGCCGCGATGACGGCGACCCTGAGGTCACCCACATTGCGTACGGACAGTTCCGGTGCACCCTTGCCGCTCACGTCTCTCCCTCTTGCTTTCTTACTGGTTGCTGCAGGCCGGCACGGTGGTCGTGTCGAGCCAGGGCAGGTCGTGGCCCATCCGGTCCCGCTTGGTGCGCAGGTAGCGGAGGTTGTGCTCGCCGGCGCTCACGGGCATCGGCACGCGTGCCGTGACGGCGATGCCGTGGCGGACGAGCGCGTCGGTCTTGTCGGGGTTGTTGGTCAGCAGCCGCACGCCGTGCACACCGAGGTCGGCCAGGATCTGGGCGCCGGCCGCGTAGTCGCGGGCGTCGGCGGGCAGGCCGAGCTCGAGGTTGGCGTCGAGGGTGTCGCGGCCGCGCTCCTGGAGTTCGTAGGCGCGCAGCTTGGACATCAGGCCGATGCCGCGGCCCTCGTGTCCGCGCAGGTAGACCACCACTCCCCTGCCCTCGGCCTGGATACGGGCCAGGGAGGCGTCCAGCTGGGGTCCGCAGTCGCAGCGGGCGGAGCCGAAGACATCGCCGGTGAGGCACTCGGAGTGAACGCGGACGAGGACGTCCTGGCCGTCGCCGATCTCACCGTGCACGAGGGCGACGTGCTCGACGCCGTCGACGTTCGAGCGGTAGCCGTACGCCGTGAACGTGCCGTGGGCGGTGGGCAGTCGGGTCTTGGCCTCACGGCGGACGGTGGGCTCGCTGCCGCGGCGGTAGGCGATCAGGTCCTCGATGGAGATGATCGTCAGGCCGTGCTTGCGGGCGAAGGGGATCAGCTCGGGCAGGCGCAGCATCGTGCCGTCCTCGCCGGCGATCTCGACGATCGCTCCGGCCGGGCGCAGGCCCGCGAGGCGGGCGAGGTCGACGGCGGCCTCGGTGTGGCCGTTGCGGGTCAGGACCCCGCCGGGCCGGGCGCGCAGCGGGAAGATGTGGCCGGGGCGGACGAAGTCGTCGGGCCCCGTGATGCCGTCGGCGAGCAACCGGAGCGTGGTGGCGCGGTCGGAGGCCGAGATGCCGGTGCTCACGCCGTGCGCGGCGGAGGCGTCCACGGAGACCGTGAACGCAGTCTTCATCGACTCGGTGTTGTCCTCGACCATCTGCGGCAGGCGCAGCCGGTCGAGTTCGTCGCCCTCCATGGGGGCGCAGATCAGGCCGCGGCACTCGCTCATCATGAAGGCGACGATCTCGGGGGTCGCCTTCTCGGCGGCGATGACGAGGTCGCCCTCGTTCTCCCGGTCCTCGTCGTCGACGACCACGACCGGGCGGCCCGCCGCGATGTCGGCGATGGCCTGCTCGACGGGGTCGAGCGCGAAGTCCTCGATGTCGTCGGTGTACAGGACGGTTGCGGCGCTCATGCCGGCGCTCCTTCCAGGGTGGGCTGTGCTGCCGCGCGCGAGCGCAGCCACCAGTCGCGCAGGCCCCACAGGACGAGCGCGCCGTAGATGATGTAGACGAAGCCGGAGAAGGCGAAGCCGTTGGCGAAGTTCAGCGGGACGCCGACCAGGTCGACCAGGAGCCAGGCGAACCAGAACTCGACCATGCCGCGGGCCTGGGCGTACATCGCGACGACGGTGCCGACGAAGATGTACGCGTCCGGCCAGGGGTCCCAGGAGAGGGTCGGGAAGGCGGTGAACAGGCCGCCGACCGCGAGGGTGCCGACGACGGCCGCGCCGGCCAGTGCCCCGCGCTCGCGCCAGGTGGCGAACCGTACGGCGATGGAGCCGTCCTGGGCCTGTTGCCGGCCGCGGTTCCACTGCCAGAAGCCGTACGTGGCGACGAGCATCACGACGATCTGCTTGCCGGCGCTGCCCGCGAGGTGGGCGGTGGCGAAGGCCGCGAAGAGGATGAGGCCGGAGAGGAACTGGGCGGGCCAGGTCCACAGGGAGCGTCGCCAGCCGAAGGCGAGGCCGATCAGACCGATCACGTTGCCGATCATGTCCGACCACTTGATGTGCTGGCCGAAGAGCGAGAAGGCCTCGGAGTTGAGCCAGTTCACCGGTCCGCCCCCTGCACACGGTCGCCCAGCACACGGTCGCCCAGCATCCGTTCGACGTACTTGGCGATGACGTCCACCTCGAGGTTGACCGGGTCGCCGGGTCCCTTGTGGCCGAGCGTGGTCAGGGCGAGGGTGGTGGGGATGAGGCTCACGGTGAAGTAGTCGGGGCCGGCGTCGACGACGGTGAGGCTGATGCCGTCGACGGTGATGGAGCCCTTCTCGACCACGTAGCGGGTGAGGTCCGCGGGGAGGGAGATCTTCACGATCTCCCAGTGCTCGGACGGCTTGCGTTCCAGGATCTCGCCCGTGCCGTCGACGTGGCCCTGCACGATGTGCCCGCCGAGGCGTTCGCCGACGGCCATGGGGCGTTCGAGGTTGACGCGGGTGCCGACCGCGAGGGCGCCCAGGCTGGAGCGGTTCAGGGTCTCGGCCATCACGTCGGCGGTGAACTCGTCGCCCTCGTGGTCGACGACCGTGAGGCAGACGCCGTTGACCGCGATGGAGTCGCCGTGCTTGGCGCCCTGGGTGACGATGGGACCGCGCAGGCGGAAGCGACAGGCGTCGTCGAGGGTCTCGACGGCGGTGATCTCGCCCAGCTCTTCGACGATTCCGGTGAACACTTCCCGGGTCCTCCTGCCTCTTCGGGCACGGACTCCGGGGCTGTCGATGACGACAGATGTACGAGCAGGGACACCGGGGGTGACGCCGGACGGAGTCCGCCCGGAGGACGGACTTCTTCGGCGGCACGCACGTATGCCTGCCCGCCGCGCACTGCCTCCCATCCGGACTTTAACCGTCGGTCCAGGAATTTCACCTGGTCAACCGATCGCTGGAGGCGACCGGGTCGCGGACTGTAACCGCCGGTTCGGACTTTCACCGACCCCGGAGTGCGCTGCTACTGGTACACGGCCAGTGTGCCACGCCTGATCGACGTTCAAAGAGGCGAAGGGTGTGGGCTGCCTCACAGACCGTATCGCCGCGCTCACCGAGGTTGGTACACACCTATTGACGGTGTGGTCTAGTCCTTTCTAGGGTCGGCTCCAGGGTTGACACGACCTCGCGGACCGGCCCGGCGGCGGTGACGACGGCCCTTGCCCGTCGCCGGGCCTTCCCACGCCGTACGGACGGCGTTCTGGCAGGGTGAGCCCCATGACCACGACGATCGCCGACGAGTTCGAGGTCCACCGGCCCCGGCTGTTCTCGCTCGCCTACCGGCTGCTGGGCTCCGCCGAGGAGGCCGAGGACGCGGTCCAGGACGCGTATCTGCGCTACAGCGGCGCCGACCGTGCGGGGATCGAGCGTCCGGCGGCCTGGCTCGCCAAGGTCGTCACGAACCTCTGCCTGAACCGGCTGACGTCCGCGCGCGCCCGGCGCGAGCGGTATGTCGGAACCTGGCTGCCGGAGCCGGTGGTCACCGGGCACGGCGCGCTCGGTCCTCCCCCACTGCCTGAAGGGCGTGGGTGGTGCCCCCAGGAGTCGGCCGAGCAGCGGGACGCCGTGTCGATGGCGATGCTGGTGCTGCTGGAGCGGCTCACACCGACCGAACGGGCGGTGTACGTGCTGCGGGAGGCGTTCGGGTACGGGCATCGGGAGATCGCCGGGGTTCTGGATCTGAGCGAGGCGAACTGCCGTCAGGTGTACCGCCGGGCCGTGCGGCGGGTGGGCGAGCCCCAGGCCCGTTTCGAGCCCGCGTCCGAGCAGCAGGAGGAGCTGGTCACGTCGTTCATCACGGCGGCCCGCGACGGCGACCTGGCCGGACTGGAGAAGCTGCTCGCGGCCGATGCCACGTGGTGGAGCGACGGTGGCGGCAAGGTCACGGCGGCCCGGTGGCCCATCGAGGGCGGTCCCAGGATCGCCCAGTTCCTGGCGGGCGGGGGCCCGAAGTTCTCGGTGGGTCTGGACTTCGTGCCGGTCGAGGTCAACGGCGCGCCAGGGCTGGCGACCTGGGCGGGCGACACGCTCGTCGGGCTGGCGGCGTTCGAGATACGCGACGGGCTGGTCACCGGGGTGCGGGCCGTGGTCAATCCGGAGAAGCTGGCGTTCGCACGGCGCCAGCTCGCCCGGTCGTAGAACGCGCCGGGCCCGGCCGTAGAACGCGCCGGGCCCGGTCGTGGGACCTGTCGGGCCCGGTCGTGGGACCCGTCGGGCCCGGTCGTAGGACGCGCCGGGCCCGGCCGTAGGACCTGTCGGGCCCGGCCGTGGGACCCGTCGGGCGCGGTCGTGGGACCCGTCGGGCCCGGTCGTGGGACCCGTCGGGCCCGGTCGTGGGATTGCCGGGTGTGTCTGTCACATTCGGCAGGGGCTGTTCGGTCTCAGCTGACGAAGGGCGCTCCAGCCGGAGCGCCCGGGCCTTCGAAGGGACTGAACGGCATGACCACGATCCTGGTGACCGGCGGCACCGGAACACTCGGCCGGCTCGTCGCCGAGCGGCTGCGCGCGGACGGGCACGAGGTGCGGGCGCTCAGCCGGCACGCCCAGCCGTACGCGGTCGACCTGATGGAGAGCGGGGACGCGCTGGACGCGGCCGTCGCCGGTGTGGACACGATCGTGCACTGCGCGTCGGCGCAGAAGGGCGATGAGCAGGCGGCGGCGAACCTGATCGGAGCGGCGCGCGGGGCCGGTGTGCGGCACCTCGTCTACATCTCGATCGTGGGCGTCGACCAGGTGCCCTTCGGCTACTACAAGAGCAAGCTCGCCGTGGAGCGGCTGGTCGAGGGGTCGGGGCTCGGCTGGACCGTGCTGCGGGCGACGCAGTTCTACGACCTGCTGGTCATGGTGCTGCAGGGGCTGTCGAAGCTGCCGGTCCTTTTCCTGCCGGCCGGTGTCCGGGACCAGCCGGTCGAGGTGGCCGAGGTCGCGGACCGGCTGGTCGAGCTGGCGGCGGGTGCGCCGGCGGGACGGGTCGAGGACATGGGCGGGCCGGAGGTGCGGACGTTCGAGTCGCTGGCCCGCGCGTACCTGAAGGCGTCCGGGCGGCGTCGTGCGGTGGTGAACGTACCGCTGTGGGGAGCGGCGTACCGCGGCTTCCGTGGCGGGGGTCATCTGACGCCGCGGCGGGCGGTCGGCACGGGGACGTTCGAGGAGTATCTGGCCCGGCGGTTCGGGGGCGGGCAGGTACGGACGGGGAGCGGGCGGTCCCAGGCGTAGGAGGGTCCCGGGTGCCCTACCAGCGCTGGATCGGCCGCTCCCCGGGGGTGAAGAGCTCCTCCTGAGCGCGGTCACGGGCCGTGAGGAGGGCGCCGCGCAGGACCGCGCCGCCGCCCAGGGTGGTCGTCCGTACCTCCGTGGGCAGCGGCGTCATCCGGGCGATGCGGTCCTGCACCCGGCCGGCGAGCTCCTCACCCCCGGCCTGCCCGACCTCACCCCCGAGCACCACGCACCCGGGGTCCAGAATCGCCACCACGGAGGCGACTCCGACGGCGAGACGATCGGCGAGGGCGTCGAGGAAACGGTCCGCGGGCTCGGGCGTCTCGTCCGGGCTCTCGGGCCGAGAGCTCTCGCCCTCCGCCGCCCGCACCTGTCCCACCGCACCCCGCACCACACCCACCGCCGCCCGTACCACCCCCACCTCGGACGGCTCCTGCCCCGGCTCCGCCGGCACCCCGCATTCCGCCGCCAGGTCCACGACCGCGGTCGCCGCGGCCAGGCCGTGGAAGCCGCCCTCGCAGTCCGTCGCGGACGGCAGCGTGGTCGCGCCCGGGACCGGGAGGAAGCCGATTTCGCCGGTGCCCCCGGAGGCACCGCGGCGCAGCGCGCCGTCGAGGACCACGGCCGCGCCCGTGCCGTGACCCAGCCACAGCAGGACGAAGGTGTCCCGGTCCCGGGCGGCGCCGTCGCGCTGCTCGGCCAGCGCCGCGAGGTTGGTCTCGTTCTCGACGCTCACCCGTGCCTCGGGCAGTCGTTCCTGGAGGGCCGCGACCAGGCGCCGGTGCCACTCCGGCAGCCCGGAGGAGTCACGGAGTTCGCCGCTGGCCGGGTCGATCAGGCCGGGCGCCCCGATGCCGACGGTGTGCGGCCGGTCGGCGCCGGCCTCCTTCACCACGCGTTCGACCAGGGCGACCGCCTGTTCCACGGCGGGACCCGTTCCCATGTCACCCGTGATGGGCACCGACGCCTCGGCCAGGACCCGGCCCACCAGGTCGGCGAGGGCCACGGAGACGCCCTCGGTGCGTATGTCCAGCGCGGCGAGGTGCGCCCGGTCGGCGACGATGCCGTACACCTTGGCGTTGGGCCCGCGCCGCTGCTCCCCCGCCTCCCCGACGACCGTGATCAGACCCGCGGCGGTGAGGCGTTCGACGAGGTCGGCGACGGTCGGCCGGGACAGACCGGTCAGCTGCTTCAACTGCCCTGCCGTCAGCGGGCCCTCCTGCTGGAGCAGACGCAGGGCGAGCCGGTCGTTGATGGCCCGGGCGGTGCTCGGGGATGCGGGCATGCCGGGATCCTTCCAGATCGGCGGGTCCGCCGGCCGTGGCCCGCCGGGAAACCCTCTTATTATCAGGCAGGGTTCCTGATAGTTTACGGCCGCCTGACGTGAGCGCGGCAGAGACCTGGAGGGGGACCGCAGAATGGGCAACGTGGTCGACGAACTGCGCGAGGTGAGACGGTCCCGGTACGCCGTGGCCGCGGTCTTCGCCGTGCACGGCGCCGTGACCGGTTCGTTCGCCACCCGCGTGCCCTGGATCCAGGACCACGCGGGCGTGAGCGCCGGGCAGTTGGGGATCGCGCTCGCCTTCCCCGCGCTCGGCGCGTCCGTCGCGATGCCGCTCGCCGGCAGCGTCAGCCACCGGTTCGGAGCCCGCAACGCGCTGCGCGGACTGATCGCCCTGTGGACCCTCGCGCTGGTCCTGCCGTCCCTCGCCCCGAACCTGCTCACGCTCTGCCTGGCCCTGTTCACCTACGGCGCGACGGCGGGCATGGCGGACGTGGCGATGAACGCGCTGGGCGTCGAGGTCGAGAACCGCCTCGGCCGGTCGATCATGTCCGGGCTGCACGGCATGTGGAGCGCGGGTGCCCTGATCGGCTCGGCGGCCGGCACGCTCGCCGCGCACCTCGGCTCGGACGCCCGGCTGCACCACGTGCTGGCCGCGGTGGTCCTCACCGTCGTCGGCGTGCTGTCCTGCCGGTGGGTGCTCGATCTCCAGCCCGCCGAGGACGAGGAGCCGCCCCCGAGGTTCGCGCTGCCGCCCCGGTCGGCGCTGCTCATCGGCGCGATCGGGTTCTGCGCGGTGTTCGCCGAGGGCGCGAGCCTGGACTGGTCGGCGGTCTATCTGCGCGAGCAGCTGGAGACCTCGGCGGGTCTCGCGGCGGCGTGCACGACGGGCTTCACGCTCACCATGGCCGTCGCCCGGTTCGCCGGCGACAGGGTCGTGGACCGCTTCGGTGCCGTACGGACCGTACGGGTCAGCGGCGTGCTCGCCGTTCTCGGCGGTCTGCTGATCGTCGTCGCGGACCGTCCGGCGGTGGCCATGAGCGGGTTCGCGCTGATGGGCCTGGGCATCGCGGTCGTCGTACCGCTGTGCTTCGCGGCGGCGGGCCGCAGCGGCTCCAACCCGAGCCTGGCCATCGCGGGCGTCGCGACCATCACGTACACCTCGGGCCTGATCGCGCCGAGCGCGATCGGCATGCTGGCCCAGGCGACCAGTCTGATGGTGTCGTTCTGCCTGGTGACGCTGCTGTCCTGCGGCCTGGTGGCGTTCGCGCGGGTGCTGCGCCCGGGCGACCGGGCGAAGATCAGCCGGCCGGACGCGGCGGCGGTTCCCGACCCGCGGCCCTGAGCCGACACCCGGCCCGGGTGGCCACGCGCACGCCCTGATCGGCCCCGGTCACCAGCACCGCCGACGCACCCGGACAATGGTCCGGATACTCGCACGCACGACGAAAGCGATACCGCACCATGGATCTCGGCGTCCGCTGGAAACTGCACGGCGACGGACGCACCCCGGCGCCCGGCGCGGTGGTCCGCCCCGACGAGCGGCTCTCGTGGCCCCGCACGGCCGGGCTCGGCGCCCAGCACGTGGTGGCCATGTTCGGGGCGTCCTTCGTGGCTCCGGTCCTGATGGGCCTCGACCCCAACCTCGCGATCATGATGTCGGGCGTCGCGACGGTCGTGTTCCTGCTGGCCACACGCGGTCGCGTCCCCAGTTACCTGGGCTGCTCGCTGTCCTTCGTGGGTGTGGCGGCGGTCATCCGCGCGCAGGGCGGCAGCAGCGCCACCGTCACCGGCGCGGTCTTCGTCGTCGGCGCCGCGCTGTTCCTGGTGGGGCTCGCCGTGCGGCGGTTCGGGGCGCGGATCATCCACGCCACGATGCCGCCGATCGTGACCGGCGCCGTGGTGATGCTGATCGGCTTCAACCTGGCACCGGTGACGGCCTCGACGTACTGGCCGCAGGACCAGTGGACGGCCCTGCTGACGATGCTGTTCACCGGTCTGGCGGTCGTCTGTCTGCGGGGTTTCTGGTCGCGGATCGCGATCTTCCTCGGGCTGGTCTTCGGATACGGCCTCTCCTGGGTGTCCGACCTGGTCTTCGGCAAGATCCACTCGGTGGACGCGAGCGGCAAGGTCACCGACCACTGGCGGCTGGACCTGTCCGGCGTGGGGCAGGCCGACTGGATCGGGCTGCCGACGCTGCACGGCCCGTCCTTCGAGTGGTCGGCGATCCTGGTCGCCCTGCCGGTCGTCATCGCGCTGGTCGCGGAGAACGCCGGGCATGTGAAGGCGGTCGGCGAGATGACCGGCGACTCGCTGGACGACAAGCTCGGCACGGCGATCTCGGCCGACGGCGTCGGCTCGATGCTGTCCACCGCGGTCGGCGGCCCGCCCAACACCACGTACTCCGAGAACATCGGCGTGATGGCCGCGACCCGCGTCTACTCGACGGCCGCCTACTGGGCCGCCGCCGGCTTCGCCCTGCTGTTCGGCGTCTGCCCGAAGTTCGGCGCGGTCGTCGCGGCGATCCCGGGCGGGGTGCTCGGCGGCATCACCGTCATCCTGTACGGCATGATCGGCCTGCTCGGCGCCCAGATCTGGCTCAACGCCCGGGTGGATCTGCGCAATCCGCTGAACCTGGTCCCGGCGGCGGCGGGCATCATCATCGGCGTCGGCAACGTCTCCATGAAGTTCACGGACACGTTCTCGCTGAGCGGTATCGCGCTCGGCACGATCGTCGTCATCACCGGCTACCACGCCCTGCGGGCCTTCGCCCCGGCCCATCTGAAGACGCAGCATCCGCTGCTGGACGAGGGCACCTCCTCCTACGACGACGCCAAGTCGTAGCGTCCTACGGCGAGGCCAGGTCGTAGGCGTACGACGCCGTGAAGGTCCCCGGCCTGCCCTTGCAGCCGTCCGACTCCCCGGGCAGCTTCACCCACAGGTAGGCGTCGATCCGGGCCTCGCCGGTGCCGAGGGTCGGTGTCCGGCCGAGCTTGCGGCCCGACGGGTCGCACCACTCCCCGTCGGCCGGGGCGCCGTTGCCGTTGCGGCTGGTGTCGATGACGGCGCCCAGGCTCGCCGGGCCGCCGAGGGCGTCCAGGACCCGCCGGACGTAGGCGACCTCGTCGGCCGTGGTGTGGAAGTTGGAGACGTTGCTGAAGATCCCGTCGGAGGACTCGGGCGATGCGGCACCGGCCTGCCGCAGCCATGCCGCCTGCTTGCCGGGCGCGTTCCAGCCCGAGTGTCCCGCGTCGAAGTAGACGCGTGCCCGGGGGCTGGCGGCCTTCAGGACCCGGCCGGCCCGGGCCAGCGAGGCGAAGCGGTCCGCGCGTGCACCGGCGGAGAGGCACTCGGTCTGGGCGACCGAGTCCGGCTCCAGGACGACGATGACCTCGCCGGATCCCAGCCCGGCCGCGAACCGGTCGATCCAGGCGTCGTACGCGTCCAGGTCGGGCGCCCCGCCCTGGGAGTGACCGCCGCAGTCCCGGCCGGGTATCGCGTACGGCACGACGACGGGCACCCGGCCCTGTGCCGCGCCGCCGGACGTCACCGCGGCGACCCGGGCGGTGAGCGTGTCCGGGGCGTAGTCGGCGAACCAGACGGCGGCCGGCCGGACGGCGATGCGGGACGCTATGACCGCGTGGCGCGGGTCGCCGTCGTGGGCCCGGATCCAGTCGAGCACCTGGGAGTCGGGGTGGCGGTAGAGCCGTCCGGTCACGGCACGGGCCGGCTTCTGCTTCCCGGTCTCCGTCCTCGGGGGTGAGGGCGCGGGGACGGCGCTCTTCGTCGAAGACGGTGTGGGCGAGGCGGAGCCGGAGACCGACGGGGACACCGAGGGCACCGCGGGCAGGGGCGCAAGACGGGGCGAGGCGGACACCTCGGGGGCCCGGGCCTCGTCCGAGGATCGCCGGTCGTCGACCGCGGAGAGCGCCCCGGCGACCACGCCGGCCGCGACCACGACGGAGGCCGCCACGACCATCGCGCCGCGCCGGGCGGCGCGCCTGCGCTCGGCCCTGCGGGCGGCCAGGCGCTGGGCACGTAAGCCTGACACGGTGCTGCTCCCCCTCCCCCTGCGGCGGGCGGCGTTCCCTCGTTTCGGGGAAGCGCCGGGCCAGCCGGTACTCCCGCCAGCCTAGAGCTGGGACTCTGCCCGCATGCCGCGATGCGAACAAGTCCCCCCAGCCGTGGACACTCCGGTCGACGGAGTCATCTCCCGTATGCGCGCCCTCGACGCGGCCCTGCACCCCCGGGACGGGGTGGCCGTCTTCAACCGCGTCTACCTCGCCGTGACGGAGGCGGTGGACCGGTACGTCGACACCGGGCGGTTCGCGGACCCGCACGCCGCGATCACGCTGGACGTACGGTTCGCGGAGCGGTACCTGGAGGCCGTCGCGGCGGCGGCCGGAGAGCGGCGCCCACCCGCCTGCTGGCGGCCGCTGTTCCAGTTCCGCCGCCATCCCGGGGTACGGCCGTTGCAGTTCGCCCTCGCGGGCATCAACGCGCACATCGGGCACGATCTCGCGCTGGCCGTCGTGGACACCTGCCGTACGCTCGACTGCGCACCCGCCGAGCTGGAGGACGAGTTCGACACGGTGGGCGATCTCCTCGTCTCGCTGGAGGAGCGCATCCGCGAAGATCTGATGCCGGGCCCCGATCTCCTCCAGATCGCCGACCCGCTGACCCATCTGCTGGGCTCCTGGAGCCTGGACCGCGCCCGGGACGCCACCTGGACGGCGGCCCGGGCCCTGTGGGCACTGCGCGGACTCCCCGACGTGGCCCAGGAGTTCACCGAGCACCTGGACGCGGCGGCGGGCCTCGCGGGGCGCATGCTGCTCACGCCCCTACCCGAGTACTCCTAGTCCTCCGGCAGCTCGACGGGCGCGATCTCGTCATAGACGTCGCCGGGCCCCGGGTTGGTCGGGTCGGTCGTGCCGCCGAAGTGGTGCATGACGCCCCAGACCGCGTTGAGTGCGGTCTGGACGGCGCCCTCGGCCCAGCCGGCCGTCCAGGAGATGTCGTCGCCGGCGAGGAAGATGCCGCGCTTGTCCTCGGGCAGCTCCTCCTGCATGAAGTGCGTGAACAGGCGCCGCTGGTAGCGGTAGTGGCCGGGCAGGTTGGCCTTGAACGCGCCCATGAAGTAGGGCTCGTTCTCCCAGGAGACGGTCACCGGGTTGCCGATGATGTGCTTGCGGATGTCGACCTTGGGATAGATCTCGCCGAGTGACTTCAGCATGACCTCCATCCGCTCGTTCGCGGACAGCGGCAGCCACTTCAGGCTGTCGTCGCACCAGGTGTAGGAGAGGCAGATGACGGCGGGCTTGTCCGGGCCGTCGTCGAGCAGGTACGTCCCGCGCGTCATACGGTCGGTGAGCGTCATCGACATGACGTCCCGGCCGGTCGGATTTCCGCTGTCGTCGACGGCCTTGTCGAGCCAGAAGGGCCGGTCCACGGGCACGAAGAGCTTCGAGGACTCCATGTAGTGGGTCCGCTCGATGGCCGTCCAGTGGTCGATCGGGAAGAGCGAGTCGTCGCAGTCGATCTTCGACAGCAGCATCCAGGACTGGGCGGTGAAGATCGCCGTCCGGTAGGTGCGGATGTCGCCGTGCGCGTCGGTCACCGTGATGCGGTTGCCGGCCGTGCGGTGCAGCCGGGTCACCGCCGGACGCGGCTCGCCGCCGTCGTGCAGGCTCGCGAGCGAGGTCCCCTGCGCCCAGTGGACGATCTTCGCGGGCTCGCGCTCCCAGAGGCGCAGCGGCAGTTGCTGGGAGCCGCCGACGATGCCGCGGTGGTGGTCGTCGGCCTCGGTGTAGACGACGCGCAGGATCTCCAGGATGGAGTTGGGGAAGTCGGTGTCCCAGCCGCCCGTGCCGAAGCCGACCTGTCCGAAGATCTCGCGGTGCCGGAAGGACTTGAACGCCTCGGAGTCGCAGAGGAAGCCGTAGAAGGTCTGGTTGTCGAGCTTCTCGACGAGCCGCGACCAGATCTCGCGGATGCGCGGGACGTCCCGCTCGCGCAGGGCCCGGTTCATGTCGGAGAAGTCGGCGCCCTCCTCCAGGCACCGGTTCCACGCCTCGGCGACGTCCCGGTAGACCTGGGGCAGGTCGGCGACCGTCTCGGCGTAGTGCGACTCGCCCTTGAGGTCGACGACGGTCGACGGGGTCGCCTCCGCGAGGGGGTTGGGGAAGGACTGGGTCTGAAGACCGACCAGGTCGATGTAGTGCTGGAGCGCCGTGGACGACGGCGGGAAGCGCATCGCGCCCATCTCGGCGGTGAGGGACTCGTCGCACCCGTCGAAGCCCACCGTCCGCAGCCGGCCGCCGATCTGGTCCGCCTCGTAGACGACCGGCTTGAGGCCCATCTTCATCAGCTCGTACGCGGCGACGATGCCGGACAGGCCGCCGCCGATGACCGCGACCTCCGTGCCGTGCTCGGTCGCGGGTATCTGCCCGAGACCCGCCGGGTGGGCGAGGAAGTCGTCGTAGGCGTACGGGAAGTCCGGGCCGAACATGGTGATCGGCGGCTGCTGCGCGTCTGCGTGCTCGACGGCGTTGGGCACGGTGGACGTCATGGGGTACGGACTCCTTGCAGAAGAAACAGATAGGTGCGGGGGGATCAGGCGAGCGACCCGTACAGGCCCGGGCGCCGGTCCAGCAGATACGGGTTGGCCTCGCGGGACGCGGCGAGGAGGACCGGGTCGGCATCGGCGAGGACCAGCTCCTCGCCCCGTCCGGCCCGGGTGCGGGCGACCCCGTCGGGCCCGGCGAGCGTGGACAGCCCCACGAACTCGAACTCGCCTTCCCGGCCGACCCGGTTGACGTACGCGACGTACATCTGGTTCTCGAAGGCACGCACCGGGATCATCGACTCGGCGACGAACTGGAACGGGTGCATCTGGGCCGTCGGGACGAGCAGCAGGTCGGTGCCGGCGAGGGCGTGGGCGCGGACGTTCTCCGGGAACTCCACGTCGTAGCAGATCAGGATCCCGACGCGCAGACCGTCGATCTCCGCCTGGACGACCGGCTGGTCCCCCGGTGTGAAGTGGTCGCGCTCGAAGCAGCCGAAGAGGTGGGTCTTGCGGTAGTTCGCGAGACGGGTGCCGTCGGCGGAGATCAGCTGGGCCGAGTTGAACACGGCGTCGCCCGCCCGCTCGGGGTAGCCGTAGGCGATCGCGAGACCGTGGCCGGTCGCGATCTCGGCGACGGAGTCCGCGCAGTCTCCGTCGGCGGGCTCGGCGAGGCGGCCGATGTCGTCGCCGATCGCGTACCCGGTCAGGAACATCTCCGCCGTGACGAGCAGCCCGGCGCCCGCGGCGGCGGCCCGGCCCGCGGCCTCGTCGAGGAACTTGAGGTTCTCGACGGTGGAGCCGGGGCGGCCGGAGCTCTGGAGCAGGGCGGTGCGCATGCGTGTTCCTCACCGGGACGCGGGGGGGATTTCGGGGGCCTGATAGACGGTACGGTCGGCGGGCTCGGGCGGACAAGGAGCAGCCGTTGCGCGCCGATGAGCTGATCATTGCGTCCCTCGGGGGGCCGACGGCGATTCGTTGCAAGCCCCGCGGTCGTATGTCCCGTCATCCCCTGGGCGCAGGCCCGTGCGGTACTCCCCTCCGGGCGGCGGAGGCGGGGTCACGTCCCCGGAGCGATGTGGCACGGGCGCCGCGCCGGGACAGTGGTGAGCGTCCAGTTGACGTGCGTCACCTGCGGAAGGGACCGCCATGAACCGCCGTACGAAGACCGCCTTACTCGGCTCCGCGCTGCTGCTCACCGTCGCCGCCGCGGCAGGCTCCGCCGGAGCCTCCGCCCCCGACGAGAGCAAGCGTGAGGCCGCCGCGCTCACCGGCAAGGCCAAGCTGTACCGCTCGGCCGGGGACGACATCACCTTCTCCTTCGACGCGCATCTGGCCGCGAAGGACAAGGCCGACCCGATGAAGGCCACCGGTACGTTCGAGTGGAGCCACTACCTGAACGGCGAGGGCGCCCGGGCGAAGGCGAAGGTGGACTGCCTGCTCACCGGCGGCAAGGTGGCCGTCGTCTCCGGTGTGATCACCTCCTCCGACCTGCCCGGCGCGAAGGGCAAGCGGGTCGGGATCACCGTGCACGACCTCGGTCACCGCGACCGGCTGGGCTACAGCTGGGCCTCGACGGGCTCCCCGGTCGAGACGAAGGACCTGCCCAAGTGCGTGGGCTCGGCGCCCTTCGAGAAGGTCAAGAAGGGGACCGGCGACTTCTCGGTCACCCCCTGGCAGCCCGACCTCTAGCAGCCAGCAGCAGCGCGGTCACCAGGTACGGCACGGCGAACCACACGAAGGCCGTGCCGTGTCCGGTGGCCGTGCCGAGCGCCCCGTAGCCGACGTACACGGCGACGGTGGCCAGGTCCGTGCCCAGCCCGGCGACCGAGGTGAGGGTGGCCCGGCCGGAGTCGTCGATGCGCTGCTGGAGCCGGGCGTCGGCCAGCACGCTCGCCGCCTGGAAGCCGCCGAAGGCGAGTGCCACGAGGGCGATTCCGGCCAGGGTGCCGGCACCGGCGCCCACGGCCAGGGCGAGTGCCGTGCCCGCGAGCAGCGCCGCGAGGCCCTTCGTGCCGAGGCGTTCGCCCGCCCCGGCCAGCAGTCCTCCGGCTGTGGCGCCCGCCCAGATCAGCAGCAGAAGGTAGGGCACCAGCGCGTCGGAGACTCCGGTGTCCCGGACCAGCAGCGGCGTGTACTCGTCGAGGGCGCCCCACACGGCGGTGACGGCCGGGACCAGCAGGATCGCTCCGCGTACGGACCGGTCGGCGCGGGCCTCGGCGAGCCCGGCCCTCAGGGTCGCGGTCCAGCCGTCCTGCCCGGCCGTCGGGGTCCGGTGTTCCGGGAGCCGGGTCGCCGTGGCCGCCGCCAGCAGGCACACCAGCACGCTGGCGGCGCCTACGGCGGTGTGGCCGCCCCAGGCGAACACGGGTCCGGCCAGTCCGGTCGCCGCCATCACGGCCACCAGGCCGGCCGCACGGGCCCGGCCCATGACACGGGCGTACCGGTCGGCCGCGCCGAGCCGCTCCAGTTCGTCGTAGACCAGCGCCTCGCACGCGCCGGAGGCGAGGGCTCCGCCCATGCCCCAGAGCACGAAGCCCAGCGCGAAGGCGCCGTACGACGGGAGGAGCGTCCACAGGGCGAAGCCGGCGGCGGTGAGCAGCGGGCCGAGCCAGAGCAGCCGGCGACGCGACACGGCGTCGGCCCAGGCGCCCGACGGGACCTCGAGAGCCACGCCGGTGACCGACCACAGGGCGAACAGGGAGGAGATCTGCCAGACCGACAGCCCGGTGTCGCGGAACAACAGCGCGTACACCGGGTAGAGCAGGACGAACTCTTCGAGGAACGCGTAGCGGTACAGCGTGCCGGTCAGCCGGCGGACGCCGGACGTACGGCGCCCACGGCGCTCCTCGGAAGGCGCGGCTGTGGATCAATGTCGCCAGGTCATGACACCGATGGTAGGCCGGTCGGGCCGATCACGCCGCTGGATTACGTCGGCGATCCCGACGAGAAGCGCCGCAGCAGCGGCGACAGCACGAGCACGGACTTGGTCCGCTCGACGAACGGCTCCCCGGCGATCCGCTCCAGGACCCGTTCGAAGTGCCGCATGTCGGAGGCGAAGACCTGGGCGATCGCGTCCGCGTCCCCGGTGACGGTGGACGCGGCCACGACCTCCTGATAGCGCTCCAGGCCCCGCTGGATGGTCTCCGGGGAGGTGTTCCCCCGGCAGTAGATCTCGACGAACCCCTCGGTCTCCCAGCCGAGGGCACCCGGGTCCACCCGGACGGTGAAGCCGGTGATGGCTCCGGTGGCGCGCAGCCGGTCCACGCGCCGTTTCACGGCGGGTGCGGACAGGCCGACGATCTGGCCGATGTCGGCGTAGGAGCGGCGGGCGTCCTCGGCGAGGGCGTGCACGATGCGTTCGTCGAGATCGTTCAGCACAGTGGGTAGATCACTTCTCGGATGGTGCGAGTCGGGAACGGCGGTAGCCGTACCCGAAGTAGAACACGAGCCCGGCGGCCATCCAGACACCGAAGACCACCCAGGTCACGGCCGACAGGCTGCCCATCATCCAGAGGCAGAAGCCGAAGCCCAGCGCCGGCATGACCGGGGAGAGCGGCACCCGGAAGGTGCGGGGCATGTCCGGGCGGGTCCGGCGCAGGACCACGACGGCCACGTTGACGAGCGCGAAGGCGAACAGGGTGCCGATGCTGGTGGCGTCGGCGAGCTGGCCGAGCGGGATCGCGGCGGCGAGCACACCGCAGAACAGCGACACGATCAGGGTGTTGGCGCGGGGGGTCTTGGTCTTCGGGTGGACCTTGGAGAAGACCTTCGGCACCAGCCCGTCACGGGACATGGCGAAGAGGATGCGGGTCTGGCCGTACAGCACGGTCAGGACCACGCTCGCGATGGCGATGACCGCGCAGAACGCCAGCAGCGTGCCCCAGAAGGTCTGCCCGGTGACCTCGCGCATGATCTGGGCGAGGGCGGCCTCGGAGTCGGTGAAGTTCTTCCAGGGCTTGGCGCCGACCGCGACGGCGGCGACGAGGACGTACAGCGCCGTGACGATGACCAGCGACAGCATGATCGCCCGGGGCAGGTCGCGCTGGGCGTTCTTCGCCTCCTCGCCGGCGGTGGAGGCGGCGTCGAAGCCGATGTAGGAGAAGAACAGCGTGGCTCCGGCGGCGCTGACACCCGCCATGCCCAGCGGCATGAAGTTCTCGTAGTTGCCGGAGCGGAAGCCCTGGACGCCGATGGCGCAGAACATCACCAGCGCGGCGATCTTCACGATGACCATGACGGTGTTGGCGCGGGCGGACTCCTTGGCACCGCCCAGCAGGAACGCCATCGCGAGCAGGACGACGATCAGCGCGGGCAGGTTGAACACGCCGCCGTCGCCGGGCGGGGCGGACAGGGCGGCCGGGATGGTGACGCCTATGGTCCCGTCGAGCAGTTCGTTGAGGTACTCGCCCCAGCCGACCGCGACGGCCGCGACGGACACGCCGTACTCCAGGACCAGGCACCAGCCGCAGATCCAGGCGATCAGCTCACCCATCGTTGCGTACGCATACGAGTACGAGGACCCGGCGACCGGGATGGTGCCCGCGAGCTCGGCGTACGACAGGGCCGAGAACAGGGCGGTGAGGCCGGCGATGACGAAGGAGAGCGTGACGGCCGGGCCCGCCTTGGGGACGGCCTCGCCGAGGACGACGAAGATGCCCGTGCCGAGGGTGGCACCGATGCTGATCATGGTGAGCTGCCACAGGCCGAGGGAGCGCCGCAGCGACCCTCCCTCACCCTGGCCACCCTCCTCGACCAGGTTCTCCACCGGCTTGCGACGCATGAGGCGCGCACCGACGCCCGGGGCGGGCGGGTCGGTCTGACTACTGCTGTGCGGGGGTGCGCCTTGGTCGAGCACGTGCTGGGCTCCTTATCGCTGCCGGTCAGGGCGGCAGGGACCGGCGGCACCTCTGGAGCAGAGACCCACCGAGCGGGGTCCCTGCCACGCCACGTACGAGGCGACAGCCTACGAGGATCGGCGTTGCTGGTGAAATGCAGCAACCTTGCGCATCCCCGCAAGATCGTTGCGTTCCTCGGGACTCGGTGGGTGTTCGTTGCGGGACGGCTGTCGACCGTTGCGCAAGGAGCCGTCAGAGGGCCCTGACGCGAAACGCGCGGGGGTCGGCCCGGTCATGCGGGACGCCGTCGATCAAGCCGTTGATCACCGGGCAGGCGGCGATCTCCATGCACCGACGGTAGGGCCCACGCCAGCCGAAACGGCCCCCGGGTTTCCCGCAGGGCGGGACACCGGGGGCCGTACGCAAGGGCGTTGGCGTGTCAGCTCCAGCTGGCGTGCAGGGGCTTGCCCTCGGCGTAGCCGGCGGCGCTCTGGATGCCGACGATGGCCTTCTCGGCGAACTCCTCCAGGGAGCCGGCTCCGGCGTAGGTGCAGGAGGAGCGGACGCCCGCGATGACCGAGTCGATCAGGTCCTCGACTCCCGGGCGGGCCGGGTCGAGGAACATGCGGGAGGTGGAGATGCCCTCCTCGAACAGCGCCTTGCGGGCGCGGTCGTACGCCGACTCCTCCGACGTGCGGTTGCGCACGGCACGCGCGGAGGCCATGCCGAAGGACTCCTTGTACGCCCGGCCCTGGGCGTCGTGCTGGAGGTCGCCCGGGGACTCGTAGGTGCCCGCGAACCAGGAGCCGACCATCACGTTGGACGCACCGGCCGCGAGGGCCATGGCCACATCACGGGGGTGGCGGACGCCGCCGTCGGCCCACACGTGCTTGCCGTACTTCTTCGCCTCGGCGGCGCACTCCAGCACGGCGGAGAACTGCGGCCGTCCGACGCCGGTCATCATGCGCGTGGTGCACATGGCGCCGGGGCCGACACCGACCTTGACGATGTCCGCGCCGGCCTCGATCAGGTCGCGCACACCCGCGGCGGCGACCACGTTGCCCGCGACGATCGGCACCTGCGGGTCGAGGTCGCGCACCAGCTTCAGGGCGCTGATCATCGACTCCTGGTGGCCGTGGGCCGTGTCGATCACGAGCGCGTCGACACCCGCGTCCAGCAGTTGCCGGGCCTTGCCCGCAACGTCGCCGTTGATGCCGACGGCGGCGGCGATGCGCAGCCGGCCCTGCGCGTCGGTGGCCGGCTGGTAGAGCGTGGCGCGCAGGGCGCCCTTGCGGGTCAGGATGCCGGCGAGCGAGCCGTCCCGGTTGACCGCGGGGGCGTAGCGGCGGTTGGCGTGGTCGAGGGTGTTGAAGGCCTCGCCCGGGTCCATGTCCGCGTCGACGAGCAGCAGGTCCCGGGACATGACCTCGGCGAGCTGCGTGAAGCGGTCCACGCCGGACAGGTCGGCGTCGGTGACCACGCCGACCGGCTTGTGGTTCTCGTCGACGACGACACCGGCGTTGTGCGCGCGCTTGGGCAGCAGCGCCAACGCGTCCGCGACCGTCTGGTGCGGGGACAGGATGATCGGGGTGTCCAGCACCAGGTGCCGGCTCTTCACCCAGGAGACGACGTCGGTGACCACGTCGTTCGGGATGTCCTGCGGTATCACCACGAGGCCGCCGCGGCGGGCCACGGTCTCGGCCATGCGGCGGCCTGCGATGGCGGTCATGTTGGCGACGACGAGCGGGATGGTGGTGCCCGTGCCGTCCGGGGAGCTGAGGTCGACGGCCTGCCGCGAGCCGACCGCGGAGCGGCTCGGCACCATGAAGACGTCGTCGTACGTCAGGTCGTACCCGGGCTGGATGTCATTGAGGAAACGCACGTGCTGCACATCCCAGTCGATCAGAGGTGACCCCCGAACCGGACGGTCCGGGGGAAAGAGCACGTACTTCATTCTCCCACGACGAGGGCCCGGACGTCCCTGAGCAGATCATCCAGGCTGGTCAGGAGGCCTCTCGGAGGATGCTCCAAGCCCGAGGGTCACGAAGAGGCCCGGGCCCCGGTCCGTCGCCTCGGCGAAGATCTCCTCCGCGACCTGCCACTCCTCGGGCCGCGTCTCGGCGTACGTCCGCCAGCCCCGTACGACGACCAGCAGCCCCCGCTCCTCGGACCCCTCGGGCCAGAGGGCGGGGTCGGCCAGGCAGTCGGCGAGGGCGTCCCAGTTGCGGCCGAACCAGTCGGGCAGGGCCAGGTCCCGGGCGCAGCGGTCCATGAGGCCCGCCTTGTCCGTGACGCCGTCGAGGTCCAGAACGAGCACGATCCGGCCCGCCGGGTCGTCCGGCACCTGGTGCGACTCCCTCACCATCCGTCAGGCTCCGTCCGGGTCGGCCCTGTTGAGCGCGGACTTCGGCGCCGGGCCCGCCGTCATCAGGTAGTCCGCGGCCGACGTGTCCGTGACCAGGCTGGTGACCAGCCCGGACCGCAGCACCGCGTCGATCGCGGGCCCCTTGCGCTGCCCGCCCGCGATGGCGACGACCTCGGGGACGCGGCGGAGCTGGTGGGTCTTGACCGTGATGCACCGCTCGCCCAGGTCCCGGCCGACCCGGCGGCCCTCCGCGTCGAAGAGGTGCGCGGACATCTCGGCGGCGACACCGAGAGAGGCGTAGTGCGCGCGCTCCTCGTCACTGAGCATGTCGTGCACCGTGGAGATGCCCGGCTCCCAGGAGCCGATGGAGACACAGGCGACGGTGACCTTGTCGAAGTGCTCGAAGGCCCGGGCGATCCCCGTCTGGTTGCGCAGTGCCGTGGCCGTGGCCGCGTCGGGCAGCAGCATCGGCGCGTAGATGGGGTGGGCGTCGCCCCCGGACACCTGGGCGGCGCGGCGTACGGCCTCGACGGAGCCGCGCTCGGCGGTCCCGGCGTCGTACACGCCCGTCAGCTGCACCACCGTGCACGGCGGCAGCCGGTCGAGCGCCGCCGCCATGTGGATCGTGGAACGGCCCCAGGCCAGTCCCAGCACATCACCTTCGTTGACCAGTTCGCCGAGCAGGTCGGCGGCCACTTCTCCCAGGTTCTCGGGGTCCGGTGTCTCCTCGGCCTCGGCCGGGGACTCGACCACGACAGCGTGCCTGAGGCCGTAGCGGGCGCGGAGCGCGTCCGAGCGCTCCGCGTCCAGTTCGGCCGGCACACGGATCTCGATACGCACGAGATCCCGTTCGAGGGCGGTCTCCAGGACCCGGGCCACCTTGAAGCGGCTGACGCCGAACTCCTCCGCGATCTGGATCTTGGACTTGCCCTCGAGGTAGAAGCGGCGGGCCATGGCCGCCGCCTGCACCAGCTCAGCGGGTCCCATCCGCATGGCTGACCGGCCCGCCGACATACCCGACACGGCGATCTCCTCACTGCTGTTCACACTCTGGATTCGCCGTTCATCCTTGCAGATCCGGCGCACTTGATCAGCCCTGATCGAAGCCGTTCACTTTGCTGTGGCTCAGTGGTCGCAGGCCCAGGATGCCTTGGCCGTCGTCGCCTCAGCCTGCGTGCGTAGTGCACGTACCGCCTCGGCCGGGTCTTTTGCCCCGTAGACCGCCGATCCGGCCACGAAGACGTCGGCTCCGGCGTCGGCGCAGCGCTCGATGGTGGACGCCGAAACTCCGCCGTCGACCTGGAGCCAGAGCTCCAGACCGTGCTTGCTGATCAACTCGCGGGTGCGGCGAATCTTCGGAAGCATGATGTCGAGAAAGGCCTGTCCCCCGAAGCCCGGTTCCACCGTCATGATCAGCAGCATGTCGAGCTCGGGGAGCAGGTCCTCGTACGGCTCGATGGGTGTCGCGGGCTTCAGCGCCATGGAGGCGCGGGCGCCCTTGGCACGGATCTCCCGGGCGAGCCGGACCGGAGCGGCGGCCGCCTCGACATGGAAGGTGACGGAACCGGCCCCCGCTTCCACGTACTGGGGCGCCCACCGATCGGGGGCCTCGATCATCAGATGGCAGTCCAGCGGAGTGTCCGTCGCACGGGCGAGCGACTCTACGACCGGCACCCCGAGCGTGAGGTTCGGGACGAAATGGTTGTCCATGACGTCGACGTGGAGCCAGTCGGCTCCCTCCACGGCCTTCGCCTCGTCCGCGAGACGGGCGAAGTCGGCGGACAGGATGCTGGGGTTGATCTGCGCGGCCATGGCCTAAGCCTATGCGCTGCACCGGGCTTGGGCGGCGGGGGTCCCGAAAGGCTGGCTGATCCGTTCGGCTGCGGGTGGTACGGGGTTGCTCGCGCCCACGCGGCGGAGCCGCCTGTGTCACCGCCCCGCGCCCCTTACGGGGCGCATTCGCCGAGGGAGACTCCATGACCGGGAAGCAGGGCATCGGGCATCTTGTCTGCGGGCGGCGGGCCAAGTGGCTGGTGTTGGTGTTGTGGCTGGTCGTGCTGTTCGTGGCGGCGCCGTTCGCTATGAAGCTCACCGATGCGCAGGACAACGACGCGGCGTCCTGGCTGCCGGGGTCGGCGGAGTCGACGCAGGTGCTGGAGATCTCCGAGGACTTCCGGCCGGAGCAGATCCCGGCGGTCGTGATCTACGCCCGGGACGGCGGGCTGACGGCTCAGGACCGGGCGCAGATCGCCGAGGACGTGCGACAGCTCAAGCAGCTGCGGGACCACGGCATCCGGGGCGCGGAGACACGCGGGCCCGTCTACGACCGGCAGGTCGACCCGCGGGCCGCGCAGGTCCTCGTGCCGATCACGATGGACGAGCAGGGCTGGGAGCGGATCTCGCCCGCCGTCGACTCCATCAGGGACGACGTCGGCGAGGGCGGCGGCGGCTTGGCCGTGCACATCACCGGCCCGGGCGGCACCTCCGCGGACTTCGCCGAGGCCTTCGAGGGCATCGACTCGACACTGCTGTTCTCGGCGATGGTCGTCGTCATCGTCATGCTGCTCATCACCTACCGCAGCCTGACCCTGCTGGTGGTGCCGCTGATCGCGGTGGTCTGCGCGCTCTTCACCTCCCAGGCGCTGATCTACCTGCTGGCCGAGCACGCGGGCCTGACGGTCAACGGCCAGAGCGCCGGCATCCTCACGGTGCTCGTCTTCGGCGCGGGGACGGACTACGCCCTGTTGCTGGTCGCCCGCTACCGGGAGGAGTTGCGCCGGCACGAGGACCGGCACGAGGCGATGGCCCTGGCGCTGCACCGGGCCGGCCCTGCGGTGCTCGCCTCCGGCGCGACGGTCGTGCTGAGCATGCTGGTGCTGCTGGCCGCCGAGATGAACTCCACGAGCGGCCTGGGCCCGGTCGCCGCGATCGGAGTCGCCGTCGCCCTGCTGGCGATGATGAGCCTGTTCCCCGCCCTGCTGGTGATCTGCGGCCGGTGGATCTTCTGGCCGGCGATCCCGCACTACGGCAGCCCCGACCCGACCGAGAGCGGCGTCTGGGCGCGCACGGGCCGCCGTATCGCCGGGCGCCCGCGGATCACCTGGGCCGTGACGGCGCTCGCCCTGGCGATCTGCTCACTGGGCCTGATCCAGCTGCGCGCGGAGGGCATCAGCAACGCGGACGCGTTCACCGGGAAACCGGACTCGATCACCGGCCAGGAGGTGTCGGCGCGCTACTTCCCGGCGGGCAGCGGCGATCCGCTGGTCATCGTGAGCAACCGGGCGCAGGCCGAGCAGGTGGGCCGAACGGTCGCGGAGACGCAAGGCGTGGTCCCGACGTCTCTGGGACTGCCGCCGGGCACGAAACCGATCTACGAGGGCAAGGTCCTCTTCGAGGCCACCATGACCGCCCCGGCGGACAGCGAGGCCGCCAAACAGACCGTGGAGCGGGTCCGGGACGCCGTGCACGCGGTGCCGGGCGCCGACGCCCAGGTGGGCGGCGGTACGGCGGCCCTGCTCGACATGGACAAGGCGACCACGCACGACAACGTGCTGATCATTCCGCTGGTGTTGCTGGTCGTCCTGCTGATCCTCTGCGTCCTGCTGCGCGCCCTGATCGCCCCGTTGGTGCTGGTCGGCACGGTGATCCTGTCGTTCGCGGCGGCGCTCGGCCTCAGCGCGCTGGCCTTCCGGTACATCTTCGACTACGCGGGCGAGGCGACCGACTTCCCGCTGTTCGTCTTCGTCTTCCTGGTCGCCCTGGGCATCGACTACAACATCTTCCTCACCACGCGCATCCGCGAGGAGGCGGCCCGCCACGGCACCAGACGGGGTGTGGTCACGGGGCTCGCCGCCACCGGCGCGGTGATCACCTCCGCGGGCCTGGTGCTGGCCGGCACGTTCGCCGCCCTCGGCACCCTCCCGATGGTCGCCTTCGCCGAGATCGGTTTCGCGGTCGCCCTCGGCGTCCTCATCGACACGTTCATCGTGCGCTCGGTCCTGGTGACGTCCCTGTTCCTGGACATGGGACCGAAGGTGTGGTGGCCGCACCGGATGGCCAGGGAGGACGGCGGTGCGGCGAACCGGGAGAGCGTCGGAGCGGGGGTCAGCCGGTCCGACGAATGAGTGCCAGGTACATGGCGTCGGTCCCGTGCAGATGCGGCCACAACTGTACGTCGGGTCCGTCGCCGAGATCCGTTACGCCGGGCAGCAGCGGCCGCGCGTCGACGAGGTCGGTGTCCGGCATCTGCTTGAGCACGTCGGCGACCACGGCCCGGGTCTCGGCGAGGTGCGGCGAGCACGTCGCGTAGCCCACGACGCCGCCGACCCGCACCGACTCCAGGGCGGTGCGCAGCAGCCCGCGCTGCAGCGGCGCGAACCCCTCCAGGTCGTCGGGCCGGCGCCGCCAGCGTGCCTCGGGGCGGCGCCGCAGGGCGCCGAGACCGGTGCACGGCACATCGACCAGGACCCGGTCGAAGCTGCCGGGCCGCCACGCCGGACGGGTCCCGTCCGCGGCGATCACCTGATACGGCCCCGGGTTGCCGTCCAGCGCGCCCGCCACGAGCCCGGCGCGGTGCGGCTGCTTCTCGGAGGCGAGCAGCAGCGCACCCCGTTCGGCGGCGAGGGCGCCGAGCAGCGCGGCCTTGCCGCCGGGCCCCGCGCACCCGTCCAGCCACCGCCGGTCGGGGCCGTCCAACGGCGCGTTGGCGAGGGCGATCGCCACGAGCTGGCTGCCCTCGTCCTGCACACCCGCGCGCCCGTCCCGTACGGCCTCGATGGCGCCCGGCTCGCCGCCCTCGGTCAGCCGCACGGCATAGGGCGACCAGCGCCCCGGCACGGCGGCGTCCTCATCGAGCAGTTCCTCGGCGGTGGCCCGCCCGGGCCTCGCCACCAGGGTCACCTCGGGCCGCTCGTTGTCGGCTCGCAGCAACTCCTCGATACCGGCGCGTCCGCCGCCGAGGGAGTCCCACAGCGCGGAGACGACCCATCGCGGATGCGAGTGGACGACGGCGAGGTTGTCCTCGGGATCCTCGTCGTAGGGCGGCGCGACCCGCTCGAGCCAGCCGTCCAGATCGTCCTGCGCGATCTTCCGCAGCACGGCGTTGACGAACTTGGCCCGGCCGTCGCCGAGCACGACCCGCGCGAGCTCGACGGTGGCGGACACGGCCGCGTGGGTCGGGATCCGCGTCCCGAGCAACTGGTGCGCACCGAGGCTCAGCACGTCCAGCACCGGCGGGTCGACGTCCCCGAGCGGCCGGTCCACGCAGGTCGCGATGACCGCGTCGTACGTCCCCTGCCAGCGCAGCGTCCCGTACACCAGCTCGGTGGCGAGCGCCGCGTCCCGCGCGTCGAACTTCTCGGGTCCCTCGTTCTCCCGCGCTTTGCGCAGCAACGGCGGCAGGACGAGGTTGGCGTAGGCGTCCCGCTCGTCCACGGCCCTCAGCGCCTCGAAGGCGAGGATGCGGACGGGGTCCTTCTTGGGCCGGCGGTAGGGCTTGCCGGACGGGCGCGGCCGACGGGGCTGTTCGCTCACGAAAAGGTGCTCCGGGTGTGAGAAGAAGTGCGCCGTCCAGCCTACGCCGCCGGAGCGGGGGCATCAGCCCCCGAGCCGCTCCCCCTCGCCGATCCGCACGCCGCGCGCCCAGTCCGCCGCCCTCATCGGCTTCTTGCCCTGGGCCTGCACCCACAGCAGCTCGACACCGTACGAACCGGTGCCGACGTACACGTTGTTCTTCCCCGCGGAGATCTGCCCGGGAGCGAGGTCCGTCCGGTCGGGCACGGGGGCGACCTGGATGAGCTTGAGCCGCTCACCGCGGAACGTGGTCCAGGCGCCGGGAGCCGGGGTGCAGCCCCGCACCATCCGGTCGACGCGCAGCGCGGGAGCGCCCCAGTCGAGGTGGGCGTCCTCGACGTTGACCTTCGGGGCCTGGCTGATGCCGTCGGCCGGCTGCGGTACGGCCTTCAGCGTGCCGTCCTCGATCCCGTCCATGGTCGCCGCGAGCAGCCCGGCACCGGCGAAGGCGAGCCGCGTCAGCAGGTCCCCGCTGGTGTCGGTGGCCCGGATCTCCTCGGTCACCGTCCCGTACACCGGCCCCGAGTCGAGCCCTTCCTCGATGAGGAAGGTCGAAGCCCCGGTGATCTCGTCCCCGGCCATGATGGAGTGCTGCACGGGCGCGGCCCCGCGCCAGGCGGGCAGCAGGGAGAAGTGCAGATTGACCCAGCCGTGGGAGGGGACGTCGAGGGCGACGCGCGGCAGCAGCGCCCCGTACGCGACGACGGGACAGCAGTCCGGCGCGATCTCCCGCAGCCGCTCCAGGAACTCGGGGTCCTTCGGCTTCGCGGGCTTCAGCACCTCGATCCCGGCCTCCTCCGCGCGCTCGGCGACGGGCGACGCGACCAGCCTGCGCCCGCGCCCGGCCGGCGCGTCGGGCCGCGTGACGACGGCGGCCACCTCGTGCCGCCCAGAGGCGAGAAGAGCGTCCAGAGCGGGAACGGCGACCTCGGGTGTACCGGCGAAGACGAGCTTCATGGGGTGGTGGGGGCCTCTCGGGCGGGGATGAACGACGGGCAGCACACCAGTCTATGAGCCATACGACGGAAAGCCGCCGACGGCGCCCGGCCCCCATGGGAGAGCTCAACCTCTTGATCGGCTGCTACGGGCGGTGCGCGAGTGGGAGACCAGGCCGAAGGCCCAGGCGCACACCCCGCGCAAACGGGCGCACGCATATGCCCCCACGCCCCCACACCGTGACCCGCGGAGCGAATCCGCGTTGGTCAAGACAGAGTTGACCACAACGGGCCGTGATCACGGCCCATTCCTTTCAACGCCGGTTCGAGAGGCTTGTTCATGGCCGACCACGCAACCCACGACGCCCAGGCTCGGGCCAGCCTGCACTTGCTGGTGCGGGACATCGAGCGGGTCCGCCGGCAGGTGGACGCACTGCGCACACTCACCGCCCAGTTGGGCAACGTCTACCGCCCGCGCCGCTCCGGCCCCTCCACGGGCTTCGTCGTCTACGGACGCGCCCCCGCCCCGACGGTACGTCTCGCCCAGGAGCTGCGGGACAGTGTCGAGACCCTGGTCACCGCGGCAGTGGACTTCGACCGCTCACTCGGCTTCTCCTGGGACGCGGTGGGCTCCGCGCTCGGAGTCACCAAACAGGCGGTGCACCGCCGTTACGGCGCACGCCGTGCCGCGGCCACGGCCCAGTCGGCCGCGGCCGAGCCGGAGCGCACACCGGAGCCGACGGCCAGTCGCACGGTCAGTATGCCCACCGGCCTGCCCACGGTCCCGACGGTCCCCGCGGCCCGCTCCATGCCCACACAGCCGACGGCAGGCAGCCCCGCACTCCGCGACGAGGCACGGCCGACGGCGTTCCCCGGCCCGCGCAACGGCTGAACCGCGCCCCTTGCCCTGCCCTCCCGGGACGCCTTCGGGAGGGCAGCCGCACATCCGGGCGATGCCCGCCGGACCTTCCGCGGCAGCTCACCCGATGTCAGCCGGATCGATCCGCACCCAGACGCCGGCCCCGCTCGCACTCCCCCGAGCCATCCGCGCGGCCTGCGCGGCCTTGAGCGCGGCGGCCAGCGCGGCTCCCTTCCCCGGCGGCACCCGCAGCAACGCGCGCTCCCACTGCTCCCCCGGCGGCGGCGCCCCCACCCGCCGCGGTCGCCCCGCGGCCGGGACGGGCAACGGCACCGGCCCCAGCACCTCGGCCTCCGACGGCAGTTCGGCCGTACGGAGAAACTCGGCCACCGCCTCCGCCGGCCCCGACACGGCCGCCATCCGCGACACCGGCGGAAACCCCAGCTCGGCCCGCTCGGCGAGTTCCCGCACCGCGTGACCGACGGGATCCCACCGCACGAGCGCCTGGACGGGGCGCAGCGTCGGCTCGGCGACGACCACCACCGTGCCGCCGGCCGACTGTGGCCGGACGAGTGCCCCGGCCGCGATCCACCGCCGCAACGCGTCCTCCCCGGCCCTCAGGTCGGGCCGACCCAGCATGGCCCAGCCGTCCAGCAGCAGCGCCGCCGCATACCCGCCCTCGGCGACCGGCTCGGCCCCCGGCGTGCTCACCACCAGCGCGGGCGCCCCCGGGACCGTGTCGAGCACGTGTTCACGCCCCGAGGTCCGCACCGGAACCGCCGGGAAGGCGCGCCCGAGTTCCTCGGCGGTCCGCCGCGCGCCCACCACCGAGGCGCGCAGCCGGAAGGCACCGCACTCCGGGCAGTGCCAGCCGCTCTCCTCGCGGCCGCACCACCCGCAGCACAGGGCACCGCCGTCCCGTGTCTCCAGCGGCCCGGAGCAGTGCCGGCACCGCGCGGGCGCCCGGCAGTTGGCGCACGCCATGCGCGGCACATATCCCCGCCGGGGCACCTGCACCAGCACCGGGCCGTGCTTCAAGCCGTCCCTGACGGCCTGCCAGGCGAGGGTCGGCAGCCGGGCGGCCCGGGCGGCCTCGTCCCGGGCGAGGTCCCCGTCCCCCACGGTGCGCACGAGCGGAGCGGCTCCCCGCACCTGCTCCCGCGCGGCGACGAGCGGCCGGGCCCACCCGCTCTCCACGAGCTGTGCGGCCTCCACCGTGCAGCCCCAGCTGCCCAGCAGGAAGCCGCACTTGTCCTGGGCCGCCCGCAGCAGGAGCACCTCCCGCGCATGGGGCTGCGGAGCGTGCTGCTCGCTGTGGCTGTCGTCCCCGTCGTCCCAGAGGGCCACGAGCCCGAGGTCCTGGACCGGCGCGAACATCGCGGCCCGCGTCCCGATCACGGCCCGTACGGAACCGCGCCGCACCGCGAGCCACTGCGCGTACCGCTTCTCGGGACCCGCGTCGGCGGTGAGCACCGCGTGCCGCCCCTCCCCCAGCAGGGCGGTCAGTGCGGCGTCGGCCCGCGCGACGGCCCGTCCGTCGGGCAGGACGACGAGCGCCCCGCGCCCGGAGGCCAGGGTCGCCGCGACGGCCCGGGCCAGTTCCTCGCTCCACTGCGGCCCCGGCAGGGCGTTCCACACGGCCCGTGGCGCGCCGCCGGACGCCAGGGACTCCACGAAGGCCGCTCCCCGCTCGTACCGCTGCCAGGATCCCGGCTCGGGAGCCGGGGGCGGCGGCAGGGGGGCGGGCGAGGCCCGCTGCTCGGCGCGCGCGTTACGCGGTGGCACCGCGAGTTGCAGGACGTCCGCGAGGCTGCCCGCGTACCGGTCGGCGACCGCCCGGGCCAGCCCCAGCAGTTCCTCGCTCAGCACCCGCTCGGGCGACACGACCTGGGCGAGGGCGGCCAGCGGCCCGGAGTACTCGGACTCGGCCAGTCGCTCGACGAGGAACCCGTCGATCAGCCCGCCGCCCTCACGCCGTCCGTCCCGCACCCGGTGCCGCCCGGCCCCGAACCGCACCCGCACCCGCACGCCCGGCTGGGCCTCGGCGTCCAGTTCCTCGGGCACCGCGTAGTCGAAGTACCGGTCGAGATGGAGCACGCCCTTGTCGACGAGGACGCGCGCGACGGGCAGCTCCTTGGCGAGCGCGGCCCCCCGCCAGGTCCGCGGCTTGGCCCGGGGCGTGTTGGCCTTCCGCACGCTCTCCCGGATGAGCGCGAGCTGCTCGGGCGGCGCACTCTGCGCACCGCCGTCCGCCTGTCCGTTCTCGCTGCTCACGCTTGCATTCTTACCAAACACCACTGACAACCGGCGGCCCCGGCGAGGCCCCTGGGGGGGGCACGACGAGGCCCGGCCCCCCGAAGGGTGCCGGGCCTCGCTCGGTGCCGTAAGGGCGTCGGACCTACAGGCCCGCCGCCTTGCGCAGCGCGTCCACACGGTCCGCCTGCTCCCACGTGAACTCGGGAAGCTCACGGCCGAAGTGGCCGTACGCCGCGGTCTGGGCGTAGATCGGGCGGAGCAGGTCGAGGTCGCGGATGATGGCGGCCGGACGGAGGTCGAAGACCTCGTCGATCGCCTTCTCGATCTTCTCGGCGTCGATCTTGGCGGTGCCGAAGGTCTCGACGAACAGGCCCACCGGCTCGGCCTTGCCGATCGCGTACGCCACCTGGACCTCGCAGCGGGTGGCGAGACCCGCGGCGACGACGTTCTTGGCGACCCAGCGCATCGCGTACGCCGCGGAGCGGTCGACCTTGGACGGGTCCTTGCCGGAGAAGGCACCGCCGCCGTGGCGGGCCATGCCGCCGTAGGTGTCGATGATGATCTTGCGGCCGGTCAGGCCGGCGTCGCCCATCGGGCCGCCGATCTCGAAGCGGCCGGTGGGGTTGACCAGGAGACGGTAGTTCTCCGTGTCGAGCTTGATGCCCTCGTCGAGCAGCGCCTTCAGCTCCGGCTCGACGACGAACTCCTTGATGTCCGGAGCCAGCAGCGAGTCCAGGTCGATGTCGGAGGCGTGCTGGGAGGAGACCACGACGGTGTCCAGGCGGACCGCCTTGTCGCCGTCGTACTCGATGGTGACCTGGGTCTTGCCGTCCGGGCGCAGGTAGGGGATGGTGCCGTTCTTGCGCACCTCGGACAGGCGATTCGACAGGCGGTGGGCCAGGAAGATCGGCAGCGGCATGAGCGTCGGGGTCTCGTCCGTCGCGTAGCCGAACATCAGGCCCTGGTCGCCCGCGCCCTGCTTGTCGAGCTCGTCCTCGTCGCCCTCGACACGGGACTCGTACGCCGTGTCGACACCCTGGGCGATGTCCGGGGACTGTGCGCCGATCGACACCGAGACGCCGCAGGAGGCGCCGTCGAAGCCCTTCTTCGAGGAGTCGTAGCCGATTTCGAGGATCTTGTTCCGGACCAGCGTCGCGATGTCCGCGTACGTCTTGGTCGTGACCTCGCCGGCCACGTGCACCAGGCCGGTCGTGATCAGGGTCTCGACGGCGACGCGAGAAGTCGGGTCCTCGCGGAGCAACGCGTCGAGAATGGTGTCGCTGATCTGGTCAGCGATCTTGTCAGGGTGACCCTCGGTCACGGACTCCGAGGTGAACAGGCGACGGGACACAACGCTCCCTGGGGTTGCAGCGGCTGCTGTCTGATCATTGGCGGACGGCGAGGGCTGCACCTCGCGCCGTCCGTGGAACAGTTTACGGGTCACGCTTCGGCCACGGCCCCCCTGTCTCGCCACTCGGGAGTGCTGTGACCTGCGGCACGGGCATTCTGCCCAATCGCGAGCGGCGTTGGCCAGAGGCGCCACGCCCCGATCGGCCGGGTTTCGCCGAGGCGCAGGGCGACTGAAACATCAGCCGAGGCGCCCGGCCACCAGGTCCCACACGGTTTCGGCCAGGGCTTCCTTGGGTCCGTACGGCACCGCGGTCTCGCTGCCGTCGGCGCCGAGCACGACGGCTTCGTTCTCCTCGGAACCGAAGGTCTTGCGCTCCCCGACCTCGTTCACCACCAGCAGATCGCAGCCCTTGCGCTTCAGTTTGGCGCGGCCGTTGGCGAGCACGTCGTCCGTCTCCGCGGCGAAGCCGACGATCACCTGTCCGGGGCGAACCCGGTCGGTGGAGATCTCCGCGAGGATGTCCGGATTCCGCACCAGGGCGATCGGCTCCGGCTCCTGGTCGTCCTTCTTCTTGATCTTCCCGGCCGCGTAGGCCACCGGACGGAAGTCCGCCACCGCCGCCGCCATGACCACGGCGTCGGCGTCGGCGGCGGCTGTCAGCACCGCCTCGCGCAGGTGCGCGGCCGTGCCGACGGGGACGACGTCCACCCCGGCCGGGTCCGGCAGGGTGCTGTTGGCCGCGATCAGCGTGACGCGGGCGCCGCGGGCGGCAGCGGTGCGGGCGAGGGCGTAGCCCTGCTTGCCGGAGGAGCGGTTGCCCAGGAACCGGACCGGGTCCAGGGGCTCGCGGGTGCCGCCCGCGCTCACCACCACATGCCGGCCCTTGAGATCCGGCTCGGCCACGCCCCGGGCCAGCACCCGGCGGCACACCTCGAAGATCTCGCCCGGGTCGGGCAGCCGGCCCTTGCCGGTGTCGACGCCGGTGAGACGGCCCACGGCCGGCTCGATGACGAGGGCACCGCGGCGGCGCAGCGTCGCCACGTTCTCCTGGGTGGCCGGGTGCTCCCACATCTCCGTGTGCATGGCGGGGGCGAAGACGACCGGGCAGCGGGCGGTGAGCAGGGTGTTGGTCAGGAGGTCGCCGGCGAGGCCGTGGGCCGCCTTGGCGAGCATGTCGGCCGTGGCCGGGGCGACGACGACCAGGTCGGCCTGCTGTCCGATGCGGACGTGCGGGACCTCGTGCACGTCGTCCCACACCTCCGTGGAGACCGGGTGCCCGGAGAGCGCGGACCAGGTGGCGGCGCCGACGAAGTGCAGCGCGGAGGCCGTGGGCACCACGCGCACGTCATGGCCCGACTCCGTCAGCCGCCGCAGCAGCTCACAGGCCTTGTACGCGGCGATGCCGCCACTGACCCCCAGAACGACCTTCGGCTTGTCCACCGGTTCTCCCCGGACCTCGGCAACGGGCACAACGTACGACTCCATGACACACCACAGGCCCGGCAGTCGACCTGCCGGGCCTGTGGAAAAGTCAGCGTCAAGCTGGAAATACTACTTACTGCGCCGGGCCCTCGACGGCCTCGGACGTGAGCAGCCCCGCGTTGATCTCGCGGAGGGCGATCGAGAGCGGCTTCTCGTGGACGTGGGTGTCGACGAGGGGACCGACGTACTCGAGGAGGCCCTCGCCGAGCTGCGAGTAGTACGCGTTGATCTGGCGGGCCCGCTTGGCCGCGTAGATCACGAGGCTGTACTTCGAGTCGGTGGCCTCGAGGAGCTCGTCGATCGGCGGGTTGATGATGCCCTCGGGCGCGGAGATGGAAGAGGACACGCTCTACCTTCCGATGGGTGGGAAAGAGTCTGTCGGGGTGATCAGCGAGGATCGGATCGATCAGCGATGGTCACACCACGTCCATCAAGGCTAGCAGCTCGCGAGCCACGTCCTCGACGGAGGTGTTGACCAGGGTGGTGTCGAACTCCGGCTCGGCGGCGAGTTCGATCTTCGCCGCCTCGAGCCGGCGCTCGATCACCTCGGGCGGTTCGGTACCCCGCCCGGTGAGTCTGCGCACCAGCTCCTCCCAGGAGGGAGGAGCCAGGAACACCAGCTGGGCCTCGGGCATCGACTCCCGGACCAGACGGGCACCCTGCAGATCGATCTCGAGGAGGACCGGCTCACCGGCCTCCAGGCGCTCCTGCACGGCCGCACGCGGCGTGCCGTAGCGGTTGCCGGCGAACTCGGCCCACTCCAGCAGTTCGCCGTTGGCGATCAGCTTGTCCATCTCGTCGTCGGTGACGAAGAAGTAGTGGACTCCGTGCTTCTCGCCGGGGCGGGGCTTGCGGGTCGTCGCCGACACGGAGAGCCAGACCTCGGGATGTTCCTTGCGCATATGGGCGACGACCGTGCTCTTGCCGACCCCGGAGGGGCCGGAGAGCACGGTCAGCCGCGGACGTACGTCCGGGGGTACGGGGGACGTCCCCCGGGGTGTTGCAGCCATGCAGCGATTATCCAGCAATCCCGGAGTGCCCGGGACTCGCTTCCCCGGAGTGCCCGGTTCAGGAACCGGTGCTGCCGAACTCGCGCTCCAGGGAGGCGATCTGGTTGGACCCGAGGCCGCGCACACGACGGCTCTCGGAGATGCCGAGTCGCTCCATGATCTGCTTGGCGCGGACCTTGCCCACGCCCGGCAGGGACTCAAGAAGAGCGGAGACCTTCATCTTGCCGATGACGTCGTTCTCCTGGCCCTGCTTGATGACCTCGTGAAGGGAGGCGCCGGAGTGCTTGAGTCGATTCTTGACCTCGGCCCGCTCCCGGCGAGCCGCGGCGGCCTTTTCGAGCGCGGCTGCGCGCTGTTCAGGGGTAAGGGGCGGAAGAGCCACGCCTACGTCACCTCGGATGTCGAACTGTCGGATACGGACCGGTGAGGAACCTAGTCGCCCCACACCTGGGGAGCCACGAGCAACACGCTTGCCCGTTGACTCTCGTCGGAGACTAGCGGGCAAGTCCGCCAGAGTCAGCGAGAACAGCGGAAAAGTCCTGGTCAGCCTTCATCTGAACAGACATTTAGGACATACTGCCCCGGATTTGAGGATGTATTCAGACTCAAGCCCGTCCCCGGCCACTCGTCGGAGGACTCACAAGAAGGTCAGGAAGTGGTCAGGAGGAGGTCACAGCGTGACGGATCTCCTCCGCGAAGCGTTCCGCGGCGTCACGCAGCGCGACCGCGTCGGGACCGTGGCGTAGCACTCCCCGGCTGACGTTCGGCACGACATTGCGCACCGCCGCCCCGAAGACCCCCGGAAGATCGGCCGGCGTCGCCCCCTGGGCGCCGATGCCGGGCGCGAGGAGCGGGCCGTTGATGTCCAGGTCGTACGACGACAGGTCACCGAGGGTGGCGCCGACGACCGCGCCGAAGGACCCCAGGGGCTCCTCCCCCGCGTTCTCGGCGGACAGGTGCGCGAGCATCGTCGCTCCGACGTTCCGGCCGTCGGACCGTACGGCGTGCTGGACCTCGCCGCCCTCCGGGTTGGAGGTCAGCGCCAGCACGAACAGTCCGGCCCCGCTCTCCCGGGCCAGTGCGACGGCCGGGCTGAGCGAGCCGTAGCCGAGGTAGGGCGAGACGGTCAGCGCGTCGGAGAACAGCGGCGCGTCCTTGTGCAGGAACGACTCGGCGTACGCGGCCATGGTCGAGCCGATGTCGCCGCGCTTGGCGTCCGTCACGACCAGGGCGCCCGCCGCCCGGGCCTCGGCCACCGACGTCTCCAGGACGGCCAGTCCGCGCGAGCCGAACCGCTCGAAGAACGCGCTCTGCGGCTTGAGCACCGCGACCCGGTCGGCCAAGGCCTCGACGACCGTGCGGCTGAACCGCTCCAGCCCTGCCACGTCGTCGTTCAGGCCCCACTCGGCGAGCAGGGAGGCGTGCGGGTCGATGCCGACACAGAGCGGGCCGCGCTCGTCCATGGCCCGGCGCAGACGCGCGCCGAAGGGTTCGAGACCACTCATGCCGTCTTCCTCACGTCGGCGCCCACCGCGTCGGCGAGCGTGGCGTACGGGCTGGTGCGCAGGCGCGCGGCGAGCCCCTTGTGGAGGTCGCGGGCGTAGAAGGGCCCCTCGTAGATGAAGGCGCTGTAGCCCTGGACCAGCGTGGCACCGGCCAGGATGCGCTGCCAGGCGTCCTCGGCGTTCTCGACGCCTCCCACGCCCACCAGGGTGATCCGGTCGCCCACGCGCGCGTAGAGGCGGCGCAAGACCTCCAGGGAGCGTTCCTTGAGGGGCGCCCCGGACAGGCCGCCGGTCTCCTTGACCAGGGCGGGGTCGGACCTCAGGCCGAGTCCTTCGCGCGCGATGGTGGTGTTGGTGGCGATGATCCCGTCCAGGCCGAGTTCCACGGCGAGGTCGGCGACGGCGTCGATGTCCTCGTCGGCGAGGTCCGGCGCGATCTTGACCAGGAGCGGGACACGCCGTGCGGACACCGCGCCGTCGGCGGCCTCGCGGACGGCGCTCAGCAGGGGGCGCAGCGCCTCCGTGGCCTGCAGATTGCGCAGACCGGGCGTGTTCGGGGAGGAGACGTTGACCACGAGGTAGTCGGCGTACGGCGCCAGCCGCTCGGCGGACTTCACGTAGTCCGCGACGGCCTCCTCCTCGGGTACGACCTTGGTCTTGCCGATGTTGACGCCGACGACGGTCCTGAAGACCGGCGTACGGGAGGCCAGACGGGCGGCGACGCGCAGCGAGCCGTCGTTGTTGAAGCCCATGCGGTTGATCAGCGCCCGGTCCTTGACCAGCCGGAACAGCCGCTGCTTGGGATTGCCGGGCTGCGGCTCGCCGGTCACCGTGCCGATCTCGACGTGGTCGAAGCCGAGCATCGCCATGCCGTCGATACCCACGGCGTTCTTGTCGAAGCCCGCCGCGAGCCCGAAGGGGCCGTGCATGCGCAGCCCGAAGGCCTCCGTGCGCAGCTCCTTGTGGCGGGGCGCGAGGGCGGCCGCGAGGAAGGTGCGCAGCACGGGGACGCGGGCGGCCAGGCGGATCCAGCGGAAGGCGAGGTGGTGCGCCTGCTCCGGGTCCAGCCGCTTGAAGACGAGACTGAAGAAGATCTTGTACATGATGTCCTCACGAAGACGTGGCGTCCTCACGAAGAGGGGGACACCGTTTCCGGTGTCCCCCTCGGGGCTGCTAGTCGCGGGCCGCGGTCAGATGTTCCGCGTGTTCCTGGAGCGAGCGGACGCTCACGTCGCCGCGGTTGAGGGCGTCGATGCCCTGGACCGCCGCCGCGAGCGCCTGGACCGTCGTCAGGCACGGCACGGACCGTGCCACGGCCGCCGTACGGATGTCGTAGCCGTCGAGGCGGCCGCCCGTGCCGTACGGGGTGTTGACGATGAGGTCGACCTCGCCGTCGTGGATGAGCTGGACGATGGTCTTCTCGCCGTTCGGGCCGGTGCCCTCGGACTGCTTGCGCACGACGGTGGCGTTGATGCCGTTGCGCTTGAGCACCTCGGCCGTGCCGGACGTGGCCATCAGCTCGAAGCCGTGGGCGACCAGCTCGCGCGCCGGGAAGATCATCGAGCGCTTGTCGCGGTTGGCGACCGAGATGAAGGCGCGGCCCTTGGTGGGCAGCGGGCCGTAGGCGCCCGCCTGCGACTTGGCGTACGCCGTGCCGAAGACGGAGTCGATGCCCATGACCTCGCCCGTGGAGCGCATCTCCGGGCCGAGGACCGTGTCGACGCCGCGCCCGTGGATGTCGCGGAAGCGCGACCACGGCATGACCGCCTCCTTGACGGAGATCGGCGCGTCGAGCGGGAGCTCGCCGCCGTCGCCGGTGGCCGGGAGCAGGCCCTCGGCGCGCAGCTCGGCGATCGTGGCGCCCAGCGAGATCCGGGCGGCGGCCTTGGCCAGCGGCACCGCCGTCGCCTTCGAGGTGAAGGGGACGGTCCGGGAGGCGCGCGGGTTGGCCTCCAGGACGTAGAGGATGTCGCCCGCCAGCGCGAACTGGATGTTGATCAGGCCGCGGACGCCGACGCCCTTCGCGATGCCCTCCGTGGAGGCGCGCAGGCGCTTGACGTCGAAGCCGCCGAGCGTGATCGGGGGCAGGGCGCACGCCGAGTCGCCGGAGTGGATGCCGGCCTCCTCGATGTGCTCCATGACGCCGCCGAGGTAGAGCTCCTGGCCGTCGTAGAGCGCGTCGACGTCGATCTCGATCGCGTCGTCGAGGAAGCGGTCGACCAGGACCGGCCGGGACGGGCTGATCTCGGTCGACTCGGCGATGTACGCCTCCAGGCGCGTCTCGTCGTAGACGATCTCCATGCCGCGCCCGCCCAGGACGTACGACGGGCGGACCAGGACCGGGTAGCCGATCTCGTCGGCGATGGACTTGGCCTCGGCGAAGGTGGTGGCGGTTCCGTGCTTGGGGGCCGGGAGGCCGGCCTCCTGGAGGACCCGTCCGAAGGCGCCCCGGTCCTCGGCGGCGTGGATGGCCTCCGGGGAGGTGCCGACGATCGGCACGCCGTTGTCCTTGAGCGCCTGCGACAGGCCCAGCGGGGTCTGGCCGCCGAGCTGGACGACGACACCCGCGACGGGTCCGGCCTGCTGCTCGGCGTGGACGATCTCCAGCACGTCCTCGAGCGTCAGCGGCTCGAAGTACAGGCGGTCGGAGGTGTCGTAGTCCGTGGAGACGGTCTCCGGGTTGCAGTTGACCATCACCGTCTCGTAGCCCGCGTCGCTCAGCGCGAAGGAGGCGTGGACGCAGGAGTAGTCGAACTCGATGCCCTGGCCGATGCGGTTCGGGCCGGAGCCCAGGATGATGACGGCCGGCTTCTCGCGGGGCGCGACCTCGCTCTCTTCGTCGTAGGAGGAGTAGAAGTACGGCGTCTTCGCGGCGAACTCGGCGGCGCAGGTGTCGACCGTCTTGTAGACCGGGCGGATGCCCAGCGCGTGCCGCACCTCGCGGACGACGTCCTCGCGCAGGCCGCGGATCTCACCGATCTGCGTGTCGGAGAAGCCGTGCCGCTTGGCCTCGGCGAGCAGGTCGGCGGTCAGCTCGGGCGCCTCGGCCAGCTCGTCGGCGATCTCCTTGATGAGGAAGAGCTGGTCGACGAACCACGGGTCGATCTTCGTGTACTCGAAGACCTCCTCGGGCGTGGCGCCCGCGCGGATGGCCTGCATGACGGTGTTGATGCGGCCGTCGGTGGGGCGGACGGCCTCCTCCAGGAGGAGAGCCTTGTCGCCGGGCTCGCCGACGAAGGTGAACTGGCTGCCCTTCTTCTCCAGCGAGCGCAGGGCCTTCTGGAAGGCCTCGGTGAAGTTGCGGCCGATGGCCATGGCCTCGCCGACCGACTTCATGGTGGTGGTGAGGGTGGCGTCCGCGCTCGGGAACTTCTCGAAGGCGAACCGCGGGGCCTTCACGACCACGTAGTCGAGCGTCGGCTCGAAGGAGGCCGGGGTCTCCTGCGTGATGTCGTTCGGGATCTCGTCCAGCGTGTAGCCGACGGCGAGCTTGGCCGCGATCTTGGCGATCGGGAAGCCGGTCGCCTTGGAGGCGAGCGCCGAGGAACGCGACACGCGCGGGTTCATCTCGATGACGATCACCCGGCCGTCCTCGGGGTTCACCGCGAACTGGATGTTGCAGCCGCCGGTGTCGACGCCGACCTCGCGGATGACGGCGATGCCGATGTCGCGCAGGGTCTGGTACTCGCGGTCGGTCAGCGTCATCGCGGGCGCGACCGTGATCGAGTCGCCGGTGTGCACGCCCATGGGGTCGAAGTTCTCGATGGAGCAGACCACCACGACGTTGTCGTGCTTGTCGCGCATCAGCTCCAGCTCGTACTCCTTCCAGCCGAGGATGGACTCCTCCAGGAGCACCTCGGTGGTCGGCGAGAGCGTGAGGCCCTGCCCGGCGATGCGGCGCAGCTCCTCCTCGTCGTGGGCGAAGCCGGAGCCGGCGCCGCCCATGGTGAAGGAGGGGCGGACGACGACCGGGTAGCCGCCGAGCGTCTCGACGCCGGCGAGGACGTCCTCCATCGAGTGGCAGATGACCGAGCGGGCGGACTCGCCGTGCCCGATCTTCGCACGGACGGCCTCGACGACCTCCTTGAAGAGGTCGCGGTCCTCGCCCTTGTTGATCGCCTCGACATTGGCGCCGATGAGCTCGACGCCGTACTTGTCGAGGGTCCCCGCCTCGTGCAGCGAGATGGCCGTGTTGAGGGCCGTCTGGCCGCCCAGGGTGGGCAGCAGGGCGTCCGGGCGCTCCTTGGCGATGATCTTCTCGACGAACTCGGGGGTGATCGGCTCGACGTACGTGGCGTCGGCGATCTCCGGGTCGGTCATGATCGTCGCCGGGTTGGAGTTCACCAGGACGACCCTCAGGCCCTCGGCGCGCAGGATGCGGCACGCCTGGGTGCCGGAGTAGTCGAATTCGGCGGCCTGGCCGATGACGATCGGGCCGGAGCCGATGACCAGGACGGACTGGATATCGGTGCGCTTAGGCACGCTGGCCCTCCATCAGGGATACGAAGCGGTCGAACAGGTAGGCGGCGTCGTGCGGGCCGGCTGCCGCTTCGGGGTGGTACTGGACGCTGAAGGCGGGGCGGTCGAGAAGCCGCAGCCCCTCCACCACGTTGTCGTTCAGGCAGACGTGCGACACCTCGGCGCGGCCGAACGGGGTCTCGGAGACCTGGTCGAGCGGTGCGTCGACGGCGAAGCCGTGGTTGTGCGCGGTGACCTCGACCTTGCCGGTCGTACGGTCCTGCACCGGCTGGTTGATGCCGCGGTGGCCGTACTTCAGCTTGAAGGTGCCGAAGCCGAGCGCGCGGCCCAGGATCTGGTTGCCGAAGCAGATGCCGAAGAGCGGGGTGCCGCGCTCCAGGACGCCCCGCATGACGGAGACGGGGTGGTCGGCGGTGGCCGGGTCACCCGGGCCGTTGGAGAAGAACACGCCGTCCGGGTCGACCGCGTAGACGTCCTCGACGGTCGCGGTGGCGGGGAGCACGTGCACCTCTATGCCGCGCTCGGCCATGCGGTGCGGGGTCATGCCCTTGATACCGAGGTCGACGGCCGCGACGGTGAACTTCTTCTCACCGATCGCGGGCACGATGTACGGCTCGGTGGTGGCGACCTCGGCGGAGAGGTTCGCGCCCTTCATCTGGGGGGCTTCCTGGACGCGGGCCAGCAGCGTGCCGTCCTCCCGCACCGCCTCCCCGCTGAAGATGCCGACGCGCATGGCGCCACGCTCGCGCAGATGGCGGGTGAGGGCGCGGGTGTCGATGCCGGAGATGCCGACGACGCCCTGCTTCGCCAGCTCCTCGTCCAGCGAGCGCCGGGAGCGCCAGTTGGACGGCACGCGCGCGGGGTCGCGCACGACGTATCCGGAGACCCAGATCTTCTTCGACTCGGGGTCCTCGTCGTTCACGCCGGTGTTGCCGACGTGCGGCGCGGTCATCACCACGACCTGGCGGTGGTACGAGGGGTCGGTCAGGGTCTCCTGGTAGCCGGTCATGCCGGTGGAGAACACCGCTTCGCCGAAGGTCTCCCCCACGGCCCCGTAAGCACGGCCGCGAAAGATCCGGCCGTCCTCCAGGACGAGTACGGCGGGAGTTTTGACGGCTCCCCTGGTGGAGGTGGTCATCGTTCGGCGCCTTCCCTGGTGTTCGTTTCGATCATGGAGTTGATGGCTTCGACCCACTCGTTGTGCTCGGCCGCGTGGTCGGAGCGGAACCCGGAGTCGATCAGCCGGTCGCCGTGCGCCCAGGTGACGATCAGCAGGCCGCCCTCGGTGAGGACCTTGCCGGCGATGCCCTTGTCGAGCCGGGCCTCACGCAGCTGTGCGGCCGGGACGAAGAAGTCGCTCGCCCCTGGGCGTACGACGTCGAGCCCGGCGTCCGTGAGGGTGAGCTCGGCGCGGCTGCGGGTACCCAGGCCCTGGGCCACGATGCGGTCGAGCCACTGACCGGCCGTGGTGGAGCCGTGGTAGCGGCCGCTCATGGCCAGCTTCCCGGGGCCCGGGTCGTCCGGGGTGACGGGCAGCTCGGGCAGGTCGCCCTGGAGGGTGCCGCGCCACTTCCAGCCCTCGCGCATCAGCCAGTAGACGAGCGCGACGAACAGGGCGAGGCCGACGACCCAGCCGATGCGGGCGGCCCAGTCGGTCACTTGCGCCGATTCCTTCTCGGCGGCCAGCAGGAATACAGGTGTCACGTGAGCTTCCCGTCGACGAGCGTGGCCTTGCCCCGCAGCCACGTGTGCGTCACACGGCCCGGCAGCTCGCGCCCCTCGTAGGGGGTGTTGCGGCTGCGCGAGGCGAAGCCCGCGGGTTCCACGAGCCCACGGTATGCCGTGTCGACCAGGGTGAGGTTGGCGGGCTCACCTGCCGAGACGGGACGTCCGTGGCCCGTGGCCTGTCCGATCTGCGCGGGCTTGACGGACATCCGGTCGGCGACGCCGGCCCAGTCCAGCAGACCCGTGTCGACCATGGTCTCCTGCACCACTGACAACGCGGTCTCCAGGCCGACCATGCCCATGGCGGCCGCGGCCCACTCGCAGTCCTTGTCCTCGTGCGGGTGCGGGGCGTGGTCGGTGGCGACGATGTCGATCGTGCCGTCGGCGAGCGCCTCGCGCAGGGCCAGCACGTCGCGCTCGGTGCGCAGCGGCGGGTTGACCTTGTAGACCGGGTTGTAGGAGCGGACCAGCTCGTCGGTGAGGAGAAGGTGGTGCGGGGTGACCTCGGCGGTGACGGCGATGCCGCGGGACTTGGCCCAGCGGACGATCTCGACGGACCCGGCGGTCGACAGGTGGCAGATGTGGACGCGGGAGCCGACGTGGTCCGCGAGCAGGACATCCCGGGCGATGATCGATTCTTCGGCCACCGCGGGCCAGCCCCCGAGCCCCAGCTCGGCGGAGACGATGCCCTCGTTCATCTCGGCGCCCTCGGTCAGCCGCGGCTCCTGCGCGTGCTGCGCGACGACACCGCCGAAGGCCTTCACGTACTCCAGGGCGCGGCGCATGATCACGGCGTCGTGGACGCACTTGCCGTCGTCGGAGAAGACGGTGACGCCGGCGGCCGACTCGTGCATGGCGCCCAGCTCGGCGAGCTTCCTGCCCTCCAGGCCGACGGTGACGGCACCGATGGGCTGGACGTCGCAGTAGCCGTGCTCCTTGCCGAGCCGCCAGACCTGCTCGACGACACCGGCGGTGTCGGCGACGGGGAAGGTGTTGGCCATGGCGAACACGGTGGTGTAGCCGCCGCTGGCCGCCGCCCGCGTGCCGGTCAGGACGGTCTCGGAGTCCTCACGGCCGGGCTCGCGCAGGTGGGTGTGCAGATCGACCAGGCCCGGCAGCAGCACCTTGCCGTCGGCCTCGACGATCTCGGCACCTTCGGCGGACAGCCCGCTGCCGACCTCGGCGATCGTCCCGCCGTCGATCAGCACGTCCTGCGGCTCGCCGCCCAGCACCTTCGCACCACGGATCAGGATCTTGCTCATGGGTCTTACTTCTCCTCGGTACGGGACTGGGTGACGGCGGGTTCGTTGCCACCGAGCAGCAGGTACAGGACGGCCATCCGGATGGACACTCCGTTTGCGACCTGCTCGACGACGGTGCAGCGGTCGGAGTCGGCGACCTCGGCGGTGATCTCCATGCCGCGGACCATCGGGCCGGGGTGCATCACGACGGCGTGCTCGGGCATCCGCGCCATGCGGTCGCCGTCGAGGCCGTAGCGCCGGGAGTACTCGCGCTCGGTCGGGAAGAAGGCGGCGTTCATGCGCTCGCGCTGTACTCGCAGCATCATCACCGCGTCGGACTTGGGCAGCGTGCTGTCGAGGTCGTACGACACCTCGCAGGGCCAGGTCTCGATGCCGACGGGCACCAGGGTCGGCGGGGCGACGAGGGTGACCTCGGCGCCGAGGGTGTGCAGCAGGTCGACGTTGGAGCGGGCGACCCGGCTGTGCAGGATGTCGCCGACGATCGTGATGCGCTTGCCCTCGAGGTCCCGGCCGAGTCCGGCGTCCGTGCCGACCAGGCGGCGGCGCATGGTGAAGGCGTCCAGCAGGGCCTGCGTGGGGTGCTGGTGGGTGCCGTCGCCGGCGTTGACGACGGCCGCGTCGATCCAGCCGGAGTTCGCCAGCCGGTACGGGGCTCCGGAGGCGCCGTGCCGGATGACCACGGCGTCGACGCCCATGGCCTCAAGGGTCTGGGCGGTGTCCTTCAGGGACTCGCCCTTGGAGACGCTGGAGCCCTTGGCGGAGAAGTTGATGACGTCCGCCGACAGCCGTTTCTCGGCGGCCTCGAAGGAGATCCGGGTCCGGGTGGAGTCCTCGAAGAAGAGGTTGACGATCGTGCGGCCGCGCAGGGTCGGCAGCTTTTTGATCGGCCGGTCGGCGACCCGGGCCATCTCCTCGGCGGTGTCGAGGATCAGGACGGCGTCGTCGCGGGTGAGGTCGGCGGCCGAGATGAGATGACGCTGCATCTGTCAGGCTCCGTAAGGCAGTTCAGGAGAATTCGGGCAGACGGGCGCGCCCGAGGGCGCACTGAGCCGGCGTACGACAGCGGCGTACGCCTGAGGCGCTACTGGGAGGTCTGCTTGGCACCGAGCAGCACGGTGTCGCGACCGTCCTCCTCGGCGAGCTGGACCTTGACCGTCTCCCGCAACGACGTGGGGAGGTTCTTGCCGACGTAGTCGGCGCGGATGGGCAGTTCGCGGTGACCGCGGTCGACGAGGACGGCGAGCTGCACCGCGCGCGGGCGCCCGATGTCGTTCAGCGCGTCGAGGGCGGCCCGGATGGTGCGGCCGGAGAAGAGCACGTCGTCGACGAGGACGACCAGCTTGCCGTCGATGCCGTCACCGGGGATCTCGGTGCGGGCCAGCGCACGCGGCGGGTGCATGCGCAGGTCGTCGCGGTACATGGTGATGTCGAGCGAGCCGCACGGAACCTTGCGCTCGGTGATCTGCTCGAGCTTGTCGGCGAGCCGCCGGGCGAGGAAGACGCCCCGGGTCGGAATGCCGAGGAGCACCACGTCGTCGGCGCCCTTGGCGCGCTCGACGATCTCATGGGCGATGCGGGTCAGCACCCGCGCGATGTCGGGCCCTTCGAGAACGGGCCGGGCATCGGACTGCGTGTCGTGCGTGTCCATACGAAACGGACCTCCTTCTCCGCCTCACGGGACGGACCTTAAAGGACGTCGGGATTGCGCCATACACGGTAGCAGGTCCCCGCGATCACTCCGACAGCCCTCCCGGATCACCCGTTCGGCCTAACCGAGTGCTGATACCACGGAAGAGTCGGTGCGGACCATTCGGCTTGACGCGGCAGAGTAACGCTGCGTAACCTCACAGTGAGTTACCAGCCGCGCGGCCCGGCAACACAGCTGACCGCGTCGACACAGTGCCGGGGAGCTATATGTCCAGCGAATACGCCAAACAGCTCGGGGCCAAGCTCCGGGCGATCCGCACCCAGCAGGGCCTTTCCCTCCACGGTGTCGAGGAGAAGTCCCAGGGACGCTGGAAGGCGGTCGTGGTCGGTTCGTACGAGCGCGGCGACCGCGCCGTGACCGTACAGCGCCTCGCCGAGCTGGCGGACTTCTACGGCGTCCCCGTGCAGGAGCTGCTTCCGGGCACCACCCCGGGCGGCGCCGCCGAGCCGCCGCCGAAGCTGGTCCTGGACCTGGAGCGGCTGGCCACGGTGCCGGCCGAGAAGGCGGGCCCCCTGCAGCGCTACGCGGCCACGATCCAGTCGCAGCGCGGTGACTACAACGGCAAGGTGCTCTCGATCCGCCAGGACGACCTGCGCACACTCGCCGTCATTTACGACCAGTCGCCGTCCGTCCTCACCGAGCAGCTGATCAGCTGGGGTGTCCTGGACGCGGACGCGCGCCGCGCGGTCGCCTCCCACGAGGAGGCCTGAGCCCTCAGGGGCCAGCGCAGAAACGTGCCGCCGGGGGGGGGGGGGGGGGACGGGGTTTTGGTGCGCTCGCTTAGCTTTTTTTTTGGGCGTGTCTCCCCCGCCTCTGGGCAGACCGAAAGACCGGGCAGGCCTAGTTTTACGCG
>NZ_JBVIWP010000013.1:37959-69183 GCF_055594445.1 Streptomyces sp. NPDC040589 | reverse complement strand
GCTGTGATGGCAGAGAGGGGCGGGGGGGAGGAGCGCGAGAGCGCGGGGGTGGGCTCTTACGCGGTGCCCCCCCCCCCCCCCCCCCCCCAGCCTCCCCCCCCCCCCCCCCCCCCCCCCCCCCCCGGCGCCGTTCTGGGGGCCTGACGGCCCCCGGCCGTACGGGAACGCCGGAGGGCCCGCAGCAGTCGCGCTGCGGGCCCTCCGGCGTTCTGTCTCTCTCAGTCCTCGTCGCGGCGGAGCGAGGGCTTGAGGTCCTTCAGCCGACCGAGCAGCCCGTTCACGAACGAGGGCGACTCGTCCGTGGAGAACTCCTTGGCCAGCTGCACCATCTCGTCCAGGACGACGGCGTCCGGGGTCTCGTCGACCCAGATCAGCTCATAGGCGCCGAGCCGCAGGATGTTGCGGTCGACGACCGGCATCCGGTCGAGCGTCCAGCCGACCGAGTACTGGGCGATCAGCTCGTCGATGCGCTTCGCGCGCTGCGCGTAGCCCTCGACCAGCTCCATCGTGTACTCGCTCACCGGCGGCTGCCGGGTGTCGGCCCGGGAGAGCCGGACCCAGTCGGCGAGGACCGTCAGGACCTCGGCGCCGCGCTGGTCGCCCTCGAAGAGGATCTGGAAGGCGCGCTTGCGGGCCGTGTTGCGGGCAGCCACGGTTAGCTGTTCACCCGGCCGAGGTAGTCGCTGGTGCGGGTGTCGACCTTGATCTTCTCACCGGTGGTGATGAAGAGGGGCACCTGGATCTGGTGGCCGGTCTCCAGCGTGGCGGGCTTGGTGCCACCGGTGGAGCGGTCGCCCTGGACGCCCGGCTCGGTCTCCTGGATGACGAGCTCGACGGCGGCGGGCAGCTCGACGAAGAGCACCTCGCCCTCGTGCTGCGCGACGGTGGCGGTGAAGCCCTCGATCAGGAAGTTCGCGGCGTCGCCGACGGCCTTGCGGTCGACGTGCAGCTGGTCGTAGGTCTCCATGTCCATGAAGACGAAGTAGTCGCCGTCCATGTAGGAGAACTGCATGTCGCGCTTGTCGACGGTGGCCGTTTCGACCTTGACGCCGGCGTTGAAGGTCTTGTCGACGACCTTGCCGGAGAGCACGTTCTTGAGCTTGGTGCGCACGAAGGCCGGGCCCTTGCCGGGCTTGACGTGCTGGAACTCGACGACGGACCAGAGCTGGCCGCCTTCGAGCTTGAGCACCATGCCGTTCTTGAGGTCGTTCGTGGAAGCCACGGTTGCGGAATCTCCTGGACTGACGTACGACCCTGGGGCACGCACCTGCCTACCTACAGGGCGAGCAGCTCCTTGGTCGTGATGGTGAGTAGCTCGGGTCCGCCGTCCGCCTCGGGGCGGACGACGAGCGTGTCATCGATCCGGACACCGCCCCGGCCCGGGAGGTGGACCCCCGGTTCGACGGTGACCGGCACGCAAGCGTCCAGTTTACCCATGGCCGCGGGACTCAATTGAGGGTCCTCGTCGATTTCGAGCCCGACCCCGTGTCCGGTCAGGGCTGTGAGGCCCTCCGTGTACCCCGCGGAGTCCAGCACCTGGCGAGCGGCCCGGTCGACGTCCCGGCAGGCGGCGCCGGGTACCAGGCTCTCACGTCCGGCGCGCTGGGCGGCGAAGACCAGGTCGTACAGCTCGATCTGCCAGTCCGCGGGAGCCGTGCCGATGACGAACGTACGGCCGATCTCACAGCGGTAGCCGCGGTACGTCGCGCCGAGGCAGACGGAGAGGAAGTCGCCCTCCTCGACACGGCGGTCGGTGGGCCGGTGGCCGGGGCGGCCGGCGTTGGGCCCGGTGGCGACGGAGGTCGGGAAGGCCGGTCCGTCGGCCCCGTGGTCGACGAGGCGTCGTTCGAGCTCCAGGGCGAGATGGCGCTCGGTCCGGCCGACGAGGATGGACTCCAGCAGTTCGCCCAGGGCCTGGTCGGCGATCTCGGCGCCGATGCGGAGGCAGGAGATCTCCTCCTCGTCCTTGACCACCCTGAGCTGCTCGACGGCGCAGCCGAGGCCCGCCAGGCGCAGCCGGGGGGCGACCGAGCCGAGGGCGCGGTGCCGGGCCACCGTGAGGTGGTGCTCCTCCACGGCCAGGGAGTCGGCGCCCTGGTCCGCGGCGAGGCCGGCGGCCGCGACAGCCGGGTCGCCGCCACCGGTTCCGGGCAGGTTCTGGACGCGCAGGGCCTCGTCGGGGCGCTCCTGCGCGGAGCGGCCTTCGATCGGGCCGGCACACACCAGGAGGTCCTCGGTCTTGCCCAGCAGCAGAACGGCGCCGCGCGGGGCGGGGCCCGCGAGATAGCGCACGTTGGCGGGGCGGGAGACCAGCGCCGCCGCGCTGCCGCCCGCGTTGCAGTATTCCCTCAGACGCGTCCGGCGGGCCGCGTACACCTCTGACATGCCCCGAGCGTAAGAGCTCCGCGGGTTCGGCGCCGGTTGAGGGCGTCTGAGTGGGCGGTGCCTGATGTGTCCGGGTGGGCAGGATGCCGTTCGGAGAGGGCGTGCCGCGCGGGGTTGTGTGCCGTGCGCGGGTGTGTGGGGGCTCGTCGCGCAGTTCCCCGCGCCCCTAGGGGGCGCGGCCCTCAGGGGCACGGGCTACCACTGGGGCGGACTGGCGATGGAGCGGGACAGGACGTCGTTCAGGACCTGGGCCGTTTGCGGGATGTCGAGCTGGGAGTTGTCGATGATCGGGAGGCCCGAGCCGTACCAGCCGGCCATGCGGCCGTGGATACGGGCGACCTCGTCGTCGCTGAGGCGGCGGTTGCCGGAGCGTTCGGCGTTGCGCTCCAAGACGATCTCCAGGCCCGGCAGGAGGACGACCGGCAGCAGGCCCGGGCCGACGTGTCGCTTCCAGCCGCCGAGGCCGACGACGGGCCGGTCGGGGAAGACGGCGTCGTCGAGGATGCAGGAGATGCCGTTGGCCAGGAAGTTCCGCGCGGCGAAGCCGCAGGTGCGGCGGGCGAGGCGGTACTGCGCTTCCGAGTTGTCGTTCCACCCGGACTGGGGGTCGGCGAAGCCCGAGCGGACCCATTCGCGTACGTCGTCGAGGCTGATGTGGGCCGTGGGGATCCGGCGATGGTCCGCCCAGTACTTGGCGACGCTGGTCTTCCCGGCACCCGCGGGGCCGATGAGCAGCACCGCGAGCGTCGTGCCCGCCAGGTCGGGGCCCGCTGCGGCGGGCGGCGCGCTGGGCATGGCGACCGGGCCGCCCGGCGGCAGCCGCACATGACCGGTGGTGTCCGGCGCGGCGGGGGCGGAGGCCTGATGCGGGGGCGCGGCAGGCCCGGGCGGTGGCGCGGGGTATCCCGGTGCCGGGGGCGGCGGGGGCACGGGGGCGGAGCCCTGGTGCGCGCCCGGGTGGTGCGAACCCGGGTGGTGTGCGGCCGGCGACCAGCCGGCGGCCGGTCCCTGCCCCGGCTGGTGGGGCGGCGGCAGCGGAGAACCCACTGCGTGCTGCATCCGGTGCCACTCCGTCTCGTACAGGCGATGGGCGCTGACTGCGGGGGCGGAACCCGCTGCTACCGAACGGTACCGCCCCCGGCGATCGTTGTGTGAACGGCCGGGGGCGGCCCGAAGTGCCCGGCACTGTAAGGCTTTTTCGGGCGGAAGGAGCGCGGGAGGACTTACTGCCCCACTTCGCCGTACGCGGCGAGCAGCACGGCCGGGTCGGGCCCCTCCAGGACGGTGGGCTTGGCCAGACCGTCGAGGACGATGAAGCGCAGCAGGTCGCCGCGTGACTTCTTGTCGACCTTCATGGTCTCCAGCAGCTTGGGCCACTGGTCGTGGCGGTAGTACAGCGGCAGGCCGACCGCTTCGAGGACGGTGCGGTGGCGGTCGGCCGTGGCGTCGTCCAACCGGCCCGCCAGGCGGCCGAGTTCGGCGGCGAAGTGCATCCCCACGGACACGGCAGCGCCGTGGCGCCACTTGTAGCGCTCGTTCTTCTCGATGGCGTGGCCGAGCGTGTGGCCGTAGTTGAGGATCTCGCGCAGGCCCGACTCCTTCAGGTCGGACGACACCACGTCGGCCTTCACCCGGATGGAGCGCTCGATGAGCTCGGCGGTGTGCGGGCCGGCCGGGGTGCGGGCGGCCTCGGGATCGGACTCGATGAGGTCGAGGATCACCGGGTCGGCGATGAAGCCGGCCTTGATGACCTCGGCGAGTCCGGAGACGTAGTCGTTGACCGGCAGCGAGTCCAGTGCGGCCAGGTCGCAGAGCACACCGGCGGGCGGGTGGAAGGCGCCCACCAGGTTCTTGCCCTCGGCGGTGTTGATGCCGGTCTTGCCGCCGACGGCCGCGTCGACCATGGCCAGCACGGTGGTCGGAATCGCGATCCAGCGCACCCCGCGCAGCCAGGTGGCGGCCACGAACCCGGCCAGGTCCGTGGTCGCGCCGCCGCCGACACCGACGATGACGTCCGTGCGCGTGAACCCGGACTGGCCCAGCGCCTTCCAGCAGTAGGCGGCGACCTCGGCGGTCTTGGCCTCCTCCGCGTTGGGCACCTGGATGGCGACCACTTCGTAGCCCTGCTCGGCCAGGTCTGCGCGCAGCGCGTCACTCGTCTCGGCCAGCGCCTCGGGGTGGACGATCGCGACCCGCTTGGCCCTGCCGCCGATCAACCCGGCCAGTTCGCCCAGGAGTTGCCGGCCCACCAGGACCTCGTAGGGCTCGGTGCCCGCCGTGCCGCCGATCTGGATCCGCGTCACTGCCTCGCTCATGCTTCCTTCAACTCCAGTGCGTCCAGGGCGGCTTGGGTGACCTCTTCGGGTGTACGGCCATCGGTGGCGACGACGGCTGTGGCGACCGCCTCGTACAGGTTCCGACGGGCCTCCATCAGCTCGCGCCACTGCTTGCGCGGGTTGATGGCGAGCAGCGGCCGGGCCGCGTTGAGGCCGGTGCGCTTGACCGCCTCCTCGACGTCCATCGACAGGTACACCACCCGCTGCCCGGCGAGCAGCTCGCGCGTGTCCTGGTCGAGGACGGCGCCGCCGCCCAGGGCCAGCACACCGTCGTGCCCGGCCAGCGCCTCGCGCACGGCCTGCTTCTCGATCGCGCGGAAGGCGGCCTCGCCCTCCTCCACGAAGATCTCGGCGATCGTCCGGCCCTGCGCGGCGACGATGTCGTCGTCGGTGTCCCGGTATCCGGCCCCAAGCCGCTCGGCCAGCAGCTGCCCGACGGTGGACTTGCCGACGCCCATCGGGCCGACCAGCACGATCAGCGGGGTCACCGGATGGCCAGGTTGTCGAGGTACGACCGTACGTTGCGGCCGGTCTCGGCCACGCTGTCGCCGCCGAACTTCTCGGCCACCGCGTCCGCGAGGACGAGGGCGACCATCGCCTCGGCGACGATGCCGGCCGCCGGCACCGCGCACACGTCGGAGCGCTGGTGGTGGGCGGCCGTCGCCTCACCGGTGACGACGTCCACGGTCTTGAGGGCCCGCGGGACGGTCGCGATGGGCTTCATCGCCGCCCGCACCCGCAGCAGCTCACCGGTGGTCAGCCCGCCCTCGGTGCCGCCGGAGCGGCCGGAGGTGCGCCGGATGCCCTCGTCGGTGGTCACGATCTCGTCGTGGGCCTTGGAGCCGGGTACCCGCGCCAGGTCGAAGCCGTCGCCGACCTCCACGCCCTTGATCGCCTGGATGCCCATGAGCGCGGCGGCGAGCCGGGCGTCGAGGCGCCGGTCCCAGTGCACGTGCGAACCGAGGCCGACCGGCACGTCGTAGGCCAGCACCTCGACCACACCGCCGAGGGTGTCGCCGTCCTTGTGGGCCTGGTCGATCTCGGCGACCATCGCCTTCGACGCGTCGGCGTCCAGGCAGCGCACCGGGTCCGCGTCCAGCTTCTCCACGTCCGCCGGCGTCGGGTACACGCCGTACGGCGCCTTCGCGGCAGCCAGTTCCACCACGTGGGAGACGATCTCGATGCCGGCCGTCTCCTTCAGGTACGACCGGGCCACCGCGCCGAGGGCCACACGGGCCGCGGTCTCACGCGCCGAGGCGCGCTCCAGGATCGGCCGGGCCTCGTCGAAGCCGTACTTCTGCATACCGGCGAGGTCGGCGTGGCCGGGCCGCGGGCGGGTCAGCGGGGCGTTGCGGGCGAGCCCGTCGAGGATCTCGGGGTCGACCGGGTCGGCCGCCATGACCTGTTCCCACTTCGGCCACTCGGTGTTGCCCACCATGATCGCGACCGGGGAGCCGAGGGTGAGGCCGTGCCGGACGCCGCCGAGGAAGGTGATCTCGTCGCGCTCGAACTTCATCCGGGCGCCGCGCCCATAGCCCAGGCGGCGCCTCGCGAGATGGTCCGCCACCATGTCCGTGGTGATCGGCACGCCGGCGGGCAGACCCTCCAGCGTCGCGACGAGTGCGGGACCGTGGGACTCCCCAGCGGTCAGCCAGCGCAACCTGCTCAACGGTGCTCCTCAGTGCTCGCGCCCGTACTGCCCTGCGTACGCGCGTCATCTCGTACGGCGACGGCCGGACCGGGTGCGCGGCCCCGGTCCGCCACCTACGATCCTCCCACGTCCGGAGTGCGGACCCGGCCGCCGGTCCATCAGGCGGACGAGGCCGGGCCGCCGGTCTGCCGCTGCGGCGCGTACACGCCGAGGAAGTCCGCGCCGCTCGGCTGCCGCGCGGGCTGCGCCTGCTGCGGTGCGCAGGCGCCGAGATGATCGGCTCCGCTGCCCTGCGGCGGCGCCTGCTGAGGTGCGTACTCCCCCAGGTAGTCGGCTCCACGCCCCTGCCCGTGCCGGGCCGCCGCGTGGACGGGCTGCCCGCTTCGCACGGCCCGACGGTAGGCGATCTTGCGCTTGATCTTGACCGCCCAGGACGCGAGAACCGCGAGCACGATCAGGGCGAGCACGGTGATCTGCACCCAGTCGGGCAGGAATCCCAGCAGCGACTCGAATATCTGGGACTTCACGGATGCCTGAGGCATGCCTGTGGCCATGGTCCGTATCCCCTCCCCTGGTCCGCCCCCTGCGGAACCGAGAGCGGATCTTAGCGGGCAGCGAGAGCGCGTTCGCCCGCTTTTCGCATGGCGTCCAGGGGCGCCGGGGCCTGCCCCGTCATCTGCTCGACCTGCAGCACGGCCTGGTGCACCAGCAGGTCGAGGCCGCTGACGACCGCGCCGCCGTACGCCGACCAGCGGGCGGCGAGGGGCGTCGGCCAGGGGTCGTAGAGGACGTCGAAGAGGGCCGCCGGCCGCTCCGGCACGGACCGGGCGAGGGCGTCGGTGACACCGGCCGGCGTGGTGCTGATCACCAGCGGGGCGCGCAGGGCCTGCTCGGCGTCCGCCCAGTCGGCGATGCGCACCGAGACGTCCAGCCGCTCGGCCCACTGCCGCATCTCGGCGGCCCGGGCCTCGCTGCGGACGTACACGGCGATCTCGCCGGGGCAGATCCGCGACAGCGCGGCCAGCGCGGACGAGGCGGTGGCACCCGCGCCGAGGACCGCGGCGGCCTCGACTTTGTCGATGCCGTGCTCGCGCAAAGCCGCGACCATGCCGGGGATGTCGGTGTTGTCGCCGGTGCGGCGGCCGTCCTGGGTGCAGACCACCGTGTTGACCGCGTCGACCGAGGCCGCGGTCTCGCTGATCCCGTCGAGCAGCGGGATCACGGCCCGCTTCAGCGGCATGGTCAGCGAGAGCCCCGCCCACTCGGCACCGAGCGTCTCGAAGAACCCCGGCAGGGCGGCCTCGTCGACCTCGAACCTGTCGTACGTCCAGCCGCTCAGCCCCAACTCCTGGTAGGCCGTGCGGTGCAGGACCGGGGAGAGCGAGTGGGCGATCGGGGAGCCGAGTACGGCGGCCCGGCGTGGTGCGGCCATCAGGGATTTCCTCAGTTGTTCCGCGAGGCGTTGAACTTGTCGACCAGCTTCTGGTGCTCGGCGTTGGTCTTGGTGAACTCACTGGTCTTGCCGTCCAGCGAGATGAAGTAGTACCAGCCGTCGTCCGTCGGGTTGAGGGCGCCCTTGATCGCGTCCTCGCCGGGATTGTCGATCGGCCCGGGCGTCAGCCCCTTGTGGAAGTACGTGTTGTACGGGTTGTCGTACGTCCGCAGCTCGCTCAGGCTCAGGTCGATCTTGCTCTGGTTCTTGATGTAGTTGTACGTGGAGTCGAACTCAAGCAAGCCGTTGGTCTGCGGGTTTCCGGGCTTCATCCGGTTGTAGACGACCTCGGCCATCTTGCGGAAGTCGGCGTGGCTCGTGCCCTCTGCCTGAACCATGCTCGCGACCGTGATCAGCTGCCAGGGGTCTTCGAGTCCGAGGCTCGTGGCCTTCTTCTCCACCCCGAGCTTCTCGTAGGTCTCGGTGGCCCGTGTCACCATCTGCTTCAGCACGCCTTCGGGCTTCTGCCCCTTGGCGATGCCGTAGCTGGAGGGGTAGAGGAACCCTTCCAGCGGGTCCTTGACGTTCGCGTGGTTCAGCGCCCAGGCGGGCAGGCCGAGCTTCTTGTAGTCCTTCTTGGCGACCGCGGCGGTCGTGCCCTCCTTCACCTCCAGCCGCTTGTCGATGAGCCGGTAGATGTCGGCGTTGCGCTTGCCCTCGGCGATGATCAGGTTGTCGCGGCTCTGGGGACTGAGCATCAGTTCGACCGCACTGTCGGCGGACATTTGCTTCTGCAGCGTGTAGACGCCGTCCTGGAGCGTGTTGCCGTCGGGATTGTTCGCCTGAGCCGTGACGAACGCGTCGACGCTCTTGACGACGCCGGCGTCCTTCAGCACCTGCCCGATCTCGTAGCCGCCCGCTCCCCTGGGGATCTCCACGGTGACCTGCTGCCCGCTGCCGTCCCCCGCGAAGTCCGGGGCGTCGCCGAAACGATCCTGGTAGAACTGGTAGCCGAAGTAGCTGACGCCGGCCAGGCCGCCGCCGAGGATCACGACGACCAGCAGGCAGGCCGTTCCGCTGCGGCGCTTCTTGGGCTTGCCGCCGCGTCCTCGCTTGTCTTCCCGTCCGCGGCGGTCCCCCGGCTCGTCGCCGTCGTCATCGTCGTCGCCGCCCGCGAAGAAGGCGTGCTCGCCCTGGTCGGGGCCGGGGTCCCAGTCGGTCTCGGGCTCCGGCGGCGGCTCGGCCCGGCGCCGGCCGGGGGGCTCCGGCGGCGGATACGCGTCGGGCGTGCCGTAGTAGTCGGACTGACCCCCGCCGTAGGCGCCTGGCTGCTGTTGCCCGTACGGGTCGCCGGGGTCGCCCGGGTACGGCACCTGCTGGTGCCCGCCGGTGGCCCACCCGCCGTTGTCGTACGGCTGCTGATGGTATCCCTGGTCCTGCGGGTGCCCGTGGTCCCCCTGCCCGGGGTACTGCTGATGCCCGTGGGTCTGGGCCGCGTACTGCTGGTCGTACTGGTAGTGCTGCTGCGCCTGACCGTATCCGGCCTGCTCACCGGTGCCCCAGTCGCCGTACTGCGGCTGCTGCGGCTGCTCTGGATAGTGCTGCGGCTGGCCGCCGTAGGGGGACTGCTGACCCGGGTGGGCCTGCTGTCCTCCCCATCCGCCGTCCCCGTACAACGGGTCCTCCGGATGCCACGGTTCGGAGCCTTGGCCCCGGCCATACTCAGTCATCGATCCCCTAGAGCCGCGAGGCGGCGGTCGCTCGGCTTCCGGCCGGGCTCCCGTCCGCCTCTCTCTGGTGCGTCAGCTGTTCGAACACCGGCGCATCGCGCGGAACGTTACCGTATCGCGATCAGATGACCACTTCGACGCCTTCGCCGGGTGCTTTACCTGACACCCGTTCGGATTCAAGCGCCTGCTGGAGGATGACCACCGCGGCTGCCTGGTCGATCACGGAACGGCCCTTCTTGGACTTCACGCCGGAAGCGCGCAGTCCCTGACTGGCCGTCACCGTGGTCATGCGTTCGTCAATGAGTCTGACCGGAACCGGGGCGATCATGCGGGCCAGTTCCTGGACGAAGGCGCGGACCTTGACCGCGGCCGGGCCCTCGCCTCCCTTGAGGGAGCGTGGGAGTCCGACGACGACCTCGAGCGGCTCGTACTCCTCGACGAGTTGCTTCAACCGCCGCTGAGCTGCGGGGATGTCACGCCCCGGGACCGTCTCCACCGGGGTGGCGAGGATCCCGTCGGGGTCGCACGAGGCGACCCCGATACGGGCGTCCCCGACGTCGATCGCGAGTCGACGTCCTCTGCGCATCTTCCTGACCCGTCTCTTACTTGGCCGTCTCGGCGACCAGGCGCTCCACGGCGTCCACGGCGTCACCGACCGCGGCCGGGTTCTGGCCACCGCCCTGAGCGACGTCCGGCTTGCCGCCACCGCCGCCGCCGAGGGTCTTGGCGGCCGTACGGACCAGGTCGCCGGCCTTGAGGCCGCGCTCGCGGGCGGCCTCGTTGGTGGCGATGACCGTCAGCGGCTTGCCGTTCGCCACCGTGAACAGGGCCACGACGGCGGCCCGTCCGCCCTGGATGCGTCCGCGCACGTCGAGTACGAGCTTGCGCAGGTCGTCGGCCGTCGTGCCGTCCGGGACCTGACCCGTCACGACAGCAATGCCACGGACGTCCTTGGCGGACTCGGCGAGACCGGCGGCCGCCTGGAGGACCTTCTCGGCGCGGAACTTCTCGATCTCCTTCTCGGCGTCCTTCAGCTTGCCGAGCATGGCGGAGACCTTCTCCGGGAGCTCCTCCGGGCGGCCCTTGATCAGCTCCTGGAGCTGGGCGACGACCGTGTGCTCCCGGGCGAGGAAGTTGTAGGCGTCGACACCGACCAGGGCCTCGATACGGCGGACACCCGAACCGATGGAGGATTCGCCGAGCAGCTTCACCAGGCCCAGCTGGGCGGTGTTGTGCACGTGCGTGCCACCGCACAGCTCCTTGGAGAAGTCGCCGATGGTCACGACGCGCACGCGCTCGCCGTACTTCTCGCCGAACTCGGCGATGGCGCCGGCCTTCTTGGCCTCGTCGATACCCATGACGTCGGCGCGCACGTCGAGATCGCGGGAGAGGACCTCGTTGATCCGCTGCTCGACGTCGGTCATCACGGCCGTGGGAACGGCGGACGGCGAGCCGAAGTCGAAGCGGAAGCGGCCGGGCTGGTTCTCGGAACCGGCCTGGGCGGCCGTCGGGCCGAGGGCGTCGCGCAGCGCCTGGTGGGTGAGGTGGGTGGCCGAGTGGGCACGGGCGATGGCCGTGCGGCGACGGGAGTCGATCGAGGCATGGGCCGTGGCACCGACGGTGACCTCGCCGACCTGGACGACGCCCTTGTGGACGTACACGCCCGGGACCGGCTTCTGGCAGTCGCGGATCTCGATGACGGCACCCGTGTCGACCTTGATCCGGCCGGTGTCGCCGATCTGGCCGCCGCCCTCGGCGTAGAACGGGGTGCGGTCGAGGACGATCTCGACCTCGTCGCCCTCGGTGGCGGCCGGGGAGGAGGCGCCGTCGACGAGGATGCCGACGATCCTCGACTCGCCCTCGGTGGCGGTGTAGCCGATGAAGTCGGTGGCACCGGCCCGGTCGGCGATCTCGCGGTAGGCGCCGGTGCCGGCGTGGCCGGTCTTCTTGGCCTGGGCATCGGCCTTGGCGCGCTCCCGCTGCTCCTTCATCAGGCGGCGGAAGCCGTCCTCGTCCACGGAGAGGCCCTGCTCGGCGGCCATCTCCAGGGTGAGGTCGATCGGGAAGCCCCAGGTGTCGTGGAGCAGGAACGCCTTGTCGCCGGGCAGGATCGTGCCGCCGGAGGCCTTGGTGTCGGTGACGGCCGTGTCGAGGATGTTGGTGCCGGCCTTCAGCGTCTTGAGGAAGGCGTTCTCCTCGGCGAGGGCAACCTTCTCGATGCGCTCGCGGTCGGTGACGAGCTCGGGGTACTGCTGGCCCATCATGCCGATCACGGTGTCGATCAGGTCCTTGACGACCGGACCCGTGGCACCGAGCAGGCGCATGTTGCGGATGGCGCGGCGCATGATGCGGCGCAGCACATAGCCGCGGCCCTCGTTGCCCGGGGTGACGCCGTCGCCGATGAGCATCACGGAGGTGCGCATGTGGTCGGTGACCACGCGCAGGGACACGTCCGAGTCGTGGGCGTCGCCGTAGCGGACGCCGGTCAGCTCGGTGGCCTTCTCGATGACGGCCATCGAGGTGTCGATCTCGTACATGTTCTGCACGCCCTGCAGAATCATGGCGAGGCGCTCGAGGCCGAGGCCGGTGTCGATGTTCTTGCTCGGCAGTTCGCCGAGAATCTCGAAGTTGTCCTTGCCGATGCCCTCGCCACGCTCGTACTGCATGAAGACGAGGTTCCAGATCTCCACGTACCGCTCGTCGTTGACGGCGGGGCCGCCCTCGACGCCGAACTCGGGGCCGCGGTCGTAGTTGATCTCGGAGCAGGGACCGCACGGGCCGGGGACGCCCATGGACCAGTAGTTGTCCTTCATGCCGAGGCGCTGGATGCGCTCCTTCGGCACGCCGACGACGTCGTGCCAGATGCGCTCGGCCTCGTCGTCGTCCTTGTAGACGGTGATCCACAGGCGCTCGGGGTCGAGGCCGTAACCGCCCTTGTCCTGGGAGCCGGTGAGCAGCTCCCAGGCGTGCTTGATGGCGCCTTCCTTGAAGTAGTCGCCGAAGGAGAAGTTGCCGCACATCTGGAAGAACGTGCCGTGCCGGGTGGTCTTGCCGACCTCTTCGATGTCCGGCGTGCGGACGCACTTCTGCACGCTCGTGGCGCGGTCGAAGGGCGGCTTGACCTCACCCAGGAAGTAGGGCTTGAAGGGCACCATGCCGGCCGGGACGAGGAGCAGAGTCGGGTCGTCCGCGATGAGCGACGCCGAAGGGACGACGGTGTGACCGCGCTCCTCGAAGAAGCTCAACCAGCGGCGGCGAATCTCAGCCGACTCCATCAGTGGTCCTCATTCCGGTTGTACGAGTACGTCGTCCTGTCGACGGACTTCGGGTTGCTGCGGTTCTCGATGGCGGTGTACCGCCGGGGTGCGGGGAGTTCGGGGTCGCTGTTGATGCCGAGGACATCCCCCAGCTCTTCCTCCCGCTGGGCCATGTTGTCCCGGACGTCGAGCGCGAAGTCGACCGCGCGGTCCTTGATCCGGTGGCCGGCCTCGATCGCCTTGGTGCCCGCGGTTCTGGCGAGGCTCTCGGGCGTCAGCTGCTTCAGCTTGCGGTTGACCTTGGTGGTGGCCCACACGCCGGCGGCGACGCCCGTGGTGAACCAGAAGGTACGGCGGAACATCGCTTGCTCTCAGTCCCTCTTCCCTCGGGCGCCGCGTCGAGAGACCGTGCGGCCCACGATCACGGTACGCCTGGACGCCTTGGCGGGCACGTCCTCCTTGCGGCCGCCGAGGGCCCGGCGCACGCCGTAGCCGAAGGCGGCGACCTTGACCAGGGGGCCGCCGAAGGTGGAGGCGACGGTGGTCGACAGCGCGGAGGCGTTCGACGTCACCTCCTGGACGTCGGAGGCGATCGAGTCGACCCGGTCGATCTGGGTCTGCGCGGAGCGCACCGCCGAGGAGGCGTCGGCCAGCAGAGGGACGGCCTGGTCGGTCACGTCCGCCACGAGCTTGGTGGTCGCCTTGAGCGTCTGGGCCAGCCTCGCCAGCGCGACGGCGAGGAAGGAGACCAGGATCGCCCAGAAGACGGCCACCAGGATTCCGGCTACCTCTCCACCGGACACTGTGTGCACCCGCTCCCTGAAACGTGCCTGAACATCTGCCTGAATACGAGAAAGTCGTGCCACGAGCCTATCGCGCCGGGGGTGCGGCTCCGTACCGGATTGCCGCCCGGCGACGGCGGATTCGCGAAAGCCCGCCGCCTCGCCCGCCCGGAAGGGACGGGGAGACGGCGGGCTGTCGTACCGCGTGCCTGCCGAGGATCAGCGGGCGTAGTACTCGACGACGAGCTGCTCGTCGCAGATCACCGGGATCTCCTTGCGGTTCGGCTCGCGGTCCAGGCGGAACGCCAGGGCCTTGAGGTTCACCTGGAGGTAGCGCGGGGTCTCGCCGTCGGGGGCGAAGCCACCCTCACGGGCGATCGTGAAGAGCGTCTTCTCCTTGGAGCGCTCGCGCACCTGCACGACGTCGTCCGGACGGACACGGAAGGAGGGCTTGTCGACCTTCTTGCCGTTGACCGCGATGTGGCCGTGGACGACCATCTGGCGGGCCTGGTAGATCGTGCGGGCGATGCCCGAACGCAGGACCAGCGCGTCGAGACGGCGCTCGAGCTCGATGATCAGGGCCTCACCGGTCTTGCCCTGGACCTTGGAGGCGCGGTCGTAGGCGCGGACGAGCTGGCGCTCGGACACGTCGTACTGCGCGCGCAGACGCTGCTTCTCGAGCAGACGGACCTTGTAGTCCGAGTTCTGCTTGCGGCCGCGGCCGTGCTCACCCGGGGGGTAGGGACGGGCCTCGAAGTACTTGACGGCCTTCGGGGTCAGCGCGATGCCGAGGGCACGCGACTTCTTGACCTTGGGGCGGGACTGGTTCGCCACTGTTTCTCTTTTCCTGGTTTCGGCTTGTCAGGGTTGTGGGAGGTCGCATCCGCAGCCGGGGAAACCCGCACCGTCCTTGTCCTGGCGGACCTGTGGACGGGGTGGGCAGCCGCTCCCCTGGTCTGGGCACATACGTGCAGCACGCGAGTGGCCCACCGGCCGGTCCGTCGGGGGACGGATGGTGGTGGGCTGCCCGCGACACCGTTCGACGGTGCGCGACGCTCCTGGAGCCGGTCCGAGGATCGGCTCCGGCCGACTGTCCCGTTCTGACTGCACGGGACGCGGCACTCCGGCTGAGTTTACAGGGTGCTCAGGACCGCTTTCGACCGAGGTTCTTCCGGGTCCATTCGACCGCGTCCGCGTAGCGGGCCTCCGCACCGTGCCGGGTCGGTGTGTAGTACTCGCGGTTCTTGAGCGCGTCCGGGGCGTACTGCTGGGCGGCGATGCCCTCGGTCAGGTCGTGCGGGTAGACGTAGCCCTGGCCGTGGCCGATCTTGGTCGCGCCCTTGTAGTGGCTGTCGCGCAGGTGCGCGGGCACGGACCCGGCGAGCCCCTTGCGTACGTCCTCCAGGGCGGCGCCGATCGCGGTGGTCGCGGCGTTGGACTTGGGCGCCAGGGCGAGGGCGATCGTGGCGTGGCTGAGGGTGAGGGCGGCCTCGGGGAAGCCGATCATGGCGACGGCCTGGGCGGCGGCGACCGCGATCGGCAGCGCGTTCGGATCGGCCAGGCCGATGTCCTCGCTGGCGGAGATCATCAGGCGGCGGGCGATGAAACGGGGGTCCTCGCCGGCCTCGATCATCCGGGCCAGATAGTGCAGGGCGGCGTCGACGTCGGAGCCTCGGATGGACTTGATCAGGGCGCTGGCCACGTCGTAGTGCTGGTCGCCGTCGCGGTCGTACTTCACGGCGGCCCGGTCGACCGTTTCCTCCAGGGTGGTCAGCCCGATCTCTGTCTCGCCCTTGTCGAGGGCTGCTCCGGCGGCCGCCTCCAGGGCGGTGAGGGCGCGGCGGGCGTCACCGCCGGCGATGCGCAGGAGGTGGCTCTCGGTCTCCTCCGGGAGGGCGACGGCGTCCTTGAGGCCGCGCTCGTCGGTGAGGGCGCGGCGGAGAAGGCCCTTGATGTCGTCGTCCGTGAGCGGTTCGAGGGTGAGCAGCAGGGAGCGGGACAGCAGGGGCGAGATCACCGAGAAGTACGGGTTCTCCGTCGTCGCCGCGATCAGCGTCACCCAGCGGTTCTCGACGGCCGGGAGCAGGGAGTCCTGCTGCGCCTTGCTGAAGCGGTGGATCTCGTCGAGGAAGAGGACGGTCTCCTTGCCGTAGCCGCCGGAGGCGCGGCGGGCACCGTCGATGACCGCGCGGACCTCCTTGACGCCCGCGGTGATCGCCGACAGTTCGACGAAGCGGGCGTCGGTGGCCTTGGATACGACGTACGCCAGGGTGGTCTTGCCGGTGCCGGGCGGGCCCCAGAGGATCACGGAGGAGGCGCCGGCGGGGCCGGAGGCCTCGCCGACCAGTCTGCGCAGGGGCGAGCCCGGCTTCAGCAGATGCTGCTGTCCCACGACCTCGTCGAGGGTGCGCGGGCGCATCCGCACCGCCAGGGGGCTGCTGGACGGCTCCTTCTCCTGGCGTTCTTCTGCTGCGGCGGTGAACAGGTCGGGCTCCACGTCAGAAACCCTAAATCACGCCACTGACAATCCCGCGGGGCCCCTGAACGGCTGGGGTCAGCTGGTCCAGAAGTCCCACCAGCGGGTCAGGATCAGCATGCCGATGATCCCGATGTGCAGCACGGGCAGGACCCAGGTGAACTCGCCGAAGAAGCTCTTGAGCCAGTTCGGCGCCGGGAGGAAACCCTTGCGGATGTTGAACGACGTCACGTACCAGAACATGAGGATCGTCGCGACCCAGGCCAGGGAACACCACAGGCACAGCGCGTTGATCCGGTACAGGGACTGGAACATCAGCCAGGCGCAGAAGACCACGCCGAACAGGCAGCCGGCGTTGAAGGTGAGCCAGTACCAGCGCGGGTAGCGGGCGCGGGCGAGGAGGCTGATGCCGACGGCGATGACGATGCCGTAGCAGACGAGGCCGAGCATCGGGTTCGGGAAGCCGAAGACGGCGGCCTGCTTGCTCTCCATGACGCTGCCGCAGGAGACGACGGGGTTGAGGCTGCAGCCGGGCGTGAACGTCTTGCCCTCGACCTTGGCCTCGAGGAGCTTGAACTTGTCGATCGTGATGACCCAGGCGGCGAGCAGTCCGGCGGCGCCGGTGATCACCAGCAGCAGGGCGAGGGCCCGGCTGCCGCCCTCGGTGCGGGGCGCGGTCTCGGCGCGCTCCGTCTCGGGCTCCATGGAGACGTCCTTGACTGTCGTCTTGCTCATCACGCCGATTCCGTCGCTTGAGGCCTGACCAACTTCGGGCATGGCCATTGTGCCGCACACGGAGGTCTGTCCACCGTTCAGTGGACATAAGGATGTCCGCACGGTCGGCCCTGAGCGTTCGGTTCCGGCCGACGATCGTCGCATGACAGCACACGGGTACGACCTCGCCGTGGACGTGCGGGGGCTGCGCAAGCGCTACGGGGACGTGACCGCCGTCGACGGTGTCGATCTCGGCATCCGGCGCGGCGAGGTGTTCGGCCTGCTCGGACCCAACGGCGCGGGCAAGAGCACCACGGTGGAGATCCTCCAGGGCAACCGGGCCCGGGACGCGGGCGAGGTGTCCGTACTCGGGTCGGACCCGGCGACCGCCACGCGCGCGTGGCGCTCACGCGTCGGAATCGTCTGGCAGGACGAATCCGCACCCGCCGAGTTGACGGTCCGGGAGACCGTACGGCACTTCGCCCGCTGCTACCCCCGGCCGCGCGACCCCGAGGAGGTCATCGGCCTGGTCGGTCTGGAGCCGAAGGCGGACAGCCGGATCAAGGCGCTGTCGGGCGGTCAGCGCCGGCGCCTGGACGTGGCGCTCGGCGTGATCGGCGGCCCGGACCTGCTGCTCCTGGACGAGCCGACGACCGGGTTCGACCCGGCGGCCAGGCGGCAGTTCTGGTCGCTGATCCGCGCCCTGGCCGACGACGGCACGACGATCCTGCTGACCACGCACTACCTGGAGGAGGCGGAGGCGCTCGCGCACCGGCTGGCCATCGTCGCCAAGGGCCGGATCGTCGCCGAGGGCGAGCCCGGGGCGCTGCGGGAGCGGTACGGCACCGAGGCCGTCGTCGAGTGGACCGAGCCGGACGACAGTCCGCGCAGCGCGCGCACCGAGACGCCGGCCCGCACGATCGCCGGGCTCCTGCACCGCTTCGACGGCGAGATCCCGGGGCTGACGGTGAGCCGCCCCACGCTGGAGGACGTCTACCTCCGGCTCACCGGGCAGGAGGACACGGCATGACCACGACCGTCGTGCGGGAGAGCGGTGAGGTCGGCGCGGAGCGGCTGCCCGGTGCGTGGGGGCTCGGGCTGCGGCGGGGCGCGCTGGAGATCAAACAGTTCTTCCGGCAGCGCGACCAGGTGGTGTTCACCTTCGCCTTCCCGGTCGTCTTCCTGTTCCTGTTCGCGTCGATCTTCAAGGACGACGTGGAGGGCGCGGGGATCACCGCCTCGCAGCTGTACGTCCCGGCGATGATGGCCGCCGGCATCATGTCGACGAGTTTCCAGGCGCTCGGCATCTCGATCGCCGTCGAGCGGCAGGAGAAGGTGCTGCGCCGGCTGCGCGGCACCCCGATGCCGCCGATGGCCTACTTCCTCGGCAAGATCTGGCTGGTTCTTTTCACGGGTCTGCTGGAGACGGTGATCCTGCTCCTGATCGGCACCACCTTCTACGACGTGTCCCTGCCCTCGGACGCGGGCCGCTGGTTCGACCTGGCGTGGATCTTCGCGCTGGGGATCACGGCGTGCGCCCTGCTCGGCATCGCGATCAGTTCGGTGCCGAAGTCCGCGAACAGTGCCAGCTCCGTGGTCGTCCTGCCGTTCCTGGTGCTGCAGTTCATCTCCGGGGTGTACATCGCCATCGGCACCATCCCGGACTGGATGCTGACGATCGGTGCGCTGTTCCCGCTGAAGTGGATGTGCCAGGGGCTGCGCGGGGTGTTCCTGCCGGAGTCGGCGCAGGTGCTGGAGCAGGCGGGGAGTTGGGAACTCGGACGCGTGGCTCTGGTGCTCGCCGCGTGGTGCGTCGGAGGATTGGTGCTGTGCCTGCTGACGTTCCGCTGGAAGGACCGGCGCGAGGGATGAGCGATGCGGCGGATGCCGGCAGCGCCTACACCTGGGAGCGCTCGTTCCGGCTCTGGGACACGTACTTCGCGCTCATCTGGGTGGTCACCGTGGCCTATGTGCTGGCCGCGGAGCATCCCGGCTGGCCGGTCCGCGCGGTCGCGCCGGCGCTGCTCGTTCCGCTCGTTCCGCTGTACGTGAGGGTCGGGCGCCGTCTGATCCAGGGCGATCCGCCCGACCAGCGACAGGCGATGGGCTATCTGGCGGCGGCGCTGGCGTTGTTCCTGCCGTCGGCGGTGCTCGCCGGCGAGACGCGGCTGCTGACCTTCGCGCTGATCCCGCAGTGCTTCATGACACTGCGGTTGCGGTCGGCGCTGGTGGCCGTGGCCGTGATCAGCCTCGTGCCCGTGGTGGGCTGGGCGCTGCTGTGGCGTCCCGACACCCGGGACGTGGTCTTCAATGTGCTGTTCTGCGTGGTCACGCTGGTGTTCTCGGTGGCGCTCGGCAGCTGGACGATCCGGATCATCGAGCAGAGCCAGGAACGGGCCGAGTTGATCGCGGAGCTGGACGCGAGCCGGCACGAGATCGGCCGGCTGTCCGAGGCCCATGGGGCGCTGGCCGAGCGGGAGCGGCTGACCCGGGAGATCCACGACACGCTCGCGCAGGGGTTCACGAGTCTGGTGATGCTGGTCCAGGCGGTCGAGGCGGAGCTGGATCACGACAGGCCCGAGGCGCGGCGTCATCTGCGGCTGATGGACGAGACGGCCCGGCAGAACCTCGCCGAGGCCCGGGCGCTGGTCGCCGGGGGTGCTCCCGCTGACCTGGACGGCGCGTCCCTGCCGGACGCGCTGCACCGGCTCGCCGCGCGCCATGACGCGACGCTGGAGGTGACCGGGCCGGTCCGGATACTGCCCGCCGGGCCCGAGGTGGTGGCCCTGCGCGCCTGCCAGGAGGCGCTGGCCAACGCACGTAAGCACGCGGGGAGTTCGGTGACGGTCGAGGTGTCGCTGGCGTACGGGGACGACTCGCTCATGGTGTCCGTACGGGACGACGGCCGCGGCTTCGACCCGGCGGTGGTCCGCGGCGGATACGGTCTCGCGGGGCTGCGGGCCCGGGCCGTCGAGGTGGGCGGAACCGCGGAGGTGCGCAGTGCCCCGGGTGACGGCACGGCCGTGACCGTCCGGCTGCCGGTCGTGAGGAGGGAGATGCCGTGATCCGGATCATCCTGGCCGACGACCATCCCGTCGTACGGGAGGGGCTGCGGGCGATGCTCAGTGCCGAGTCCGACCTGGAGGTCGTCGCCGACGCGTCCAGTGGTCCGCAGGCGGAGGCGCTGGCGGCGGAGTTGCGGCCGGACATCGTGCTGATGGATCTGCGGATGCCCGGGGGCGGGGGTGTGGACTCCATCGTGCGGATGACGCGGTCCGGGCTGCCGTGCCGGGTGGTCGTGCTGACGACGTACGAGACGGACCGGGACATCCTGCGGGCGGTGGAGGCCGGGGCCGCGGGCTATCTGCTGAAGGACCTGCCGCGTGCCGAACTCGCGGGGGCCGTAAGGGCGGCGGCACGCGGCGAGACGGTCCTGGCGCCGTCCGTGGCGGCACGGCTGGTGGACCAGCTGCGGACCAAGCCGGAGCGCCCGCGGCTGTCGGAGCGCGAGGTGGCGGTGCTGCGGCTGGTCGCGGAGGGCTGCACGAACGGGGAGATCGGTCGCCGGTTGTTCATCGGCGAGTCGACGGTGAAGACGTATCTGCTGCGGATCTTCGGCAAGCTGGGGGTGGACGACCGGACGGCGGCCGTCACCAGCGCGATGCGGTACGGGCTGCTGGAGCAGTGAGAAAGGCGCCGGGTCTCCGGCGCCTTCCGCGCTCGTGTCAGCCCAGTCGGGCTTCCAGCTCTGCCACGATCTCGTTCACGCCCACCGCCGTCTGCTCGCCGGACTCCATGTCCTTGAGCTGGACGACGCCCTCGGCGAGGTCCCTCTCCCCCGCCACGACCGTGTAGCGGGCGCCGCTGCGGTTGGCGTTCTTCATGGCGCCCTTGAGGCCCTTGGCGCCGTAGGAGAAGTCCGCGGCGATGCCGTTCTTGCGGAGTTCCGTGACCTTGGCGAACAGGACCCGGCGGGCCTCCTCGCCGAGCGGGACGGCGAACACGCTGGTGGTGGCGGGGAGTTCGAGCTCGACGCCCTCCGCCTCCAGGGCGAGGACCGTGCGGTCGACGCCGAGGGCCCAGCCGACGGACGGCAGGGCCGGGCCGCCGATCATCTCGGAGAGACCGTCGTAACGACCGCCGCCGCCCACCGCGGACTGGGAGCCCAGACCGTCGTGGACGAACTCGAAGGTGGTGCGGGTGTAGTAGTCCAGGCCGCGGACCAGCTTCACGTCGTCCTCGAAGGCGACGCCCGCCGCCGTGATCAGCTCGCGGACCTCCTCGTGGTACGCCTTGCACGCGTCGCAAAGGTAGTCGCGCAGCAGCGGGGCGTCCCCCAGCTGCTTCTGGACCGACTCACGCTTGTCGTCCAGGACGCGCAGCGGGTTGATCTCCGCCCGGCGCAGGGTGTCCTCGTCCAGGTCCAGGCCGCGCAGGAAGTCCTGCAGCGCCGTCCGGTACACCGGGCGGCACTCCTGGTCGCCCAGGCTGTTGAGCAGGATCCGGAAGTCGCTCAGGCCCAGCGAGCGGTACGCCTGGTCGGCCAGGATGATCAGCTCGGCGTCCAGCGCCGGGTCCTCCGCGCCGATGGCCTCGGCACCGACCTGCGAGAAGTGGCGGTAACGGCCCTTCTGGGGACGCTCGTAGCGGTAGTACGAGCCGGAGTACCAGAGCTTGACCGGGAGGTTGCCCGCCTTGTGCAGGTTGGCCTCCAGCGCGGCACGGAGGACGGACGCCGTGCCTTCGGGGCGCAGGGCCAGCCTGTCGCCGCCCTTGGTCTCGAAGGCGTACATCTCCTTCGTCACGATGTCCGTCGACTCGCCGACACCGCGTGCGAAGAGCTCGACGTTCTCGAAGCCCGGCGTCTCGATGTAGCCGTAGCCGGAGTCCCGCAACGGCGCGGCGATCGCCTCACGGACCGCCAGGTACTTCGCGGAGTCCGGCGGGATCAGGTCGTACGTGCCCTTGGGGGCCTTGAAGGTGCTCACGGAAGGTCTCGTCACATTCCTCGTCGGGGAGCGTCGTGGGCTCCCTGGCCGGCCGCCACCTGCCGCAGATACGGATTGGTGGCACGCTCCTGGCCGATGGTCGTCTGGGGGCCGTGGCCGGACAGCACCACGGTCGAGTCGTCGAGCGGCAGGCACACGCGGCCCAGCGAGTCGAGCATCTCGGCCATGTCGCCGCCGGGCAGGTCGGTGCGTCCGATGGAGCCGGCGAACAGCAGGTCGCCCGAGAACAGGATCGGCGGGATGTCCGCCGCCTCGGGCATGCCGAAGGTCACCGACCCCTTGGTATGGCCGGGTGCGTGCGCGACGGACAGCTCCAGGCCCGCCAGCTCCAGCTTCGCCCCGTCGGCCAGCTCCTTGACGTCGTCCGGCTCCCCCACGGTCAGTTCACCCAGGAGCGGCATCCCGATGGAACGGCCGATCCCCTTCTCGGGGTCGTTCATCATGTACCGGTCGTCGGGGTGGATCCAGGCGGGCACGTCGTGCGCGCCGCACACCGGGACGACCGAGGCGACATGGTCGATGTGGCCGTGGGTGAGGACGACGGCGACGGGCTTGAGCCGATGCTTTCTGATCGCTTCCTCGACGCCGTCGGCGGCCTGATGGCCGGGGTCGATGATCACGCACTCCTCACCGGCGGCGGGGGCGACGAGGTAGCAGTTCGTCCCCCAGGCCCCGGCGGGGAACCCGGCAATGAGCACGATCGTCCTTCGTTGTGTCGATACGGGAGGCTGCGGCTGCTGACAGAGCCTACCGGCGCTGCCGATTCCTCAGCGAACCCATATACGGTACGGGGCACACGCGGGCGCTCGGCACACAGGACGCACGCGTACCGGTCGACGTTCGAGACCCATGAGGAGAGAACCCGGTGGTCAGCCAGGAACAGCGGCGGCGTCAGCTCGCCCGGGAGAAGTTCTTGCGGCAGCAGCAGCGACGCACGGACGCTCGACGCAAGGCCCGTATCCGCAACTCCGTGATCGCCTCGGCTCTCGGCGTGATCGTGGTGCTCTCCGTGACGGTCTTCCTGACCAAGCCGTTCGAGGACAACGGCAAGACGGAGAACGCGAACGCGGACGTCACGCCGAGCGCCACGCCCAGCAAGGCCCCGGACCCGTGCGAGAAGCCCGCCGCGGGCAAGGTCAAGTCGCAGACCTGGAAGAAGGAACCTGCGATGTCGATCGACGAGTCGGCGAAGTACACGATGAAGCTGGACACGACGTGCGGTGAGATAGACGTCGCGCTGAAGGCGTCGGCGGCGCCGCACACCGTCAACTCGTTCAACTACCTTCTCGGCAAGGGGTACTTGGACCACAGCAAGTGCCACCGGCTCACCAACCAGGGCATCTACGTCCTGCAGTGCGGCGACCCGCAGGGCACCGGCATGGGCGGACCCGGCTACACGATCCCGGACGAGAACCTCAAGGACAAGAGCCTCAAGGGCGGGGTGTACCCGGCGGGCACGGTCGCGATGGCGAACCAGTACAACGCCCAGACGAAGCAGGGGCGGGACAGCGGCGGCAGCCAGTTCTTCCTCGTCTACCAGGACAGTCAGCTGCCGCCCGACTACACACCGTTCGGTACGGTGTCCGAGGCGGGCATGAAGGTCCTGACGAAGATCGCCAAGGCCGGAGCCGAGGCTCCCGACCCTCAGACGGGCAACACGGCGCCCAACGCGACGGTCGTGATCAACAAGGCCACGATCACCGAATCCTGACCCCCAACTGCGAAATTTCGGTCGCGCGGGATGCGGACACGCCCCCCGCCGGTCGCCTATGTTGGCCGTGACGAAACTGTGGACGATGCCCGGGGGTGCTGAGGCCCCTCGCAGGCATCATGTGGAGGAGGCGCTGTGAGCAGCGACCCGTGGGGCCGCGTCGACGAGACGGGGACCGTGTACGTGCGTACGGCCGACGGCGAGCAGGTTGTCGGCTCTTGGCAGGCAGGCACTCCCGATGAGGCGCTGGCCTATTTCGAGCGCAAGTACGAGGGCCTGGTTGTCGAGATCGGCCTCCTCGAGAAGCGAGTGAAGACCACCGACCTGTCGGCCAAGGACGCCCAGGTCGCCATCGACCACATCCGGGAGCAGGTCGACGCGCACCACGTGGTGGGCGACCTGGATGCCCTGCGGGTCCGGCTGGACAAGCTCGTGGAGCAGGTGGAGGCGCGCCGCGAGGAACGCAAGGCGCAGCGGGCCCGGCAGTCCGACGAGGCGCGCAAGTCCAAGGAGGCGCTGGTCGCCGAGGCGGAGGAGCTGTCGCAGTCCGACCAGTGGCGGGCGGCCGGTGAGCGGCTGCGGGCCCTGGTGGACACCTGGAAGGGCCTGCCGCGCCTGGACCGCAAGTCCGACGACGACCTGTGGCACCGGTTCTCGCACGCGCGGTCGGCGTTCTCCAAGCGGCGCAAGCAGCACTTCGCGCAGCTGGACGCCCAGCGCGAGGAGGCGCGGCGGACCAAGGAGCGGCTGGTCTCCGAGGCCGAGGCGCTGTCGAACTCGACGGACTGGGGTGTGACGGCCGCGCGCTACCGCGAGCTGATGGGCGAGTGGAAGGCCGCGGGCCGCGCGCAGCGTGAGCACGAGGACGATCTGTGGAACCGCTTCCGCGGCGCTCAGGACGTCTTCTTCGCGGCCCGCAGCTCGGTCTTCGCCGAGCGGGACGCCGAGCAGGCGGAGAACCTGAAGCTCAAGGAGGAGCTGGCCGAGGAGGCCGAGAAGCTCCTGCCGGTCACGGACCTGAAGGCGGCCCGGGCCGCGTTCCGTTCCGTCAACGAGCGCTGGGAGGCCATCGGCCATGTGCCGCGCGACGCGCGGCCCAAGGTCGAGGGCCGGATGCACGCCGTCGAGCGGGCCCTCCAGGAGTCCGAGGAGGCCGAGTGGCGCCGGACGAACCCGGAGGCACGCGCGCGTGCCGAGGGTCTGACCGGCCAGCTCCAGGCCGCCGTGGACAAGCTGCGGGGCCAGATCGAGCAGGCCCGTGCGCAGGGCAACAACGCCCGGGCCGACAAGCTCGAGCGTGAGCTCGAGGGCCGCCAGGCGCTGCTGGACCAGGCGCAGAAGGGCCTTCAGGAGTTCGGAGGCTGATCCGTCGGTCGAGACCAAGAGGGCCCCGCACATGCCGTACGGGGCCCTCTTTCGCGTGGTGGTTACGACCTGCTGCGCGCCGACGTCACCCGGTAGACGTCGTAGACACCCTCCACGCCCCGGACCGCCTTCAGCACATGGCCGAGATGCTTCGGGTCGCCCATCTCGAAGGTGAAGCGGGAGGTGGCGACACGGTCGCGGGAGGTCTGGACGGCCGCGGAGAGGATGTTGACGTGCTGGTCGGACAGCACCCGGGTGACGTCCGACAGCAGCCGGGAGCGGTCCAGCGCCTCGACCTGGATGGCGACCAGGAAGACCGAGGACTGGGTGGGCGCCCACTCGACCTCGAGGATGCGCTCGGGCTCCCGGGACAGCGACTCCACGTTCACGCAGTCGTTGCGGTGAACCGATACACCACTACCGCGGGTGACGAAGCCGATGATGGGGTCGCCCGGTACGGGCGTACAGCAGCGGGCCAGCTTGACCCACACGTCCTCGACGCCCTTCACGACGACGCCCGGGTCGGCGCTGGAGCGGCGTTTGCGGCTGCGTCCGGGGGACGGCGGGACCGACTCGTCGATCTCCTCGGTGGCGGCCTCCTCGCCGCCGAGGGCCTGGACGAGCTTCTGCACGATGTTCTGCGCGGAGACATGGCCCTCGCCGATCGCCGCGTACAGCGCGGAGATGTCCGCGTAGCGCATCTCGTGCGCGAGGGTCACCAGGGAGTCGCCGGTCAGGATGCGCTGGATCGGCAGGTTCTGCTTGCGCATCGCGCGGACGATGGCGTCCTTGCCCTGCTCGATCGCCTCGTCGCGGCGTTCCTTGGAGAACCAGGCCCGGATCTTGTTGCGGGCGCGCGGCGACTTGACGAAGCCGAGCCAGTCGCGGGAGGGGCCGGCGCCGGCCGCCTTGGAGGTGAAGACCTCGACAAGGTCGCCGTTGTCGAGGGTGGATTCGAGCGGGACCAGGCGGCCGTTGACGCGGGCGCCGATCGTGCGGTGCCCGACCTCGGTGTGGACCGCGTACGCGAAGTCCACCGGGGTGGCGCTCGCCGGGAGCGCTATGACGTCGCCCTTGGGGGTGAAGACGAAGACCTCGTTGCGGGAGAGGTCGAAGCGCAGGGACTCCAGGAACTCGCCCGGGTCCTCGGTCTCCTTCTGCCAGTCCAGCAGCTGGCGCAGCCAGGCCATGTCGTTGAGGTGGTCGTCCTTGCTCTTGCCGGACGACTTGGGGGCGTCGGTGCGCACCTTGGAGGTGCCGGCGACGGCCTCCTGCTTGTACTTCCAGTGCGCGGCGATGCCGTACTCGGCGCGGCGGTGCATGTCGAAGGTGCGGATCTGCAGCTCGACGGGCTTGCCGCCGGGGCCGATCACCGTCGTGTGCAGCGACTGGTACATGTTGAACTTGGGCATCGCGATGTAGTCCTTGAACCGGCCGGGGACCGGGTTCCATCGCGCGTGCACCGTGCCGAGGGCCGCGTAGCAGTCACGGACGGTGTCCACGAGGACGCGGATGCCCACCAGGTCGTAGATCTCCGCGAAGTCACGGCCGCGGACGATCATCTTCTGGTAGACGCTGTAGTAGTGCTTGGGCCGGCCGGTCACGGTCGCCTTGATGCGGGCCGCCCGCAGGTCCTGCTGGACCTCGTCGGTGACGATCGCGAGGTACTCGTCACGCTTGGGGGCGCGCTCGGCGACCAGGCGGACGATCTCGTCGTACATCTTGGGGTAGAGGATCGCGAAGGCGAGGTCCTCCAGCTCCCACTTGATGGTGTTCATGCCCAGCCGGTGGGCGAGCGGCGCGTAGATCTCCAGGGTCTCGCGCGCCTTCTTCTCCTGCTTCTCACGCTTGAGGTAGCGCATGGTGCGCATGTTGTGCAGGCGGTCGGCGAGCTTGATGACCAGGACGCGCGGGTCCTTGGCCATGGCGACGACCATCTTGCGCACGGTCTCGGCCTGGGCCGCCTCGCCGAACTTGACCTTGTCCAGCTTGGTGACACCGTCGACGAGCAGGGTGACGACGTCGCCGAAGTCACGGCGCAGGTCGTCCAGGCCGTACTCGGTGTCCTCGACCGTGTCGTGCAGCAGACCGGCCATCAGCGTGGCCGGATCCATCCCCAGCTCGGCGAGGATGGTGGTCACGGCGAGGGGGTGCGTGATGTACGGGTCGCCGCTCTTGCGCTTCTGGCCGCGGTGCCAGCGCTCGGCGACCTGGTAGGCGCGCTCGATCTGGCGGAGCGTCGCCGTCTCGATCTTCGGGTCGTTGCTGCGCACTATCCGCAGCAGCGGCTCCAGCACCGGGTTGTACGGGTTCGCGCGCTGCACACCGAGCCGGGCCAGACGGGCGCGGACACGGTTGGAGGAGCCGGAGCGGGCCGGCTGTCCGGCTGCCTGACGTACCGCGGGCGGCGGGGTGGGCTTGGGCCGCGACTGATCGGCGGGTTTGTCGACCGGTGCCGCCTGGGCATGCTCGACCGGCCCGCGGGTGTCGTTCTTCGCGTGGGGCGCGTTCGGCGCGGGCTTCGCCGCGGCTGCCGAGGCGGACTCGGGCTTGGCGGCGGTCAGGTGCTGGGCCTCGTCTGACAAGAGGGCTCCTCGTGCGCGTTCCGGGTCCCCCGGTCAGGCTCCGGAGACCCCATGGTAGCCATCCTGTGCCCCAGGATCGCCTTCAGGCCAATGTGAGGACCGTCTACCCCGGGAACGCGAGAGGCGGGCACCGGATTCCTCCGGGCCCGCCTCCGCGGTGTCGTGCCGGTGTCCACCGGGCTGCCGTGGGCCTTCTAGACCGTGAGCAGCGCCTCCAGCGGGGCGCCGTTCAGAGCCGGCTCCAGGCGGGCGCGGCCGCCGAGGAAACCGAGCTCCATGAGCACGGCCAGACCGGCGACCTCGGCGCCGGCCCGGCGGATGAGCTGGACCGAGGCCTCGGCGGTGCCGCCGGTGGCGAGGACGTCGTCGACGATCAGGACGCGGTCGTCGGCGACCAGGTCCTCGGCGTGCACCTCGATCTCCGCCGAGCCGTACTCCAGGTCGTAGGCCTGGCCGAGGGTGGCTCCAGGGAGCTTGCCCGCCTTGCGTACGGGGACGAAGCCGAGGCCGGCGCGGACGGCGACCGGGGCGCCGAGGATGAAGCCGCGGGCCTCGAGGCCGACGATCTTGGTGGCGCCGGCGCCCTCGGCGATCTCCGCGAGGGCGTCGGTGAGCGCGGTGAACGCCGCCGGGTCCGCCAGGAGCGGGGTGATGTCCTTGAACATCACGCCCGGCTCCGGGTAGTCGGCCACGTCCCTGATGCGGCTCAGCAGCAGTTCCTTGATGTCGGTCATCGGCGCTTCCCCGAGGGGCGGCCCCGGCCGCGATTGCGGGCCGCGGGCTGGTTGCGCGGCCCGACGACCGCGGGTGCGGCGTCCTCGGGCTCGTCGGCGTAGGCCTCGTCCCCGGTCTCCGCCTCAGGGGTCTCGCCCTTGGCGGCCCGCTTGGCGAGGACGCGCTTCTTCAGGGCCTTCATCTGCGGCTCGCGCTCCTTGAGGTCGGCGACGAGCGGGGTGGCGATGAAGATCGAGGAGTACGCACCGGCGGCGAGACCGACGAACAGCGACAGCGAGATGTCGTTGAGCATGCCGGCGCCGAGGACACCGCCACCGATGAACAGCAGGCCCGCGACGGGCAGCAGCGCGACCACCGTGGTGTTGATCGAGCGGACCAGGGTGCTGTTGATCGAGCGGTTGGCGATGTCGCTGTAGGTCCAGCGGGTCTGCTTGGTGATGTCCTTCGTCTGTTCCTTGAGGCTGTCGAAGACCACGACCGTGTCGTAGAGCGAGTAGCCGAGGATCGTGAGCAGACCGATCACCGTGCCGGGTGTGACCTCGAAGCCGACGAGGGCGTAGATGCCGACCGTGATGGTGATGTCGTGGATCAGTGCGACGAACGCGGCCACCGCCATGCGCCACTCGAAGGCGATCGCCAGGTAGATCACCACCAGGACCAGGAAGATGCCCAGGCCCTGCCAGGCCTTGTTGGCGATCTGCTCGCCCCAGCTGGGGCCGACCAGCTCGGCGTTGATCTGCTCCGAGTCGATCTTGAGGTCGTCGGCGAGTGTGTTCTTGATGTCGTTCGCCGCGCCGGTGTCGATGCCGGCGACCTGGATGCGCATGCTGCGGTCGCCGAGCTGCTGGACGATCGCGTCGTGGCCGGAGGCCTCCTCCGCGTACCGCTCGGCCTGGGACACCGAGGCACTGGTGTTCTTCGGGGTGGTGAAGACGGCGCCGCCCTGGAACTCGATGCCCATGTTCAGGCCGCGCACCGCCAGGCCGGCGATGGCCAGGATGGTGATCAGGATGGAGACGCCGTACCAGATCTTGCGGTTCTTGACGAAGTCGTAGCCGACCTCGCCACGGTGGAGTCGGGCACCGAGGTTGCCAAGTTTCGACATCTCAGGCCTCCTTCGGGTCGGCAGGGGCGGCGGGGCGGCGGGTACGGCGCAGCGGCGGCTGGGCGCCCAGGCTCTTCGGGTCGAGGCCGGACCACTTGTGGCCGTTCGCGAAGAACGGGCGGCGGGCCATCAGCGTCAGCAGCGGCTTGGTGAAGAGGAACACGACGACCACGTCGAGCAGGGTGGTCAGGCCGAGCGTGAACGCGAAGCCCTGGACCTTGCCGACGGTGACGGCAAACAGCACCGCGGCGGCGAGGAACGACACGAAGTCGGAGACCAGGATGGTGCGCCGGGCGCGCGGCCAGGCCCGCTCGACGGCAGGGCGCAGGGAGCGGCCCTCACGGATCTCGTCACGGACGCGTTCGAAGTACACGATGAACGAGTCCGCGGTGATACCGATGGCGACGATGGCGCCGCACACGGCCGGCAGGTTCAGCGCGAAGCCGATGGCCGGGCCGAGCAGGGCCATGAGCGTGTAGGTGAGGGCCGCGGAGACCAGCAGCGAGAGGATCGCGATGAACGACAGGCCGCGGTAGTACGCCAGCAGGTAGATGACGACCAGCGCGAGACCGATGGCGCCGGCGATCAGTCCGGCCTTCAGCTGGTCACCACCCAGCGCCGCGGTCACGGTCGTCATGCTGTCGACCTTGAAGGTCAGCGGCAGCGCGCCGTAGGACAGCATGTTGGAGAGGTCCTGGGCGGACTGCTGGTTGAAGTTGCCGGAGATCTCGGCGTTGCCGCCGGTCAGGGCCTGCCGGACGTACGGGTCGGAGACCACGTCGCCGTCCAGGACGATCGCGAACTGGTTCTGCGGCGACTGGTTCTGCGCCAGCTTGCCGGTGATGTCCGCGAACTTCTTGGCGCCGCCGTCCGTGAAGTCCATCGTGACCGTCCAGCCCGCACCGGTCTGCGTGTTCAGGACGGCCTGGGCCTTGTCGACGTCGGTGCCGTCGACCGCGGCGGGGCCGAGGATGTACTTCTGCCACTGGCCCTGCGAGTTCTGGCCGCAGGCCAGGGTCATCTCGGAGGCCTTGACGCCGTCGCCCACGGATGAGCGGGTCTTCTCGTCGGTGCAGTCGAGCTTGGCGTACTGCTCCTGGAGCTTGCTCGCGTCGTCGCCGGAGGCGCCGCCGGTGGCGGACGGGGAGGGGCTGGCCTTCCCCTTGTCCGAGGCGCTCGCGGACGGCGTCGCGTCGGCCTTCAGCGCGTCGGTCACCGCGCGGCCCTGCGTCGTCGGGCTCGCCGACGGGGAGGCGGAGTTCTTCTCGGTGGCCTCGGGCTTGTCGCTTGCCTTGCCGGACGGCTTGTCCGTGGGGCTTCCGGTGCCGCTGGGCGAGGGGCTGGCCGTCTTGCCGCCGCCGGAGACCTCGGTGGTGAGGACCGGGCGGAAGTAGAGCTTGGCGGTGGTGCCGACCTGCTTGCGGGCCTGCTCGGAGTTCGTGCCCTTGGGGATGTTGACGATGATGTTCTTGTTGCCCTGGGTCTGCACCTCGGACTCGGAGACACCCAGACCATTGACACGGCGCTCCATGATGGAGACGGCGGTGTCCATGTTGGTCTTGTTGATCGCCGCCTCGTTACCGGCCTCGGGCACCGCTTGGAGCGTGATGCTCGTACCGCCGGCCAGGTCGATGCCGAGACGCGGCTTCGTGTGCCCCGAGGCGAACATCCCACCGGTGAGCGCCACGAGGGCGATCAGGATCAGGGCCAGCGAGCGCCCCGGCTTGCTCTGGGCGCTCGCGCTCCGGCCCTTTTTAGGTGTGGCCACCTTCTCGTACTCCCTCTCGGGCCACCTCGCTCCGGATCGGCGGACGGGCGGCCATGACATGGTGTCGGGACTCCGTGCGAGCTGGGCGTGGGGGGGGGGGGGGGGGGGGGGGGGGGGGGGGGGGGAGGGGGGGAGAGGGGGGGGGGGGGGGGGGGAGCAGAGAAGGGATATCCGCGCCCTATC
>NZ_JBVIWP010000013.1:0-37952 GCF_055594445.1 Streptomyces sp. NPDC040589 | reverse complement strand
ACGCCCCCCCCCCCCCCCCCCCCCCCCCCCCCCCCCCCCCCCCCCCCCCCCCCCCCCTTCCTCCCCCCCCCCCCCCCCCCCCCCCCCCCCCCCCCCCCCCGGCCCACGACTACTTCGCCTCGGAGCCGCCGTCGGTCTTCTTCGGCTCCGCGTCCGTCTTCGCCTCGGCGGCCGGGGTGTCATCGGCCGGGGCGTCGCCGCCGGCCGGCTCGTCGGCCGCGTCCTTCTTGCCGAGGTCGACGGCCTTGTCGTCAGCGCCGGAGTCGGCGGCGGTGTCGTCGGTCTCGGTGAGAGAGGAAGCGTCGTCCGGGACGATGTCGGCGTCGGACTTCAGGTCGTGCTCGACGCCGTGAACGATGCGGTTGTACTCGTCGTCGGTGAGGACGGCACCGATGGCGTTCTTGGCGAAGAGGAGCTCGACACCCGGACCGGCGTCGACGAGGACGGTGTCCTCGTGCACCTCCTTGACCGTGGCGTACACGCCCCCGATGGTGCGGACACCGCTGCCGGGCTGCATTTGGTTCCGCATGTCCACGGCCTGCTGCTGCTTCTTCTTGGCCGACCGGGTCATGAGGAACATGGCCCCGATGAGCACAATGAACGGGAGGAGGGTCAGGAGACTCACGGGTCGGTACTTCCTTCACACGACCGCGATGTGAGCGGCCAGATGGTTGGGGGTATGTACGCCGCCGACAAAGGCGGCATCGGCGGAGTCTAAGCGAGTCCGCGCGCATGGAACAACGCTCAGCATGGCACCGGGGTTCCTGCTGCGGCCACTGGCCTCGCCGACCCGGAGCGGTGACGGCGTCGTCACGCCCCGAACAGGTCCTGTTGTCCGTTTCCCGTGGTCCGGGACCCGGGCGGGGTGAGGCCGAGATGCGCCCATGCGGCGGGGGTGGCGACCCTGCCGCGCGGGGTGCGGGCCAGCAGTCCTTCCCGTACCAGGAAGGGCTCGGCCACCTCCTCCACGGTCTCACGCTCCTCCCCCACCGCGACCGCGAGCGTGGACAGCCCGACAGGGCCGCCGCCGAACAGCTTGAGCAGGGCTTCCAGGACGCCCCGGTCGAGGCGGTCGAGGCCGCGCTCGTCCACCTCGTAGACGGCGAGGGCGGCCGCCGCGATGTCCTTGGTGATCAGTCCGTCGGCCTTGACCTGGGCGTAGTCCCGGACGCGGCGCAGCAGGCGGTTGGCGATGCGGGGAGTGCCGCGGGAGCGGCCGGCGATCTCGGCGGCGCCCTCCGGCTCGGTCTCGACCTCGAGGAGGTGGGCCGAGCGGTGGATGACCCGCTCCAGTTCGGCCGGTTCGTAGAACTCCATGTGGGCGGTGAAGCCGAAGCGGTCGCGCAGCGGGGGCGGCAGCAACCCCGCGCGCGTGGTGGCGCCGACCAGGGTGAACGGGGGCAGCTCCAGCGGGATGGCGGTGGCTCCCGGGCCCTTGCCGACGATGACGTCGACGCGGAAGTCCTCCATCGCCATGTACAGCATCTCCTCGGCGGGCCGGGACATGCGGTGGATCTCGTCGAGGAAGAGGACCTCACCCTCCTGGAGGGAGGAGAGGATCGCCGCGAGGTCGCCTGCGTGCTGGATGGCGGGGCCCGACGTGATGCGGATGGGGGCGCCCATCTCGGCCGCGATGATCATCGACAGGGTGGTCTTGCCGAGGCCGGGGGCGCCGGAGAGCAGCACGTGGTCGGCGGTGGCGCCCCGCGCGCGTGCGGCGCGCAGGACGAGGTCGAGCTGCTCGCGGACCTTCTCCTGGCCGATGAACTCGTCCAGGTCCTTGGGGCGCAGGGCGGCCTCGACGGCCTGGTCCTCACCGTCGGCTGCCGCGCCGACGAGCCGCTCCGCCGCAGGGGCGTCGGTCGTGTCGTCCCAGTTCATGATGTGCCTCGGTGTGTGGGGGTTCAGCGGGCGCGGTTCAGGGTCTGGAGGGCGGCCTTCAGCAACTGGCCGACCTGCGGAGCACCCTCGGTGGCCTCGGCCTGCGGAGCCACGGCGGTCACGGCCTCGTCGGCCTCCCGGGTCGCGTATCCGAGGCCGATCAGGGCCGCGTGGAGCTGGTCGCGCCAGCCGGTGCTGACGGGCGCGCCGACGGCCGGGGCGCCGAGCGGCTCGCCGAGCCGGTCCTTCAGTTCCAGGAGCAGCTTCTGGGCGCCCTTCTTGCCGATGCCGGGAACGGCGGTGAGCGCCTTCTCGTCGGCGGTGGCGACCGCCCGGCGCAGGGCGTCCGGGGTGTGCACGGCCAGCATCGCCTGGGCGAGTCTCGGTCCCACGCCGCTCGCCGTCTGGAGCAGCTCGAAGGTCTGCCGCTCGTCGTCGTCCGCGAAGCCGTACAGGGTCAGTGAGTCCTCCCGTACGACGAGTGAGGTGTGCAGCTTGGCGGGCCGGCCGATGCGGAGCGCGGACAGGGTGTTCGGCGTGCACTGCACGGCCATGCCGACGCCGCCCACCTCGACGACCGCGGCATCGGGGGCGAGCGCGGCGACCGTGCCGCTGACGAAGGCGATCATGCCGTACGGCCTTTCGATGCGTGCAGGGCGACGGCCTGCTGGAGTCGGTTCTGCGCGGGGGCGCGCCAGATGTGGCAGATGGCGAGGGCGAGGGCGTCGGCCGCGTCGGCGGGCTTGGGCGGTGCGCTGAGCCGGAGCAGGCGGGTCACCATCGCGCCCACCTGGGCCTTGTCGGCCCGGCCGCTGCCGGTGACGGCGGCCTTGACCTCGCTCGGGGTGTGCAGCGCCACGGGGAGCCCGCGACGTGAGGCGCACAGGATGGCGACGGCGCTGGCCTGGGCGGTGCCCATGACCGTACGGACGTTGTGCTGGCTGAAGACGCGCTCCACGGCGACGCACTCCGGCCGGTGCTCGTCCAGCCACTGTTCGATGCCCTGCTCGACGGCGACGAGGCGGTGGCCGAGGTCGGCGTCCGCCGGTGTCCGGACGACGCCGACGCCGATCATCGTGAGCGGCCGTCCGGCGACGCCCTCGACCACGCCGACACCGCACCGGGTCAGTCCCGGGTCCACCCCCAGCACGCGCACGCGCGCCCTCCCTTTCGATTGCCTGTTTGTGCAGGCTATCGGGTGCCACCGACAACGCCCCGCCCCCACACCCGTTCAACGCGACGGGCCGACGGGATGTCCCGTCGGCCCGTGCAGCCGTTGAAGCCCGCGGCGGCGTTACGCGTCGACCTTCTCCATGATCTCGTCGCTGACATCGAAGTTGGCGAAGACGTTCTGCACATCGTCGCTGTCCTCGAGCGCGTCGATCAGCTTGAAGATCTTCTTGGCGCCTTCCTCGTCCAGCTCGACCTGGACGGACGGCACGAAGCTGGAGTCGGCGGAGTCGTAGTCGATGCCGGCCTCCTGGAGGGCGGTGCGGACCGCGACCAGGTCGGTGGCCTCGCTGATGACCTCGAAGGACTCGCCGAGGTCGTTGACCTCTTCGGCGCCCGCGTCCAGCACCGCGCCCAGGACGTCGTCCTCGGTCAGCTCGCCCTTGGGGACGATGACGACGCCCTTGCGGCTGAACATGTACGACACGGAGCCCGGGTCGGCCATGTTGCCGCCGTTGCGGGTCATCGCGACGCGGACGTCGGAGGCGGCGCGGTTGCGGTTGTCGGTGAGGCACTCGATGAGCACCGCGACGCCGTTCGGGCCGTAGCCCTCGTACATGATCGTCTCGTAGTCGGCGCCGCCGGCCTCGAGACCGCCACCGCGCTTGATCGCGGAGTCGATGTTCTTGTTCGGAACCGACTGCTTCTTCGCCTTCTGGACGGCGTCGTAGAGCGTCGGGTTTCCTTCGAGGTCGACGCCGCCCATGCGCGCCGCGACCTCGATGTTCTTGATCAGCTTCGCGAAGAGCTTGCCACGCTTGGCATCGATGACGGCCTTCTTGTGCTTGGTCGTGGCCCATTTAGAGTGGCCGGACATCTGCCTGTCTCCTTCGCGTAACCCATCTCAGCAACGAACGCAGGAATCCTACAAGGACTCGGCTGTACGGTTCGCGCGCACCATGTCCACGAACAGGCCGTGCACACGGTGGTCGCCGGTCAGTTCCGGGTGGAACGACGTGGCCAGAGCCACGCCCTGACGGACCGCGACGATATGGCCCTCGTGCTCGGCGAGCACCTCGGCCTCGGCGCCGACGGACTCGACCCAGGGGGCGCGGATGAAGACGCCCTCCACCGGGGCGCCCTCGACGCCCTCGACGTCGACGGCCGCCTCGAAGGACTCGTTCTGCCGGCCGAAGGCGTTGCGGCGCACGATCATGTCGATGCCTCCGATGGTCTCCTGGCCCGAGCGCGGGTCGAGGATCTTGTCGGCGAGCATGATCATGCCGGCGCAGGTGCCGTAGACGGGCAGGCCGTCCCGCACGCGCGCGCGGAGCGGGTCCATCAGGCCGAACAGAACGGCCAGCTTCGAGATGGTGGTGGACTCGCCGCCGGGGAGGACGAGGCCGTCCACCTCGGCGAGCTCTTCGGGGCGCCGCACCGGCCTGGCCACGGCATCGGCCGCGGCCAGGGCGACGAGGTGCTCCCGTACGTCGCCCTGGAGTGCCAGGACGCCTATGACGGGGGTGTCGCTCATGGGTTCCTGTGCCTTACCAGCCGCGGTTGGCGTAGCGCTCGGTCTCGGGGAGGGTGTCGCAGTTGATGCCGACCATGGCCTCGCCGAGGTTGCGGGACGCGTCGGCGACGATCTTCGGGTCGTCGTAGAAGGTTGTGGCCTTCACGATGGCGGCGGCGCGCTTGGCCGGGTCGCCGGACTTGAAGATGCCGGAGCCGACGAAGACGCCCTCGGCGCCGAGCTGGCGCATCAGGGCCGCGTCGGCCGGGGTGGCGACGCCGCCGGCGGAGAACAGCACGACCGGGAGCTTGCCCAACTCGGAGACCTCCTTGACCAGCTCGTACGGGGCGCGCAGGTCCTTGGCGGCGGCGTACAGCTCGTTGTTGTCGTAGCCGCGCAGGCGGGCGATCTCGTTCTTGATCTGGCGCAGGTGGCGGACGGCCTCGACGACGTTGCCGGTGCCGGCCTCGCCCTTGGAGCGGATCATCGCGGCGCCCTCGGCGATGCGGCGCAGGGCCTCGCCCAGGTTGGTGGCGCCGCAGACGAAGGGGGTGGTGAAGGCGAACTTGTCGCTGTGGTTGACCTCGTCGGCCGGGGTGAGGACCTCGGACTCGTCGATGTAGTCCACGCCGAGGGACTGCAGGACCTGGGCCTCGACGAAGTGGCCGATACGGGACTTGGCCATGACCGGGATGGAGACGGCCTCGATGATGCCCTCGATCATGTCCGGGTCGGACATGCGGGCCACGCCGCCGTCCTTGCGGATGTCGGCCGGGACCCGCTCCAGGGCCATGACGGCGACGGCGCCCGCGTCCTCGGCGATCTTCGCCTGCTCCGGCGTGACGACGTCCATGATGACGCCGCCCTTGAGCTGCTCGGCCATGCCGCGCTTCACACGGGCGGTGCCGGTCTCGGGAGCCTGGTTTTCGGAGATGGACACGGGTGACCTCGCTGCTGGGAAAGAGGGGTTTTGTGCAGCACCGAGGAAACGTGAGGGGACCAGGCCACAGCAAGGGCCAATGGGAAGCCGGTGGATTCTTTTCGGTGAGCGGCGGTTCACCAAGGGCCGGTCACCTCGGTGTAAGGCTCTTGGGCCGTGCGCGCTCGGCAGGCCCCGCCGGACGTGGTGAGTCCAGCGGGGCCTTCCTCCGGGGGGCCGCCGCGGGGCAGAACGGCCGAGGGTCAGATCTGACGGGCGAGAGAGAGCAGGGTCAGACCTGCCCCGATTTCCTCACTCTTCAGCTCCTGCGACGACCTCAGGAGCCTGTCCGTGAGCGGTTCGCGCACCAACATCCGGTCCCGGACCACTGGCAAGCTCTCCCCTTCGTAGAGCACGGCCGAGTCCCAGTCATCAGGGTCGCCTTCTCCCCGCCGATCGACGATCACGGCGCGGGTCGGCGTCGGAAGCCCCGTAGCCGCCGCGACGACGGCTGTCTCGACCGCGTCGGCCTGCTCCCGTGTGAGGCCGTCCAGCCAGAGCGTCTGGATCTCGCAACCAAGCGGTTCATACGAGTAGGAGTCGACGACGTCGATATCCGCAGAGAACCACCATTCCATCGTGATGGACGAGATGCGCAGGCCCAAGAGGTGACCCAGCTCCTCCGGACGCATGAGAACCTGGTCCCCCTCGACGTCGAGCACCACGGCTGCACCTCTTACCGGGTGCACGAGCCCGATGCCGTGTGCCTCGAAGAGCTGCACCTGTTCGGCGAAGACCGACGTGGCCCCCGACTCCCTGTACCAGCGGATGAATCCGTCAGCCATGGCCAGCAGCTCGGCAGCGTGAATATGTGCGCATTCTCGTCTCCCCGCCTTCTTGCCTGCTTGATGCCCATCCGGGCCCCGCCCCCGGCCCGGCACCCTCGACTACGGAGGGCGCGACTAATCCCCGATGAAGAGCAGGTAGCCCGAGCGGCGGATCGCCTGGTGGGCCTCCTCGATGACACGCCTCACCACAGAGGTCTTCTCCTCCTCTCGCAGCTCTTCGAGCTCCACCACAAGGCGCTCCAACTGGGGAGTGTTGAACATCGTCAGGTCGTACGGCGAGATGCCCCGCCGCAGGCTGCTCTCCGGCGCTCGCGCGCACAACGCGAGGAACGAGTCCTCCACGTCGTCACCGAACTCCTCGACGACATCCTGCGCGCGGTTCAGTCTGCGCATTCCCAGACCCATGCTGGCTCTCTTCTCTCGTTTCAGGGTGTCGGAGGAATCGGGTACATCGTCACCAGATCCCCGTGCACGCTCACCACGATGGTGAGGCAGTGGGTTTCCCGCTCTCCGCTCTGCCTGGAGGACTTGCCGAACTTCTTCTTCGGGTCGAGGCAGACGTTCTTCTCACGGTAGTTGGCGCCGCCGTTCGCGTGCTTCCACCCGCCCTGGTCCGTCATCGCCCCGACAAAGACGGCCCTCAGGTCCCCGAGTGTGAGGTTGGAGTTGAACAGCCCCTTCTGGTCGGAGACCATCCTTCCGCCCTCGAAGTGGTAGTCCCGCAGGTTCCTCAGCGCGAGCGTGTCGAGGGCGACCTCGATGCCGTTCTCGGGGAGGTTCTGGCCAGTGGGGATGAACTCGCAGTCGTCCCAGCCGTCCCAGCCGGCCCAGCCGTCAAAACCTCCCCCTCCCGAGAGGGCAGCGGCCGTTGAGGCCCTCGGGGCCGACTTGGACATGGGCTTCTGCAAAGACCTGGGCTTGGGCTTGGTGTCGCAGAGGACCGCCTTGACCCGCTCGAGGACCTTCTCGCCCTTGTCGACGAGCTTCCTCGCCTTGGCCGTCTTGTCGAGGAAGCCGTTGATGCCCCAGATGATCTTGGCGAGCTGTGGCAGCTTGCCGACCAGCTTGGCGGCCTTCGCCCAGGGCAGGTTGGTTACGACCGCCCACAGACAGGTCGGTATATCCGGGTCGTCCCAGCACTCCTTGATCTCCTCGGCGGCCAGTTCCACGAGGAGTTCGGCGCCGTTCTCCCTCAGGTAATCCAGCAGGTCCTTCTGCGCCAGGGCGCGGGCCGCTTCGTACTCCGCCACGCTGATGCCCGCGGCTTCCAGGGCTTTGCGCTCCGCCTCCGTCAGGTCACCGCCGGAGGCCTCCTTACCGGACTTGGCAGCCTCCTCGCGCTCCTTGCGCTCGAGCTCGCGCTGGTACTCCTCGGCCCGTCTGGCCGCCTCGTCGGCTTCCTTGGCGTAGGTGCCGGCGTTCTTGGCGGCGGTCTCGGCCGACTTGGCGTGTTCCTCGGCGGAGGTGGCGAGCTTGTCGGCGTCGGCGGCGTCCTTCTCCGCCCGGGTGGCCGCGCCCTGGGCGAGGCTCGCTTCCTTCTCGGCCAGGCTGGCGGCGCTGCCCGCGGCCGCGGCCTGGTTCTCCGCGTCGGTGGCGGCTCCACGGGCGCGTGCGGCCTCGGCCTCGGCCTGGGTGGCGGCGCTGCGGGCCGCTGCCGCGTCCGCGAAGGCCTGGTCGGCGGCCTGGCGGGCGAGCTTCGCGTCGGCCTGCGCCTGGGCGTCGGCCTCGTTGGCCCGTGCCGCCGCGGCTCGGGCCTTGGCTCCGTCCTCGGCGGCCTGGGCCGCGGACTTCATCGCGGCCACGGAGGAGCGTGCCGCGTCCGCGGAGGAACGCGCCGCCGCTGCCGCTGCCTTGAACGCGGGGCCCACCTCGGCGTTGGCACGTGCGGCGGCGGCTTCGGCGGCTTCGGCGGCCTTGATCGCCTCCGTCGCTCTGGCCTCGGCCTTGGTGACCTCCTCCTGGCCCATCGCCTGGGCGGCTCGGGCCACCTCCGCGGCGAAGTCGGCGTTCACGTCCGTGCCGGTGAACGGCGCGGTGAGCTGGATGGCGGTGTTGGCCGGGTCGGCGATACCTGCGGCGGTGGTACGGGCAGAGGTGGCGGACTGGACGGCGATGGTGGACTGCAGGCGGGCCATCGCCGCTTCCCTGGTGGCGCCGTCGGCTTCCTCCCGGGTGCGGTTGGCCGCCTGAAGGGACTGGTTGGCATGGATGGCGGCCAGCCCGGCGAGCCGGGAGGCCTCGTGGGCGGCGATGCCGGCCCGGGCCTCCTGCGCTGTGGCCTCGGCCGCCTTGGCATTGGCCCGCTGAGTCGCCGCGCGCGTGGCCGCGGCCTCGGACTCCGCCTTGCTCGCCGCCGCGTTCGCCGCGAACGCGGCGGCTTCGGCCTTGTTGGCGGCGGCGTTGGCCCGCGCGGCGTGCGCGGTGGCTTCACTGGCCGCAGCCCGCGCCCGCGCGGCCGCACCGGCGGCCTCGATGGCCGCCGAACGTGAACGCACCGCTGCCGAGGACGCCTGATCGGCCGCGCCGCGGGCCGTACCGGCAGCCGTTCCGGCCGCGTCCGCGGCGGATCGTGCCTCGGTGGCCGCCGTGCGCGCGGTCTCGGCGTGCTCGGTGCCCTTCGCCTTGGCGGCCAGTGCTTCGGTCGCCTTGGCCCGGGCCTCTTCCGCCTTGTGGTCGCGTTCGGCCTCCACCGCTTTGTTCCGGGCGTTGCGGGCCTTGGTCTCCTCGCCCCTGGCCAGCTCGTCGGCCTTGGCGGCGATGCCCTCCTGGGTCTGCGCGGTGGCCCGCTTCTCGGCCGCCACGGCCGCGGCGGCCTGCGCGTCGGCCCGCTTGGCCGAGGCGGTCCGTGCTTCGGCCTCGGCACGCGCACGTGCCTGAGCGGCCACATCGCGTTCGCGTTCGGCCCGCGCGCGTGCGGCCGCCGCCAGGTCGCGCTCACGCTCGGCGATCGCCCGCTGCTCGGACGCGATCCTGGCCTGGCGCTGCGCCTCGATCCGCGCGGCGCGCGTCTTCTGGGCGTGGTCCCACGCCTCCTTCTCGGCCTGCTCGGCCTCGATCCTGGCCTGGCGGGACTTGGCCGCCGCGTCCGCCGCGATCTTCGCCTGCTTGGCCGCCGCCTCGGCGAGCCGGGCCGCCGCCTTCGCGTGCTGCTCGGCGTTCTCCCGCCATTTGGCGGCCTGCCGCGCGTGCAGCTCGGCCTGGTTCTTGGAGTTCAGCCCGGCGGCGTCGGCAGCCGATGCGTCCACCGCGTGCTGCGCGGTCGCCGCCGCCTTGGCCGCCGCGTCCGCCGCGGCCGCGATACCGGAGGCGACCTCCGACCACTGAACGCCGTGGGTAAGCCCCGTCTCGACCAGGACATCGGCCTGCACCTTGGCCTTGCCCGCCGCCACCTGCGCCTGCTTGGCCGCATCCTCGGCGATACCGACCTGCCGGGCGATCTCGGTCTTGACAGGCCCGTAGTCTGACAGGCGCTTGCCGGCCCGGTCGGCGGCGAGCATCCGGTCGGCCTCGCGGGACTGCGCGGCCGCCGCGCTCATCGCGTTCGAGGCGGTCTTGAGCTCCTTCACCGCGTTGCCGTGCGCGGCGATCAGCTTGGTACGGGCCTCGGCGGCGGTGGCCGCCTTCTCCGCCAGCTCGCGCAGCCGCTCCGCCGCCTCCAGCGCCTCCTGCTGCGCCTTCTCGTGCGCGGCCCGGTCATCCGCGTCCTTCTGCGCAGCGACCGGATAGCCCTTGTCCAGGAACTCGGCGATCACCTTGTCGTCGCCCGTGGCCAGGGCGGCCTGCGCGGCACCCTTCACCGCCGGGCCGCCGACCGCGACGAGCATCTCGACCCGCTTGCGGTTCTCCGCCGCGCGTTCCTTGTCGTTCTGCTCCGTCGCCTTGTCCCGCTGCCGCGCGATCTCGGCGCCGAAGGCCAGGAAATCGGCGCGGTCGCGGGCCGTGCCCTTCAGAACCCGCTCGACCTCCGCGTTGAAGAAGGGGCCGCCCGTGCCGCGCATCGCCTCGATCTGGCGGCGGTTGGCGACATCGGCCGCGTCCCTCTTGTCCTTGGCGCGCTGCCGCGCCTCGGCCTCACCGCGCTCGAGGAAGTCCCGGATCGCATGGGGATCCGTACTCTCCAACGCCTTCTTGGCGGCTTCGCGGACTTCCTCCTCCTCGTCGAACTCCGCGAAGTCCTCCACTAATTGCCGGTCGCGGTCCGCACTGATCTCGTCCAGAGCGGAATGTGCCGGCGCCGGGTCCGTCGCCGTCTTCGGTAATCCGGCCAGAATCCGAGTCAGTTCGACCCGGTGGCTGGACTTCTCCGGTGTGACAGCACCGGCTTCCCCGGCGACACCACCGAGGACAGCCAGGGCCATGACGGTGGACACCGCCTTGCCCATCATTCCGGGCACACGCCAGCGTAATGTTCCGGCTCTCGGCCGGAATCTTCCCCTCACGGGAACTCCTTCAATAAGTGGACAGGCCAAAGGGATTCGGCAAAAACAAGCCCCTGCCCTCAATACGCGGGCAGGGGTGATCGGGACCTCGGCGGCGAAGCCGGCAGCAATGGGCGGCTTCCGTACGGCCGTCGGTCCGGTGGGCGGGCCCCGCGCGGTGTGCGCGGGGCCCGCGGCGTCAGCCCTTGACGCGGTTCTCGCTGTCCCGGGCCCGGTCTGCCATGTCCTTCCAGAAGGCCGCCGTCAGGGCGGCCTCCGTCTGCTCAGTGGCCCAGTCGCCCTGCCGGGTCTCGGCCGGCGCGGTGATCTTCTCCCAGATGGCGTCCGCGCTCTCCTTGGACAGCCGGGCGATGTTCTGCCAGCTCTCCGCCTGCGCCCTGGCCGCCTCCTGCTCGGCCAGCCAAGCCTTCTGCGCGCCGTCCGCGTGCTCGGTGACCGCCTGCCAGGCCAGCTCGGCCTCGGCACGCGCCCTCGCCGCGTCGGCCGACGACTTCAACGCCTCCTCGGCGGCCACCGCCTGCGCGATCAGCAACGACAGCACGTGCTGGCGCCGCACCTCCCCGTCCGCCACCCGAAGCCGGTACGCCTCCACGTCCAGCGCCGCGCCGGTCGCCCAGCCGTAGCCGAAGAACTCCGCGACGTCCGCGTCCGTGGAGCCGGGGCGCAGCGCCCACCGCGCCGCCACCCGCACCTGTTCGCCCGGATCGCCCTCCGCGACCGCCCACACGAAGGCACGGTCCTTCTCGGCCACCTCCAGACGGTGCTGCGCATCAGCCTCCCGCATCACGCGGTCGCGCTGCTGCGCCTCGGCGTAACCGGTCTTCACGAACGCGGCCCGATCGGCGTCGGTGCCCTTCAGCGCCCGCTCGGCAGCCGATCGGACCTGCGGGGAGAACGCCGCCGGATGCGTGCTCACCACCCGCTCGCAGAACGCCCGGTTGCGTGACCGCGCGTCACGCAGGCGCTGCTTCGCCGCGTCGTAACCGCCCCCGGGCGCCAGCCACTCCGCGATCGCGGCGTCGCCCCGCGTACTGCGCAGCGCGTTCCACGCCGACGTACGGATCTCCGCGGGCAGACCCGACTTGGCCAGCCGCAGCACACGCTCCCGCGCCTCGTCCGCCGCGGCGGCGACCACCATCGACGACGGGTCGCCCGGGTCGGCGGCCGGCACCGCTGTGTGCGCCCGGGCGGGCGCCGTGTGCAGGAGCCCGCATCCACCGGCCAGCACCCCGACCACCAGCGCGGACACGGCCCATCTCTGACGTCTCACGCCGTGACCGGCGGAATCTGCCACCACTGCTGCCCTCTCCCCTTGGCGGGTACGTGCACCGTCGTTCGTCGTCCCGAGTTCGTTCGCGCGCGACGCCGGCGTCGGCGCACCGGCGCCGGCATCGCTTCGGTGTCTCGTCAGGGCGCCAGCGGTGCGGCGATGCGCCAGGCCGCCGGGCGCACGGGCTGGGCTTCGCCTGGCACCCCACCGGGCAGGGGGAAGGAGAAGTCGGACCGGGCGTATACCTCCGTCGTCGTGGGAGCGAGCCAGTTCACGCCGCTACCGGCGGCCTGCGTGAAGGACACACCGTTGAGCGGAGTGGGCAGCGGCCGCGCAGGGAAGGGCCGGGTGCACCACGTGGCACTCTTCCGGAACGCGGCGCTCCGGTCGTCCGCGGCGATCTCCACACGCAGTCCGTTCCGCTCGGCCTTGCCGCTCCTCAGGTAGTAGCCGGACTTGCGCGCAGACTCGAAGGAATAGCAGCCGGGCTGGCTCGCGAGGGAGGGCACGATGACCCAGGTGGCGTCCTCGCGGTCGGCCAGTGCGCTGCTGCTCCTGAGCGTGTCGTTGAGAACGACCTTCCCGCCGTTCGTGTTGGACTGCCGCGCGTACTCACCGTCTCCCCACGCCCTGAGGGACTGGCGCTTGAGCCGGTACTGGGTGTCCGCTTTCAGGAAGACGGCGACGTCGTCATCGCTGCCGGCCAGGGCCTTCTTGGCAGCGGCGGCCAGGTTGGGGTTGACTCCGCCGTTCTCGGCGGCGGCCTGTATCTGGAGGGCGAGCTTGCGGTTCGCCTCGGCGAGCTTCTTGCGCCGGTTCTCGTCGTCGCGCTTGTACGCGGCGTCGGCGCCGGTGTGGATGTACGCCTTCCACACGGCCGGGTCGGAGCTGCGGGTGGCCCGCTGGCCTTCGGCATACAGCTCGGTGCCGTGCAGGTCGGCGGCGGCCAGGCGCAGCAGCTCGCGGATGAAATTGTCGTCACTCAGCCCGAGCATGGCCTCGGAGGGAGTGATACGGAACAGGGCCGCGGCGTTCTTGCGGGCGGCGAGCTCCTTGCGGCGCTCGGCCTCCAGGCGGTCCTTCTCGGCGAGGTCCTCGAGTTCCTTGGCCACGTCCCGCTTGTGCGCCTCGCGGGCGCCGTTGACGATGAACTCCCGCCAGTCCTCCGGCTCACCGACCAGCGCCTGCAGTGCCGCGGCCCGCACCTCGGGACCGGACGCCTCGTGCTTGGCGACGGCCCGGATGAAATTGTCGTCGCTGAGGGCGAGCAGTTCGGGGGTGCTGGGGATGCCGATGGTGAGCAGGACCTGGGACTTGGCCAACCGAGCCGCCCGCTCGGCCTCGGCCTTCTCCCGCTCCCGCTGCTGGTCGAGCCGGTACGCCTCGTGAACGCCGGTCACGATGAAGCTCACGTGGTCTTGGGCATCCGTGCTGGCCATCGCCTGCTCGGCGGCGGTGCGCACCGTATCCAGTCTCTCGCCCGAGTCGCTGGCCTTCTGCCACAGAGCGTGGATGAAGTCGTAGTCGCTGAGCAGGAGCACCTCGGCGGTCGGGTCGAGACGCACCACGGCCGCGGCCTCGACACGCTGGGCGTCGGTTGTCCCGATGCCCGCCGCACGGGCCACGACATCCGCTGCCGCAACGTCCGGAGCACTGTCGGCGACCGCTCCCGGCGCGACAGCGCCTGTCACGGCCGCGAGGGCGGTTGCGGTCACGAGGCCGCGCGTCATGATCCGCCCCATACGTGCGGAAGCGATGTGCTTGCTGTTCATGGATGTAAAGAAACCTTTCTGCCGCCACATACGGGCAGCCCGTCACATAAGGAGGGCGGGGCAGGGGAACGCGGCTGCCGACGCCCGGCGGACGGGCAGCGGCCACGGCGAAGCAGGCGCAGGTGGACGGGTACGTCGCCGCCGGTCGTCGCGGCACCTCGTACGCCACCGTTGAGTGATACGCAGACGCGCAGTTGAAAACCCTGAATCAGACGGCGGCCTCAAGAACTCGGAAATACGAAGTCCAGAGAAAACAGCCAGTCCGAAAAACGCTGAAGCGTCACTGGGAAAGACACATGCCTACCGCGCCACGGGCTGAAGACGCACTCGGCAGCGCAGCAGTACAGACGTCCGCATTTTGATTTCCCCCGCACGAATAAGAGCACCTAGGGAGCGCCCGGTCCGTCGAGGCATCACTGCCCCTTCGGTCCCCTCCGGCACGCTGCCCGGCCATGCTGGTCAGGCTGGCCGCCAAGACGTTAACCCACTTTCACCGAGCCACGCAATGATTTTCGTGCCGCTGCGAATGAGGGCGGTTTGGTGATGAGCAGAAACAAGCCGATTCTTTAACCCTGCGGACAGCAGAAAGGTCAGGCGGCCCGATCCACCAGCGCCGCCGGAGGCTCGTCGTCCATTTCGAAGGCCAGAGGGAACGGGGCGTGGCCGGCCAGGCGGAACCAGCGCACCTTGCGGTGCCGGCGCAGGGCCCGGGCCGCCCGTACGGCGTCGTTGTGGAAGCGCCGGGCCATCGGGACCCTGCGTACGGCCTCGGTGAGCTCCCGGGCCGCCTCCTCTCCCCCAGGCGCCTCGCGTACCGCCTCCACCTGCCCGGACTCGGCGAACACGGCCCGCAGCGCCTGGCTCAGCTCACTCTCGGCGACCTCCCGCTGTTCCTCCTCCGCCTGCCGGGCGGCGTGCGCGGCCTCGTAGAGCACGATCGAGGCGGCCGGATCCAGGACCCCTGACGTGGCCAGTTCCTGCGCCACCGAGGCCCGGCGCAGCAACTGCGCGTCCAGGGCGGCCCGGGCGGCGTCGATCCGGGCGTGGAGACGGTCGAGCCGGCCGGCGGTCCAGCTCAGATACAGCCCGATCGCGACCAGGGCGACGGCGATCCAGATGAGAGTGGTGGTCACGGGCGGCAAGGCTAGCGGGCCGACCGGCCTCTCGGTTCACCCCGCCCCGGCCGAGCCGCCCTTCGGCTCGGCCCGACAGGAATCAGTCCGTCCGGCCTCAGTCCCGGGCGAACCCCAGCCTGGCCCGCAACCCCGTCACCCGCTCGTCCTCGGCCACCGCCGCCGCGCCCGCCGTCACCGTCTCGTACACGGACAGGATGTCCGCACCGACCGTCGACCAGTCGAAGCGCCGTACATGGGCGCTCCCCCGCTCCCGCAGCTCCGCGAGCCGCGCCGGGTCCTCCAGCAGCCGGACGGCCGCGTCGGCGAGGGCGTCGGCGTCCTCGTTCGGGAACAGCTCGCCGGCCGCCCCCCGGTCCAGGACCTGCGCGAAGGCGTCCAGGTCGGAGGCGAGGACGGGGGCGCCGGCGGACATGGCCTCGACCAGGATGATGCCGAAGCTCTCGCCGCCGGTGTTGGGCGCGATGTACAGGTCGACGCTGCGCAGGAAGCGCGCCTTGTCCTCGTCGCTGACCATGCCGAGGAACTCGACGCGGGAGCGCAGCTCGGCCGGGAGTGTCTCCACCGCCTCCACCTCGTCGCCGCGCCCGGCGACCAGCAGCCGGGTCTGCGGACGCGCGGCGAGGATCTTCGGCAGGGCCTTCATGAGGACCGGCAGTCCCTTGCGGGGCTCGTCGATGCGCCCGACGAAGCCGATCGTGTCGCCCTGCCACTCGGCCTTGGGCTCGGCCTCGGCGAAGAAGTCGACGTCCACGCCGTTCGGGATCACCACCGCGTCCCCGCCGAGGTGTTCCACCAGCGTGCGCCGGGCGTACTCGCTCACCGCGATCCGCGCGCTGATCTTCTCCAGGGCGGCCTGGAGGATCGAGTACGCGGCGATCATGGCCCGGGAGCGCGGGTTGGACGTGTGGAACGTGGCGACGATCGGTCCCTGGGCCGCCCAGCAGGCCAGCAGGCCCAGCGAGGGCGAGGTCGGCTCATGGATGTGGATCACGTCGAACGCGCCGTCGTGCAGCCACCGGCGCACCCGGGCCGCCGAGAGGAAGCCGAAGTTCAGCCGGGCCACCGAGCCGTTGTACGGCACCGGCACCGCGCGCCCGGCCGAGACGACGTACGGAGGCAGCGGGGTGTCGTCGTCCGCCGGGGCGAGGACGGACACCTCGTGGCCGAGGCGGATGAAGTATTCGGCCAGATCACGGATATGGAACTGGACGCCGCCCGGTACGTCCCAGGAGTACGGGCAGACGATGCCGATCCTCACGTGGATCCCTTCGCTGGATCGAGGTCCGCGAGCCACAAGCGCTGCAGCATGTGCCAGTCCTCCGGATGGTCGGCGATCCCCGTGGCGAAGGCGTCGGCCAGCGCCTGTGTCATCACAGACGTCCTCTCGGCGCGCGTGCCTGACTCGGGCACCTCGACCGCCGGGTGGACGCGGCCCCGCATCACGGGCGAGTCGTCGTACCAGAGCGTGACGGGAAGCAGCAGGGCGCCCGTCTGCTGGGCGAGCAGGGCCGGTCCGGCCGGCATCCTGGCGGTGTCGCCGAAGAAGTCGACCTCGACGCCGGAGGCGGACAGGTCGCGGTCGGCGACCAGGCAGACCAGACCGCCGTCGCGCAGCCGCCGGGCCAGGGTGCCGAAGGCGGTGCCGCCGCTGTGCGGCAGGACCTCCATACCGAGGCCCTCGCGGTAGGCGACGAACCGGTCGTAGAGCGTCTCCGGCTTCAGGCGCTCGGCCACCGTCGTGAACGGGATGCCCAGCTCGGTGGTGACCCAGGCGCCGGCGAGGTCCCAGTTGCCCAGGTGCGGCAGGGCGAGTACGACGCCCTTGCCGGATGCCATGCCCTCGGTGACGTAGTGGATGTCCTTGACGGCGAAGCCGCTCTTGATCCGCTCCTTGCTCCAGGCGGGGAGCCGGAAGGACTCCATCCAGTAGCGCAGGTAGGAGCGCATGCCCGCGCGGGAGAGCTCGGCCAGCCGCTCGGGGCCCGCGTCGGGCACCACGCGCGCGTAGTTGCTCTCCAGGCGCCGTACGCCCTTGCCGCGCTGCTTCCAGGCGAGATCGGCGATGGTGCGCCCGAGCCGTACGGCGACCGGCTCGGGGAGCTTCCTGACGGTGCTCCAGCCGAGGCCGTACAGCGCGTCCGTCAGCCGGTCCTGTGCGCTCACGTGGCCGCCTCGCTCCCGTGAGAGGCGTTGTGCTGCTTGCCCTCATTGTCCTGCGCGGCCGCCTCGGCCTCGGCGGACTCCCGGCGGACCGTGACGACCCGCTGGATCAGCGTGACGAGGCTGCCCACGGCGACGATCCACAGGGCGACGGGCAGCAGGTACTGGATGCCGGGCACACCGAACGCGTGCAGGCCCGCGAGCCCGGCCGCGACCAGCGAGATCACCAGCCGCTCGGCCCGCTCTACGAGCCCGTTGACGGCGACCGGCAGACCGATCGACTCACCGCGGGCCTTGGTGTACGACACCACCTGGCCGCTGGCCAGGCAGAAGATCGAGACGGCGCACAGCACGAGGTCGTCGCCGCCCCCGGCGTACCAGAGGATGAAGCCGGCGAAGATCGCGCCGTCGGCGACCCGGTCGAGCGTGGAGTCCAGGAAGGCGCCCCAGCGGCTGGAGCGGCCGAGCTGGCGCGCCATGTTTCCGTCGACGAGGTCCGAGAAGACGAAGAGTGTGATCACGACCGTGCCCCAGAAGAACTCGCCCATGGGGTAGAAGACCAGCGCGCCCGCGACCACACCGGCGGTGCCGATGAGCGTGACGGCGTCGGGGCTGACGCCCAGCCGGATGAGAAACGCGGCGAACGGTGTGAGGACACGCGTGAAGAATGCACGCGCGTACTTGTTCAGCATGGCCTTCCCGAGGGTCGGTGTCGCCGCATGGCCCCTGCTGGCCACCGGCTGGCCCATCGTAGCCACGCGCGCGTGCGGGTGAGGGGCGGGCACCCGGACCCCTTCGGGGGATCCGGCGAGCCGCTGGTGGGCGGCGCGATCGCGTCCTTCGTATGGACGCACCGTGACGGGAGTGGAAAGCTCGAATAACCGCGGGCGTCGCCGGAGCCGCCATGCACGCGGATCCCGCGTGTCCGCGCCCACAGTGACCTCACCGTGCACGGGAGGCAGGATCATGGGCGACAAAGGACAGACACACCCTGGGGCCGCCGGCAGGGCGCTAGCGGCCGACCACCCTCAGTCCGTACGGAATGTGGTGCTGGTCGGCCACTCCGGATCGGGCAAGACCACCTTGGTGGAAGCCCTCGCGCTCACAGCGGGGGCGGTGAACCGGGCGGGCCGTGTGGAGGACGGCGGCACCGTCTCCGACTACGACGAGATCGAGCACCGGCAGCAGCGCTCGGTGCAGCTCTCCCTGGTGCCCGTCGAGTGGGACGGCATCAAGGTCAATGTTCTCGACACCCCCGGATACGCCGACTTCGTCGGTGAGCTCAGGGCCGGTCTGCGAGCGGCGGACGCGGCCCTCTTCGTCGTCTCGGCCTCGGACGGCGTGGACGGCTCGACCCGCATGGTGTGGGAGGAGTGCGCGGCCGTGGGCATGCCCCGGGCCATCGTCGTCACACACCTGGAGGCGGCGCGCGCCGACTTCGAGGAGATGACGCGGATCTGCGCGGAGGCCTTCGGCGCGGACGATCCCGACGCGGTCCTGCCCCTCTACCTGCCGCTGCACGGCCCGCAGGCGCCCGACGGGCACGCGCCCGTGACCGGGCTGATCGGGCTGCTGTCGCAGAAGCTGTTCGACTACTCGACCGGCGAGCGCAAGGAGTCGGAGCCGGGAGAGGACGAGCTGCCGCTGATCGAGGAGGCCCGCAACCGGCTGATCGAGGGGATCATCGCGGAGAGCGAGGACGAGACCCTCATGGACCGCTATCTCGGCGGGGAACAGGTCGACGTCAAAACCCTCATCGAGGACCTGGAACGGGCCGTCGCGCGCGGGGTCTTCTTCCCCGTCCTTGCCGCCGCCCCCGCGTCCGACGGCGCCCGGCAGGGGCTCGGCACGGTGGAGGTGCTGGAGCTGATCACACGGGGCTTCCCGACGCCGCTGGAGCACGAGACGGTGCGGGTGACCACGATCGACGGCAAGCCGCGCGAGCTCAGGCCCTGCGACCCGGACGCGCCGCTGGTCGCGGAGGTCGTGAAGACCTCCTCCGACCCGTACGTCGGCCGGCTGTCGCTGATCCGCCTCTTCTCCGGCACCCTGCGCGCCGACCAGACGGTCCACGTCTCCGGGCACGGACTGGCCGACCGCGGGCACGAGGACCACGACGTCGACGAGCGGATCGGCGCCCTGTCCACGCCGTTCGGCAAGCAGCAGCGCCCGGTGTCGCACGTCATCGCGGGCGACCTGGCGTGCGTGGCCAAGCTGAGCCGCGCCGAGACCGGCGACACCCTGTCCGCCAAGGACGATCCGCTGCTCATGGAGCCGTGGCAGATGCCCGACCCGCTGCTGCCGCTGGCCATCCAGGCGCACAGCAAGCCGGACGAGGACAAACTCTCCCAGGGCCTGGCCCGGCTGGTGGCCGAGGACCCGACGATGCGGCTCGAACAGAACCAGGACACCCACCAGGTGGTCCTGTGGTGCCTCGGCGAGGCGCACGCCGACGTGGCCCTGGAGCGGCTGCGCAGCCGGTACGGCGTCCAGGTCGACGTCGTGCCGCACAAGGTGTCCCTGCGCGAGACCTTCGCGGCCAAGTCGGGCGGACGCGGCCGGCACGTCAAGCAGTCCGGCGGGCACGGGCAGTTCGCGATCTGCGAGATCGAGGTCGAGCCCCTGCCGGGCGGCTCCGGCATCGAGTTCGTCGACAAGGTCGTGGGCGGCGCGGTGCCCCGGCAGTTCATCCCGTCGGTGGAGAAGGGCATACGGGCCCAGGCGGCCAAGGGAGTAGCGGCCGGATACCCGCTCATCGACGTACGGGTGACCCTCCTGGACGGCAAGGCGCACTCGGTGGACTCCTCCGACGCCGCCTTCCAGACGGCCGGGGCGCTCGCGCTGCGGGAGGCCGCCGCCGACACGACGATCCATCTGCTGGAGCCGGTGGCCGAGGTGTCGGTGCTGGTCGGCGACGACTTCGTGGGCGCCGTGATGAGCGACCTGTCGGGGCGGCGCGGCCGGGTGCTCGGCACCGAGCAGACACCCGGCGGGCGCACCATGATCCGGGCCGAGGTGCCCGAGATCGAGATCGGCCGGTACGCGATCGACCTGCGGTCGATGGCGCACGGCACAGCGGGGTTCAGCCGTCGGTACGCACGGCACGAGCCGATGCCGCAGCAGGTCGCGGACCGGGTGCGTGAAGAGGAGCGCAAGGCCTCGTAGTTCGCGCCCGGCGCCACCAAGTGGCCCTCATGAGGGCTTCCCTCCGCACCGGCGGGCGGCTTGACAGCCGCCCGCCGACGGATGTCGGTGCGTGCGGATACGCTGATGACCTGATCAACAGGTGTGCGGAGCGCGGAAGTCGGGAAGGCCGCAGATGCGGATGCGGCAGCGATGGGGGCGGCAGTGACAGACGGATTCGACTTCAGCCCAGGGGCCCAGGTGCCTTTGGCGGGTTCGGCTGGGCAGACGGCGGCGACCTACGCACTGGCCGCGGCGGCGTACCGGGACGACGAGGTCACCAAGATCTTGAACGCCGACAACGAGTGGCACCAGTCGAAGGTGAAACCGCCGCGTCCCTGGGCGAAGATCTTCCGCCCCAGGTTCGGCGAGGCCTTTTCCCGCGCCATCATCGACCGGATGCTGGGTGCCGGGCGCGCGCCCGTCATCCAGTCCTTCGGCATCGAACCCCAGGTCGTCGTGGAGCACTGCCTGGCGGCGCACCGCATCCGCCGCGACCGCGACAACTGGCTCTCGGCGATCACGGTCATCTGCGGGGTGCTCTTCCTGCCGGGCTTCCTCGTGTGGCTGCTGGTGTTCACGCTGCGCACCACCATGGCCAAGCGCGAGGACAAGCGCGCCGGTGCCCTCGCCACGACCCTGCTGGTCGCGGTGGGCGCGCTTGCCGTGCTGTTCCTGATCAAGATGCCCTTCACGGGATTCTGGGCCCTGTACGGGCGCGCGGCGATCATCATGCCCGTCGTCGGCTGGTTCTGGGCCAAGCAGATCTGCGAGCGGACCGCCCGTGACCTGCGGGAGCGCTGGTCGAGCCTGCTGTCGGGCGGCGGCGTGGGCGCCAAGATCCCCGAGGCCGTTCCGGGCAACCCGGGCGACGCGGCCGAGCAGGTGCGCAAGGAGCTGGCCCGCCTCGGTGCCGAGCAGCGGTCCAACTCGGTCTTCTACGCCGGCCCCAAGGGCATACTCGGCATGGGCACGCGGTGGGGCAGCTGGCAGCTGGCCGAGGAGCTGGTCTCCGCCGATCCGGACAAGGAGTTCCACCCCTTCCGGAGCTGGGACGTCATCGTGGCGATCCAGGGCGGCCTGGGCATGCTGGAGCGCACGTCCATCAACACCGGCGGCTTCCCCAAGCCGTCCATCACGCACTGGATCGTCACCCCGATCGGCGAGAAGGCGGCGGAGGTGTCCCGGCCGAGCGGCACGGACGTCGACGCGTACACGGTCCGGACGCACGCCATACAGGACATCTGCAACAAGCAGCAGTTCGGCAGCGGCGACCGGCACTACCTCGGCGTGCAGTGGACCCTCTGGGACGGCCATCTGGTGATCACGATGCTGATCACGGTGACCGTGCTGCACGACACCCTGCGCATCGAGGTCACCGGGCACGCCCTGGGGCCGGTCAACCCGCTGTTCAACGAGAAGCCGGCGGCCAAGGAGAAGGCGGTGCAGAAGGCTCTCCGGTTCTGGGAGACCCGCACCGTGAAGCTCCCCCTGATCGACGCCGACGAGGTGGTACGGCTGGCCGCGCGGGCCCCGCTGACCTGGTACCCGCCGCTGCTGAACTGGCTCGGCGGCAGTCTGACGCTCCCGGAGCCGTTCGGTCTGCGGCATGCCTGGGCCGACCAGCCGTGGCGGCACCGCTTCATGGCCGACGACGCGTTGCGGGCGGCCACTCCTGTGCTGCGTGTGGTGCATGCGGCGGCGCTGAAGGTGCTGCGGGAGAACGGGGTGGATGTGGAGAAGTTCGGGTCCCGGTCGGCGGCGCTGAGTGGGGCTGTGCAGGAGGCTTCGCCGAAGAAGGCGGATGTCTACGACGCGTAGGGGCTCGTGAGCCTCGGGCGACAGGGGCCGGTGCCGAAGGACGAACGCCGGCCCCGCCGGACTCAGCTCGTCGGCCAGGCCTCCGCCAGCATCTTCCGGGTGTCCGCCAGCAGCTGCGGCAGCACTCGCGTATGTCCCACCACCGGCATGAAGTTCGTGTCCCCGCCCCAGCGCGGCACGATGTGCTGGTGCAGGTGTGCCGCGATGCCCGCGCCGGCCACCGTGCCCTGGTTCATGCCGATGTTGAAGCCGTGCGCGCCGGAGGCCGTGCGCAGGGCCGTCATCGCCTGCTTGGTGAGTTCGCCGAGTTCGGCGGTCTCCCCCGCCGTGAGGTCCGTGTAGTCGGCGACGTGCCGGTAGGGCACGGTCATCAGGTGACCGCCGTTGTACGGGTAGAGGTTGAGCACGGCGTAGACCTGCTCGCCGCGTCGGACGACCAGCCCGTCCTCGTCGGACTTGGCCGGGATCGAGCAGAAGGGGCAGCCGTCGCCGGCGCCCGGGCCGGTCGGCTTGTTCTCACCCTGGATGTAGGCCATCCGATGGGGCGTCCACAGACGCTGGAACGCGTCCTGCGTCCCCACTCCCAGCTGCTGCTCCGGCTCACTCGTCATGCACTGCAGCATATGGCGTCGAGCTGGGGGGACGGCAAAGGCCCCCGGGATCTCCCCGGGGGCCCGTGCGCCGTGTGATCAGACCTGCGCCCGCTCCTCGACGACCTTCTGGATCTTCGCGATGGCCTCGTCGAAGGGGATGCCGTTCTCCTGCGAGCCGTCGCGGTAGCGGAAGGACACGGACCCGTGGGACATGTCCTCGTCGCCCGCGATGACCATGAAGGGGACCTTCTGCTTCTGGGCGTTGCGGATCTTCTTCTGCATCCGGTCGGAGGAGGAGTCGACCTCGACGCGCAGGCCCTTGCTCTTGGCCGCCGCCGCGAACTTCTCCAGGTACTCGACGTGCGCGTCGCCGATCGGGATGCCGACCGCCTGGACCGGGGCAAGCCACGCCGGGAAGGCGCCCGCGTAGTGCTCCAGGAGCACCGCGAAGAAGCGCTCGATCGAGCCGAACAGCGCACGGTGGATCATGACGGGGCGCTGCTTGGCGCCGTCCGCCCCGGTGTACTCCAGGTCGAAGCGCTCCGGCAGGTTGAAGTCGAGCTGGATCGTCGACATCTGCCAGGTGCGGCCGATGGCGTCCTTGGTCTGGACGGAGATCTTCGGGCCGTAGAAGGCGGCGCCGCCCGGGTCGGGCACGAGGGGCAGGCCCTGCTTCTCGGCGACCTGGCGCAGCGTCTCGGTCGCCTCCTCCCAGGCCTCGTCCGAGCCGACGAACTTCTCCGGGTCCTTCGTGGAGAGCTCCAGGTAGAAGTCGGTCAGGCCGTAGTCGCGCAGCAGGCCGAGAACGAAGGTGAGCGTCTTGTCGAGCTCCTCCGACATCTGCTCGCGGGTGCAGTAGATGTGCGCGTCGTCCTGCGTGAAGCCGCGGGCCCGGGTCAGGCCGTGCACGACGCCCGACTTCTCGTAGCGGTACACGGTCCCGAACTCGAAGAGGCGCAGCGGCAGTTCACGGTAGGAACGCCCGCGCGCGTCGAAGATCAGGTTGTGCATCGGGCAGTTCATGGGCTTGAGGTAGTAGTCCACGCCCTCGTCGAGCTGCATGGGCGGGTACATGCCGTCGGCGTACCAGTCCAGGTGGCCCGAGGTCTCGAAGAGCTTCCCCTTGGTGGCGTGCGGGGTGTAGACGAACTCGTAGCCCTCTTCCTCGTGACGGCGCCGCGAGTAGTCCTCCATGACCCGGCGGATGATGCCGCCCTTGGGGTGGAAGACGGCGAGGCCGGAGCCGATCTGCTCCGGGACGGAGAACAGGTCCAGCTCGCTGCCGAGCTTGCGGTGGTCGCGCTTCTCGGCCTCGGCGAGGAACTCCAGGTACTGCTTCAGCTCGTCCTTGGTGGGCCAGGCGGTGCCGTAGATGCGCTGGAGCATGGGGTTCTTCTCGCTGCCGCGCCAGTAGGCGGCCGCGTTGCGCATCAGCTTGAACGCCGGGATGTTCCGGGTGGAGGGCAGGTGGGGACCGCGGCAGAGGTCCTTCCAGCACAGCTCGCCGGTCTTGGCGTCCAGGTTGTCGTAGATCGTCAGCTCACCGGCGCCGACCTCGACGTCCGCGCCGTCGTCGGAGGACGCCGAGCCCTTGAGGCCGATCAGCTCCAGCTTGTACGGCTCGCCGGCCAGCTCCTCGCGGGCGGCCTCGTCGGTGACCGCGCGGCGGGCGAACTTCTGCCCGCGCTTCTGGATCTCCTGCATCTTCTTCTCGACGGCCTTGAGATCCTCGGGCGTGAACGGCTTCTCGACGTCGAAGTCGTAGTAGAAGCCGTCCTTGACGGGCGGGCCGATGCCGAGCTTGGCCTCGGGGAAGAGCTCCTGCACGGCCTGCGCCATGACGTGCGCGGTGGAGTGGCGCAGGATGTTCAGGCCGTCCTCGGAGGAGATCTCTACGCCCTCGACCTCGTCGCCCTCGGACAGGGCGTACGACAGGTCCCGGAGCTCGCCGGCCACACGCGCGGCGATGATCGAGCGCTCGCCGGCGAAGAGCTCGGCGGCCGTAGTGCCCGTCGTCACCACGCGTTCTTCCCGCTCGGAATCGCGCTGGATGATCACACGGACGTCTGACACCGGTCTCTCCTGACTGAAGGTGGATGCGCAACCCGAAACCTATTGCGTGCGCAATAGGGAATCGTACCGACCCCGGACCACCCCCCGCGAAATCAGTCCCCGCAGTCCCCCTCGTCTCCTCCGCAGGCATCCTCGAAGAAGGCCGCCATCCCGGCGTTCTCCTGCAGCGCCTTCATCAGCCGGTCCCGTTCGGCGTCGTCGACCTGCACCGGTACGACTCCGTGGGCGCCGGTGAGGCGCCGGAAGCCGCCCCGGCTCTCCAGCCGGCCCTGCACCCGCACCGGCAGTCCGACGAGGTGGGCGTGCCCTGCGATCCGGTAGCCCTCCTCGTCCAGGGTGATCCGGACGTTCGGGACCTCGGCCCCGGCCAGTACCCGCAGGCGTACGGTGCCCTCGCCGCGCGGCCCGGACCTGCGCAGCCGCACCACCGCTCCGGTGATACGCACCGGCACGGCGGGTTCCTCGCGCAGATAGCGGGCGCCCGCCTCGCGCAGGACCGGCAGGTCGCCGGGCGAGAACTCGACGGGCTCGGCGGAGGACGCGCAGCCCTCGGGCACACCGGCCGCCGGGGCCCACGCGACGGCGATCCGGGCGCCCTCCGTGCCCCGGACGAGAGCGACGAGGGCCTCGGTGAGCTCATGGCTCACCCCTGCCTCGACCGCGGCGTCGAAGGCGTCCATGCCGCCCGCGGCGCGCTGGTAGTCGATGGCCTCACGGGCGGCGTGCAGCGCCTGGTGGAGGCGTACGGCCACGGGGCGGCCGCCGGCGACGGGCACGAAGGCGGTCAGCCGGCCGTCGGCGGCGGAGCCGACGAGGACGTTCTCCAGGGACGCGGCGGCGGAGCGTCGATGGCGGGCGCCGTGATAGCCGGCCCGCGCGCGTGCGGCGAGTGCCGCCGCGAGGAGCATCCGGCGGGCCGCGGTGCGCAGCCGGTCCTCGACGATCCAGGGCGCCGCACCGGCGGGCCCGGCCGGGACGTCGTGCCACCAGCGGATCTCGTCACTGGGCACGGCGAGGGAGACGAGGACCTCACGGGCGGAGGGCGAGCCGCTGCGGGACAGGGCGAGCAGGGCCTCGCCGAGCAGGTCGTCGCTGTCGGGGAAGGCGCGGGTCTCCGGCACCAGCAGGCTCGTGCCGCTGCCGCCGGGGCCGGGCGGGGTCCAGCGGCCGTAGCGTCCGGGGGCGCCGCCGCGCCGCAGCCAGCCGTGCCGGCGCAGCAGGGCGCTCAGCACGGCCGGGTCGACCTCGCGGGGCTCGGGCGGAGGGCCGCTCCAGGAGTCGACGGGGTGGGGCCGCACGGCCCTCAGTGGCTCCTCGGTCGGGCGGTGCGTCACGGTTTCCCTCCCGTCCCGACCCGCGTCATGATCTCGCACAGGGCCCGGTCGTCGAAGATGCGTGCGGTCGGTATGCGCACGGTGGTGCGGCTGCGGCCGGTGATCGGCTGGCCGGCGAGGTTGGTCCAGTAGCAGCAGTGCCTGAGGTCGAGCCGGTCGTGGCCGGCGCGCAGCCAGTCGTCCTGGGAGCGCGGCACCAGCATCACGACCAGGATCTTGTGCACCGACACGGGTGTGCGGGCGAGTTTCGCCAGGTGGGCGTTGTCGAGCGTGAAGGAGAAGGTGCGGCCGGGCGGGTTGGGCGGCACCTGGTAGGTGGCCTTGAGCTGCACCTTGATGGTGACCTCGTCGTCGACCGTGTGCCCGGGGGCGCTGTGGCTGACGTGCCAGTCGATGCCGTTGTCGGGAAACGGCTGGGACAGCGAGCAGCCGGCGGCCGCCGCGACGGCGTGCAGATAGCCGACCTGCAGTGTCTCCATGCAGGCGGTGGTGGCGAGAGTGCCGCGGGAGGGAGCCGTGCGCTCGGGCAGCAGCCCGCCCCGTTCGGGCTGCGCAATGGCCATGGCCAACAGCCTTCCAGAACAAGTGAGTCCCCGTTGCGGGCCGCTGAACTGCAACAACCCGTACTCCTGTTGTCTCCTTCCGGCGTAGCACGCAAACAGCCCGGGTATCACCGAATCGGGCAGCGGACGGTGCGTCAACTGCCGAAGGTGAACGAGGGGTTGTGTGGCTATGACGACGTGCTGGTACGAGGGGGCGCTGGCCGCCTTCGACACGGAGACGACGGGCGTGGACGTCGAGACCGACCGGATCGTGTCGGCGGCCGTCGTCATCCAGGACGCCCCGGGCGTCCGGCCGCGGGTCAGCCGCTGGCTGGTGAACCCGGGGGTGCCGGTGCCCGCCGAGGCGACGGCGGTGCACGGGCTGACGGAGGAACACCTGCAGCGCAACGGCCGGTGGCCGGCGCCGGTGATGTACGAGATAGCGGAGGTGCTGGCCGAGCAGGCCCACGCCGGCCGCCCGGTCGTGGTGATGAACGCGCCGTTCGATCTGACCCTGCTGGACCGTGAGTTGCGCCGCCATCGCGCCTCGGCCCTGGACCGCTGGTTCGAGCCGGCGCCGCTGCTCGTGCTCGACCCGAGGGTCCTGGACAAGCACCTGGACCGCTACCGCAAGGGCCGCCGCACGCTGACCGACCTGTGCGCGCACTACGGCGTCACGCTGGAGGGCGCGCACGACGCGGCGGCCGACGCCGTGGCGGCGCTGGAGGTCACCCGGGCGGTGGGCCGCCGGTTCGCGTCCCGGCTGGAGCGGCTCGCCCCCGGCGAACTGCACACGCTGCAGGCGGTGTGGCACGCGGCGCAGGCCCGGGGACTCCAGGCCTGGTTCGCGCGCAGCGGTGTCGAGGAGTCGGTCGACCCGGCCTGGCCCCTGCGTCCGGACCTGCCGGCGGCGGCCTGAGCGGCTGGTCCGGGGCATCCGGGCATGAAAAAACCGGTCCGTCTGAGACGGACCGGCTGTTTCCGGTGGGCGATACTGGGTTCGAACCAGTGACCTCTTCGGTGTGAACGAAGCGCTCTCCCACTGAGCTAATCGCCCGGGAACGGACTGAACAATACAGGCCCCGGCACGTTTCCTTCAAACCGCTTCGAGGTGCCTGGCCAGTCCGCGCCGCCCGGACCGCATCATCAGCGTGTGGTTGGCGCGGAAGACGGGCCGTCCCGGTACGGCGAGCCTCCTCAGCAGCGGCTTGGTCACGTTCACGACCTGGTCGTACCGCGCGAGACTGCCCGGCCCGAGCGGCGTGACCGTCCAGCGTGCCCAGCCCTCGATGTCCCCGGACAGGGCGGTCTCCAGCACACCGGCCGCGGGGTCGCGCCGCACCTCCCGTGCCGTGAAGGTCATGTCGTACGGCAGGACGGAGCGGATCCGGATCGTGCCGGTGGTCTCGTCGAGCCGGGTCACCTGCCGGACCTGGCGCCACCAGCGGGGGTAGTCCTCGGCCCGTTCCAGCACCTCGTACACGGTGGCGGGCGACGCGGTGAGGGGCCACAGGCTGCGGAAGCGGTAGTGGTTCCAGTCCATGCCCGCAGTCTGCCCACTCCTGGTGGGGGCTTGTCTGAGTACGCGGCTGAGTATCCGCACTCATGCCGTACGAGGTGACGCGGACCACACTGCCAGGCATGACACACCTTCCGCCCCCGGCCGAGGAGTTGCGGCTCCTCGACGCCGAACTGCGGCAACTGGACGCCCGCAGGGCCCAGTTGCTGGCACGTCGCGCCTGGCTGGTCTCGACCCTGCAACGGATCCAGCAGCCACTGCCGGTGGCATGGTCACCCACGGCACCGCCCCGCCCGGAGACCGCCGCGCCCAGCGTGCAGAACGTCCTCCTGGTCCTGGGCGGTGTCCTGCTCACCCTCGCGGCGGCGGTGTTCACGCTGGTCAGCTGGGGTCATATGGGTATCACCGGGCGGGCGCTGATGCTCGGCGCGGTCACGCTGGCCGCGCTCGCCGGGCCCGCGCTCCTGCTGAAGCGGGGGCTGCGGTCGACGGCCGAGTCCGTGGCGGGGCTCGGGCTCGCCCTGACCGTCCTGGACGCGTACGCGCTGCACGAGGCCGCCCTCACCGGGACGGACGGGACCGGGTACGCGGCTGCCGCGTCAGCGGTGCTCGCGGTGATCTGGTCGGCGTACGGCCTGCTGCCGGCGACGGCCGCCTTGCGGCTGCCCCTGCCCTCCGCCCTGGCCGTGGCCCAGTTCCCGTTGCTGCTGTGGGCGCTGGCCGCCGACGCGGGTCCGTACGTGATCACGGCCGCTCTGCTGGTGACGGCCGGGCTCGACACGGTGGCGGCGCTGCGGGTGACGGCCGTGTCGGTGCGGATCGCCGCTGTCATCGGTGCGTACGGCATGGGCGGCTGGGGCGTCCTGGCCGCGGGCTGGCTGTCGTTGGCGGCGGACGATCCGGGCGCCGCGGCCCGAGCCGGGGGGCTTCTCCTGCTCGCGGCGGCGATCGCGCTGGGCGCGGCCTGGCGGGGCCCGGGCACGCGACACGCCCTTGGTCTCGCGATCGCCTCGGGGCTGCTCACCGTGGGCGCTTTCGGTGGGGTCGCTCGCTCCGGACTGCCCTCGGAGTGGGCGGTTCCGGCCTATCTGGTGTGCGGGATCGCCCTGTTGGCGGCGGTGCGGGCCGGGCGGCTGCCCGACGCGACACGGCAGGGGTTCGCCTGGGCCTCCGGCGTCGTACAGGCGCTGGTGCTGCTGTGGACCCTGCCCGTCGTCACCGTGGTGCTGCTGGGACCGGCCGGCTGGATGGGCTGCGTGTGGAGCGGTGCTCCTTCGGACGCCCGCACCGCGGTGACCGTCGAGGCGCCATGGCCTCCGGACTCGGTGGCGGCTCCCGTCGCTCTGGTCGCCGTCGCGGCCGTTCTCGCCCTGGCGATCCGCGCGGAGCAGTGGCGTGCGCGGGCCCGGCTGGGCGCGCTGGGCCTGCTCTGGGCGACGGCGCTGATACTCCCTGCGGTTCTCGGGATTCCTTACGTCGCGGGGATGTCGGTCCTGGGGGTCATGACGGCGGCCGCGCTGTACGTGCGCCGGGCCACGGTGCCGGCCGCGCGACTCACGGCTCTCGTCCTCGCCCTGGCCACCTCCGTCAGCCTCGCCCTGACCGCTCTGGCGTCCCAGGCCGCGACCCTGGTGGTGCTGTCCGTGCTGGTGGCGCTGTTCGCCGCGGCCTCATGGCAGGCGAGTGTCGCCCCCGTCACGGCTCCGGCCGCCCTCGGGTACGCCGCCGCCCTGGCCTCGGCGAGCGGTGCCGCCGCGGACTGGCCGCCGGCCGGAACCGCCCTGCTGGTCCTGGCCGTCCCCGTGGCCGCCGCCCTGCTCGCGGCGCGTCTCGGTGAGCACCGGGCGACCGTGCCGGTCGAGATCGTCGGAGCCGCCACCGGCCTGCTCGCCGTGGGCCTCGCCGTCACCGATCCGCCGCTGCTCGCCCTGGTGCTGGCGCTGTGCGGAGTGATCGCCGCGGGCACGGCGCTGCGTCCCGACCGCCGTCCCGTCGGCTACGCGGCCACGGCCCTGTTCGTGCTGGCCGCGTGGGTACGCCTGGCCGCCTGGGACGTCGGCACACCCGAGGCCTACACGCTCCCGGTGACCGTGCCCGCCCTGCTCGTCGGCGTCCTGCGCCGGCGCCGCGATCCGCGGGCGTCCTCCTGGACGGCGTACGGCCCCGGACTCGCCGCCACCCTCCTGCCGAGCCTCGTCGCGGCCTGGGCCGACCCGCACTGGACGCGACCGCTGCTGCTGGGAGCGGCGGCACTGCTGGTCACCCTGCTGGGAGCGCGGCACCACCTCCAGGCGCCGCTGGTGCTCGGCGGCTCGGTGCTGGCCCTGGTGACGCTGCACGAACTCGCCCCGTACGTCGTGCAGGTGACGGGCGCGCTCCCCCGCTGGGCGCCTCCCGCCCTGGCCGGGCTCCTGCTGCTCGCACTCGGGGCGACGTACGAGCAGCGGATCAGGGACGTCCGACGGGTGCGGGAGGCCCTCGGGAGGATGAACTAGCCGTCGCCTGCGGAGCGGCTACGGCATCTTGTCCCCGACCAGCGCCAGGTTCTGGATCGCCGCCAGGCCGTACAGCGCCGTGGCGTTGGTGGACACCCAGGCCGCCTCGCTGCCGGGGACGAGGCCGGTCGGGCCCTCGATCTTCTTCGTGGACCAGTCGGTGGACTCCTTGTAGTCCCAGGTGTCGGCACTGTTGTAGAACTGCCGCCACGCCCGGGCGGCCAGCTTGTCGTCGCCCGTCTGGACGGCGGCGTAGGCGTCCTGCCGGGAGTGGCCCTGGAAGAGCAGCAGGGAACCGAAGTCGGAGCCGTAGCGGGCCTTCTGCTCGGCCTTGGTGGCGTTGAAGTAGCGGCAGTAGTCGAGCCACGCCTCCTTGAACTTCGGCATGTCGACCTGGTCGATCAGCTCGGCGCACAGCTCGACCAGGCCGAACATGGCCGACAGATGCGAGACGCCCACCCTGGGCTCGGCCGCGACGGCGAACTTCCCGGTGTCCAGGTCGTACAGCGCGTTGCCCTGGACGAAGCCGTTGGGCTGGGCGGCGATGGTCTCCATGGTGGACAGGACCCTGGCCTTGGCCTTCTCCCACTTGGGCCCGCGCCGCTCCCACTCGGTGAGCCAGGCCGAGACCAGACCGCTCCAGTCGGTGCCGAAGCCGATGGACAGGGCGTTGCGGTCGGGGGTGTACGGCTCGGTGCGGATCTTGCGGATGGGGTCGAGGACGAGGAACGTCTCGTCGGAGTCGACGTTGGCGTGCATGAGGTCGCCGACGCGCTCGTCCGCCGTGAGGAAGTAGTAGTAGCGGCGATAGGTGGTGTTGGCGATGCGCTGCTGCTTGGCGCTGTCGGCGTAGTGCTGGACACCGTGCCGGGTGCCGAGGCCCGCCCACTTGCCGAGGTGGTAGACGTCGACCTCGCCGGTGTGCCGGGTCATGGCCTCGGCGAAGCGGAAGATGTCGGCACGGCCGGAGCGCATGTAGGCGAACCAGAGCCACAGGTCCGGCGAGAGCTCGGAGTTGTCCCAGGCGTAGCCGCCGACGTCGTAGCACCACTGGTGGCGGCTCGGGTCGTAGCTGTGCATGATGTCGCCGTAGTCCCAGAAGCCGTACCAGCGGCGCTGCTCCACCTGATCCTTGTAGTAGGTGAAGAGGAAGTCCAGGTGGTCCTCGATCTTCGCCTTGGCGCTGGTGGAGCGGTCCGGCGCGGAGAACAGCTTGCCGAAGACGCCCGCCTTGATGAGCTGCCGGGGCGGGGCGGCGAGCTGCGGCGGAGTGCGTACGGCCTCCACCTGCCGGGCCATCGCCTCGGCGCCCGGGGTGGAGTCGTGGGCCCAGAAGAGGAGTTCGCTGGTGCGGGCGATGCCGTAGGGGGTGCCGAACTCGGGCTCGTAGTCCTCGTAGGTGATGTTGAGGCCTTCGAGCTGCTCGGGGTAGGTGTCCTGGCCCATGCCGTCGTGGTAGAAGCGCAGGTCCATGGGCTGCGCCTCGGGCGACCAGAGCCAGAGGGTGACCTCGGCGGTGTCGGTCTGGGCGTCGCGGATGTCGAGCTGGGCGGGGAACTTCTCCCAGAAGTCCCTGAGCCCGAAGGCGAACCCGCCGCTCGCGCCGCCCACGTACCCGAAGCCGCTGGCGCGCCGGCCGCCGCCCGCACCGATCCAGCCGTGGCCCTTCTTCGTCCGCTTGCGGACCGTGAAGCCGTCGGCGGAGAGCTGGGAGAGGGTGTAGTCGCCCCACTCGGGGATGTACTGGAGGCGAGTGGTGACCCGCTGGTCCCAGGTGGCCGGGTCGGGCAGCTTCTTGCCCTCGAACTGGGCCGTGCGGACGGCCGCCCCGGGGTCGCGGCGCAGTCCGGTGATGCCCTGGACGGCCTCGCGGAGCAGGCCGGTGCCGTCGCCGCCGACGCGGACGTGACGGTCGTACGCCTTGTCCCGCATCGGCACCTGGAAGCGGACGCCGAGTCCGCGGATGAAGTCGCCGCTCGCCTTCGCGGGCTCCTGCGTGCCGTCGAAGGTGAGGGTGTGGACCATGCGGAAGGAGTCGGCGCCCGCGTAGAAGTAGAGCCGGATCGAGAACGGCAGCCAGCTGCGGCCGCCCTTGCGGTGCTTGCCGTCGATCCGGACGACGGCGCGGACCGGGCCCGCCTGCTCGACCTCGACCTTGGAAATAGCGCCGTCGAATCGCTCGGTCTTGACCGCGCCCTGGTCCTCGTCCTCGATCTCGGGCTGGCGGATCAGCACGAGCCGGCCGTTCTTCGCGATCTCCGTCGAGCCCCGGGTGACCGACTTGACGAGGGTGGACCCGGATTTGCCGATCTTCGCGGTGATGACGCCGGTCGAGATGTCGATGGTGCCGCCGCTCCTGTCGACGGTGACCTTCTTCTCGGGGGCGGCGGGGGTGCCGGCGGCGAGGGTGAGCTTGCCGTCGCCCGAACCGACCGCGTGCGCGGTCCACTTGAGGGAGCCGTCGGGCCAGTAGGCGATCGGCCAGGACTGCACGGGAACGGCCTTGCCGTCCGCGTCCGTGAGCGCGAAGGTCTGGTCCTTCTCGTAGGCGCCCTTGGGCCAGGGGACGCCGACGGTGGAGCCGGGGGCCGCGCCCAGTCCGCCGTCCTCCAGCCAGTCGAGGGTCACCGGGTCGGCGTCGGCGGGCTCGGCGCCGGGGGCGGCCTGCGCGTTCTGCGCCCCCAGTGCCCAGCTGAACTGGGCGGCGGCTCCGGCGACGGCGGCCGCCTTGAGGAGGGACCTGCGGGGGATGGGAGACATAGAGATGCTGCCTTTCCTTGTCCGTGCGGGAAGCAATTCCGTGCGCTGGTCAGGGGCATGACAGTGAGAAGGGCGGCGCGGCGCCCGGGGCGCCGGCCCGGGGTGCGGGCACCGCCGGTCAGCGGTGCCGGTACCGCTCCTCCACGGCGACGGCCGCCGCCGCGACGGCCCCGAGGACGGGGACCGCCAGCGGCGCGACGAACCAGGCGGACAGGGCCACCACGGCCAGCCCGGCGATGATCAGGAAGGACCCGGCGGGGTCGAGAACCGTCCGGCGCCAGGCCTGCGCGAGCAGCGTGCGCCAGCGGGCGTCCGGCTCCCAGACCGCCGCCGCGCGCAGCCCCGCCACGACGAAGGCGATCAGCGCCACGACCCCGACCGCTCCGACGAGCGGCCCGCCGGGAATCCCCGCCCGGGCCGCCTGGACGTCCACCCAGACAGCGGCCACCGCCGCCCACCCGGCGAGCCCGGCGAGCCACCCGCCGCTCAGGGCCCCGCGGAAGTCGGCGACGAACTCCCGCCATCCACCGCCCTCGTGCGCGGTACGGCGCCGCAGATGCCGCGCACCCGCGGCGAACGCGGCCGGATACGTCACGACCCCCAGCGAGGCCACCGCGATCCACACCCCGGTCAGCAGGCACTCGGCGAACACCGCGAACCGCTCGGCGAGCACCGACTCACCCCGCGCCTTCACTCGGGTCCCGGCCATGCTCGCCTCAGCCCTTCAGACCCGACGTGGCCATGCCGTCGATCAGATACCGCTGGAAGGCCAGGAAGAAGGCGAGAACCGGCAGCAGCGCGACGAGCGACATGGCGATCATGCCGCCGTAGTTGGCCAGCCCTTCCTGGTCGACGAACATCTTCAGGCCGAGCGAGACCGTGTACTTGTCGGGCTCGTTGAGGTAGATCAGCGGGCCCATGAAGTCGTTCCAGGCATTGATGAACGTGAAGATCGCACTGGTGATCAGGGCCGGGCGGCACAGCGGCAGCATGATCGACCAGTAGATCCGGAGGTGCCCGCAGCCGTCGAGCCTGGCCGCCTCGTCGAGTTCCTTGGGCAGGTTGCGCATGAACTGCACCATCAGGAAGACGAAGAACGCCTCGGTGGCCAGGTACTTCCCGAGCAGCAGCGGGGTGTAGGTGTTGATCATCTCCATGTTGCGGAACAGCACGTACTGCGGGATCAGCAGCACGTGGTACGGCAACAGGAGGGTGCCGATCATCAGCGCGAACAGCAGATTGCGGCCCGCGAACCTGATCCTCGCGAAGGCGTACGCCGTCAGCGAGCAGGACACCAGGATCCCGATCACCGAACCGCCCGCGAGGAACAGCGAGTTGAAGAAGAACGTGGAGATCGGGATGTCGGCGATGCCGTCGGCGAGGCTGGTGTAGTTGGAGATGACCGGATCGCCCGGGAAGAGATCCAGGCTGCCGACGACGTCCTCGCTCTTCTTGAACGAACCGCCGACGACCCAGATCACCGGGTAGAGGATCACCGCGAGGATCAGCAGGGACCCGATGTGCCAGGCGACGGAACCGGGCAGCTTGTGCCGGAGGCCACCCGCTCGCGGGGTGAGATCAGTGGACGGTGCGCTCATGAGGCGCCCTCCTCATAGTGCACCCAGCGCTTCTGGGACCAGAACAGCACCGCCGTCACCAGGGCGACCGCGACGAGCAGCATCCAGGCCATGGCGGAGGCCAGACCCATCCGGCTGTTCTCGAAGCCCTGGACATAGAGGTAGCAGGTGTAGACCATCGAGCCGTCGGCCGGACCACAGGCGTTGCCTCCGGCGCCGCCGCCGACGATGTACGCCGAGCTGAAGATCTGGAACGAGTGGATCGTCTCCAGCAGGACGTTGAAGAAGAGCACCGGGGAGATCATCGGCAGCGTGATGTTCCAGAACCGGCGCAGCTTGCCCGCCCCGTCGACCTCGGCTGCCTCGTACAGCTCGCGCGGGACCTGCTTGAGGCCGGCCAGGAAGATGACCATGGGGGCGCCGAACTGCCAGACGGTGAGCGCCACCAGGCTGTAGATGATCATGTCAGGGTCGCCGGTCCAGCCTCCGACGTCCACGCCGAAGAGCTTCTGCGTCCGGTCGACGATCGCGTCGTCCGAGAAGATGGCCTTCCAGACGATCGCGACGGAGACGCTCGCCCCGATCAGCGACGGCGCGTAGAAGGCGGCCCGGTAGAAGGCCTGCCCGCGCCGGCTCTGGGCGAGCAGCAGCGCCACCCCGAGGGCGGCGATCAGCTTCAGGGGCGTACCGACGACGACGTACCAGAGAGTGACCTGCACCGAGTGGCGCCAGCGCGGATCGCCGAACATCTCGGAGAAGTTGCCGAGGCCGATCCACTTGGGCGCGTCGAACAGGTTGTAGTCGGTGAACGCGAAGTAGAGCGAGGCGACCATCGGACCCGCGGTGAGGAGCAGAAAGCCCGCGATCCACGGGGACATGAAGAGATAGCCGGCCAGGTTCTCCCGGCGCCGCCGCCGCTTGAGGGCGGCGGGGCGCGCGGGCTTCACCGGACCGTGCCGCGGCTCGGAGCCCTTGTCCTTGGACAGGCCCTCCATCGCAGGGGCGTGTGTCACGGTGGTTCCCATCAGGTGCCGAGAGCCGTCTTCGACTCGGTGAAGAACTGCTTGACGGCCTCGTCCACCGACCTCTTGCCCAGGGCGAGTTCCTCGGCGATGCGCAGGAACGCGGACTCACAGATGTCCGCGCCGTTCGGGTGCGGTGTGATGGGCTCCAGGACCCCGGCCTTGACGAGGGACTCCTCATAGGCGGCTATCGCCTTGTTGACCTCGTCGGTCGGCTGGTACGCGTCGTACTGGGCCTGTGTCGCGGGCACACCGCGGTCGTAGCCCATGATCTTGGCGACCTCGGGGTCGTGCACCATGAAGTCGATGAACTGGGCGACTTCCTTGGGGTGCTGGGTGCGCTTGGAGGCGCTCAGCATGAGCGAGCCGAGGTACTGGCCGGTCTTCTTGCCGTCCGTCGTCGGGATGGGAGCCAGGCCGTACTCGCTCTTGCCCTCGGCGGTGTAGCGGACGGTGAAGTTGTCCCAGGTGAACTCGCCGCCGGCGAGCTCCGCGGCGACCGCCGACTTGGGCTTGATCTGGGCGACCTTCTTGGCGTCGGTGTAGCGGCCGTCCTTGACGCCCTTCTCGGCCTTCGTCCACCAGTCCGTCAGATCCGACTCGGTGAAGCCGAGCCCGTCCTCGGTGAAGAACGCCTTGCCGTTCTGACGCAGGTACAGGTCGTAGAGGTACATGACGCCGTACATGCCGCTGTCCCCGGCGCGGCCCGTCTTGTCGCGGATCTTCCTCATCGCCGCGTCGAATTCGTCCCAGGTCCAGCCCTGCTCGGGCTTGACGCCGGCCCGGGTGTAGACGGGCTTGTCGATGACCAGAGACATCGAGTTGGAACCGACCGGAACGCCCAGGAGCTTGCCGTCGATCTCGCCGAACTTCTCCAGACCGGCCCGGAATCCCTCCATCCGGAGGTTGCCCGCCTTGGCCTGCTCGCTGAGATCGAGCAGCACGTTCTTCGCGTCGTATTTGCGGAGGAAGCCGATGGCATTCTGGAAGACGTCGGGCGGATTTCCGCCGGAGGCCTGGGTGTTGAACTTCTTCCAGAAGTCGAGATACGGCTGGAAGTCCGTTTTCACCTTGATCTTCGGGTACTTCTTCTCGAAGAGCGCGATGGTCTTGTTGATTCTCTGGGCGCGGTCCTCCGCTCCCCACCACGCATAACGAATCGTCACCGTCCCGTCGGCGGAGGTCCCTCCGTCACCACCGCAGCCGGTCGTCGCAGCCAGCCCCAGCGTGGCCGCCGTGGCCCCGGCCGCCTTCAGGACCGTACGTCTCTCAACATTCCTGCCGTTCACCACGGTTGGACCTCCCCGCGCGTCGTCCCGCTCGCATGAATCGTTTCAAGTAAGCGCTTGCTGGCACAAGGTACGGAGGGGCTGAGAGTGCGTCAATGATTCGGACAAGAATTTCTCACCGAGGGAGGTGGGTGCCGGGCCTGGTGGGGCGATGGGGCCGGCGAGCGGCTGGGGCGACGTCGCTGGTGAGGTACGCACGACCGAGGGAACGAACACACACGGGCCGACCGCCGGAATTTCGGGCACGACCGAAAGACGACGGTGAGGCGGAGGGGCGGGTGGGGGCTGGATTCGGCCACGCGATGGCCGACGAGGGCTGGCAGACCGAGGCGGAGCCGGGTGCGAGGTACTCGCCGTGACGGCTGGGGCCAGGGGTGGGTCCGCAGCCCGGCGGAGCGGGGGGGACCCCCACCGCCCACCCGTGCCGCCCTGGGGGGGGCACCTCCCAGGCCCTTAAGGCACTGGGGGGGGAGGCACGATTGCCCGCAGCTGGGACAGCCACGACGCGCCCGCACCCGCCGGCTCACGGAAGGGGCCGTGGGGGGGGGGGGGGGGGGGGGGGGGGGGGGGGGGGGGGGGGGGGGGGGGGGGGGGGGGGGGGGGGGTGGTAGAGCAGGGGGGGGGGGGAGAAACACG
>NZ_JBVIWP010000012.1:119848-257480 GCF_055594445.1 Streptomyces sp. NPDC040589 | reverse complement strand
CCCTCTCGGGCTTTCCTCCGGGCGCTTCCCTTCGGTCTTGCGTTTCCGACTCTATCAGATCTTTCTGATCCGATTTCCTCGGTGCTTTCCAGGTTCCCGCTTCCGCGTTTCCCTTTCCGGCGGTTCCGACTCTATCAGATCCTTTCGGGCCTGATCCCCAGTCAGTGGGGGTTTGTCTTTGCGGCTGTTGGGCCGTTCCGACGAGTGAGACTTTAGCGGATTCCCCGGCTCCCGAGCCAATCGGGTGCCGCGTCCTTTCGAACGGGATTCCTCGTTCCGTAAATACGCATACCAATGAGACGACGACAGGTGTACTGCGCGTCGAAGAGTGGTTGGTACTTGCGGAGTGGCTGCCCGGGGACCGACCGGAGTCGGTGCTCACGTCGGGCAACTCGGAGAACACTACGGATCGGGTCTGGGCGTGTCAACTCAAGGGCGGGCGGCACTCCAGGGGCGTAGTCTGAGGTGCATGACGACGCGTACGTGCACCCAGCTGTGGTGGGCCGCCTGACGGCGGCCGTTCTCACGTATGCATTCAACGGCCGCCGCTTCGGCGGCCGTTCTTGTTTCTCCCTCCGGAACCACCGAGGGGCGGCCGCCCGGGGCGGCGGTCCTGGCCAGGAGGTGGAGGAGAGATGACACGGGTCTTCAGCGGGGTCAAGCCGACGGGGCATCTGACGCTGGGGAACTACCTGGGAGCCATGCGGCGGTGGGCTGCCGTCGACCAGCACGAGGCCGATGCCTTGTTCTGTGTCGTCGATCTGCATGCGCTGACCGTGGAGCACGATCCGGCGCGGGTGCGCCGGCTGAGCCGGCAGGCAGCGACGTTGCTGCTGGCGTCCGGGCTGGATCCGGAGGTGTGCACGGTGTTCGTGCAGAGCCATGTGGACGAGCACGCTCGGCTGTCGTACGTGCTGGAGTGCGTGGCCACCGACGGTGAGATGCGGCGGATGATCCAGTACAAGGAGAAGGCCGCGCGGGAGCAGCGGCGGGGTGGGAGTGTGCGGCTGTCGCTGCTGACCTACCCCGTGCTGATGGCGGCGGACATCCTGGCCTACGGGGCCGATGAGGTGCCGGTCGGGGACGACCAGCGACAGCATGTGGAGCTCGCTCGGGATATCGCCGCGCGGTTCAACCAGCGGTACGGGCATACGTTCGTGGTGCCTCGGGCCACGCGTCCCGAAGTCGCGGCCCGGGTGATGAATCTGCAGGATCCGATGTCGAAGATGGGCAAGAGCGACGACGTCGGGCCGGGGATCGTCTATCTGCTGGACGAGCCGGACGTGATGCGGAAGAAGGTCATGCGGGCGGTGACCGACAGCGGGCAGGAGGTCGTGTACGACCGGGAGGCCCGGCCGGGGCTCGCGAACCTGCTGGAGATTCTCGCCGCGTGCTCGGGTGGGAGTCCTGAGGAGCTGGCCGGTGCGTATCCGTCGTACGGGGCGCTGAAGAAGGACACCGCCGAGGCTGTGGTCGAGGTGCTTCGGCCTGTGCAGGAGCGGCACAAGGAATTGTGTGCGGATCCCGGGTATGTGGAGCGCGTGCTGCGGGACGGGGCGGCGCGGGCGCGGGGGATGGCCCGGCCGACTGTGGATGCCGCCTATGGCGCGATCGGGTTGCTGCCGGCCGTGTCGGAGGTGGCTGAGGCGGGTGCCGCGCTGACGGTGTGATGTGCGGCGGGGGCGGGTGATCGGCCCGCCCCCGGGTGCTTCAGCTGTTGTTGCCGGAGGCCAGGGCGCGGCTGCGGTCGCGGGCGGCTTCGAGGGCGGCGATGAGGGCGGCTCGTACGCCGTGGTTCTCTAGTTCGCGGATGGCGTTGATCGTCGTGCCGGCGGGGGACGTGACGTTCTCGCGGAGCTTGACCGGGTGCTCGCCGCTGTCGCGGAGCATCGTCGCGGCGCCGATGGCGGACTGGACGATCAGGTCGTGGGCCTTGTCGCGGGGCAGGCCGAGGAGGATGCCGGCGTCGGTCATGGCTTCGACCAGGTAGAAGAAGTAGGCCGGGCCGGAGCCGGAGAGGGCGGTGCAGGCGTCCTGCTGGGACTCGGGGACGCGGAGGGTCTTGCCGACGGCGCCGAAGATCTCCTCGGTGTGGGCGAGGTGGCCGGCGGTGGCATGGGTGCCGGCGGAGATGACGGACATCGCCTCGTCGACCAGGGCGGGGGTGTTCGTCATGACCCGGACGACCGGGGTGTCGGGGGCGAGTCGCTCCTCGAAGTACGCCGTGGGGATGCCGGCGGCGCCGCTGATGACCAGGCGGTCGGCGGGGACGTGCGGGGCGAGTTCGTCGAGGAGCGTGCCCATGTCCTGCGGTTTGACCGTGAGGATCAGGGTGTCGGCGGTCTTCGCGGCTTCCGGGTTGGTGACCGGGGTGACGCCGTAGCGGGTGCGGAGTTCTTCGGCTCGTTCCTGGCGGCGGGAGGTGACCAGGAGGTCGGCCGGGTTCCAGCCGGCGCGGATCATTCCGCTGAGCAGGGCTTCGCCGATCTTGCCGGTGCCGAGGACTGCGACTTTCTGGGTCATGGCGCGGGGTGCCTCCGGGGGTGCGTCGTCCGGTGTCCATCGTCGCATCGGGGAGGGCGGGGTGGCTCGCGTGTCCGGTGGGCGGGATGTCGGGTGGCCCGGCTCACGCCGTCCTGCGTCGTAGCGTCGCCGCGCCCAGGGCCAGGACCAGGAGGGCGCAGCCCGCCACGATCAGGGCGTCGCGTACGAAGGTGGCCGTCATGTCGGTGTGGTGGAGGACCTCGTTCATGCCGTCCACGGCGTAGGACATGGGGAGGACGTCGGAGATGGTCTCCAGGACCGGGTGCATGGTGTCGCGCGGGGTGAACAGGCCGCAGAGCAGGAGCTGGGGGAAGATCACCGCCGGCATGAACTGGACCGCCTGGAATTCCGAGGCCGCGAAGGCGGAGACGAAGAGGCCGAGAGCCGTGCCGAGGAGGGCGTCGAGGAGGGCCACCAGGAGCAGGAGCCAGGGGCTGCCGGTGACGTCGAGGCCGAGGAACCAGACCGCGAGGCCCGTGGCCAGGGCGGACTGGATGATCGCGAGGGTGCCGAAGGCGAGGGCGTAGCCGGCGATCAGGTCGCCCTTGCCGAGGGGCATGGCGAGGAGGCGTTCGAGGGTCCCCGAGGTGCGTTCGCGCAGGGTGGCGATGGAGGTCACCAGGAACATCGTGATCAGCGGGAAGATCCCGAGGAGGGACGCGCCGATGCTGTCGAAGGTGCGGGGGTTGCCGTCGAAGACGTAGCGGAGCAGGAGCAGCATCACGCAGGGGATGAGGAGCAGGAGCGCGATGGTGCGCGGGTCGTGGGTGAGCTGGCGCAGGACGCGGGTGGTGGTGGCGGTGGTGCGGGCCGCGCTCAGGGCTTTCGGTGAGGTGTTCGGCGGGGTGGGGGTGACGGTTGTGGTGCGGGGCGTCGTCATCGTGTCGTCTCCTTCGGGCGGGATGCCGCCTTCGCCTCATCCACCAGGTGCAGGAAGGCCTCCTCGACCGTTTCGGCGCCGGTGGTGGTGCGCAGGGCTTCGGGGGTGTCGTCGGCGAGGAGCTCGCCTTCGCGCATGAGGAGGAGGCGGTGGCAGCGCTCGGCCTCGTCCATGACGTGGGAGGAGACGAGGAGGGTCGCGCCGCGGCTTGCCGCGATGTCGTGGAAGAGGTTCCAGAGGTCGCGGCGCAGGACCGGGTCGAGGCCGACGGTCGGTTCGTCGAGGACCAGGAGTTCGGGGGTGCCGAGGAGGGCGACGGCCAGGGAGACGCGGCTGCGCTGGCCGCCGGAGAGGTTGCCGGCCAGGGAGTCGGCGTGGGTGGTGAGGTCGACGTCGGCTGTGGCGCGGGTGACGTTGTCGTGGCGGCGGTCGGTGGCGGATCGGCCGGGGTCGAGGATCGCGGCGAAGTAGTCGAGGTTCTGGCGGACGGTCAGGTCGTCGTAGACGGACGGGGCCTGGGTGACGTAGCCGATGCGGGTACGCAGGGTGGGGTGGCCTGCGGGGCGGCCGAGGACGTCGAGGGTGCCGGTGACCTTGGCCTGGGTGCCGACGATGGAGCGCATGAGGGTCGACTTGCCGCAGCCGGAGGGGCCGAGCAGGCCGGTGATCTGGCCGCGGGGGACGGTGAAGCCGAGGGCTCGCAGGACCGTGCGGGGGCCACGGGCGACGGTGAGGTTTTCGGCGTGTACGGCCGTGGGGTCTGTGGTCGTGTTCGCGCCCGGGCGTGGTGGGCTGGGAGCATTATTCATCATGCGATGAATAATGCTCCCGGGGGTGGTGCGCGTCAAGCAGGAGTCTTGGCGAGCAGGAGGACGACCTCGTAGACCTCCTCGACGGAACCGTCCGGGAAGGCCCTGAGCAGGTGCTCGCGTTCCGCGGCGAGGAAGGACGCGGTGTGTTCCTCGCCGCGGACCAGGAAGACCGAGTGGCTGGCGAGGTTGGCGAGGTGGGTGTCGACCGGGACGCGGCGGCTCCAGCGGACCGTGCGGCGGGTGAAGTCGAGGCGGCCGGTGGGGTCGGCGGCGCGGGCGTTGACGTTCCGCTTCTCGGCGGAGATGTCGATGCCGAAGTGGCGCCCGGTGCGGGCGGCGGCCTCGGCGATCCAGGGGACGTCGAGGGCGTCGGTGTTCCACCAGAGGGCGAGTGAGCCGCCGGGGCGCAGGACGCGGAGGGCCTCCGGGACGGCTCGGGCGGGGTCGGTCCAGTGCCAGGCCTGGGCGTACGTGACGAAGTCGAGGGAGGCGGTGGCGAGAGGGAGGTCGTCGCCGGTGCCTCGGACGATGGGGATGGCGGGGAGGGTGCGGCGGAATTGCGCTGCCATGCCGTCGCCGGGTTCCACCGCGATGACGTCTGCGCCTCGGGCGTTCAGGAGGGCGGTCGCTATGCCGGTGCCTGCGCCGATGTCTGCGACGCGGGAGCCGGGGAGGGGGTGGCCGGCCAGGGCTTCTATCGCGTCGAAGAGGGCTGGGGGGTAGGAGGGGCGGTTGGCCGCGTATTGGGCTGCGGCGGTGTTGAAGGAGTGGGCTCGGGTGGTTCGGGTGGGTTCGGGGTCGGGGGTGGGTGGTTCGGTGGGTGCGGGTTCGGGGGTGGGGCGTGCTCCGGGGGTGGGGTGGTGGGCGGTGGGAGGTGTGGTCATACGGCCATGGTGGCCGGGGGTGGGGTGGGGTGCGGTGAGATTTCGGTGAGAGGGGGCGGGCTATGCGCGGCGGCGCTTCTTCCCCGGGCGGCGGGTGGTCTTCTTCTCGTGTCGCTTGCGGGCTGCCTTGTACTCCTCGCGGTGCAGCTTCTCGCCGGGGGCCTCGGTGAGGGAGCGGAAGAAGTACGCGAGGAGGGAGCCGACGAAGCCGATGGCCAGGAGGCCGCGGAGGGATGCCTGGCGGTCGGGGTCGGGGCGGCGGGTGAAGCCGTCCCAGGTGTGGCGGAAGGCCATCGCGCTGCAGATCGCGAACATCACGATCATGAGGAGCGAGACGAAGCCGCCGATCGCGGCGATCTGGAGGCCCTGGTAGGCGAGGCGGAGGACCAGGCAGGCGGCGGCCGCGGTGGCCAGTGAGCCGACGGCGACGGCGATGCGGCGGGGGGTGTAGCCGTTGTCGTGGTTCAGCCAGGTCGTGCCGAAGAAGCGGATGGGTTCGGGGGTCGGGCCGGGGGGTGGGGTGCCGTTCTCTGCGCTCACGGGCTGATTATCGCGCGGGGGTGCGGGGGGCCTGCGGCGGCCTGTGGGGCTTTGGCGGGGGTGCGCGTCGCGCGCCTGCGCGGTGGGTGTGGGTCGGGGCCGCGTCGGGGGGTGTCCGTCCTCGGAACGGCGCGATGGGGTGAGAGACCAATTGACTGGCGTTGACGCGCCAACCGCTGCGGGCGGACACCCCCCGACACGTCCCCTTCTCGCCGTGCGCGGGTGCGGGTGCGCGGTGGTCCCACGAGCACATGCCGCGGGCGGCCCGCAGTGGGGGCGGGCCGCTCGCGGTTGTGTGGTGCGGGTCAGGAGCAGCGGGGGCGGATGTAGCCGTCGCTGCCGGTGTTCACGTAGGCATCCGAGATGTACTGGCCGCTCGCGATGTTGTCCCAGATGGTGGTCGTGCCGTACGGGCCCGTGACGCGGGTGCCGGGTGTCTGGCAGTGGATGGCCACCCGGGCGCCCTCCGGCAGGGTCCTGACGATCGGATAGCCGGTGCCGGGGCCGCTGCGGACGTTGAGGCTGACGCCGGGTGCGATCGAGTAGTACGTGGCCGCGGCGGCCAGTGTGGTGACCACCGGCATGCCGGTGCTGGGTCTGACCTGTTCTACAGACATGAAAAACCTCCCCCGTTGAACCCCATGGCAGCCATGGGGTCCCGTTGATTCCCCTGAATCACGCCATCAAACACTTGTGCGCGATTCGCCAGCGGAGGCTAGCAAGCCGCCTCTGTCTCGTACGAGTCATCGACTAGGCTCCGTGCGTCGCGCGCGCGGACGAACAGCACGGGGGTGGTTCCATGGCGGCGCAGGGAAACGCCGGAGCGGGCCCGGAAGCGGAACTTCCTGAATTTGCCGGTCACTATCGACTCGAAGAGCGTCTGGGGTCGGGCGGCATGGGGGTCGTGCATCTGGCCCGGAGCACCTCCGGGATGAAGGTGGCCGTGAAGGTCGTGCACGCGCAGTTCGCCGAGGACCCCGAGTTCAGGGGGCGTTTCCGGCAGGAGGTGGCTGCGGCCCGGCGGGTCAGCGGGGCCTTCACCGCGCCCGTGGTGGATGCCGATCCCGAGGCCGGGCGGCCCTGGATGGCCACGCTGTTCATCCCGGGGCCGACGCTGGCCCAGGAGGTGAAGCGGAACGGGCCCTTGGCCCCTGCGCAGTTGCGTCGGGTGATGGCCGGGCTCGCCGAGGCGCTGCGCGACATCCATCGGGTCGGGGTCGTGCACCGGGACCTGAAGCCGAGCAATGTCCTGCTCGCCGAGGACGGGCCGAAGGTCATCGACTTCGGCATTTCCCGGCCAAAGGACAGCGAGTTGCGCACCGAGACCGGGAAGCTGATCGGCACGCCGCCCTTCATGGCGCCCGAGCAGTTCCGGCGGCCCAGGGAAGTGGGACCCGCCGCCGATGTCTTCGCGCTCGGGTCGGTGATGGTGCACGCGGCTACCGGGCGGGGGCCGTTCGACTCCGACAGTCCTTACGTCGTCGCGTACCAGGTGGTGCATGACGAGCCCGAGCTGACCGGCGTACCGGAGCAGCTGGCGCCGCTCGTGCTGCGGTGTCTCGCCAAGGAGCCCGAGGACCGGCCCTCGCCCGACGAGTTGATGCGGGAACTGCGGTCGGTGGCGGCGTCGTACGACACGCAGGTGTTCATACCGGCGCAGCGCGTGGACGAGACGCCAGATGCGGGTGAGGCGCCGGGTGCGGGTGAGCCGGCGGCCGTCGCGGCCCCTCGTCGGTCCAGGCCGCGCCTCGGCAGGCGGGCCGCTCTCGGGGCCGGTGCCCTCGGGCTGGCCGTCGTCGGCGCGCTCGCGGCGGTGCCCTTGCTCGGGGGCGGTCCCGCTCCGGCGCCCGCGGTCAGTGCACCGCGGACCACGGCTGCCGCCTTCACGGCGTGGACGGCGACGCCGTTGTCCCGGACGGGTGGCACCCCTCTGTGCTCTTACGCGGCCGGGAAGTTGCTCTGCGCGCAGAGCGGGCTGGTCTTCGCTCTCGATCCGGCCGACGGGCGTCTGCTGTGGAAGTACCCGCTGGAGGGGATCGCCGCCGAGGGGCCGCCGAGTGGGACTCCGGTCGTGTCGGGTGATCTGGTGCTGGCCGGGCTCGGTCACGGGGAGCGGCTGACCGCGCTCGATCCGGAGTCGGGTGATGTGGTCCGGCGGCAGGCCATGTCCATGTCGGGTGGGGTGCAGGCGGTGGGAGGGATGGTGCTCCTCACCGCGGCCGACGGCACGGTGACGGGTGTGGACAGTGCCTCCGGGGACGTGAAGTGGCGTCAGCCGATTCCGGGACAGGAGGTGCCGTACTTCACGGCGTTCCCCGGGGATCCGCTGGCGTACGCGGCGACCGTGGCCGGTGATGGGGCCACGACGAAGGTGACGGCGGTGGATCCCGGCACCGGCGAGGTGCGGTGGGACGCGCGGCTCGAAGGGGCGTTGGAGCCGATCGGGACGGTGGGCGGGCGGGTCGTGTTCGTCTCCGTCGATGCCGTGCGCGGGGAGGCGCGGGCCGTGGTTCGGTACAGCCCGGAGGGGCGGACGAGCGAGCGTGTGCCGTTGCGTATCCCGTTGCAGGGGGTTCAGGGCAGTGTGCGTGGGGACGTCGTCCATCTGATGGCGGAGGGCGGGGGGCTGGTCGCCGTCGATCTGAAGGCGCGCGAGCAGCTGTGGAGTCTGCAGACCGGTGTGGCCCGGGGGTCCGTGCCCGTCGCCGACGATCGGTACGTGTACGTCACCACGCCGGACGGGCGGCTGCTCGCCGTCGACGCGCGGCGCGGGAAGCTCGTCGGGCAGACGTCTCCCCGGCTGGGGGATCAGTCGGACCGGGTTCCGGCCACGCTGCCCGAGCCCGTGGTCGTGGACGACCATGTCTACGTCGGTGCTCCGGACGGCACCGTCTTCGGCGTGGACGGGCGTGATCCGGCCGGCTGGTAGGGGCCGCCGCCTCGCGGGGCGGCCCCGGGGTGCTCAGCCGAGCTTCGACACGTCCCGCACGGCGCCCTTGTCCGCGCTGGTCGCCATCGCGGCGTAGGCGCGCAGGGCGGCGGAGACCTTGCGGTCGCGGTTCTTCGGGGCGTAGACGCCGTTCAGGGCTTCCTCGCGGCGGGCCAGTTCGGCGTCGTCGACGAGGAGTTCGATGGTGCGGTTCGGGATGTCGATACGGATGCGGTCGCCGTCCTCGACGAGGGCGATGGTGCCGCCGCCGGCCGCCTCGGGCGAGGCGTGCCCGATGGAGAGGCCGGAGGTGCCGCCGGAGAAGCGGCCGTCGGTGATCAGGGCGCAGGCCTTGCCGAGGCCGCGGCCCTTCAGGTACGAGGTCGGGTAGAGCATCTCCTGCATGCCGGGGCCGCCCTTGGGGCCCTCGTAGCGGATGACGACGACGTCGCCCTCCGTGATCTGTTTCAGCAGGATCTTCTCGACGGCCTCCTCCTGCGACTCGCAGACGACCGCCGGGCCCTCGAAGGTCCAGATGGACTCGTCGACGCCGGCCGTCTTCACCACGCAGCCGTCGACCGCGAGGTTGCCCTTGAGGACCGCGAGGCCGCCGTCCTTGGAGTACGCGTGCTCGACGGAGCGGATGCAGCCGCCCTCGGCGTCCTCGTCGAGGGACGCCCAGCGCTCGGACTGGGAGAAGGCCTCGGCGGAGCGGACGCAGCCGGGGGCCGCGTGCCACAGTTCGAGGGCCTCGGGGGACGGGGAGCCGCCGCGCACGTCCCAGGTCTTCAGCCAGTCGGACAGGGTGGGGCTGTGGACCGAGTGCACGTCCTCGTTGAGCAGGCCGCCGCGGTGCAGTTCGCCGAGGAGGGCGGGGATGCCGCCGGCGCGGTGCACGTCCTCCATGTAGTACGTGCGGTTCTTGGCGACGTTCGGGGCGACCTTGGCGAGGCAGGGGACGCGGCGGGAGACCGCGTCGATCTCCTCCAGGCCGAAGGGGACGTCCGCCTCCTGGGCCGCGGCCAGCAGGTGCAGGATCGTGTTGGTCGAGCCGCCCATGGCGATGTCGAGGGCCATCGCGTTCTCGAAGGCCGCGATGGTGGCGACGTTGCGCGGCAGGACCGTGTCGTCGTCCTGCTCGTAGTAGCGGCGGGTGATGTCCATGACCGTGTTCGCCGCGTCGACGTAGAGCTGCTTGCGCGCGGTGTGCGTGGCCAGGACCGAGCCGTTGCCGGGGAGGGAGAGGCCGATGGCCTCGGTGAGGCAGTTCATCGAGTTGGCCGTGAACATGCCGGAGCAGCTGCCACAGGTCGGGCAGGCGTTCTCCTCGATACGGAGGATGTCCTCGTCCGAGATCTTGTCGTTCACCGCGTCGGAGATCGCGTCGACCAGGTCCAGCGTGCGGACCGTGCCGTCGACCAGCGTCGCGCGGCCGGACTCCATCGGGCCGCCGGAGACGAACACCGTCGGGATGTTCAGGCGCAGGGCCGCGTTGAGCATGCCCGGGGTGATCTTGTCGCAGTTGGAGATGCAGATCAGGGCGTCGGCGCAGTGGGCCTCGACCATGTACTCGACCGAGTCCGCGATGAGGTCGCGGGAGGGGAGGCTGTACAGCATGCCGCCGTGGCCCATGGCGATGCCGTCGTCCACCGCGATGGTGTTGAACTCGCGCGGGATGCCGCCGGCCTCGACGATCGCCTCGCTGACGATCCGGCCGACCGGCTGGAGGTGGGTGTGGCCCGGCACGAACTCGGTGAAGCTGTTGGCGACCGCGATGATCGGCTTGCGGCCGATGTCCGCACCCGGTACACCGGAGGCCCGCATAAGGGCGCGGGCGCCCGCCATGTTGCGGCCGTGGGTGACTGTGCGGGACCTCAGCTCGGGCATCGTCGCTCGCTCCTTCAGAGACTGCGTCAGAGGATTCGGAGATTTCTGACTGCCATCGAGCGTACGCCGGTCATCCAGAGGGCGGGACGGCGTGTCCGAAATGCGGGATGAGTGTCTCGGTCGACGGCTGTCCTCGGCGGGTCAGGGGTTGGTGAGATGGCCCTGTACGACCGGGGCCAGGCGCTCGATGATCTGCTCCAGGTCCGCCGAGGCCAGTGGTTCGACCTTGATGACGTAGCGCAGCATGGCCGTGCCCACGAGCTGGGCGGCGGCGAGCTCGGCCCGCAGTTCGGCGTCCGGCAGGTCGAGGCGGCCGGCGATGCGGCTCAGCACCTGGGTGGCGACGATCCGGCGGAAGACGGCGGCCGCCGTCTCGTTGGTGACGGCCGAGCGGACGATGGCGAGCAGGGGCGCGCGGGTCGCCGGGTTCTCCCAGATGCCGAAGAAGAAGCGGACCAGGCGCTCCCCCACGCCGTCGAGCGGTCCCTCCTCGATGGCCTTCGGCGCCTCGATGGCGGGGGCGAAGGACTGGGTGATCGCCGCCTCGAAGACCTGCTCCTTCGTGCCGAAGTAGTGGTGCACGAGCGCCGAGTCGACCTCGGCGGCCTTGGCGATGCCGCGCACGGACGTCTTCTCGAAGCCGCGCTCGGAGAACTCGTCCCGGGCGGCGGTGAGGATGCGGTCGCGGGTGTCGGCCGACTCCGTGCGCGGGGGGCGGCCCCGGCGGCGGGCGGTGGTGCCGGTTCCGGTTCCTGTGCCGGTTCCGGCCGGGGGCTCGTGCGACGGCCGGTCGCTCATCGTCGCGGCACCTTCACCGCCGAGGCCAGGTGCAGGCGCGTGAAGGCCAGCGCCTCCGCCAGGTCGGCCTCCCGCTCCGCGCTCGACATGGCGCGGCGGGTGTTGACCTCGATGACGACGTGCCCGTCGAAGCCGGTCAGGGCGAGCCGCTCCAGCACCTCGGCGCAGGGCTGGGTGCCGCGGCCGGGCACCAGGTGCTCGTCCTTGGCCGATCCCCTGCCGTCGGCGAGGTGGACGTGGCCGAGGCGGTCTCCCATGCGGTCGACCATGTCCAGTGCGTCGGCGCGGGCCGTCGCGGTGTGGCTGAGGTCGATCGTGAAGTGCCGGTAGTCGTCCTTCGTCACGTCCCAGTCGGGGGCGTACGCGAGCATCTCGCGGTCGCGGTAGCGCCAGGGGTACATGTTCTCGACGGCGAACCGTACGTCCGTCTCGTTCGCCATGCGCCAGATGCCGGTGACGAAGTCCCGGGCGTACTGGCGCTGCCAGCGGAAGGGCGGGTGTACGACGACGGTGCTCGCGTCGAGCTTCTCGGCCGCCGCGCGGGCCCGCTGGAGCTTGGTCCAGGGGTCGGTGGACCAGACGCGCTGCGTGATGAGCAGGCAGGGGGCGTGGACGGCCAGGATCGGGATCTGGTGGTAGTCGCTGAGTCTGCGCAGCGCCTCGATGTCCTGGCTCACGGGATCCGTCCAGACCATGACCTCGACTCCGTCGTAGCCGAGGCGTGCGGCGATCTCGAAGGCCGTGGCCGTCGACTCCGGGTAGACCGAGGCCGTCGACAGGGCGACCTTCGCGTCCGGGATCTTTACGGCTGGCTCTGCCATGCAGGACAGATTACGGGGTGTGGTCGGGGCGGGGCGGGGGGCCTCATCGCCGTTGTGGTGTTTGCCACGGCGGGGGTGCATGTCCTTCGCAGCTCTCCTACACCGACTCCATGTGGTCCAGGCGCCGCAGGATCACGCCCTCCCGCAGCGCCCACGGGCAGATCTCCACGCGCTCGACGCCGAACAGGTCCATCGCGCCCTCGGCGACCAGGGCACCGGCCAGGAGCTGGTTCGCCCGGCCCTCGGAGACGCCCGGCAGCTCGGCCCGTTCCGCCTCCTTCATGCCGGCCAGCCTCGGGACCCAGGCCTCCAGGGACTCCCGCTTGAGTTCGCGCTGGACGTAGGGGCCCTCGGCGGAGCGTGCGGCGCCGGCGATGCGGGCCAGCTGCTTGAAGGTCTTGGACGTGGCCACGACGTGGTCGGGGGAGCCGATGCGGCTGAACTCGCCGACCGTGCGGGCGATCTCGGTGCGCACATGGCGGCGCAGGGCACGGACGTCGTCCGGGGAGGGCGGGTCGCCGGGCAGCCAGCCGGCGGTGAGGCGGCCGGCGCCCAGCGGCAGCGAGACGGCCGCGTCGGGCTCCTCGTCGATGCCGTAGGCGATCTCCAGGGAGCCGCCGCCGATGTCCAGGACCAGCAGTTTTCCGGCCGACCAGCCGAACCAGCGGCGGGCGGCGAGAAAGGTGAGGCGGGCCTCCTCCGCGCCGGTGAGGACCTGGAGCTCGACGCCGGTCTCGGCGCGCACACGCGCGAGGACGTCATCGGCGTTGCGGGCCTCGCGCACGGCGGAGGTGGCGAACGGCAGCAGATCCTCGACGCCCTTGTCCTCGGCGGCCTGGAGCGCCTCCTGGACGACCGAGACCAGCTGGTCGACGCCGTGCGGGCCGATCGCGCCGTCGTCGTCGAGGAGCTGGGCGAGGCGCAGTTCCGCCTTGTGCGAGTGCGCGGGCAACGGGCACGCGCCGGGATGCGCGTCCACCACGAGCAGATGCACCGTGTTCGATCCCACGTCGAGGACACCGAGTCTCATGTACGGAACGCTACTGCCAGCCGGGCCGTCCGCCGTCCTCGGTAGGGGGACAAGGCCCGTACCCTGGAGCTGTGCCAAAGACGAAAAAGGCGAAGCGCGACAAATCATCGGGGGCCGCGGTGTCCGACGAGAAGGGCCTCGACTTCGCCCGCGCGTGGGTGGAGTTTCCTGATCCGGCGGACGACGAGCAGGTCTTCCGCTGCGATCTGACATGGCTGACCTCTCGCTGGAACTGCATCTTCGGCAGCGGCTGCCAGGGCATCCAGGCCGGCCGCGCGGACGACGGGTGCTGCACGCTGGGTGCCCACTTCTCCGACGAGGACGACGAGAAGCGGGTCGCCGAGCATGTGGCGAGGCTCACTCCGGACATCTGGCAGAACCACGCCGAGGGCACGAGCAGCGGCTGGATCTCCGAGGACGAGGACGGTGACCGGCAGACACGCCCCTTCCAGGGCTCGTGCATCTTCCAGAACCGGCCCGGCTTCGCGGGCGGCGCGGGCTGCTCGCTGCACATCCTCGCCCTGAAGGAGGGCCGCGAGCCGCTGGAGACCAAGCCGGACGTGTGCTGGCAGCTGCCGGTGCGGCGGACGTACGAGTGGATCGACCGGCCCGACGACACGCGCGTGCTGCAGGTGTCGATCGGTGAGTACGACCGCCGCGGCTGGGGGCCGGGCGGTCATGACCTGCACTGGTGGTGCACGTCGGCGACCTCGGCGCACGGCGCGGGCGACCCGGTGTACGTGTCCTACCGGCCGGAGCTGATCGAGCTGATGGGCAAGGCCGGCTACGACCGGCTGGTCGAGCTGTGCGAGGAGCGGCTGGCCTCGCAGCTGCCGTTGCTGGCACCGCATCCGGCGGATCCGGTCGTCTGACCTGCGTTGATGTCGGCCGACGTGCGTCTATGACGTGGGCGGACTCGGGTCGTCGCCCTCCCAGGGCGGGGGCGTCGAGTCCGTCGGGTCGCTCGGGCCCGGGTCGGTGGGCGTGGGGTCCGGGTCGGGCGACGGAGGCGGGGTGGTCGGCGTCGGGTCGGGGTCCGGCGCCGAGGTCGTGGGCGTCGGGTCGGGCTGCGTCGGCGGCGGGTCACTGGGGTGGGGGTCCGGGCCGGGGCCGGGATCGGAGGGGGTGGGCGCGGTGCCGAAGCCCTCGATGTGGACGACGGCGCCGACGGGTGCGACCGCCACCTGTGCGTGCCAGGGGCCGGAGGGCTCCCGCAGATGGTCGACGTACACCTTGATCGTCAACGACTCGCCCGGCCGGAGCGTTCCCGAGGACTGGCTGAGGTAGAGCCAGTCGGCTCCCGTGGAGGCGGACCAGCGGACCGGGGCCGGGCCCGTGGCGGCGAGGGTGATCAGGGTGGTGTCGCCGGTGTTGTCCGCCGTGACGTCCAGAGCGCTCGCGCGGCCGGCGACGGCGACGCCGATGACCTCCACGGACACGTCGGCCTTGCCGTTCTTGCCGAAGCGGGGGCCGGGTCTGGTGCTCGCGTTGCCGGTGTTCTCGTAGCCGCCGCCGGCCATCTCGCCGTCCAGGCCGAGCGGGTCGTCCACCTCCAGCGCTGAGGCGGAGCGGCCGTCCTGCGCCTCGCCCACGGGGGTGCCCCGGTAGGCGGCCCACAGGGCGAGCACGGGGGCGGCCACGACGGTGGCGACGACGGTCGTGGTGACGGCACGCGCGCGGAGACGGTCCCTTCGGGCGGCGCGGTCCTTGGGGTCCATCGGGTAGCCGCGCCGGTCGAAGCGGGGGGCCGCGCCCCGCGCGCGTGGGTGGTGGGCCATGGCGACGTGCAGGGCCGCGAGAGGCGCGGGCAGGACGGGCAGCGCGGCGGGTGTGACGCTGGTGCCGGGCCAGCGGCCGGGGATGGCGCGCTCGGCGGTGCGGCGGCAGCGCGGGCAGTCGTCGACGTGCCGGACGAGCTCGCGGCGCAGGGCCGTGCCGAGCACGAGCCGGTCGTCGCCGACGAGGTGGGCGACGCTCGGACACGCCCCGGTCTCGACCACGGCGAGGGCCGCACGCGTGCGTTCGACCTCGCAGGCGGCGGAGGCGAGCAGGTCGCGGGTGGCGGCGAGGTCCATGCCGAGGACGGCGGCGACCTCGTGGGCGGCGAGGTGGTGGCGCACGGCCAGTTCGAGCGCCTCCCGCTGCTCCGGGGTGGTTCCGGCGGCCTCCGGCCAGGCCAGCAGGGCCAGTTCGCCGCGGCGCCGCTCCTGGACCTCCTCGGAGAGGACCGGTGCGGCCGGGCGGTCGACGCGCTGCGCGCGGCCCGCCGCGTGGCTGCTCGTACGTTTCTGCTTGGCCTCGGCCAGCCCCCGCAGGCACGCCCAGCGGGCCAGCGCATACAGCCAGGCCCTGCGGTCAGCGGGCGCCTCGGGGACGTGCCGGCCGCGGCGTTCGGCGAGCGCGAGGACGTCGCCCAGGGCGGCGGTCGCGGCGTCGTGGTCGCACAGCACGGACAGGCAGTAGGTGAACAGGCCGTCCAGGTAGGGCTCGTAGCGCGCGGGCGGCCGCTGCACCAGCGTGCGCGCCGCACCGCGGTCACGCGCTTCCCGGTGCGCCCGGTGGGCGCCGGCCGAGCGGGTCGAGATCTCCGGCGTACTGCTCGTCATTCGGCGACCGTAGGGGGCCGGGAGTGTTACCTTCCGGCGGCTTGAGCACATTTAATCCGTACGGGTGAAACGATCCCTCAATAGGGGACAGGAACCTGTTGTTCCGCCGCTGGCGCGGGGTGGCGGGGGCCTGGCGCGCGGGTGGCCGCGCGCTCCGGTCCCCGCGGTGTCAGTGCCTGCGGCTACGGTTCGTCCATGGCTGCCCGTACGAAGACCACCAAGGACCGCCCGTCCTACCGCTGCACGGAGTGCGGGTGGCAGACGGCGAAGTGGCTCGGCCGCTGCCCCGAGTGCCAGGCCTGGGGGACGGTCGAGGAGTACGGCACACCCGCGGTCCGTACGACGGCACCGGGCAGGGTCACCACCTCCGCCCTGCCCATCGGCCAGGTGGACGGCCGCCGGGCGACGGCCCGCACCACCGGCGTGCCCGAGCTGGACCGCGTGCTCGGCGGCGGCCTGGTCCCCGGCGCGGTGGTGCTGGTCGCGGGCGAGCCGGGCGTCGGCAAGTCGACGCTCCTGCTCGACGTGGCGGCCAAGTCGGCGAGCGACGAGCACCGCACGCTGTACGTCACGGGCGAGGAGTCGGCGAGCCAGGTCCGGCTGCGCGCCGACCGCATCAACGCCATCGACGACCATCTGTACCTGGCCGCCGAGACGGATCTGGCGGCGGTGCTGGGCCACTTGGACGCGGTGAAGCCGTCGCTGCTGATCCTGGACTCGGTGCAGACGGTGGCCTCCCCGGAGATCGACGGCGCGCCCGGCGGCATGGCCCAGGTGCGGGAGGTCGCCGGGGCCCTGATCCGGGCGTCGAAGGAACGCGGCATGTCCACGCTGCTCGTGGGCCATGTCACCAAGGACGGCGCCATCGCGGGCCCGCGCCTGCTGGAACACCTCGTGGACGTGGTGCTGCACTTCGAGGGCGACCGGCACGCCCGCCTCCGCCTCGTACGAGGTGTCAAGAACCGCTACGGCACCACCGACGAGGTCGGCTGCTTCGAACTGCACGACGAGGGCATCACGGGCCTCGCGGACCCGAGCGGACTTTTCCTGACACGTCGGGCCGAACCGGTCCCGGGCACCTGTCTGACCGTCACCCTGGAGGGCCGCCGCCCGCTGGTCGCCGAGGTCCAGGCGCTCACGGTCGACTCGCAGATCCCCTCCCCGCGCCGCACCACCTCGGGCCTGGAGACCTCCCGCGTCTCGATGATGCTGGCGGTGCTGGAACAGCGCGGCCGGATCAGCGCCTTGGGCAAGCGGGACATCTACTCCGCGACGGTCGGCGGTGTGAAGCTCTCGGAGCCCGCGGCGGACCTGGCCGTCGCCCTCGCCCTGGCGAGCGCGGCGAGTGACACACCTCTCCCCAAGAACCTGGTCGCGATCGGGGAAGTCGGCCTCGCGGGTGAGGTGAGGCGGGTCACGGGCGTGCAGCGCAGGCTGGCGGAAGCCCACCGCCTGGGCTTCACACACGCCCTGGTACCGGGCGACCCGGGCAAGATCCCCGCGGGTATGAAGGTTCTGGAAGTCTCCGACATAGGGGACGCGCTGCGGGTCCTTCCGCGCTCCCGTCGCAGAGAGGCCCCACGGGACGAGGAGGGTCGCCGGTAGACTTTGCCCAGGTCTCGCCCGTCCGTGCGAACCAAGTGTGCGACACGGGGCGCCCCAGAACCTGCGACCGGAGGAGTGCAGTGGCAGCCAACGACCGGGCAGCAGCTCCCGGAAAATCCGGTGGGAGTGCCGGTACCGATGGCCTGATGCGCGCTTCACTGAGCGCCGTGGCACCCGGAACCGCCCTGCGTGACGGCCTGGAGCGGGTGCTCAGGGGCAACACCGGCGGTCTCATCGTGCTGGGCTCCGACAAGACGGTCGAGACGCTGTGCAGCGGCGGTTTCGTGCTGGACGTCGAGTTCACCGCGACCCGGCTGCGCGAGCTGTGCAAGCTGGACGGCGGCATCGTGCTGTCCTCGGACCTGTCGAAGATCCTGCGCGCGGGCGTGCAGCTGGTCCCGGACCCGACGATCCCCACGGAGGAGACCGGCACCCGGCACCGCACCGCGGACCGCGTCAGCAGGCAGGTCGGCTTCCCGGTGGTCTCGGTCTCCCAGTCGATGCGGCTGATCGCCCTGTACGTCGACGGCCAGCGCCGCGTCCTGGAGGACTCGGCGGCGATCCTGTCCCGCGCCAACCAGGCCCTCGCCACCCTGGAGCGCTACAAGCTCCGCCTCGACGAGGTCGCGGGCACGCTGTCGGCGCTGGAGATCGAGGACCTGGTGACCGTCCGGGACGTCTCGGCGGTCGCCCAGCGCCTGGAGATGGTGCGCCGCATCGCCACGGAGATCGCCGAGTACGTGGTGGAGCTGGGCACGGACGGGCGCCTGCTGGCCCTCCAGCTCGACGAGCTGATCGCCGGCGTGGAGCCCGAGCGCGAGCTGGTCGTCCGGGACTACGTCCCCGAGCCGACGGCCAAGCGGTCCCGCACGGTCGACGAGGCCCTGGCCGAGCTCGACGCGCTCACCCACGCCGAACTGCTCGAACTGCCCATCGTGGCCCGGGCGTTGGGTTACACGGGCTCACCCGAGACGCTGGACTCGGCGGTGTCCCCGCGCGGCTTCCGTCTCCTGGCCAAGGTGCCCCGGCTCCCCGGCGCGATCATCGACCGTCTGGTGGAGCACTTCGGCGGCCTGCAGAAGCTGCTCGCCGCGAGCGTCGACGACCTCCAGACGGTGGACGGCGTGGGCGAGGCCCGGGCGCGCAGCGTGCGCGAGGGCCTGTCGCGACTGGCGGAGTCGTCGATCCTGGAGCGGTACGTCTAGGAGCGGTACGTCCGGCCGTCGGCGCACGCTGATGCGTGAGGGGGGTGTTCCCGGCCGGGAACACCCCCCTCACGCATGAAGGCCACGCGGTCGACTGAACGACAAGCGGCTAATCGTTCTTCAGGACGAACGACGTCTGCACCTTCGCGTAGCCCGGAGCCTTGGCTTCCACCAGGAACGTGCCCGCCCCGGCCGAGCCCGAGGGAGGCGTGGCGCATTCGGGGGCGCTGGGCTTGCGGTCCCACTTCAGGGCGTAGGTGATGCCGCTGCCCGCGGGAACGCGGTACAGCCGGCTCCCGGCGACCCTGGGGCAGTCCTTGGAGGACCAGTAGTCGTCGTCGGCGCTCGCCTCGGCGATGGTGAACACCGCGTTCTTCGGCCCGAGATCGATCTTGCAGTCGTGGCCGGAGACGTTCCGCGCGGTCAGCAGGAACGTGGGCGTCTGCTCGGGGTCGTAGCTGTTGTGCTGGCTGCGCAGGCTGAACTTGACCATGCTCGCGGTGCAGTTGGGCAGCATGGAACCGGCCGGCAGCGTGTCGCCCGCGCCGACGCCGCCCACCGTGGTACCGCCGTCGTAGCCACCGGCACCGCCGGAGCCGCCCGAACCGCTCGACCCCTCGGCCCCGCCGGAGCCGGAACCGCCGCCGGAGCCCGTGCCGGAGCCGTCCCCGGAACCGCCGCCCGAGCCGTCACCGGAACCGCCGCCGGACCCTGCCCCGGACCCGGCCGACGAGCCGCCCGAGCCCTCGTCGCCCGACTCGTCGCGCCCGCCCGGCGCTTGGCTGATGGCCGGACCCGAACTCGACGGGCCGGGAGTGATGGAGGGCGCGGGATTCTTGCCGTTGGCGCCGTTGTCGCGGTCCTTGCCGCCGGTGCCGCCCATGGTCACGAGCCAGGTGGTCAGCAGCGCCAACAGGGCAGCCACGGACACCAGTACGACCCTCCGTCGCCAGTAGATGGAGGAGGGAAGCGGCCCGACCGGATTGCGCAGAGATCCCACGGCGCAAACCTTACGAGAGATCGGCGCGTTCGCCGGTCCCACCCGCCGCTCAGGCTCACAACTTTTCCGGATCATCATGCCGGAAGGAGCCGCCCCACCCCTGCCTTTCGTCAGGTACGGCACCTGACGATCGCTGGGTGTGACGGGATCGGCCCGTCACCTACCGTCCGTGACCATGGACTTCGAGGACACCGCTCTCTACCGCGACATCACCGACTTCGCCGACGGCTCCCCGGTGTGGATACGGCACGGGGCAGAGTTATGGACGGAGGCCGGACTGCTGGTCTTCGCCCTGCTGTTCGCATCCGCCTGGTGGCGTGCCCGCCGCGACACCCCCCACGCGTTCGCGATCGCGGCCCTTGCACCTCTGGCCACGGCTGTGGCGTATGCGTGCAGTGAGGTGCTCAAGTCCGCTGTCACGCAGGAGCGTCCGTGCCGGGCGGTCGCCGGTGCGGCGACGTCCCTGGCCGAGTGTCCGCCACACGGCGACTGGTCCTTCCCGTCCAACCACGCCACGATCGCGGGCGCCGCGGCCGTCGCCCTGGCCCTGGTCCGGCGCACACTCCTGTGGCTGACGGCCCCGCTCGCCCTGCTGATGGCCTTCTCCCGGGTCTACGTCGGCGTGCACTATCCGCACGACGTGGTCGCGGGGCTGGGCCTCGGCACACTCGTCGCCCTCGTCGCCGTACGGCTGGGCACGGGCCCGATGACGCGGCTGGCCGGGGCGATGCGCGGCTCGGCGTCACCGGCCGCGCGGTGGGTCATCGGGCCGGGGCCGGCGGGCGTGCCGTCGTACGGGACGCATGCGCGGTCCTGAGCCGACGGGGCGTCACGGTTCCACCAGTCCCGCCTCGTACGCCACGATCGCCGCCTGCACGCGGTTGCGCACGCCCAGCCGGTCCAGTACCGCGCTCACATACGCCTTCACCGTGCCCTCGACGAGGTGCAGCCGGGCGGCGATCTCCGGGTTGGACAGGCCGGCGCCGACCAGGCCGAGCACCTCGCGTTCGCGGGGGCTGAGGGCGGACACGCGGGCGCGTGCCTGTGCCTCGCGGGTGAGCCGGCCGCCGCCGAGGCCCTCGTCGATGACGTACCGGGCCACCTTCGGCGACAGGAACGCGGCGCCCGCGGCCACCGCCAGTACGCCGGCGATCAGTTCGTACGGGTCCCCGGACTTCAGCAGGAACCCGGTGGCGCCGCCGCCGAGGGCGCGGGTGACATAGGCGCCCTCGGAGAAGGTGGTGAGCATCGCGACGGCCGTGCCGGGCGCGGTCCGGACGATCTCCTCCGCCGCCGTGAGGCCGTCCAGGCGCGGCATGCGGATGTCGAGCAGGGCGACGTCCGGGCGGTGGGCGCGGGCCAGCTCGACCGCCTCGCGGCCGTCGCCCGCCTCGGCGACGACCTCCGTCTCCCCGCTGCTGCCCAGGATGGCGCGCACCCCGGCCCGCACCATCGTCTCGTCGTCGGCCAGCAGCACGCGGATCACTGTGAGAACTCCTCGTGTTCTTCCCGGCCTTCGCCGGACAGGCCGGCGCGCGGGACCACGTCCTTGGCGACGAGCCGCCCGGCGTCGAAACACAGTCTGAAGTGGTCGACGGAGACGAACAGCTCACCGCTCGCCCGGTAGTAACGGCAGTCGGCGCCCTCCGGTGCCGGTGTCGCCGCCCGATCGGCGGGCGGGTCGTTCACGTCCCGCTCGGGCAGCACGCGCTCGATGTCGGCGGCCGGGGCGCCCAGGCGCAGTGTCGCGTACGCGGCGGGTGCGAGCACCGAGTGCTTCTCCACGTACGCGTACCAGCCGAAGGCGCCAGCGACGAGGACGACGCCCGCGCCGGCCGCGATGCCGAGGCCGGCGGCCACGCGGCGGCGGGCGTGGGTGATCGGGGCGAGGGCGGGGGGTGCCGGTCTGGTCGCGGTCCGCTGTGCGGGGACGTACGCACTGACGCGGAAACCCTCCCCCTGCGGGCCCGCTTCGAACGTGCCGCCGACCGAGGTCACCGCGGTCCGCAGCCCGAGCAGGCCCGTGCCGCCCGCGGAGGGCCGGGAACTCGGCTCGGTAGGCGGGCCGTTGGTGAGCGTGACGGACGTCCCCCCGTCCCGCCCTGTCACCGCCACGGCCACGGGGGCGCCCGGGGCGTGCCGTGCCGCGTTGGTCAGCGCCTCCCGGGCCACGCGGTACAGCAGCCGTTCGGCGAGGCCGCCGGGGGGCGTGAGCGTGTCCTGCGCTGCGGGTTGCTCCCAGCGCACCGAGAGTCCGGACGCCGCGGCGCGGGCGACGAGTTGTTCCAGGGTCTCGCCCGCGGGGGTCAGCGGTGGCGGGTCGTCGTCCTCCCGCAGGACGCCGATGATGCGGTGCAGCCGGTCCGTGGCGTCGGCGGCCGCGCCACGCAGTTCGGCCGCCGCTGTCCGGTGTTCGCCGGTGAGGCCGGGGGCGACCTGGAGGGCGCCCGCGCGCAGGGCGATGAGGCTGAGCTCGTGGCCGAGGGAGTCGTGCATGTCCTGGGCGATCCTCGACCGCTCGCGCAGCCGGGCGCGTTCCTCGGCGAGGCGCTGCTCGTCCTCCAGGCGGGCCGCCCGCAGCCAGCCCTCCGCGGCCAGCTCGCGGCTCTGCCGCCAGTAGCGCCCGCCGAGCCAGGGGAAGACGCAGCCGAAGAGCAGCGTGCCCGTCATGACCAGCCACTCGGGGGCCGGGTCGACCCCGACGAGCACGATCCGCACGGTGCCCGCGCAGCCGACGGCGGCGAAGCACAGCACCGCGGGGCGGGCCCGGCCCGCCCGCAGCCCGAGCAGCAGCGCGGACACACCGAGGGCCGGGCCGTAGGAGACGGTGAACAGGGCCGGGGCGGCGGCCAGGCTCAGGGCGGCCGTCAGCCCGAAGGCGGCGAGCGGCAGCCGCCGGGACAGTCCGGCGGCAGCGGCCAGCATCGCCGCACCGGCCGCCTGCTGCCAGACCGTGCGCGGCTCGTTCAGACCGATCCGGTCAGCCGTGAGCGCGGGAAGGGCGAGGGCGGCCCAGAGGAGGGCGCCCCGGGCGAGCCGCGCCGAACGAGGTCGTTCCATTCGGCCGACGCTATCGGCGGACAGCGGGGCGGCACTGCTGCCGATCGTCAGGTACCTCGCCCTCTCGGGTCGCGGTGTGCCCGATTCGCGGCTCTCGCGTGGCAGGATCGAATGGCCATGACTGCTCCCACGAACACCCCGCGCACCAGCCCCGGCCCCATCGACACCGCGTCCGGCCCGCCGCCGGGCGGGGACCTGCACTCCCCCGTCATCGACTGGTTCGACGACAACGCCCGCGACCTGCCGTGGCGGCGCCCCGAGGCCGGGGCGTGGGGCGTGATGGTCAGTGAGTTCATGCTCCAGCAGACGCCGGTGAGCCGCGTCCTACCCGTCTACGAGCAGTGGCTGGCCCGCTGGCCCCGCCCCGCCGACCTGGCCAAGGAGGCGCCCGGCGAGGCCGTCCGCGCCTGGGGCCGGCTCGGCTACCCGCGCCGCGCGCTGCGGCTGCACGGCGCCGCCGTCGCCATAACGGAACGGCACGGCGGCGACGTACCCGCCGACCACGCCCAGTTGCTGGCGCTGCCCGGCATCGGCGAGTACACGGCGGCCGCCGTCGCCTCCTTCGCCTACGGGCAGCGGCACCCGGTGCTGGACACCAACGTGCGCCGGGTCTTCGCGCGCGCGGTCACCGGCGTGCAGTACCCGCCGAACGCCACCACCGCCGCCGAGCGCAAACTGGCCCGCGCGCTCCTCCCCGAGGATGAGCCGACCGCCGCCCGCTGGGCCGCCGCCTCCATGGAACTGGGTGCGCTCGTGTGCACGGCGAAGAGCGAGTCGTGCCACCGCTGCCCGATCGCCGCGCAGTGCGCGTGGCGGCTGGCGGGCAAGCCGGAGCACGACGGGCCTCCGCGCCGCGGCCAGACCTACGCGGGCACCGACCGGCAGGTCCGCGGGCGGCTGCTCGCCGTGCTGCGGGATGCCCACGCCCCGGTTCCCCAGGCGGCGCTGGACCGTGTGTGGCACGAGCCGGTGCAGCGGGCCCGCGCCCTGGACGGCCTGGTCGCCGACGGGCTGGTGGAGCCGCTGGCGGGCGGGATGTACCGGCTGCCGCTGGCCTGACGTACAGACAGATCACAGCCATGGGTCTCCCGTAACGGAGACGCAGGGTGGACAAATCGCCCCATAGTCACCCCAACACCACCACCGCTGTTCCCCGTTCCGACGGCCGTTACACAACCGACGGACAGCCGAGTGCTAGCCGAAGGCTGCTTCGGACAGCGCCGTGACAACGCCTCCGTACCTTCAAATGCGTTCCCGGAAGACACGGGACGACCAAGGAACACAGGCAGTGCACGGGCGGCGGGGAGCCGGCCGGAACGGGGAAACGGGAGGCGGTTCACCATGGCGCAGGGCGAGGTGCTCGAGTTCGAGGAGTACGTCCGCACCCGGCAGGACGCACTGCTGCGCAGTGCTCGCCGCCTGGTCCCGGACCCGACGGACGCGCAGGACCTGCTGCAGACGGCTCTGGTGCGGACCTACGGCCGCTGGGAGACCATCGAGGACAAGCGGCTGGCGGACGCCTACCTGCGCCGGGTGATGATCAACACGCGGACCGAGTGGTGGCGGGCCCGCAAGCTGGAGGAGGTCCCGACCGAGCAGCTCCCGGACGCCTCGGTCGACGACGCCACCGAGCAGCACGCGGACCGCGCCCTGCTGATGGACATCCTGAAGGTGCTCGCCCCGAAGCAGCGCAGTGTCGTGGTGCTGCGACACTGGGAGCAGATGTCCACGGAGGAGACGGCCGCCGCCCTCGGTATGTCGGCCGGAACGGTCAAAAGCACGCTGCACAGGGCGCTCGCCCGGCTCCGTGAGGAGCTGGAGTCCCGCGATCTGGACGCACGCGCGCTGGAGCGTGAGGAGCGGGAGCGGTGCGCGGCCTGACCGGCGAGGGGTCTGCACGGACCCGGGGCAGCATCCAGGCGGTGAGCACGGCATCGGCCGTGGTCACCGCCCTCGCCCTTTTCGTGTCCGGGTGTGGCGCCGGCGGCACCGGCGCCCGTGACGAGGGCCCGGCGCACGCCGACGCGGTGGCGGGCGCCACCGCGGCCACCCCCTCGGCCTCCCCGTCCAAGACGCCCGACACCGTGAACGCGGTCCGGCTCGTCAAGGACGACCCCAAGGTCTCCCCCGAGGTGAAGCGCGAGCTGAAGCCGTGCGTGGCCGACGAGTATCCCGTCGACGTGTCCTACGGCAAGCTGACCGGCGGCACGGCCGACGACGTCGTCGTCAATGTGCTGACCTGCGGTGACGCGGTGGGCGTGGGCAGTTATGTGTATCGCGAGCGGGACGGCTCGTACGAGAATGTGTTCAAGGCCGAGGAACCCCCGGTCTACGCGGAGATCGACCGCGGCGACCTGGTGGTGACCAAGCAGGTGTACGACAAGGGCGACCCGGTGTCGAGCCCCTCCGGGGAGAACGTGATCACGTACAGATGGGCTTCCGGCCGGTTCAGCGAGAAGTACCGCACGCACAACGACTACGGCAAGGTCGTCGGCGACAGCCCGTCGCCGGTGCCCGCGAGCTGACGCGGGCACGGCGTGCGTGAACCGATCGGGCCGCTCGGACCGATCTCTGGGTGAACGCGACGGACGGACCGTGCGTCCCCTGAGAGGACGGACCGTGCGGCCTTGAGAAGTACGCACCCCCACGACCCACACGAGGACTGAGAGCACCGGGATGGCAGACCAGACCCACGTTCTGTTCGTCGAGGACGACGACGTCATCCGCGAGGCCACGCAGCTCGCCCTGGAACGGGACGGCTTCGCGGTCACCGCGATGCCCGACGGCCTGTCGGGCCTGGAGGCGTTCCGCACGGACCGCCCCGACATCGCGCTGCTGGACGTCATGGTTCCCGGCCTCGACGGGGTCAGCCTGTGCCGCCGTATCAGGGACGAGTCGACCGTGCCGGTCATCATGCTGTCGGCGCGGGCCGACTCCATCGACGTGGTGCTGGGCCTGGAGGCGGGTGCCGACGACTATGTGACCAAACCGTTCGACGGGGCCGTGCTGGTCGCCCGGATCCGCGCGGTGCTGCGCCGCTTCGGGCACGCGGGCGGCGGCCGGGCCGAGGAGCCGGACTCCCCGGCGAGCGGCGGGATGCTGGCCTTCGGGGACCTGGAGGTCGACACCGAGGGCATGGAGGTCCGCCGGGCCGGGCAGCCGGTGGCGCTGACACCGACCGAGATGCGGCTGCTGCTGGAGTTCTCCTCGGCGCCGGGCACGGTGCTCTCCCGCGACAAACTGCTGGAGCGGGTGTGGGACTACGGCTGGGGCGGGGACACCCGCGTCGTCGACGTGCACGTGCAGCGGCTGCGACAGAAGATCGGCCAGGACCGTATCGAGACGGTCCGTGGTTTCGGCTACAAGTTGAAGGCCTGAGCAGGGGTTATGAGGGGGCATTTCCGGCGCCTGGTCGCCGCGGGCGTGGAACGAGCGGGGATCCGTACGGGCCTCAGATGGAAGCTGAGCGCGGCCATCGCGCTGGTCGGCGCGCTGGTGGCGATCGCGCTGAGCCTGGTCGTGCACAACGCCGCGCGGGTGTCGATGCTGGACAACGCGCGCGACCTCGCCGACGAGCGCATCATGATCGCCCAGCGCAACTTCGAGCTGTCCGGGCGGATGAACTTCCCCAACACCAAGATCGACGACCCGGATCTGCCGGAGGCGCTGCGGGACCGGGTCGAGGTGGGCCAGCGGGCGACCTACGTGGCGGACCGGGCGGGTGGCACGCCGGACATATGGGCCGCCGTGCCGCTGAAGAACGGGCATGTGATGTCCCTGCACTCGGGCTTCACGGACCGCAGCTCGGACATCCTTCAGGACCTCGACCAGGCCCTGCTCATCGGGTCCATCGCGGTCGTCCTCGGCGGCAGCGCGCTCGGCGTGCTCATCGGCGGGCATCTGTCGCGGCGGCTGCGCAAGGCGGCCGTCGCGGCCCACCAGCTCGCGGGCGGCGAGACGGACGTGCGGGTGCGGGACGCCATGGGCGGGGTCGTCCGGGACGAGACCGACGACCTGGCGAGCGCGGTGGACGCCATGGCGGACACGCTGCGGCAGCGCATAGAGGCGGAGCGGCGGGTCACCGCCGACATCGCGCACGAGCTGCGCACGCCGGTGACCGGGCTGCTGACCGCGGCCGAGCTGCTGCCGCCGGGGCGCCCGACCGAGCTGGTGCTGGACCGGGCGAAGGCCATGCGCACGCTCGTGGAGGACGTGCTGGAGGTGGCCCGGCTGGACGGGGCCTCGGAGCGGGCCGAGCTGCAGGACATCGTGCTGGGCGAGTTCGTCGCCCGGCGGGTGAGGGCCAAGGACCCGGCCATCGAGGTGCGGGTCGTGCACGAGTCGGAGGTCACGACCGACCCGCGGCGCCTGGAGCGGGTCCTGTTCAATCTCCTGGCCAACGCGGCCCGGCACGGCAAGCCGCCCATCGAGGTCACCGTCGAGGGCCGGGTCATCCGGGTCCGCGACCACGGCCCGGGCTTCCCCGAGGACCTGCTCGCCGAGGGACCGAGCCGCTTCCGCACCGGCAGCACGGACCGGGCCGGCCACGGCCACGGCCTCGGCCTGACCATCGCGGCCGGACAGTCCCGGGTCCTGGGCGCCCGCCTGACCTTCCGCAACGTCCGCACGCCCGGGACACCGGAGCAGCTGCCGGCCGAGGGCGCGGTGGCGGTGCTGTGGCTGCCGGAGCACGCGCCGACGAACACGGGGAGTTATCCGATGCTGCCGGGGGCGGAGGCGTAACGAGGTCCTGGGGACGACGGGACGTACGTGGGGCGGCGAGGCCGTGCGAGGGCCGTGTGGGGGCGCGCCAGGCCGCACGAGGCGCGGGCGAGGCCGTGCGAGGGCCGTGCGAGGGCGCGCCAGGCCGCACGAGGCGCGGGCGAGGCCGTGCGAGGGCCGTGTGGGGGCGCGCCAGGCCTCACGAGGTGCGGGCGAGGCCGGTGCGCTCGGGTATGGCGAAGGCCCCTGGGGTGATACCCCAGGGGCCTTCCGGGCGGGCCGGTCAGACGGACTCGGCCACCGGCGTCTGCGCGGCCGGGTCGTTCGCCGTGTCGTCGTCCGATGCCTTCGGTCCCGCTCCCTTCAGCGGGACCTCCGTCACGAACACGGCCGCCGCGAGTGCGACCACGGCCACCACGGCCCCGAGCAGGAACGCCGAGTGCGTGCCGGCCGAGACCGCGTGCTGGTAGGCCTCCCGGACCAGCACCGGCAACTTCTCCAGGCCCTTCGCGTCGATCTGCGCCGACTGCTCGGTCACCTTGGAGCCCAGCGCCCCGGCCCGCTCGGCCATGACGTCCTGGACGCGGTTGTTGAACAGCGCGCCCATGATCGCGACGCCGAAGGAGGAGCCGAGGGTGCGGAACAGCGTGGTGGACGAGGACGCGACGCCCATGTCCTTCATCTCGACGCTGTTCTGCGCGACCAGCATGGTGATCTGCATCAGACAGCCCATGCCGAGCCCGACCACGGCCATGAAGACACCGGAGGTGAGGCGGGAGGTGCCCGTGTCCATCGTGGAGAGCAGGTAGAGCCCGACGATCATCAGGACGCTGCCGAGGATCGGGAAGATCTTGTACTTGCCGGTGTTCGTGGTGACCCGCCCGGCGACCATCGACGTGACGAGCATCGCGCCGAGCATCGGCAGGAGCAGCAGCCCGGAGTTCGTCGCGGAAGCACCCTGCACGGACTGCTGGTACAGCGGCAGGAAGAGCGTGGCCCCGAACATCACGAAGCCGGTGACGAAGCCGATGACCGACATCAGCGTGAAGTTGCGGCTGCGGAAGATGTGCAGCGGCACGACCGGCTCTGCGGCCTTCGTCTGCCAGAACACGAACCCGACGAGCGCGGCGACCCCGATGCCGATCAGCTCCATGATCCGCGCGGAGCTCCAGGCGTACTCCGTGCCGCCCCAGGTGGTGACGAGCACGATCGCGGTGATGCCTATGGTCAGCAGGGCGGCGCCCAGGTAGTCGATCCGCGCCTCGGACCGCTTCTTCGGCAGGTGCAGCACCACGCTGACGGCGACCAGGGCGACCACGCCGAGCGGCAGGTTGATGTAGAACGCCCAGCGCCAGCCCCAGTTGTCGGTGATGGTGCCGCCGACCAGCGGACCGCCGATCATCGCCAGCGCCATGACGCCGGCCATCATGCCCTGGTACTTGCCCCGCTCCCGGGGCGGGATCAGATCACCGATGATCGCCATGACGCCGACCATCAGACCGCCGGCGCCGAGGCCCTGGACGGCACGGAAGCCGATCAGCTCGCCCATGTTCTGGGCCATGCCGCTGAGCGCCGAGCCGATCAGGAAGATGACGATGGACGTCATGAACGTGCCCTTGCGGCCGTACATGTCGCCGAGCTTGCCCCACAGCGGGGTGGAGGCCGCGGTCGCGAGCGTGTAGGCGGTGACGACCCAGGAGAGGTGTTCGAGCCCGCCCAGCTCACCGACGATCGTCGGCATCGCCGTACCGATGATCATGTTGTCGAGCATCGCGAGCATCATCGCGATCATCAGCGCGAGCAGCACGACCCGCACGCTCCTCGGCTGCTTCCCCCCGCCGTCGGCGCCGACCGCCGGTGTGTCCGTCGTGTCCGCCATCGCTTCCCACTCCCCCAGCTACCGCTACTTACTTGCCGACCGGCTAGTGACTACACTCGGAAGTTAGCTCCGGAACTAGCCGGGCGTCAAGTAAGTTTTATGGAAAGCGGGCGGCGTAGGAGGATGGGCGGCACCATGGACGGCACCAGGCAGCGGCGCCGCGGGAACACCCGCCAGCGCATCCAGGACGTGGCCCTCGAACTCTTCGTGGAGCAGGGCTACGAGAAGACGTCCCTGCGCGAGATCGCCGAGCGCCTGGATGTCACCAAGGCGGCGCTCTACTACCACTTCAAGACGAAGGAAGAGATCCTCGTCAGCATCTTCGAGGACCTCACACAGCCGATCGACGACCTGATCGAGTGGGGCCGGCGGCAGCCGCACACCCTCGAAACCAAGCAGGAGATCGTCCGCCGTTACGCCGAGGCGCTGTCCCACGCGGCGCCGCTGTTCCGCTTCATGCACGAGAACCAGGCGACGGTACGGGAACTGCGGATCGGCGACTCCTTCAAGGAGCGCATCCGCAGCCTGCGGGACACCATCATCGACCCGGACGCGGACCTGGTCGACCAGGTCCGCTGCGCCAGCGCGCTCTTCACGCTGCACGCCGGGATGTTCCTGCTCCAGGAAATGGAAGGCGACCCCGAGGAGAAGGACAAAGCCGTCCTCGAGGTCGCCACCGAACTGGTGACCCGGGCCCACCAGGGAGCCGGGGGCTCCTAGCGGCACCGCCGGGTCAGGGGGCGGTCGTCAGACCTTCACGCCCTTGGCGCGCAGGAACTTCACCGGGTCGACGGCCGAGCCGTAGTTCGCGGTCGTACGGATCTCGAAGTGCAGGTGCGGACCGCTCGAGTTGCCGGTGTTGCCGGACTTGGCGATCTCCTGGCCGGTCTTGACTATCTGGCCGACGTTCACGGTGACCTTCGACAGGTGGGCGTACTGGGAGTACGTGCCGTTGCCGTGCTTGATCACGACGGCGTTGCCGTAGGCGGGGCCGTCACCGGCGCCGTTGCCGCCGGCCTTGACCACGGTGCCGCCGTGCGCGGCGACGACCTGGGTGCCGCTCGGGACGGCGAAGTCCTGGCCGCTGTGGGTGGACTGCCACATGCCGCCGTTCTGGGCGAAGCTCGCGGAGAGCTTGTACTTCTTCACCGGGTCGACCCAGGACGGCTTGGCCTTCTTGGCGGCGGCCTTCTTGGCAGCGGCCTTCTTCGCGGCGGCGACCTTGGCGGCCTTCTCGGCCTTCACGGCCTCGGCCTTGGCGTGCTTGGCCTGGGCGGCGGCCTGCGCCTGGACGGCACTGGCGGCGCCGGACGCGGACGTGGTGTCGGCGGCGGACGCGACCCCGGCTCCCAGTGCGACCGAGACGCCAAGGCCGGCGGCCAGCACGGTCGCACGGGTGCGGAGCTGGGACGTACGGGAAGAACGGGACGTGACGCGCTGGGACATCGAAACCTCGTGTGGAAGGGGACGGAGAAACCACCCGGCGCACAGACGCTCGCCGAATGGCCATCCCTTGGTAACCCGAAGTCCGACAAACCCCAAAAAGCGTGATCTACGACTGAAGTTAGTAATTTGGTTCAGTGTTCCACGTCTCTTGACACAGCAGTCATAGGGGACGAATCAGCCCACTGCACTGCAGTTTCCCCTACCTCGCGCGGCAAAAGTCCCTTTCCTCCCGACCCGTTAGCAACTATTCCATCTAGTAACGGACATATCGCCTGTGCGCCATGTCACCGGAGGCCCTCTTCAGCCATTCCGGAAATGTGGCGCACGCCTCTAGGCACCTACCGTCCGGTAACCCTACGGTTCCCCTCACGCCACCCTCGCCCACGAACATGCACACGACATGTTGCAGCGTCACGGACGTGAGAGGACCCCCACGAATGCAGACCCGACGCCCCTGGTTGCGCCGCGCATCAGTGACCGCCGTATCGGCGGCGGCCCTCGTGGCGATGGCCGCACCGGCCGACGCCACGACCGCCACCCGTGCCTCCACGACCGCCACCGCCACGGCCGCCGCGGCGGACGTCGACTACACCACCTGGCAGAAGGACTGCCAGGCGGTGATGGCCCAGGCGCTGCCCTACCTGAAGCAGCGGATCGCGGCCACCAAGCCGGGTGAGAAGCAGGCGATCGTCTTCGACATCGACAACACCACGCTGGAGACCGATTTCGGCTTCAGTTACCCGCAGCCGGCCAACAAGCCGGTCCTGGAGGCCGCCAGATACGCCCAGGAGCGCGGTGTCGCCCTGTTCTTCGTGACCGCCCGCCCGGACATCGTCTACTCGTTCACCGAGTACAACCTCAAGCAGACCGGTTACCGGGTCTCCGGCCTCTACGTCCGGAACTTCATCGACCTCTTCAAGAACGTCGCCGAGTACAAGACGGCCCAGCGCGTCGACATCGAGAAGAAGGGCTACACGATCATCGCGAACATCGGCAACAGCGCCACCGATCTCTCGGGCGGCCATGCCGAGAAGACGTACAAGCTGCCGGATTACGACGGGCAGCTGTCGTAAAGCCGCAGGGCATGCGAAAGGGGCCGGTGCTTTTCAGCACCGGCCCCTCTCACTCAGCCGTGACGCTTACGCGTCCTTGCTCAGGTTCGGCCCGGTTCCACCGGCCGCCTGCTCGATCGGCGGGACGTCCGGGAGGGCCGCCTTCTCCTCACCCCGGAAGGTGAAGGTCTTGGCATCGCCCTCGCCCTCGGTGTCCACGACCACGATGTGACCGGGACGCAGCTCGCCGAAGAGGATCTTCTCCGACAGCGAGTCCTCGATCTCGCGCTGGATGGTGCGACGCAGCGGACGCGCACCCAGCACCGGGTCGTAGCCCCGCTGGGACAGCAGCTCCTTGGCGGACTGGGAGAGCTCGATGCCCATGTCCCGGTCCTTCAGGCGCTCGTCCACCTTGCCGATCATCAGGTCGACGATCTTGAGGATGTCGTCCTGGGTCAGCTGCGGGAAGACGACCACGTCGTCGACGCGGTTGAGGAACTCGGGACGGAAGTGCTGCTTGAGCTCGTCCGACACCTTGTTCTTCATGCGCTCGTAGTTGGACTTCGTGTCACCCGAGGCCGCGAAGCCCAGGTTGAAGCCCTTGGAGATGTCCCGGGTGCCGAGGTTGGTCGTCATGATGATGACCGTGTTCTTGAAGTCCACGACCCGGCCCTGGGAGTCGGTCAGGCGACCGTCCTCCAGGATCTGCAGCAGCGAGTTGAAGATGTCCGGGTGGGCCTTCTCGACCTCGTCGAAGAGGACGACGGAGAACGGCTTGCGGCGGACCTTCTCGGTCAGCTGGCCGCCCTCCTCGTAGCCCACGTAGCCGGGGGGCGAACCGAAGAGCCGCGACACCGTGTGCTTCTCGCTGAACTCCGACATGTCGAGGGAGATCAGCGCGTCCTCGTCGCCGAAGAGGAACTCGGCGAGCGCCTTGGACAGCTCGGTCTTACCGACACCGGACGGGCCGGCGAAGATGAACGAGCCACCGGGACGCTTCGGGTCCTTCAGACCGGCACGCGTACGGCGGATCGCCTTCGACAGCGCCTTGACGGCGTCGACCTGGCCGATGACCCGCTTGTGGAGCTCGTCCTCCATGCGCAGCAGACGCGAGGACTCCTCCTCGGTCAGCTTGAAGACCGGGATGCCGGTGGCGGTCGCGAGGACCTCGGCGATCAGCTCGCCGTCGACCTCGGCCACGACGTCCATGTCGCCGGCCTTCCACTCCTTCTCCCGCTTGGCCTTGGCGGCCAGGAGCTGCTTCTCCTTGTCGCGGAGGGAGGCGGCCTTCTCGAAGTCCTGCGAGTCGATCGCGGACTCCTTGTCCCGGCGGACACCGGCGATCTTCTCGTCGAACTCGCGCAGGTCCGGCGGCGCGGTCATCCGGCGGATGCGCATCCGGGAACCGGCCTCGTCGATCAGGTCGATCGCCTTGTCCGGCAGGAAGCGGTCCGAGATGTACCGGTCGGCCAGCGTGGCGGCCTGGACCAGCGCCTCGTCGGTGATCGAGACGCGGTGGTGGGCCTCGTACCGGTCACGGAGACCCTTGAGGATCTCGATCGTGTGCGGCAGGGACGGCTCCGCGACCTGGATGGGCTGGAAGCGGCGCTCGAGGGCCGCGTCCTTCTCCAGGTGCTTGCGGTACTCGTCCAGCGTGGTGGCACCGATGGTCTGCAGCTCACCGCGGGCCAGCATCGGCTTCAGGATGGAAGCCGCGTCGATGGCGCCCTCGGCGGCACCCGCACCGACCAGCGTGTGCAGCTCGTCGATGAACAGGATGATGTCGCCGCGGGTGCGGATCTCCTTGAGCACCTTCTTCAGGCGCTCCTCGAAGTCACCGCGGTAGCGGGAGCCGGCGACCAGCGCGCCGAGGTCCAGGGTGTAGAGGTGCTTGTCCTTGAGGGTCTCGGGCACCTCGCCCTTGACGATGGCCTGGGCGAGGCCCTCGACGACGGCGGTCTTGCCGACGCCGGGCTCACCGATCAGGACCGGGTTGTTCTTCGTACGGCGGGACAGCACCTGCATGACCCGCTCGATCTCCTTCTCGCGCCCGATGACCGGGTCGAGCTTGGACTCACGAGCGGCCTGGGTGAGGTTCCGGCCGAACTGGTCGAGGACCAGGGACGTCGAGGGCGTGCCCTCGGCAGGCCCGCCGGCGGTGGCGGTCTCCTTGCCCTGGTAACCGGAGAGCAGCTGGATGACCTGCTGCCGCACCCGGTTGAGATCTGCGCCCAGCTTGACGAGGACCTGGGCGGCGACGCCCTCGCCCTCGCGGATCAGGCCGAGCAGGATGTGCTCCGTGCCGATGTAGTTGTGGCCCAGCTGAAGGGCCTCGCGGAGCGACAGCTCCAGGACCTTCTTGGCACGGGGGGTGAAGGGGATGTGCCCGGACGGGGCCTGCTGCCCCTGCCCGATGATCTCCTCCACCTGCTGGCGGACCGCCTCGAGCGAAATCCCGAGGCTCTCAAGGGCCTTGGCGGCGACACCTTCACCCTCGTGGATCAGGCCCAGGAGGATGTGCTCAGTGCCGATGTAGTTGTGGTTGAGCATCCGGGCTTCTTCCTGAGCCAGGACGACAACCCGCCGCGCGCGGTCGGTGAACCTCTCGAACATCGTTAATCGCTCCTCAGAGCGGTCAGGCAGTGGGGGGAACTTCCCCTCCCTGTCCTTCCGCAGCTTAGTCCCGCAAGCGGGGACCGCTCATTCCAACTGCCGACACCGTCGATGGCCTCCTGACCCCGAACGCCGACATCTGCTCCAACCCGATGGTGCGAGACGATGTTCCCGCAGGCCAGGCAGTTACCCCCATCGCCAGTACGCCGATGGCGAACGTGAGACGGCCTTTCCTGCGTGTCGCCCCCTCCCACTAGGGATGTCTTACCCGTAGAGCCCGGATGTCCATGCCGGGTGCCCCGGTTCCCTCCGCTACGGGCGAACAACCTTGCGCCTCCCGGCAACCCCCCGCACGCCCCGTTTCGCCACTCTGTGCGCTCGCGATGGAACCCAGCGTAACTCGCACGTCCTTCCGGCGGTTGCACGTGGCATGTTCGGCGCCCCGCACCCCGTGACCGCGTCCGCGCTCGTCCCGCTCCCCCGCCGGCCGCTCGACGAGAGCTGCCGGGTCCGGCGGTGGTACGAGAGGGAACTGGGCTGGCCGACGGTGCCCGGGGATCCGGCGCGGCTGGCGGCCGGCGTTCGCTTCGACGTCCTGGACGTACCGGCCGAGGCCGGACACGCGGCGCTGCGGCACCTGGGGCCGGGCTCTCCCGTGGCCGTACGGGGCGACCGCATGCGGCTGCTGGTGGCCGCCGGCAGCGCGGAGGAGTTGCCCGGGCTGCTGGAGTGGCTGGAGTGGGGGTCGCTGGCGCTCGACCTGGTCGCGATCGGCGCGGGCGGGTCCATGGAGGCTCCGGTGCCGGGCGGGGTGAGCGGGGCGGGTGGGGTCAGCGGGGCGGGCGGGGTGCCGCCGAGTGTGACGGACGCCTTGTCGCCCTGCGAGGCGGAGGGGCTGTCGCCCCGTGGCAACGTGCTGCTGCCCGGCCAGAGAGCCACGCAGGTGCCTCCTGGGGCGGCTGCGGCGCCGGCTCCCGACAGGGCCGGGCCGTTCACCGGCCGGCCGTTCCCCCTGGACCCGGTCGGTTCCCAGGGGGCCGCCGTGTGGCTGCGGCCCCCCGAGCCGGGATGCGAGGTCGAGACCTCGCTGCCGACACTGTCGGCCTTGGGGGGCGGTGGAAACGCCCCCGATCTCGTACGGCTGGTGGACACGGTGGCCACGCACTGCCACCGGGTCCGGCTGCGACGCGCGTGCGCCCAGCCGCCGGCCTTGCGTACGCAAGGTCAGTAGTGCCGCTGTTCAGCCGTTGGCCTTCTCGTAGGCCTCGCGGATGGTCGCGGGGACACGGCCGCGGTCGTTGACCTCGTAGCCGTTCTCCTTCGCCCAGGCGCGGATGGCCGCCGTGTCCTGGCTGCCGCTCGACGCCGCGCGCGTCTTTCCGCGCCCGCCCGAAGCGCGGCCTCCGGTACGACGACCGCCCTTCACGTAAGGCTCGAGAAGGCCACGGAGCTTGTCCGCATTGGCGGTGGTGAGATCGATCTCGTACGTCTTGCCGTCCAGCGCAAACGTCACGGTCTCGTCCGCCTCGCCACCGTCGAGGTCGTCGACAAGAAGGACCTGAACCTTCTGTGCCACCGGATTTCCTTTCATCGATATCTTCAGGGCCGGGGAGTGTGCCGGCGTCCGCCGTATCGCCGTCCCCTGTTATATGCAGTACTGCAGTACGTCGGAAAGCAAACCGCTTTTGCCGGAAAAACACAAACCCTCGGCAGAGACCGGGAGCCCTGGCTCCGTCCGGAAACGTGCGCGTTTCGGACATAGGGCACCGGGGCAGGTGTCGATCCCCGAATCGCCGACGATCACAGATGCAGAAGCATCCGGCTGTTGCCCAAGGTGTTCGGTTTCACTCGTTCGAGACCGAGGAACTCCGCGACACCCTCGTCATAGGAACGCAGCAGCTCCGCGTAGACATCCGTGTCGACCGGCGTCTCACCGATCTCCACGAAGCCGTGCTTGACGAAGAAGTCGACTTCGAAGGTCAGACAGAAAACGCGACGAACGCCGAGCCAGCGGGCGGTGTGCAGCAACTTCTCCAGCAACTGGTGTCCGACGCCCGCGCCCTTCAGGCCGGGCTTCACCGCGAGAGTGCGGACTTCCGCGAGGTCTTCCCACATCACGTGCAGGGCGCCACAGCCGACGACCTCCGCGTTGTCGTCCCGTTCCGCGACCCAGAACTCCTGGATGTCCTCGTAAAGCGTCACCGTTGCTTTGTCGAGCAGGTTGCCGCCGCGGACGTAGGCGTCAAGGAGACGGCGCACCGCCGGGACATCGCTGGTGCGGGCCCGTCGGACGGTGATGGCTTTTGCGGTGGCTTCGGGGCTCTTCGCGGACATGGGCGGACGCTATCGCCCGCCGCGGTCCTGAGCGGAGGCGGGGTTCTGGGGGGCGGGGTTCTCGGGGGCCGGGGTCGAATCAGACGCTTCGGTCGGTTCCTGGGTTTCCGGGACCTGGGCGATGCGTACGGCATCGCGGAGAGCCTGTCGCTGTTCCTCGCTCATCATGCCGAAGAAGGCGACGAGAGCGGCGGCGGGGTTGTCACTCTGCGACCAGGCGTCGTTCATCAGGGCCGCGGCGTAGGCGGCGCGTGTGGAGACCGCCTCATATCGATAGGCGCGGCCTTCCGCCTCGCGGCGCACCCAGCCCTTCTGATGGAGATTGTCCAAAACGGTCATCACGGTGGTGTACGCGATGGACCGCTCCTTCTGAAGATCTTCCAGGACTTCTCGAACGGTCACCGGGCGGTTCCACTTCCACACCCGCGACATGACCGCGTCTTCGAGTTCTCCCAATGGGCGAGGCACAGCTCAGAACAATAGTGGGAGATCTCGGTAATGGCGTGGCGGACGTGCGCTTCAGCGGCGAACCGGAACAAAAAGGGCGTACGACTCGTGGCTGCGGGCCTCGCGGTGGGCGGGCCGCGCCGAGTCGTACGCCGTCGGCGGGGTGAGGCGGGGGTGGGGCCGGTCAGGCCTTCGGGGTGCTCGCGGAGGACTGGCGGGCGCCCTCCACGCGCGCGAGGGCGGCGTCCACGGCCGCGTCCTCCTTGGCCTTGTTGGCGCCGCCCTGTGTCTTCACGATCACCCGGATCACGCCGATGAAGAAGACGGCCATGACGACCGGGGGCAGCAGCGCGGAGACATAGTCCATGGATCCAGGGTAGCCACGTCAGCCCGCGGCGAGCTGCTGGGGGTTCGCGGGGGGCGGCGGGGTGGGCTTGCGGCGCGGGAAGACCTCGCCCGGGGTGGGGATCGGGCGACTGGGTTTCGGGGTGCCCGGGGCGGGAGCGGGGGTCGGAGCCGGGGCGGGCTTGGGGGCCGGTTTCGGGGCCGGTGGCTTGCGGGCGGGCTTCTTCTCGGGCGGCTGTCCGGGAGTGTCCTTGGCGGAGTCCCCCCGGCTGGAGAGGCCTCCCGCCAGGGCCAGCAGGCGGGTGCGGGCGGCGGGGACGGTGGGGGTGGCGGGATCGGTGGGAGCGGCGGGGGTCATCCGGGTGACCGGGTGGGTGGTTCGGGAGTGCTGCCGCGCGTGGGTGCGTACGTGCCGCTCGGCGAGCAGGCGGCAGCGGTCCAGGAGGGCTGCGGCGGCGGGGTTGCCTCGCAGGGCGCGGAGGGCGGTGAGGTCGTGGGGGTGGGGGCGGTATCCGGCGCCCAAGGCCTCGTCCAGGAGGGTGAGGTACCCGGCGGCGGTGCCGGGCAGGGCGGCGCGGTACCGGCCGAGATCGGCCACGAGGAAGGCACGCAGCCTGGCTCCCTCCCGCGTCGCCTCGTCGAGCGACTCTGCTAGGCGGAGGCAGTCCTGGACGTCGTCGGACGAGGCGGTGGTGGGGTGGAGGGCGAGGGCGAGAGCGCGGCGGAGCACACGCAGCTCCTCCACGCCGAACGCCATGCCGCCGCGGGATCCGTATGGCGTGGGCATGTGGCGACGATACGCGCTAATCAGACAAATTACGCATAGGGGATGGGTGTGGCGTGGGGGACCACTCGGGTGCGCGTCGCGCCTGCGCGGTGGTGGTGGGTCGGGGCCGCGTCGGGGGGTGTCCGTCCTCGGAACGGCGCGATGGGGTGAGAGACCGACTGACTGGCGTTGACGCGCCAACCGCTGCGGGCGGACACCCCCCGACACGTCCCCTTCCGTGCGTACGCGGCTGCGGGCGCGTCGTGGTTGCCCTGGCTGCGCGTGCCTCCCCCAGTGCCTCAAGGGCCTGGGAGGTGCCCCCAGGGCGGCACGGGTGGACGGTGGGGGTTCCCCGCTCGAGCGAAGCCGAGAGTGGGGGAGGCACCCCGCCACGCCGGGCTGCGGGCCCACCCGGCCTCAGCGACGACGCCGGTGGCCGCTCACATACGGGACACGTTCCGCTCGTACACCAGACGCAAGCCGATCAGTGTCAGCCACGGCTCGTGCTCGTCGATGACCGACGACTCGCCCAGGACCATCGGCGCGAGGCCGCCCGTTGCGATCACGGTGACGTCCTCCGGGTCCTCCGACAGCTCGCGCGCCATGCGGTTGACGACGCCGTCGACCTGGCCGGCGAAGCCGTAGATGACGCCCGACTGCATCGCCTCGACCGTGTTCTTGCCGATGACGCTGCGGGGCCGGGCCACCTCGATCTTGCGGAGCTGGGCGCCGCGGACGCCGAGGGCCTCGACGGAGATCTCGATGCCGGGCGAGATGACCCCGCCGACGTACTCGCCGCGCGCGCTGATCGCGTCGAACGTCGTCGCCGTGCCGAAGTCGACGACGATGGCGGGACCGCCGTAGAGCTCGACCGCCGCGACCGCGTTGATGATGCGGTCGGCGCCGACCTCCTTGGGGTTGTCCATGAGGATCGGGACGCCCGTCTTGACGCCCGGTTCGACGAGGATGGCGGGCACGTCGCCGTAGTAGCGGCGGGTCACCTCGCGGAGTTCGTGCAGGACCGAGGGGACGGTCGCGCAGATGGCGATGCCGTCGATGCCGTCGCCCAGTTCGTCGCCGAGGAGCGGGTGCATGCCCATCAGGCCCTGGAGGAGGACCGCAAGTTCGTCGGCGGTGCGGCGCGCGTCCGTGGAGATGCGCCAGTGTTCGACGATGTCTTCGCCGTCGAACAGGCCCAGGACGGTGTGGGTGTTTCCTACGTCGATCGTGAGCAGCATGACCCGTACCCGCCCTACTCCGCCGGCCGCAGGTCGAGGCCGATGTCCAGGATCGGCGAGGAGTGGGTGAGGGCTCCGACGGCCAGGTAGTCGACGCCGGTGTCCGCGTAGGCCTTGGCGTTGTCGAGGGTCAGGCGGCCCGACGCCTCCAGAGCGGCGCGGCCCTGGACGATGGCCACCGCCTCCTCGCACTCGCCCGGCGTGAAGTTGTCCAGGAGGATCAGGTCCGCGCCGGCGTCCAGGACCTCGCGGAGCTGGTGCAGGGTGTCGACCTCGACCTCGATGGGGACCTCGGGGAAGCGGTCGCGGACCGCCTGGAAGGCCTGGGCGACGCCGCCCGCGGCGACCACGTGGTTGTCCTTGACCAGGGCCGCGTCCGAGAGGGACATGCGGTGGTTGACGCCGCCGCCGCAGCGGACCGCGTACTTCTCGAGGCTGCGGAGGCCGGGGGTCGTCTTGCGGGTGTCGCGGACCTTGGCCTTGGTGCCGTCGAGGGTGTCCGCCCACGCGCGCGTGGCCGTGGCGATGCCCGACAGGCGGCACAGGATGTTCAGCGCGCTGCGTTCGGCCGTGAGGAGGTCGCGGGTGCGGGTGGTGACGGAGAGGAGCTTCTGGCCCGCCTCCACGCGGTCGCCGTCCTCCGCGTGGCGTTCGATGGCCAGTTCCTCTTCGCAGACGACCGAGATGACGGCTTCCGCGATCCGGAGGCCGGCCACGACTCCTGCTTCACGTGCGGTGAAGTCGGCGGTGGCCACCGCGTCCTCGGGGATCGTCGCCACCGTCGTCACGTCCACGCCGTTGGCCAGGTCCTCCTGGACGGCCACGTTGGCGATGTCCTCGATCTCGACGGGGTCGAGGCCGGCGTCGGCCAGGAGCTGGGCGAGTGCGGGGTCCAGGCCGCACTCCAGGTACGTCTCCTCGTCCGCGCCGCAGGCACAGCCGTCGCCGCAGCCTCCGGACGAGGCGAGGGGAAGGTCGGGGGTGGTCACGTCGGTCACTGCTCCTGGGGGGCCTGGGGCGGGAGGGTCGTAGGGAAGTGTGTGGTGTCCGTGGTGTGCACGGCCAGCGAGCGGTCCGGATTCAGGCGTACGACGATGTGGCGCCGCCAGGCGGTGTCGTCGCGCTCGGGGCGGTCCTCGCGCCAGTGGCAGCCCCGGGTCTCCTCGCGGAGCCGGGCGGCGGCGACCAGGACGCGGGCCACGCACAGGAGGTTGGTGGCCTCCCAGGTGTCGACGCCGGGCTCGGCGGTCTTGCCGTTCTCGGCGAGGGCGTCGCGGGCGTCGGTGTGCAGTCGCTGGAGCTGGTCGGCGGCCTTGGCCAGGGACCCGGCCGAGCGGAGCACGCCCGCGCCGTCGGTCATGATCCGCTGGATCGTGAAGCGGGCCTCCGCGGTGAGCAGGGGGTGCTCGGGGGTCTCCGGGTACGGGAGCGGGCGGGGCACGCGCGTGAGGAGGCCGTTCTCCGCGTGGCTCGCCGTGATGTCGGCCGCGATGCGCTCGGCGTAGACCAGGCCTTCGAGGAGGGAGTTGGAGGCCAGGCGGTTGGCGCCGTGCACGCCGGTGCAGGCGACCTCACCGCACGCGTACAGGCCGGGGACCGTCGTACGGCCCCGGGAGTCGGTGCGCACGCCGCCGGAGGCGTAGTGGGCGGCCGGGGCGACCGGGATGGGGCTGGTGACCGGGTCGATGCCGTGGGCGCGGCAGGCGGCGAGGATCGTCGGGAAGCGGTGCTCCCACATCTCGGCGCCGAAGTGCCGGGCGTCGAGGAACATGTGCTCGGCGTCCTGCTCCTGCATGCGGCGCGTGATGCCCTTGGCGACGATGTCCCGGGGGGCCAGTTCGGCGAGCTCGTGCCGGCCGAGCATGAAACGCACGCCGTCGGCGTCGACCAGGTGGGCGCCCTCGCCCCGGACCGCCTCGGAGACCAGGGGCTGCTGGCCCTCCGCGTCCGGGCCCAGGAAGAGGACCGTGGGGTGGAACTGGACGAACTCCAGGTCGCTGACTTCCGCTCCGGCCCGGAGCGCGAGCGCCACGCCGTCGCCCGTCGAGACGGACGGGTTGGTGGTCGCGGAGAAGACCTGGCCCATGCCGCCGGTCGCGAGGACCACGGCGGGTGCGTGGACCGCGCCCACGCCGTCGTGCTGGCCCTCCCCCATGACGTGCAGGGTGACGCCCGCGGTATGGCCCTCGGCGTCCGTGAGGAGGTCCAAAACGAGCGCGTTCTCGACCGTGCGCACACCCCGCGCGCGTACCGCGTCGACCAGGGCGCGGGAGATCTCGGCGCCCGTGGCGTCACCGCCGGCGTGGGCGATGCGGCGGCGGTGGTGGCCGCCCTCGCGGGTGAGTTCGAGGCCGCCCTCGGTGGACTCGTCGAACCGGGCACCGGTCTCGATGAGACGGCGTACGGCGTCGGGGCCCTCGGTGACGAGGATGCGGACGGCTTCCTCGTCGCACAGGCCCGCGCCCGCGACCAGGGTGTCGTCGAGGTGCTGTTCGGGGGTGTCGCCCTCGCCGAGGGCCGCGGCGATGCCGCCCTGGGCCCAGCGGGTGGAGCCGTCGTCGAGGCGGGCCTTGGTGACGACGACGGTCTTGAGGCCCGCGGCCTGGCAGCGCAGGGCCGCGGTCAGGCCGGCGACGCCGGAGCCGACGACGACCACGTCCGCGGCGATGGACCACCCGGGCGCCGGCGCGTGCAGTCGTATGCCTGTGCTGGTCACGAGGCGGCTCCGAAGGTGAGGGGGAGATTGTCGATCAGCCGGGTCGCCCCGACCCGGGCGGCCACGGCGAGGACCGCCTCGCCGGTGAAGTCGTGCCCGATCTCGGTGAAGTCGGACGGGTCGACCAGGGCCAGGTAGTCCAGGGCCAGCGGCGGGTCGAGGCGGGCGGCCTCGTCCAGGACCTGCCGGGCTGCGGCGCGGACGGCCGCCGGGCCGCCCGGGACGGCCGTCGCCACGGCGTGCGCGTCGGCCGCCGCGCGGGACTCGCCGATGGCGCTGAGCGCCTCGGCACGCGCGCGCGTGGCGGGCACTTCACGGGCCCGGGCCCGCAGCGCCTCCTGGGCGGCATGCCGGTCCTGGCCCGCGAACAGGGCGCTGGACAGCGCGAGGGCGGTGCGCCGCTCGACGGGCGAGAGGTAGCGGTTGCGGCTGGACAGGGCCAGGCCGTCGTCCTCGCGGACGGTGGGGACGCCGACGATCTCCACGCCGAAGTTCAGGTCCCGGACCATGCGGCGGATCAGGGCGAGCTGCTGGGCGTCCTTCTGGCCGTACAGGGCGACGTCGGGGCGGGTCAGGTGCAGCAGCTTGGCGACGACCGTGAGCATGCCGTCGAAGTGGCCCGGGCGGGCGGAGCCCTCCAGGCGCTCGCCCATGGGGCCCGCGGTGACGCGGACCTGGGGCTCGCCACCGGGGTACACCTCGTCCACGGCGGGGGCGAACACGACGTCCGCGCCGGACTCCCCGGCGAGCTTGAGGTCGGCGTCCAGGGTGCGCGGATAGCGGTCGAGGTCCTCGCCCTGGCCGAACTGCAGCGGGTTGACGAAGACCGTGACGACGACCTCGCCGTCCCGGCCCGCGATGCCGCGCGCGGTGCGGATCAGCGTGGCGTGGCCCTCGTGCAGGGCGCCCATGGTCATCACCACGGCGCGGCGGCCCGCACGCACGCGTGCGTGCAGTTCGCCGGCGGTGCTCAGCAAGGTGGTGGTCATCGGGCGTCCCCTTCGATGCCGTCGGTGCCGTCGCTCGCGTCGGCGAGTACCCCGAGGAGGTCCTCGGCGAGCTCCGGCTTCAGCAGGCCGTGGGCCAGGGCCCGGTCGGCGGTGGCGCGGGCCATCGCCAGATAGCCGGCGACGGTCTGCGGGGCGTGCCGGCGCAGCTCGGTGACGTGGGCCGCGACCGTGCCCGCGTCGCCGCGCGCGACCGGGCCGGTGAGGGCCGCGTCGCCGGAGCGCAGGGCGTTGTCCAGGGCCGCGCCGAGCAGCGGGCCGAGCATCCGGTCGGGGGCGGCGACCCCGGCCGCGCGCAGCAGCTCCAGGGACTGGGCGACCAGGGTGACCAGGTGGTTGGCGCCCAGGGCGAGCGCCGCGTGGTAGAGCGGCCGGTTCTCCTCGGCGATCCACTCCGGCTCGCCGCCCATCTCGATGACGAGGGCCTCGGCGGCCAGCCGCAGCTCCTCGGGCGCGGTGACGCCGAAGGAGCAGCCGGCCAGCCGCTGGACGTCCACGGGCGTGCCGGTGAAGGTCATCGCGGGGTGCAGGGCCAGCGGCAGGGCGCCCGCGCGCAGGGCGGGGTCGAGCACCCGGGCGCCGTAGCGCCCGGAGGTGTGGACGAGCAGCTGTCCCGGCCGTACGGACCCCGTGTCGGCGAGTCCGGCGACCAGGTCGGGCAGGGCGTCGTCCGGAACGGTCAGCAGGACCAGGTCGGACCGCTGCAGGACCTCGGCGGGCGGCAGCACGGGCACGTCGGGCAGCAGTTGCGCGGCACGGCGCCGGGAGGTGTCGGAGACCGCGGAGACGGCGACCGGGCGGTGCCCGGCGAGCTGCAGGGCCGCGGCCAGTGCGGGTCCCACGCGGCCGGCGCCGACGACGCCGACGGTGAGCCGCGCGGGGCGGTCCTTGGGCTCTGGCTGTGGGGTTGTGTTCACTCGACGGCGGCCTTCCCGTTCCAGTCCGCTCCGGGTACCGGACGATTTCTCGTCATGTTAACGCGATCGGTTCGAGGGGTGTTCGGTCGTCCACAGGGTGTGCGGAAATGCGGATGCTCGCACGCGCGTGCGCGGTGCAGGATCCGGGGCATGACTGACACGACGGAACAGGACGAGCAGGCGACCGGGCAGTTGTCGGACCACGAGCGGCGCGCGGGGCTCCGTAGACGGCGGCTGGCCGCCCATCGCGGCGCGCGGCGGGTGTTCGCGCGCTTCGGCTTCCACAAGACGCTCCGGGAGCGTCTGGCGGAGCTGGACGGGGCGGAGGGCCTGTACGACCTGGACGAGCTGTCCGACGTGTACGGCGACGGGGTCGTCGAGGCGCTGGAGACGAAGGTCGCCGGGCTGCTCGGCACCGAGGCCGCCGCGTTCTTCCCGACGGGCACGATGGCCCAGCAGGTGGCCCTGCGCTGCTGGGCGGGCCGCACCGGCAACCCGACCGTCGCCCTGCACGCGCTCAGCCATCCCGAGGTGCACGAGCGGAACGCGTTCAGCGAGGTCGGCGGCCTGCGCCCGGTGCGTGTGACGGACGAGCCGCGGCTGCCCACCGCCGCCGAGGTGCGCGACTTCGAGGAGCCTTTCGGGGCGCTGATGCTGGAACTCCCCCTCAGGGACGCCGGTTTCGTGCTGCCGTCCTGGGAGGAGCTCACGGAGGTGGTGGAGGCCGCGCGGGAGCGGGACGCGGTGGTGCACTTCGACGGCGCCCGGCTGTGGGAGTCCACCGTCCACCTCGGCCGGTCCCTGGAGGAGATCGCGGGCCTGGCGGACAGCGTCTACGTGTCGTTCTACAAGTCCCTCGAGGGGTTCGGCGGCGCGGCGCTCGCCGGCCCGAAGGAGCTGGTGGAGGAGGCGAAGACCTGGCGGCACCGGTACGGCGGGCAGGTCTTCCAGCAGTTCCCCACGGCCCTGTCGGCCCTGGCCGGACTGGAGCGTGAGCTGCCCCGGCTGCCGGAGTACGTCGCCCACGCGCGCGTGGTGGCCGCCGCCCTGCGCGAGGGGTTCGCGGCGGCCGGGGTGCCGTGGGCGCGCGTGTACCCGGAGGTGCCGCACACCCACGACTTCCAGGTCTGGCTGCCGTACGACGCGGACGTCCTCACGGAGGCGTCGGTCCGGACGGCCGAGGAGACGGGCGTCTTCCTGTTCGCCGCCGCCTGGAGCCGGGGCGGTCCGGGCCTGGCCGGCACGGAGGTGTGCGTGCGCTCCCCCGGGCTGGAGTGGACCGCCGAGGACGTGAGGACGGCGGTCTCCGACTTCGTCGCCCGGCTGATCAGCAGGTAGTACGGCGCCTCAAGAGCAGCCACCGGCCCAGGGCGTGGCGGATGCGCTGCCGCACGCGGGCCGGGCGCCCGGCGAGGACCGCGCGGAACTGTCGTTCGTCGCGCCACTCCCGTACGACCCGCCGGTCGTGTGTGCCGGGCGCGGGCGGGGCCGGCTCGCCGAGCCGCTGGGCGCGGTAGACGTCGAGGAGGTGCTGCTGCGTGATGCTCATGGTGAATCGCCTCGGCTGGACGGGGTGATGGAGGTCCGAAGGCTCCGCGGCTGCCCCGGTGCTCCCACCCTGCGCCCACGCCGGGGGCGACGTCGCGTCGATTGACGACGCCCGTCAATCGACGGGGACGCTGTCAGTGGCGGGGTGCACCATGAAGGCATGAGCGTGCACATCGACATCACGGGGCTGCGGCCGGAGGAGATCGCCGTCGTGCCCTCCCCCCTGGCCGAGCTCGGCATGGCGCTGCACGCGCTGTCCGAGCCGGGGCACCATCCTGGTCTCCAGGGCTGGGTGACGGGCGTGACCGCCCGGCTCGACCCGCATCTGGCCGACCGGATGTGCGAGGCCGACTTCCTGTGGCGGTCGACGTTCTCGGACCTGTTCATGCCCTTCGCCGGCGTCCCGGGCGGCGGCACGCTCCCGGGCGGCACGCTCGCCGAGGAGCTGGACCTGCTCGACAAGCTGTCGGACGAGCAGTTCGTGGACGCGGCGCTGGAGTTCACCTGTGCCCTCGGGTACGGCTCGTGCGGGCCCACCGCGCTGTCCGACCCCGAGGTGCGCCGCCGCGCCCTGGACCTGGCCGCCGCGCGCGGGCCCCAGCAACTGCGGTTCAGCCGAAGGCTGCTGGCCGACCCGCCCTCGATCCGGGCCTGGCTGCGGCAGTTCCTCAAGGACTGCGACGAGGCGTTCTTCGCGGAGGCCTGGTCCCGGTTGCGCCATCAGCTCGCGGCGGACGCGCGGCTGAAGACGGACCTCTTCCGGCGCAGGGGCATGGCCGAGGCGCTGGCCGCGGTGTCCCCGGCGATCACGCTCGACGAGGCGGCCGCCCGGATCACGGTCGACAAACTGGGCGGCGACGACGGCACGTCCACCGGTGACGGCGGCCTGCTGCTCGTCCCGACGAGCCTGGGCTGGCCGCATCTGATGGTCCTGCACCGGTACGGCTGGCAGCCGGTGCTGCACTACCCGGTCGGCTCCCCCGAGCTCGCCGCCCCGCCCAATCTCGAACAGCTCGCCCTGCGCATGACCGCGCTGTCCCACCCCGTGCGGATGCGGATGTGCCGCAATCTGGCCCGCAGCGCGTACACCACGGGCGAGCTGGCGCAGGTGCACGGCATGACGGCCCCGGAGATATCCCGGCACCTGGCCGTGCTGAAGAAGGCGGGCCTGCTCACCACCCGCCGCCGCGGGCGCTACGTCCTGCACCAGCTGGATGTGACGGTGGTGGCCCGGCTCGGCAGCGAGTTCCTGGAGGGGATCCTCAGATAGAGGGGAGCCTCGGACAGCCGACGGGAGCCGGCCGGTCGCCGCCCGGCTCAGCCGTGGCCGCCGGCCCGCACCAGCCCCGTCTCGTAGGCCAGCACCACGACCTGCACCCGGTCCCTGAGGCCCAGCTTGGTCAGGATGCGGCCCACGTGCGTCTTCACGGTCGCCTCGGACAGCACGAGCCGGGCCGCGATCTCGCCGTTGGACAGGCCCTGTGCGACCAGCACCATGACCTCGCGCTCGCGGCCGGTGAGCCGCTCCAGCTCCTGGTGCTGGGGCTGCTTCGCGGTGCCCGGCAGCATCGGTGCGAAGCGGTCCAGGAGCCGTCGGGTGGTGGAGGGCGCGACGACCGCGTCCCCGCTGTGCACGGCGCGGATCGCGGCGAGCAGCTCACCGGGCGGCACGTCCTTGAGCATGAAGCCGGAGGCGCCCGCCTTCAGCCCGGAGAAGGCGTACTCGTCGAGGTCGAAGGTGGTCAGGATGAGCACCTTCGGCGGGTCGGTGTCGGCGCAGATCCGGCGGGTCGTCTCCACACCGTCGAGCTTCGGCATGCGGACGTCCATCAGCACCACGTCGACCTCGGTCGACCGCAGCACCTGGAGGGCCTCGACTCCGTCACCCGCCTCCGCCACGACCTCCATGTCCGGCTGGGCGGCGAGCACCATCCGGAACCCGGTGCGCAGCAGCACCTGGTCGTCGACGAGCATCACGCGGATCGTCATCGGGTCCTCTTCCAAGTCTCTTTTGCAGATGGGAGTGTTACGGGTGGGAACGTTGCCGGTGGGAGCGTTACAGGTGTCAGCGAAGGGCGTGTGTGCCGGCGTCAGTTGGCGGGTTTGAGCGGCAGCAGCGCACTGATGCGGAATCCTCCGCCCGGGCGCGGTCCGGCGTCCAGGGTGCCGCCGACCATGCCGATCCGCTCGCGCATGCCGATGAGGCCGTGGCCCTGGCCGTCGAAACCGCCCTCCTCGTACAGCTCGTGCGGGGCGCCCTTGCCGTCGTCCTCGACGAGCAGGCCGAGGCCGTCGTCGAAGTACACCAGGCGCACACTCGCGCCCGCGTTGGGCCCGCCGTGCTTGCGGGTGTTGGTGAGCGCCTCCTGCACGATGCGGTACGCCGTGAGCTCGACGCCGCTGGGCAGCGGACGGGGGGTGCCCTCGACCTTGAAGTCGACGGGCAGTCCGGAAGCGCGGCACTGCTCGACGAGGTCCTCGATCTGCTGGACGTCGGGCTGCGGCACGTACTCGCCGGCCTCCTGGTGCTCCCCGGTGCGCAGCACGCCGAGCAGGCGGCGCATCTCGGCGAGGGCCTGGCGGCCGGTGGAGGAGATGGTCTCCAGGGCCTTCTTCGCCTGGTCGGGAGCCGCGTCGAGGACGTAGGCGGCACCGTCGGCCTGAACCACCATCACGGAGACGTTGTGCGCGACGACGTCGTGCAACTCGCGTGCGATCCGGGCGCGTTCGGCGGCGACGGCGACCTTGGACTGGGCCTCGCGCTCCTTCTCCAGGCGGGTGGCCCGCTCCTCCAGTTGCGCGAAGTAGGCGCGGCGGGTGCGGATGGAGTCGCCGAGCACCCAGGCGAGGGCGAAGGGCACGGTCATGAAGACCGTCAGGGCGATGTTGCCCGCGACGTTCGTCGTCTGATCGCTCGGCCAGCGCAGGTGGGCCACGGGGGCCGCGCACAGGCCGGCGCCCAGCGCGAAGCGGGAGGCCCAGCGCGCACCCTCCACCGCGACGGTGTAGACGATCACCAGCATGGCGAAGTCGGCGGGCCCCATCTCGACGTCGGTGATCAGCTGGGCCACACCGACCCCGGCCGCGAGCAGCAGCATCTTCTCCGGCATCCGGCGGCGCAGCGCGACCACCAGGCAGAGCAGCAGCGTGATCGGGACGGCGGCGGCCACGGGACCGTATCCGCCCGCCACTCCGCCGACCATGGAAATCCCGAGGAGGACCACGGCCCAGGAGCCGTCGACCCACATCGGGTGCCTGCGGAGGAAGTCATAGAGGCGCTGCACGTAACCCAGCGTAGGGAAGCGGAATAGGTGCAGGGGTCAACCGGAGGACCGATCCGCACCGGGCGCACGTACTCCGCAAGGTGGAGTTGCGTTCGTTGTGTGCGCTTACCCTGACCCGGTGACACCAGGTACGAGGCCCGAGTTGCACGAGTGGCGTGGGTGGCGAGCGGCGGCGGACGAGGCGTTGTACGGGCCGGGTGGGTTCTACCGGCGGGAGGAGGGGCCGGCCGGGCACTTCCGTACGTCCGTGCACGCCTCGTCGCTGTTCGCAGGGGCCGTGGCGCGGCTGCTGTGCCGGGTCGACGAGGCGCTGGGACGGCCCGCGGCGCTGGACTTCGTCGACATGGCGGCCGGGCGGGGCGAGCTGGCCGGCGGGGTGCTCGCCGCGCTCCCGGCCGAGGTGGCGGCCCGCACGCGCGCGTACGCCGTCGAGATCGCCGGGCGGCCCGCCGGGATCGATCACCGGATCGAGTGGCTGGCCGCGCCCCCGGAAGGGACGACGGGGCTGCTGTTCGCCAACGAGTGGCTGGACAACGTGCCGGTGGAGGTCGCGGAGGTGGACTCCGCGGGCACCACCCGGCTGGTGCTGGTCCGGGAGGACGGGAGCGAGCGGCTCGGGGAGCCGGTCGACGGGGACCAGGCGCGGTGGCTGCGGCGGTGGTGGCCGCTGCCCGGCGAGCCGGGGCTGCGGGCCGAGATCGGCCTGACCAGGGACGAGGCCTGGGCCTCGGCGGTCGCCACGCTCGACCGGGGGCTCGCGGTCGCCGTGGACTACGCGCACGCGGCGGACGCCCGGCCGCCGTTCGGGACGCTCACCGGGTTCCGGGAGGGCCGCGAGACCACGGCCGTACCGGACGGCTCCTGTGACATCACCGCCCATGTCGCGCTCGACGCGTGCGCGCTGCCCGGCGCGCGGCTCCTCCCCCAGCGTGAGGCGCTGCACGCCCTGGGCATGACCGGCGTACGCCCCCCGCTCACGCTCGCGTCCACCGACCCCATTGCCTACGTCCGCGCCCTCGCGAGCGCCGGGGAGGCCGCCGAGCTCACGGCGGCGGGAGGGCTGGGCGACTTCGGGTGGCTGGTGCAGCCGGTGGGCATCCCCGACGTGCTCTCCGGCTGAGGGCCCGCTGGTCGGGACCTACTTGTCGATGTCCCCGACCACGAAGAACATCGACCCCAGGATCGCCACCATGTCCGCGACCAGCGTCCCCGGCAGCAGCTCCGTCAGCACCTGGATGTTGTTGTACGAGGCCGAGCGCAGCTTCAGCCGGTACGGGGTCTTCTCGCCCTTGCTGACCAGGTAGTAGCCGTTGATGCCGAGGGGGTTCTCGGTCCAGGCGTACGTGTGGCCCTCGGGTGCCTTCAGGACCTTCGGGAGCCGCTGGTTGACCGGCCCCGGCGGCAGCTCGGCGAGCCGGTCGAGGCAGGCGTCGGCCAGGTCGAGCGCGTTGTGCGTCTGCTCCAGGAGGCACTCGAAGCGGGCGAGGCAGTCGCCCTCCTGCCGGGTCACCACCTTCAGGACGTCGCCCAGCTCGCCGTAGGCCAGGTACGGCTCGTCCCGGCGCAGGTCGAAGTCGACGCCCGAGCCGCGCCCGATCGGCCCGCTGACCCCGTACGCGTGCACGGCCTCGGGCGTGAGACGGCCGACGCCCCGGGTGCGGCCCCGGAAGATCTCGTTGCCGAGCACCAGGTCGTCGAACCGGTCCATCCGCGAGCGCACGTCCGCGACGGCGGCACGCGCGCGCGTGGTCCACCCGGCCGGCAGGTCCTCCTTGAGGCCGCCGACGCGGTTGAACATGTAGTGCATCCGCCCGCCGGAGACCTCCTCCATGACGTGCTGGAGTTCCTCGCGCTCCCGGAAGGCGTAGAAGATCGGGGTGATCCCGCCGAGTTCCAGCGGGTACGAGCCGAGGAACATCAGGTGGTTGAGCACCCGGTTCAGCTCGGCGAGCAGCGTGCGCAGCCACACCGCGCGCTCGGGGACCTCCATGCCGAGCATCCGCTCCACGGCGAGGACCACGCCCAGCTCGTTGGAGAACGCCGACAGCCAGTCGTGGCGGTTGGCCAGCATGATGATCTGGCGGTAGTCGCGCGCCTCGAACAGCTTCTCCGCGCCGCGGTGCATATAGCCGATCACCGGCTCCGCGTGCGTGATGCGCTCGCCGTCCAGGACGAGCTTCAGCCGCAGCACGCCGTGCGTGGAGGGATGCTGGGGTCCGATGTTGAGCACCATGTCGGTGCTCTCCGCGGCGCCGCCGATTCCGACCATGGTCTCCGTCGTAGGAGTCATGGACACAGTCTCTCCTACGTACGCTGGCCTCATGGATACGGGGAGTGCGCGGGAGGCGGAGCCGGCGGCGTCCGTCGAGGGCACGGCGGGGGCGGTCGAGGACGGGCCGGTGTGGATCGCGCTGCCGCCAGGGCTGCTGAAGATGCGGCGGTTGCTGCTGGTGGTGTGGCTGGGGCTGATCGCCCTGGCCGCCGGGCTGCTGCCGGGCCTGCTGGCCGGGCCCGCCTGGGCCGTCTTCGCGGTGCTGCCGCTGGCGCTGATGGCCTGGGGCTGGGTGATGATCGACCGCAACTGGCGTTCCTGGCGGTACGCCGAGCGCGCCGACGACCTGCTGATCAGCCGGGGCGTGCTGTGGCGTGAGGAGACGGTCGTGCCGTACGGGCGGATGCAGCTGGTCGAGGTCACCTCCGGGCCCGTCGAGCGGCACTTCGGGCTGGCCAGCGTGCAGCTGCACACGGCCGCCGCGGCCACCGACGCGACCATCCCCGGCCTGGACCCGGCCGAGGCGGAACGGCTGCGCGACCGGCTCACCGAGCTGGGCGAGGCCCGATCGGCGGGGCTGTGACGACGCCCGAGAGCGCCGAGACCGGCCGGGGCACAGAGGCCGGCGGGGCCGCGGGGGCCACCGAGACCACCGGGGGCGCCGGGATCACCGAGCTCGCCAAGCCCGCCAAGACCCCCGAACCCGCCGAACCCGCCGGCGCCCTGGCCGAGCGGCGGCTGCACCCCGTCACACCGCTGCGGCGGGCCTGGGCGCCGGTCGCCGTGGTCATCGGCTGGGCCGTGCACGACCCCGACGGGGCGCAGCGCCATCTGGCCCGGCTGACGACGACCACGCTGCTGATCGGCCTCGCCGTGATCGTCCCGGCCGCCGCCCTCTACGGCTTCTGCTCCTGGTGGTTCACGCACTTCGCGGTGACCGACACCGAGCTGCGCATCCGCACCGGCCTGGTGTTCCGGCGGACCGCGCACATCCGGCTGGAGCGCATCCAGGCCATCGACATCACGCAGCCGCTGCTCGCCCGGGTCGCGGGCGTCGCCAAGCTGAAACTCGACGTCATAGGGACCGACAAGAAGGACGAACTGGCCTTCCTGGGCGCGGACGAGGCACGGACCCTGCGGGCCGAACTGCTCGCCCGGGCGGCCGGTTTCGCGCCCGAGACCGCGCACGAGGTCGGTGAGGCGCCGTCCCGGCAGCTGCTGCGGGTGCCACCCGGTGTCCTCGCCGTGTCACTGGTGCTGACGGGCGCGACCTGGGGGTCGCTGGCCGCGGCGCTCGTCGTTCCGCCGGTGCTGTGGCTGGTCACCCACAGCCTGTGGACAGTTCTCGCGGTCGCCCTGCCGTTGCTGGGCGCGGCGGGCGCGAGCAGTGTGGGGCGGTTCGTCGGCGAGTACGACTGGACGGTGGGCGAGTCGCCCGACGGGCTGCGCATCGACCACGGCCTGCTGGACCGGGCCCACGAGACGGTGCCGCCGGGCCGGGTGCAGACCGTGCGGATCGTGGAGCCGCTGCTGTGGCGGCGGCGCGGCTGGGTGCGCGTGGAGCTCGATGTGGCGGGCTCGTCCAACTCCGTGCTGGTGCCGGTCGCTCCGCGCGAACTCGCGGAGACCGTCGTCGCGCTGGTGCTGCCCGGGGTGACCGTGCCGGAGAGCGCGGCCCTGTCGCCGTCGCCGCGCCGCGCCCGGTGGTGCGTGCCGGTGTGGTGGCGGGGGTACGGACTCGCCGTCACCGACGCGGTGTTCGCGGCGCGCTCCGGGCTGCTGGCGCGGACTCTGGCGCTGGTGCCGCACGCCAAGGTGCAGAGCGTACGGATGACGCAGGGGCCCTGGGAGCGGGCCCGGGGCGTGGCCGACGTCTGTGTGGACACCGGCGCGAACAAGGTGGTGCGGGCGCGGCTGCGGGACGCGGACGAGGCACGCGAGTTGCTGGCCCGGCAGGCGGAGCGGTCCCGGACCGGGCGCAGGGACGCGCTGCCGGACCGCTGGATGGCGTGACCGGCCGAGAACCGAAAAGGCGCGGGCTTCAGGAAACCGCGCTGCGCAGCCCCTGCACGTCGATCTGTTCCGTCTCGTCGTGCGCGGTCAGGTCGATGACCTGGCCGATCCCGCGCGACTCCTCGTCCGCGGGCTTGTACCGGGCCTCGGCCTCGGCCTTGTGCAGGGCGAGGGCCTCCTGGCCGACGACATCCGCCAGGTCCTCGTTCTGCACGGCCTCCAGGGCGGCGCGGGACGTCTCCCGCTTCGCGCCGAAGAAGTCGAAGCCGCCCTCGGTCACCGGGCGCCGCACCGGCGTCTGCGGTGCGACGGCCACCGCGGTCGGCACCGTGTAGTGACCTGAGGAGGCAGACTGCGGGAGTCGCTCGGTCTCGGCCGTGGCGGACGTGCCGGCGGCCGCGCGCTCGTGCCCGTCCACCGCCTCGGACCGCCCCTGCGGCTCGTCCGCGTGCGACGGCTCCCGCAGGTCCGGCTGTTCGTCCTTCCCCTCCTGCGCGGGCTCGTCCTCGTCGTCCTCGGGGGCGCCGTCGCCGTCGCCGTCCGGGCCGCCGTCCGGGTCCGGGGCCGCGTCGCCGTCGAACCGGGCGAGCGCGGCCGCCGCACGCAGGAACAGCCGGGAGCCCTCCGGCGAGAAGACGGCCGGAACCGCCGGCTCCGCCTCGACGGTCAGGTCCTCGACCGCCGCGGCGGGTGCCTCTTCCGTCTCCGCTGAAGCGTCCGCCGTCTTCGCCGCCCCCGCGGGCAGCGCGGCCCGCACCGGAACCGTCGCCTCGATCTCCAGCACCCGGCGTTCCTCGAGGACGCTCGCGCGCTCGGTCTCGGCCGTGGCGTACCGGCGCAGCAGCGCGGCGTGTTCGTTGCGCAGCCCGGCCAGTTCCGTGCGCTTGGCGCGCAGCCGCTGCTCGAGCTTCACGCGCAGCTCGCGGGACTCCTCGAGGTCGCCCTCCAGTTCGGCGACGCGCTCCTCGAAGCGCCACTCGTCGCTCGCGCGCCCGCGCGTGAGGTCGGCGACGCGCTTGCCCGCCTGGCTGTCCCAGCGGCGCAGCACGACCGCGCCGACGACCGCCGTCGCCGCGGCTGCCGCGGCCAGACCGCGCAGCGCCATCGGATCCGTGAACACCCAGGGCCCCAGGGCGCAGACGAGGGAGACGCCTGCGATCGCCGACGGGGGGAGCAGCCTGTGCAGGGGCGGGGAATGGCGGTGTCGTCCACGTGGCATGGCCAGAAACTTACCGCGCGTAGGCGAATCATGGTGAGCCACCCCGCAAAACAAAGCCATACCGAAGTGTTCACACCGCATCAGAACTCGGCACGAAGCGGAATCCCCCCTTCAATCAATTCTCAAGATCATTCCCAACGGACCGCGAACGGTCGCCCAGCCGCCCGCTGATCCACTCCAGCGTCGCCGGAATCTCCCGCCGCCAGGTGTTGAAGTTGTGCCCGCCGCTTTCCAGGACGATCGACGAGATCCGCGTCCGCCCGGTGTTCTTCACCCGCTCGATGAACCGCAGCGTGTCCTTGTAGTTGGACTCGCCCGCCTTGCTGCTGGTGACCAGCAGCGACGTATCGGGAGCGGGCCTGTGCTTCAGGTACCACCACAGGTCGGCGCGATTCCGCAGCCCCTTGTCGCCCTGGAAGAGATCACCTGTCGTGGCGTCGATCGGCGCCTTGTAGTACGCGGAGAGACCGGCCCCCGCGGCGTACACATCGGGATGGTGCATGGCGATCTTCAACGCGCAGTAGCCGCCCGTGGAGTTGCCGATGATGCCCAGCCGGCCCGGCTTTTCGGCCACCCTGAAGTGCGAACGCAACGCGTCGGGCAGATCCCTGGCGAAGAACGACTCGGTCTGCGGTCCGCCCGGGATGTCCACGCACTCCGTGTCCCGGGGCGGCGCCACCGTCGGCCGCAGCATCACGAGGATCGTCGGCCGCATCCGGCCCTCCCGGGCCAGTTCCAGGGCCGTACGCGGGTAGTGGAGCTTCTCGACCAGCGCCGACGCCGTGCCCGGGTAGCCGGTCAGCACGACGGCCGCGGGGAACGAACGGGTGCGGTACCGCGGCTGGAAGTACTCCGGCGGCAGATAGACGTACGCGGGGGTGGCGATGCGGGTCGTCCGGCCCACGATGGCGACCTCCTGGACCCGGCCGCCGGCCTGGGGCTGCGCGCCGCCCGCCCCGGGCACCCGCCGCGTGGCGACCACCTCCAGCGGGCCGTCGCCCCGCGCGTGGTCGACGACGACGCCCTGGTCCTTCTCCTGCCCGAACAGGTCCGCCCAGCTCGCGTAGAACCCGAAGGCCTGGTTGGCGGCGAGGCCCACCGCCGCGAACAGCGCCAACTGCGTGGCCAGCAGCAGGCCGACGCGCCCGCCCACCGCCCGCCAGCCGCGCCGGGCCAGCCGTGGCCACAGCCAGACCGTGCCGGCGAACAGCAGCACGGCCGACAGCGCCGCCAGCAGCAGCACCTTGTTGCTCGTGAGACCCATGGGTTGGTTACCTGTCCGCGCTCTCCGTCCGGCCGCCCCCGCGACCACACCTTCGCGAGGGCTTGTCCCGGACTTTCCTTGGCCTTTGAAACGGCTTTGACGTGGGGAGTGAACCTCTCCCCCCGAGACACCGTCCTAGAGGGCGCAATGTCGCCGGATGCCCGAATCGGTACCGGATCCAAGGTCTCTCGCAGAACTACGGGATGCGATGTCTGTCAGGACAGATGAGGAAATGTCGGTCGAGGTTCCGCGTCGCAGAGGCGACGCGGCTCCCACGGGCCGGGTGAACCGGGTGCGCCGGCTGCTGCGCGGACCGCGCCCCGAGGCCGTCCCCGTCCTGGTCGGCAGAGCGTGCGCCCTCGTGGGTGTCCTGGACATCGCCGCGGGCGTGTTCCCGCGCTTCCGCCACAGCCGCATGCACGCCATCGCCGAGGTACTGCCCGGCGCGCTCGGCCCCTTCGCGGCGGCCCTGTCGCTCAGCACCGGCGTGCTGTTGCTGCTCCTCGCCCACGGCCTCAAGCGCGGCAAGCGCCGGGCCTGGCGCGCGGCCGTCGCCCTGCTGCCCGCCGGTGCCGTCGCGCAGTTCACGTACCGGCACTCGCTCGTGGGCGTGCTCATCTCCCTGGCCCTGCTGGCACCGCTGCTGCGCCACCGCGACCAGTTCGACGCCCTGCCCGACCCGCGCAGCCGCTGGCGGGCGCTCGCCAACTTCGTGCTCATGAGCGCCGGTTCGCTGACGCTCGGCCTGCTCATCGTCAGCGTCCACTCCGAGCGCATCATCGGCGACCCGAGCCTGGCCGACCGCATCACCCACGTCATCTACGGCCTCTTCGGCTTCGAGGGCCCCGTCGACTACCAGGGCAACACCTCCTGGACCGTGGCCTTCTCGCTCGGCGCCCTCGGCCTGCTCACCGCCGTCACCACCATCTACCTGGCCTTCCGCCCCGAACACCCGGCCGCCCGGCTCACCGAGGAGGACGAGGCCCGGCTGCGGGCCCTGCTGGAGCGGCACGGCCACCGCGACTCCCTCGGCCACTTCGCGCTCCGCCGCGACAAGGCCGTCGTCTTCTCCCCCAGCGGCAAGGCCGCCGTGACCTACCGCGTGGTCTCCGGCGTGATGCTCGCCAGCGGCGACCCGATCGGCGACGTCGAGGCCTGGCCCGGCGCCATCGAACAGTTCATGGACGAGGCCAAGGCCCACTCCTGGACCCCCGCCGTCATGGGCTGCTCCGAGACCGGCGGCGAGGTGTGGACCCGCGAGACCGGGCTCGACGCCCTCGAACTGGGCGACGAGGCGGTGGTGGACGTCAAGGATTTCTCACTCGCCGGCCGCGCGATGCGCAACGTGCGCCAGATGGTCAAGCGCATCGAGCGCGCCGGTTACGAAACCCGGGTACGACGTGTCCGTGACCTCGGCGAGGCCGAGCTGGAGCGCATCCGCCGCGCCGCCGACGACTGGCGCGGCACCGACACCGAACGCGGCTTCTCCATGGCCCTGGGCCGGGTCGGCGACCCCGCCGACGGCGACTGCCTCATCGCCACCGCCCACAAGCAGGACGACCACCCCGGCCCCCACGGCGACCTCAAGGCGATCCTGCACTTCGTGCCCTGGGGCACCGACGGCGCCTCCCTGGACCTCATGCGCCGCGACCGCTCCGCCGACCCCGGCATGAACGAACTGCTCATCGTGGCCGCACTCCAGGCCGCCCCCAAGTTCGGCATCGAGCGCGTCTCCCTCAACTTCGCCATGTTCCGCGCGGCACTGGCACGCGGCGAGAAGATCGGCGCCGGCCCGGTGCTGCGCGCCTGGCGCGGACTGCTGGTGTTCCTGTCCCGCTGGTTCCAGATCGAGTCCCTGTACAAGTTCAACGCCAAGTTCCGGCCGCGCTGGGAGCCCCGCTTCGTCGTCTACCGCGCCTCCGCCGACCTGCCCCGCATCGGATTCGCCGCCATGCAGGCAGAGGGCTTCGTCAACCTCGCCCTGCCCCTGCCGCGCTTCCTGCGCCGCCGTAGCCCGGCGGGCCGCCGGCTCTGCGCCCACGGCACGACGACGGAACGCAACGTCCGGGCGGCATGACCGAGCCCCCCGCACGGGGCCGTCACTTGGGCCGCAGCGCCTGACGGCCCCCGCCTGGGCCTACGCTGAACATATGAGCAACCAGAGCGGACGCGGGCGCGTGGCGGGCCTACCGGAATGGGACCGCTGCGCGGTCATGGGAGTCGTGAACGTCACCCCCGACTCCTTCTCCGACGGCGGCCGCTTCTTCGACACCACGGCCGCCGTCAAACACGGCCTCGACCTGGTCACCGAGGGCGCGGACCTGGTCGACGTCGGCGGCGAGTCGACCCGCCCCGGCGCCGCCCGGGTGGACGAGGCCGAGGAACTGCGCCGCGTCATCCCCGTCGTCCGCGGCCTGGCCTCCGAGGGTGTCACCGTCTCCGTCGACACCATGCGCGCCTCCGTGGCCGAACGGGCCCTCGCGGCGGGCGCCGCCCTCGTCAACGACGTCAGCGGCGGCCTCGCCGACCCCCGCATGATCCCGGCCGTCGCCGACGCCGGCGCCCCCTTCGTCGTCATGCACTGGCGCGGCTTCCTCCAGGGCGGCAACGTCAAGGGCGAGTACGCCGACGTCGTCGGCGAGGTCGTGGACGAGCTGCACACGCGCGTGGAGGCCGTCCTGGCCGGCGGCATCGCCCCCGACCGCGTCGTCGTCGACCCCGGGCTCGGCTTCTCCAAGGACGCCGAGCACGACCTCGCGCTCCTCGCGGGCCTCGACCGGATCCAGCGCCTCGGCCACCCGCTGCTCGTCGCCGCCTCCCGCAAGCGCTTCCTCGGCCGGGTCCTGGCCGGCCCCGACGGCCCGCCCCCGCCCGCACGCGAACGCGACGCGGCCACCGCCGCCGTCTCCGCGCTCGCGGCACACGCCGGCGCCTGGGCCGTACGCGTGCACGAGGTACGCGCCACGGCCGACGCGGTACGGGTCGCCCACGCCATCGAAGGGGCGCGTACCACGGACACCGGCGCAGAAGGAGCCCGGTGAGCGCCCCGCACACCGACGTCGAACAGGTCGAGGCCGCCAACACCGCCTTCTACGAGGCACTGGAACGCGGCGACTTCGAGGAACTGGCGTCGCTCTGGCTGGCCCCCTCCGACCTGGGCGTCGACGAGTCGTACCACGACCCGGCCGACACCGGCGTGGTCTCCTGCGTACACCCCGGCTGGCCCGTGCTCACCGGCCGCGGCGAGGTCCTCCGGTCGTACGCGCTGATCATGGCGAACACCGACTACATCCAGTTCTTCCTGACCGATGTGCATGTCTCGGTCACCGGCGACACCGCCCTGGTGAACTGCACGGAGAACATCCTCAGCGGCGGCCCCGCCCCCGAGGGCGACGAGGAGCTCGGCCCGCTCGTCGGCCAGCTCGTGGTCGCCACCAACGTGTTCCGGCGCACGCCCCAGGGGTGGAAACTCTGGTCGCACCACGCTTCCCCCGTTCTGGCCGAAACCGACGAGGACGAGGGCGAAGAGACCCCCTCCTGAGTGGGTAGGCGCCTCACAAGGGCCGGACGCGGGACGACGACGTGGTTGGAATCACGGACCCCCGGGTATGGGCGGCTACCAACCCATGAGCCGCCGGGTTCGCCAGGGGAAACGCTGGATGAATCCTGCCCGGCCCGGTCCGGGCGCCCACCCCCGTGGCCCGGCCCCGCCCGGGCTCGCAGGTAGATTCGACTGAGGCCGGTGTGCCGCCCGCACACGGCACGGACCGGCCGTGACCGACGATTGCAGGAGTGATTCGCGTGGATCGTGTCGCGCTGCGCGGCCTGAAGGCCCGTGGGCACCACGGTGTGTTCCCCGAGGAACGCAGGGAGGGCCAGACCTTCGTCGTGGACCTCGTCCTCGGCCTGGACACCCGGCCGGCCGCGGCCGACGACGACCTGGCGAAGACCGTTCACTACGGCATCGTGGCCGAGGAGGTCGTGGCCGTCGTCGAGGGCGAGCCCGTCAACCTCATCGAGACGCTCGCCGAGCGGATAGCCCAGGTATGTCTGAAGCACGAAGGAGTCGAGGAGGTCGAGGTACGCGTCCACAAGCCGGACGCCCCGATCACCGTCCCCTTCGACGACGTGACCGTCACCATCACCCGGAGCCGAGTATGACTGCACCCTTCCTCAAGGGTCCCAGCGACCCGACCGTACAGCCGGTACCCGCCTCCGTCGTCGACAAGGTCGACGCCGCCGACACCACGCTGAGCAATCCGAAATGGGCCGTGGTCGCCCTCGGCTCCAACCTCGGCAACCGCCTGGAGACCCTCCAGGGAGCCGTCGACGCACTCGAGGACACGCCCGGCCTGCGCATCAAAGCCGTCTCCCCGGTCTACGAGACCGAGCCCTGGGGCGTGGACCCCGGCAGCCAGCCCGCCTACTTCAACGCGGTCGTCGTCCTGAAGACCACCCTCCCGCCGTCCTCGCTCCTGGAGCGCGCGCACGCGGTCGAGGAGGCCTTCCACCGCGTCCGGGACGAGCACTGGGGCCCCCGCACCCTGGACGTCGACATCGTGTCCTACGCCGACGTCGTCTCCGACGACCCGCAGCTCACCCTCCCCCACCCCCGCGCCCACGAGCGCGCCTTCGTCCTGGCTCCCTGGCACGACCTCGACCCCGAGGCACAGCTGCCCGGCCGCGGCCCGGTCGCCGGTCTGCTGGACGCCGTCACCCGGGACGGCGTGACGCCCCGCAAGGACCTGGAACTCCGGCTGCCCGAGTAGCCGTTAAGGTCAAGACGGCCGCGGAACGAGGCCACCGCCGGGGGAACTGAAGGGACACCGTGAGAGAGCTGCGCATCAGGGTGCTGGTCGGCGTTTTCGTCGTGGCCGGGGTGCTGTCCTGGGCCGGGGCCCGCCTGTGGAACTCGGTCGGCACCCTTCCCGGCGTCCCCCTGGCCGCCCCCATCGTCCTCGCCCTGATCGCCGTGGTCCTCCTGGCCACGGCGCTCTCGCTCCGCGCCCGCCTGAAGGACCAGCGCGAGCGGCAGCCCGACGCCAAGGGCGTCGACCCCATGATGGCGGCCCGAGCGGTCGTTTTCGGCCATGCCAGCGCCCTGGTCGCCGCCCTCGTCTCCGGCATGTACGGCGGCGCCGGCGTCTTCCTCCTGGAGTCCCTCGACATCCCCGCCCGCCGCGACCAGGCCATCTACGCCGGCCTCTCCGTCGTCGCGGGCATCGCCGTCATAGCGGCCGCCATCTTCCTGGAGCGCGTCTGCAAGCTCCCGGAGGACGACGAACACAACGGCACGGGCACGGCCCCGACGACGTGACCACACCCAGGCCTCACCAGGGCTGGCGGGCGAGGTGCCCGTTGGGGTCGAGGCGGTAGCCGTAGAGGGTGAAGGGCTTGTTCGTCGTCGTCCGCCGCCGCACCTCATGCACCTGGGTCCAGGCGACCTCTCGGAGTTGCAGCGAGTGCTGCTCGGGCTCCCCCTGGGTCAGCGATCAACCCCACTGATCAACGACGGTATCGGGCACCACTGACAATCAGGTCAGCGCGCCAGTATCAGGCTCATGGCCTCGGCCCGGGTCGTAGCGTCCCGAAGCTGGCCACGGACCGCCGACGTCGTGGTCTTGGCACCCGGCTTGCGAATGCCGCGCACCGACATGCACATGTGCTCCGCCTCGATGACGACGATGGCGCCCCGCGCCTCGAGGATCTTCATCAGGGAGTCGGCGATCTGTGTGGTGAGTCGTTCCTGCACCTGCGGCCGCCGGGCGAACACCTCGACGAGACGCGCCAGCTTCGACAAGCCGGTGATCTTTCCCGTCTCGGCCGGGATGTACCCGACGTGGGCCACGCCGTGGAACGGCAGCAAATGATGCTCGCACAGAGATACGATTTCGATGTCCTTGACCAGGACCATCTCATCGTGCCCCAAGTCGAACGTAGTCGTCAGAACATCCTCAGGCTCCTGCCAAAGCCCCGCGAAGAGCTCCCGATACGCCCGCGCGACCCGCGCCGGTGTCTCCCGAAGACCCTCGCGGTCGGGGTCCTCGCCGACCGCGATCAGCAGTTCCCGAACGGCGTTCTCGGCTCTCTTCTCGTCGAATTCGCCGAGCTGGCCCTCGCCGGCCAGCGTCACGGGGTCGGTCATCTGGGTGCCTCGTTCCTGTGTGCTTCATGGGCGGCGGGCGGAGATGGCGAAAAGCCGCGCCCCCCAGGCTAAAACCTGGGGGGCGCGGCATCCATTCCGGGCCCTGGGGCCGCCGGGAGGGGAGAGCCTGGTCAGCTCTCGGGGCGGTCCTCCGGGGTGTGCTCCGGCGCCGGGGCGGGCTCCGCCGCGGTGCTCTTCGCGGTGGAGATCGCCGGCGTCGCGCCGTTCGTCCCGTTCGTCAGGGCCAGCTCCTTGGGGGAGAGGACCGGCGGGCGGGTGGACGGCGTACGACGGGAGGAGCCGGTCCAGGCGGGCCGCGGCGGGCGCTTGACGATCGGCGCGAAGATCTCGGCGATCTGCTCCTTGCCCAGCGTCTCCTTCTCGAGGAGGGCCAGGACCAGGTTGTCCAGCACGTCGCGGTTCTCGACCAGGATCTCCCACGCCTCGTTGTGCGCGGTCTCGATGAGCTTCTTGACCTCTTCGTCGACCAGCGCGGCGATCTCTTCCGAGTAGTCGCGCTGGTGAGCCATCTCACGTCCGAGGAACGGCTCGGTGTTGTCGCCGCCGAACTTGATCGCGCCGAGACGCTCGGTCATGCCGTACTGCGTGACCATCGCGCGGGCCAGGCCGGTGGCCTTCTCGATGTCATTGGCGGCACCCGTCGTCGGGTCGTGGAAGACGAGCTCCTCGGCCGCGCGGCCGCCCAGCATATAGGCCAGCTGGTCGAGCATCTCGTTGCGCGTGGTCGAGTACTTGTCCTCGTCCGGCAGCACCATCGTGTAGCCGAGGGCACGGCCTCTGGAGAGGATCGTGATCTTGTGGACGGGATCGGAGTTGGGTGAGGCCGCCGCGACCAGGGCGTGTCCGCCCTCGTGGTACGCGGTGATCTTCTTCTCCTTGTCCGACATGATCCGGGTCCGCTTCTGCGGGCCCGCGACCACACGGTCGATCGCCTCGTCCAGCATGTGGTTGTCGATCAGCTTCTGGTCGCTGCGGGCCGTCAGCAGGGCGGCCTCGTTCAGCACGTTGGCGAGATCGGCACCCGTCATGCCGGGCGTACGGCGGGAGACCGCCGACAGGTCGACGTCGGGCGCGACCGGCTTGCCCTTCTGGTGAACCTTGAGGATCTCCAGACGGCCCTGCATGTCCGGGCGGTCGACCGCGATCTGGCGGTCGAAGCGGCCGGGGCGCAGGAGGGCCGGGTCGAGGATGTCCGGGCGGTTCGTGGCGGCGATCAGGATGACGCCGCCCTTGACGTCGAAGCCGTCCATCTCGACGAGCAGCTGGTTCAGGGTCTGCTCGCGCTCGTCGTGGCCACCGCCGAGGCCGGCGCCGCGGTGGCGGCCGACCGCGTCGATCTCGTCGACGAAGACGATCGCCGGGGCGTTCGCCTTGGCCTGCTCGAACAGGTCACGGACTCGGGAGGCACCGACACCGACGAACATCTCGACGAAGTCGGAACCGGAGATCGAGTAGAACGGCACGCCCGCCTCGCCCGCGACGGCACGCGCGAGCAGGGTCTTGCCGGTGCCGGGCGGGCCGTACAGCAGCACGCCCTTGGGGATCTTGGCGCCGACGGCCTGGAACTTGGCCGGCTCCTGGAGGAACTCCTTGATCTCGTAGAGCTCCTCGACGGCCTCGTCCGAGCCTGCGACGTCCGAGAACGTCGTCTTCGGGGTGTCCTTGGTGATGAGCTTGGCCTTGGACTTCCCGAAGTTCATGACCCGGGAGCCGCCGCCCTGCATCTGGTTCATCAGGAACAGGAAGATGACCACGATGAGGACCAGGGGCAGCAGGAAGGAGATCAGCATCCCGATGAACGGGTTCTGCTTGGACGGCGAGATGGTGTAGCCGTCCGAGATCTGCTTGTCCTGGTACTTGTTCTGCAGCGTGTTGGCGATGTTCACGCCCTGGTCGCCGATGTAGCTCGCCTGGATCTTCGAGCTGCCCTCGACCTTTACGCCGTCCTTGAGCGTGACCTTGATGGTCTGCTCGTCACCGGTGGTCAGCTTGGCCGACTCCACCTTGTTCTGGTTGATCGCCTGGACGACCTGGCCAGTGTCCACCGTCTTGTAGCCACCGGACGAGCCGACGACCTGCATCAACACGACCACGGCAAGGACGGCCAGCACGATCCACATGACCGGCCCACGGAAGTATCGCTTCACGTCCATCCATACGGAGCGGTGCCGCCCCGTCCCTCCTGCCATAGTGAGTTTGATAAAGACTGTTCTTCGGACGGTACCCCAGCATTGTCACCTGAAGCTGCGCGGGACGACTGGCGATCCGTCTACGCATGCTCCAACGGCGGGAAGTCCGCTGGGGTTCCCGATCACCGTCACGGCACCCCGGCCGGGATTCAGCCGCCGTACACGTGGGGCGCGAGCGTACCGACGAACGGGAGGTTGCGGTACTTCTCGGCGTAGTCCAGGCCGTAGCCGACGACGAATTCGTTGGGGATGTCGAATCCGACCCATTCCACGTCGATGGCGACCTTCGCGGCCTCGGGCTTGCGCAGCAGGGTGCACACCTTGAGGGAGGCGGGCTCGCGCGAGCCGAGGTTGGAGAGCAGCCAGGACAGGGTCAGGCCGGAGTCGATGATGTCTTCGACGATGAGGACGTGCTTGCCCTTGATGTCGGTGTCGAGGTCCTTGAGGATCCGCACCACACCGGAGGACTGGGTGCCCGCCCCGTACGAGGATACGGCCATCCAGTCCATGGTGAGGGGGGTGGACAGCGCCCGGGCGAGATCGGCCATGACCATCACCGCGCCCTTGAGGACTCCGACGATCAGCAGGTCCTTGCCCGCGTACTCCGCGTCGATCTTCGCGGCCAGCTCTGCCAGCTTGGCGTCGATCTCTTCCTTGGTGATGAGTACCTGTTGAAGGTCGGCACCCATGTCTTTCGCGTCCACCCGCATCACTTTCGGTCGTCCCACCGGCTGAGCGGCCCCTCCATCGACTGCCCGGAGGGGTCGTGGTTCAGCCTTGCCGAATCACCAGTCTGCCACCCTGCCGCTGGGCCACGACCTTGCCGGGGAGGTTGATGGCTCCCTGACCGCGCCAGCCGGTGATGAGCCGGTCGACTTCCTCGATGTGGCGGGCGAACAGCGAGCCGGCCGGCGCACCGGCCGCGATGGCGGCCCGGCGCAGGACACGGCGGCGTACGGCGGGGGGCAGGGCGTAGAGCTTCGCGCACTCCAGCACCCCGGTGGCGTCGCGGACGGTGGCCTCGGCCCGGCCGGCCCAGCCGTCGAGGGCGTCGGCGTCGTCGCGGGAGAGCTGTGCCGTACGGGCGAGGGCTTCGACGACGCCCTTGCCGAGGGCCTTCTCCAGGGCGGGCAGGCCTTCGTGGCGCAGCCGGGAGCGGGTGTAGGCCGGGTCGGCGTTGTGGGGGTCGTCCCAGACGGGCAGGGACTGGACCATGCAGGCCTTGCGGGCGGTCTGCCGGTCGAGTTCCAGGAAGGGGCGCCGGTAACGGCCGCCGGCCCCCGAGACCGCGGCCATGCCGGACAGGGAGCGGGTGCCGGAGCCCCTGGCGAGGCCCAGGAGGACGGTTTCGGCCTGGTCGTCGCGGGTGTGGCCGAGCAGGACCGCGGCGGCGCCGTGGCGTTCGGCCGCGGTGTCGAGTGCGGCGTAGCGGGCGTCGCGGGCGGCGGCCTCGGGTCCGCCGGTGCGGCCGACGGTCACGGCGACGGAGTCGACCGGGTCGAGGCCGAGTTCGCGCAGGCGCTGGACGACTTCCGCGGCGCGTGCGTCGGAGCCGGGCTGGAGGCCGTGGTCGACGGTCACCCCGCCTGCTCTGATGCCGAGTTTGGGGGACTCGAAGGCGAGGGCGGAGGCGAGGGCCATGGAGTCGGCGCCGCCGGAGCATGCCACGAGCACGAGCGGCGGGGGCGGCGGCTCGTGTGAGGGGGCGTGCGCGAGCGCGGCGGTGGCGCTGTGGTGTTCGGTGAGGAGGTCGTGGAGGACGCGGCGGACCGCCAGGCGTATCGCCGCGACCGCAGGATGGGGACCCATGTCCGGTTCCCTTCATGAAGTTGTCGGGGGTGAGCCCGAGGTTCGGTCACGCAGAGTGTGTAGATGGTGACAGAACCGGGCCGTTCCCCGAGCATTGCACGCCTACCCCTGCCCCACGGTCCCTCGGACGGGTGATTGGAGGGGCGTTCGCCTGCCGTGGACCGGATTCCTTTCACGACCTTGCCGCGATGTTCACTACTCGGTCCTGCGATGCACCCGCGCGATCCAGTCCGCCGGTTTGGCGATCTCCGTCTTGGTGGGGAGGGTGTTGGGCGAGGTCCACACCCGGTTGAAGCCGTCCATGCCGACCTCGTCGACGACGGCCCGGACGAAGCGTTCGCCGTCGCGGTACTGGCGGAGCTTGGCGTCCAGGCCGAGGAGCTTGCGCAGGGCCAGGTCCAGGCGGGAGGCGCCCTTCGCGCGGCGCTGCTGGAACTTCTCGCGGATCTCTCCGACGGTCGGTACGACGTCCGGGCCGACGCCGTCCATCACGAAGTCCGCGTGGCCCTCCAGCAGGGACATGACGGCGGTGAGACGGCCGAGGATCTCCCGCTGGGCGGGGGTCTGCACGATCTCGACGAGGGAGCGCCCGCCGTCGTCCTCCTCGGCCTCGGGGCGGCCCCCGGCGAGGGTCTGGGCGGCTTCGCGTACGCGTTCCAGGACGGTCATGGGGTCGACGTCGGTCTCGCCCAGGAAGGACTGGATCTCACCCTCGAGGTGGTCCCGGAGCCAGGGCACGGCGGTGAACTGGGTGCGGTGGGTCTCCTCGTGGAGGCACACCCAGAGGCGGAAGTCGTGGGGGTCGACGTCGAGTTCGCGCTCCACGTGCACGATGTTCGGGGCGACGAGCAGGAGCCGGCCGCCGCCGTTCTCCGCGGCCGGGAGCCCGGCGGTGGCGGGGGCGAAGGTCTCGTACTGGCCGAGGACGCGGGAGGCCAGGAAGGACAGCAGCATGCCGAGCTCGACGCCGGTGACCTTGCCGCCGACCGCGCTCATCACCGCGCCGCCGGGGGTGTTGCCGCGCCGGTCCTGCATCTTGTCGAGCAGGGGCTTGAGGAGTTCCCGGAAACCGGCGACGTTCGCCCGGATCCAGCCGGGGCGGTCGACGACGAGGACGGGGGTGTCGTGCCCCTCCTCGGTGCCCAGGCGGGTGAAGCCGCGGACGTGTTCCTCCGAGGCCTTGGCGTGCCGGCGCAGTTCCGCGACGACGGCGCGGGCCTCGTCCCGGCTGACGTCGGGACCCGGCCGTACGAGCCGGGTCGCGGTCGCGACCGCGAGATTCCAGTCGACCATGCCGGTTGAAGCACCACCGATGCTCGTCATGCGTCAACCGTACGTGAGCGCCGGCCGCTGGGGCAGGGCGGCGAGGGTGGGTGACGCCGGGGTCCGTTTTCAGGTACTCGGCGTTTGCGGGGTCGGCTGACGCCGGGGTTGCTCGGCCGGTGCTGGGCGTTGTCGGCTGTGCCCACCCGTTCCGCCCCAGCGGAACGACTGCCCACAGCGGGGCGGAACGGGTGGGCACGGGCGGGCGGGGGTGGTTATCGGCAGCCGCATTCCGCCAGGGTCGTCGCCGCTCTGTCCAGGGCCTTCTGGGCCGCCTCCGGGTTGGTCGTGTCGTTGGCCATGAAGGCGAAGGCGAGGAGGCGGCCGTCCTGGTCGACCAGGGTGCCCGCGAGGGTGTTGACGCCGGTCAGGGTGCCGGTCTTGGCGCGTACGACGCCGGCTGCTCCGTCCGTGTAACGGCTGGTCAGAGTTCCGGTGAAGCCGGCGATGGGGAGGCCGGTGAGGGCCGGGCGGAGTTCGGGGCGGTCGGGGTCGGCCGCCTTGGCCAGGAGGGCGGTGAGGAGGTCCGCCGTCAGCCGGTCGGCGCGGTTCAGGCCGCTGCCGTCCCTGAAGGCGGCGCCCTTCAAGGGGAGGCCGAGCTCGCGCAGCTGCGCGCTGACCGCCCGGTCGGCGCCGGCGAAGTCGGCGCGGTCGCCGGTCGCGAGGGCCGTCTGGCGGGCGAGGGCCTCGGCGATGTCGTTGTCGCTGTTGGTCAGCATGCGTTCGACGAGGGCCGAGAGCGGGGGCGAGGAGACCGTGGCGAGGGTCTTGGCCCGGGTGGTGGCCTTGGACGGGCCGGGGGTCGTGGTCTTGATGCCGTGGGACTTCAGGAGGTCCCCGAACCGGCGGGCCGCGTCGGCCGCCGGGTCGGGGACACGGGCGACCGGGCCGCTCGTCGAGTCGTCGGTGCGGCCCTCGTCGGCCATCAGGGGGCTGACGAGGGCGAGGTTGGGGTTGACCCCGATCGGGTGCTTTTCGTCGCCCGCGTAGAGGGTCGTGTCGTAGGAGAGCGTCACCTCGCGGGCGCCCCGTTCGGCCAGGGACCCGGCCGTCTTGGCGGCCAGTTCGCGCAGGCTCGCTGAGCCGTCGGCGTCCTCGTGGGCCGTGAGCGTGGGGTCGCCGCCGCCGACCAGGACGACTTCCTTCGTGTCGGGTTCCAGCGCGGCGCGGGTGGTGATGCGGTGGTCGGCGCCCAGGGCGGACAGCGCGGCGACGGCCGTGGCGATCTTCGTCGTCGAGGCCGGGGTGAGCGCGGCGTCCGAGCCCGTGCCGTACAGGCGCCTGCCGCTCGTGACGTCCACGACCGCCGCGGCGGGCCGGGGACCGAGCGCCGGGTCCTCCAGCAGGGGCGTGAGGGCGTTGGCGAGGGCCTTGCCGTCGGGGGCGGCCTTCACCTTGCTGACGCCGCCGAGGCCGGTCAGCACCGGGGCGGCGCTGGGGGCGGGCCGGGGGCGGCCGGGGGCGCCGGAGGTGCCGCCGTGATCTGTGCCACCCGGGCGGTTCAGGGCGGCGGCCCGGTCCCGCTCGGCCGTACGCTGACCCGAGGAGTCCCAGGGACCGGCGGCGGTCACCACACCGGCGGCCAGTGCGAGACCGGCGGTGGCGGCACCCGCGGTGTACTGCCAGGTCTTCGGCCGCGTGAGCCGCGTGACCTGCGGTTTCCCGGCCCGTGCAAGCCGCGCGACCCGTGGTTTCGCGGCCGCGGCGGCCCGGGCCAGGCGCGGTCGTACGGCACCCGCGATCCGCACCATGTGCGGCCTCGCGGACCGCCAAGGCCTCAGCTCTGGCACGAACACCAGCCCCTTTCGCGATCACACACCTGCGTGAGGGACACTTAACCACCAGAACTATGTGTTGATCATGGAGGAGCCACCGGTGGAGTTCGACGTCACGATCGAGATTCCGAAGGGTTCGCGCAACAAGTACGAGGTGGACCACGAGACCGGTCGTATCCGCCTGGACCGGCGACTCTTCACCTCGACCGCCTACCCGACCGACTACGGCTTCGTCGAGAACACCCTCGGCGAGGACGGCGACCCGCTGGACGCGCTGGTCATCCTGGACGAGCCGACCTTCCCGGGCTGTCTCATCAAGTGCCGTGCGATCGGTATGTTCCGTATGACGGACGAGGCCGGTGGCGACGACAAGCTGCTGTGCGTGCCGGCGACGGACCCGCGTGTGGAGCACCTGCGGGACATCCACCACGTGTCGGAGTTCGACCGCCTGGAGATCCAGCACTTCTTCGAGGTCTACAAGGACCTGGAGCCCGGCAAGTCGGTCGAGGGTGCCGACTGGGTGGGCCGTACGGACGCCGAGGTCGAGATCGAGCGGTCCTACAAGCGTTTCAAGGAGCAGGGCGGGCACTGACCCCTCCTTGATGCCCTCGGGCCGCACGCCTGCGCGTGCGGCCCGTTCGTCCGTTTGTGCGCATACTGAAGCTGTGGGGGGTACGAGGCTGACGTGTCGTACAGGGAGCGCCAGGCAGTGACGGACGCGGAGGACCGCAAGCCGAAGTCGGACGAGGCGAGGAGCGGGTTCTCGCCTCCCGGCGGGGCCGCCGTCGACGGGGAGATGTCGACGACGTCGGAGTTCGCGATCCCGGAGGGGCTGGCCGTCCACAGGACGGCCGGTGCGGAGGCCGAGACGACGTCCGAGTTCTCCCTGCCGGAGGGGATGGACGTCCCGCAGGCGCCCTCGGTGGAGCCGGAGGGGTCGGCGTTCACGACGCCGAGCACGTACAGCGCGAAACAGGCCCCGTCGGCGTTCACCCCGCCGAGCGGGATCCCCGTGGTCAGCCTGACCAAGGACGTGCCCTGGCAGGACCGGATGCGCACCATGCTGCGCATGCCGGTCGCGGAGCGGCCGGCGCCGGAGCCGAGCCAGCGCGGCACCGACGAGTCGGGTCCCGCCGTGCCGCGCGTGCTCGACCTGACGCTGCGTATCGGGGAGTTGCTGCTGGCGGGCGGTGAGGGCGCCGAGGACGTGGAGGCGGCCATGTTCGCCGTCTGCCGGTCGTACGGTCTGGACCGCTGCGAGCCGAACGTCACCTTCACGCTGCTGGCGATCTCCTACCAGCCGTCGCTCGTCGACGACCCGGTCACGGCGTCGCGGACCGTGCGCCGCAGAGGCACCGACTACACGCGGCTGGCGGCCGTGTACCAGCTGGTGGACGACCTCAGCGACGACGAGACGGCGGTCTCCCTGGAGGAGGCCTACCGGCGGCTGGCGGAGATCCGGCGTAACCGGCACCCCTACCCCGGCTGGGCGCTGACCGGTGCGAGCGGGCTGCTGGCCGGTGCGGCCTCCGTGCTCGTCGGCGGTGATCTGCTCGTGTTCGTCGCGGCCGCGCTCGGCGCGATGCTCGGTGACCGGCTGGCGTGGCTGTGCGCGGGGCGCGGGCTGCCGGAGTTCTACCAGTTCACGGTGGCCGCGATGCCGCCGGCCGCGATCGGGGTCACGCTGACGCTGGTCCATGTGAACGTGAACGCCTCCGCGGTCATCACCGGTGGGCTGTTCGCGCTGCTGCCCGGGCGGGCGCTGGTGGCGGGGGTGCAGGACGGGCTGACCGGCTTCTACATCACCGCGTCGGCGCGTCTGCTGGAGGTTCTGTACTTCTTCGTGGGCATCGTCGCGGGTGTGCTCCTGGTGCTGTACTTCGGTGTGCAGCTGGGAGCGCGGCTGAACCCCGACGCGGCGCTCGGGGTCTCCGACGAGCCGGTGCTGCTGATCGGGGCGTCGATGCTGCTGTCGCTGGCGTTCGCCGTGCTGCTTCAGCAGGAACGATCCACCGTGGTGTGGGTGACGCTGAACGGCGGTGTCGCGTGGATCGTGTACGGCGCGATGCACTATGCCGGGGAGATCTCGCCGGTGGCCTCGACGGCCGCGGCCGCGGGGCTGGTGGGGCTGTTCGGGCAGTTGCTGTCGCGGTATCAGTTCGCTTCGGCTCTGCCGTACACGACCGCGGCGATCGGGCCGTTGCTGCCGGGTTCCGCGACGTACTTCGGACTGCTGGCGATCGCGCAGAACGAGATCGACGAGGGGTTGGTGTCGCTGTCCAAGGCGGTGGCGCTGGCCATGGCCATCGCCATCGGAGTGAATCTGGGGTCCGAGATCTCGCGGATGTTCCTGCGGATCGGGTCTGCTGAGAAGCGGCGGGCCGCCAAGCGGACGCGAGGGTTCTAGCGCCGAGTGCCTATGGGGCCGGGGCTTCGTGTCCGTTGGCGGCTGCGGGTGGTTCGTCGCTTGTCGCGCCCACGCGGCGGAGCCGCAGATCGATACGGCCCCGCGCCCCTGAAGACTCAGTAGCCCCCGTTGTAGGGCTGCTGGTTCCCCTGCTGTTGCTGACCGTAGCCCGGGGCCTGGGGGTACTGGTTGTAGTACTGCTGGTCGTTGTAGCCGTTCTGGTCGCCGTAGGGCTGGTGGTGCGGGGGCTGGTGGTGCGGGGGCTGGTCGTCCGGGGTGATGCGGCGGAGCTGGGTCGTGGCGTCGTCCATGGCGGGCAGCTGGGACTGGGGAACCGGGGCCGAGGCCGCCGCGCGCTTCTTCTTGGAGCGCTCGCGCAGGTACTCGATGATGATCGGGAGGACGGAGAGCAGGACGATCAGGATCAGGATCGACTCGACGTTCTTCTTGATGAAGCCGATCTGGCCGAGCCAGTAGCCCGCGAGGGTGACGCCGGTGCCCCAGGCGATGCCGCCGATCACGTTGTACGTGAGGAACGTGCGGTACTTCATGCGGCCGGCGCCGGCCACGATGGGGGCGAAGGTGCGCACGATCGGGACGAAGCGGGCCAGGACGATCGCCTTGGGGCCGTACTTCTCCATGAACTCGTGGGCCTTGTCCAGGTTCTCCTGCTTGAAGAGCTTGGAGTTCGGTCGGTTGAAGAGCTTCGGGCCCAGGAACTTGCCGATCATGTAGCCCACTTGGTCACCGACGACGGCGGCGATCACGATCAGCGTGCAGACCAGCCACAGCGGCTGGGTGATGTAGGTGCCCTCGGCCACGAAGAGGCCGGCCGTGAACAGCAGGGAGTCGCCGGGCAGGAACGCGAAGAGTCCGGACTCCGCGAAGACGATGAGCAGGATGCCGGGCAGGCTGAACGTGGAGATCAGGTAGTCCGGGCTGAGCCACTCGGGGCCGAGCGCAAGCGTGGTCACGGGGATGTGGCTCCTGCTGCTGGGGGGATACGGGCTGGGGCTGACTGCCTCAAAGTATCAACGCGGCCGTCATGGCCCAGGTTCCATGGGCGTACTCAGGATGCACTGTGGGCGGTCCCGGTCAAAGCTGTGAACCATGGGCATCGACGAATACGGCGGTGGACAGGGCCCCCAGCCCGAGGTCCTCGTCGTCACCACGAACGACGTACCCGGCTACCGCGTGCGGGAGGTGCTCGGCGAGGTCTTCGGCCTGACCGTGCGCTCCCGGCACCTGGGGAGCCAGATCGGTGCCGGGCTGAAGTCGATGGTCGGCGGCGAGCTGCGCGGGCTGACCAAGACCCTCGTGCAGACCCGCAACCAGGCCATGGAGCGACTCGTCGAGCAGGCACGCGCGCGCGGCGCCAACGGTGTGCTCGCGTTCCGCTTCGATGTGACGGAGGCGGCGGACGTGGGCACGGAGGTGTGCGCGTACGGCACGGCCGTGGTGATCGAGGTTGATCACACAGGGTGACCGGAGAATCCCTTGTTGTGGCCGTACGGCGTCACCCCTCGAGCGACGCCTTCCCGTCCCGCTCCGCGCGCTCGTCCCGCTGGGCGAAGACGTAGAGAAGCGCCGGATGAGTAGCACCGAACGCCAGTACGAAGCGATTGAGGCCCATGAACTGCCCGATTCCCAGATGGAACAGCGTCATGGAGCCGAGATAGGCCTTCGCCGCGGGCTTGGGCAGGACGAAGACCAGCGGGAAGGAGACCTCCGCGGCGATCGTCCCCCAGGTCACGAGCTTTCCCACCGTCGGGTACTTGTGCACGAGCCGGTAGACGCGCTGGTCGCCGTAGTTGCGCGTACGGATGACGCCGCTGAACGCCTCTCCGCTGAGCCACACCGGGGACACGAGCTTGACCACACCGGACGCGACATAGGAGATGCTCGTCTCCAGCGCCAGCGCGCGCATGGCCACGTCGCGGGCCTTGTCGCCGTCCTTGAAGGTGCCGGTCGAGGCGAGGGCGATGTTGATGACCTGCTGGAGCTGGTCGGCGCCGTCCCCGCCGAAGGGGGAGCGCAGGCGTCCGGCCGCGCCCGTCGCCGCCAGAACGGCACTGCCCGCCGTGCGCACTCCGCGCTTGTGGCCCCAGATCAGGGTGGCGGCGGAAGCACCCGCCTGTATCCCGTACAGGGCGACCGCCGCCTGCTTGGACTCGAGGGCGCGGGTCAGCCGGGGAAAGCGCTTGGCGAACTTGGGGCGCATGTTCGCCAACTGCCCGCTCAGCATTTCGCCTTCTTCGAACTTACGCGTCTGGCTCAGCATTTCGAGTGCGGAGACCAGCGTACCCAGCGAAGCCACTCGGCGTGCCGTGACCTCGGGCGGAGCGCTGAGGAACATGGATGGGTGCTCCCGATGGTGTGATGCGAGTACGGTGGATATGAAAAGCGGCGGCACGGTATGCGTATCGGGCGTACCGTGCCGCCGCGTCTTTCATCAGACGGAGCTAGCGATGCCGGTCAGCATCGCCCGCCGGCCGGCTGTTCAGCCCGCGAGGTCGTTCGTGACCTCGTTGAAGGCGTAAGCGGTCGCGGCGGTCACGGCGACACCCTCGGGGGTCGCGATGGTGGCCGTCGGGGTGAGCATGGTCGGGGTCGCCTCGTTGCCGATACGGCCCGGGGTCACGTCCGCCAGCTCGGTGTTGGCGAAGTCAGCCACAACAGACATTGTTGTCCTCTTTCTCTCAGAAAAGCTCGGAGCGAGTTCTCCAGCCGTTCGGCGGGAGGGCGCGGACTCACGCGGCACGAGGGTGCCGAGTGAGCTCGCGGCTTCCAGTCGAGGGGGTTGATCGACTCGCTATGCGGCTATCCGCGAAGGCGCGTCAGCCGGGGTGACGTCTCCCTCCAGGGGGAATTCCATGGAGACGAAGACGGGTTCGATGTTCCGGTCTTCCGGGCTGGTGGGGTACGAGTGCAGCAGCATGAACTGGCTGTGCGAGGCGCCCTCGGCATGCGGAAGGTGGAGCTGGATGTAGCGGGCCAGCAGCCGGTACCCGGTCGCCGTCGTCACCGGAAGTACCTCGGATCCGAAGGCGACCGCATGGGTCAGGGCGTGCTGGGTGGCGTCGAACAGGGCCTTCGGGCTCCGGTTGCGGGCGTTCCAGGCCAGTGCGTACCACGGCCGGTCCTGGACGATCGGGACCTCTGTCCACTCACCGGGCTTGCCGTCCGTGAGGTCACGGTACAGAAGATGGTTGTCCTTGACGCCGGGGTTCGGCCCGAAGAAGCGCCAGTTCGGGGTCGGTATGCGCAGCCTCCCGCGGCGCAGGAGACCGTCGAAGCGCTGCTCGGGGATCTGTGCCACGGCCGTCGCGACCAGCCATACGGCGAGCGACGTCGTGACGGCGGCGACCTTCACGCGTTCGGCGTTCGGCATCATGGTCATGCCAACTCCTCCTCCCGCTCCGCAGCGCTGTCGACGGCCCGGAGTCCCTTGGTGGACGGCCGCCACGACGTCCCGAGCGGCTCGGAGGGCGGTTCGCCGACGATCAGCTCCGCCACCTCTTCGGCGTGCGGCCGCACGGAGAGCAGGGACTCGTGATCGGAGCCGGCGACGAAGTGGTGCCGGGCCCGCTGGGAGATGACGGCCAGTCTGGCCTGGATACCGGCGTGCAGGGTGTTGTCGCCGATGTTGTTCTCCGCGGTGATGACCGTCAGCGGGCAGTCGAGATCGGTCAGTTGCGGATAGGTCATCGCGTCCCGGTACTCCCGATGGGCCGTGGCCCAGGTGCGGGGGGTCGTCTGGAAGGCCCGGTAGCTCCGGTTGATGTCCGGGCGGTACTGCTGGTTCCGGTTCATGGCGGGGCGGAAGACCGAGAGACCCGTACCGGCGAACACCTGCTCCATCACCATCCGCTGGTTGGACCAGCGGTCGACGTCGGTTCGGCGGGCGTGGCGCAGGCTGACCACCTCGGTGGCGTCGATCATGACCACGTGCGTCACGCCCTCGGCCGCGTCCGGATGCAGCGCGGCATAGGCCGCGACGAGGTAGCCGCCCAGGGAGTGGCCTGCCAGGACGACCGGAAGGCCGGCCAGGTAGGTGTCGCGCAGTTCCTGCAACAGCTCGAAGTGCGGGTCCAGGCCGTACCGGGTGTCCGGCGTGCTGAGCCCGTAGCCGGGGCGGTTGAACCGCACGTACGCCATGTCCGCGGGAAGTGCGCCACAGACCCAGTCCCAGTATTCCTGAGGCGCACCCATACCGTTGTCGAGCAGAACGGCGCGCTGTGCCTGCGGAGGAATATGGACGTCAACCTCGACGAGACTTCCGTCCGGTCTCTCGTGCAGCTGGTAGCGACGCGCACGCTCGCGTTTGCCAGTGAATCTCGTTACCGCACCGGCCAGAAGGCTAGCGCCGGCCAATCCAGAAATGCCGACGGCAAACTGGCGCTCCAAAGACGCCACATTCCCTCCCCCGTGATGTGAAGTGACTGTCTGCCCGGAAGGCTAACACGCAATCCTGGGCTCAATTTATGAGTTAATTGACGAGCCGACCGGGGCGGGTTCCTTCACGTCGCTGCGGCGGGCGTAGGGCCGTGCTCCGGCCGTACTTCCGCAGTTCCATGTAGAGTTCGCCGATCGTCACCTTGAGCATGGCGTTTTCTTTTGCCAGCTCGGCCATCCGGGACGCTTCCTCGGTGGGTCTTCCACCCTCGCCGGCCAGGCCGCTGCGGCCGCCCTCAATAAACTGCCGGCGCCAGTTCGATACCGACTGCTCGGACACCCCTGCTTCCCGTGCGGCTTCGGCCGCTGTCAGTTCACCGCTCATCACTCTGACCACCAGGCCGAGTTTCTTGTCTACCGGAAGTACTGGCGGACGCCCCACGTACAACCCCCTCATAGCCAACCGTGTGCTGTGTGTAGTGCGCTCAGGGTTTGACGTAGGAGCACATGAACATGGGCGCCTCTTGGCTGTAAGGGGTGCCGTCCCAGCGGGACATGTGGGCCTCGGGCTCCAGACCGGCCGCGCGGGCGTAGCCGTCGACGTCCTCCGGGGTCGTCAGCCGGGTGAGTTCACTGCCCACCCGGGTGGTGCCGTCGGCCTGGTACAGGATGTGCGAGCAGTGCCACAGACCGCCGTCGAGCAGGGTGGAATGGGTCTGCACACCCGTCCCGGGCTCCGGGTAGGGGACGAAGTAGGTGGTGCGGGTCCGGCCCTCGTGAAGCTCCAGGATCGGCGGCTTGTTGTGCGTCTCGATGACCAGCCGTCCACCGGGAACCAGCAGGTCGGCCGCGCGTCGCACGGCCCGTCGCTGATCCTCGGGAGTGGTCAGGCACGACAAGGTCGCGCAGACGCAGTACACCATCCCGTAGCGGGACTCCGAGGTGTAGGCGCGTATGTCCCCGTGCACCGGGGTGACGTCCCCGCCGTCCTTGAGCTTGACGCGCAGCGCGTCCAGCATCTCCGGAGAGGAGTCCACGCCGGTCACCTGGCCGACGCTCCGGGACAGTGGAATGGCGATACGCCCGGTGCCGACACCGAATTCAAGGGTCCCCGCCTCGGGAGCAGGGTGGCGCGCCTGCAACCCCTTTACAGCCTCGGCGGTAATCCTGTCATCCGGGATCAGCCGGTCGTACCACCCTTCGAACTGTCTGCCGTAGCCTATGTCTTCAACTCCGGTTACCACAGAATTCCCCGTTCATGATGTCCCCACTGCCATACCGATGGGAGCGTCATGAAGCCGAGGAGTCGGAGCCGGGCAAGACGTGAGATGCCGGCTTCAGCGGTTGCGGAAAACTCCGCGACCACCCGTGTGGTGAGTCAGACAGCACGGTAACGCCTCAACGGAGCTTGTGGGGAGCTTCGTTGGCACCACCGTACCAAAGCGATATGGCCAGTTCCATGGATTTTGGCCACCGATTCCCAAGGAGCGCGCCGCGCATTTATCCAGGACGCCGGAATGCAAGTGGTGCCGAATCGGGCGCCAAGTCGGGTACCTCACATATCCCGAAACAATGCCGGAGTGCGGAGAGGGCGGCCAGGTATCCAGACATTCCGTGCACACTGGGACCCGGAGGAGTGGACGAGGAGCACAGGAAGACTCCGGGTAGCGGGGTCCGGTAGGGGTCGAGGCGCGGGAGGGGCCGCGCGATGCTCTGATAGAGCGTCATCGCACCGGAACCGATGTCCCCGCCCACGTAGTTGGGGTTGTAGGCCTCGTACGCGGCGGCGGCGACGGACCGGTGGGCGACGACGGTGTCCCCGAACCCGGGGGCGTAGCGCTCGATACGCGCCCGGACCAGGTCGTAGGGGTCCGTGGGGTCACCGTTCGGCACATGCGCGTACGCCCACACCGGGCGCTTGCCGGGCAGGGCCCGCCCGGGGTCGGCCACCGCCGGGTCCACCACGAGGACGAACGGCTCCCCGGTACGCACTCCGCGGGCGTTCGCCGTCTCCTGGCGCACCATCTCGGCATGCGTGCCGCCCAGATGCACGGTTCCGGCGCGGCCCACCGCCGGGTCGGCCCAGGGGATCGGCTCGGAGACCAGGAAGTCGACCTTGGCGGCGCCCGGGCCGTAGCGGAACCGCTCCAGAGCGCGCGCGTAGGCGCGGGGCAGCCGGCCGCCCGCGAGAGCCAGCAGGCCCTTGGGGCTGGTGTCGAGCAGCACCGCGCGCGCGCCGCGCAGTTCGGCCAGGTCCGTCACGTGGTGCCCGGTGTGGAAGACGCCGCCATGTGCCGTGATGTCCTCGGCCAGTGCCTGTGCGATACGTCCGCTGCCACCGCGCGGCAGCGGCCACCCCGTACCGTGCGCCAGATGGCCCAGCAGCATGGCCACCCCCGCGGACGCCAGGCTCGGCAGCTTCCCGACCGCGTGCGCGGCGACACCGGTGAGCAGGGCGGGCGCCTCCTGGCCGCGGAAGAGCGCCGCGCCGAGCCCGCTGCCGTGGACCGCTGCCCGGCTCGCCAGCAGCAGGGCCGCCGCTGAGGTCCGCGGCAGGGTGCGCGGTCCGGACAGGACGAGGTCGACGACCTCTTCGCTGCGCTCGAGCAGCGGGCCCATGAGCCGGCGCCAGCCGGGGCCGTCGGCGCCCAGGTGCTCGCACGTCTTCGCCAGTGAGCGGTAGGCCAGGGCGGCACGGCCCCCGTCCAGCGGATGGGCGTAACCGATCTCGGGCTGCAGGAGCTCGACTCCGCGGGCCGGCAGGTCGAACGCGCGGAAGAACGCGGAGGCGGCGGCCATGGGGTGGACGGCGGAGCAGATGTCGTGCACCACCCCGGAGTCGAAGAGCGAAGCGGTGCGCAGCCCTCCCCCGATGCTCTCGGCCGCCTCGTGGAGCTCCACGCGCAGACCGGCACGGGCCAGGACCACGCCGGCCGCGAGGCCGTTGGGTCCGGTGCCCACGATGGCGACGTCGGTGGTACTCACCAGTGCTCCTCACTCTTGATGGGCCGAAGCTGCAACGTCTGCTCGGCGAGTCCGACGTACGACGGCCAGCCGACCGCGATGGAGGGCGGGGGCGCCCACGGTTCCACCGGTACCGGGCGGGCCGTCGGGGCGGCGAGGCCGGGCTCGGCGTGCAGTTGCGAGCCGGCGAGGCGCCGGTAGAGCTCGTCGCGCTCCATCAGGTCCTGGTGCACTCCGGTGGCCCGGACTCTGCCCGCTTCCATCACCACGATCTGGTCGGCGTCGATCACCGTGGAGATCCGGTGGGCGATGGCGATGACCGCGCACCGCCGGGAGACGCGGCGCAGCACCTCGCGGAAGTCCCGCTCCGAGTCGGAGTCCAGGTTGGAGGTGGCTTCGTCCAGCAGCATGACCGCGGGCTGCTGGAGCAGTGTGCGGGCGATGCACAGGCGCTGGCGCTGTCCGCCGGACAACCCGCTGCCCTGGTCGCCGAGTTCGGTGTCCAGGCCGCGCGGGAGCTGGGCGATCACCGAAGTGAGGCCGGCCATCGCCACCGCCTCCCGGATGGCGTCGTCACCGGCGTGGGGATTGGCGTAGGTCAGGTTCTCCCGGATGGTGCCGCGCATGGCCGCGCTGTCCTGCTGGACGTAGCCCACCAGCCCGCGGACCGTGTCGAGGGGCAGCGCCTCGACGTTCTGTCCGCCGAGCCGGACGAGGCCGCCGTCGACCGGGTAGAAGCGTTCGAGCAGCTGGAACATGGTGGTCTTGCCCGCGCCCGAAGGCCCGACCACCGCCGTCAGCCCCCGGGTCGGCACGCTGAACGAGACGCCGTTGAGGACCTGCGTCCGCTCCGCCTGCTTCCCTCGCCGGTAGGCGAAGCGCACGTCGTGGAACTCGACCGCCGGCCAGTGCGGGGCCAGGTGCCCGAAGGTCGCGGAGCCCGCCGCGCCGGCCGTGCCGTCGCCCTCCTGGGGCAGGCGGGCGAGTTCGTCCACCCGTTGGATGGCGGCGCGGCCTTGGACGAGCTGGCCCACCCCCATGAAGAGCATCACCAGCGGCGACACCAGTTGGAACAAGTACATGATGAACGTGGTCAGACTGGCCATGTCCATCTCGCCGCGGGCCACCCAGGCCATCCCGACGCCCACGACGACGGCCAGGGCGCCTTGCGTGCCGACGTTCATGGAGGGTGTCAGCAGTGCGTTGTAGGCGTTGACCCGGATGCCCGAGCGCCGCGTCTTCTCGGCCAGTTCGCCGATGCGGGCGGCCTCACGGGACTCGGCGCGGGACGCCTTCACCGTGGGCAGTGCGGAGAGCACGCGCTGGATGCCGCCGGCGAAGGCGCCGGTGTCGTCCCGGTTCCGCAGAGCGGCCTTGCGCAGCTTCCGGGCGAGCGTGACGGAGATGATGCTGGCGGTCCCCAGGCAGCTCATGGTGATGACCATCAGCCACAGATCGATGAGGAACATCAGCACGATGCCGCCGATGACCGTGGCGCCGCTGACGATCAGCTGGGCGAGGCTCTGCGCGAGGGCAATTCTCGCCAGTGAGGTATCGGTGACCGTGCGGGTGAAGATATCGCCCTGCGACTCTTTTCCGAACGCGGTGAGATCGGCGCGCAGAAGCCGTCCGACCAGGATCTGCCGAACGTCGAGGACGATATTCTCCCCGGCCCGCCCGATGACATAGGCCTGGAGCGAGGAGAAGAGCGCGCCCGCGCAGAAGAGGGCGACGAGCTGGGCGACGGGGCCGGTCATCGAGGCTCCCCCGCCCGCCGCCTCGATCAGGTTGCCGATGGCCCAGGGCTGGGCGAGCGAGGCGCCCACGCCCAGCAGACCGAGCAGCACACCTGTGAGCAGCAGCCCGGTGTGCGCTCTGGCGACGCTCGCCACCGACTCCGCGCCGTTCGGGCCCCTCACTTCCGGGCTCGCGTTTTTCACGTGACTCGCCACAAGCGCTCCCCCCGCTTTGTTCGAAGCTAACACGCCCCTTCCGGCCTAAAGTTATGAGTAGGTTGACTGATGGGCGGGCGGTCGTCTCATTACCTGAAGAAGCAAGAGGACTCGCGCAAATTAAGCGCTCTCCTTTTTTGCGCGCTTCTTACTCGGCGCGGTGGCGGTCCGCGTTCGCCGCGATCGCGTCCTTCAGGTGCTCGGCGAGACCCGGGCGCATGGAGTCGTAGAACGCCTTGAAGCGCTCGTCGGCGACGTACATCTCGCCGAGGCGGCGGTGCACCTCGTACGAGCACTCGTAGAACCAGCCGCAGATGTGCTGCCGGTGTTCCTCGGCCATGTCCATGGCCGTCTCCCCGGTCGCGGGTTCACCGGCGTCCATCAGGGCGTCGTAGCGCTCGCCCCAGTCGGCCACCTCGGCCTGCATGCGTTTCCAGTCCTCCTTGGTGTAGCTCGCGGCCCGGCGCTGTGACTCGGCGTAGGCCTCGGTGCCGCCCCAGCGCTGCTCGGCCTCCTCGGCGTACTGTTCGGGGTCCTTGTCGCCGAAGACCTCGAAGCGTTCCTCGGGGGTCAGGTCGATGCCCATCGTGCGTGCCTCCATGGCGTGCTCCACGGCCGCCGCCATCTTGCTCAGCTTCTCGATCCGGGCGGTCAGCAGTTCGTGCTGGCGCCGCAGGTGGGCGCGCGGGTCCGCGTCCGGGTCGTCGAGCAGGGCGGCGACCTCGTCGAGGGGGAAGCCGAGCTCGCGGTAGAACAGGATCTGCTGCAGCCGGTCGAGGTCGGCGTCGCTGTAACGCCGGTGGCCCGCGTGGCTGCGTTCGCTCGGGACGAGCAGGCCGATGCCGTCGTAGTGGTGCAGCGTGCGCACGGTGACCCCGGCGAAGCCCGCGACCTGTCCCACGGAGAAGCTCACTTCCGCTCCCTTCTTGGTGTTGCGTGCTTCACGGTCGGGCCTCACGCCACGTGAGGTGCAAGCGGGTTCCCGGTTTGTTCCGTTTGATCCGTTTATCGTGTGCTCGTGGTCCAGGACTCCGAGCGGCAGGCGCCCTCCGTCACCCCCGCGACTCCCGCCCGTACGCTGCTGCCGTCGATCCTGCCCGCACTGGCGGTGGGGGTGATCTCCAGCCTGCTCCTGGTGGGGGTGGAGAGCGCCGCCGAGCAGCTCGAGGACGTGCTGTGGCAGACCGTGCCGGACGCGCTGGGGATCGGCCGGTACTCCGTGGCGTGGATGTTCGTGATGCTGTTCGCGACCGGTGTCGCGGTCGGTCTTGTGGTGTGGAAGGTGCCGGGGCACGCGGGCCCCGATCCGGCCACTCTCGGCCTGGACGCCCGGGTCCTGCCGCCCGTGGTGCTGCCGGGGCTGCTGCTGGCGACCGCGCTGATGCTGGCCGGCGGGCCGAGCCTCGGCCCGGAGAACCCGATCATCGCCGCGAACGTCGGCCTGGCGGTCTGGCTGGGCGGCAAGGCCGTTCCACGGGCGCCGGGCCGGATCTGGCCGGCGCTGGCGGAGGCGGCGACGCTCGGCGCGCTGTTCGGCACGCCCGTGGCGGCGGCCCTCGTCATCTCCGAGGTGCTGGCCCGGCAGGAGACGCGCGGTCTGCTGTGGGACAACCTCTTCGCGCCGCTGACCGCCGCCGCGGCCGGTGCCCTGACCGCGAGCCTCATCGACCGCCCGAACTTCGACCTGGACCTGCCCCCCTTGGGCCGGCCGGGCTGGTCGGACCTGCTGGCGGCGGTCGTGGTGGCCTGCGTCGGCGCGCTGCTCGGCATGTGCGCCGTGCGCGCGCTCCCCTATGTCCACGGGGCCTTTTGGCGACTGCGGCACCCGATGCTGATGCTCCCGGCGGGCGGGATCGTACTGGGCGGTCTCGCCGCCCTGGGCGGCCATCTGACGCTGTTCAAGGGGCTCGACGAGATCGCCGAGCTGGCGCACGACCCGGACGGCTGGTCGGCCGGGGAGTTCGCCGTCATGACGGTGGTGAAGCTGGCCGCGCTGGTGGTCGCCGCGTCCTGCGGGTTCCGCGGCGGGCGGATCTTCCCGGCCGTGTTCGTGGGCACCGCGCTCGGTCTGTGCGCGCACGCCCTGGTGTCCGGCGTAGATCCGTCGGTGGGGGTGTCCGCCGGGGTGCTCGGGGTGCTGCTGGCCATCACCCGGCAGGGCTGGATCAGCCTCTTCGTCGCCGCGGTGCTGGTCATGTCGCCGGGGATCCTCATCCTGCTCTGCATCGCCTCACTGCCCGCCTGGCTGCTGGTCACGGGCCGTCCACAGATGCAACTGCGGACGGACGGGACGCCGGTCCGATAACCCAACGATCCCTTTGGAGACTCCCTTGCCGCTCAACGAAGGCATCCGCCGGCCCGGCGAACGCCGCCTGTCCGTCAACCCCTTCTACGGCCCCGCCAACCCGCTCGGCGACATGGCCGAGGCCCCGCCCACGCACCGGCTCCCGGACCAGCCCATCGCACCGGCGACCGCCCATCAACTGGTGCGCGACGAGCTGATGCTCGACGGCAACGCGCGGCTGAACCTCGCCACCTTCGTCACCACCTGGATGGAGCCGGAGGCCGGGCTGCTGATGGCGGAGTGCCGGGACAAGAACATGATCGACAAGGACGAGTACCCACGCACGGCCGAGCTGGAGCGGCGGTGCGTGGCGATGCTCGCCGACCTGTGGCACGCGCCCGACCCGGAGACGGCCGTGGGGTGTTCGACGACCGGGTCGAGCGAGGCGTGCATGCTCGCCGGGATGGCGCTGAAGCGGCGCTGGACGCGGCGCAACGCCGACCGGTACCCGGCGGCCCGGCCCAACCTGGTGATGGGCGTGAACGTGCAGGTCTGCTGGGAGAAGTTCTGCAACTTCTGGGAGGTGGAGGCCCGGCTTGTGCCCATGGAGGGCGAGCGGTTCCATCTGGACCCGCAGGCCGCCGCCGAACTGTGCGACGAGAACACCATCGGGGTCGTGGGGATCCTGGGCTCGACCTTCGACGGGTCCTACGAGCCGGTCGCCGAGCTGTGCGCGGCGCTGGACGCGGTGCAGGAGCGGACCGGGCTCGACATCCCCGTGCATGTGGACGGGGCGTCCGGTGCCATGGTCGCGCCGTTCCTCGACGAGGACCTGGTGTGGGACTTCCGGCTGCCGAGGGTGGCGTCGATCAACACCTCGGGGCACAAGTACGGGCTGGTCTACCCGGGGGTCGGCTGGGCGCTGTGGCGGGACGCGGACGCGCTGCCGGAGGAGCTGGTGTTCCGGGTGAACTACCTGGGCGGCGACATGCCGACCTTCGCGCTCAACTTCTCCCGGCCCGGCGCACAGGTCGTGGCGCAGTACTACACGTTCCTGCGGCTGGGCCGGGACGGCTACCGGGCCGTGCAGCAGGCCGCGCGGGACGTGGCCACGGGCATGGCCGACCGGATCGAGGCGCTCGGCGACTTCCGGCTGCTGACCCGGGGCGACGAGCTGCCGGTGTTCGCCTTCACGACCGCGCCGGACGTGACGGCGTACGACGTCTTCGACGTCTCCCGGCGGCTGCGCGAGAGCGGCTGGCTGGTGCCCGCGTACACCTTCCCGCCGCACCGGGAGGATCTGTCCGTGCTGCGGGTGGTGTGCCGCAACGGCTTCTCCGCGGACCTCGCCGAGCTGCTCACCCAGGACCTGGAACGGCTGCTCCCGGAACTGCGCCGGCAGGCGGGCCCCCTGATCCGGGACAAGACGGCGGCCACCGGGTTCCACCACTAACGGGTGTCGTCCGGCAGCACCCCGACGAACGGGGCGCCCTCACCCGCGAAGGTGTAGGCGCCGCCGCGGATGCGTTCGATGAGGTCGCGGGTCCACTGCGCGCCCGTGTCGGCCGAGTGGACCCAGAAGTTCATGATCTCGCCGATGTGGCCGAGCTGCTGCGGGCCGTCCTCGGGCAGGTAGTCCTCGACGACGGTCGCGCGCCACTCCTCGATGGACCGCACCCGCTGTTCGAGGAGGCCCAGGGCCTCCTCGCGGCCGAGGTCCACCATGAAGCCGAGCGCGGTGGTGAGGACGTCCGGCTTCTGGTCGTAGGCGGTGAGCGACTGCCTCAGCAGTTTGAAGTACTCCTCGGTGCCCTGCTCGGTGATCTCGTACTCCGTGCGCGGCGGGCCCCCGGCCGTGGACGGGGCGATCTCGTGCGCCCGCAGCAGCCCTTGCTTCGCCATCTGCTTCAGGGCGTGGTAGATCGAGCCGGGCTTGGCGTTGGACCACTCGTGAGCGCCCCAGTACTCCAGGTCGCCCCGGACCTGGTAGCCGTGGGCCCGCCCGTGCTGGCGGACCGCGCCGAGCACGAGCAGGCGGATCGCTGACATGCCAACCAGGTTAGGACCCGGCCCCCGCCTGCTGTTCCGCGGCCACCAGCTCGAAGGCCGTCGTGCCGTCCAGCGACTCGCGGATGATGTCGGCGTGGCCCGCGTGCCGTGCCGTCTCACGGATCAGGTGCAGGCACAGCCAGCGCATCGACAGCCACTCGTCCTTCGGGTTCCAGGACGTCCTCGGCAGCTCGAAGGTGTCGTCGAGGCTGGGCACCGCGCGGATGAACGCCTCCGTCTCGGCCGCCGCCTTCTCGTAGTACGCGAGCTGCGACTCCACGTCCTCGTCGCCGACCAGTACGAAACACTCGTGCCAGTTGGACTCGTCGCGGTGCACCGCCGGCGGCTCGCCCTTGGCCCGGGCGATCCAGCCCTGCTCGACCTCGGCGACATGCTTGAGCAGGCCGGCCAGGGACAGCTCGCTGGCGCTGGGGCGGGACGAGGCCTGCTCCGCCGTCAGGCCGATCAGGGCCCGCCGGACGCCGCCGCGCTGCTCGGCGATGAAGGACAGGAGCGCTCCGCGCTCGTCGCCGGGTGCCTCGGGTCCCACGTGCTTCACCATGAACGGCCGCCTCTCGTCGGTTGGCCTGCTGCCTGACGCCCACTGCCTGACGCCTGCTGCCTGACAAGGACGAAACTACGGACCCTTGCGGTCAGGTTCTGTCCGCAAGGGTCCGCGGCTACCGCCTAGTTCTCCAGGTACAGGCTCAGGTGCCGTCCGGTGTGCGAGTGCGCCGCCTTGGCCAGTTCGGCGGGCGTGCCCGTGAAGACGATCTCGCCGCCGGTGTTGCCGCCCTCGGGCCCGAGGTCGATGACCCAGTCGGCCTGGGAGATCACGGCCAGGTCGTGCTCGATGACGATGACGGTGTTGCCCCGGTCGACGATCCGGTTCAGCAGGCCGACGAGGTTGTCGATGTCGGACAGGTGCAGGCCGGTGGTCGGCTCGTCGAGGATGTAGACCGTGCCCGAGCCGGAGAGCCGGTCGGCGAGCTTGAGCCGCTGGCGTTCACCGCCGGACAGCGTGGCCAGCGACTGGCCGAGGCCGAGGTAGCCGATGCCGGTCTCGATCAGGGCCTTGGTCTTGGCGCGCAGCGGGCCCGAGAGGAAGAACTCCCCCGCCTCCTCGGCGGACATGGCCAGGACGTCCGCGATGTTCTTGCCGCGCACCCGGTGCTGGAGCACCGACTCCTTGAAGCGGCGGCCCTCGCAGACCTCGCAGTGCGTGGTGACCGGGTCCATGTAGGCGACCTCGGTGATGAGCAGGCCGCGGCCCTCGCACTCCTCGCAGGCGCCCTTGGAGTTGAAGCTGAAGAGGGAGGCGTCCTCGCCGCTGGCCTTGGCGAAGAGCTTGCGGATCGGGTCCATCAGCTTGAGGTAGCTCGCCGGGGTGGACCGCGAGGAGCGCGGGATGGGCGACTGGTCGACGAAGACGGACCCCGGGTACTGGTCCCGGAAGGCGTGGGCGATCAGAGAACTCTTGCCTGCGCCGGCGACGCCGGTGACGGCGGTGAGGACACCGGACGGGATCTCGGTGGAGACGTTCTTCAGGTTGTTGGCCGTGGCGTTGCGGATCGGCAGGGTCCGGCCCCAGGGGCGGGGGTTCTCCTTGATCCCGCCGGTGCGCCGCAGTCCCTGCCCGGTCAGCGTGTCGGTGGTGCGCAGTTCGTCGTAGGCGCCTTCGAAGACGATCGTGCCGCCGTGCACGCCGGCCCGCGGGCCGATCTCGACGACGTGGTCGGCGACCGCCATGACGTCGGGGTCGTGCTCCACGACGAGGACCGTGTTGCCCTTGTCGCGCAGGGCGCGCAGCAGGTCGTTGAGCCGGCTGACGTCGCGGGGGTGCAGGCCGACGCTGGGCTCGTCGAAGATGTAGGTCAGGCCGGTCAGTTCGCTGCCGAGGTGGTTGACGAGCTTGAGCCGCTGGCCCTCGCCGCCGGAGAGCGAGGTGGTGGACCGGTCGAGGGTGAGGTAGCCGAGGCCGATGGCCTGGATCTGCTCCAGCGTCTCGATGATGGTGGTGACGAGCGGGGTGTCGAGCCGCTCCCTCAGCGTGGCGACGACACCGATGAGGTCGCTGACCTGCATCTGGGACCAGTCGGAGATGTTGTGGCCGTCGATGCGGGTGGCGAGTGCCTTCTGGTTGAGCCGGGCGCCCTCGCAGGTGGGGCAGACGCCGTCGGTGAAGAACTCGGCGGCCTTGTCGCGGGCCGCCTTGCTCATGCCGCCGGTATCCCGCTTGAGGTGGCGGCGGACGAAGCTGTCCACCAGGCCCTCGTAGCGCAGCGCCAGCACGTTGCCGTTGGGGTAGGTCACCTCGACCGTGCCGGTGCTGCCGTGCAGCAGGGTGTGCGTCTCCTCGTCGGTGTAGTCCGCGAGCTTCTTCTCGGCGTCCAGGTGCTCGTAGTTGGCGTAGAACTGCCAGTTGGCGCTGCCGACGGTGTAGCCGGGCAGGAGGATGGCGCCCTCGGCGATGGACTTGCCGGGGTCGGTCATCAGCTCGGGGCTGGGGCGCCGGGCGCGGCCGAGGCCCTCGCACTCGGGGCACATGCCCTTGGGGTCGTTGAAGGAGTAGAGCCAGGTCTGGCCGAGTCCGTCGTTGCCGTGGTTGGCGAAGAGGACGCGCATCACGGTGTAGACGTCGGTGACGGTGCCGACGGTGGAGCGGGCGTTGCCGCCGAGGGGGCGCTGGTCGACGACCACCGGCGTGGTCAGCCGGGTGACCGCGTCGACGTGCGGGCGTTCGAACTTGGGCAGGTCGTGCCGGATGTTCCAGGGGAAGGTGGCGTTGAGCTGCCGCTGGGCCTCCACGGCGACGGTGTCGAAGACCAGGGAGGACTTTCCGGAGCCGGAGACGCCGACGAAGACCGAGATCCGGTTCTTGGGGATGACGAGGGAGACGTCCTTCAGGTTGTTCTCTCGGGCACCTACGACCTGGATGCCCTCGTCGGTTGCGGTAACCGGCGTCTGGTTCACAAATCATCCTTTCCGCATCGTGTGGCTCGCCGGGCCGGTGTGCCCGTCGAGCTCACTGCACTTGCGTCTGCGCGCGGACGGCGCGCAGGAGTTCGGGGTCCTGCGGGTCGACCGTGGGGCCGAACCGGCCCACGGGTTCGCCGGTGGGCGAGACGAGGAACTTCTCGAAGTTCCAGCGCACGTCGCCGGTGTGGCCCTCCGCGTCGGCGCAGGAGGTCAGGGCGGCGTAGAGGGGGTGGCGGTCCGCTCCGTTGACGTCGGTCTTCTCGGTGAGCGGGAACGAGATCCGCTGCAGGGAGCAGAAGCCGGCGATCTCCTCGGGGGTGCCCGGCTCCTGCTCGCCGAACTGGTTGCAGGGCACGCCGATGACGCTGAGCCCGTCCTCGTGGTGGCGGCGCGCGAGCGTGTCGAGTCCGGCGTACTGGCCGGCCAGGGCGCACTGCGACGCCACGTTGACGATGAGCAGGGTCCGGCCGCGGTGCCGGGCCAACAGGTCGGGCTTGCCGTTCAGTTCCGCGATGGCGATGTCGAAAACGGTCATGCCGTGCACGCTAATTTCACCGACTCCAGTCGTGGTCGACGTCCCGTCGGGGGGCCCGCGGTACGGCTGGAGGGGCCGGCCGCTGGGGTGGTGGGCAGGTCGGGGGGCCCGCCTGGCCGACGAACGAGCCGAGGGGGTGGCCCTCCGGGGAGGGCTTGGGCAGGTCGAGCGATGGCCCGCCGGGAGCGGCAAACCGGGCGAGGAGACACCCGCCCCTCCGGCACACAAGCCAGAAGGCTGGCCCCAGGGCCGGTGAGCAGGTCGGGAGGCTGCCCGCCCGGCCGACGGACAAGCCGAGGTCGCGGGACAAGCCGCGGAGGGCGGCCCTCCGAAGTCGCCGGTAAGCCGAGGGGCTGCTCGCCCGGCCGACACACAAGCCGCGGAGGGCGGCCCGCCGAAGTCGCCGGTAAGCCGGGGGGATGTGAGCCGGCCCGGGGGATTGGCCGGCTCACATCCCCGGTTCAGGGTGTGGTTACCGGCTCAGGGAGCGGTACTTGCGGACGGCCAGCGGGAAGAAGACCGCGAAGATCGCGAGTGGCCAGACGAAGGACATGAGCATGGCGTGCTCGGCGATCCAGGAGGTGCCGCCGACCCCGGGGTTGCCGAACAGTTCTCGGGTGGCGTGTGCGGTCGAGGAGAGGGGGTTCCACTCGGCGATGGTCGCCAGCCAGCCCGGCATCATCTCCGGGGAGGCGAAGGTGTTGGCGACGATGCCCAGCGGGAAGAGCAGGGTGTAGACGGCGGAGGCCGCCTCCGGGGTCTTGATGATCAGGCCGAGGTAGATGCCGACCCAGAGAAGGGCGAAGCGCAGGAGAAGCAGGAGCGCGAAGGCGCCGAGCGCCTGCATGAACCCGTCGCTCCAGCTCCACCCGGCGATGACCCCGCAGCCCATGAGGATCATCAGGACGACGGTGCTGTAGAGCATGTTGACGATGCTCTGCCCGATGACGACCGAGGCGGCCGACATGGGCATGGAGCGGAACCGGTCGGTGACGCCCTTGGAGGCGTCGGCGGTGACGCCGGCCATGGTCTCGCCGATGCCGAAGGCCATCGACATGACGAACATGCCGGGCATCAGGAAGTCCATGTAGTCCCCGCCGCCCTCGACCTGCATCCCGCTGCCGAAGATGCCGCCGAAGAGCAGCACCATGAGGATCGGGAAGGCGAGGCCGGCGAGGATCTGGGTGGGGTTGCGGGCCCAGTGGGACAGTCCGCGGAGCGTGAGCGTCCAGGAGTCCGCGAGGACCCAGCCCAGTTTGGCCAGCGGGTTCCTGGGCAGTTCGGGCGCGATGATCGCGGTCATGACTGGGCGACCTCCTTGAGGCTCTGCTCGGCGGACGTGGCCGATCCGTTGCCGGTCAGGTTCAGGAACACCTCGTCGAGTGTGGGCCTGCGCAGGGCGATGTCCTCCGCCTCGATGCCGGCGTCGTCGAGCTCCCGGGTGACCGCGGTGAGGGCGGCGACCCGGTTGTCGACGACGACGCTGACGCGCCGGTTGTCGGTGTCCGTCTCGGGCTCGGCCCGCAGCAGCGCGCCGATCATGCGGCCGGCCCGTTCGAGGTCGTGGGACCTGCGGAGCACGACGTCGATCCGGTCTCCGCCGATCTTGTTCTTGAGCTGGTCCGGGGTGCCGGACTCGACGACCCTGCCGTTGTCGATGAGGGCGATCTTGTCGGCCAGCTGGTCGGCCTCTTCGAGGTACTGGGTGGTCAGCATGACCGTGCGGCCCTCGGAGACCAGGCCGCGGACGGACTCCCAGACGTCGTTGCGGCCCCGCGGGTCGAGCCCGGTGGTGGGCTCGTCGAGGAACAGCACCGACGGGGCCAGGATGAGACTGGCGGCGAGGTCGAGCCGCCGTCGCATACCGCCGGAGTACTGCTTGGCCGGCTTTCCGGCGGCCTCGGTCAGACCGAAGCGCTCCAGCAGTTCGTCTGCTCGGCTCTGCGCGGTGCGCTTGCCGATGTGGTATAAGCGCCCGAACATCACGAGGTTCTGACGGCCGCTCAGGTCCTCGTCCACCGCGGCGTGCTGTCCGAGGAGTCCGATGCTGTAGCGGACCTGGGCCGACTGGGTGGCGACGTCGTAGCCGGCGACCCGTGCGGTGCCCTCGTCGTACTTCAGCAGGGTGGAGAGGATGCGGACCGCGGTGGTCTTTCCGGCGCCGTTCGGGCCGAGAAGGCCGTATACGACGCCTCGGGGTACCTCCAGGTCGAGTCCCGCGAGGGCCTCCTTGTCGCCGTACTTCTTCTTCAGAGCTTCGGTCTGGATCGCCAAATCGGCGCCGCCCATGCCCGCCCCTTCTTTCGGGTGCTCAAATTTGGGTACCCGGCGAGCATAGAGGAGGGCGACCCGGTTATTCAAGTTTTAGTACCCCCTCGTGTGCCCCCTGTCGGCGCCCTCCTCCCGGACGTCCCAGTGGTCGCGGTGGGCGGCGTACCACTCGACCGTCCCGCGCAGTCCGTCGTCCAGCGACCAGCGCGGCGCGTAGCCGAGTTCGCGGCGGATCTTGGAGTCGTCCACCGCGTAGCGGAAGTCGTGCCCCTTGCGGTCCGCGACCCGCTGCACCAGGTCCCAGTCGCGCCCGCAGAGCGCGAGGAGACGGCCGGTCATCTCCTTGTTGGTCAGATGGGTGCCGCCGCCGATGTTGTAGATCTCCCCCGGCCGGCCCTCGTCCAGCACCAGCCGCACGGCCCGGCAGTGGTCGTCGACGTGCAGCCACTCCCGCAGGTTGGAGCCGTCCCCGTACAGCGGGACCGGCTGCCCGTCGAGGAGCCGGGTGACGAACAGCGGGACCAGCTTCTCGGGGTGCTGGCCCGGGCCGTAGTTGTTGGCGCACCGGGTGACGCGCACGTCGAGACCGTGGGTGCGCCAGTACGACCGGGCGATCAGATCGGCCGACGCCTTGGACGCCGCGTACGGGGAGTTGGGCAGCAGCGGCTCGTCCTCCGTCCAGCGTCCCTCGGCGATGGAGCCGTACGTCTCGTCCGTGGAGACCTGGACGAAGACGCCCGTCCCGTGCCGCAGCGCCGCTTCGAGCAGGGCCTGCGTGCCGAGCACGTTCGTGCGGACGAAGGCCTCGGCGCCCGCCACCGAACGGTCCACGTGCGACTCCGCGGCGAAGTGCACCACCGCCTCGTGGCCCGGGAAGACCTTGTCCAGCAGCGGGGTGTCGCAGATGTCGCCGTGCACGAAGGCCAGCCGCGGATGGTGCGGGGGCAGGTTGTTCAGCGTCCCCGCGTAGGTGAGCTTGTCCACGACGGTCACCCGGTCGTCCTCGTGCCCCGGGTAACCGCCGCTCAGCAGTGTTCTGACGAAGTGCGAGCCGATGAAACCGGCCGCACCGGTCACCAGGATGTTCACGCTTCTCCCGTCCTCGTCCCGTCAGCGTGCCGCGACCGGCGACCGGTGACGCGCGGTCAGCTTCTCCAGCGTCGGCACCACTTCGTTGGGGCTCGGCGCCGACAGCATGGCCAGGCGCAGCCGCCGGGCCCCCTCCGTGAACGCCGGGTCGTCGAGCACCCGGACGAGCTTGTCGCGCAGGATGTCGACGGTCAGGCCCTCGGAGTGCAGATGCAGCCCCGCGCCCAGCTCCTCCACCCGCTGGGCCCGGTAGATCGCGTCCCACATCCAGCCGAGCGCCACCTGCGGCACCCCGTAGGCGGCGGCGGTCGCCCAGGTGCCCGCGCCGCCGTGGTGCACGACCGCCGAGCAGCTGGGCAGCAGCGCCAGCAGGGCAACGTGGTCGACGACCCGCGTGTTGTCCGGCACCCGCGACACCTGGGCGAGTTCCTTCTCGCCGAGCGTCGCCACCACCTCGACGTCCAGGTCGGCCAGCGAGGCGAAGACGTCGTTCACGTCGACGGCGTTGGGGAACTCCGTGTCCCGGATGGTGAGCCCGAGGGTGAGGCAGACCCGGCGGCGCTCCGGCGGGCGGCGCAGCCAGTCCGGTACGACGGCCGGGCCGGGCCCGTTGTACGGCACGTAGCGCGTGGGCACCGTCGGCAGCCCCAGCTCCATCCGCACCCCGGGGGGCATCTGGTCGACCGACCACTGTCCTGTGACCACGTCGGGGTCGAAGGCGGCCCCGTGCCGGTCCAGGGTGTACGCCAGCCACTCCTCCAGCGGGTCGTCGCGCAGTTCCGCGGGCAGGTCCGCCTGGCGCCGGCGCAGCGTCAGATGGGTGTTGGCGAAGAGGTCGGGGAAGGCCAGCAGCCGGGCGTGGGCGGCCCCGGTCGCCTTGGCGGCGATGGCGCCCGCGAAGGTGAAGGGCTCCCAGAGCACCAGGTCGGGCTGCCAGAACCGGGCGTAGTCGACGAGTTCGTCGATCATCGAGTCGTTGTTGATCTGGGCGTAGAAGGTCGCCGTCAGCATCGCGTTCGACGCCCGCAGGAAGTCGAGGCTCAGCCGCTCGGGACGGTTCTCGAGGTAGTCGCGGTCCATGTGGTGCATGAGCATCCCGGGACCGACGGTGGGGATGACGGCGTCCATCCGGTGGTTCTCGCCCACCGGCACGGCCGTCAGACCGGCCCGGGTGATGCTCTCGACCGCGGCCGGCTGCCCGGCCACCCGGACCTCGTGCCCGGCGGTCCGCAGCGCCCAGGCGAGCGGGACGACGCCGTTGAGATGGGCGTCCTGTGCGAAGGCTGTCAGCAGTACACGCACCGCGGTGCTCCTCCCCTGGTGTGGGCCGGTCCGGTCATGCGACGGGGAAGCGCAGCACGCCGTGCAGCACCGCGGAGCGCATGCGGCGCAGTACCTCGGCGTTCGTGCGCAGGGCGGGCCGGAGTGCGGCCAGGGCGCGGACGGCCGCTTCGGTCTGGACGCGGACCAGCGCGTCGGTGACCGGGGCGGCGGGACCGCCGAGGAGGGTGAGCGACCGGTCGCCGTCGCCGCGGCCGGGCGTGAAGGCGTCCGGGTCTGCGAAGGCCTCCGGGTCCCGGTTGGCCGCGTCGACGAGCACCACCACGCGGCGGCCCTCCTCGATCGTCCTGCCGTCGAACTCGACCTGCTCGCGCGCGATACGGCTCTCGAACCGCAGCGGCGGAGCCAGCCGCAGGGCCTCCCGGACCGCGGCCGGGGCCGCCTCGGGGTCCTGCCCGATCCGCTGCCACTCCTCCGGGTGCGCCAGCAGGACCTCGACGGCGTTGCACACGGCGGTCGCCGTGACCTCGACGCCCACCACGACGGCCAGCGCGCCGATCGCGACCGCGTCCTGCGGCGACAGGCCGGCGAGGCCGGTGGCACGGCCCGCCTCCACCAGGCCGGTCAGCTCGGCGGACAGGCCCGACACCGCGGTGAGCAGTGCCCGGGCGGTTCCCAGCTGCTGCGGGCAGTGGCCGGCGTCCAGGGCGGTGGCGAGGCCGGCGTGCAGTTCGGGCAGGCGCTCGCGGGTCTCGGCGGGCAGGCCCAGCACCTCGGCCACCACCCGCAGGGCGCCGGGGACGGCGAAGTCCCGGTACAGGTCGAACCGTTCGCCCGTCGCGGCGAGCGTCTCGCGGTAGGCCGCCTCGATCTGAGGCGCCCGCCCCGCGAGCGCCTCGGCCGACAGCAGCGGCGCGGAGGCCTCGGCGAGCGTGCGGTACGCGGCCGGGTCGAGGTTGAGGCGGGCGTCGTCGAGCGGGACGACATGGCACAGCAGGGGGTTGTCCCAGACGTCGACGCCCGGGTGGGACTGCGGCCCCTCCTCGGCGTGGCGCGGGGAGAACCGCGGGTCGCCGAGGACGCGGGCGCCGAGCTCGCGGCTCGCGGTCACCCACGCCCCGACGCTGCTCTCGTGCAGGCCCTGTTCGCGGGCGCGTGCCCCGTGGTCGAGCGGGTCGTCGTCACCGGCGCGCAGGATCATGGCGAAGGGATCGCCCTGGGCGCCGAAGATGAACTGCACGCCTCGGATGGTCAGCAGATGCCGGCCCAACTCGCTGTCGGTCTGATCGGTCAGCATGACACCGTCCTCGAAGGAAGAAGAAAGGCGAAGAGAAGAAGGGTGAAGAGGGAAGAAGCAGGGGCGAAGCGCCACCGGCGACGCTAGGCCGCGTGCCTACAAAGGCACTCGACACGCGCTACACGCCCAGAACCCCGGCGGCGGCGCGTACGGCGGCCACGTCCTGGTCGGCCGGGCCGGGCCGGGCCGGGAGCAGGGGGACGACGGACGAGCGGCCGGAGCGCACGGCCGGGTGGCGGCGGGCCAGCTGGGACAGGCCCTGGCCCGGGCCGGCCTCGACGAGCACCAGGTCTCCTTCCGCGAGGAGCGCGTCCAGGGCGGGCCAGAAGAGCACCGGCGCGACCGGGTGACGGGACCAGAAGGCCGGGTCCTTCGTCTCCGCGGGTGTCAGGAACCGGGCCGTGTACCCGGACATGACCGGGATGCGGGGCTCGCCGACGGGGAGCGCGGCGATCCGCTCGCCGGCTCCGCGCATGGCCGGGGCCAGGGAGGGACTGTGGAACGCCGTGGAGGCCGGCACGCGCTGGAGCACGAACCCGGCGTCGGCGAGTGCCGCCGTGACGGTGCGCAGCGGGTCGTCGAGGCCGGCGAGGACCGTCTGGCGCAGGGCGTTGACGGCGCCGACGACCACGCCGTCGGTGAGGAAGGGCGCCACCTCGTCCTGGCCGGCCGCGACGGCGACCATCCCGCCGGGCGGCGCCTGGGCCAGCCGTCCGACGCGGTCGTGGACCAGGGCGGCGGCGTCCCGCAGCGTGAAGACGCCGGAGAGGACCGCCGCCGCCACCTCGCCGATGCTGTGCCCGAGCAGGGCGACGGGCCGTACGCCCCAGTCGAGGACGAGCCGCCCGAGGGCGTAGTCGACCGCGAACAGCAGCGGCTGGGAGCGCGTGACGTGGTCCATCACCGCGCTGTCGGCCGTCCCCAGCCAGGCCTCGCGCAGACCGGTGCTGTGGCCGCCGAGGTCCGTCAGCGCCGTCAGGGCCTCGTCCATCGCCTCGGCGAAGACGGGCTCGGCGTCCAGCAGTCCGGCGGCCATGCGCAGGTGCTGCGAGCCCTGGCCGGGCAGCAGCAGGGCGACCGGGCGGTCGGTGCCGTTCATCGGTCCCTCCAGGAAGGCGTGTTCAGGATCTCGACCACGGCGCAGGACCAGCTGAAGCCGGCGCCGACGCCGAAGAGCAGGCACGTGTCACCGGGCCCGAGCACCCCGGCGGTGACCAGGTGGTCCAGTCCGGCGAAGGGGTCTCCGGCGCCCAGGTGCCCGATCGTCCGGCTCCAGGACCAGGTGCTGCGCTCGGGGTCGATGCCGAACTTGGCGAAGTAGGCGACATGGAGCCTGCGGTGGCCGAGGTGCGGCAGCACGAACCGGTCGATGTCCGCGAGGCCGAGCCCGGCGTCGGCGAGCGCCTGCTTGACGACGGACTCCTGCGCGGCGGCGACCCGGGCGACGGTCGGGGCCACGCCGTGGCGGGCCAGGAAGTCCCGCTTGTGCGCCTCCAGATCGACGACGTCGCGGTGGCTGAACGGGGCGGGGCCGAACGGGTCGTCGCCGCGGTGCATGCCCTCCAGGTCGGGCGCGGAGACGGTCGCGACGCTGCGGACCCGGGCGAAACCGGAGTGCCGCGAGAGAACGAGGGCGGTGCCGCCGTCGCCGTAGACGGTTCCGGGGTCGCTGCGCCACCGGTCGAAGCCCGGCGGGCAGAACCGGTCGCCGGTGGTCACCAGGGCCGCGACCCGGGCCGGGTCGGCGGCGAGGTAGGCCCAGGCCAGGTCGAGGGCCGCCATGCCGCCGTTGGAGACCTGCCGGACCTCCAGCGCGGGGCACTGGTTGCCGACGGCGGTCCGCTGGACGTAGGAGGCGGGGGCCCACAGGTCGAAGCCCTGGTAGTAGAAGCTGGCGTGCAGCACCAGGTCGATGTCGCCCGGCTCGGCGGCGGCCCGCTCCAGCGCGGTCCGGGCGGCCCGGGCCGCCATCTCGGGAGCGGGCTCCCCCGCGGAGACCGTCACCGACTCCATCCGGGTGGAGCGGGCGACGGCGGCGTCGCAACGCCCGTCCGCGACCGCGTCCGCGACCCGTTCGACCGGGGGCAGCCACGCTCCGGTCGCCCGGATGTACAACTCGCCGCCGTTCACGCCGTCCCCCTCTCCCCGGACAGGCACGCAAGGGCACCGGCGGACATGGAGCGACCCTCCGCGACCCACTCGACGGACGGCAGCCACGCCCCCGTCACCCGGATGTACAACTCGCCGCCGTTCACGCCATCCCCCTCTCCCCGGACAGGCACGCAAGGGCACCGGCGGACATGGAGCCACCCTCCGCGACCCACTCGACGGACGGCAGCCACGCCCCCGTCACCCGGATGTACAACTCGCCGCCGTTCACGCCGCCACCTTCCGCCCGGACCCCGCGATCGCTTCGGCGGGCGCGGGGGCCCGTACGACCATGGCGCTGTTGAAGCCGTGGTGGCCGCGGGCCAGGACCAGGGCCGCGGTGCCGGTGACCGGCCGGGGCCGGCCGACGACGAGGTCGAGGCCGTAGGCGTCGGGGACCCGGGTGACGTTGACCGTGGGCGGGGCGAGCCCGTCGCGCAGGGTCAGCAGGGCGGTCACCACGTCCAGCGGACCGGCGCCGGAGTAGAGCCGGCCGGTGGCCGTCTTGGGCACGGTGACCGGGACTCCGCCCGCGCCGAAGACCGCGGTCAGGGCCTCCGCCTCGGCCGCGTCGAGTTCGGGCACGCCCGCGCCGTCGGCGAGGACGACGGCGATGTCCCGCGGATCGGCTCCGGCGTCGGCGAGCGCCTGCTCGACGGCCCGCCGCAGGGTCGGGGGCCGCCCCGACCCGGGGCGCGGGTCGAAGGTGGCGCCGAATCCGGCGATCTCGCCGTAGGGGCGGCGCCCCCGGGCACGGGCCCCCTCGGCGCTCTCCAGGGTGAGCAGCGCGCCGCCCTCGCCGGGCAGATGACCGGAGGCCCGGTCGTCGAAGGGCAGGTAGGCGTCGGTGGTGAGCCGTCCGCCGGCCAGTTGGGCGGCCATGCCGTACGGGCACAGGGAGCAGTCCATGCCGCCGGAGATCATCAGCCGCGCACCGGAGCGGATCTGGCGTCCGGCGTGGGCGAGGGCGTCCAGGCCCCCGGCCTGCTCGCCGACGAAGACGCCGGTCGGCCCGTTCATGCCGTGCCGGATGGAGATCTGGCCGGTGTTGACGGCGTAGAACCAGGCGAAGGACATGTAGGCGCTGACCTTCTTGGGGGACTCGCCCCACAGGTGCTGCAGTTCGCGCTGGCCGAAGCCGAAGCCGCCGGAGGCGCCGGCCGTGACGACGCCGCGTGCCAGCGACGGCACGGAGTCGAGGTCGATGCCGGCGTCGGCGACGGCCCAGTCGGCCGCGGCCAGGGCGAACTGGGTCATGCGGTCGGTCTGCGGGATCAGCCGGCTGGGCAGGTGGTCGCCCGCCTCGAACCCGGTCACCTCGCCCGCCCGCCGCGTCGGATAGCGGGTGGGGTCGAACGCCTGGACGCGCCGGATGCCGTCCTCGCCGCGCAGCGTCGCCGCCCAGTAGGCGTCGAGTCCGATGCCGGTGGGGGCGACGACCCCGATGCCCGTGACCACGACCGGGGTCATGCGGCCCGCCCCTCGGGCCGGCGCAGCACCATGGCGCTCTGGAAGCCGCCGAAGCCGCTGCCCACGGTGAGCGCGGCCGACATGTCGCGCTCCCTGGCGTGCAGGGGGACGTAGTCCAGGTCGAGTTCGGGGTCGGGGTCGGTGAGGTTCGCGGTGGGCGGGATGACGCCGTGTTCGAGGGCCAGCGCGGTGGCGGCGACCTCGATGGAGCCGATGGCGCCCAGCGAGTGCCCGATCATCGACTTGATGGAGCTGACCGGGACCCGGTGGGCCGCGGCTCCGAGGCTGCGCTTGAGGGCGGCAGTCTCGTGCACGTCGTTCTGCTTGGTGGCGGTGCCGTGGGCGTTGACATAGCCCAGCGCGTCGGGGCCGAGGCGGGCCTCGTCGAGGGCGGCGTCGACGGCGGCGGCCAGCTCGCGTCCGTCGGTGCGCAGTCCGGTCATGTGGTACGCGTTGCCGCGCGAGGCGTAGCCGGCGATCTCGGCGTACACATGGGCGCCCCGGGCCCGGGCCGCGGTGAGTTCCTCGAGGACCAGGACGGCGGCGCCCTCGCCGAGGACGAAGCCGTTGCGGGTGCGGTCGAAGGGGCGCAGCGCGGTCGCCGGGTCGTCGTTGCGGGGCGAGGTGGCCCGGATGGCGTCGAAGCACGCCACGGTGATCGGGGAGATGGGGGCGTCGGTGGCCCCGGCGATCATCACATCGGCCAGGCCCTCGCGGATGAGGGCCACCGCGTGCCCGACCGAGTCGAGGCCGGAGGTGCAGCCGGCCGACACGACGGTGCAGGGGCCTTCGGCGCCGGCCTCCCAGGCGAGCTCGGCGGCCATCGAGCTCGGCACGAAGTGGTCGTAGAGATGGGCGCTCGCGGCGGTGTGGTCGACCAGCCACTCCTGTCCGCCGCCGCTGAGGGCCAGATACTCCTGTTCGAGTTTCTGGGTGCAGCCGACCGCGCTGCCGAGGCTGACGCCGGTGCGGTGGGCGGTCTCGGGGCCGGGCTCCAGTCCGCTGTCGGTGACGGCCTCGCGCAGCGCGACCAGGGCGAACTGTGCCGCCCTGTCGAGCCGTTCGGCGTCCTCGGCGCTCAGCCCCTGCTCCGCGGCGTCGAAGTCGCACTCGGCGGCGATCCGGGAGCGGAAGGGGGCGGGGTCGAAGAGGCTGATGGTCCGGGTAGCGGTGCGGCCGCCGGTGATGGTCTGCCAGAACTGCTTGGTGCCGATGCCGCCGGGGGCCACCACCCCGATGCCGGTGATCGCGACCCGCCGGGTCATCGTGCCTCCCCGGTCGCGCTGTGCCGCTCCAGGTAGAGGTTGGAGCTGCTGGTGCTGATCTCCCGCAGCGCCTCGGCGTGCGGCCGGAAGTCGGCCTGGCCGACGGCGGCACGGAAGGCGGAGACGTCGGACCAGCGGGCGATGTTGACGTAGCTGTGCGGCTTCTCCAGGTGGCGTACGAGGGTGTAGCCGAGGAATCCGGGCTGGCGCTCCATGAAACGCGCCGTGCGGGCGAAGACGTCCTCGAACTCCTCCGGGGAGGTGCGAAGCGTGAAGCTGTTCACGAAGGTGGCCGGGCCGCCGGAGGCGGGGCCGGGCTGATCGGCTGACATGGGATCGGTGCTCCTCATCGTCCGGGCGTCCGGCGACGCGTACGCCGAGGTCAGACTGAAACCCTCCGGCGCGTTCCTCGCGGCGGCCTAGTAGACGGCTGGATCCCGCCCCAGGTCGTGTCCGCAAAGTCCCGTCGTCCGCCTGGAGGGCGGGCCCCGCGGCGTCATGGGGGTACCTCCCCGTCGAGCGCAGCCGAGACTGGGGGAGCCCGCTCTCGGCGTGCCGGGCGGAGCCCCTCGTGCTGGATGTACTCGGGGGTTCGCCCGGTGCGGCGAGTGGAGGCACCTCCCGCGCCCTTGAGGCAGTGGGGGAGCGTGCCAGGCGTCGCGGGGCAGGCGGGACCTTGCGGACACGGCCTGGGTCAGGGGCCCCCGCGCCCCAGCCGCACGGCGGTGCCGACATCCCGCTGCCAGGCGTGGCCGAGTCCGGCGACGGCGGCGATGACGCTCCAGCCGGCCAGCTCACCGCCCTGGTAGCGGACGATGTCGGAGCCGCTGCGCCGGGGCAGGGCCCGGCCCGCGACGATCTCGGCGAGCGGGAGCGGCTCGTGCTGGGTGCCGGTGGAGCGGCCGCCGGGGGGAGCGATGCCGACGTGCCGGACGGCGGGGGCCGAGGCGGGCGGCGCGGCCGCGGCCCCGGGCGGGCGGGCGGTCGGGCCGGTGTCGCCACCGAAGGGGCGAACGCCGATCACCGGATCGCGGGGGTCACCGGGCGCGGCCGTCACGACCGTGGCGGTCTGGTCGATCAGGAGCGCTCCGGCCGCGAGCCATTCGGCGCTGACGGGCGGGTGGCCGCCGGTGGTGGCGACGACGTCGGCGCCCGCGGCGGTGGTGCGGGCGTCCTCGGACACGCGCACCCTCAGGCCGGTGCGCAGGGCGGCGGCGGCTGCGAAGTCCCGGGCCCGGTCAGGCTCCCGGCCGACGACTCGCACCTCGGAGAGCGAGGGCAGGGCGTGGTGCAGGACGAGAAGGCAGGACCAGGCCGCCTCCCCGGTGCCGAAGAGGCCGAGCGCGGAGGGGGCCGGCGGGGCGAGGTACCGCGCGGCGAGTCCGGCGGGGATGGCGCCGCGCCAGCCGTCGAGGGCACCGGCGTCCACGAGGCCGAGGAGGGACCCGTCGTCGGCGAGCAGCAGTTCCACGCACGCGGCGGACAGGCCCGCGCCGGGTTCGAGACGGACGGCGAAGCAGCGGCCGAAGGGGCCGGAAGCGTGCGGTCCCACGGTCAGCCGGCAGTGCGTGGCGGGAAGCAGGACCAGGGTCTCGGGACCGAGCGCCGGACCGTGGCCGAGGAGCAGCCGCTGGACGTCGGAGAACCGCTCCTCCATGAAGGCCTCGTCGTCGAAGGCGTCGTCCACGTCTTCCGAGGTCAGCATGATCGGCACAGCGATCGTCCTCTCGGGACCGGCGTCATGGGTATACAAACTTGAGTATCACGGGAGGCGTACCGTCCTCCACCCGATCCCGATCAACGGCCGGAAGGGCTCCCCGTCAGGCGCCCTTGTCCTCCCCCGCCATGACGTAGGCGCCCGCCTCCAGGCGCTCGATCAGCGCCTCGGTCCAGGCGGCCTGACTGGCGGCGCCGTGCTCCCAGAGGCCGAGCAGCTCACGGATGTGGGCCCGCTGCGGCCGCTCGCCGGCCGTCTCGTCGACCTTGGCGATCAGCTCCGACTGTTCGGCCGAGAGCGACGCGATGCGCTCGCGCAGCAGAGCGATCGCCTCCTTGCGGCTGAGCGCGGGCAGCAGGACGAGCGCGGCGCCCAGCATGTCCGCCCGGTTGTTCCCCTGGCGCAGCGCGTCACGCAGCAGCCGGAAGAACTCCTCGTCGCCCGGCGGCGCGATCTCGTAGTCGACCCGGCCCGGCCAGTCCGGGATGTCGGTCGACTTCAGCAGCCCGTCCTTGGCCAGCTGCCGCAGCGCGTGGTAGATCGAGCCGAACTTGATGTGCGCCCATTCGTCGGCACCCCAGGACAGCAGCTCGGAACGGACCAGATAGCCGTGCGCCCGTCCGTGCATGCGCACGACGCCCAGGACGAGCAATCTCGTGGCAGACATCGTCTCCCTGCTGAATCTCCCTCACGGCACGGACCGGCAACCGGTGCTCCGCCCTCAAGGGGTCCTGTCACTGTGGCCGGGCCCCGCCGGCTGATCCCACGGTAGTACATGACCTGCTGTTCTCCGCGAGCCCGGGAGGGGCGGAGCGCGCGATACGCCCCGGATCGAGTGCCGCTGCAACGACTCTCGACTCCCGCACGAGGTCACGGCCCGAGGGTGGAGGCCCATCGCATACGGGTCGTTCGCCGGAACAGGGGTTGGGATGCGGGTACTCTTCACCACCTTCGCCGCCAAGTCGCACATGCACGCCCAGGTGACACTCGCCTGGGCCCTGAAGGCAGCGGGCCACGACGTCAGGATCGCCAGTCATCCCGATCTGGCCGACGAGATCACCAAGACGGGGCTGACCGCCGTCGGTGTCGGGGAGGAACTGCATCTCGACGAGCAGATGCAGGAGACCCAGGAGAACATCGGGCAGGACGTCGACCAGCTGGAGAGCCAGGCGCAGGTCGGTCTCGACATGAGCGAGACCCGGCCGGAGCGGCTCACCCCGGACTACACGCTCGGTGTGTTCACGGCCATGACCTCGGTCGTCTTCCAGAACTGCTGCTCGGACCAGATGGTCGACGAGCTGGTGGAGCACTGCCGCTCCTGGAAGCCGGACCTGGTCCTGTGGGACACCATGACCTTCGCCGGCGCGATCGCCGCCATGGCCACCGGGACGGCGCACGGCCGGCTGCTGTTCGGGCTCGACCTGGCGGGCCTGATGCGCGAGACCTTCCTCGGACAGCTGGCCGCGCGCCCGCCGGAGCTGCGGGACGACCCGCTGCGCGAGTGGCTCACCTGGAGCCTGGAGCGGCACGGCGCCTCCTTCGAAGAGGCTGCGGTGACAGGCGACTTCACCGTCTGCCCGCTGCCGGCGTCCATGCGGCTCCCGGTGGATCTGCACTACGTGCCGATGCGCTACGTGCCGTACAACGGGCAGTCCACGGTGCCGCAGTGGCTCCAGGAACCGCCGAAGAAGGGCCGCCGGGTGTGCATCACCCTGGGTGTGGCGCACCGCGAGGTGCTCGGCGCCGACCGGGCCTCCATCGGGGACCTGCTGGAGGCCGTCGCGGGGCTGGAGGACGTCGAGGTCGTCGCCACGCTCAACGAGAAGCAGCTGACGGACTTCGACACCCTGCCGGACAACGTGCGGGCCGTGGACTTCGTCCCGCTCGACGCGCTGCTGCCCACCTGCGACGCGGTGATCCACCACGGCGGGTCCGGCAGCTTCGGCACGGCGATGATCCACGCCGTGCCCCAGCTCATCGTCGTCGACGGCGTCTGGGACACCATCAACAAGTCCCGCTACCTGGAAGAGCGCCAGGCCGGGCTCTACGTGCCGGGCAAGCTCAGCGCGAAGGGACTGCGCGAGCTGCTCGTCCGCCTGCTCGAGGAACCGGTCTTCAAGCGCAACGCCGAGGCCCTGCGGCGCGAGGCGCTCGCCGCACCCTCCCCCGCGCAGGTCGTCCCCACGCTGGAGCGCCTGGCCGTCGAGCACCGCCGCCGGTGACCGGCGCGCCGCACCCGCACACGCCCGGGCCGCCGGCCCTGCCGTACCCGACTACCTCCCGGACGGTGAACCAAGCGATGCAGATCCGTAAGCTCAAGGTCGAGGGGGCGTACGAGTTCACGCCCCGACAGTTCCGCGACCACCGCGGGCTGTTCGTCTCCCCCTTCCAGCTCGACGCCTTCCAGCAGGCCCTGGGGCGGCCGCACTTCCCGGTGGCGCAGACCAACCACAGCCTCTCCCGGCGCGGCACCATCCGCGGCATCCACTTCACCGTCACGCCGCCCGGCACCGCGAAGTACGTGTACTGCGCGCGCGGCCGGGCCCTCGACATCGTGGTCGACCTGCGGGTCGGATCGCCCACCTTCCGGCAGTGGGACGCGGTCGAGATGGACCAGGTCCACTTCCGCGCCTCGTACTTCCCGGTCGGCGTCGGCCACGCCTTCGTCGCGCTCGAGGACGACACCGTCATGTCGTATCTGCTCACGGGCCCCTATGTGGCCGAGAACGAGCTGGCCGTCGACGTCTTCGACAAGGACCTGGGGGTGCGGCTCCCCTCGGGCCTGGACACGGTGCAGTCGGACCGGGACGCCGCCGCGCTGTCCTTCGCCTCGGCGCGGGCCCAGGGCCTGCTGCCCGACTACGCCGAGTCCCTGGCGGTCGAGGAGGCCCTGTGGCAGCCCTCCGGCATCGGCGCCACGCGCTGAGCCCGGCGATGTCCACCACCACACAGGGCGGGCCGGCCGCCGGGACCGTGGCCGTGCTGGGTTCCACCGGGTGCGTCGGCCGCAGCCTCTGCGACGAACTGCTGCGGACCGGGCACCAGGTGCTCGCGGTGGCCCGGCACCCGGCCCCGCACACCCGCGCGGACGCCTTCGTCCCCCTCGATGTCGCCGCCGCCGCGCCGGAGGAGCTCGCCTCACTCCTCGACCGGCACGGCGTCACCGCCGTCATCAACGCCACCGGCGGCTGGGGCACCACCGTCGAGGAGATGCGCAGCGCCCACATCGACCTCGTGGAACGCCTGGTCGAGGGGTGCGTCGCGACCTCCCGGCGGCTGCGGATCGTCCAGATGGGGTCGATCCACGAGTACGGCCCCGTGCCCGACGGGGTCCGCATCGACGAACAGCGCGAGCCCGGCCCGCTGACCCCGTACGGGCTGACCAAGCGCACCGGCTCCGAGCATCTGCTCGACCGGACCCGGGCGGGCCGGGTGGACGGGGTCGTGCTGCGCGCGGTCAACGTCTGCGGACCGCACACCCCGACGGCCAGCTTCCTCGGTGCCGTCGTGGCCCGGCTGCGCGCCCTCGGCCCCGGCGACGTGATCGGTCTCGACGTCGCCGACGCCCGGCGGGACTTCGTCGACGTACGGGACCTGGCCCGGGCGGCGGTCGCCGCGGTGCACGCGCCCGTGACCGGCCTGGTCGTGAACATCGGGCGCGGCGAGGCGGTGCCGATGCGCGACCTGGTCGACGCCCTCTTCGACGCGGCCGGCGTGGACGCCGCGTCGGTGAAGCTCAACTCCGCCGAGGTCGCCAGCAAGGGCGGCGGCTGGACCTGCGCGGACATCCGGTTCGCCGCCCAGGTGCTCGGCTGGCGGCCCACGATCCCGCTCGGCGCGTCCGTCCGGGCGATGTGGGAAGCGGCAGCGGACACCACCTCCCTGGAGGTCTCATGAGCGACACCCCTGCCCCCTCGTCCGCGGCGACGCGAGATCCCGTCGAGCGGCGGATCGACGATTCGGCCCGGTCGCGGACCGGCCCCCTCGGCGACCTCTCCGACTTCACGGACTGGTTCGCCGACTACGGCCGGCGGGCCTACACCCATGTCGACCGGGTCCCCCTGGAAGCCCTGGAGGGCTGGGAGACCGACCCGGGCACCGGCGATCTGCGCCACCACACGGGCCGTTTCTTCACCGTGCACGGGCTGGAGGTCAGCAACCCGGGCGCGCCGGTGGCGCGGTGGACCCAGCCGATCATCAACCAGCCCGAGATCGGCATCCTCGGCATTCTCACCGCCCCGATCGACGGGGTGCTGCACTGCCTGATGCAGGCGAAGGTCGAGCCCGGCAACGCCGAGGGGCTCCAGCTCTCCCCGACCGTCCAGGCGACCCGGAGCAACTACACCCGGGTCCACCAGGGGCGCGCGGTGCCGTATCTGGAGCACTTCATGGACATCCACAGCCGTCCGGGAGTGCTCGCGGACGTACGGCAGTCCGAGCAGGGGTCGTGGTTCTACCGCAAGCGCAACCGCAACGTGGTCGTCGAACTGCCCGAGCCGGTGGAGGCCCTCGACGGGTACCGCTGGATGACGCTCGGCCAGATCCATGAGCTGCTGGGGCGCCGGGACACGGTCAACATGGACGCCCGGACCGTGCTGTCGTGCCTGCCGTTCACCGGTGCGGACACCGAGAAGCCCGACGGGGACGACTTCGGGTCGGCGCTGCTGCGCTCGGGCGATCCCGGGGCGGTGAGTGTGCACAGCGCGGCGGAGATCCTCGGCTGGATCACCGACCGGCGCACCAGCAGCGACATCGCGGTCCGCCGGGTCGCGCTCGGCGAGCTGCGCGACTGGAGCCGCACCGACGACCGCATCCGCCACGACGCGGGCGCCTTCTTCGACGTCATCGGGGTGCGGGTCGACGCCGGCGGCCGTGAGGTCCACCGGTGGAGCCAGCCGATGATCGAACCGGTGGGACAGGGCGTCATCGCCTTCCTCGTCCGGCGTTTCGAGGGGGTGCTGCACGTCCTCGTGCACGCGCGCGTGGAGCCGGGCTTCGCGGACGTGGTGGAGCTGGGCCCCACCGTGCAGTGCGTCGCGGAGAGCCACGCGCAGCTGCCCGGCCAGGCCGCGCCGCCCTTCCTCGACGAGGTGCTGGGGGCTCCCGAGGAGCGCGTCCGGTTCGACACGGTGCTCTCCGAGGAGGGCGGCCGCTTCTTCCACGCGCTGAACCGCTACCTGATCGTGGAGACCGACCAGGACGTGCCCCGCGACCATCCCGACCACCGCTGGATGACGCTGCACCAGCTGTCGGACCTGCTGCGGCACAGCCACTACGTCAACGTCCAGGCCCGCAGCCTGATCGCCTGCCTGCACAGCCTGTACCACGCGGGCTGACGGCAGGGCCCCTGAAACGCCGTGTCCCGGTGAGGCGGACCGCCTCACCGGGACACGGCGTTTCGCACAGGGACACGGCGTCACAGCCCGGCGATCACCTCGCGCAGCGCCTCGATCACCTTCTCCTGGACGTGCCGCGGCAGCGAGGGGTACATCGGCAGCGAGAAGATCTCCTTCGCCAGCCGCTCGGTCACCGGCAGATCGCCCTCGTGGTAGCCGAGGTGCGCGAAGCCGGACATCGTGTGCACCGGCCAGGGGTAGCTGATGTTCAGCTCGATGTCGTACGCCTTGAGCCGCTCGATGATCCGGTCCCGCTCGGGGTGGCGGACCACGTGGACGTAGTGGACGTGATCATTGCCCACCGCGTTCGCGGGCAGGACCAGGCCGGTGTCCCCCAGCCCCTCCGCATAGCGTCGCGCCACGCGCCGCCGGCCCTCGACGTAGGTGTCGAGGCGCCGTAGCTTGCGGCGGAGGATCTCGGCCTGGACCTCGTCGAGGCGGCTGTTGTGCCCGGGAGTCTGGACAACGTAGTACCTGTCCTCCATGCCGTAGTAGCGCAGCCGGCGCAGCTCCGCGTCCGTGCCCGAGTCGTGGGTGACCACCGCCCCGCCGTCGCCGTACGCCCCGAGGACCTTCGTCGGGTAGAAGGAGAAGGCCGCGGCGTCGCCCATGGTCCCGGCGAGCCGGCCGTGGTGGCGGGCGCCGTGGGCCTGGGCGCAGTCCTCCAGGACCTTCAGGCCGTGGCGCTCGGCGAAGGCGGTCACCGCGGCCATGTCGACGCACTGCCCGTACAGGTGCACCGGCACGATCGCCGTGGTCCGCTCGGTGAGCGCGCCCTCCAGCAGGTCGGTGCGCATGAGGTAGTCCTCCTCGCGCACGTCGACGAAGACCGGCCGGGCTCCCACGGCGTCGATGGCCAGGACCGTGGGGGCCGCCGTGTTGGACACCGTGAGCACGTCGTCGCCCGGCTTCACGCCGAGCGCCTGGAGGCCGAGGACTATGGCGTTGGTGCCGTTGTCGACGCCGACGCAGTGCGGCTGCCCGTGGTAGGCGGCGAACTCCTGCTCGAAGCCGGAGACGCTCTGTCCGAGGACGAGCTGACCGGACTGGAACACCGTGTCGACGGCGTCGAGGAGTTCCTCGCGTTCCTCGGCGTACTCCCGCAGATAGTCCCAGACATAGGTGGTCATCGCCCGGACACCTCCCGCTCCTTGACTCCGGTGAAGAGGCCGCGGCCGGTCGGCGGGCCCGGCTGGTACGTGACGGAGCATCCGGCGTCCTTGAACGCCTGCTCGTACTCCTCGCGCGTGAACAGGGTCAGTACGTCGATCTCGGTGAAGGTCCGGATGCCCGACGGCTCGCCGACGAGGAACCGGACCTCCATCCGGGTCGCGCGTCCCTGGAGGGTGGAGTGGGAGATCCGGGCGACGGTCCTCTCGCCCTCGCGGGCCAGGTCCCCGGCGACGAACCCCTCCTTGAACTGCTCGGGGAACCACCAGGGTTCGATGACCAGCGCGCCGCCCGGTTCGAGGTGACGGGCCATCGAGGCCACGGCGGAGCGCATCTCCTCGACGCTGCCCAGATAGCCGATGGCACAGAACATGCAGGTGACGACGGAGTACCGGCGGCCGAGGTCGAAGTCGCGCATGTCGCCCTCGTGGATGGTCAGGCCGGGCCACCGCTCCAGCGCCAGATCACGCATGGGCGCCGCGATCTCCAGGCCCTCCGCCGTGGCGAAGAGCTTGCTGAAGGGGCCGAGATGGGCGGCGGTGCCACAGGCCACGTCGAGCAGCGTGTCGGCGCCCGGGGCGTGCCGGCGTGCCACGGCCGCGATGTCCTCGGCCTCCGCCGCCCAGTCCTTGCCCCGGCTGCGGTACACCGTCTCGTAGACCTCGGCGAGGTCGGTGCTGTACATGGTTTCTCCTCGGGTCAGGGGCTGGTCAGGGGGGCCTGGTCGTCGACGAGGGCGACCGCGCGCGCCCAGCCGGCCCCGGCGCCGGCGACCTTCACCGGGAAGCAGGCCACCTGGAAGCCGTACGGCGCGGGCAGCTCCTCGAGGCCCGCGAGCCGCTCGATCTGGCAGTACTCCCGGTGGCGTCCGGCGACATGGGCCGGCCAGAGCACGGCGGGGTCCCCGGTGCGCCGGTACTCGGCGATGATCGTGGTGAACGGCGCGTCCAGGCTGAACGCGTCGGTGCCGACCACCCGGATGCCCGCGTCGAGCAGGAAGGCGATGGCGCTCGCGTCGAGACCGACGAAGTCGGTGAAGTACCGGCTCGTGCCCGACCACGCGGATGCGCCGGTGTTCAGGAGCACGATGTCGGACGGGGCGAGCGGGTAGCCGATCCGGTCGAGTTCCTTGCGCAGGTCCGCCGCGTCGACCACACCCGCCTCGCGGCCCCGGACGTCCAGGACGACCCCGGGGGCGAGGAACCACTCCAGCGGCATCGCGTCGATGTGCCGGGGCACGCCGGTGCCGTACGTCGTCCGGGAGCCGTAGTGCGAGGGCGCGTCGACGTGCGTGCCGGTGTGGGTGGTCAGACTCAGCCGGTCCAGCGAGAGGAACTCGCCGTCGGGCAGGTCGTCGGGGTCGAACTCGATGTCGAAGTGGCGCCGCATCTCGTCGCGCATGTGCAGCGCGCCCTCGCGTGGGGACATCACCTCGTGGACCACCGGGTCCGGTTCGAACGAGCCGGCGTCCACCGGCGAGGACAGGTCAATGATGCGCACGGTCACCTCCTGGACGACCCGGCCAGCCTGGCCGCAGCCGCTCGGAAGGCATTGGAAGACCGCTCGACGACCGCGCGGCCGTCTCGAGCGGGATTCGACAGACGTGCGACAGGGGTGCGTCAGGGTCGGGACCGGAGAACCGTCGTAGGGGAGGTTGTTCATGAACGACACCGAGATCGAGCAGTTCTACGCCCGCCACATGCAGCTGCTCGACGGTGGCGAGGCGGAGGCGTGGGCAGGCACCTTCACCTCCGACGCCACCTTCCTGGCCCCGTCGATGACGGAGCCCGTCCGGGGCCGGGACGGCATCGCCGCCGGCGCTCGGGCGGCGGTCGAGGGGCGGGCCGCGGCCGGGGAGACGCACCGGCACTGGGTGACCATGACGACCGCCCGGAGCACCGGCGCCGGGACCGAGGCCGTCTCGTACGTGCAGATCCTGGCCACCCCGCGGGGCGGCGCACCGCGCCTGGAGCTGTCCTGCGTGATGCGCGACCGGCTGGTCCGGCGGGACGGCGAACTGCTCGTGGCGGAGCGGCACATCACCCGGGACGACCGGCCGGCGCTCTGACCTCGACCCGGCTTCGAGCCCTCGTCAGTAGCGTCCCGGCATGACTCCTAGGACTGTGATCATCACTGGTGGAGGCACCGGAATCGGCCGTGCGACGGCCCGCCGCTTCGCGGGGCGGGGAGACCGTGTCCTGGTCGTGGGCCGCACCGCCGCCGCCCTCGACGAGACGGCCGAGGGCCACGACGGCATCCGCACCCTGGTCGCGGACATCACCGAGCCGGGGGCCGGCGAGGCGGTGGTGGAGGCCGCGCTGCGGGCGTTCGGGCGGCTGGACGTGCTGGTCAACAACGCCGGGACCGGCACGTTCGCGCCGCTCGCCAAACTCGACCGGGCCGTGACCGAGCAACAGGTCGCCGTCAACCTGATCGCCCCGGCCTTCGTGGCGCAGGCCGCGCTGGAGGCCCTGGAGGCGACCGGCGGCACCATCGTCAACGTCAGCTCGGCAGGCTCGCTGGGCATCCAGGGGTTCCCCGACAACTCGGTCTACTGGGCGACGAAGGCGGCGCTGAACCACTTCACCCGCACCTGGGCCGTGGAGCTCGCACCGCGCGGTATCCGGGTGGTGTCGGTCGCCCCGGGCGTGACCGACACCGGCATCGGCGAGCGCGTCGGCATGTCCGCCGAGGAGTACCAGGGGTTCCTCGGACAGCTCGCCGAGCGGATCCCGCTCGGGCGGGTCGCCACGCCCGAGGACGTGGCCTGGTGGATCACCGCGCTGGCCGACCCCGAGGGCCGCTACATGACGGGCGCGGTCGTCCCGGTCGACGGCGGTCTCTCCCTGACCTGACCGCTCCCCCGGGCGGCACGGAGAGCCGGACCGCACGCCGCCGGACCACACGGAGGGCCCGGGCCGCAAGCTCGGCCAGGCCCGCCGTGTCCGGGCCCGACGGAGAGCCGAACCGCACGCCGCCGGACCACACGGAGGGCCCGGGCCGCAAGCTCGGCCAGGCCCGCCGTGTCCGGGCCGGACGGAGGGACGGACCGCCCGCCGCCGGGCCACACGGAGTTCGGGCGGCGCGGGCTGCCGACCCGCACGGAGAGCCGGACCGCACGCCGCCGAGCCACACGGAGGGCCCGGGCCGCAAGGCCTGCCGGGCTCTCCGTGTCCGGGCCGGAAGACGGCCGGACCGCACCCGCCGGGCCACACGGGGCCCCGGACCGCCCGCCGCCGGGCCACATCGAGGTCCGGGCCGCCGACACCTCCATGCGAGCGCCGGAGCCTCACCCAAACCCGGGCCGCCGTCACGTGCCGCGCGGGCGCCGGGGTCTCGCCGCCGCCCGGGCTCCACGGACAGCCGGGCGGCACCTGCAGTCGGGCCGCACGGGCCTCCGACCGCACGCCGACGGGCCGCACCTGCAACCGGTGCGGCCCGTCGTCGTGTGTGCCCGGCCGGCGGCGGCTCAGACGCCGTCGTGCTCGACCCTGCGGTGGCGCACGAGCCAGCCGTCGCCGTGCGGCACCAGTTCGTCCTCGCACACCGCGCTCAGGTGCAGCCTGGCCGGTCCCCCGGCCGGGGTGACCAGGACCTGTGCGTAGCAGCGGGTGCTCAGGGAGCCGTCGGGCCCGGGCGCCACGGTGAGCATGGAGAACACATGCCGCCGCTGCTCCGGTGTGTCCGCCGTCCGCTCCAGGTTGCGGCGTACGGCGGCGGCGACGGCGTCCCGGCCGCGCAGGGGCTCGGGGGCGATGTTCTGCGCGAAGACGCCGTCCTCGGTGAACGTCCGGGCCCACTCCTCGGCCCGCCGCTCGTCGAGGAGCCGCATCTGCCGTGCGTAGAACCGCTGCACGGCGACGTACGTCCCGGCGGGGACCGGCTCGGCGCCGCGCAGCCGCTCGGCGTGGTCGGCCGCGCACCGCAGCGTCGTGAGGCTGTTGCGGCCGAGCGCCTCCCGGATCATGGTGCGGGCGGCCGCCACGTCCGCCGTCGGACCGAGGACGCTCGTCACGGCGTCCGGCGCGATCCGCACGGTGTGCCGGGAGGTGACGGTGCAGCCCTTGTCGTCCTCCTCGAAGATCCACTCGCCGGTGTGGGCGGCCATCAGCGCGGGTGTCCGGATCTGCTTGTAGACGATCCGCTCGGCGGGGAAGCAGACGCGCACCGAACGGGTGGTGTGGGTCGCGCCGTCGGCGGTGAGCGTGTCCATCTCCAGGATCTGCTCGTTCGGGGTGTCCTCGGTGAGGACGACCCGGGCGACGTGCGGCAGCCGCTCCGTCCAGCGGTCGGCCGCACGGATGAACTCGTACGCGTCCTTCGCCGAGCCGTCGACGCGCACGCTGTCGTCGAACGTGAAGGTGAGCTCCGGGTCCGCGTCCTCCACGCCCCTGCGCAGGGCCTCCAGTTCGGACCCGGTGTTGGTGTCGATGGCCCGGCGGATCCACTCGACGTGCTCGGGGGCGTCGTCGACGGCGGTGAACGCGTGGGTGAACCGCACCCGGGTCCGCTTGTCGCCGAGCGGCTCCAGCAGCCACTCGCCGCTCATGCTCCGCACCGGCGCCCGCGACTCCTCCTGCCGGAACGTCACCCGTAATCCGGCCCGGTCCAGTTCGCGGCGCGAGGTCCAGCTCTTGACCTCGTCGTTGGCCGTCGCCCAGATCCTCAGCCGCTCCTGCCGGTCGTCGCCCTCCAGGCGCTCGACGTGCACGCTCGGCGGGAAGTGCACCGGCCAGCGGGAGGCCCCGGCGACCAGGTCGAACACGGCCTCGGCCGGGGCCCGCACCTCGATCTCGTGGACGGTGGTGTGCACGGTCTCGTCCGACATGGCTCTCCTCAGTAGTTTCCCAGCCCGCCGCAGACGTTGATCGCCTGCGCGGTGACGGACGATGCCGCGTCGGTCAGCAGGTAGCCGACCATGCCCGCCACCTCGTCGGGCGTGGTGTAGCGGCCGAGCGGGATCTTGGCCTGGAACCGGTCGAGCACCTCCTCCTCGGTGGTCTCCCAGGCGGCGGCGTAGCCCTGCCGGACCCGCACCGCCATGGGCGTCTCCACATAGCCGGGGCACACCGCGTTGACCGTGATCCCGGACTTGGCCAGTTCCAGCCCCAGGGCCTTGGTGAAGCCGACGACCCCGTGCTTGGAGGCGGAGTAGGGGGCGCCCAGCACCACGCCCTGCTTGCCGCCGGTGGAGGCGATGCTGACGACCCGGCCCCAGCCGCCCTCCCGCATGCGGCCGGTGGTCAGGGCGGCGCGGGTGACGCGGAAGACGCTGTCCAGGTTGGTGGCCATCACGTCGTCCCACAGCTCGTCGGCGATGGTGTGCGTGGGGCCGCCGCCGCTGCGGCCGGCGTTGTTGACGAGCACCTCGACGGGCCCGTAGCGCTCGACCGCGGCGGACATCAGCACCTCGATCTCCGCCACCTCCCGTACGTCGCAGGCGGCGCCGTCCACGTCGTGGCCCTCGGCGCGCAGCTCCTTGACCGTGAGCGCGACCCGGTCGGCGTCCCGGGCGCAGAGGAACACGCGGTGGCCGACGGCGGCCAGGGACCGGGTGACGGCGAGACCGATCCCGCTGGTGGCGCCGGTGACGACGGCGACCCGGCTGGTGGGTGAGGACATGCTCCGATCAGCCCCTTCGCGTGCAGAACTCGGTGATGGACTCGACGACGTAGTCGAGCATTTCTTTGGTGAGCCCCGGATAGACGCCGATCCAGAAGGTGTCCTCCGTGACGGTGTCGCAGTTGACCAGCTCGTCCACGATCCGGTAGCGCACGTCCTCGTAGGCGGGATGGCGGGTGATGTTCCCGCCGAACAGCCGGCGGGTGCCGATCCTGCGGCCCTCCAGGAAGTCGACGAGGTCCCTGCGGGTGAAGCCCGCGTCGGGCAGCACGGTCAGGGCGAAGCCGAACCAGCTGGGGTCGCTTCCGGGGGTGGCCCGCGGCAGCAGCAGTCCGGGCACCTCGGCCAGACCGTCCCGCAGCCGCTGCCAGTTGTGCCGCCGGGCCGCGCCGAAGTCGTCGACCTTCTTCAACTGGCTGAGTGCCAGGGCGCCTTGGAGGTCGGTGGCCTTCAGGTTGTAGCCGACGTGGGAGAAGATGTACTTGTGGTCGTAGCCGGCCGGGAGGGTGCCGAGCTGGTAGTCGAACCGCTTCAGGCAGGTGTTGTCCGTGCCCGGTTCGCACCAGCAGTCCCGGCCCCAGTCGCGCATCGACTCGACGATCCGGGCCAGTTCCAGACTCGACGTGAGGACGCAGCCGCCCTCACCGGCGGTGATGTGGTGGGCCGGGTAGAAGCTCACCGTCGACAGGTCGCCGAAGGTGCCGGTGAGCCTGCCTCCGTAGGTGGAGCCGACGGCGTCGCAGTTGTCCTCGATGAAGAACAGATCGTGCCGGCGGGCCAGTTCCGCGACCTCGGCGACGGGGAACGGGTTGCCCAGGGCGTGCGCGATCATGATGAGCCTGGTGCGCGGGGAGATCGCCGCCTCGATCTGGGCCAGGGAGGCGTTGTAGGTGCCCAGTTCCACGTCCACGAAGACCGGTGTCAGGCCGTTCTGGACGAGCGGGTTGATCGTGGTCGGGAAGCCGGCGCCCACCGTGATGGCCTCGTCGCCTGGGCGCAGCCGCAGGTCCTTCAGCTTCGGCGAGGTGAGCGCGCTGACCGCCAGCAGGTTGGCCGACGATCCCGAGTTCACCATGTGGGCCTTGCGCAGCCGGAAGTAGCGGGCGAACTCGCTCTCGAACTTCCGGGTGCGCACCCCGGCGGCGATCCGCATCTCCAGCGCCGCCTCGACCAGGGCGCCCCGGTCCTCCTCGTCGAGGACCGCGCCCGAGGACAGGATCGGCGTGACCCCGGGTTCGAACCCGCGCGGTTCCTGTTCCTTGTGGTACTTGCGCGCCAGTTCCAGCACCAGCGCCTTGGTGTCCGTCACGTCTGGATCCCTCACCCTCGGTCGTGGACTGAGCCGTGCGTGCCGTGCTCGGCGACCAGCCGCTCCAGCACCGGAACGACCTCGTTGGGACTGGGCACCGCGAGCAGTTCCTCCTGGAGCCGGCGGGCGCCACGCGCGAAGGACGGCTCGCCGACCAGCCGCTGGACCTGCTTGCGCAGGACGTCCGGAAGCAGGTCGGCGCTCGGCACGCACAGGCCGGCGCCGATGTCCTCCAGTCCGCGCCCCATGACCTCGGTGTCCCAGCCGAAGGCCAGGATCAGCTGGGGCACGGCGTGCAGTTCGGCCGTCGCCTTGGTGCCGACACCGCCGTGGTGCACGATCGCGTCGCACGTGGGCAGCAGGTCGTTGAGCGGGACGAAGTCGACCAGGCGTACGTTGTCCGGCAGGTCCCCGGCCGCCTCGCGGGTCGCCTCGTCGACGGTCGCGACGATCTCCGCGTCCAGCTCCGCGAGGTGGGCCAGGAGCTCGGCCATGTCGACGCCGACGTCGGAGGCCGAGGAGCCGAGCGTCACGCAGACGCGGCTGCGCCCGGGGGCGGCCCGCAGCCAGTCCGGCACCACCGCGGGGCCGTTGTACGGCACGTGGCGCACCTGCACGGTCGGCAGCTTCAGGTCGAGCTGGGTGCTGGGCGGTGTGGTGTTCACCGTCCACTGGCCGGTGACCATGTCCTCGTCGAACCCGGCGTCGGATCCCAGCCGCCGCAGCGTGCGCTCCAGCCACTCGGCGGTGGGGTCCTCGCGGTGCTCCGGCTCCTGCTCGGCGGCCAGCCGCAGGAACTCCTTGCGGGCCCGCACGCTGATGTCGGGGCCCGAGACCAGCCGGCAGTGCGCCGCGCCCGTCACCCGGGCCGCGATGGCCCCGGCGAGGGTGAAGGTCTCCCAGACGACGAGGTCGGGCTGCCAGGAGCGGGCGAAGTCCACGAGCGCGTCGACCATGGTGTCGTTGTTGAGAGCGCCGTAGAGCGTGGGCACCATGATGTTCTCCAGTGCCAGCAACCGCTCGTAGTCCCATGGGTGTTCGCCCCGGGCGGCGTAGTCGAAGCCCTGCACATGGGCCGAGGCCTCGTCGTGCAGCTGACCGAGCAGCCCGAGGTCCTCCAGGGCGCCGAGCGACCACTCCACGGGGACGGCGGTCAGTCCCGTACCCGTGATGACGTCGGTCAGCTCGGGCTGGCTGGCGATCCGCACCTCGTGGCCCGCGGTGCGCAGCGCCCAGGCGAGCGGTACGAGCGGGTAGTAGTGGGTGTGGTGGGCCAGTGAGGTGAACAGAACCCTCATCGCGTCTCCTCCTCGCCGAGTCGGGCCGGCAGCCTGACCAGGCGCCGGGTCAGGGGCGCCCGGCGCGTGCGCACCGGCTCGCCGTCCAGCCGCAGCAGCGGGAACCGCGCGGCCAGCGCCACCAGCCCGTGCTCGGCGAGCGCCCGAGCGGCCGGGAGCAGGGTGGCGCAGGCGGCCACGGGGAGGGGCGCCGGGGCGCCGCTGGTCCTGGTGGCCTCGCCGGGCAAGGTGACCGCGCCGGGTTCGGCGGCCCCGGCGGCTCCGACGGTCCCGGCAGTCCCGGCAGTCCCGGCGGCTCCGACGGCTCCGACGGGCACTGTGGCCCCGGCGGTCCGACTGATCCCGGCGGTGCCGGGGGGCACGGTGGCCCCGGCGGTCCGGCCGGCCCCGTCGGCCGCGGCGATCCCGGTGGGCCCAGCGATGCCGCTGGGCCCACCCGGCACGGCGGCGGTGGTGATGGCGGTCAGGCTGTCACCGGCCTCGATACGGGTGCCGGCCACCTCGGCCGTGGCGAGGGCCACCAGGGGGCACGCCCGCCACGGCGGCCGCTGGTGCAGGGCCTCCTCGACCAGGCGAGCCGCGTGCGCGGGGGCCGAGCGCAGCAGCGCCCAGTCCCGCGGCCGGTCGAGGAGGCCGCGCAGCGCGTCGCCGAGCAGGTCCGCCGCGGCCCGGGCCCCGGCCACCGCGAGGACCAGGTCCGCCTCGGCGTGGGAGCGCCCGGCGAAGAATTCCCGGAGTCCGCGTACGCCTGCCGCCAGGCGCCGCGTCGTGTCCAGCGTCTGCGGGCAGAGCAGCGCGTCCACGGCCGGGGCCGCCGCGGCGAGGTCGGCGGCGAACGCCGCGCGGCGCTCCTCGGGGACGTCCAGGACCACGGCGTACGCGGCCGCGGTCAGTGGCTCGGCGAAGTCCGCCACCAGGTCGACCGGGCCCGGGCCGAGCCGCGCCGCGGCCTGCCCGGCCTGCTCCCGCAGCGATCCGGCCAGCCTCCCCACGGCCCTCGTCCCGCCCCGCCGCGCCAGGTCCCGGGCGAGTCCCGTCGTGCGCTGCCGCTCCGGGTCGGGCAGCCAGGCCTCCGCCTGCGGCACCGCGGCGGACACCGCCGGTTCCGCGCCGGCGGACAACTCCCGCACCGCCGCGGGGCCGGTGACGACCCAGGTGTCGAGCCGGCTGCGCCACACCGGCCCCCGCTCCACGATCGACGCGAGGGTTCCGCCCGCGTCGTCCGTGCCGTTCTCGCCGCTCTCGAACCCCCGTACCAGCCGGGCATACGGGTCACCCTCCCCCGGTACGAACGGCTCCGCGTTGATCGCGTAGAGCCACTGTGCCGCGTGGACGAGTTGCAGTTCGCGCCCCAGGGCATTCGTCGCCGCCGTCACCCCGCCACCTCCGTCATCCGATTACCTCGGCAAGGTACGGGGCCGAATTAGAAGAACACTCGAACTGCCGTTTTCCGTATCCACCGTTCCTCAAGCAGTGCTTGATCTCCCGGTCGTACGGTGGGGAACCCACTGGACTCCCGCAAGGTGATGAGGATCCCTATGCCAGAGCACCGTCAGCAACGGGCGCTCCGCATGGGCGTGATCGGCACGGCGAACATCGCGATTCGCCGGATCATGCCCGTGCTCGCCGCGCATGACCACGTCGACCTCGTCGCGGTGGCCAGCCGGGACAAGGCCAGGGCCGAGCGCGTGGGGGCCGCTTTCGGCTGCGGTGGCGTGGGGGATTACGCGGCGCTCGTCGAGCGGGACGACCTCGACGCCGTTTATATTCCGCTGCCGCCCGGCATGCATCACGAGTGGGCGCTACGGGCTTTGCGTTCGGGAAAGCACGTGCTGGTCGAGAAACCGATGTCGGACACGTACGAGAAAACTCTCGAGCTGATGTCGACCGCGTCGGAACTCGGACTCGTGCTCGCCGAGAACTTCATGTTCCTGCACCATTCCCAGCACGCGGCGGTACGCGCGATGCTCGACGAGTCCGTGGGGGAACTGCGGCTGTTCTCCGGGTCGTTCGCGGTGCCGCCGCTGGCACCCGAGTCGTTCCGGTACCAGCCGGCCCTGGGCGGGGGCGCGTTGCTCGACGTCGGGGTGTATCCCCTGCGGGCGGCCCAGCTCTACCTCACCGGGGAGCTCGACGTCCTCGGGGCGTGTCTGCGCGTCGACGAGGCGACCGGGGCCGATGTGGCCGGCAGCGTGCTGCTGAGCGACGACCGGGGCGTGACGGCCCAGCTGGACTTCGGCTTCGAGCACTCCTACCGCTCGGCCTACGCGCTGTGGGGCAACCGGGGCCGGGTGAGCGTCCGGCGTGCCTTCACCCCTCCCGAGCAGCTCAAGCCGGTGGTCAGGATCGAGCAGCAGGACGTGGTGACGGAGCGCTCGCTGCCCGAGGACAACCAGGTCTTCAACGCGATGGACGCCTTCGTCCGCGCGGCCCTCACGGGCGGCGGCCCCTTGGCCGGCATGTCGGCGATCCGGCGCCAGGCTTTCCTGGTGGACCGGGTCCGCCGCGCGGCCCGCATCGTCGGCGACCCGAAGTCCTCTCCGCACGACGCCCTGGCGCAGGACATGGGCCTGCGCTGACCCACCCTTCTCTTTCAGGGGCGCGGGGAACTGCGCGAACAACCCCCACCGCCCCGCAGCCGCCAACGACACCGCGCCCCGCCAACTCCTCCGGCGGGGCGCGAAGCCATTCCGTCAGCGGTCAAGAACCCGACGCAGAACCCCCTCAAGCGTCTGCCCCGCATCAACCGCCGCCTCATCCGTACGCCAGGCCACGATCCCGTCCGGCCGCACCAGACTCGCCCCCGCCTTCCCGATGCCATACCGCTCGGACACCGCACTCTCGGGATCAGTCAGCCCCGCCCCGACCCGGTACGCCCGCACAGGCACCCCCAGTTCCGCAGAGACCGCCTCCGCCGCCGCGACCCAGTCCGCCCCCAGCTCCCCCACCAGCAACGTCCACCCGTCACCGAACAGATCGACCGTGGAGAGCCGCTCCCCGTGCCGCGACACCAGGACATGCGGCCCCCGGAAGCCGGGACGCCCGCTCGGCGTCAGCGGATTCTCCACCCGCGCCGGATCGTCGTCCGTGGCCAGGACCGCCGAGGAGCGGTAGCGGAACCCGAGCAGCGTCTCGGGGTACCCCACCGACTTGTCCCACACCTCCGCCATGTGCGGCGCCATCCGCTGCGCGTAGATCGCCAGCGCCTCGGCCACGACCAGCTCCGCGGCGACCTTGCGCTCGTCCTCGTACGTGCCGAGCAGCCCCGCCCCGGCCTGTCCCTGCAGCACCGCCGCGAGCTTCCAGGCCAGGTCGAACCCGTCGGCGACGGCCGCGTTGCCGCTCATGCCCCCGGTCGGCGGGGTGACCTTCGCCGCGTCCCCGGCCAGGAACACCCGCCCCTCGCGCCAGCGTTCGGCGATGCGGGCCGCCATCTCCCAGCCCTGGATGTCGACGAGCTCGGGCTTCACCTCGGGTGCGTCCAGGGCGAGGCCGATGAGTTCGACGCAGCGCTGCGGTGTGAAGTCCTCGGGGCTCTCGCCCTCGTCGGGGTCGTACTCGACGAAGAGGGTGTGCCGGTCGGGCCGGTCCGTCGGCCCGAACGTGCCCGTGAACTCCGGGTGGTGGAGGTAGTACCAGCCGGTCGTGCCCGGCTCCATGATGCCGGAGAGGTCCGCGTCGAAGATGACCCCGACCATGTGGGTCAGCGTGCCGTGCCCGTACCGCCCGATGCCCAGCGACTCCCGCACCAGGCTGCGGTTGCCGTCGGCGCCCACGAGATACCCGGCGCGCAGGTCGTACTCGCCGTCCGGCCCCGCCAGCCGGGCCGTCACACCGGCGCCGTCGTCGTCCTGGCGGAACGACAGCAGCCGGGTGTCGAAGCGGATGGCGCCGCCGTGCTTCTTCGCCTGCGCGAGCAGGATCGGCTCCAGCTTGTCCTGGGACAGCATCGCCCAGCCGGCCGGTGTGCACGGCTCGGTGGCGGCCACCATGTCGTCGAAGCTCTCCGAGACGGTCCGCAGGATCTCGCCCCGCACGCTCTCGGCGAGCCGGATGACGAAGTCGCCCTGGGTGCCGCGGATGTCGTCGGCCCGGACCACCTCGTCCGCGACGCCCCCGATGCGCAGCAGCTCCATGGTCCGCGGGTTCTGCCCGGCGGCCCGCGGATAGGGCGAGAGGCCCGGCCTGCGCTCCACCACGAGCACGCGGACGCCCTGCCGGGCGAGGAACATCGCCGTCGACAGGCCCCCGAGGCCCGCACCCACCACCAGAACATCGACCTCGTGGTCGTTCATGTCGTTCCTCTCTCGTCGTTCGCGTCGTTCTCTTGGGTCCGTGCGAGTCAGCCGGTTCACACCCGGACACCGACGAACAGCCCCCGCCCCGACGGCGCCTCCGGCAGGTACTCGACCGCGAAGCCGGCCTCCCGGAAGGCCTGTTCGTACTCGGCCCGGCTGAACAGGGAGATGATGTGGGTGTCGACGAAGTGCTGGGCTCCGGCGCCGGGTTCGGCGACGACGAAGTGCACGTCCATGTGCGAGGTACGGCCCCGGCGGGCGGAGTGCGAGACCCGGGAGACGGTGACGCCGTCGACGGTCACGATGTCGGCGGAGACATGGCCGTCGGCGAACGTCTCGTAGAACCACCACGGGTCGACCACGGCCACCCCGCCCGGCTCCAGATGCCGGGCGAACATCCTCAGCGCCTGGCCGAGTTCGGCGACCGACGTCATATAGCCGACGGAGCCGAACATGCAGGTCACGACGTCGAAGGTGGTGCCGAGGCGGAAGTCGCGCATGTCGCCCGCGTGCACGGTCACCCCGGGCAGCGCGGCACGCGCCTCCTCGGCCATCGGCGCGGACAGCTCCACTCCCTCGACGTGGTCGAAGAGGTCGGCGAAGTGCCGCAGATGCCCTCCGGTGCCGCACGCGACGTCGAGCAGCCGTCCGGCGCCCGGCCTGCTCCGCCGGGCCGCGGCGGCGACCGCCTCGGTCTCGGCGCGGTAGTCCTTGCCGCGCTCGCGGTGCACCAGGTCGTAGACCCGGGCGAGGTCGGCCCCGTACATCGTCTCTCCCGCCCGCTGCTCGTCCGCCACGGTCAGGCCGCCGAGCGGGTGTGGGCGAGGATGACCTCGGCGAGCGGTCCGTGGACCGAGGAGGGCAGGGCGTGGCCCATGCCCGGGATCTCCGCGAGGCGGGCGGTGGGGATGAGCCCGGCGAGGTGCTTGCCGTGCGGCGCGGGGGCGATGGGGTCGTGTTCGGCCTGGATGACCAGGGTCGGCACGGTGACGTCGCGCAGCTCGGCGGCCCGGGACGGCGGCGGCAGGGTCAGCGAGTAGTGCGCGTACGGCTCGGCGAGGGCGCCCCCCGCGTGGTCGATCGCCCGTTCCTCCCACCGCGCGTACTCGGCGTCGTCGAACGGCACGCCCGTGCCGGAGAGGATGCGCCACTTGCTCACGCGCTTGGCCACCTCGGCGGCGCGTCCCTCGGCCGGCTGGTTCATCAGGGCGAGCGCGTCCAGGAACGGCTGCTGGGGCCCGGGCAGGCCGTCCAGCGTGGGTTCGCCGCGCATCACGCGCTCGATGTTGGCGTCGAAGTCGATGTCGAGCCCGCCGCCGAGCATCATGGTCAGGCTGCTCAGCCGGTCGTGGTGGTCGAGCGCGATGACCTGGGTGATGGTCGCCCCCATCGACAGGCCGACGACATGGGCCCGGCCGACGCCCCAGCCGTCGAGGACGGCGACCGCGTCGGCGGCCAGCTCGCCGAAGCCGTAGGGGTGCGCGGCGAAGTCGCGGGTGGTGGAGCGGCCGGTGTCGCGGTGGTCGTAGCGGATGACGTGGAGGCCGCCGTCGGCGAGCCGCCGGGCGAACTCGTCGGGCCAGCCGAGGGCGGAGAGGTTGCCGCCCATGACGAGCAGCAGCGCCGGGTCCGCAGGGTCACCGAAGTCGTCGCTCCACAGCTCGACGTCCCCGCTCGGCACGATGCGTTCGGACATGTGTCTACTCCTGTGCTGGGAGGGCTTCGGAGGCCTGGGCGGCCGGGGCCGCTTCCTCGGAGGCGGCCGTGAACTCGAGGATCGAGAAGTCGAACGGGAGGGTCGTGGAGCCGCTCGTGCGCTCCGAGGCCAGGGCGAGGCCGGCCGATCCGGCCAGGGCCACGACCTCGTCCCGGGTGCGCACCCGTCCGCCCATGAACGTCAGCATCCGCAGGTCGAGCAGCGTGCTGAAGAACCGGTCGGCGCCGTCCCCCTCGGCATCGGCACGGTCGAGGACCAGGAGCCTGCCGCCCGGTTCCAGCGCCCTGACGCAGCCGCGCAGAATCGTCAGCGCGTCCTCGTCGGACCAGTTGAGCAGGACGAACGACAGCAGGACGACGTCGGCGGTGACGGGCAGCGGCTTGAAGAAGTCGCCCTCCGCCACCGTGACCCGGTCGGCCAGACCGGCGTCCGCGAACCTGCGCCGGGCGCGCTCGGCGGGACCGGCCAGTTCGACGAGGGTGCCGCGCAGGTGCGGGGCCCGCAGGGCGATCGCCGCGAGCATGCCGCCGTTGCCGCCGCCCACGTCGAGGACGTGCCGGACCGCCGACCAGTCGTACGCGTCGGCCGGGGCCTCGTAGGCCAGGTCCTCGTCGCAGGACATGAGCGCGTCGAAGGAGTCGGCCAGCGCCACGTCGGCCGAGAGGTCCTCCCAGAAGGGCCGCCCGTACCGCCCGGCGTAGGCGGGGCGGCCGGTGCGGACCACGTCGAGGAGCCCGGTGAAGGCCAGGTCGGCGTGGGAGACGGCCCCGTCCAGGTCCAGCCAGGCCCGCTGCTGGGCCGGGTGGCCGTCGGCGAGGAGCATCCCGAGCCGGGTGGGGCGCAGCGGCTGGTCCGGCTTCTCGCCGCCCTCCAGGACGCCGACGACGGTCAGGTGCCTGACCAGGCGGGAGAGCGCCTGGGGGTGGGTGTCCGTGCGGTCGGCGAGGTCGGCGAGGGTGCCGGCTCCGGCCAGGAGGTGATCGACCAGGCGGAGTGTCGCGGCGACCCTCAGGGCCATCGGGGTCACCAGATTGCCGAGGTTCTTCAGGAGTACGTCGAGGTCCTGGTCGGTCGGTTCCAGGGGTTCCCCGGGTGAGGAAGAGCTCACCGTTTTCCTTCCCTTGGGCGTCGGTGTGCCGGACGGGCTGCTCAGAGCTTGTGAACAAACCCTCGCCCCGGGCCCGGGCGCGGGTTTGTTCGCAAGCTCTCAGGGGCGCCAGCCCTCCTCGGTGGGCCAGGGCTCGCCGAGCTGGCGGTAGGTGCCGAGATAGTCGGGCCAGTCGCGGTGGTCGCGGATCTTTCCGTCGACGATCCGGATGAGGTGGATCTGTTCGCCGGAGAACTTGCGCCCGGTGGCGGGCATTCCCACGAGTTCGCCCACCTGACGTCCGTACAGGGCGAGTTTCGCCCGCACCCAGCTGCCTTTCTCCTCGTAGGAGATCTCCTCCAGATGCGCGTCCTCGGAGAAAGTGAGCTTCAGCCACTTCACCGCGAGTGCGAACGCCTCGGGACCGCGCAGTTCCGGCATGTGTTCCAGGGCACCGGGATTGAGGTACTCCTCGTGGATGAACTCGGACACGTCATCCGTTTTTCCGGTGTTGTAGCTGTTCACCATGCGGCGAACAATGTCGATGCGATCGCTCACGGTCGGCACTCCTTGTCGGTCGTCGATGAGTTCATCCTGACTTCCGCGCCTCTCCGCAACAATCCTTTTCCGCACCGGCTCGACCCGTTGACAAGCCGGTTTCGAGCGGCCGCCGAGCGCCTTCCGACTCACATTTCAGAGGGACGAGTCAGGGTGGTCGGGTCGGCTTTCGTCACCCGGAGGACCCATGGACAAGACGAAGTACAAATCGACGGTCACCGAGGCGTTCAACAATGCCGCGGCGACTTATGACCAGTTGGGCGTCGAGTTCTTCACACCGATGGGCCGGCGACTGGTGGAAAGGGCCGATCCGCGGCCCGGGCAACGCGTTCTCGATGTGGGATGCGGCCGGGGCGCGTCCCTTTTCGTGGCGGCGGAAAAGGTGGGCCCGTCCGGCCATGTGCTCGGTATCGACATCGCGCCGGCCATGGTGGAGGAGGCCCGCCGGCAGGCCGGCTCGCTCGGCGCCCGGCATGTGGAGGTCCGGGTCATGGACGGCGAGCACCCGGACTTCCCGCCCGCCTCCTTCGACGTGGTGACCGGAAGCTACAGCCTGATCTTCCTGCCCGACGCGCCGGCCGCGCTCCCCCGGTACGCGGCCCTGCTGCGGCCGGGTGGCCGGATCGCGTTCACCAGCCCGGTCTTCACGGAGGACACGTTCCCCTTCCTGCCGCCCGTGTTCACGGAACTGATCCCCGAGCGCCTGCTGCGCAACCTGCCGGCCGACTGGCGGCCGGACGCGCTGAAGCGGCGGTTCAACAGCTGGCTTCAGGACACCGGCGACCTGACCCGGACGATGATCGACGCCGGATTCGAGGACGTGGAGATCGCCGACGAGCACATCGATCTGCGCGCGCCGGACGGCGAAACCTGGGTCGACTGGTCCCATACACAGGGAATGCGCTTGCTCTGGCAGCATCTCCCGGAGTACGAGAACCGGCAGTTGCGCCACCGCCTGACCACCGAGCTGGACCGGCTGCGTGGCGAGGGCCCGCTCCATCTGCCCACCCCGGTCCGGTTCGTCAGCGCGTCGGTCCCGGACTGAGCGGCCCCACGGAGCACGTGGAGCCCGGTCCGCCCCTCGGACAGGGCTCCACGTGGTGTCAGTAGACGCGCACCGCGCCGGAGGACGACATGCGCACGATGTCCCCGGTGGGCCTGCGGAGGTTGCCCTGCGCGTCGATCGACTCCGCGTTGAGGATGGAACGGTGCAGTTCCTGGGCCATCGGACCGGGTTCGAGACCGAGATGGTTCACCAGGTTGACCCGCAGGCGCTGGAAGAGCTCCAGGGCCTGCGCCCGCCGGCCGTTGAGGTAGAGGGCCCGCATGTACTGGGCGTGCAGGCCCTCGTGGTACGGGTTGTCGGCCGTCAGGGCGGCGAGCTCGGTGAGCACCTCGCGGTACATGCCGAGCCGCAGCTGGGTGTCGACGAGATACTCCAGGACGACCAGCCGGGACTCCTCGAACTGCTGGCGCCGCCCTTCGAGGATCCGGCCGGCGACGACGTCCACGAGGGCGGGTCCGCGCCACAGCTGCAGCGCGCTGGAGAGGGTGGACAGTGCGGTGCTGTCGTCCCCCGACGACAGCGCCCGGCGTCCGTCCGAGACGAGCTGATGGAACCGGTGGACGTCCAGATCCCCCTGGGTGGTCCGGAAGAGGTAGCCGCCGGACCGGGTCACGAGGATCTCGGAGGCGACCTGACGGGCGGTCATTCCCGTCGCGGACGCCAGCAACTTGCGCAGGTTGAGGATGTAGGTCTGCAGCGTGGTCAGGCAGCTGACCGGAGGCTCCTCGTCCCAGAGTTCGCGTATCAGTGACGACACGGGTACCACCTGGTCGGCGTGTACCAGCAATGTGGCCAGAACGCTTCTCATCTTCGGTGCGCTCGGAGTGTGCAGATCACCCTCGACCTGCACGGAAAGTGGGCCTAAGACACCCAGCTTCACGACGTTCCCCCATAGATCGCAGAAAGCTACTGGTCTACCGAGCATCAACGCCTCAGGCGGTTCACAAGTTCCCCACAGAGAGAACATAGTGCCGCCAGAAAGGAAAGCGCTGTCAGCGCCGGGAATTTCGTTGCGCGAGCAACAAACCGGTTGCGCAATCAACAAGACGACCCGGGTGCGACGGGTGCCGCCGGAGGGATCAAGCCACCTTCAGCAGCGTATTCACGACGGCCAGAAACCCGGCGGGGGTCGTCACCTCGGAAAGATCCCCTTCGGGGATCTCCACGTCGTACTCGCGCGAGACCCGGGCCGCGGTCTCCAGAAGGGCCAGCGAATCATACCCGAGGTCTGTGAATTCCATGTCAACTGCGTTTTCCGCGCTGGTTACGGACTCCTCTTCCCCCGCGCACTCACGCAGGATGGCAAAGAGTTTCTCGCTCGTCAGTGCCGCCACGACAGTTCTTCCTCCCCTTGCGGTCGATACTTCTCGCACCTTCGATGCCGGCCGTCAGGATCAACAACGGCCATGAAGTGCACCCTATGCAGGTTTGGAAGGAACAGACTCGAGAACCGATCGAGCGGACTTGAACAGAAGGTGACCATGAAGCCCTCACCTCGTATCGCGGTCGATATCGGCGGGGCGATTGTTGTCTGCCGGGAGACTTCCGGCCTACTGTCGCCGAGAATGCCCAGACTAAGGAGGAGCCAGTGAAAGGAATTGTGCTGGCAGGCGGCTATGGCAGCCGTTTACACCCGATCACCCTGGCTGTTTCGAAGCAGTTGCTTCCCGTCAACGACAAGCCGTTGATCTACTACCCTCTCTCGGCACTGATGCTGGCCGACGTCCGGGACATCCTCATCATCGCCCTGCCCGGCGACATCCCTCAGCTGCGCCAACTGCTGGGCGACGGCAGCCACTTGGGGATCTCCCTGACCTACGCCGAACAGCCCGTTCCCAACGGACTGGCGCAGGCCTTCCGCACCGGGGCCGACCACATCGGCGACGACTCGGTCGCCCTCGTCCTGGGCGACAACATCTTCCACGGAAACGGTTTCTACGATCTCCTGGACGTGCACTCACGGGACATCGACGGCTGCGTCCTCTTCGGCTATCCGGTCACCGATCCCGAGCGCTACGGCGTCGGCGAGGTCGACGAAACAGGACGGCTCGTCTCCCTGGAGGAGAAGCCCGAAAAGCCCCGCTCGAATCTCGCCATCACCGGGCTCTATCTCTACGACAACGACGTCGTGGAGATCGCCCACCGAATACGCCCCTCGGCCCGCGGCGAACTGGAAATCACCGACGTCAACCGGATCTATCTCGAACAGGGCCGGGCCAAACTCGTCACGTTCGGCCGCGGATTCGCCTGGCTCGACGCCGGCACCCCGCAGTCCCTCCTCCAAGCCGGCCAGTACGTCCAGACCCTGGAGGACCGGCAGGGCGTACGCATCGCCTGCCTGGAGGAAGTCGCCCTGCGCATGGGCTTCATCGACGCCGACGCCTGCCACCGGCTCGGCGCGAAGCTGTCCCGCTCGGGGTACGGCGAGTACGTGATGGCGGTGGCGAGCGAACTGAGCCTCTGACCACGCCGGGCGACAGCCCCGGGGCACGGGGCGGGCCGGGGGCGGCGGCCCCCGACCCGCTCACTCCCCGGACCGCTCGTTCCCCGGCTTCTCATTCCCCGGCCTCTCACTCCCCGTCGAGCAGGGTCAGCTGCTCACCGTCGAGGGTGATGTCCGACGACGCCATGTTGGCCCGCAGATGGGACAGGGAGGCCGTGCCCGGGATGGGCAGCAGGGCCGGTGAGCGGTGCAGCAGCCAGGCGAGGGCCACCTGCGTCGTCGTCGCGCCCGTCTGCGCTGCCACCCGGGCGAGCGCACTGTCGGGGGCCGGCCGTGCCGTACCGGCGAGCGGCTTCCAGGCGATGAAGGCGATGCCCTCCCGCTCGCAGTACTCCAGCTCCTTCTCGTAACGCCGGTCGTAGAGGTTGTACTTGTTCTGCACGCTCACGACGCGCGCCACGCCCCGCGCCTGCTCGATCTGCTCCACCGTCACCTCGGAGAGCCCGATGTGGCGGATCTTCCCCTCGTCCTGGAGCTGCTTGAGCGCCCCGACCTGGTCCTCCAGCGGCACCTGGGGATCGACCCGGTGCAGCTGGAAGAGCTCGACGCGCTCCAGCCGCAGCCGGCGCAGGCTCAACTCGGCCTGCTGGCGCAGGTAGTCGGGCCGGCCCAGCACCCGCCACTGATGGGGACTGGGCCGGACCTCACCCGCCTTGGTGGAGACGACCAGGCCCGGCGGGTAGGGGTGCAGCGCCGAGGCGAGCAGTTCCTCGTTGGCCCCGAGCCCGTAGACGTCGGCGGTGTCGATGAACGTCGCGCCGAGTTCGACCGCGCACCGTGCCACCTCGGCGGCCTTGTCCGGCCGGGTGGGCGGGCCCCAGTGGTGGGGGCCCGTGAGCCGGAGTGCCCCGAAGCCGAGCCGGCCCACGGTGAGGTCGCCTCCCAGGGTGATGTGTGTACCGACGGCTCGGCCGGGTCGCACGGTGACGGTTTCCTTTCAGCCGGGGGTCAGGGAAGCCGGACGGAGAGCGGGTGCTGGAAGACGCCGCGGGGGTCGTACTTCGCCTTGACCTTCTGGAGGCGGCGGTATCCGTCCTTGTAGTAGAGGGTGTGCCAGGGCACGTCGGAGGTGTTCCAGCGCGGATCGGCCAGGTCGGTGTCGGGATAGTTGATGTAGCAGCCGTCGTGGTCGTCGTTCGGCACGGGAACGCCGCCGGTGTCGCGGAACACGTCCCGGTACAGCTCGCGGATCCAGTTCAGGTGCACGTCGTCGAGGCCTGGATCCATCCAGGTCGCGGAGAACCACGCCTTGAGGATCGAGTCCCGCTGCGGCACGGCGGTGGCCCCGGGCGCCACGGTGTTGACCTTCCCCCCGTACGAGTAGAGGTCGACGGCGCCCCAGCCCTCGAACGCGGGGTCGGTCAGGTGCTTGTGGACGGTCTTGATGCGCTCGGGTGTCCAGGCGCGCCTGAGATAGGCGCTCTTCGACTTGTGCCGGTCGTATCCGCCGGTGTCGAAGCGCGCGCCGAGGGTGGCCTGGAGCCAGAGGTCGTCGGTGTGCTCGATGGCCGGCTCCAGTCCGGTCCCCGCGTTGACGGCGGTGACGTACCGCTCGATCAGTTCGGCGGCGTCGGCGCGGCCGCCGTCGAAGCGGATGTCCAGGGAGATGGAGCCGATCGCGTGTGTGTTGAGGTGCAGGGTGCTGTAGAGGCTGCCGTACCGGGCGTCGGCGTGGTTCTGCTCGTACCACCGGCTGAAGTTGGTGACGAGCCGGGTGAACTTGGCCAGGTCGAGATCGGCCCACGACCAGGTCACAAAGGTGGAGCGGAGCCGGGTGGGCGGCTTGGGCAGCAGGGCCGAGGGGTCGTCGCCCGAGGCCCCGGGCGTACGGAACAGATAGCGGGTGACGATGCCGAAGTTGCCGCCGCCGCCCCCGGTGTGCGCCCACCAGAGATCGTGGTGGGGATCGTCCCGCTCGCGGGTGGCGGTGAGGGTGCGGGCCTTGCCGGAGGCGTCCACCACCACGACCTCGACGCCGTACAGATGGTCGACGACCGTGCCGTCACGACGGGTCAGCGGCCCGTATCCGCCACCGGCGACATGCCCGCCGGCCCCGACCTGGGGGCAGACCCCGGCGGGCAGGGTCACACCGTAGTCGTAGAACAGCGTGCGGTAGACCTCGCCCAGGGTGGCGGCGGGCTGCACGGCGAACGCCCGGTGCTCCTTGTCGAAGTAGACCGCGCGCATGGGCGAGGTGTCGATGAGCACGCGGACGTCGCGGTGGTCGGCGAAGTTCTCGAAGCAGTGCCCGCCGCTGCGGACCGCGATCCGCTTCCCGGCCGCCACAGCGTCCGTGACGACCTGGTCGATCTGCTTCGGCGTGTGGACCACGTGCACGAGGTCCGGCGACCCGGTGAAACGGGCGTTGAATCCCCTGGCGACCAGTTCGCCGTACCGGGGGTCGGCCGCGCCGACCGTCGTGACCGGCGCCTCCGGCACGCACACGGTGGCCCTGGCCCGCGCCGCCTCGGCCGGTGCCGCGGCCGCCCCCGTGGTGGCGACCGCCGCGGCACCGGCCCCGGTCGTTCTCAGAAATCCGCGACGACTGAATCCGCCCATGGCACAACACCCAACCCTTCGATGAGAAACGAGTGGGTGGAACGGCACGATGACGCGTCCCCCCTCACGGCACGGCCCCCTGCCGTCCGCGCGCGGGACCCGGGTCGAACCGGGTCCTCGACCGACGCGCACTCCCCCGAGCATCGCCGTAGCCGCCTCCTCACCGGAGGCGTCGGACACCCCTCAGTCCTGTGCGGGCCCCTGTGGCTCCAGCACGACGACGGGGATCTTCCGGTCGGTCTTCTTCCGGTAGCTCTTGTACTGCGGAAAAATCACGGCCATCGCCTCCCACAGGCGATCCCGTTCCCCCTCTTCCGCCTCCCTGGCGACCGCCTCGAACGTGTCCGCGGCCACCTGCACTCGCACCCGCGGCTCCGCCAGCAGGTTGAGGTACCAGTGAGGATGGTGGTCGGATCCGCCGTTGGACCCGACGACGACGTAATTGCCCTGATCCTCCCCGTAGATCAGTCCGGTCCGCCGCAGCGCACCGGAGCTGCGTCCCCGCGTGGTCAGCAGCAGCGTGGGCTTGCCGTACCAGATGTGCCCCTTCGAACCCTCGCTGGCCACGTATCGACGCACATGTGTGGCGACCCAGCCGGTCGGGCTGTCGAGCACCTCGTCCTGTTCGTGCATGCACTCACTCCGTCCGTCGGTGGGCACAACGTACCACCCGATACTCCAATTTGAGTATCGACTGGCACTACCCCTCAAAACACTTGGTTCAAGGGGGAGTTGCGCTGTACGACCGCTTTTGGCGGCCCTGACGGACGCGGTAAGAGCATGCTGGGCCGGACCCGCCTCACGCAACGAGATCCGGACATCGGCCACCTGCCTTCGACCGCGTCTCGAGTGAGTCTCGAGACGCTGTCCCGTGACCTGCGGAGGTGCTCTAGAAGGGGAACCCGCTGCGGCCGTGCTGCACCGAGATCCACTTGGTCGTGGTGAAGGAGTCCAGCATCGTGTCGCCGTTCAGCCGGCCGATGCCCGAGTGCTTCTCGCCACCGAAGGGGACGATCGGCTCGTCGTGGACGGTGCCGTCGTTCACGTGGAACATGCCCGTGTCGATCTGCTGGGCGAACGCGACGCCCCGCTCGATGTTCCCGGTGTGGACGGCGCCGCTCAGGCCGTACGGCGTGTCGTTGACGAGGCGTACGGCCTCCTCCTCGCCGTCGAACGGGACGAGGAACGCGACCGGGCCGAAGACCTCCTGCTTCAGCAGGGCCGAGTCGGCGGGGACGTCGGTCAGGACGGACGGCTCGACGAGGTTGTCGGTCCGCCCGCCGCGCACCAGGGCCGTGGCCCCCTCGGCGAGGGCCTGCTCGACCACACCGGAGACGGCGTCCGCCTGCGAGGAGTTGATGACCGGGCCGATGACGGTCTCCGGGTCGCGCGGGTCGCCCGCCTTGAGGGTCTTCACCTTGGCGACGAACTTCTCGGTGAACTCGTCCGCGACCGACCGGTCGACCAGGACGCGGTTGGCGGCCATGCAGACCTGGCCCTGATGGACGTACCGGCTGAAGACGGCCGCGTCGACCGCGTAGTCGATGTCGGCGTCGTCGAGGACCACCAGCGCGCTGTTGCCGCCCAGTTCGAGGACCGAGCGCTTGAACAGCCGGGCGCAGACGGTCGCCACGTGCCGGCCGACCGCGTCGGAGCCGGTGAAGGAGATGACCTTGGGGACCGGGTGCTCGATGAAGGCGTCGCCGATCTCCGCGATGTCGGTGATGACGACGTTCAGCAGACCGCCGGGCAGCCCCGCGTCCTCGAAGATCTTCGCGACCAGGGAACCGCCGACGATCGGCGTGTTCTGGTGCGGCTTCAGCACCACGGCGTTGCCGAGCGCGAGCGCCGGGGCGACCGACTTGATCGACAGCAGGAACGGGAAGTTGAAGGGGCTGATCACGCCGACGACGCCGACCGGCACGCGGTAGACGCGGTTCTCCTTGCCGTCCACCGGCGAGGGGATGATCCGGCCCTCGGGGCGCAGCGCCAGATGGACCGCCTCGCGCAGGAACTCCTTGGCGAGGTGCAGCTCGAAGGCGGCCTTCAGACGGGTGCCGCCGAGCTCGGCGATGATGGCCTCGGAGATCTCCGCCTCGCGCTCCTCGATCAGGCGCAGGGCCTTCTCGAAGACGGCGCGGCGGGCGTACGGATTGGTCGCCGCCCACTGCTTCTGGGCACGGGCGGCGGCCTGGTACGCCTGATCGACCTCGTCGGCCGTGGCTATGGTGATCGACGCGAGCTTCTCGTCGTCGTACGGGTTGAAGTCGATGATGTCCCAGGAGCCGGTACCCGGGCGCCACTCACCGTCGATGTACTGCTGTGCAAGGTCGGTGAAGTAGGACGACGACATGTGATCCCTCGATCCCTAAGCAGACCTCTGATCGCGCCTTCACGATCTGATCACACGTCATCGTACTTGCGTTTGAGGTGAGTTGGAGGAGAGCTTCAGGAGAGTTGGAGGAGCCCCCGGAGAAGGTCCCGGCTCTCCGAAGGGCCCGGGCTGTCGCTCTGGAGTTCCTTGAGCGCCTTCTCGTACTGAGCGACGTCCTCGGCCTTGTCGAGGTAGAGCGCGCTGGTGAGCTGCTCCAGATAGACGACGTCCGAGAGGTCGGACTCGGGGAAGCTGAGGATCGTGAACGCGCCACTTTCGCCCGAGTGGCCGCCGAGGCTGAACGGCATGACCTGGAGCCGCACATTGGGCCGCTCGGAGATGTCGATGAGGTGCTGGAGCTGACCGCGCATCACCTCGCGGTCGCCGTACGGACGGCGCAGGGCGGCCTCGTCCAGGATGATGTGGAAGTCGGGAGCCCGCTCGTCGACGAGGTACTTCTGCCGCTCCAGACGCAGCGCCACCCGCCGCTCGACATCGGCCTCGCTCGCGCCCTGCATGCCCCGCCGGACCACCGCGTGGGCGTACGCCTCGGTCTGCAGCAGGCCGTGCACGAACTGCACCTCGTACGCCCGGATCAGCGACGCCGCGCCCTCCAGGCCGACGTAGGTCGGGAACCAGCTGGGCAGCACGTCGGAGTAACTGTGCCACCAGCCCGCGACATTGGCTTCCTTCGCCAGGGACAGCAGGGAGGCGCGCTCCTGCTCGTCCGTGATGCCGTACAGCGTGAGCAGGTCCTCGACGTCCCTGGTCTTGAAGCTCACCCGGCCCAGCTCCATCCGGCTGATCTTCGACTCGGAGGCGCGGATCGAGTAGCCCGCCGCCTCGCGCGTGATGCCCCGCGCCTCACGCAGACGCCTGAGTTGTGATCCGAGCAGCATGCGCCGCACCACCGATCCCGGCTCTCCCGCGCTCACGTTCGCCAGCCTCCCCAACGTCTTCAGGGGCCGAAGTCTGCCACTAAAACACTCCGAGCAGTACTCGTCCGGTTACGGAAACGGAATCGCATCGGAGAACGCACGCGCGCGAATGCAAGAAGGAGGCATGCGAACGGCTTGAGAAAGACGCGAAGACGACGGAAAAATTGACCAACAAGCGGTACGGGACGGCTCATTCCGGTCACGTGCACGTGCATCTGCCCTTGCATCTGCTGAACGCATCCGAAACCATGGTGCCGCACCACCGCCGCATCGCAACGACCGCGAATTCCCGGGAGTGCCTCGCATGGGGACGAATGGATCAACCATGCTCGAGCCGTTACGGCAGGGCCTTCCGCCGCTTGATCCAGCGGCCGTGTCCGACGCCGCCTCCTGCGCTCTGCCCGCCCGCTACGAAGCGGTGCGCGACGCGCGGCGGTTCACCCGCTCCACCCTCGACCAGTGGGACATGGGCGACCGCTTCGACGACGTCTGCCTGGTGGTCTCGGAGCTCGTCACCAACGCCCTGCGGCACGGTCTGCCGGCCGACACCGCGTGTGCCGGGGACCGGGAGCCTCCGGTGCGGCTGCACCTGATGCGCTGGACCGAGCGTCTGGTGTGCGCGGTGCGCGACCCCAGTCACGACAGTCCCGTCGCCCGGGAGACCGACGACTTCTCGGCCGAGTCGGGCCGCGGGCTGTTCCTCGTGGACTCCTTCAGCGACAGCTGGGGCTGGCACCCGCTCGCGGGCGCGCTCAGCGGCAAGGTGGTCTGGGCGCTGTTCCGGCTGCCGCGCCCCGGCAGCGAATAAGAAACCGCGGCGCTTCCTGGCGTCGCGGTTCTACGCGCGTTACAGCGCGTGTATTTCCGATTACCCCCGGTTTGTAGGGGGTCTGCCGACTCGTCAGCCACCCACCAGGTGGTCGAACTCGCCGTCCTTCACACCCAGCAGCATCGCCTCGATCTCCGCACGGGTGTAGACCAGCGCGGGTCCGTCGGGGAAGCGCGAGTTGCGTACGGCCACCTCCCCGCCCGGGAGTTGGGCGAACTCCACGCACGAGCCCTGCGAGTTGCTGTGCCGGCTCTTCTGCCAGGCCACACCGTTCAGCCCGGCGGCCGCCATCCCGTTGTACACGTCGTGGTCCACAGGTCGCTCCCCGGTGGTGCACTGGCTTATGTGGCCATTGATGCAGTGGTCAACTGACCCGGATCATAGCCCTGTTCATGTGCGGATGCATGAGCAGATGCACGTGCACGCGGGGTGGTCCCGCGGTTACAGCTTTGGCGACCGCTCTACCGAAGCCCTGCCTGTTTGACGGCCCTGCCCGGTCGCGCGTTCCCGGAGGCCGCCGGGGAAGTCGGCGGGTTCGGCGGAGGTCCGGTGGAGGCGGAGCATCCGCTCGGCGCCGGGGGCGAGGGACCGGGCGGGGGCCGCGACGGAGAAGAGGGAGCTGGCGGCGCACGGGCCGGGGGCCGCGGCAGGGCGGGCCGGGCTCCATGCGGAAGACGACCGTGACCTGCGGGGCCGGGGAAAAATGGGCCGCTCGCAGGACCGGGACGTCGTCCTGCGGGCCGGGGTCCGGCTCGCATCATCGGCGGACACCCGGTGGGCCACCCGGCCCCGCCGGACCGCCCGGCGTGCACCTGATGAAGGCCCCGGACGCAGGCATGAGGTCCCCCACGCGTCAAGCGTGGGGAACCTCACCCGGGCCGGATCCCCTCAGCGGGAGGCGTACGGCAGCAGCGCCATCTCGCGCGCGTTCTTGATCGCCTTGGCCAGCTGCCGCTGCTGCTGCGCCGACACCCGGGTGACACGGCGGCTGCGGATCTTGCCGCGGTCGGAGACGAACTTCCGCAGCAGGTCGGTGTCCTTGTAGTCGATGTACGTGATCCCGGCCTGGTCCAGCGGGTTGGGACGGTTCTTGGCGGGCGGCTTGCGGTCGAACGTGCGGGGCATACGGGATCAGACCTCCAGGAGGGTGTCGAAGGCGTGCGGCAGCCGCTGCCAGGCGTCGCGCCCGGCGGCGTACTCGGCGTCGGTCAGCAGGCAGGACTCCAGCAGCCGCTCCAGGCCGTCCCGGTCGAGGCCGGGCGAGGTGAAGACGAGGTGCTGGCCGCGGTCGCCGTGCTCGGGGTGCCAGTCCAGCGCGGCGGCGGCGCGGCGCACCGGCGGGACCATCTCCCAGGCCGCGTCCGGCAGGGAGGCCAGCCAGGGCCCCGCGCTCTCCACGCACAGGGCCCCGCCCGCCGCGTCCCAGTGGAACAGCGTGTCGGTCTTGTCGGCGAGCCAGAACCGGCCACGGCTGCGGGCCGCCGCGCAGGTCAGGTCCTCCAGGGCGGCGTAGAGCCGCTCGGGGTGGAAGGGGCGGCGCCGGTGCCAGACCAGGGTGGAGACGCCGTGCGCGTCGGCCTCGGCGGGCAGCAGGGCGCAGGCCGGGTGCTGGGCTGCCGCCGCGGCCTCCACGTCGAAGCCGGCCAGGGCCGCCTCGGCCAGCGGGGTCAGCGGGCCGCGGCGCTGGGCCGGCACCGTCAGGCCGTCGCCGGCCGGCGGGCCCGCCGGGTCGCCCTGGCCGATCGGGACCCGGCGGGCCGTCGGGTGCAGCTGGGCGAGCAGTTCGCGGTCCTCGTCGTCGGCTCCCGGGGAGTCGGCGACCGCGAGGACGGGGGCGTACTCCAGCTGGCGCGCGAAGGTGTCGGCGACGGTGCGCTGGTCGGTCGCCGCGGCGGCGAGACCGCCGTCGGCCAGGTCGTCGCCGTTGCCGAGGTACGGCAGGACCAGGGCCGGGTCGACGGCGGTGAGCACGCCGGTGACGGTGAATCCGCCGGCCGTGACGACCTCGGCCATGGCCTTGGGCTCGACGGAGTCCCACAGCTCGACGACGGCCAGCGGTGTGCGCCCGGCGTCGGCGAGCCGCTCCAGCTCCGGGACCAGGTCCTCGCGCAGGGCGCAGCAGGCACAGTCGTTGACGAGCGGCGCCTCCCCCGCGTCGAGGAGGCCGGTGGCGTCCCGGACGGTCCGTACGACCGTGCCGGCCGCGGCCGTGGCGAGGTCGTGGTGGAGGGCGACGCTGCCGGGCACGTCGGCGAGCAGCCGTGCGACGGCGGCCCTGCGGGCGTCGGCGTGCAGCCCGCCGACGATCACGACGGAGAGCCCGGAGGGACCGGAAGGACCGGAAGGACCGGAGGGACCGGAGGGACCGGAAGGACCGGAAGGGGCAGTCACAGGGTCAGCCCTTCTTTCCGTACCGGCGCTCGAAGCGCTCCACGCGCCCCGCCGTGTCCAGGACGCGGGCGGTGCCGGTGTAGAAGGGGTGGCTCGCGTCGGAGATCTCGACGTCGACGACCGGGTAGGTGCGGCCGTCCTCCCACTCGATCGTCTTCTCGCTCGTCATGGCCGAGAGCGTCGAGCGGGTGAGGAAGGCGTAGTTCGCGGCACGGTCGCGGAACACGACGGGGCCGTATTCCGGGTGGAGTCCCTCGCGCATGGTCAGCGCTCCTCTCGGAAGTCGACGTGGCGGCCGGCGACCGGATCGAACTTGCGCAGGATCATGCGGTCCGGGTCGTTGCGGCGGTTCTTGCGGGTCACGTAGGTGTAGCCGGTTCCGGCGGTGGACCGGAGCTTGATGACCGGCCGGAGTTCGTTGCGTGCCATGCCGCTACACTACTGAAAATGAATTCCATTTACATCTCCTGAGTCAGAGAGGTACGTCACCACCATGTCCGCGCACTGCATGCTGACCGGCTCCCGGCCCGGCTTCGGCAACCGCATCTCGCACTCCCACCGGCGCACGTCCCGCCGGTTCGACCCCAACATCCAGTCCAAGCGCTACTGGCTGCCGAGCGAGGGCCGCTACGTCCGCCTCCGGCTGAGTGCCAGGGCGGTCAAGACCGTCGACACGATCGGAGTCGAGGCGGCCGTCGCCCGGATCCGCGCCCGGGGAGTGAAGGTCTGATGGCGAAGAAGAGCAAGATCGCGAAGAACGACAAGCGACAGGAGATCGTCGCCCGGTACGCCGCCCGGCGGGCCGAGCTGAAGGAGATCATCCGGCGTCCGTCGTCGACGGAGGCCGAACGGCTCGCCGCGCGGGCGGAACTGCGTAGCCAGCCGCGCGACGCGAGCGCCACGCGGGTACGCAACCGCGACCAGGTGGACGGGCGGCCGCGCGGCTACTTCCGGGCGTTCGGGCTGTCCCGGGTGAGTCTGCGGGGGCAGGCGCATGCGGGGTATCTGCCGGGGGTGCGGAAGTCTTCTTGGTGAGGCGGGGGTGTGCGGGCCTGCGGGGCGGCTGTCCTGGTGAGGGGTCCTGGTGAGGGGCGGACGACCGGGGGGCTTCCGTTGGGGCGGCCGTCCCGGTGAGGGGCGGACGACCGGGGGGCTTCCGTTGGGGCGGCCGTCCCGGTGAGAGCACCCCGACCGCCCGGCGCCACCCGGGCCACCTGCGCGCTGATGCCCGGGCACCCGGGGCACCCCTCCGTGTGCCGGTCGTCCCGGCAAGAGCCAGACACCGGGGACGCCCCACGTCGGCCGGCCATCCCAGTGAGAGCACCCCAGCCGCCCCGGGCGGACCCGTGCCACCCGGGCCGCCTGCCCGCCGGTGCCCGGGCACCCGGGGCACCCCTCCGTGTGCCGGTCGTCCCGGCAAGAGCCAGACACCGGGGACGCCCCACGTCGGCCGGCCATCCCAGTGAGAG
>NZ_JBVIWP010000012.1:0-119750 GCF_055594445.1 Streptomyces sp. NPDC040589 | reverse complement strand
AGCACCCCAGCCGCCCCGGGCGGACCCGTGCCACCCGGGCCGCCTGCTCGCCGGTGCCCGGACGCCCGGGACGCCCCTCGCGGGCGGGAGGGCCCCATCGGCCAGACGTCAGAGAGGCACCCCATGGGTCGGACGTCCTGGTAAGAGCCAGGACGCAGGGGGCCCCGTAGGCCAGCCAGCCGGTACGAGCCGAGCGGGGTCGTCCCCCGGGGCTCTTGACCGGCCCTGGTAGCTTGCTTCGGTCGTTCCGGCACAGGGGTCGGCCGGTTCCGTCCGGGTCGGCCGGCTACAGGTTGGGGGCTTGCAGTGACTTCGGTGATGTTCTGGCGCCGCTCGGACGCCGTGCGCGTCGCGGCGGCGGCCGCGGGGCTGGCGCTCGCGCTGACCGCGTGCAGCAGTGACGGCGACTCAGGGGACGACTCCGCGTCCAGCCCGGCCCCGTCCGCCTCGGCGTCCGCCGACACCGGCGGCGGATCAGGCGACTCCGGCTCCGGTTCCGGTTCCGGCTCCGCCACGCTGGCGGGCAGCTGGCTCGCGACGACCGGCGGCAAGGCCGTGGCCCTGGTGATCACCGGCAAGCAGGCCGCGCTCTTCGCCACCGGCGGGAGCGTGTGCAGCGGCACCGCCGGCGAGGAGTCCGGGATGCGGATGATCCGCCTGAAGTGCACGGACGGCAGCAAGGACCGGACGACCGGCATGGTCGACTCCCTCGACAAGAGCAGCCTGAAGGTCACGTGGGAGGGCGGCCTCGGCGCGGAGACGTACACCAGGAGCGAGGGCGGCAAGCTGCCGACCGGACTGCCCACGGCGGGACTCGGGTAGGAGTGCGACTCCGGAGGGCGGCCTGCCCGGGTGCGTGATGGCCCGTCCGTCCGAGATGATCCATCCATCGGAACCGCTCACCGCCATCACGCACCAGAGGTCCCCATGCGCACCCTTCCTCCCCTCGCCCTGGCCGCCGCCCTCGCCGGGACGCTCCTGCTGACCGCCTGCGACGACGACGGGGCCGGCGCCGACGACGTCAAGAACGCGGACCGGCCGGCAGCCTTGGCCTGCGCGCTCGGCGACATGGGCGTGAAGGTCGGGGCCGGCGCCGCCCCGGCCGCCGGGGACACCGGCACCGTCACCGTGACGCTCACGAACAAGGGCGCGCAGTGCACGCTGAAGGGCTACCCCGGCGTGGACCTGATGGCCGACGACAGCACGACGTCCGTGTCCCCGGACCAGGCCGTGAAGGCCCAGCCGCTCACGCTCGGCAAGGGCGGCACCACGTCCTTCACCATCACCTACGTCCGGGGCGAGGCGGGCTCCGCCAAGAGTCTCCCGGTGCGGAAGGCGTCCTTCACCCTGCCCGGCGCCACCAAGGACGCGCACACCCTGACGTGGTCGTACGGAGAGGTCGCCCGGAAGGACGGGGAAAGCGGCGCGGCCGAGGCCTCGGTGAGCGGCTTCGAGTCCTCGGGCGACTGACGGCAGATCAGCGCAGCGGCGGCCGGTGCCCGACCTGGGCCCGGTCCGCCGCCTGCGCGCCCTCCGTCCAGCCCGCCGCGTCGCGCACCCCGCGCAGCCGGGTCGTGGTCGTCTCCGGGAACATCCGGTCCAGCCGTCCGGTGACCGCGACGTCGCGGGAGGCGAGGACCGGGAGCAGGTCGTCGGCCACCTGGGCCTGGGCCACGTCCGCCAGCCGGGTGCCGATGCGGTGGGCGTAGGCCGCGAGGAAGGACTGCCGGAACGTCTTGGTGCGCTTGCGGCCCCCGGCGCGCTGGGCGGCCTCCGCCTTCGTCATCGCGGTCGTGGCCTGCACGAGGAGCGAGGTGTAGAGGAGTTCGACCGCCTCCAGGTCCGTTTCGAAGCCGACGACGGTGGAGAAGCCGAAGGGTTCGTTCCACACCGCCCGGCAGTGGTTGGCGGAGGCGACGGCGTCCAGCAGCACCGCCTTGGCCTGCTCGTACGGCGGTTCCACACCGATACGGCAGGCGCCGGGGGTGTCGGGCGAGGGCGCCCGCGCCGCGAGCAGCGCCTCGTCGACGCTGTGCCGGGCCATCAGCTCCTGCGCCTTGGCGCTGAGCGCCTCCGCCTCCTCCGGGAACCCGGTGGCCTCCGCCTTGGCGAGCAGGGCACGGATGCGGGTGAGCATGCGGGACTCGGCCCTGGCCGCACCGGGCGCCTCCCCGGGCGCCTCGTCGAGGGCCTCGAGGGCGGGCAGCCGCAGCAGCAGGCGGTACAGCTCCAGCACGGCGGTGGCGTGCGAGAAGCGGTCGGTGCGGGGCGGGGCGTCGGCGGGGAGTTCCGCGAGCTGCGCGCTCCAGCGGCGGCCGCGGGGACGGTCGCCGGGTGCCTGCGCGCGGATCAGCGCGGCGACGAGGAGCACGTGCACGTCCTCCAGCTCGCTCCGGACGATCCGTACGACGTCGGCCGGCTGCCAGCCGCGCCGCCAGGACGCCGCCACGAACTCCTCCCCGCGCCGGGCGAGTTCGGCATCCGCCGCCGGGTCGGAGGCGAGCAGGGAGGCACCGGTGTCGAGGGCCGTCTCGCCGGTCGCGTACAGGGCCGCTTCGAACGCGCGGTCGACGATGGGGGACGTACTCACGGGCCGATGGTGCCACGCCGTCCCGGGCCGCCCGGCACCGCACCCACGGCCTCGTACGTCTCACTCCCCGGAATTCGGTCGTCCTCGCCCGGCGGGGATTCGAGCATGGCCCGCATGGTGGACATGTCTCTGTACGCGGCGTTCCTCGTCGCCGCCTTCGCGCTCTGCGTCACTCCCGGTCCCGACCTGATGTTCATCGTGGCGGTGGGCGGACGGGGCGGGCCCGCCGCCGGGGTGATGGCCGCGTTCGGGGTGGCGTGCGCGATGCTCGTGCACGCGGTCGCGGCGGCTCTCGGTCTGTCGGCCCTGTTCACGGCGTTGCCGACGCTGTACCACGTGCTGCGCTGGGCGGGCGCGGCCTATCTGCTCTTTCTGGCGGTGAAGGCGTTCCGCGACCGGTCGGTGCCGGGCGAGGAGGGAACCGGCGCCGTGGGGCCCGGGATGCGGCGGGCGTTCTGGCAGGGCGCGATCACCAACCTGCTCAACCCGAAGGTGATCCTCTTCAACGTGGCCTTCCTGCCGCAGTTCGTGGACCCGTCACTCGGGCAGGTCCAGGGCCAGTTGCTGCTGCTCGGCGTCACGCTCGTCGTGATGGGCTTCCTGTGGGACGGCAGCGTGGGCCTGCTCGCCGGGCGGCTGGCGTCCTTCCTCAGGCGCAGCGCCCGGGTGAACCGCTGGCTGAACATCGTCTCTGGGACGGTGTTCACGGGGCTGGCGGTGCGGTTGGCGGCGACGTCGCCGAAGTAGCCGTCGAAGGCCCCATGGGTGTCAACTCTCGGTTGACACCCATGGGGGCGCAACCTACGGTTGACACTATGACGACGAACCCCAGCATCACGTCATCCGTACGCCTCGACGACCTGATCGCGGCGATCAAGAAGGTTCACCAGGAACCCCTCGAACAGCTCCAGGACGCTGTGATCGCCGCCGATCACCTCGGTGAAGTGGCCGACCATCTGATCGGCCACTTCGTGGACCAGGCCCGGCGCTCGGGCGCCTCCTGGACGGACATCGGCAAGAGCATGGGCGTCACCCGGCAGGCCGCGCAGAAGCGCTTCGTGCCGAAGGAGTCGGCCGACCTCGACCCGAGCCAGGGCTTCAACCGCTACACGCCCCGCGCCCGCAACACGGTGATGGCCTCGCACAACGCGGCCAAGGCCGCGCACAACGCCGAGGGCCTGCCCGAGCACCTCGTCCTCGGTCTGCTGGCCGAGCCCGACGGTCTCGCCGCGAAGGCGATGGTCGTCCAGGGCGTCTCCCTCGACGCGGTGCGCCAGGCGGCGACGGCGGCGCTCCCGCCCGCCGTCGAGGAGGCCCCGGAGCTCGTGCCGTACGGCCAGGCCGCCAAGAAGGTCCTGGAGCTCACCTTCCGCGAGGCCCTGCGCCTCGGCCACAACTACATCGGCACCGAGCACATCCTGCTGGCCCTGCTGGAGCACGAGAACGGCGAGGGCGTCCTCAACGGCCTCGGCATCGGCAAGGAGCGGACCGAGCAGTACGTCGTGACGGTGCTGGAGAAGATCATGCAGGCGCAGAAGGAGACGCTCGACGAGGCGTGACACCGCCCTGGCGGCGACCGGAGGCGATCGAGGGGCGTTGTCAGACCCCCCTGTCAGACTCACGGCATGACCGACCGGTGGGCACTCGCTCCGGCCGAGGACGGTGGCGTGGACGTCGCCCCCCTCGGTCCGGACGGGCTGCCCGCCGGGCCGGTGCGGCGGGAGACGGATCCCGCCGAGGCCGTGCGGAGCCGTCCCGGCGTCACGCGGTGGGTGTGGCGGTCCACCGCCGAGGTCTACCCGCGCCTGCTCGCCACGGGGGTGCGAGTCGAGCGGTGCTACGACATCGAGGCCGCCGAGACGCTCCTCCTCGGCCACGAGGGGCGGTACGGGGAACCACGCTCGGCCGCGGCCGCCCTGGCCCGGCTGCGCGGCGGCCCCGTACCGCCCGATCCGCCCCAGCGCTCCGCCGAACCGGGCTCGCAGTCCTCCCTGTTCGATCCGCGGGGCGTCCCGCTCCCCCTGCCTGACCTCCTCGCGGTCTACGCCGAACAGCAGCGGCGGCACGCGAGCGCCGAGCACCCCGACCGCATGCGGCTGCTCACCGCGGCCGAGTCGGCGGGCATGCTGGTGGCCGCCGAGATGAACCGCGCCGGGCTGCCCTGGCGCGCCGACACGCACCGCGCGCTGCTGCACGACCTGCTGGGCGAACGGTACGCGGGCCGCGGCGAGCCCCGCCGTCTGGCCGAACTGGCCGACGAGGTGTCCACCGCCTTCGGCCGCCGGGTGCGGCCCGACCTGCCGGCCGACGTGATCAAGGCCTTCGCCCAAGCCGGGATCAAGGTCTCCTCGACCCGCCGCTGGGAGATCGAGACGATCGACCACCCGGCCGTGAAGCCCCTGATCGAGTACAAGAAGCTGTACCGCATCTGGGTCGCCCACGGCTGGTCCTGGCTCCAGGACTGGGTGCGCGACGGGCGGTTCAGACCCGAGTTCCTCGCCGGCGGGACGGTGACCGGGCGCTGGGTGACCAACGGCGGGGGCGGGCTCCAGATCCCCAAGGTGATCCGGCGGGCCGTGGTCGCCGACCCCGGCTGGCGGCTCGTCGTCGCCGACGCCGACCAGATGGAGCCGCGCGTCCTCGCGGCGATCTCCCGCGACCCGGGCCTGATGGAGGTGGCCGGCCGGGAGACCGACCTGTACCAGTCCGTCTCCGACCGCGCCTTCTCCGGCGACCGCGACCAGGCCAAACTCGCCGTGCTCGGCGCGGTCTACGGCCAGACCTCCGGCGACGGCCTGAAGAACCTCGCCGCGCTCAGACGCCGCTTCCCCAGGGCGGTGGCGTACGTCGACGACGCGGCCCGCGCCGGCCAGGAGGGCCGGCTCGTGCGGACCTGGCTCGGCCGGACCTGCCCGCCCGCGGCCCGGGCGACGGACGACGGGACGGAAGAAGCCGGCATCCCCGTCGCCGACGACGACCACTCCGACACCGCCGCCCCCTGGGTGCCCGGCTACGCCTCCACCAACGCCCGCGCCCGCGGCCGCTTCGCCCGCAACTTCGTCGTCCAGGGCAGCGCCGCCGACTGGGCGTTGCTGCTGCTCGCCGCGCTGCGCAGGGCCTGCGCGGAGCTGGCGGCCGAGCTGGTCTTCTTCCAGCACGACGAGGTGATCGTGCACTGCCCCGAGGAGGAAGCGGCAACAGTCGTCGCGGCGATCCAGGAGGCCGCGTCCCTGGCCGGCCGACTGACCTTCGGCCAGACGCCGGTGAGGTTTCCGTTCACTACGGCGGTGGTGGAGTGCTATGCGGACGCCAAGTGACGCCCCGACACCGGCCGGTTGGTCAGTCGGCCGGGGCCGGCGGTTCGCGGAGTTCCGTGACCACCGTCTGCTCGTCCGTTCCGTCCAGTGCCGCGAGCGCCGAGCGCCACTCCTCGTACGCCGTCTCGGTCCGCCCCCGCTCCCGCAGCAGCAGCCCGCGCTGGTGGCGGGCGAGACCGCCGGTGTAGCGGTCGGCGCGGGCACCGTTGGCCATATGTCAGCGATCCGTTGGCAAAGCCTGATGTGATCACTACATCGGATCCGGCCCGGCGGTGCGCGCGTCTGGACGCGCAACTCGGGGGAGTGTCGCCGCCGCGGCCGGGTCCGGGTCCCGGTCGGCGGAGGTGAACGGCCGGGGCCCACTCAACCTCTCCGGCGCCCTGACCGCCTTCTCGGCCGGTCGGCGTCAGATGACGGGCGGCCGTCCCAGCCGGGTGAGCCGCCACACCGTCCGCCACCGCATGGGCCGCCGCTCCCCCGCCGGCTCTCGTACGCCTTCCACGAATCCGCCGAACCACGCACGCAGCCCGGCGCCCGACCGGTTACGGGCGAGGGTGAGCAGCACCCACACACCCAGGTGGACGGGGACGAGCGCGAGCGGCAGCCGGCGGCGGGCCAGCCAGACCCGGTTGCGTGCGTTCACCCGGTAGTAGATGGCGTGCCGGGCGGGCGAGGTCTTCGGATGCCGGAGCAGCAGCTGAGGTGCGTACAGGATCCGCCAGCCGGCATCCACCGCGCGCCATGCGAGGTCGGTCTCCTCGTGCGCGAAGAAGAACTCGGCGGGCCAGTCGCCGACCTCGTCGAGCATCGCCATCCGCAGGGCGTGCCCGCCCCCGAGGAAGCCGGTGACGTAACCGCCCCGGAGGGGGTCCGAGTTGCCGACCCGGGGCACGTGCCGCTGCTGCGTCTCACCGAGCTCGTCGGCGATGCGGAAGCCGACGATGCCGAGCCGCTCGTCGGCGGCGTACAGATCCCGTACCCGGCGCAGCACGTCGGGGTCGACGAGCAGGCCGTCGTCGTCCAGATCCACCACGACGTCGATGTCCCCGAACTCCCGCAGCCGGGCAAGGGCCGCGTTGCGCCCGCCGGGGCAGCCGAGGTTCTCGTCGAGCTCGACGGCGGTGACCTCGCCGGGCAGCGACAGCCGCCGGGCGAAGTCGGGCAGCGGACAGCCGTTGCCGACGACGACGATCCGCTCGGGCGGAACGTCCTGCTTGGCCACGGACTCCAGCAGGGCGTCGACCTCGTCGGGCCGGTTGCCCATCGTCACCACGGCGACGGCGATCCGGGGCGCCCCCATGTCCTCACCTCGTCCCGGTCGGCAGCGGACGGACTGACCGGCGATGCTAACCGTTCACGGTAGGGCCCCCTTAAAGACGCCTGCCGGACGGCGGTTCGCCTACGCCGTTCAGCGCAGGCCGCACCCGGGCGGCACCCGACCGGAGCGGGCACAGGATGTCGGGTGCGGCAGGACCCGCGCTGCCTAGCGTGAGAGCACGAAAAGGAAGGAGACCGGACGTGCTGGACCGGCTCAACCAGGCGATGGACCAGATCGAACGGAACCTCGGCGACAGTGTCGACGTGACGGGACTGGCCCGTACGGCGTGCACCTCGGAGTACCACCTGCGCCGGATGTTCTCCGCGCTGGCCGGCATGCCGCTGTCGGAGTACATCCGCCGCCGCCGGCTGACGGTCGCGGGCGCGGAGGTGCTGTCGGGGGACGCGACGCTCCTGGAGATCGCGATCCGCTACGGCTACGGCTCCGGCGAGGCGTTCGCGCGGGCGTTCCGCACGATGCACGGCGTGGGCCCGGGCGAGGCCCGGCGTACCGGCGCCGCGCTCGTCTCCCAGCCCCGGTTGGCCTTCCGCCTCACCGTCGAAGGGAACAGCAGCATGCATTACCGCGTCGTCGACCGCCCCGCCTTCAGCGTCATGGGCTTCAAGACCCGGATCCCCCTGATCCACTCCGGCCCGAACCAGGCGATCATCGACTTCGTCCGCGGCCTCGACAAGTCCGCGGTGGACCAGTTGGAGAAGCTGTCCGACCAGGAACCGCGTGGCCCGGTCGCGGTCTGCGACGATCTGGACCCGAGCCGCGCGGAGGGCACGGAACTCGATTACTACCACGGCGTGATCACTTCGGCCCCGGCCTCGTCCGCGGCCCCCGAAGGCACCACCACCCTGCCGGTCGCGCCCGGCACCTGGGCGGTCTTCACCACTTCGGGGCCCGCCCCGCGGGCCATCCAGGAACTCTGGCGGGACGTGTTCACCGAGTGGTTCCCGTCCAACCCCTACCGCACCCGCCCCGGCCCGGAGATCCTCCGCACCCACCTGTCCCCCGACGGCCAGGAGGCGGACGCCGAACTGTGGCTCCCGGTGGAGCGTGAGACCACTCGCTGAGACACGCGAGAACCCCGGGCCGGCTGCCGTCCGGCCCGGGGTTCGGCCGAGCAGCCACACCTGTGAGACGGCCGCGGCAACCGCAGTGCCCTTTCCTTCAGTTGCGGGCCTACCGCAAAGCGGACCAATGCCGTGAATTGAGCGGGACAAGGGCCGAACCGGCATGTCCGGAACGCAGTTGACTTCGCCTTCCTTTTCGCGATCATTGCACGTGCGGCCCTTCCAATTCCCCCCTGCGTGAGGCATGGGGGCAACGGGGCGAGAAGGTGTCGCATGGCCGACGGGGGTGTGAATTCGCTGTGCGCGAAAGGGTGTCGTTCAAGCTGCTCGGACCGCTCGAGGCAGCCGTCGCGGACGAACCGATCCGGATCAGCAGTGCACGTCAACGATCAGTTCTGGCCACTTTGCTGCTTTCCTGCGACCGGGTCGTCTCGGTCGACAGCCTCACCGAGGCGGTGTGGCAGGGAGACCCTCCGGCCACCGCCCGGAACCAAATCGCCATCTGCATTACCGCGCTCCGAAGAATCTTCCGCGAGGCATCCGTGCCCGCGGAAATGATCGAAACGAGCCACCCCGGCTACATACTTCACTCCACACACTGCTATATCGATCTGAAAGACCTGAACCAGTCGGCGGCGAGAGCCCGAATGGTGGCCGCTCACAATGAACAGGCCGAGGAAGCGGCCAAGTTGTTCGAGCACGCTCTCGCCCTGTGGCGGGGCCCCGCACTCGACGGCCTCTCCGGAGCGCACATCGACGACGTCTCCGGTCAGCTGGCCGAGTTCCGGCTCGATCTGTGCGAGGAGTACGCGGCCCTCCAGCTGAGGCTCGGCCACCACCAGAAGGTCAGCGCGCAACTGGCGGCGCTGGTCAAGGAGAACCCGCTGCGCGAGCAGGCCCGGGCGCATCTCATGCAGGCCCACCACGTGGCCGGCCGGCGGGCCGAGGCGCTGCAGGTCTACCGCGAAGGACGCCGGGCCCTCGTCGACGAGCTCGGCATCGAACCCGGGCCCGTGCTGCAGGAGATGCACCGCCGGGTCCTGCAGGACGCCGACGACTCCGAGCCGCGCTCCGAGGCGCCGGCGCCCGCCAAGGCCGCCGCCACCACCGCCCCGTCCGCGGCCTCGTCCGACCCCGCCCCGCACGTTCCCGCCCAGCTTCCGCTCGCGCTGTCCACGTTCACCGGACGCGAGCCGGAGATCGAGGTGCTGGAAACGCTGCTGCACCGCAGTGCGGACGGGACCGCGCCGGCGGTGGCCGTCGTCACCGGGGTGAGCGGCATCGGCAAGAGCGCACTGATCGTGCACTGGGCGAACCGGGTCGCCGACCGCTTTCCCGACGGGCAGCTCTTCATCGACGTACACGGCTATGACAAGTCCAACCGGCCGCTGTCGTCCCTGTCCGTCCTCGACCAGGCGCTCCGCGGGCTCGGCGTGTCCAGCGCGCAGATACCGGCCGGGCTCCAGGAACGCTCCGCGCTGTACCGCTCCCTGCTGAACCATCGCAGACTGCTCGTCATCCTGGACGACGTGCGCTCGTTCCGGCAGATCCAGCCGCTGTTGCCGGGGCGCGGCCGGTGCATCGTGCTGATCACCAGCCGGGATCCGCTGGACGAACTGGCCAGCGACTACGGGGCGGTCCAGATCCAGCTGAACGTGATGACGGCGCACGAGGCCGACCGGATGCTCGCCACCGTGATCGGGCAGGACCGGGTCGCCGCCGAGCCCGAAGCCGCGGCGCGGCTCGCCGAGCTGTGCGGGCATCTGCCGCTGGCCCTGCGCATCGCCGCCGGCCGGCTCACCCCGCGCCCCTACCGGTCGCTGCAGCGGCTCGCCGCACGCCTGGAGGACGGAGCGGGCCGGCTCGACGTGCTCAGCCCCTCCGACGGCGGGGTGCGGGCCGGATTCTGGCTCAGCTACCGGGAGTTGTCGCCCGAGGCGGCCGTGCTGTTCAGGCGCCTCGCGCTGCTCCCCGTGGAGGGGTTCGCCGCGTGGGCGGGCGCCGCGGTGCTCGACGTGAACCTGATGAAGGCCGAGGACCTGCTCGAAGAGCTCGTGGACGCCCAGCTCCTCGAACTGTGCCTGACCCGGAGCGGACCGTCGGCCCGGTTCCGCTTCCATGAGCTGCTTCGTCTTTTCGCTTGGGAGCGCGCCCACGACGAGGACTCCGCCCAGGATCGCGCGGACGCCCTGGAGCGCGCCTACGGCACCCTGCTCACGCTCGCCGGCTCCGCACACCAGCTCCTCTACGGGGCCGGCCACCTGCCACGTCATTCGGCCCGGCTCACCCACGAGCTGCCGGCGGACGCGGTCACGGAGCTGCTCGCCGACCCACTGGAGTGGTTCGAGTCGGAGCGGGGCACCATCCTCGCCATGGTGGGCGCGGCGGCACGGCACGACGCCGCCGCCCACGCCTGGGAACTCACCGCGCGCGCCATGCCGCTGTTCGAGATGCGCAACTACCAGGAGGACTGGCAGCAGGCCGCCCAGAGCGCCCTGGAGAGCGCCCGGCGGACCGACGACGCCTTCGGCGCCACCGTCATGCTGCGCTCGCTCGGCTCGCTCGCCATCTACCAGCGCCGCTACCAGGACGCCGACGGCCTGCTGACCTCCGCGATGGAACTGCTCGACCGGGCCGACGACCCGCACGAGCGGGCGGTGGTGCTGCGCAATCTCGCCCTGTGCGCCCGCTTCCGCGGTGACCTCGACGGCGCGGCAGAACACTGCCGGGCCGCGCTCACCCGCTTCCGGGAGACCGACGACCCGGTCAGCGCCGCGCACGCCCTCGGCCTGCTGGCGCAGATCGAACTGGAGCGCGGTGACAACGACACCGGGATCGCGCTGACCCGGCAGGCCATCACGGCCAGTGCCGAGAGCGGGTCGGTGCGCGGCCGGGCCCAGAACGTCTACCGGCTCGCCGAGGCGTATCTGCGCATCGGCGCTCTGCGCGAGGTGATCGGGACCTGCCAGGAGGTCATCGAGCTCACCCGGGCCCAGGGCGACCGGCTCGGCGAGGCGTACGCGTTGCGCGCGCTGGGCGAGGCCCAGTGGCGCCAGGAGCTGTACGACGCTGCTGAATCGACCCTGGGCGAGGCGTTCACGGCCGCCGAGGACGTCGGGGACCGGTTCCTTCAGGCACGCATCGAGACCGACCGGGCCTGCTCCGAGGCCCTGCGGGGCGACACCGCGGCGGTGGACCGGCTGCGGCGGGCCCATCAGGACTTCACCGTGCTGTCGGCGTCCTCGTGGCAGGAGCGCACCGCCCGGCTCGTCGACGTCGTCGCCGAGGCCTCCGCCGAGGGCCGGCCGGTGCCGCTCGAGCGCCTCCTGGCCACCCGGTGACACCGGCCTGTCCCGACTACTTGGTCCAGGGCAGGTCGCCGTCGCCCAGAGCCCCGTCCAGCGCACCGTCCACCAGGGAGGTCACGTCCGTCACGGCGGTGCCGGGGCTGGGGCTGGGGCCGGGGCCCGTCCAGGGCAGGTCGTCAGCGCCGGCCGTACCGCTCATCAGCGCGATGTTGACCGCGACCGCACCGAGCACCGACACGACGAAACCCGTCTTCTTCTGCATGTCCTGGAATCCCCTCCGTCGCTGAACTCTTCAGCTGGAACAGACCGTACCCCAGCGAATCATCGCCGCTATTTCTCCTCGATTTCTCCCGCCTCCGGCCGGAGAAAATGAGCCGACATGACCGCGGGCTAGGGTCGGCTCCGAAGTCGACAGCGGAGGGGGACCAGCGTGCTCAAGGAGATCGGCGTCGGGATGGATGCGGAACGCGCCTACCGCGCTCTGCTGAGACAGCCGGGCGCGAGCCCGCAGGACATGGCGGAGCAGCTCGGATGGCCGCTCGACCGGGCCACCGGGGCCCTCGGCGAGCTCGCCGAACTGGCTCTGGTGCAGTCGTCGCAGGAACACCGCGGAGGCGCGCGGGCGGTCGATCCGGAACTGGGCCTGAGGTCGCTCGTGCAGTCCCAGGAGCGGGAATTGCTCAAACTCCAGCTGTCTCTCTCCGAGAGTAAATTGGCGGCTGAAAAACTCATCTCCGAATACCGGCGCGGAGCCCGTACCGAAGAAATTGACTCGGTTCAACTCGCCCAGGGTCCCGATGCGATCCAGGCGTGCATCGAAAAGGTGAGCCAGGAGTGCCGCGAGGAGGCCGAGGCGCTGCTGCCAGGCGGTGCGCAGCCGGCCGACCGGCTGCACGCGGCGAGGCCGCTCGACCGGATGCTTCTGGAGCGGTCCGTGCAGGTGCGGTGCGTCTACGCGCACAGCATCCGCAACGACCGGCCGACCACCGAGTACGCGCAGTGGCTGAGCGACCAGGGCGGGCAGGTCAGGACCGCGCCGCAGCTCCCGCTCAGGATGGTGATCTGGGACCGGAGCAAGGCCCTGGTGCCGCTCGACCCGGACCAGCCCGACCGGGGTGTGTTGCTGCTGTCGAGCCCTGGGCCGGTGGCCGCGCTGCGCGCCCTGTTCGAGCAAGTGTGGCGGCAGGCGTCCCAGTTCGGCCAGGAACGGCCGCAGGGCCGGGCGCGGGAGCTGAGCGACGAGGAGAGCGCGGTGCTCGGCCTCATGGCGGGCGGGCTCACCGACGAGGTGATCGCCCGCAAGCTCGGGGTCTCCGTTCGCACGAGCCGGCGGATCACCGCCGAGCTGATGACCAAGCTGGGCGCTCGCAGCCGCTTCCAGCTCGGGGCCGTCGCGGCGCAGCGCGGCCTGCTGACGGTCTAGACGGTCCCGGCGGCCCGGGCCGGCCCCACGCGGCCCGGGGCGCCTGGGGCGCCTGGGGCGGGCGCCTGGGGCGCCTGGGGCGCCTGGGGCCGCCCCAAGGAGCCAGCGGGCCTAGGCGACCCAGGGGGCCCAGGCGTCCCAAGGGCCCAGGGGACCTAGGCGGCCCAAGCGACCCAGGGAGCCCAGCAGCTCAAGCAGCCCAGGGAGCCCAGCAGCCCAAGCGGCCCAGCGGGCCCAGGCCGCCAAAGCGGCCCAGCGGGCCTGGGCGGCCCAAGCGCCCCAGGGAGCCCCGCAGCCCAAACAGCCCAAGCGACCCAGCCGGCCTAGGCGACCCTGCGGGCCCAGGCCGCCGAAGCGGCCCAGCGGGCCTGGGCGGCCCAAGCGACCCAGGGAGCCCAGCAGCCCAAGCAGCCCAGCCGGCCTAGGCGGCCCAGCGGGCCTGGGCGGCCCAGGGGGCGCCGTCCAAGCGGCCCAAGCGGGCCTAAGCGGTGTCCCCGGGCCGGCCGCGCAGATACGCGAGGACAGCGAGGACGCGGCGGTTGGTCGTGTCGTCGAGGGAGAGGTCGAGCTTGGTGAGGATGGAGCCGAAGTGCTTGCTGACGGTGCCCTCGCTCACCACCATGGCCGCGGCGATCGACGCGTTGGACTTGCCCTCCGCCATCAGCGCCAGCACCTCCTGCTCCCGCGCGGTGAGCCGGGCCAGCGGGTCGCGCCGGTGCCTGATCAGCTGGCGCACCACCTCGGGGTCGACGACGGTGCCGCCCTCCGCGACCCGGTGCACCGCGTCGACGAACTCCTCGACGTGGCCGATCCGTTCCTTGAGGAGATAGCCCACGCCGGTGCCGTCGGAGGAGTCGAGCAGGTCCTCGGCGTAGGACCGCTGGATGTACTGGCTGAGGACCAGGATCGGCAGTCCGGGCCGGCGGCGGCGCAGGGCGATGGCGGCACGCAGGCCCTCGTCGGAGAAGCCGGGCGGCATCCGTACGTCGGTCACCACGATGTCGGGTTCGTGCGCGGCGACCGCCTCGGTGAGCTCGTCCGCGGCACCCACCGCTGCGACCACCTGGTGCCCGAAGCGCTCCATGAGGCCGACGAGTCCTTCGCGGAGCAGGACACTGTCCTCGGCCAGCACGATGCGCAGCATCAGTTCCTCAATCATGCGGTCGGATCAGGCGGTTGAGCAGGGTACCAGCAGGCGGAACACGGTGGGTCCGCCGGGCGGGGAGGACACCAGCAGGCGGCCGTCGAGGACCGAGACGCGATCGGCGACGCCCTGCAGGCCCGTCCCCCGCCCGGTGTCCGCGCCCCCGTGACCGTCGTCCTCGACCTCCACGGTCAGCTGCCCCCCGTCCAGACCACCCCGTACCACGGCCCTGCTCGCGCCGCTGTGCTTGGCGACGTTGGCGAGGGCCTCGCTGACCGCGAAGTACACGGCCGTCTCGATCGCCTCCGGGGGCCGGACCGGCAGGTCGAGATCCACGTCGACGGGGATCGTCGAGCGGTCCGCGAGATCCTCCACGGCCGCCACCAGGCCTCTGTCGGTGAGGACTTGGGGGTGGATGCCGCGGATCAGCTCCCTGATCTCGACGAGGGCGGTGGCCGCCTCGTCCTGCGCCTTGGCGAGCAGCGGGCCGAGCGGCCCGTCCGACGCGTCGAGGCGGGCCAGGCCGAGGGTCATGGACAGGGCGACGAGCCGCTGCTGCGCCCCGTCGTGCAGATCGCGCTCGATGCGGCGCCGCTCCGCCTCGAAGGCGTCCACGAGACGGACGCGGGAGCGGCCCAGCTCCTTGATCTTCGAATTCAGTTCGCCGGTCGGCGAGGCCAGCAGGAAGCGGGTCAGGGCGGCCCGGCCCGCGGCGATCGCGCCGAGCGGGTAGGCGAAGACGGGCAGCAGCAACAGCCCGGCCAGCGCCGCCCCGAACGCCCCGGGCCAGCTGTCCACGATCCACATCTTGAGGACCCGTGCCTCCTCGCCGTCGACCGCCAGCATCACCGGCACCGCGAGCAGCCCGCCGCACACCAGGAGGACGGAGCCCACGACCAGCGCTTCGAGGGGCCACAGCAGGAAGCCGAAGAGCACCGCGTAGCCCAGCTCGCGCCAGGTGGCGCGTTCCTGGAGCCGGGTACGCAGCCAGGCGGTCAGTCCGGTGCGGTCGGGTTCGCGGTGCGGATCGGCGAGCGGCTCGCTGTCGATCAGACGCAGCCGGCGGCGCTCGACCGAGGCCAGCGGCACCCCGGTGAGGACGAGCACGAGCAGCAGCGGAAGGCCGACGACGACCACGATCAGCACGCTGCCCGCGACGGCGAGCAGCACGAGCGTGAGCAGGGTGATGATGCCGAGGACCGCGCTGCTGAGCAGGTACAGCGCCGCGCGCCAGGGCCAGCCGCTGCGTACGTAGTGGCGCAGATGGAGCCGGGTCCAGATCGTCGGGGGGTGCATGCGCCGCACGTTATGAGACCTTTCCGGCCCGGACCACCCAGCTAGCTCCACCATCGGGGTGGGCACCGGCTACCGGACAGGACTGGGCCCAGCTGCGATGTGCCGGAGTGCCCCCGCGCGGTCTGCTGTAAGGGCTCCGGACGACGGGGCGACGGCACTGCGAGAGGACCGAAATGGGCTGGATCCAGGAACAGTTGGCGGCTGTGCCCGTGTGGCTGACGCTGCTGATCGTCTTCCTGCTTCCCATGGCGGAGCCCGCGCTCCCTCTGCTCGGCATGCTGTTCCCTTCGCAGACCGCCTTGATGGCGAGCGGCGTCCTCGCGCACCACGGCGCGCTGCCGCTGCCCGCCGCGATCGCGATGGCGGTGCTCGGCGCGCTGGCGGGCAATGTGATCGGTCATCTGGTGGGGCGCCGGTGGGGCCTCAGGCTCGCCGCGAACCTGCCGGCCCGGGTGACCGGCTCGCCCGGCTACCGCGCGGCGCTGCACACCGTCGGCGCCTACAGCGCGCGGGCGGTGCTGCTCGGCCGGTTCAACGCGGTGCTGCGCACGCTGGTGCCGGTGATGTGCGGCGCCGTCGGCGTGCCCTGGACCCGCTTCCTGGGCCTGTCCCTGCTCGGCAGCCTGCTGTGGGCGCCCGGTTGTGTCGCGGTCGGGCTGCTCGCGGGCGGCTCCTGGCAGAAGTGGGGCGGCTCGGGGGTGCTCGCCGCCGGCGGCGCCGTGCTGCTGCTGACCAGCTCCCTGCCGATGCTGCTCTCGTACCTCAGCAGCAGGAAGGCCCAGGCGAACGCCGCGCTCACCACCGCTGGTTGAGATACGTCAGGAGTTGCGCCTCGTTCGGTACGAGGTAGAAGTGGTCGCCGGGAAAGACCTGGTGCTCGTACGTGGACGTGGTCAGGGGACGCCAGGACAGCAGGTCGGCCAGGGAGCAGCCCGGGTCGTCCACCCCGCCGACCGCGGTGATGGGGGCGCGCAGGGGCGCCGGCTCGGCGGGCCGGTAGGACTCGATGAGGCGGAAGTCGCCGCGCAGCGAGGGCAGCAGCAGCGGGCGCAGGTCGGGGTCGTCGTAGACGGCGGAGCCGAGGTCCCCGAGGCCTCGGGCCGAGGCGATCAGGCTGTCGTCGTCGAGGAGGTGGAGAGCGCCGCCGCGTTCGGTGTGCGGGGCGCCGCGCCCGGAGACGACGACGCGCTCGGGCACGATGCCGTGCCGCTCGTCGAGGCGGCGCGCCACCTCGTAGGCGACGGCGGAGCCGAGGCTGTGCCCGAACAGGGCGAGAGGGGCGCCGAGTCCGGGCCCGAGGACGTCCTCCAGGGCGTCGGTGATGCGGTCGGCGAGCTCCTCCATGGACTCGGCACAGGGCTCGGCGAGGCGCTCCTGACGGCCGGGGTACTGGGTGGCGAGCAGTTCCACGCCGCGCGGGAGGCGGGCCGCCCAGCCGTGGAAGAGGGTCGCCGTGCCGCCCGCGTGCGGGAAGCCGACGAGGCGCAGCCGGACGCTCCCGTCCGTGGCCGGGTAGCGCCGGAACCAGCGGCTCCTGATCCCCGCCCCCACAACGCCCCCTGCTCCTGCGACACCCATACGAATCCACCCTCGCCCTGTCGTCGGCCCCTGACGGGACCCTGCCCCGCCATGATCCGTCGCGCCCGGGCCCACGGGCGGGGACGGCGCGGGCAGGACGCTGCCGGTGCAGGTTCCTGCAGCCCCGCGCTCTGCCCTTTCCGTGCCGGGTGCAGCCATCGTGCACAGGAGGGTGGAGCTACCTCCACCCCCAAGACTCCGTCCCGCTGCGATGTCACCGTCGAGCGGGCCCGATTGAGTGGACACCATGAATCAAGCAGCCGTCCGGCTCCGCTCCGTGACCCGGTCCTACGGGACCGGCGACAACGCGGTCACCGCCCTCGACCAGGTCAGTCTCGACATCCCTCGGGGTACCTTCACCGCCGTCATGGGCCCCTCGGGCTCCGGCAAGTCGACCCTGTTGCAGTGCACCGCGGGGCTCGACCGGCCGACCGGGGGCCAGGTCTTCCTCGGGGAGACCGATCTGACCCGGCTGAGCGAGAAGAAGCTGACATTGCTGCGCCGGCGGCGCATCGGATTCGTCTTCCAGGCCTTCAACCTGCTGCCCGCGCTGACCGCCGAGCAGAACGTCGGACTGCCGCTGCGGCTCGCCGGCCGCCGCCCCAGGCGGTCCGAGGTCCTGAGCGTCCTGGAGAAGGTCGGCCTGCGCGAGCGCGCCGGGCACCGGCCCAGTGAGATGTCGGGCGGCCAGCAGCAGCGTGTGGCGCTCGCCCGCGCCCTGGTCACCAAGCCGGAGGTGCTGTTCGGCGACGAGCCGACGGGCGCCCTGGACTCCACCACGAGCCGCGAGGTGCTGACGCTGCTGCGGGGGATGGTCGACCGCGGCCAGACGGTGATCATGGTGACGCACGACCCGGTCGCCGCCTCCTACGCGGACCGGGTGCTCTTCCTCGCCGACGGCACGGTCCAGGGCGAGCTGCACACGCCGACGGCGGAGCAGGTCGCCCAGCGGATGACCGCCCTGAGCGCCGTCCCGTCGAAGGCCTCGGCGGTGGCGTCGTGCTGAGTCTCGCGCTGCGCGGGATGCGCGCCCGCTGGGTCACGTTCGTCGGTTCGTTCATCGCGCTCGCGCTCGGCGTCGGCCTCATCGCCACCACGGGCCTCGCGCTCGCGGCGACGTTCGACGCGCCGGAGCGGGGCACCGAACGGTTCGCCGAGGCGCGGGTCGTGGTGCAGGGCACCGACGAGGTGAAGGCCGACACCCCGATCGGGGTGCGGACGTCGACGCTGTCCAACCCCCCCGCGGTGCCGGAGAAGCTGGCGGACAGGCTGGCCACGGTGGGCCCCGTCGCCGCGGACCGTACGTTCCCGGTCTCGGTGCCGGACGCGGACCGGCGGTTCGGTGCGGACACCGCGCTCGTGGGCCACTCGTGGGCCGTCGCCGCGGCCACGCCGTACCGTCTCACCTCCGGACGCGCCCCCTCAGCGCCCGGCGAAGTCGTCGTCACGACCGGGCCCGCCGCGCAGGTGCGCACCGGGGACCGGATCCAGGTGACCACGCCCGAGGACGCCGCCACCCGCACCGTGGTCGGCACGGTGCCGGCGGCCGGCTTCGAGTCGGCGGTGTTCTTCACCGCCGCCGAGGCCGCGCGCCTGTCACCGCGGATCGACCGGGTGACGGTGGACGCCGACCCGGCCGCCGTCCGCGCGGCGCTCGGTACCGGCTCGGGCATGACCGTCCTCACCGGCGACGACCGGCGGCGCGCCGACCCCGACCCGGACCGCGACAAGGAGGCCCTGGTCTCCGTGAACGCCCTGCTCGGCACCGCGGCCGGCATCACCGCGTTCGTGTCGGTGTTCGTGGTCGCCTCGACCTTCACCTTCGCGGTGGCGCAGCGCAGGCGGGAGTTCGGACTCCTGCGGATGGCGGGCGCGACACCCGGTCAGGTGCGGCGCATGGTCTACGCGGAGGCCCTGGTGATCGGGGTGCTCGCATCGGGCGCGGGGTGCTGGCTGGGCCGGTGGGCCGCGCCGCGGCTCGCCTCGTGGATGTCGGGGCAGGGCCTCGCCCCGGCCTGGTTCCGGATCGGTGAGCAGGCCTGGCCGCTCCATGTCGCCTTCTGGACCGGCCTGACGGTGGCCCTGTGCGGCGTCGTCGTGGCGTCCTTCCGTGCGGGCCGCACCGGCCCGACGGCGGCGCTGCGGGAGTCCGCCGTCGACAGCGGCACGATGCCGTGGAGCCGCCTCCTGGTGGCCGCCGCCGTGCTGCTCACGGGCCTCGGCCTGCTGGTGACGGCGCTGGTGGACGACCCCGGCGACGTGCTGAAGCGCAAGACGTACATCACCCAGCCGATGCTGCTCATCGTGGCGATGGCCCTGCTCGCGCCGCTTCTGGTACGGCCGCTGACCCGGCTGCTGACCTGGCTGCCCGCCCGGCTGCCGGGCGCCGTGGGCATGCTGGCGCGGGAGAACGCGGCGGCGGGAGTGCGCCGGACGGCGGCCGTGGCGGCGCCGGTCATCATCACCGTGGCGCTCGCCTGCTCCCTGATGGGCACGACCGCCACCATCAACGAGGCCAAGGCCGCCGAGGCCCGCGCCCAGACGCGGGCCGACTACGTGGCCTCGTCGGGCGACGCGGGCCGGGCGCTGCCCGCCGACTTCGTCCGGGCGGCTCGTGCCGTCCCCGGCGTCACGGTCAGCACGTCCCGTTCGACCGGGGTGACCGTCCTGGAGGAGGGCACCGCCCTCGTGCGCTCCGAGGCCCGCGCCGTCGGCAGCGGCACGGACCTGTCCGCGGTGTCACAGCTCCCCGTCGTGGCGGGAAAGCTGACCGACCTCGATGACGACAGCATCGTCGTCAACGAGGAATGGCTGACCACGCGCGTCGGCGACCGGGTGCCCGTCTGGCTGGGCGACGGCCGCAAGGCGAACCTCAGGATCGCCGCGGTCCTCGGGGTCGGCACCGGCAACAACGGCGTGTACCTCACCGAGCGCAACGCCGCCGGCGCGGGCGTCGACCGCGTCGACATCAAGGTCGCCGCCGACGCGGACCGGGCCGCCGTCGACCGGCGGCTGCGCGCGGCGGGCGCGGCGAGTGGCGTCGAGGTGCTCGGCGCCGGGCAGTGGATCGACGCGCACTACCCGCGCTCCAGCGAGTCCACCCGGCTCGGCCTGCTGATGATCCTGGCCATCGCCCTGGTCTACACGGGCATCGCGCTGGCCAACACGCTGGTCATGGCGACCACGGACCGGGTCCGCGACCTCGCCGCGCTGCGCCTGACGGGCGCGACGAAGCTCCAGGTGCTGCGCCTGGTCGCCGTCGAGTCGGTGATGGTCGTGGTGGTCGGCGCGGTGCTCGGCGCCGCCGTCTCGGCGGTGAACCTGCTCGGCGTCCGCACCGCCCTCGGCCTGCTCGACGTGCGCTCCACGATCGTCGTGCCATGGCCTACGGTGGGCGCGGTGATCGCCGCGAGCGCCTTCCTCGCGGTCCTCGCGGCCACCCTGCCCGCGTCGTTCGCCCTGCGCACCCGGCCGGTGGAGCTGGCGGGCATGCGCGAGTAGTCCCGCCGCGGACGTACCGGCCGATCCACCGATCCCTACGAGCCCGAGAGGCACAGAAGTTGACGAGTGAGACCGCCGCACCCGGGTCGTTGTTCAGAGAGTTCCTGCGCAGTCCCCGGGAGGTCGGTGCCATGGCTCCCAGTTCGCGCCGGCTGGCCACCGAGGTGACCCTGCCCGTGCCCGAGTCCGGCGACCCGGTGGTCGTCGAACTCGGGCCCGGCACCGGGGCGTTCACCGGACTGATCCAGGAGCTCCTCGGCGGTCGCGGCCATCACCTGGCCGTGGAGATCAACCCCCGGCTCGCGTCGTCGCTCGCCGAGCGCTTCCCGCGCGTGCAGGTCCTGAACGACGAGGCGGCCGCTCTGCCGCGGCTGCTCGCCGAGTGCGGGCTGGGTGCGGCGGGCGCCGTCATCAGCGGGCTGCCCTGGGCCAGCCTGGACCTCACGACGCAGCGCACGACGCTCGACTCCGTACGCCGGTCGCTCGCACCGCAGGGGGCGTTCACGACCTTCGGCTATGTGCACGCGACGTACCTGTCGTCCGCCCGGCGCTTCCGGCGCATGCTCGGCTCGTCCTTCGAAGAGGTGGTGCCGGGCCGCACGGTGTGGGGCAATCTGCCGCCGGCGTTCGTCTATCACGCGCGGCGTCCACGCCCCCGCCTGGCGCCCGCGACCCTCGATCTCCTCGTCGCGCAGGTCGGTGCGCGTGCCGCGGCGAGCACAGGCATGCGCTTCTGAATCCCCCGGGGAGCGCATGAGTCCGCCGCCGTACCTGACAACGGTACGGCGGCGGATCCGTGTCGGGGGGGGCGCCCCGTGGCGTCAGGCGTCGGACGGCTCGGCCATCGCCACGGCGATCTTGCGCGGGCCGGTGAAGGGCTCACGGGCGTGCGCGGCCAGCATGTTGTCGACGACCAGCACGTCGTGCCGCTGCCAGTCGAAGCGGGTGCTCGCGTCCCGGTAGCACTGGCGCAGATGTGCGACGACATCGTCGGGGATCGGCGCCCCGTCCCCGTAGTAGGAGTTGGTGGGCAGGTCCTCGGGCGCGAAGATCTCCAGGAGTCCGTCGCGCACATCGGGGGCGACCGTGCTGACGTGGAAGAACGTGATGTGGTTGAACCACACGCTCTCCCCCGTCACCGGGTGCCGGTGCACCGCGTCGCGCACCGCTGTGGTGCGCAGCCCGCCCGCGGTCCACTCCACGCCGATGCCCTTCTCCGCGCAGTACGCGGCGACCCGGTCCTTGTCGTCGGTGTTGAACGCCTGCTGCCACGGCACCCCGAAGTCCTCGTGGAAGTTGCGCACCACACGCCAGCGGCGCCGGGTGAACTCCTCCCGCACGTCGGGGTCGATGGCCGCGTGGACGGCGCGGATGTCGGCGAGCGGAGTGGCGCCGAGCGTGTGGGCGGGCTCGATGCAGAAGAAGTACAGGGTCTGCGGCCAGACCGACTGATACGAGTTCTCGTTGTGCAGGAAGATCTCCTCGTCCGCCGGGTAGTCGGTCGAGGTGTACACCTGCCCCTTGATGGTGGAGCGCGGCGAGGAGCGTTCCGCGTAGGTCAGCGGCGGGGTGCCCGACAGGGCGTGCACCGAGCCGTTGAAACCGTCCACGCCGTCGACCGCGAAGCCGCGCAGCAGGACCGCGCCGCGCTCGACGAGGGCGGCGCGGACGGCCGCCCGGTGCTGTGTGAGGTACGCGCCGATCTCCACGGAGGGATCGGGTGCGAGGAAGACCTTGGGGAAATGGCCCGGGAGGTCGACTCCCTGGGCCGGCACGCCGGTCGGGGTGGGTATCGCATGGGTGGTCATGGTGGTGGTCAGCTCCTGGAGGAGGCGAAGGGTTCGAGCAGGGAACGGGACAGCGCGGATTCCCGGGTGCGCGGGACGACGGGACCCGCACGGCCCACAGGGCCGGCAAGCGCCACGAAGAGGTCATTGCGGCTCGGCACGTCCTCGACGAGCCCGCCGCCGTCGCCCTTGGCGCTGGGGCCGACGAGGGAGCCTGGGTCCTCCGGGTGGACCTGCAAGGACTCGATCTCCCCGGTGATGCCGACGCCGATCGCTGTCACGACTGCCTCCTTGCGGGTCCGGCACCGCCGGACGGCGGCTTGGCGCGCCGCCGTCCGGCAGGCCGTCGGGATGGGTGAGTTCTGCCGGGGTCAGGACGGGCGACGCGGCGACGGCCTGCCCCGCGCAGGTGACCGCGAGGGCCCCGTGCGGCCACGCGTGGGACGACTCGGGCTCCGGTCCGGTGTGCGACGCCCCGGCGACGGGCCTGCCGTGCCGGGGGCCCGCGCGCCACGGGCACGGCGTCGTCCCGAACCGGACGCCCGCGGGCGCCACCGCCGGATACCGGGCGGGCACCCGGCGTACGCCCTGGAACAGATGGACGCCACCGCTGTCGCACGGAGCGCGGTCATCGCGCTCAGCGGTGCTCATCGGACCTCAGTCGGACATCGCGACGAGCACGCGGCGGGTTCCGGTGAAGGGCCGGCGGCCGTGCGAGACCAGCATGTTGTCGATGAGCATCAGGTCACCGGTGCGCCAGTCGCAGTTCACGGCGGCGTCCAGGCCCCGGTCACGGATCTGGAGGACGTACTCGTCGGGTATGGGCGTGCCGTCGGCGAATGTGACGGACTGCGGCAGTTCGTCGGCGGGCATGATCTGGGCGAGCGCGGCGGCGGTGTCGTCGCCGAGTCCCGCCGGGTGCCACTGGTCGGACTGGTTGAACCAGACCTCCGTGCCGGTCACCGGGTGCACAGCGGTCGCGGGCCGCACCTGGCGCACCCGCAGCGAGCCGTCCGGCTTCCATTCCCACTGGGCGCCGGTCTGTCCGAGAAAGGCCTCGACCTCGGCGCGGTCGGTGGTCTCGAAGGTGTCCTGCCAGCTCTTGCCGAGGCCGAGGCCGCCGTGCAGGTTCTGCTGGTAGCAGACGCCGCCCTTGAACGCCTCCCTGACCTCCGGGTCCAGGGACTCGAGCCAGAGGGCGGAGTCGGTCACCGGCGTGGCGCCGCCGGTCTCGGCGGCCTTCTGGCAGAAGAAGAGCAGACGGGCCGGCCAGGCGTGGGCGTACGACATCTCGTTGTGCATCGAGATGGTGAACTCCTGCGGGTACTCCGTGGAGGTGTAGACGTTCTTGCCGACCTTGGTGCGCGGCGAGTTGCCGTGGACGTAGGCGAGCCGGTTGGGCAGCAGCTCGTCCATGACCGGGTCGAGTTCCTCCTGCGTGACGCCGAAGCCGCGGAAGATCAGCGCCTTCTCCTTGACGAGCTGGTCGTCGATGGCGGCGGTGTCGCCGATCACCCTGAGCAGCCCGGCGGCCGAGGCCTCGACCCCGGCGCTCTGCGGGGTGATGACCAGCGGACTCCAACTGGGGGTCGTGTTCATGAGGTGCGTTCTCCTTCTTGTTCTTGTTCTCGTACGGGTTCTTGCTGCTGTTCCTGAGAGGTCTGCTGTTCCTCGGCGGCGAGGAGGCGGGTCAGGGCGGAGGCCGCGGCGACGAGCGCCAGGACGCCCATCGCCGCACCGAGCAGGGCGGCCGTGCGGGCCGCGCCGAGGGAGTCGAGGAGCACTCCGCCGGCGAGTGCGCCGAGTGCGTTGGCGCCCGAACCCGCCAGCTGCAGCGCGCTGTTGACGCGGCCCTGGAGGGCATCGGGTGTGGTGCGCACCTGGTGGACGCCGCCGGCGACGTTGACGGCGCCGCCCACCAGGCTCATTCCGGCCAGCAGCGCTCCGAGGAGCAGCGGCTGCCGGGTCAGGGCGAGGGCGGGCACGAGCAGCGCCCACACCGCGAGCGCCCCGCGGACCAGGCCGGCCATGCCGATGCGGCGCGTGGCCCAGCCGCCGCACAGGGCGCCGACGGCGCCGCCCGCCCCGCTGATCGCCGCGATCACGCCGACCGTCGCGGGCGAGAGCCCGTCCTCGTACAGGACGAAGGCGGGCAGCAGGGCCAGCGCCTGGAAGATCACGTTGCTGCCGGAGATCAGCAGTGTGATCCGGCGCAGGAAGCGGCGCCGCCACAGCCAGCGCAGCCCTTCGGCGATCTCGGGCCCGAGCCTGCGCCGGGCGGCCGCCGGTCTGCCGCCGAACGGCGCCCTGACGCACAGGACGGCGAGCAGTGACAGCAGGTGCGCGACGCTCCCGAGCAGGAACGGCGACCACCTGGCGGCGGCGAACGCGGCGCTGCCGAGCGGCTGTCCGAGCAGGCCCGCGGCCCGCCCCCGCGCCTCGTTCCCGGCGAGCGCCGCGGTGAGCTGCGACGCCGGCACGACCTGGCGGACGCAGGCCCGTTCGGCGAGGCGGTGGCAGACCATCAGCGATCCCTCGGCGAACGCGGCCACCGCCAGGTGGGCCAAGTGGACCTGGCCCACCGCGACCGCCGTGACCACGCTCGCCGTGGAGACGGCGCAGCCCGCGCTGCACACGAGCATCGTGCGGCGCCGGTTCCACCGGTCGACGAGCGCGCCGGCGGGCAACTGCACCAGCAGATGAGGGAGTTGAGCCGCGAAGGCGGCCACCGCTCCCGCCGCCGCCGATCCGGTGGACCAGATCAGCAGCAGCGGGTAGGCGACCGAGGTGGCGCGGGAGCCGAGCAGGGTGAGCCCGGCGCCGCTCCACAGCATGAGGTAGTCGCGGTTGCGTCGCAGCGGGACCGGATCCGGCCCCTTCGCCTGCGGGTGCGCGGGAGACGTCCGGCCGTCGGTGACGCTCACTCTCCCGGTGCGGCCGGGCCGCCCGCCCGGCACCACTTCAGGACGGCCATCGCGCTGTGCATCTTGTTCTCGGCCTGCTCGAAGGCGATGCTGTGCGGCCCGTCGAGGACCTCGGCCGTCACCTCGTCGCCGCGGTGCGCGGGCAGGTCGTGCAGGAACACCGCCTTGGGGCTGGTCTCCCACAGCCGCGCGCCCACCTGGAACGGGGCGAAGACGTCCCGCCAGTCCGGGTCGGGTTTGGTGGTGCCCGTGGTCTGCCAGCGCGTGGTGTAGACGGCGTCGACGTCGGCGGGCAGGTCGTCCATGTCGTGGCGTTCGCGCACGCTCGCGCCGGTGCGGGCGGCGTGCGCCTCGGCCCGGGCGAGATAGGACGGGTCGAGGCCGTAGCCGGGCGGGGTGCGCATTTCCAGCTCGGTGCCCGGGAAGCGGCTCAGGGCGAGGGCGAGCGCGGAGGCCGAGTTGTTGCCCTCCCCCACGTACAGGACGCGCAGCCCGTCCAGCCGGCCGAAGTGCGCGCACAGCGTGGTGAGGTCGGTGAGGGCCTGGGTGGGGTGCTCCCCGGCGCTCATCGCGTTGACGACGGACATCCGCCGCTGGCTCGCCCAGGCCCGCATCTCCGCCTCGTCACCCGCGGTGCGGGCCACCAGGACGTCGAGCATGCGGGAGAGCACGGCCCCGGTGTCCTCGCTGGTCTCGCCGGTGTTGAGCTGGAGGTCGCCGGGCCCGTAGGTGATCACGGAGGCGCCCAGGCGCAGGGCGCCGCTGGAGAAGGCGGTACGGGTGCGGGTGGACGTCTTGCTGAAGTAGATCCCCACGACCTCGTCCCGCAGCGGCTTCGGGCCGCCCTTGCGGTCGGCGGCGCGGAAGGCGACACCGTCCGCCACCAGGGTGCGCAGGTCGTCGTCGGTGAGGTCGTCGACGGAGATGAGGTGGCGTGTGCGGGGGTGGTGCACAGGGTCCTCCTGGGTGGTGGTGGCCGTTCGCGGGCCGGGGGTGGTGGCGGCCGTTCGCGGGCCGGGGGTGGTGGCCATACGCGGGCCGTGGGTGGTCATGCCCGCTCCTCGTCGGTGACGACGGGGCTGAGCAGCGGATGATCGGCGGGGGCGGCGGAGCCGGTGCCGGCGGCCGCCCACTCGGCCATCAACTCGCCCTTGCCGAAGGACTCTTCGTCCTTGCCGAGCCGGGCGGTCAGGTGCTTGACGACGCCCTTGCCGCTGTCGGAGTTGGTGAGGGCGACCAGGCCGACGCCGCTGCCGAGGTGGGAGAGCGAGAGGTTCCAGTAGCCGGCGGGTTCGCCGCCGTGCCCGAACTCGGCGTCGCCGCCGGTGTCGTCGACGATGGTGCCGAGGCCGTAGAAGCTGCCCGGGTGGGTGGCGAGCAGTTCCTGGGCGACGGCGCGGGGCAGCAGCGCCCCCTCGTGGCCCAGGAGTGAGGCCCGCACCTGCCGGGCGAGCCGGGCGATGTCCTCGGCCGTCGTCCACAGTCCAGCGGCGGCGAGGTGGGCGCGTTCGCGCCAGCCCCCTTCCATGGCCACGCCCTTGACGTGGTGGCCGAGTGCCACCGGCCGCCCCGACGTGCGCGGGAAGTCCTGGTCGAAGCTGCTGCCCGTCATGCCGAGCGGCGCGAGGACCAGGCGGTGCGCGAGGTCCTGGAACGCCTCACCGGTGACGTCCTCCAGGAGCTGCTGGAGGACCCAGTAGTGGGTGCTGGACTTGCGGAACGTGGAGCCGGGCACCAGCTGGCGGCGCACGCGCGGGGTCGAGACCGCGCCCGTGCCCTCCAGGAGGTCCAGCAGGGTGGGGACCTCGCCGCCCGGCGGGAATCCGACGCTGCGGTGCCGGGCGAGCCCGGCGGTGTGCCCGAGCAGGTGCCGGACGGTCACCGCGCCGGGTGCCGAGTCCAAATCGTCGAGGCGCCAGGACGTCAGGTGCGTGTCGATGGAGTCGTCGAGGCCGATGCGCCCCTCGGCGACGAGCCGCAGGGTCGCGAACGCCGCCACGTGCTTGCTGATCGAACCGACCTGGAACAGCGTGTCCGGGGTCACCGGACGGTCGCCGTCCACCGCGAGGACGCCGGCCGCGTGGGTGCGCACCGAGCCGTCCGCGCCGAGCAGGGCCAGGCTCACGCCGGGCACCCGGTGCTCGGCCATGAGGGCGTCCAGGTCGTCGAGAGCGACCGTCTCCTGGGCTTCGGCGGTGGCCGGCGCTCCGCCGAGCAGGGCCGCGACCTGGGCGAGCGGCCCCTCGGTGAGGCGCGTGGCGTCGCCGCCGGCGGCCTGCCGCAGGAGTGAGGCGAGCAGCTCGGCCGGGACCTCGACCGGTGCGGGCTCCGCCTCGGCGGCCTGGGCGGCCTCCTCCGCGGCGGCGGCCGCCCTGTCCTCGTCGATGGCCGCGGCCAGGTCGACGAGCGTGCCGTGCTGGTACATGCGCCAGACCGAGACCGCGAGACCCTCGCGGCGGGCCGCCGCGAGCACCTGGATCATCAGGATCGAGTGTCCGCCGAGCTCGAAGAACTCGTCGTGCACACCGATCTCGTCGACACCGAGCACCTCGGACCAGATCTTGGCGAGCGTGCGTTCCGTGTCGGTGCGCGGCGCCACGAACTCGCGGCCCGAGCGCATCGCCGAACGGTCGGGCGCGGCCAGCGCCTTGCGGTCGACCTTGCCGTTGGCGTTGAGCGGGATCGCGTCCAGGGCGACGAACGCGGAGGGCACCATGTACTCCGGCAGCAGCGCCCCGCAGTCCTCGGCGAGAGCCGCGGCGTCCGGCAGCGGCCGTCCTTCCGCGGGCACGCAGTAGGCGACGAGTCGCCTGTCGCCGGGCGTCGGTTCGTGCACGGCGACCACGGCGTCCCGGACGGCCGGGTGGGCCGCCAGCACGGCCTGGACCTCGCCGAGTTCGACGCGGTAGCCGCGGATCTTGACCTGGTCGTCGAGGCGGCCGAGGAACTCGATGTTCCCGTCGGCCCGCATCCGGACCCGGTCGCCCGTGCGGTACAGGCGGCTGCCCGCCGGCCCGTACGGGTCGGGCACGAACCGCTCGGCCGTCAGGTCGGGCCGGCCCGCGTACCCGCGCGCCACGCCCGTGCCGCCGACGTACAGCTCGCCGACCACACCGGCCGGCACCTCGCGCATCGCCGCGTCCAGGACGTACGCCGTCATGTTCGGCAGCGGGCGGCCGATCGGGACGACGTCGAGCGCGACGTGGTCGGTGACGGGGTGGATGGTGGAGCCCACGGACGCCTCGGTCGGCCCGTACTCGTTGATCATGCGGCCGGAGCCGAGGACTTCGAGGGACCGGTTGGCGGTGGAGCCCGGCAGGGCCTCGCCCGCGACGACGTAGACCCGGCTGAGCCGGTCGACCTGCTCGGTGGTGAGCTGCTCGGTGAGGATGTCCAGGTGGCCCGGGGTCAGCTTGACGAAGCTGTACGGGCCGCCGTCGAGCAGCGCGGCCGCCAGGTCGGCGGGCTGCGTGTCCTGCGGGACGACGTGCACCGCCTGGCCGGTGACCAGCGGCCCCCACAGGTTGGGGACGACCAGGTCGAAGGCGACCGAGGAGAACAGCGGGGCACCGCCCGTGCCCCGCGCGGCGAGCTCGTCCGCCGCCCAGGCGACGTGGTTGGCCAGGCCCCGGTGCGGGACCTGGACGCCCTTGGGGCGCCCGGTGGAACCGGAGGTGAAGATGACGTAGGCGAGCCGCTCGGGATCGTCGGCCCGGGCCACCGCACCGAACTCGCCCGTGCCGTCGGCCAGCCGGGCGATGTCCAGCACCGGCACCCCACCGGGGAAGCGGTCCGCGTAGCCCTCCTGCGTCACGGCGAGCCGCGCGGCCGCGCTCTCGCACATGGAGGCGATGCGCTCGGCCGGGTAGGACGGGTCGATCGGCACGTAGGCGCCGCCCGCCTTCCACACCGCGAGCAGCGTCGCGAGCAGGTCCGGTCCGCGGTCGAGCAGCACGCCCACCGTGGACTCGGCGCCGACGCCCGCCGCGCGCAGCCGGTAGGCGAACCGGGTCGCCCGGGCGTCGAGTTCGGCGTACGACAGCTCGCCGCCCGCGTGCCGTAGGGCGACGGCGTCGGGGGTGCGGGCCACCTGTTCCTCGAAGCGCTGCAGGACGGTCGCTTCCGGGAAGTCGCGGGCCGTGTCGTTCTGCGCGAGCAGCCACTCCCGCTCCTGTGCGGGCAGGCAGGTGTCCTGGGCGCTGCCCTGCGGGTCGTCGGCCATGGCCTCCAGGACCTGCCGGTACAGGGTGGTCAGACGCTCGCCCCGCGCGCGGGCCAGGGCGTGGGTGTGCGTGGTGAGCAGCAGGTGCCCGGAGACCGCCGAGACCGCGAGCGCGAACTCGGTGCCGCCCTCGCCGCCACTGGCCCCGGCGTCGACGAGCTTGTCGTCGACGTGGTCGAAGTCCTGGTAGCTGAACCGGACGTGGAGCAGACGGCCGGCGCCCGCGTCCCGCTGGATGACCGGCATCGGGAACCGCCGGCGGTCCCAGACCTCGGCCTCGCGGGCGAAGACCTGGCGGACCAGGTCGGTCCAGCTGCCCGCGGTGCGGTCGAAGGCGAACGGCAGGGTGTTGAGGTACATGCCGTAGACGCGTTCCGCGCCGGGCATCTCGGGGCGGGCACTGCACACCAGGCCGCTGAAGAAGCCGTCCTCCTCGGTGAGGGTGCTCATGACCTTCAGGTGGGCGGCGAGCAGCACGCTCTTGAACGACGCCCGTGCCTGGGTGGCGAGGGTGCGCAGGCGCGGTTCCAGGTCGTGCACGGGCACGGCGAGCCGGTACTTCTCGCTCGGCTCGGCGGGGTCCCCCGCCCAGTCGGCGGGCAGCGCGAACGGTGCGTACCGGCCGATGAGGTCCTGCCAGTACGTCCGGTCCTCCGCCGAGTCCAGGGAGGCCAGTTCGGCCGCGATGAAGTCGGCGTAACGCACCGGCGGGGCCTCGACGGGAGCGGGGGCGCCGCCCTCGCGCAGGGCGCGGTAGACGTCGAGGAGCTCCATCAGGAGGGCGCGGTGGCTCCAGCCCTCGGTGATGGCGTGCGAGACGGTGACGACGAGTCGCCAGGAGTCGTCGGCCTCGACCTGGGCGGTCATGCGCAGCAGCGGTGCCGCCGCGAGATCGAGCCCGCGGGCCCGCTCCTCGCTCATGATGTTCCGTATGCGCAGCTCGCGAGCGCCCTCCGACAGCTGCCGCAGGTCCTCGACGGTCAGCGGGATCCGGGCCTTCGGGTGCACGATCTGCAGCGGCTGGGTGAAGGCGTCCAGGTCGAAGGAGGTCCGCAGCATCTCGTGCCGTCCGGTGACCACGTCGAGGGCGGCGCGCAGGGCGTCCGCGTCGAACGGGGTGCCGTCGGTGATGCGGAACGACGCGACGTTCAGATAGACCCGCCGTTCGTCGTCGGCGAGCATCTCGACGAGCATGCCGAGCTGGACCTGCGACATCGGGTACGCGTCCACGACACCCTCGGGCAGCCCGGCCCGGTCCTCGTCGGCGAGCAGTGCGAACGGCTCGACGGGCGCGGCGCTCTCCTGCGGCGCCGGGCGCCCGGTGAGGAACTCGCTCAGCTCGGCGACCGTGCGGTACTCGAAGACCTCCCGCACGCCGACGTCGAAGCCGGCCGTACGCAGGGCACCGACCAGGGCGACCGCGCGGATGGAGTGGCCCCCCAGCTCGAAGAAGCCGTCCAGGACGCCGACCCGCTCCAGGCCGAGGACCTGCGACCAGATGGCCGCCACCCGTGCCTCGGTGATGGTGCGCGGCGCGACATAGGACGTGCCGCCGTCCGGGCCGGTGTCGTCCGGCGCGGGCAGGGCCCGCCTGTCGGTCTTGCCGTTGGCGTTGAGAGGGATCTCGTCGAGGGCGACGTAGGCCGCCGGGAGCATGTAGTCGGGCAGCCGGGCACCGCTGTGCTCGGCGAGTTCGGCGGCACTCGTGCCGGAGCCGGACGGGACGTAGTACGCGACGAGCTGGATGTCTCCCGTCGCCGTCTCGTGCGGGACGACGACCACCTCGCGGACCGCCGGGTGCTCGGCGACGACGGTCTGGATCTCGCCGGGTTCGATGCGATAGCCGCGGATCTTCACCTGGTCGTCGAGGCGGCCGAGGAACTCCACGGCGCCGTCCGGGCGGGTCCTGGCGAGGTCACCGGTGCGGTACAGGCGAGCGCCCGCCGGCCCGTACGGGTCCGGCACGAAACGCTCCGCCGTCAGACCGGGCCGGCCCGCATAGCCGCGCGCCACGCCGGTACCGCCGACATACAGCTCGCCCGCGACACCGACCGCGACCTGGTCGAGCTGCGCGTCCAGGACGTACATCGTCATGTTCGGCAGCGGGCGGCCGATCGGCATGACCTCGCCGTTCTCGGCTTCGGTGACGGGGAAGACGCAGGTGCCGACGGAGGCCTCGGTCGGCCCGTACTCGTTGACGAGCTCGGTCCCGGGCGCCAGCGCCCGCCACCGCTCCACCGTCGCCCGCGTCAACGCCTCACCGGCGACCACCAGCACCGGCGCCAGAGCAGAGGCCTCCTGAGCGGTCAGCTGGGAGGCCAGGACGTCGACGTGCCCGGGGGTCAGCTTGATGAAGCTGAACGGGCCCGCCGCCACCAACTCCCGTGCCAGGTCGGCCGTGTCGGTGTCCTGCGCGATGGTGTGCACCCGCTGGCCCGTGACCAGCGGCGCCCACAGGTTGGGGACGACCAGGTCGAAGGCCACCGAGGAGAACAGCGGCGCACCCGTCGTCCCCCGCGAGGCCAGGTCCCGGGCCGCCCAGGCGACATGGTTGGCCAGACCCCGGTGCGTGACCGCCACACCCTTGGGCCGGCCCGTCGAACCCGACGTGAAGATGACGTACGCCAGCGCCTCGGCATCCTCCGCACGCTCCGGCGCGGACCGCGGCCGCCCATCGATCACGGACGCATGCCGGTCCACGAGAACCAGACCCAGGTCACCGCCGAAGCGGTCGGCGTACGCGGAGTGCGTCAGGACGGTGACCGCGCCCGCGCTCTCCAGCATCGAGGCGATCCGCTCCGCCGGGTAGGACGGATCGATCGGCACATACGCCGCGCCCGCCTTCCACACCCCCAGCAGACTCGCCAGGAGATCCGGGCCGCGGTCGAGCAGCACACCCACGACGGCACCCGGACCGCTCACGCCCGACGCACGCAGATGGTGCGCGATCTGATTGGCCCGCACATCGAGCTGCGCGTACGTCACCACCTCACCGGCGAAACCGACCGCGGGCGCCCCGGGAGTGCGGGCGGCCTGCTCCTCGAAGCGGGCGCACACGCTCGCGTCACCGAAGTCGGCACGCTCGCCCGTGCCCTGTTCCAGGAGCGTCTTCCTGGTGGCGGAGGGGAGGTACGAGGCAGCCGCATCGCCCTCCGGGTCCGCGGCCATCGCCACGAGGACCTCGCGCAGGGTGCCCGCGAGGCGGTCCAGGGCCTCGGCGGACACGTGCTTGCGGCCGCCGGTCAGGAACAGGTGGCCGAGGCGGGCCGAGACACCGAGCGGGAACTCGGTGGGGCTGTCGTCGATGCTCGCCAGGTAGTCGACCCGGTCGCGGTCGACCTGGTCGAAGTCGTGGTAGCTGAAGCGGACCGAGACGAGCCGCTGCCCCTCCTCGGCCTGCCGCTGGATGTCGGGCATCGGGTAGCCGCGGTGCGGCCACAGTTCGACCTCGCGCTCGAAGACCCGGCGCACCAGGTCGCGCCAGGTGCCGGAGGCGCCGTCGAAGGCGAACGGCAGCGTGTTGAGGTGCATGCCGTACAGGCCGTCGGCGCCGAGGGCCTCGGGGCGGGCGTTGCACACCAGGCCGGTGAAGAAGCGTTCGTCACCGGTGACCGTGCTGAGGACCTTCAGATGGGCGGCGTGCAGCACGCTCTTGAGCGAGGCGCCGGCGGTGGACGCCAGGGCACGCAGCCGCGGCTCCAGATCGTGGAAGGGGACCTTGACCCGGTGCGGGGCGCCCGCGACCCCGTCGCCCGCCCAGGCCTCGGGGAGCGTGAAGGGCGTGTGGCCCTCGATGATGCCGGTCCAGTACGCGCGGTCGTCGCCGGCCTCCCGGGAGGCGACCTCGGCGGCGATGAAGTCGGCGAACCGCACGGCGGGGGCGTCCGGCGCGTCCACGGGCTGCCCGTCGCGGGCCCGGTGGTAGCCCTCGACGATCTCCATCAGGAGGGAGTGGTGGCTCCAGCCGTCGAGGATCGCGTGGCACTCGGTGATCGTCAGCCACCAGCTGCCGTCGTCGCAGGCCGTGCCGTACAGGCGCAGCTGCGGCGCGCTGTCCAGCGGGATCAGCCGGGAGCGCTCCTCCTCGGTGAAGGCGCGCAGCGCGTCCCGCACCGCCTCGTCGCCGAGGCCCCGCAGATCGCGTCCCTCCACCGGCAGTTCGACCTGCTCGTGCACCAACTGCATCGGCACGACGTAGGAGTTGAGGTCGAAGGACGTGCGCAGCACATCGTGCCGGGCGACGGCCGAGGCGACCGACGCGCGCAGCGCCTCGAGGTCGAAGGAGCGGTCGTCGGGGACCCGGAAGGACGTGACGTTGTGGTACGGGTGCCGGCCGCTGTCGCTGAGCATCTCGACGACCATGCCGATCTGCACCTGCGACATCGGGTAGGCGTCCACGACGCCTTCGGGCAGCCCGGCCCGGTCCTCGTCGCCGATGAGGGCGAACGGGCGTACGCCGTGGGTGGTGGTGACCGGCGCCCGGTCGGCGAGCTGCTCGCACAGCAGGGCCACGGTGCGGTACTCGAACAGGTCGCGGACGCCGACGTCGAGTCCCGCCTCGCGCAGCCGGCCCGCGAGGGTGATGGCGCGCAGCGAGTGTCCGCCCAGGTCGAAGAAGCTGTCGTGGACGCCGACCCGGTCGACACCGAGGACCTCGCCCCAGACGGCGGCGGTGCGCTCCTCCAGGCCGGAGCGCGGCGCGACGTACTCGGATGCGGCCACGTGCGCGGCGGGCGCGGGAAGCGCCTTGGTGTCGAGCTTGCCGTTGTCGGTCAGTGGCAGCGCGTCGAGGGTGACGAACGTCGCCGGGACCATGTACTCGGGCAGTTCGCGGGCGAGCAGGGCGCGCAGCCCGGCGGGGTCGGGGGCGGCGCCGCCGGCGGGGACGACGTAGGCGACGAGCTGCTTGTCGCCCGGGGTGTCCTCCCGGACCACGACGACGGCGTCACGCACACCGTCCAGCGCCGTGAGCGCGGCGTTGATCTCACCGAGCTCGATGCGGAAGCCGCGGATCTTCACCTGGGCGTCGTTGCGGCCCAGGAACTCCAGGCTGCCGTCGGCCAGGCGGCGCGCGATGTCGCCGCTGCGGTACAGACGGTCGCCCGGCGCCCCGTACGGGTCGGGCACGAACCGCTCGGCGGTCAGGGCGGGGCGGCCGCGATAGCCGCGGGCGACGCCGCGGCCCGCGACGTGGATCTCTCCGGGCACCCCGATCGGTGCCAGGTTGCCGTGCGCGTCGAGGATGCGGACGGCGAGGTCGTCGAGGGGGACGCCGACCGGGCTGACGGAGCCCCGGGCGAGGTCGTCCTCGTCGAGGAGGTGGTGCGTGACATGCACGGTGGTCTCCGTGATGCCGTACATGTTGACGAGCGTGGGGGTGTTCAGGCCGAGTCGGTCCGCCCACGGCCGCAGGTCGGCGACTTCGAGCTTCTCGCCACCGAAGACCACGGTGCGCAGGGCCAGTTCGCCGACCCTCGGATCGCCCTCGCGGGCGGCGGCGACCAGGGCGCGGAACGCGGACGGCGTCTGGTTGAGCACCGTCACGCGCTGCTCGACGAGCAGGTCGAGGAACGCGGACGGGTCGCGCGAGACGTCCTTCGGCACGACGACGAGCCGGCCGCCGTGCAGCAGCGCGCCCCACATCTCCCACACGGAGAAGTCGAAGGCGTAGGAGTGGAACAGCGTCCACACGTCGTCGGTGCGGAACCCGGTCTGGTCCGCGCAGACCGTGAACAGGCGCTCCACGTTGGCGTGGGTGAGGCCGACGCCCTTGGGGCGGCCGGTGGAGCCCGAGGTGTAGATGACATAGACCAGGCTGTCGGCGTCGGTCCGCGGGGCCGGGTCCGTGACCGGCCGGGCGGCCAGCGCGGCGCGGCCCTCCTCCCCGTCGAGGACGAGGACGGGCCCGTCGTGCAGACCGTTCAGGAGCTCCGCGTGGGCGCGTTCGGTCACCACGACCGGGGCCGCGGCGTCCTGGAGCATGTAACCGATGCGGTCGGCGGGCTGCGAGGGGTCGAGCGGCAGATAGGCGCCGCCCGCCTTGAGGACGCCGAGCAGGGCGGGCATCAGGTCGGCGCCGCGCTCCAGGCAGACACCGACCAGGGTCTCCTGGCCGACGCCCAGGCCGACGAGGTGGTGGGCGATGCGGTTGGCGCGCTCGTTGAGCTCGGCGTACGTCAGCTCCTCGCCGGCGGCGTGCACGGCGACGGCGTCCGGGGTGCGGGCCGCCTGCTCCTCGAAGGCCCGGTGGACGGTGCGGGTGACCTCGCCGGTGACGGCCGCGCCCTGCGTGAGCAGGCGCACCTCGTCCGCGCCGAGGAAGGACAGGTGAGCCAGGTCGGCGTCCGGGTCCGCGGTCGCCGCGTCGAGGAGGCGGACGAGCTGCCCGGTGAGGCGCTCGGCGGTGGCCCGGTCGAACAGCTCGACGGCGTACTCCAGGTGCCCGTGCAGCGTGCCGTCGGCGTCCTGGCGCAGCTGAAGGTCGAGGTCGTACTTGGCGGCGTCGCCCTCGGCCCGGTACGGCTCTGCGGCGATGCCCGGCAGGGCGAAGGCGCCGGTGCGCTCGCCGTGCATGGTCAGGGCGACGTCGAAGAGCGGGTTGCGGGACAGGTCGCGCTCGGGCTGCACGGCGTCGATCAGCCGGGCGAACGGGACGCCCTGGTGGTCGAAGGCGCCGAGGACGGTGCCCTTGGTGGCGTCGACGAGATCGCGGAAGGAGGTTCCGTCGGCCCATCTCCCGCGCAGCGCCAGCGTGTTGATGCCGTACCCGAGCATGCCCTGCAGCTCGGGGCGCCCCCGCCCGGACACGACCGTGCCCACGGTGACGTCGGCGGAACCGGTGTGCCGGGCCAGCAGGCTCTGGAACGCGGCGAGCACGACCATGAAGGGGGTGGCCGCCCGCTCCCGGGCGAACTCCTGCACGCGGGCGGCGAGTACGGCCGGGACGGAGAAGGCGACCGTGTCACCCCTCGCGTCCCTGACGGCCTTGCGGGGCCGGTCGGTGGGCAGCTCGATCGGCGTGATGCCCGCCAGCTCACCCTTCCAGTGGTCGAGGTGCCGCTCCAGGGTGGCGCCGGACATCTCGGCGCGCTGCCAGGCGGCGAAGTCGGCGTACTGGACGGCGACGTCGGGCAGCCTCGGCTGCTCCCCCTTCACGAGGGCGGCGTACAGGGCGCTGAGTTCCTGCCCGACGATCTCGGTGGACCAGGCGTCGCAGGCGATGTGGTGGAAGACGACGGCGAGCACGTGCTCCTCGTCGCCGAGCCGGATCAGACGGGCCCGCACCGGCAGGTCGCGCTCCAGGTCGAACGGCACGAAGACCTCGCCGGTGACGACGGCCTGGACGCGTGCCTCGCGCTCGTCCCCGGGCAGGTGCGTGAGGTCTTCGAGGGGCAGCGTGACCCGCTCCCGCTCGGAGACGATCTGCACCGGCTCCTCGCCGTGCAGCCCGTAGCGGGTGCGCAGGATCTCGTGCCGGTCGGTGAGCCGCTGCCAGGCGTCGGCCAGGACGCCGGCGTCCAGGGCCCCGGTCAGCCGGACGAGCAGCGGGACGAGGTACTGGGTGCTGTCGGGGTCGAGGCGGTTGAGGAACCACATCTGCTCCTGCCCGTACGACAGGCGCAGCGGGGCGTTCCGGTCCGCCTTGGGTATCGCGCTTCTGCGCGCACGCCGCCGCCCGGCGAGCCGCTGCCGCACGATCATGTCGCGTGCCTCGTCCGTGTCGATGCCCGGGGGCGTGTCGGCACCGGTGCTCATGCTGTCTCCTTGACCGGCGCGTGGCCGTTGATCGCGGGGTCGGGGTGGTGGGTGGAGGCGCCGGCGAGACCGGACGGGTCGTCGAGGTCCGCGGGCCGGAAGAGGCCGGACGGGTCGTCGGGCTCCGAGGGGCCCTCGGGCTCCGGCGGGTCGGCGATGCCGGACGGGTCGTCGGCGTCCACCGCCTCGTCGGGATCCGACAGGCGTGGCCCGCCGGCCGCGTCCTGTCCGTCGAGGTCCGCGAAGATCTCCCGTTCCACGGCCACGGCCAGCTGAGCCACCGTCGGGCCCTCGAAGACCGCCCGGACCGTGAAGTCGATGTCGAACTCCTCCTGGATGCGGGCGATCAGGCGGATCGCCAGGATCGAGTTGCCGCCGGAGTGGAAGAAGCTGTCCGTCATGCCGGGCTCGACCGCGAGGAGCTCGGTCCAGATCTCCGCGAGGCGTTCCTCGGTGGCGGTGCGCGGAGCGATCCGGCCCTGCGGGGCGTCCGTGGCGGCGGCGTCCGGTGCGGGCAGGGCCCGCTTGTCGGTCTTGCCGTTGGCGTTGAGGGGGATCTCGGCCAGCGGGACGTAGTGGCCGGGGAGCATGTACTCCGGCAGCCGCGCGGCACAGTGCGCCGCGAGCTCGTCGGCCGTGCTCACCTCCGCGTCGTCCCACGGGACGTGGTACGCGACGAGCTGATGGTCGCCAGCCGCCGTTTGACGCGCCACCACGACCGCCTCACGAACCGCCGGGTGCTCGGCGACGACGGTCTGGATCTCGCCGGGTTCGATGCGATAGCCACGGATCTTCACCTGGTCGTCGAGGCGGCCGAGGAACTCCACGGAGCCGTCCGGGCGGGTCCTGGCGAGGTCGCCGGTGCGGTACAGGCGAGCGCCCGCCGGGCCGTACGGGTCCGGCACGAAACGCTCCGCCGTCAGACCGGGCCGGCCCGCGTAGCCGCGCGCCACGCCGGTACCGCCGACGTACAGCTCGCCGGGCACTCCGACGGGCACGAGAGCGAGCCGCTCGTCGAGGACGTACATCGTCATGTTGGGCAGCGGGCGGCCGATCGGCATGACCTCGCCGGTCTCGGCTTCGGTGACGGGGAAGACGCAGGTGCCGACGGAGGCCTCGGTCGGCCCGTACTCGTTGACGAGCTCGGTCCCGGGCGCCAGCGCCCGCCACCGCTCCACCGTCGCCCGCGTCAACGCCTCACCGGCGACCACCAGCACCGGCGCCAGAGCGGAAGCCTCCCGCGCGGTCAGCTGCGCCGCCAGCACCTCCAGATGTCCGGGCGTCAGCTTGACGAAGCTGAACGGGCCCGCCGCCACCAACTCCCGTGCCAGGTCGGCCGTGTCGGTGTCCTGCGCGATGGTGTGCACCCGCTGGCCCGTGACCAGCGGCGCCCACAGGTTGGGAACCACCAGGTCGAAGGCCACCGAGGAGAACAGCGGCGCACCCGTCGTCCCCCGCGAGGCCAGATCCCGGGCCGCCCAGGCGACGTGATTGGCCAGACCCCGGTGCGTGACCGCGACACCCTTGGGCCGGCCCGTCGAACCCGACGTGAAGATGACGTACGCCAGCGCCTCGGCATCCTCCACGCGCTCCGGCGCGGACCGCGGCCGCCCATCGATCAAGGACGCATGCCGGTCCACCAGGATCACGTCCAGGTCACCACCGAAACGATCCGCGTACGCGGAATGCGTCAGGACGGTGCCCGCCTCCGCGCTCTCCAGCATCGAGGCGATCCGCTCCGCCGGGTAGGACGGATCGATCGGCACGTACGCCGCGCCCGCCTTCCACACCCCCAGCAGACTCGCCACCAGGTTCGGGCCGCGGTCGAGCAGCACACCCACGACGGCACCCGGACCGCTCACGCCCGACGCACGCAGATGGTGCGCGATCTGATTGGCCCGCACATCGAGCTGCGCGTACGTGACCACCTCACCGGCGAAACCGACCGCGGGAGCACCAGGCGTACGGGTGGCCTGCTCCTCGAAGCGGGCGCACACGCTCGCGTCACCGAAGTCCGCGGCGGAGGCGTTCCACTCCGTGGCGATCAGGCGCCGCTGTGCGTCGGACAGCAGCGCGACCTCGGCCAGGCGCGCCGACGGGTCGGCGGTCACCTCTTCGAGGAGGCGCACGAACTGCTCCCGTACCCGCTCCACGGTCGCCGCGTCGAACAGCGAGACCGCGTACTCCAGGACGCCTTCCAGGGAGCCGTCCGCCGAGCGTCCGATGAACACCGACAGGTCCGTCTTGGCGACGGTCCACGACTCGGCGAAGGCGCGCAGGTCGGCGGCGTCGGTGGCGATGCTGGTGACGCCCTCGCTGTGCATGTCGAAGGCGACCTGGTACAGCGGCGTGCGTGACAGGTCGCGCTCCGGCTGGATCTCGTCGACCAGGCGGTCGAAGGGCAGCTCCTGGTGGGCGAAGGCGGCCGTCGCCGCGGCCCGCACCCGGCCCAGGGCCTCGTCGAACCGCAGCTCGGGACCGAGCCCGCAGCGCACCACCAGGGAGTTGAGGAAGAAGCCGACGGTGCCGGACAGCTCCGGTCGGGTGCGGCCGGCGACCGGGGTGCCGACGGGCACGTCCCACTGGCCGGTCTGCCGTGCCAGCACCGTGGCGAACGCGGTGAGCAGCGTCATGAACGGGGTCGCCGCGTTCTCACGGCTCAGCTGCTCCACGGCCGCCGCCAGCCCGGGCTCGATCCGGATCGGCACGACCGCACCGCGCGGGTCGCGCACGGCGGGCCGTGGGCGGTCGGCGGGCAGGTCGAGCGCGGCGATGCCGTCGAGCGCGGTGCGCCAGTGGGCGAGCTCGCCCGCGACGAACTCCTCCGTCTGCCGTCCGGACTGCCAGGCCGCGTAGTCCGCGTACTGCACGCCGACCGCGGGCAGGACGGGCTCGCGGCCCTCCCGGGCGGCGGCGCACAGCTCCTGAAGCTCGCGCTCCAGGACGACCGTGGACCAGCCGTCGCACGCGATGTGGTGCAGGGTGACGAGCAGCACGTGGTCCTCGCCGGGAATGCGGGCCAGCAGCGCCCGCCACAGCGGCCCGGTCGCCAGCTCGAAGCCGCGCGCGAACTGCTCCTCGAAGTGCTCGGCGAGCCGCTCGCGCCCGGTGTCGACGACCCGCAGCTCCACGGGGTGCGCGGCGCCGATCACCTGACGGGGTTCGCCGCCCTCGTCGACGTACCGCGTACGCAGCGCCTCGTGACGGCCGCCGAGCGCGGTCAGCGCCGACTGCAGCTCGTCCGGCGTGGTCGCGGCCGGCAGGCGCAGGATCAGCGGGGCGACCCACTCGCGGCTGCCCGGGGCCATCCGGTCCAGGAACCACAGCCTGCGCTGCCCGGACGAGAGCGCCAGGCGGCCCGCGCGGTCGACCGCCGGGATCGGGGCGCTGTCCGCGTCCCGCGCGCCGATCAGCCGGGCCTGGGCCTCCACCGTGGTGGCGCTGAACAGGCCGCGCATCGACAGGGTGACACCGGTGGCGCGCAGCCGGGCCGCGAGCCGGGTGAGCTGCAGCGACGTGCCGCCCAGGGCGAAGAAGTCGTCGGTGGCACCGATCTTCTCGCGGCCCAGCAGCGCCGCCCACACCTCGGCGACCTTCTCCTCGGCCGCGTTGCGCGGGGCGATGTAGGCGCCCTGCCCGGTGAGGTCGTCGCCCTGCTCCAGGGCGGCGGTCAGAGCCACGCGGTCGATCTTGCCGTTCGGCGTCAGGGGCAGCTCGTCGAACGTGCGGAACAGCGAGGGGACATGGCTGTCGGGCAGCCGGGTGCGCAGGAAGCGGCGCAGGTCGCTCCCGGTGAGCTCGCCGCGCGTGGTGACGGCGGCGCCGATGCGTACCGCGTCCTCCTGCGTGCGGAACGCGACGACGGCCGCGCCCGTGACCTCGGGGTGCGCGCCGAGCTGGGCCTCGATCTCGCCGGGCTCGATGCGTACGCCGTTGACCTTGAGCTGACCGTCGGCACGGCCCTGGTACTCCAGGAGACCGGCCGCGTTCCAGCGCACCAGGTCGCCGGTGCGGTACAGGCGGGCGCCGGGCGGACCGTAGGGGTCGGGCACGAACCGCTCCGCCGTCAGGTCGGGGCGCCCCGCGTAGCCCTGGGCGAGGCCGACGCCGCCGGCGTACAGCTCGCCGGTGACGCCCTTGGGCGCGAGGCGGCCGTCCGCCCCGAGAACGAGGACCCGCATCCCGGTGAGCGGCCGGCCGATCGGGACGGGTCCGGTCTTCTGCGCCGGGTCGGCCTTGTGGGCGGTGATGTCGATCGAGCACTCCGTGGGCCCGTAGGTGTTCCAGACCTCGATGCCGGGGCCTGCCAGCGCCCTGACCCGCTCGACCAGTTCGGCGTGCAGCGGTTCGCCCGCCGACGCGAGCAGCCGCAGCGCGCCGCAGCCCTCCCAGGACGGTTCCTCGACCAGCAGGCGCAGCACCGACGGCACCAGCTGCAGCACGGTCACGCCGCCGTCGGCGACGGCCTTCAGCAGCGCGGCGGCGTCCTTCTCGGTGCCGTCCGGCGCGACGACGACGCTCGCTCCGCAGACCAGCGGCGCGAAGATCTCCCAGCCCGCCGCGTCGAATCCGACGGACGTCTTGAACAGGATCCGGTCGCCGGCGCCGAGCCGCTGGGCGCGCACGGCCCAGGCGACCCGGTTCGCGATGCCCTCGTGGGTGATCTGTACGCCCTTGGGGGTGCCGGTGGAGCCGGACGTGAAGATCGTGTACGCGAGCGAGGCCGGGTCCGCCGAGGCGGGGACGGCCGGGCCGTCCTCGGCGGCGGTGGTCAGCTCTTCGATGCTCAGGACGCGCGGGCCGTCCTCCCCGAGCGGCCCGCGCAGTGCGGCTGTGGTGACGACGAGTTCGGCACCGGCCTGGGAGGCCAGGGATCTGAGGCGCCCGTGCGGATGACCGGCGTCGAGCGGCAGATAGGCCGCGCCCGCCTGCCACACCCCGAGGAGCGTGGCGATGAGTTCGGTGCCCCGGGGGAGGCACACCCCGACCAGGGAGCCCGGGCCCACGCCCTGCGAGCGCAGGAAACGCGCGGTGCGCCCGGCGGCGTGGGCCAGGTCCCGGTAGGTCGTCGTGCGTGGGCCGTCCAGCACGGCAGCCGCGCCGGGCGTACGGCCCGCCTGCGCGGCGAAGAGCGCGGGCAGGGTGGGCGGGACGGTTCCGCTCAGGGTGTTCCCCGGCAACTGTGCGGCGTTCAACAGGTGCTCCTTCAATGACCTGGCGTACTGGACGGTTCTCCGAAGTGACGTTCAGGCGGTGGATTTCAGGCAGCGGTGGCCTGGGACTCCATGCGGCGGCGCAGGCTCAGCGGGCGCATGTCGGTCCACACCTCGTCGATGCGGGCGAGGCACTCCTCGCGGCTGCCCTGGGTGCCCTCGGCGTTCCACCCGGCGGGCAGTTCACGGCCGGCGGGCCAGATCGAGTACTGCTCCTCGGCGTTCAGGACGACGCGGTACTCGGGGGCGGCGGACTGCTGGGACATGGTTCTCCTCGTGTGGATGTACGGAAGGGGCTGGGAAAGGGCGGCGTACGGGCACGGGCCGGGTCAGGACAGGAAGTCCGTGATCTCCACACCGATGCCGAGCTCACGGGCGGTGGCGTGCACGTCGACGGCGAGGGCCAGGTCGAGGACCCCGAGACCGAACGGCGAATAGACGGTGACCTTGTCCGGGTCGGGCGTGAACGCGACCGACCCGTTGATGAGTTGGCCGATGGAGGCGTCGATGAAGGCGCGGCCGCCGGTGACCTGCTCGGTCAGGTGCAGCGAGGTGCGCTCGCGGCACACGTGGTCCGCGTCGTCGACGATGTTGTGCGCGCCGTTGATGGAGAGCGGGTCGATGTCGCGCAGCGAGACGTGCAGGACCACGGTGCCGGGTGCGGCGGGCGTGAGGTCCACGTGCGGCTCGCCCGCGTTGGTGGCGAACGAGACGAGGCGCTGCGCCTCCAGGGCGTCCTCGATGCTGTCGGCGAGGGTGACCTCGGCGTCCGGCAGGAGCTCATGGCAGCGGCGGGCGAACTCCTCGGCGCGCACACGCGAGGTGTCGAAGAGCGTGATCTCGCCGAGCGTGCCGATCGCGGCCCGGAGGTAGCGCAGGATCTCCAGGTTGATGACGCCACAGCCGATGAGGGAGACGCCCCGCGGACGCCGGCCCTCGGTGAGGATGTCGGCGGCGAGGGCGGCGCTCGCGGCGGTCCGCGCGGCCGAGATCAGTGAGGCTTCGAGCAACGCCTCGGGGTGTCCGGTGCGCAGCGAGTTGAGCACCATCACCGCACTGGCACGGGCGATTCCGGAGTGGATGTTCGCGGGGAACGAGGAAATCCACTTCAGCCCCGCTGCCGGATTCTCGCCGCCGCGGTAGGACGGGAGTCCGATGATGCGGTTCGCGGGCTCGTCGGGAAAGCGCAGGAATATCGAGTGCGGTACGGCCGTCGCACCCTTGTCATGCAGGGAGTAGGTCTGCCGGACCAGCTCGATGTGCTCCTTCTCCCTCCCACCCAGTAATTTCTCTACGTCTGCCTTGCGCAGTACGAGCATCGGGAGTTTCAGTCCTTCCACAGGTGCGACACTTCACCGAAGTGTTCGCGCACCCAGTCGTCGGAATAGATGGTGTCGAGATAGCGGTCCCCTCCGTCGGGGAATATCAGGGCGCTGACCGAGCCGGGCGGAATGCGCGGCAGCATCCGCTCCGCCGCGGCGAGCGTCGCCCCGGAGGAACCGCCGGCCAGGATCGCCTCGCGGACCACGAGGCGGCGGCAGGCCGCCACGCAGTCGAGATCGGAGACGTGAACGACCTCGTCGGCCGCGGCCGGGTCCATCAGGGCCGGGACGACGGAGGCACCGTGCCCCGGGATCAGCCGCCGGGTGGGCAGTTGGCCGAAGATGGCGCTGCCCTGGGCGTCGACCGCCACGATCTTGGTGCGCAGCCCCTCCTTGCGGAGGTGGTCGGCGCAGCCGCGCAGCGTGCCGAAGGTGCTGACGGAGCAGAAGAGGTAGTCGAGCCGCCCGTCGAGCTCCTCCACGATCTCCCGCATGGTCCGCTCGTGGGCCCGCGGGTTGGACAGGTTCGCGTACTGGTTCGGGGAGTAGGCGTGCGGGATGCTCGCCACGAGCTCCCGCACCCTGCGCAGCCGCACCGGCAGGAACTCGCCGGTCGCGGGGTCCCGCTCGTCGATCACCACCACCTCGGCCCCGTAGGCCCGCATGATGGCCAGGTTCTGCTCCGTGGTCTTGGCGTCGACCACGCAGATGAAGCGCAGATCGAAGTACCGGCAGATCTGGGCGAGCCCGACCGCCAGATTCCCCGAGCTCGATTCCACGACCACGGAACGCCCCGGCGTGATCTCGCCGTTGCGCAGCGCCTCAAGAAGCATGTTGAGGCCGCTTCGGTCCTTGATGCTGCCACCTGGGTTGAACCGCTCGATCTTGGCGAAGAATTGCGAGCGTTCTCCGGGGAACACTCTCTCCAGTTTCACCAGAGGTGTGTCGCCGATCGTCCCCAGAATCCCCGAATCAAGTGTTTTCGGCATGGATTCCCTCTCACCTGTTAGGCGTGCAGTGGAGACACTAGTTCGCCTTTGGAGGGAGGTAACGGGTTCAGCGCTGGCAGCCAGATGCAGGCGCAGGATCCTGACACCGGGATCCTGCGACAGCGCTCCTTCTGGTGGCCAAGACTGGGGTCATTCAGAAATCCCGGAGTGCTCACATTCTCAGATTCAGGTGGAGTCGTGACGGAACCTCAACTCGCACCCCCGCGGCGGTACGCGCCGTACGACCGGGCCGGCGGATTCGACCGCTCCCTCGGCCATCCCGCCCGCCGGGACCTGCCGTTCTTCGCGGCCCGGCTGCGTGAACTCGACGCCGCCGAGGCGTTCCCCACGGAGGCCGTGGCCCGGCTCGACGCGCTCGGCCTGCCCGCGCACTACGTGCCCGCCCGGCACGGCGGCGCCCTCCACGGCTACGAGGACCTGCTCCAGCTGGTACGGGTGGTGGCCCGGCGCGATCTGACCGTGGCGATCGCGCACACCAAGACGTATCTGGGCGCGGTGAGCACCTGGGTCGGCGGAACAGCGGAGCAGGCACGGGAGCTGGGCGCCCGCGTCACGTCCGGCGCCGTCGTCTCCTGGGGCCTGACCGAGCGCGCCCACGGCAGCGATCTGCTCTCCGGCGAGCTGACCGCCACCCCCGTGGCGGGCGGTTACCGGCTCGACGGCGAGAAGTGGCTGATCAACAACGCCACCCGCAGCGACCTGGTCTGTGTCCTCGCCCGGACCTCCCCGGCCGGCGGCACCCGTGGCTACAGCCTGCTGCTGGTCGACAAGGCCTCGCTCGCGGACGGCAGTCACACCTGTCTGCCGGCGGCGAAGACGCACGGAATCCGCGGCGCCGACATCAGCGGCATCGCCTTCGACGGCGCCGTCGTGCCCGCCTCCGCGCTGATCGGCGAGGAGGGCGAGGGCATCGAGACCGTCCTGCGCAGCCTGCAGATCACCCGCACGATCTGCGCCGCGCTCTCGCTCGGCGCCGGCGACCACGCGCTGCGCATCGCCACCGGGTTCGGCCTGGAGCACCGGCTGTACGGCAAGCGGCTGATCGACCTGCCGCAGGCACACCGCGCGCTCACCGAGGCCTATGCCGACCTGCTCGCCATGGAGGCCGTCACGCTGCTGGCCTCGCGGGGCGTGCACACCCTGACCGAGGAGATGAGCGTCTCGTCGGCCGCGGTGAAGTACCTGGTGCCCACCACGGCCGACGAACTGATCTCCGCCATGGGCCAGTTCCTCGGCGCCCGTTCCTTCCTCAGCGAGGACTACGCACACGGACTGTTCGCCAAACTGGAGCGCGACCACCGGATCGTCGGCATCTTCGACGGCAACACGCTGGTCAACCTGAACGCCCTGATCAACCAGTTCGCCGCCCTCGCCCGCGGCTACCGCGCGGGGCGCACCGACGCCGAGGGCCTGGCCGCCGCGGCCACGTTCGACGCGCGGATCCCCGACTTCGACCCGGCCCGGCTGCTGCTGACCTCCCGCACGGGCAACAGCGTCGCGGCGTCCTTGCCCCGGGCCGTCGTGGAACTGCGGGAGCTGGTGGCGTCCGGCGAGGCGCCCGAATCCCTGCTCACCGTCGCCGAGAAGCTGCTGCGCATCAGTGACACCACGCACGAGCAGATGGCCGCCCACCGGCCGAGCCCGCGTGACGTGCCCGCCGCGGCCTTCGACCTGGCGCACCGCTACACCCTGTGCTCCGCTGCCGCGGCCTGCCTCCAGGTGTGGCTGCGCAACCGGACCGGCGTCGCCGCCGACACCACCGCGACCGCGGGCCTGTGGCAGGACGGGCTGTGGGCCGAGGCCGCGCTCAGCCGCCTCGCCGAACGCCTGACGCCCGGAAGCATGCCCGAGGACGGCGCCGACGGCTCGGCGGTGCTCGACCGGCTGATGCCGATGCTCGTCGACCAGTACGACAGCGGCGAGATGTTCTCCCTGCTGCCCTTCCCGCTCGCCGAGGCGGCCGGCTCCCTCGCCGAGGAGGCGTCATGACCGACCCGAACTCCGTCCCCGGCGGCCCCGACGTTCTGGAGAAGGCGCTCGGCGACGCCCACGACCCGGACAACCCGCTGGGCTACGAAGCCGTCCTCGCCGCCGACGAGCGCGCCGAGATCCTGCCCGCCGGCGAAGCCGCGCTGGACGCCTACGGGTTCAACGCGGAGTACGTGCCCAGGCGGCTCGGCGGACGCCTGGGCCGGATCGACCGCCTGATGCGCATGATGCGTACCGTCTCCCGCCGCGACCCGACCCTGGCACTCGGCCACGGCTTCACCAACTACATCTCCGGGTCGGCGATGTGGACCGCGGGAAGCGACGTCCAGCAGAAGCGGATGGCGGACATCCTGCTGTCCGGCGGCAAGACCGCGGCGGGCTACAACGAGTTGCCGCACGGCAACGACTTCACCCGCACCGACCTCACCGCGACATCCTCGGCCGACGGCGGCCACTACAGGATCGACGGCCGCAAGCGGATCGTGAACAACCTGGGCCGGGCCGACGCCGTCGTCCTGCTCGCCCGCACGGGCGCGGGCCCCGGCAACCGCAGCCACTCCCACCTGTGGGTGGACCTCACGCAAGCACCGGCCGACCGGTTGCGCAGGGACTACCGCTTCCCCACGGTCGGGCTGCGGGGCTGTCTCATCGGCGGCGCCGACTTCACCGGCCTCGAAGTCCCAGCGGACGCCCCCGTCGGCCCGGTCGGCAGCGCGATGGAGACCGTCCTGCGCGCCTTCCAGACCACCCGTGCCGTACTCCCCGGCATGATGGTCGGCACCGCCGACACCCAGCTGCGCACCGTCACCCGCTTCGCACTCGACCGCACCCTGTACGGACGCAGCGTCGCCGACCTGCCGCATGCCAGGGCCACCCTCGTCGGCGCCTTCCTCGACCTGCTCGCCGGTGACTGCATGGCGACCGTGGCGTGCCGCGCCCTGCACGTCCTGCCCGGCCAGACCAGCGTGATCACCGCGGTCAACAAGTACGTGGTCCCCAAGGTCCTGCACCGGTCCTCGCAGACGCTGGGCACCCTGCTCGGCGCCAACTCGTACTGGCGCGACGGCCGCTACGGCATCTTCCAGAAGTTCTTCCGCGACCTGCCGGCCATCACCTTCGCGCACGCCAACGCAGCCGTCTGCCAGGCCACGACGCTGCCGCAGCTGCCCCGCCTCGCCGCCACCAGCTGGGGTACCGCCGAGGTGCCGCCCGCCGCGCTCTTCGACCTGTCGGCGCCGCTCGACGACATCGACTACCAGGCCCTGGAACTCACCTCGCGCGGCGCCGACCAGCTCACCGCGCTGCTCCACGACCACTCCGGCGGCCCGGCGCCGTCCCCCGCGGCCGCCCGGATCGCCGCCCTGCTGCGCGCCGACCTCGACGACCTCGGCCGCCGCTGCCGTCAGCTGCCGCCGAGCGAGCACTCGGTGGTCGCGGGCCGCTCCGGCTTCGCCCTGGCCGAACGGTACGCGCAGCTGTCGATGGCCGCCGCGTGCATCGGCGTGTGGCAGCACAACCAGAACGGCGTCGACCCGTTCCTGCGCGACGACGCCTGGCTGACCGGCGCCCTCGCCCGGATCGCCGCCCGCCTCGGCCACGACGTGGGCGCCCTGCCCGACGCGGTGGAGCGGCGCCTGTTCGCCGAACTGACCGCAAGGGAGGAAGACCGTGCCGGTTTCGACCTCGACCGTTCGCGGCTCGCGCGCGCCTGACCACGCACCCGGCCGCGCCGAACGCCCCGGTCCCGCTCACCCCGACCCCTGTCCGTATCCGGACCAGAAGCCCTACCCCACCGATTTCCACACCCTTCACATCACCAGGAGCCTTCTCATGGCCACACCCGCCGCCACCCCCGGAACCACCGGCGCCGAGACCACCGGTGCCGAGGCGATCCGGACCTGGCTGACCGAGCGCGTCGCCTACTTCCTCGACGTCCGGCCGCAGGACATCGCCGCCGACGACCTGCTCGTCGAGATCGGTCTCGACTCCGTGTACGCCCTGACGCTGTGCGGCGACGTGGAGGACGAGTTCGGCATCCTCGTCGAGGCCACCCTCGCGTGGGACCACCCCACGATCGACGCGATCACCGCCCACATCCACTCCGAACTCGCCGCTCGCTGATGGAACGGGAGCGAGCCCTCTCCATCGGGCAGGAAGCGCTCTGGTTCCTGTACCGGATGGCGCCCGACAGCCCCGCCTACAACGTCCAGGCCGCCCTGCGGGTCCGCGGCGCGCTCGACGAGGTGCGGCTGCGGCGCGCCCTGCGCGCGGTCGTGGACCGGCACGACGTGCTGCGTTCCACGTTCACCGAGACCGCGGCAGGCCCGCGGCGCGTGATCGGCCACCCGGACCTGGTCCAGCTCCAGGTCCGGGAGGCCCCCGGGGTCACCGACACCGGCCTGCTGGAAAAGCACGTCAAGGCGTTCGGCGACACCCCCTTCGACCTCACCGGCGAAGGAACGTGCCGTGCCCTCCTGCTGCGCGTCGCACCCGACGACCACGTGATCGTCGTCAGCACCCACCACATCGTCACCGACGCCACCTCCCAGTGGCTGCTGCTCCAGGACCTGCTCGACGCCTACGCGACGGACACCGCACCGCCGCCCCTGGCCCGCGGCTACGACGACTACGTACAGGGCGAACAGGAACTGCTCGCGGGGCCGCGACGCGAACGACTTCTCGCCTTCTGGCAGGAGTTCTGCGCGAACGCCACCGCCGGCGAACTCCCCGCCGACCGGCCGCGGTCCCCGCGCCCGCCGGCCGTCTTCAACGGCGCCACCTGCGAGGCCCGGATCCCCGACGAGCTCGTGCCCCGCCTGCGCGAGGCGGCCAAGCGGGCGAGGGTGACCCCGTTCGCGCTGACCCTCGGCGTGTTCCAGGCCCTGGTGCACCGCTACAGCGGACACCGCGACTTCCTCGTCGGCTGCCCGACGACCACCCGCAGCGGCCCCGGCATGCGCGAGGTCGTCGGCTACCTCGTCAACACCCTCGTCCTGCCCGCCCACTTCACCGACACGACCACGTTCGGGCAGGCCGCGCAGACGGCCCAGCGCCAGGTGATGCGGGCCATGAAGCACATCGGCCACCCGTACGCCCTGCTCGCCGGCGAGGAGCCGTACAGCAGCCGGAACCCGCCCGTGCGGATGGTGTTCACCATGGTCGCGCCCGGCCGCCTCGAACCCCTTCTGATGCAGGTCACCGAGGCCGCTGCCCGCGGCACGGACACCGAGTACGCCGGCCTGCGCATCGAACTGATCGAGGTACCGCAGCTGGAGGGCCAGTTCGACATCAACGTGGAGATGCGGCAGACCACCTCCTCGCTGACCGCCGTGTTCCGCTACGCCACCGACCTGTTCGACGAATCCACCGTCCGCCGGCTCCTCGACTCCTATGTGCGGTTGCTCGCCGAGGCGATCGACGACCCGGACGCCCCGGTGGCCGGCGCGGCCCTGGTCGAGGCGGACGACCTGGACGACCTGCTGGCCCTGGGCGAGGCCACCGACTGGTGACCGGACCCGCCCACCCACACCCGCTTCCTGCTACCCCCCGGGGGATCCCATGCTCACGGACGAACACACACTTCCGCAGGCCCGCAGTGCCACGGCCCGCATCCGTACGAACGCCCATGTCACCCCGGACGACCCGGCCGTCATCTTCGTCCGTGACCCCGACTCGCCCGACGGGGACGAGACCTGGTCGTACGCCAGACTCGACCACGAGGCCCGCAAGATAGCCTGCTGGCTCCAGGAGAGGTACGCGCCCGGCGACCGGGTGCTGCTCCTGTATCCGGAGAGCCTGCAGTTCGCCGCCGCGTTCGTCGGCTGCCTCTACGCGGGCATGGTCGCCGTCCCGTCCTCGCTGCCCGGCCAGTACAGCCACCAGCGCCGCCGCGTGGACTCCATCGCCGAGAACGCGGCCGTCGCCGTCGTCCTCACCAGCGAGGCCGTCGCGGCGAACGTCCTGGACTGGGCGGCGTCCGACCCGGGCCGGGAGATCACCTGCGCCATCACCGACGGCCCCGGCTTCACCGCCGCGCACGCCGAGGCCTGGCAGGTGCCCGACATCGACCAGAACACCCTGGCCCTGCTCCAGTACACGTCCGGCTCCACCTCCGACCCGAAGGGAGTGATGGTCCACCACGGCAACCTGCTGCATAACTCGGCGGCCCTCAGCTCCGCGTTCGGACTCGACCGCACCACCCGTTTCGGCTCGTGGATCCCGCAGTACCACGACATGGGACTGCTCGCGATCCTGCTGCCCCCGCTGCTGCTCGGCGGCTCCTGCGTCCTGATGAGCCCGACGACCTTCCTGAAGCGACCGCACCGGTGGCTGCGGATGATCGACAAGTACCAGGTCAACTGGTCGGCCGCGCCCAACTTCGCGTACGAACTGTGCGCACGCCAGATCACCGACGAGCAGCTCGCCGAACTCGACCTGTCCTGCTGGCGCTTCGCGGCCAACGGGTCGGAGCCCGTGCAGGCCTCCACCCTCACCGCGTTCGCCAAGCGCTTCGCCCCGGCCGGCTTCCGCAGCGACACCATGGCGCCCTGCTACGGCATGGCGGAGGCGACCGTGTTCATCTCGGGCACCGGGCCGCGCGAACTGGCCGTCACCCGCGTCGACGAAGCCCTCCTGGAACAGCACGAGTTCCGTCCGGTCGCCGAGGACCGGCCCGGCCGTGACGTCGTCAGCTGCGGCAGGGCCGAGGAGTACACGGTACGGATCGTCGACCCGGCCACCCGCGAGGTGCTGCCCGCGGGCCGGGTCGGCGAGATCTGGCTGCGCGGGCCCAGCGTCGCGCAGGGCTACTGGGACCGCGAGGACGCCACCGCCGAGGCGTTCGGCGTCAGCACCCTCGACGGCGACACCGGATACGTCCGCACCGGCGACCTGGGCACGCTCCACGACGGCGAGATCTACGTCACCGGCCGTCTCAAGGAGATGCTGATCCTGCGCGGCCGCAACATCTACCCGCAGGACGTGGAGCACGGCCTGCGGCACCTGCACCCTGAGCTGGTGGGACTGTTCGGTGCCGCGTTCGCCGTCCCGGTGGCCGGCGCCGACGGCGTCACCGAGGAGCAGCTCGTCGTCGTGCACGAGGTGCGCGGCTCGGTCGGCGCCGACGAACTCCCCCGCCTCGCCGCCCGGATCAGGGGCGGCATCGCCCGTGACTTCAGCGTCCGGCCGGCGGCGGTGGCCCTGGTCAGGCGCGGGGCGGTGCTGCGCACCACCAGCGGCAAGATCCAGCGCGCCGCGATGCGCGCGCAGTACCTGGACGGCCTCATGGAGAGCCGTCACCTGGACGGCCCGCCGGCCGCGTAGCCCGAGAGCACGGACACGAAGAGAGGGCGCCGCGCCTCGCGGCAAGGCGCCCTCTCCCACAGCTCCCGACACCACGGCCCGAACAACAGAAAACCCCAGGTCACGTGCAATGCGACCTGGGGTTCCAGTGGAGCCGCCTTCGGGATTCGAACCCGAGACCTACGCATTACGAGTGCGTTGCTCTGGCCATCTGAGCTAAGGCGGCGCGCTGTCCGCACTATGGTGCGATCAGCAACGACGGTAAGTCTACACAGTTTCGAAGGGTGCTCCGTACCGGCCCCGGAGGCGGGCCCTCCGGGGCCGGGGGCCGCGGTTATGAGCAGCGCTTTCCGTCCTCGGGAGGGGTGCCGCGGAGGAGGTAGGCGTTGATCGTGCGGTCGATGCAGGCGCTGCCGCGGCCGTAGGCCGTGTGGCCGTCGCCCTCGTAGGTGAGGAGGCGGGCCGAGGAGAGCTGGCCGGCCAGGGCCTGCGCCCACCGGTACGGGGTCGCCGGGTCGCGGGTGGTGCCGACGACCACGATGGGGGCGGCACCCTTCGCCTCGATGCGGCGCGGCTCGCCCGTGGCGTGCACCGGCCAGTACGCGCAGTTCAGCGAGGCCCAGGCGAGGCCCTCGCCGAAGACGGGGGACGCCTTCTCGAAGTCCGGGAGCGCCCTGCGCACCTGGTCGGGGGTGTCGAAGGCGGGCGGCAGGTCCAGGCAGTTCACAGCCGCGTTGGCGAACATCAGGTTGCTGTAGGCGCCGTCGGCGTCACGCTCGTAGTAGCCGTCGGACAGGACGAGGAGTCCGGCGCCGTCGTCCTCCTTCATCGCGGACGTCAGGGCCTCACGCAGCTGCGGCCAGGCGCCCTCGTCGTACATGGCCGCGATCACACCGGTCGTGGCGAGCGACTCGGTGAGGCGGCGGCCGTCGGGGTCGCCGGTGGGGACGGGCTGGTCGTCCAGCTCCTCGAAGAACGCCTTCAGGTTCTTGCCCACCCGCTCGGGCGAGGTGCCCGCGCCGCCCAGCGGGCAGTCGGTCCGCCGCACGCAGTCCCGCGCGAACGACCGGAACGCGGTGTCGAAGCCCGCCGTCTGCTCCAGGTTCAGCCGACGTGCGGGCAGGGAGGGGTCCATCGCGCCGTCCAGCACCAGCCGGCCCGCCCGGTCCGGGAAGAGCCCGGCGTACGTCGCCCCGAGAAACGTCCCGTAGGAGGCGCCGACGTAGTTCAGCTTCTTGTCGCCGAGCGCCGCCCGCACGATGTCCATGTCCCGGGCCGCCTCCACGGTGGACACGTGGCGCAGCAACCTGGGCGCGTCCGCGCCACAGCCCTCGGCGAACGTCCGGTACGCCGCGACCAGCCCGTCCCCCTCCTTCCCGTCGTCGGGTGTGATGTCCGTCTGCGTGTACGTGTCCATGTCCGGCCCGTCCAGGCACTCGACCGGCTCGCTGCGGGCGACGCCGCGCGGGTCGACCGCCACCATGTCGTAGCGGGCGCGGACCTCGGCCGGATAGCCGATGGCGGCGTACGACTCCATGTAGCCGATCGCCGAACCGCCCGGCCCACCGGGGTTCACGAGCAGCGAGCCCAGCCGCTCGCCCGTGGCCTTCTTGCGGGCGACGGCGAGCCGGACGTCACCAGCGGACGGCTCGGCGTAGTCCAGCGGCGCCTTGATGGTGGCGCACTCGAAGCCGGGGACGCCGCAGCCGCGCCAGGCCGGCTTCTGCGCGTAGTACGACGTGAGCGCCGCGGGGACGGACTTCGGCAGCGCGGCCAGCGCCGCCGGCTCCGCCGCCGCCGAGGCCGCGGACGTCGTCGGGCTCCCCGAGGAGCAGGCGGAGACGAGCAGCGCGGCCGTGGCGAGGAGGCCGACAGCGGTCCTGGCTCCGCCACGGGCCTTGCGGTGGGCCCCGCCGGAGCCCGCGCGGCGGGGAGCGGGGGTGGAGGCGGAGCGGGGGGTACGCCTTGTGTGCATCCAGCGAGCGTAACTCTGCGCGACGAAATGAGTGCCGTGCGTGCGTGTCGTGCCTCGTACGAGTTACAACGTCAATCCCAGGTCCGGTCCCTCGCGTCCCCCGGCCGCACCGGGTGTCAGCCCGCTCTGAGCGCCATCGTCATCGCCTCGACCGCGAGCAGCGGCGCCACGTTGCGGTCGAGCGCGTCGCGGCAGCCGGCGATCGCCTCGATGCGGCGGAGCGTGGACTCCGGGGAGCTGCCGCGGGCCAGGCGCTCCAGGGCCTCCTCGGCGTCCGCGTTGGCGATGGCCACGCGGGAGCCGAGCTGGAGGGCGAGGACGTCGCGGTAGAAGGCCGTGAGGTCGGTCAGGGCGAGGTCGAGGCTGTCGCGCTGCGTGCGCGTTCTGCGGCGCTTCTGCTTGTCCTCCAGGTCCTTCATCACACCGGCCGTGCCGCGCGGCATCCGGCCGCCCTGGGCCGCGCCGAGAGCGGCCTTCAGCTCCTCGGTCTCCTTGGTGTCCATCTCCTCGGCGAGCTGCTTGGCGTCCTCGGCGGCCGCGTCGACCAGTTCCTGGGCGGCCTTGAGCGCGCCGCCGACCTCCTCCACACGCAGCGGCATCCTCAGCACGGCGGCACGGCGTTCGCGTGCGGCCGGGTCGGTGGCCAGGCGGCGGGCCCGGTCGACGTGGCCCTGGGTCGCACGGGCCGCAGCGGCGGCGGCGCTCGGCTCGATGCCCTCGCGTCGTACGAGCATGTCGGCGACGGCGTCGACCGACGGCGTGCTCAGGTTCAGGTGGCGGCAGCGGGAGCGGATGGTCGGCAGGACGTCCTCGATGGAGGGGGCGCACAGCAGCCAGACCGTGCGGGGGGCGGGCTCCTCCACGGCCTTGAGGACGGCGTTGGCCGACTTCTCGTTCAGCCGCTCGGCGTCCTCGACGAGGATGATCTGCCAGCGGCCGGTCGCCGGCGAGGTGAACGACTTGCGGACGGTGTCGCGCATGTCGTCGGCGAGGATCTGCGAGCCGACCGCGGCCACGGTGGTGACGTCGGCGTGGGTGCCCACCAGTGCCGTGTGACATCCGTCGCAGAAGCCGCAGCCCGGGGAGCCGCCGAGGGCCCGGTCGGGGCTGACGCACTGCAGCGCCGCCGCGAAGGCCCGCGCCGCCTGATTCCGCCCGGCTCCGGGCGGGCCGGTGAACAGCCACGCGTGGGTCATCTTCGACGCCTCGGGCGGAGGGGTGTCGGCCGCGGCAGCGGTGACCAGGGCGTCGGCGTCCCTGGCGGCAGCGTCCAGCTGCGCGCTCACCCTCTCCTGCCCGACGAGGTCGTCCCACACGGTCATGGGTCACGCCGCCCTTCCGTCACGTCCGCGGGTGCGGACCGTACTGCCGCTGCGAGATCCATTGTGGGGGCGACCACTGACAATCCGGCCCCGGCCCTCTGCGGGCCGGGGCCGGGTGATCTTCCGGGACTGCCTGCCGGGCAGGACCTCAGCGGCCCCGGCCCCTCCCACGGCGCCCGCGGCCCTCGTCCTGCTCGTCCTCGTGCGGTCCGAGCAGCTCGTCCGCCAGTGAGGGCAGGTCGTCCAGCGGCGTCTCCTCGGCCCAGTCGGACCGGCGGCGGCGCGGTTCGCCCTCGGCGTCGACCTGGGGCATCTCGCGCGTACGGTCCTCGGTCCCGTCGGGGCGGGCGGCCGGGGAGTCGTCGCGGAAGTACCCGGGCGGTACCCGGTCCGCCGGTCCGTCGCCGCGTACGGGCGGCAGCACGGCCGTCTCCTCGGCGTCCCCCGGCCGGACCGGAGGCAGCACGGCCGTCTCGTCCCCTGCCCAGGAAGGCGTGTCCTCGGCCCCGGGGCGAACCGGAGGCAGCACCTCGGTCTCCTCGCCCGCCCTCGGCGGCACCGGCGGCTTCGGCAGCTCGGCCGTCACCTCGGCGTCGTCCCGCACCCGGCGCAGCACGGTCGTCTCGTCCACCGAGCCGGAGCCCGAGCCAGAACCAGAGCCCGAGCCGCCCGGGGCGTTCTCCGGTGTCACCACGGGCGTCGGCACGGTCGCCGCGTCCTGACCAGCCGACGCACGGGAAGCGCCCTGCGGAGCGGAACCCTGGCCGGGCCTCTGGGGAGAGCTCTTCGGCCCCGCCTCCGCCGCCGCGGCCGCCGCCTCCGCCAGGCGTCGCGCTTCCTCGGCCCGCAGCAGCGCGTCCTCGGCCTTGCGCTGCTTCTCCAGACGGAGTGCCTCGGCCTCGGCACGCAGCCGGGCCTCTTCCTCGGCCTGCTCGCGGCGCCGATCCTCCTCGGCCTTGCGGCGGGCCTCCTCCTCGGCCCGGGCCTTCTCCTCAGCGAGGAGCCGCGCCCGCTCCTCCTCGGCCTTCTTCTGCGCTTCCTCGGCCCGCCGCCGGGCCTCTTCCGCCTGCCGTTCGGCCTCGCGCCGCTGCGCCTCCTCCAGCTCGCGCCGCTTGCGCTCCTCCTCCTCGGCGCGCAGCTTGGCCAGCTGCTCCTGGCGCTCGCGCTCCAGGCGCTCCTCCTCGGCCTTGCGGGCGGCCTCTTCCTCGGCCTTGCGGCGGGCCTCCTCCTCGGCCTTCTTCCGCGCCTCCTCCTGGGCCTTGATCTCGGCCTCGGACAGCGGCAGCACCTGGTCGAGCCGGTGCCGGATGACGGTCGTGACGGACTCGGGCTCCTGGCCGGCGTCCACCACCAGATACCGCCCGGCGTCGGCCGCGGCCAGGGTCAGGAAACCGGACCGCACGCGCGCGTGGAACTCGGCGGGCTCCGACTCCAGCCGGTCGGGCGCCTCGGTGAACCGCTCGCGCGCGGTCTCCGGCGCGACGTCCAGCAGGACGGTCAGATGCGGCACGAGCCCGTTCGTGGCCCAGCGGTTGATCCGGGCGATCTCGGTCGGCGACAGATCGCGGCCCGCTCCCTGGTAGGCCACGGACGAGTCGATGTACCGGTCGGAGATGACGACCGCGCCGCGCTCCAGGGCGGGCCGTACGACGGTGTCGACGTGCTCGGCCCGGTCGGCCGCGTACAGCAGTGCCTCCGCGCGGTGCGACAGGCCCTCGCTGGACACGTCCAGCAGGATCGACCGCAGCCGCTTGCCCACCGGCGTCGCCCCCGGCTCGCGCGTCAGCACGACCTCGTGGCCCTTGCCGCGGATCCACTCGGCGAGCGCCTCGGCCTGCGTGGACTTGCCGGCCCCGTCACCGCCCTCCAGGGCGATGAAGAAACCGGAGGACGCGGACGCCTGCTCCGGGTCGTCACCGCCGAGCAGCGCGTCCCGCAGGTCCTGCCGCAGCGGCACTCCGGAACGGTCGTCGACCTTGGCCAGCACCAGCGCGGCCACCGGCAGCAGCAGGGCGCCGGCGAGCATCAGTGTGAAGGCCGCGCCGCCGTGCGCGAAGACGAACTTGCCGCTCTCCAGCCGGTGCGGCCCGATCCCCGCCGCCACCAGCGGGGCGATCACCGCGCCGAGCGCCACGCAGACCCGGACGACCGCGTGCAGGTGCTCGGTCGTACGGGAGCGCCGGAACTCCTCGGTCTCCTGGTCGAGCAGCGTGTGCCCGATGTTGGCGGAGATGCCCGCGCCGACACCGGCCAGGGCGAGGATCAGCAGCACGGTGGTGACGTCCGGGACCAGCCCGGCGGCCAGCAGCGCGACACCGGTGAAGGCGATCACCAGCGCGAGCAGCCGGCGGCGCGACAGTGCGGGCAGCAGGGCCGGCGCCGTACGGATGCCGACGACGACACCGCCGGTCAGCACGCCCACGAACAGGCCGTACAGCACCGGGCCGCCGCCCAGGTCCTTGGCGTGCAGCACGGCCACGGCTACGGCGGCGGACACCGCGGCGGCGACGGCCGCGCAGGCCAGCACCAGCAGCGGCATCGCGCCGGTGCGGCCCTTGTCGGCGCCGGCGGTGGTCTTCGGACGGCGCAGCCCCTCGAGCGGCGACCGCGCGCGCGGGGTGCGCGTGGCGGGCAGCTCCAGGAAGGTCAGCACGGACAGGGACGCGGCGAACAGCCCGGCCGCGACGTATGAGGCGAGGGCCGCCTGGTGCTGGCCGAACCAGTCGATGCCGACGCCCAGCAGATTGTTGAAGAGGGCCGCGACGACGAGCACGACGGCCGCGAGCGGGATCGCGACGAAACCGGTGCGCAGCGAGAGCCGGCGCAGGGCGTCCAGGTGGTCGGGCAGCGGCCGGACCGTCGCGCCTTCCGGCGGCGGTGCGGGCAGCAGCGCGGGAGCCGCGCTCTCGCGGCACACCGTCCAGAAGCGCTCGGCGACTCCGGTCACGAAGGCCGTGACGAGGAGCATGGCCAGCGCGTCCTCGGGCATCCAGTCGATCCACAGCGGCGCGACGATGAGCAGCGCGGCGCGCAGCCCGTCCGCGCCGACCATGGTCCAGCGGCGGTCGAGCGGGCCGTCCTGCGAGGTGAGCGCCGTGAGCGGACCGAGGAGCACGGCGCCGAAGAGGAGCGTCGCGAGGATGCGTACACCGAAAACGGTCGCCACTGCGAACGCCACGCCTCGGTAGCCGCCCCCGAACGCCGCTTCGGCGACAGCCGCCTGGAGGGTGAGCAGGACCAGCACGAGAAGGGCCAGGGTGTCGCCCACACCGCCCACGAGCTGTGCGCTCCAGAGCCGCTTCAACTGCGGACGGCGCAGCAGGGCGCGGACGGCGCGCTCGCGGGAGTCCGCGACCAGGGCATCGTCGGGGGCCGGCGGAGAGGCCGTGGGGTGCTCGGCTCGCGTCATGCATTCAGCCTATCGGGAGCCACCGACACCCTGGAGGGCCCGGTCTGGCATGCGCACGCCCCGGCACAAAAGTGTGCCGGGGCGTTCGCTTTCCGAACCCTGGGCGAAGACCCGGACCTTGATGGTCCGGATCCCGAACAGTCCTGATCGGGCCTCAGTCCTCCGCCGGCTTCGAGGCGGTGGCCGTCTTGGCCGTCGTCTTCTTCGCCGTGGTGGTCTTCTTGGCCGTCGTCTTCTTCGCGGTCGTGGTCTTCTTCGCCGCGGTCTTCTTGGCTGTCGTCTTCTTCGCAGGGGCCTTCTTGGCCGCCTTCTTGGCGGTCTTCTTCGCCGGCCCCTTCGCGCGCTTCTCGGCGAGCAGCTCGAAGCCGCGCTCCTGGGTGATCGTCTCGACGCTGTCGCCGGAGCGCAGGGTCGCGTTGGTCTCGCCGTCGGTGACGTACGGCCCGAAGCGGCCGTCCTTCACGACGACCGGCTTGCCGCTGACCGGGTCCTCGCCCAGTTCCTTCAGCGGCGGCTTGGCGGCCGCCCGGCCCCGCTGCTTCGGCTGGGCGTAGATCGCCAGCGCCTCTTCCAGCGTGATCGTGAAGAGCTGCTCCTCGGCCTGGAGCGAGCGCGAGTCCGTGCCCTTCTTCAGATACGGGCCGTAGCGGCCGTTCTGCGCGGTGATCTCCTGGCCCTCGGCGTCGGCGCCGACGACACGCGGCAGCGACATCAGCTTCAGGGCGTCGTCGAGCGTCACCGTGTCCAGGGACATCGTCTTGAAGAGGGAGGCCGTACGCGGCTTGACCGCGTTCTTGCCCGTCTTCGGGGTGCCCTCGGGGAGGATCTCCGTCACATAGGGGCCGTAGCGGCCGTCCTTGGCGACGATCGTGTGGCCGGTGGCCGGGTCGGGGCCCAGTTCGTAGTCGCCGCTCGGCTTGGCGAGCAGTTCCTCGGCGAGGTCGACGGAGAGCTCGTCCGGCGCCATGTCGTCCGGGATGTCGGCGCGCTGGTGCTGCTCGGTGTCCTTCTCGCCGCGCTCGATGTACGGCCCGTAGCGGCCGACCCGCAGCACGATGTCGTTGCCCACGGGGAACGACGACACCTCGCGCGCGTCGATCGCGCCCAGGTCGGTCACCAGCTCCTTGAGGCCGCCGAGGTGGTCCCCGTCGCCGTTGCCGGCGTCGGCGGCACCGCCCTCGCCTGTGCCCTCACCGAAGTAGAACCGCTTCAGCCACGGCACTGCTCGCGCCTCACCGCGGGCGATGCGGTCGAGGTCGTCCTCCATCTTGGCGGTGAAGCTGTAGTCGACGAGCCGCCCGAAGTGCTTCTCCAGGAGGTTGACCACGGCGAAGGACAGGAAGGACGGGACGAGTGCCGTGCCCTTCTTGAACACGTATCCGCGGTCGAGGATCGTGCCGATGATCGACGCGTACGTCGACGGGCGGCCGATCTCTCGCTCTTCCAGCTCCTTGACCAGGGAGGCCTCGGTGTAGCGGGCCGGGGGCTTGGTGGCGTGCCCGTCGACCGTGATCTCCTCGGCACTCAGGGCGTCACCCTCGGAGACCTGGGGCAGCCGGCGCTCGCGGTCGTCGAGCTCGGCGTTCGGGTCGTCGGCGCCTTCGACATAGGCCTTCAGGAAGCCGTGGAAGGTGATCGTCTTGCCGGACGCGCTGAACTCGACGTCCCGGCCGTCGGCCGCCGTGCCGCCGATCTTCACCGTGACGCTGTTGCCGGTCGCGTCCTTCATCTGGGAGGCGACGGTCCGCTTCCAGATCAGCTCGTAGAGCTTGAACTGGTCACCGGTCAGTCCGGTCTCGGCGGGAGTGCGGAAACGATCACCCGAGGGGCGGATCGCCTCGTGGGCCTCCTGCGCGTTCTTGACCTTCCCGGCGTACGTCCTCGGCTGCGGGGGCAGGTAGTCGCCGCCGTACAGCTGCGTGACCTGGGCGCGGGCGGCGGCGACCGCCGTGTCGCTCAGCGTCGTGGAGTCCGTACGCATGTACGTGATGTAGCCGTTCTCGTACAGCTTCTGCGCGACCTGCATGGTCGCCTTCGCGCCGAAGCCGAGCTTGCGGCTGGCCTCCTGCTGCAGCGTCGTCGTACGGAACGGGGCGTACGGCGAGCGGCGGTAGGGCTTGGACTCGACGGACCGGACGGCGAACCGCGTCTGCTCCAGGGCGGCGGCCAGGGCGCGGGCGTTCACCTCGTCGAGGTGGAGGGTGTTCGCGCTCTTCAGCTGTCCCAGGGAGTCGAAGTCGCGGCCCTGCGCGACCCGCCTGCCGTCGACCGACTGCAGGCGCGCGACCAGCGACGACGGGTCCGACGAGTCACCGGCGCGGCCGGTCGCGAAGGTGCCCGTCAGGTCCCAGTACTCAGCAGAACGGAAGGCGATGCGCTCGCGTTCCCGCTCCACGACGAGCCGGGTGGCGACCGACTGGACACGGCCCGCGGACAGCCGCGGCATGACCTTCTTCCACAGGACCGGCGAGACCTCGTAGCCGTAGAGGCGGTCGAGGATGCGGCGGGTCTCCTGGGCGTCGACGAGCTTCTGGTTGAGCTGGCGCGGGTTGGCCACGGCGGCCTGGATCGCGGCCTTGGTGATCTCGTGGAAGACCATCCGCTTGACCGGGACCTTGGGCTTCAGCACCTCCTGGAGGTGCCAGGCGATGGCCTCGCCCTCGCGGTCCTCATCGGTGGCGAGGAAGAGTTCGTCCGACTCCTTCAGCAGGTCCTTGAGCTTCTTGACCTGTGCCTTCTTGTCGGCGTTGACCACATAGATCGGCTGGAAGTCGTGTTCGACGTCCACACCGAGGCGGCGAACCTCGCCGGTGTACTTCTCGGGCACCTCGGCGGCGCCGTTGGGAAGGTCGCGGATGTGCCCGACGCTCGCCTCGACGATGTATCCGGGGCCGAGATAGCCCTTGATCGTCTTCGCCTTGGCAGGCGACTCGACGATGACGAGTCGGCGGCCGCCCTCTGCGGTCTCGCTGGTCGGGGACAACTTCGCTCTTCTCTCCGGTCGACGCTGGGGCCTCCCCGGAGTCGCTTGCCCGGGGCTGGGTCGTGGTGACGCTGCGGAGTGTGACGGTACAGCCCGCCCCCGTGTCAAACGGGAAAAGCCCGCAACGGCCACTCGAACGGTAACCCGACTACCACCATTCCTGCCGCCCGGAGTGCCCGGACCAGGCCCGGCCCTATGCGGAGCGCAACCTCTCGATTACCGGCGGGCGCCACGCCGGTACGGGCTTCAGAGGCGGGTGAAGCACCATGTTCCGCCCACCAGGGCGAGCACCGCGACGACGCTAGCGAGGGTCGCCGATGCGACGGGCCTCACACCCTCGGCGACGGGCCGGTGCCGGCGTACGCGCGTCACGGTCCACGCCAGCAGTCCGCCTCCGAACAGGGAGAACACCGCTCCCGCGAAGATCGCCGGTTCGCTCTCCATGGCCCCCGCGCCCCTTTTCCCCAGTCCGCGACTCTCCAGCCCCGGGAGGCTGACACGCGTGGGCGGCGGGCAGGCGAACCGTAGGTGAACGCCGGGGCGACGCGGCTGTGGATCGAGGACGACCGGCGCCTCGGGACCCGTGCGGGACGAGGTGTTCAAATCGACTCGAAATTTATTGGCGGGCGTCTTCCCCGGGCCCCCTGAGCGCGCCGGGTTCCGTCAGCGCGCCGCCCCGCCGGGTTCCGTCAGCGCGCCGCCCCGCCGGGTTTCCTCAGCGCGCCGCCCCGCCGGGTTTCCTCAGCGGACCGGCTCCAGGAACCCCTGCTCCACGAGCAGCCGGATCTGGGCCGGTGTGCGGTCCCGCAGCAGCACCGGGTCCTCGCCGATCAGCTGGGCGATGGCGTCGAGGATGCGGCCGGCGCTCATCGTGCCGTCGCAGACGCCCGCGAAGCCCGCGCCCACCGTGTCCACCCGGGTCGCCCGGCACATGCCGCGGTGCTGGCGCAGCACGACATGCTCGGGGTCCTCGGCGCCGGGCAGCCCTACCTGTTCCTGCACGACCTCGGCGGCGAGCCGGAAGTGTCCTTCGAGCAGGGCGGCGTCGTCGTGGCCGCGGAGGTGGTCGAGCCGGTCGAAGTGGGCCTTGATGGTGTCCCCGAGCGGCTGCTCGACCGGATGCGGCCATTCCTCCACCGTGAGGGTGGGCACGGCGGCGCCCGTCCTGCGCAGCGTGATCCAGCCGAAGCCGACGGCCTTCACCTTGCGCGCCTCGAACTCGTCGAGCCAGGCGTCGTACCGCGCCTGGTACTGCGCCGCGTCACCCTCGTGGTCGCCCGCGTCCCGCAGCCACAGCTCGGCGTACTGGTTGACGTCCTGCACCTCACGCTGCACGATCCACGCGTCGCAGCCCCGGGGCACCCATGACCTGAGCCGGTCCTGCCAGTCCTCCCCTTCCACGTGCTGCCAGTTGGCGAGGAACTGCGCGAACCCGCCCTCGTTCAGCCGCTCCCCCGCCTCCTGAACGAGCGTGCGGCACAGATCGTCCCCGCCCATGCCGCCGTCGCGGTAGGTGAGCCGGGCACCGGGAGAGATCACGAACGGCGGGTTCGAGACGATCAGGTCGTACGTCTCGTCGTCCCGGACCGGGGTGAAGAGGGAGCCCTCGCGCAGATCGGCGGCCGGGGCGCCGGACAGGGCCAGCGTGAGACCGGTGATGTGCAGCGCGCGCGGGTTGAGGTCGGTGGCCGTCACGCGCGTGGCGTGCCGGGCCGCGTGCAGCGCCTGGATACCGGAGCCGGTGCCGAGGTCGAGGGCGGCGCCGACGGGCGTACGGACGGTGATGCCGGCGAGGGTCGTGGAGGCGCCGCCGACGCCCAGGACGACTCCCTCGTCGCGGCTGCCGATCCCGCCGGCGCCGCCGACCGCGCAGCCCAGGTCCGACACGATGAACCAGTCCTCGCCGCCGGGCCCGCCGTAGGGCCGCACGTCCACCGTGGCGGCGAGCTCGTCCGCGCCGGCGCGCTTGAGCCAGCCGGTCTCCAGGCAGGCGTCGACGGGCAGGACGTCCGCCACGCGCGCGTGCGGCACGGGCTGCTGGAGCAGGAACAGCCGGACGAGCGTCTCCAGCGGAGTGTCCCCGCGGGTCGCCCGGAGCGCGGGCACGGTCTCGCTCCGGGCCAGCGCCGCGTACGCGGGGGCGCCGAGCAGTTCGAGCAGTCCGTCGGCGGTGAAGGAGGCCCCGAGCAGGGCGTCCCGGAGCCGGGCGGCGACCTCGGGGCGGTCAGGGGCGGGCAGCGGGGACAGGGGTGACTGGCTGGCGTTACTCACGCCCCCATTGTGGCCGCAGGCACCGCCGGCGCACCTGCCCGTGCCGGGGATCGGGTGCGCCTGAGTGCCCGCCTCGGCGGTCACTCCCGGCCCAACGGTCCCCGGCGCCGCATGTTCCCTGCCCGGCTCTAGGTCGCCGACGCCGGCCCGGTCGCCGCCTTGCAGCTCGACTGCCGGGCCATCGCCTGGCCGACCTCGCCCTCCTCCAGGTTCCTGAGCGCGTCGTTCCCGCTCTTGCTCAGCTTGTCCAGCTCGGTGGCGATGTCCTTGAGACCGTCGGCGAACTTGCCCTGGTCCTTCGTGTCGAGCCCGTCGACCTGCTTCTTCAGCGAGGCGTACGACGCGGAGATCGTGTTGAGCTCCGTGACCGCGTCCTTCTGCTTCTTCTCGCCGTTCTCGACGTCCGGCGCGCCGGCCTTGTTCACCGCGGTCCCGATCGCCTTGTAGGCGTCGGACATGTCCTGGAAGGCCTGTGCGTCGGTCTTCTGGACGTCCTCCGGCGTGCTGTTGTCCGAGGTCTCCTTCTGGATCGAGGCATTGGCCGACTCGATCTTCTTGGCCTGCGGCTGTACGGCGTCGCAGACGTCCTTGGCCCAGGAGTCCAGCTTCTCGTTGTCGTCGCCGCCGCAGCCCGACAGCGCCAGTACCAGTACCGCACCGCCGGACAGTGCGGCCGCGAGCTTCTTGTTCACCGGTTTGGTCCCTTCCATGGCTCTCGGCCCCGGAACATACACGCCAGGGGCACGGCAACCGCACGCCGAGCGCCTATTAAGACCTTTTTGTTACTTTTTGCTCCAAGCGAGACAAGGCTCACGACGTGATCGTGCGAACACACGGTGCGGGCGGACGACGCGCCAACGCGCGCCGCCCGCCCGCACCTTGAGCTGGGGCTCGACGGACCTCCCTACGAAACCACCGCCGGATCCGGTGACTTGGGTTCCGGTTCAGCGTTGTCTTCGTCACCTACGGCGATGCCGCGCCGCTTTGACACGTAGACCGCCCCTGCGATCACGGCGAACGCGAGCGCCGCGATCAGGATCCGCACGCCGATGCTCTTGTCCGGGCCGTAGGAGAACTTGATCACTGCGGGCGCGATGAGCAGCGACACCAGGTTCATGACCTTGAGCAGCGGGTTGATCGCGGGACCGGCGGTGTCCTTGAACGGGTCGCCGACGGTGTCGCCGATCACGGTCGCCGCGTGGGCCTCGCTGCCCTTGCCTCCGTGATGACCGTCCTCGACGAGCTTCTTGGCGTTGTCCCAGGCGCCGCCGGAGTTGGCCAGGAACACCGCCATCAGCGTGCCCGCGCCGATCGCGCCCGCCAGGAACGCGCCGAGCGGACCGACGCCGAGCGTGAACCCGATGAAGATCGGCGCCAGTACGGCCAGCAGACCGGGGGTGGCGAGCTCGCGCAACGCGTCCCTGGTGCAGATGTCGACGACCTTGCCGTACTCCGGCTGCTCGCTGTAGTCCATGATCCCGGGCTTCTCGCGGAACTGCCGCCGCACCTCGTAGACCACGGAACCCGCCGACCGCGACACGGCGTTGATCGCCAGCCCCGAGAAGAGGAAGACGACCGCCGCACCCGCGATGAGACCCACGAGGTTGTTGGGCTGCGAGATGTCCATCATCAGGCTCATCGGGGCGCCTTCGCCCCCGAGCTTCTCGCCCACGTCGCGTGCCCCGGTGATGATCGCGTCGCGGTACGACCCGAACAGCGCCGCCGCCGCGAGTACGGCCGTGGCGATCGCGATGCCCTTGGTGATCGCCTTGGTGGTGTTGCCGACCGCGTCCAGGTTGGTGAGCACCTGCGCGCCCGCGCCCTCGACGTCACCGGACATCTCCGCGATGCCCTGCGCGTTGTCGGAGACCGGCCCGAAGGTGTCCATCGCGACGATCACGCCGACCGTGGTGAGCAGGCCGGTACCGGCCAGCGCCACCGCGAACAGCGCCAGCATGATCGACGTACCGCCCAGCAGGAACGCCCCGTACACGCCGAGGCCGATCAACAGGGCGGTGTAGACGGCGGATTCGAGACCGACGGAGATACCGGCGAGGACGACGGTGGCCGGACCCGTGAGCGAGGTCTTGCCGATGTCCCTGACGGGCCGGCGGGTGGTCTCGGTGAAGTAGCCGGTCAGTTGCTGGATCAGGGCGGCGAGCACGATGCCGATGGCCACCGCGACGAGCGCGAGGACCCGCGGGTCGCCGTCCTTGCCGAGGATGGCCGCATCGGTGACGCCGTCGAGCTCCGAGTACTTCCCCGGCAGGTAGACGAACACGGCCACCGCCACCAGCACGAGCGAGATCACCGCGGAGATGAAGAACCCGCGGTTGATGGCGCTCATGCCGCTGCGGTCGGCACGCCTGGGCGCCACCGCGAAGATGCCGATCATCGCGGTGATCACACCGATCGCCGGCACGAGCAGCGGGAAGCCGAGCCCGGCGTCGCCGAAGGCCGCCGAGCCCAGGATCAGCGCGGCGACCAGGGTGACGGCGTACGACTCGAAGAGGTCGGCCGCCATGCCCGCGCAGTCGCCGACGTTGTCGCCCACATTGTCGGCGATGGTCGCGGCATTGCGCGGATCGTCCTCCGGAATGCCCTGTTCGACCTTGCCGACCAGGTCGGCGCCGACGTCGGCGGCCTTGGTGAAGATGCCGCCGCCGACACGCATGAACATCGCGATCAGCGCGGCCCCGAGGCCGAAGCCCTCGAGCACCTTCGGCGCGTCGGCGGCGTACACCAGCACCACGCACGAGGCGCCCAGCAGGCCGAGGCCCACCGTGAACATGCCGACCACGCCGCCCGTGCGAAATGCGATCTTCATCGCTTTGTGCGAGACGGCGGTCAGATCCTTTTCCGGCTCGCCTGCCGCCGGTGTGGCTTCACGCGCCGCCGCGGCGACACGCACATTGCTGCGTACGGCGAGCCACATGCCGATATAGCCGGTGGCCGCCGAGAACGCCGCTCCGATCAGAAAGAACACCGAACGTCCGGCACGTTGATTCCAGTCGTCCGCGGGCAGCAGCATGAGCAGGAAGAACACGACCACGGCGAATACGCCGAGCGTGCGCAGCTGCCGTGCCAGGTAGGCGTTCGCGCCTTCCTGGACCGCCGCCGCGATCTTCTTCATGCTGTCGGTGCCCTCGCCGGCCGCGAGTACCTGGCGCACCAGGACCCCCGCGACCGCAAGTGCCGCCAGCGCGACGACCGCGATGACCACGATGAGGACGCGGTTGCCATCGGTCAGTACGGCGGCTGCGAGGTCTGTGGGATGGCCCGACTGTGGTGAGTTGAAAAGCCCCGCCATTCGTCCTCCTTGACGCTTGGGCTGAGCTCAAGATGTGGACGGGATTGTAGGTACCGGAACCTGATCAAAACAGAGCGCGATAAACGGAATCGGACTTCCGAGGTAATGCCCTGAAAGCATTCTGAAGCATCCGTGGAGCATGCGAATGATCGTGAACGAATTCACGCGGTGAACGGCACAGGAACTACTGTAAAGGCGAGCACTGACAGCCGCACATGACGAAGGGCCCCACGGGTGGGGCCCTTCGTCAGGAACAGTGTGTGGCGTGGCCGGTTCAGACCAGAATCGTCGGCGGCGGCGTGGTCGGCCACGTCATCTTGATCAATCCGCCGTGCTCCCCCGCGCTGACCTCGACGTCGTCGACGAGACCACTGATGACCGCGAGGCCCATCTCGTCCTCGTCGGCTTCCCCGTCGGGGTCGCCGGGGCCGGCTCCGGGCGCGTGCTCGCCCGGGACCGCGTGCGGGGCCTCGTCGCCGACCTCGATGGAGAACTGCTTCTCCTCCTCGATCAGCAGCACCTTCACCGGTGCCGAGATCCCCACGGTCTGGTGCAGCCCGACGGCACGGGTGCACGCCTCGCCGACGGCGAGCCTGACCTCGTCGAGGACGGCCTCGTCCACTCCGGCCCTGCGCGCCACCGCTGCCGCCACCAGCCGGGCGGTCCTGACGTGCTCGGGCAGCGCACTGAAGCGGAGCTCAACGGTGGCCATGCATCCCCCTCGCAACTACGGGCGTGCTGTCGGGAGGCTCCGGGCCGCCGAAAGCCCGGGCCCCCTCGGTCTTCACTTCTTCCGAACTTCTGCCGTGCTTCGGCCGGCCCGGGCGCGAGGCCCGGGTCCGGTGTCAGTCAGTGGCCGCAACCGCTTCCTCGACCGAGGTGTGAATCGGGAACACCTTGGTGAGGCCGGTGATACGGAAGATCTTCAGAATGCGCTCCTGGTTGCAGACCAGGCGCAGGGAGCCCTCATGGGCTCGTACGCGCTTCAGGCCGCCGACCAGTACGCCGAGCCCGGTGGAGTCGAGGAAGTCCACGCCCTCCATGTCGACGACAAGGTGGAAACTGCCGTCGTTCACCAGCTCGACCAACTGCTCGCGCAGCTTGGGCGCGGTATATACGTCGATTTCGCCACCGACCCTGACGATCGTGCGATCGCCCATGGTCTCGGTCGACAGGGACAGGTCCACGGATCCTCCAGCACCTTGCTATCGAGCGGTCGCCCTTTGGGCACTCGGCTTCAGCCCTTGGACGCTTCGCCAGCCGCGATGGCATTCAATCACTTACCGGCAGGCGTGCACGACGCCTTGGCTCCATTGTCCGTCACGCCAGTGACACACTCGGTGCCGATGGCCAAGAATCACCGATCCGATCGAACCCCGACGGACCCCGCCTCCCGACCCGCGCCGGGCGTGGTCCTGGACCGGCTCGCATCCGGTCCGAGCAGGGCTTCGCGCATTACTCATACGGAGCACTTGCCCCCGCGCGAGGGTCGGCATGCCGTCTGGCCGGACCGGATCCGCGCGGAGGTCGTCGCCGCCGTGCGCGCCGCGGGCATCGAACACCCCTGGGCCCATCAGGCGCGTGCGGCCGAGCACGCGCTGGACGGCGACTCGGTCGTCGTCGCCACGGGCACGGCCTCCGGCAAGTCCCTGGCGTACCTCGTGCCGGTCCTGTCCACCCTTCTGGACGGCGCCGAGGCCCCGAACGGCCGCGGCGCGACCACCCTGTACCTGGCTCCCACCAAGGCTCTTGCGGCGGACCAGTGCCGTTCGGTGAAGGAACTTTCACATCCACTGGGCCATTCGGTGCGCGCGGCCGTCTACGACGGCGACACTCCGTTCGAGGAACGCGAGTGGATCCGCCAGTACGGCAACTACGTCCTGACCAACCCGGACATGCTGCACCGCGGCATCCTTCCGTCCCACCCCCGCTGGTCCTCCTTCCTGAAATCGCTGAAGTACGTCGTCATCGACGAGTGCCACACCTACCGCGGCGTGTTCGGCTCGCACGTCGCCCAGGTGCTGCGCCGGCTGCGCCGCCTGTGCGCCCGCTACGGGGCCTCGCCCGTGTTCCTGCTGGCCTCCGCCACCGCCGCCGAGCCCTCGGTGGCGGCCGGCCGCCTCACCGGCCTGCCGGTGCTGGAGGTCGCCGACGACGCCTCCCCGCGCGGCGAACTGGTGTTCGCCCTGTGGGAGCCGCCGCTGACCGAGCTGCACGGCGAGAAGGGCGCCCCCGTCCGCCGCACGGCCACCGCTGAGGCCGCCGACCTGCTGACCGACCTCACCCTGCAGGGCGTGCGCTCCGTCGCCTTCGTGCGCTCCCGGCGCGGTGCCGAGCTGATCTCGGTCATCTCCCAGGAGCGTCTGGCCGAGGTGGACCGGTCGCTGGCCCGGCGTGTCGCGGCGTACCGGGGCGGCTATCTCCCGGAAGAGCGCCGCGCACTCGAACACGCCCTCCATACGGGTGAACTCCTGGGCCTCGCCGCGACGAACGCCCTCGAACTCGGCATCGACATCTCCGGTCTGGACGCGGTCGTCATCGCCGGCTACCCGGGCACCCGCGCCTCCCTGTGGCAGCAGGCGGGCCGGGCCGGACGGTCCGGGCAGGGGGCGCTGGCCGTCCTGGTGGCCCGCGACGACCCGCTGGACACCTTCCTGGTCCACCACCCGGAGGCCCTGTTCGACCAGCCCGTCGAGTCCACGGTCCTCGACCCGGACAACCCCTATGTGCTGGCCCCGCACCTGTGCGCGGCCGCGGCGGAACTGCCCCTGACGGACGAGGACCTCGACCTGTTCGGCCCGGCCTGCGAGGGCCTCCTGCCGCAGCTGGAGGCCGCGAAGCTGCTGCGCCGCCGCACCAGGGCCTGGCACTGGACCCGCCGCGAGCGCGCCGCCGACCTGACCGACATCCGCGGTGAGGGCGGACGCCCGGTCCAGGTCGTCGAGACCGGCACGGGCCGGCTGCTGGGCACGGTCGACGCCGGTGCCGCGCACTCGACGGTGCACGAAGGCGCGGTCCACCTCCACCAGGGCCGCACCTACCTGGTGCGCTCCCTGGACATGGACGACTCCGTCGCCCTCGTCGAGGAGGCCGCCCCGCCGTACTCCACGGTCGCCCGCGACACGACGTCGATCTCCGTCCTGGAGACGGACACCGAGATCCCCTGGGGCGACGGCCGCCTCTGCTACGGCTCGGTCGAGGTCACCAACCAGGTCGTCTCCTTCCTCCGCAGACGGCTCATCACCGGTGAAGTGCTGGGCGAGACGAAACTCGACCTCCCTCCTCGTACGCTGCGCACCCGGGCCGTGTGGTGGACCGTCACCGAGGACCAACTGGACCGGGCCCGGATCAACCCGGAGATCCTCGGAGGCTCCCTGCACGCCGCCGAGCACGCGTCGATCGGCCTGCTGCCCCTCTTCGCGACCTGCGACCGCTGGGACATCGGCGGCGTGTCCATCCCGCTCCATCCCGACACGCTGCTGCCCACGGTCTTCGTCTACGACGGCCACCCCGGCGGCGCGGGCTTCGCGGAGCGCGCCTTCCACACCGCCCGCACCTGGCTGGCCGCCACCCGCCAGGCCATCGCCTCCTGCGAGTGCGACGCCGGCTGCCCGTCCTGCATCCAGTCCCCCAAGTGCGGCAACGGCAACGACCCACTGCACAAGAGGGGCGCGGTGCGGCTGCTCACGGTGTTGCTGGAGGGCGCCCCCGAGGAGAAGGAGACGGAGGAGAACGGGGCGGCCGAACAGCCGACCGGAGGTCCGGAGGAGCCGCTGGAGGACCGGCCCGCGTCCTCCCCGCCGCCGACGGAAGCTCCGAGGGAGCCGTCGCAGGCCCCGCCCGCGCCCTGACCTCCGCCGTGAGCGGCCCGCGTCCCGACGCCGCCGTCACGTCCGAGATCTCGCCGACGACCTCGCACCGCACGAGCCGGACGCCCTGTGCCCGGGCCACCCGGCCGGCCCGGGCACAGGCCGCCGTACCGCCCTCGGCCCAGTGGTCCGCCGCGGCGAGCGCCGCGAGATCCGCGCCGCCCGCCGCCCGGTGCCGGATCGCGACGGCCTGTCCGAGCGCGAGGACTACGCCGAACACCACGCACAGGACGGCGATCGCCCCGACGCTCCAAAGGGTGGCGGAACCCCGGTCCGAGACGTCGCGCGTCATGCCCAGGCGTCTCATGTGCCCACCGCCTCCTCCACCGACGCCACGGCCTCCTCACGCACGGCCAGAGACAGCCCGCTCAGCACCGGCGGTTCGGCCACGACGATCACCCGGACGTGTTCCGCTTCCCGGCTGACGGTCACCTTCGCTCCGGGCGGCGCCGCCTCGCGGGTCAGCCGCACGACCGCGTCGGGCGGGTCCTGGCGGGCCGCAGCGCGAGCGCCCGTCCGTGCCGCGTCCACGCACTGGATCTGTGCGGCCACGGCCAGCAGACCGCCCACCAGCGCCATCGCGAACATCACCAGGACGGGCAGCACCACTGCCGACTCCACCGTGACGAACCCCCGGTCCGAGCCCTGCTCACATCCGCGCATTGAGGGCTTCCGTCACCATGCTCTGCAGCTCCGCGCTGACAGCGCCGCTGGTGACGACCTTGTAGAGCACGACCGCGAACGCCACCGCCGCGACGATTCCCATCGCGTACTCGGACGTGACCATCCCCGCGTCCCTCCGCGCCGCACGCATTCCGCACACCAGGACGCGCAGCCGCGCCCATACCGCCTGATACATCTCAACCTCCGTGAAAAAGTCCGAACTTCCCTCGGGTCTTGCTGACTTCTGTCGGTGTCGCCGCCTTGTCCCGGGCCCGTATCCGCGTCATCCACCACCCCCTCCGAGCACCCCGCCCGCGAGCCCGATCACCACGGGCAGCACACCGACCGCGATGAACGCGGGCAGGAAGCACAGCCCGACCGGCGCGCTGACCATGACGCCCGCACGGCGGGCCCTGGCCGTCGCGGCGCGGCCCCAGTCGGCTCGGGCCTCGGCGGCGAGCCGTTGGACTGGTGCGGCGGCGGGCAGTCCGGACACTCCGGCCCCTTCGAGCAGCCGGGCCAGGCCTCCGGCGCCCGGGACGGCGGCCAGCCTCCGCCAGGCCGCGCCCGGTTCGCCGCCCAGCCGGACCTCCGCCGCGCCACGCGCCAGGGCGTCGCCCACAGGGCCGCCCAGGGCCTCGCCCACCGCCTGCGCAGCGATCACCGGCCCGGCACCCGCCGCGATGCAGGCCGCCAGCAGGTCGGCCGCGAGGGGCAGTTGCCGCGCCGCCTCGGCGAGGTCGGGTGCCCGCGGATCCCTGCCCACCTCCTCCTGCCGGAGCCGCCACCGCCATATCCCGACCGCACCGGCCAGTCCCACGGCGGCGCCGACGAGGCCGCCGACCAGCGCCCATCCGGCACACGCCACACCCACGGGAGGCAGCCAGGTCCGAACGGCCCGGCGTAAGGCGAGGCGCGGGAGGGGAGCGGTCTCCTCCCTGGACGACAGCTCGGCCAGCCGACGCCGCATCCTCCGGCGGCGTCGCGCCTCCGTCAGCCACCGCGCCGACCACCCGAGGGCCAGCACGATCCCCACCGCCACCCCCAGCCTGTGGACAACTTCACCGCTCATGCCGCCTCCTCAGCGCCCCGCACGATCCGCAGCACCCACCACAGCCCCAGGCCCTCCAGCACACCGCCGACCACCAGACAGCCCAGGCCCGCCGCGGTGTGGAGCAGGACATGGAGGGGCTCGGCGCCGAGGGCGGTGCCGATGAGAAGCCCCAGGGCCGGCAAGCCGGCGAGCATCACCGCCGTGGCCCGGGCGCCCGCCAACTGGGCGCGCACATCGGAGCGTTGGTCCCGCTCGGCCCGCAGGGCGGCGGCGAGCCGGTCGAGTCCGGCCGCGAGCCCCGCGCCCTGGTCCACGGCCACCCGCCAGCACGCCGCGAGCCCCCGCAGCCCCTCGCCCCCCGGCTGCCGGGCCGCCGCCTCGAGCGCGCCCGGCACGTCGCCGCCGAAGCGCGCCGCCGCCAGAACCGTCGCCTGCGCGTCCACAAGTCCCCCGCAGTCCCGCGCGGCCCGCAACAGCGCCTCGCCCGGCTGGCGTCCGGCCCGCACCTCCCCGGCGAGCGCCCCGCACAACGCGATCACCGCACCCGCCCGACGCTCCCGGTCCCGCCCCGCCCGGCCGGCCAGCCGCACCCGCCGCAGCAACGGCACCCCGGCCGCTCCCAGGACGACCGGCAGCACCGACGCCCCGAGCACCGCCAGCACCAGCCCGGCCACCGGTGACCACCACTCGGCCCGCAACCGCCCGCGGACCCGCCGCAGCCCACCGGTCATCCGCCGCCACCCGGGCGGCCCACTCCCGACGGCTCCGCCGCCCGCGAGCAGCAGGCGCGCCCGACGCGCCACCGACTCCCGCTCGCCCAACAGCCAGACCGCCGCCCCCATACACGCCACGGCCGCCCCCATCGACATCTCAGCCGCCCCTGCCATTACTCGGCCCTCCCAGTCCCGGCCATCGCTCGGCCCTCACAGCCCCCGTCATCACTCGCCCGCCCGCTGTCACCGGCACAGGGCCGCCCTCACCCGGCCCGCCGCCGCTGCCCTCGCCGTCCTCACTGCCCCCGCTGTCCTCGCTCCGCATCAACCCCCGCAGCCGCTCCCACCCCCGTTCGCGCACGAAGGCCTCCGCTCCCCACCGCAATGCCGGCACCGTCCGCACCAGCCCCGACGGATCCCGCTCCAGCACGTGCACCTCGGCGATGCGCCGCCGCCCCGCCCGATCGCGTACGAGGTGCAGCACCACGGAGAGGGCGGCCGCCACCTGGCTGTGCAGCGCGGCCCGGTCGAGCCCGGCGGCCGTGCCGAGCGCCTCCAGCCGGGCCGGTACATCGGCGGCGGCATTGGCGTGGACGGTCCCGCAGCCGCCCTCATGGCCCGTGTTCAACGCGGCCAGCAGATGCACCACTTCGGGCCCGCGCACCTCGCCCACGACCAGCCGGTCGGGCCGCATCCGCAGGGCCTGGCGCACCAGGTCCTCGAGGGTGACCAGGCCCGCGCCCTCCTGGTTGGCGGGTCTGGTCTCCAGCCGCACCACATGCGGATGATCCGGCCGCAGTTCCGCCGAGTCCTCGGCGAGGACGATCCGCTCGTCCGGTCCCACCAGCCCCAGAAGGGCACTCAACAGCGTCGTCTTGCCCGAGCCCGTGCCCCCGCTGACCAGGAAGGACAGCCGTGCGTCGAGCAGCGCGCGCAGCACGCGGTCCCCGCCCGGCGGCACTGTGCCCGCCGCGACCAGCTCGCCGAGGGTGAAGGCACGCGGCCGTACGACCCGCAGCGACAGGCAGGCGCAGCCCACGGCCACCGGTGGCAGCACCGCGTGCAGCCGGGTCCCGTCGGGCAGCCGGGCGTCGGCCCAGGGTCGGGCGTCGTCCAAGCGGCGCCCGGCCACGGCGGCGAGGCGCTGGGCGAGTCGTCGTACGGCCGCCGCGTCCGCGAAACGCACCGGCGTCAGCTCCAGTCCGCCGCCCCGGTCCACCCAGACCCGGTCCGGGGCCGACACCAGCACGTCCGTCACCGAGGGGTCGGCGAGCAGCGGCTCCAACGGCCCGCTGCCGACCAGTTCGGACCGCAACCGTGCGGCGGCCCCCAGGACTTCGGCGTCTCCGAGCACCCGCCCCTGCTCCCGCAGGGCCTGGGCCACGCGCGCGGGGGTCGGCTCGGCCCCGCTCTCGGCCAGCCAGCGCCGCACCCCGTCGAGCAGCCCGGCGCCCTCGGGTCCGGACACCGCTTCGGTCACCGCGCTCATGGGGCACCCGCCTCGACGAGCGCCCGCTCCCAGAACCCCTTGCAGAACCGGGCGAGCGGTCCGCGCGGGACGCCACCCGGTGGTGCCGTGCCCTGGTCCGGGCGCAGCAGACCGGGCTCGACCGGCACCTCGCCGGCCAGGGGCAGTCCGAGCAGCCGGGCCACCTCCCGGTCGTCGAGCCCCGGCGGGTACGGCCCGCGGACCGCCACCCGCAGATCGCGCAGGACCATGCCGACGGCGGACGCCACGCGCCCGGCGGCCGCGACGGCCCGCAGTTCGGCGGGTACCACCAGCACACCGAGGTCCAGTTGGGTGAGCACCTCGGCGACTCCGTCGTCGATGCGGCGTGGCAGGTCGACCACGACCGTGCCGCCCCGGCGACGGGCCGCCGCGAGCACCGCGCGCACCGCCTGGGGCGGGACGGCGATCCGGTCGCCGCGGTCCCAGCTGAGCACCCGCAGCGAGTGCAGCTCGGGCAGCGACTCCTCCAGGGCACCCCCGCCGACCCGCCCGCGGGAGGAGGCGAACGCGGGCCAGCGCAGCCCTTCGGCCGTCTCACCGCCGAGGAGTACGTCGAGTCCGCCACCCAGCGGATCGGCGTCCACGAGGAGCGTGCGCAGCCCCTCCCGCGCGGAGGTGACGGCCAGCGCGCACGCGAGCGTGGACGCTCCGGCCCCGCCCCGGCCGCCGATGACGCCCACGGTGAGGGCGGGCCGGCCGACGCCCTCGGCCACGTCGGCGATGCGGTCGACGAGCCACTGCTCGCCGTCGGGCAGCATCAGGACGTGCTCGGCGCCGATCTCGACCGCCCGCCGCCACACCCCCGAGTCGTCCTGGTCCCGGCCTACGAGGACGACGCCCCTTCTGTGCACGGCCCCGCGTACGCGCCGCGCGGCGTCGTCCCCCACGAGGACGAGCGGCGCGGCCTCCCAGCCGCCTCTGCGCTCCGGCACCCCGTGGTGCACCTCGGGCGTGGCGCCCGCCGCCGCGCACAGGCGCAGCAGGTCGTCGAGGAGGTCGGTGTCCTCGGTGACGATCAGTGGTCCGCCCTGCCGCCCTCCGGCGGCCGGTGGCGGATCGTGTGTGACGGCTCCGGCCACGGTCATCCCCCTTCACTGCTTGCCTCGCGTGGCCCTGCGGCCCCGCGATTCCCGAACGTGGGAAGAACCGGCAAGGCGGCCTCCCTTTGAACGGCCGGCAGAAACCGGCCAAACGCCCCCCGCCCATCGGAACCGGCCATGAACTCGCCGCGAGCGGGGTGCGTTGGGAATCACGGTGCAGCGATCCCGGAAATCGTGTGGATCTTGGTGGATAACTGTGGACGTCTCGACAGTTGTGAATATCGCCGTCACCCATACCGGTGACCGCCGCAGGTCTTCTGTGCGACTTCCACAGAGCAGCCCGACGGCTACACAACGTGAGGAGCCATGGGCATGACAACGCTGCGCCGACGCCACATCAGAGCGGCGATCCGGCCGCGCGAAGAGGGAGAAAACCCACCCGGACATGCGACGACCCCCGCCGGGGGGGAGAGCGGGGGTCGTCCCCACGGCCGACTCGGGGGGGGAGGAGTCGGGCCGGGTTAGCACGGTCGCGAACGATCCGTGACTTCCATGGTGTACCCGAGAGGCCTCTCAGGCAAACCCACACGCCCCACCTTACGCCGAATGGGCTGCCCCTATGCTCAGGGGCGTGGAAAACCACTCGTCGCCCCGCACAGCGGCCTTCTTTGACCTGGACAAGACGGTCATTGCGAAGTCGAGCACGCTCACGTTCAGCAAGTCGTTCTACCAAGGCGGCCTGATCAACCGCAGGGCTGTCTTGCGTACCGCATATGCCCAGTTCGTCTTCCTGGCCGGCGGCGCCGACCACGACCAGATGGAGCGTATGCGCGCCTACTTGTCCGCGCTGTGCCGCGGTTGGAACGTGCGGCAGGTGAAGGAGATCGTCGCCGAGACGCTGCACGATCTGATCGACCCGATCATCTACGACGAGGCCGCCTCCCTCATCGAGGAACACCACACCGCCGGCCGCGACGTCGTGATCGTGTCCACATCGGGTGCGGAGGTGGTCGAGCCGATCGGTGAACTGCTCGGCGCGGACCGCGTGGTGGCGACCCGCATGGTCGTGGGCGACGACGGCTGCTTCACGGGCGAGGTGGAGTACTACGCGTACGGCCCGACCAAGGCCGAGGCCGTCAGGGAGCTGGCCGCGTCCGAGGGGTACGACCTCAGCCGCTGCTTCGCCTACAGCGACTCGGCGACCGACGTCCCGATGCTGGAGTCCGTCGGCAACCCCCATGCCGTGAACCCCGACCGCGCGCTGCGCCGCGAGGCCCTCGCGCGCGGCTGGCCGATTCTGGACTTCCACCGCCCGGTCCGACTCAAGCAGCGCATTCCCGCGTTCTCCGTACCGCCGCGTCCGGCGCTCGTCGCGGTCGCCGCGATAGGCGCCGCGGCGGCCACCGCGGGACTGGTCTGGTACGCGAACCGGCGCCGGGCGTCGGTCGCCTGACCCGGGACGACCCGAAGTCCTATTTGAACCCAAAAGTAAAGAAGTGCAGCCTGGACTTCCGCTTACTGCGGGGCAGGAGTACAAAGGACTCAACGGCCCGCGAGACCAAGGACATCCGAGAGGATCACCTTAAATACGCATTTGGCCCCACGGACCGAGCATGAACACCGGGCACCCACGCGACGTCGACCCGTCGAATACGGGCCAGCCGCACCAGGGACGGGCAAAGTTCCCGACCTGATGGGCATATATCGAGGACGCTTGGTAACTCGATGCTCATGCCAGCGGCGGTACGAGTTTCTCGTACCGCCGCATCACTTTCCGGCCCCTGCGGATGAGTGTCACGCCGCTCCGCGCTGCAGCGCCTCGCACACCGCCGTCGACTCGCGGGCCCCCAGTTCGACCGCCCTGCCGCAGTGGGCGATCCAGGCGGCCACACCCTCCGGCGTACCGGAGACGTACCCGTCGAGGGCTTCCCGGTAGGCACCGCGGCCCAGCTCGGCGTGGCCGACCTCGGCCGGGCAGACCGACTTCGGGTCCAGACCGCTGCCGACCAGGACGATGCGCTCGGCCGTGCGCGCGACCAGGCCGTTGTGGGACGTGAACGGGCGCAGTGCGAGGAGTTCGCCGTGCACGACGGCGGCCGTCACCAGCGCCGGTGCGGTGCCGCCCGCGATGATCAGCCCGGCCAGCCCCTCCAGCCGGCCGTGCGCCTCGGCCGCGCTCGGCAGCGGCAGCGCGACGAGCGGCTCGTCGACCGGCTCGCCCTCCTGCCGGGGCCGTCCCACCTGGTCGGCCTGGTCGGCGGCCGCGACAAGGTGCAGCCGGGCCAGCACCCTCAGGGGTGACTGCCGCCAGATCGACAGCAACTGGCCCGCCTCCGCGGTGAGCCGCAGCGCGGCACCCACGGTGTGCGCCTCGTCGTCACCGCTGAAGTCCGTACGCCGGCGCACCTCCTCCAAGGCCCAGTCCGCGCCTGACAGCGCCGCCGAGCCACGGGCGCCGCGCAGGGCCGCCTCGGAAGTGACCGCGTTGCTGCGCCGCCGCATGATCCGGTGCCCGTAGACCCGGTCCACGGCCTTGCGCACGGACTCCACGGACTCGGCCACACCGGGCAGCGCTCCCAGGGTCGCCAGGGGATCGGCGGTCGCACCTGCTGTACTCATGAGTACGACCCTACGCACCCCGGGAGCCCTCCCCACGGCGGAGTGGCCTTCTTCACTGCGCTACCGCTTCGCCGCCGGCGCCCCGGGCACGCCCTTCGGGGCCGGGGCGGGGTCATCCTCGAGGAAGGACGCCCAGCCCTGCTTCGGCGCCTCGCCGACCTTCAGGGAGCGCAGCTTCTCCAGCGTCTCCGGGTCCTGGGCGTCCAGCCAGTCCACGAGCCGGCGGAACGAGACACAGCGCACCTCCCGCTTGGTGCACACCGCCTCGATGACCTGCTCGACGGCCCGCATGTAGGTGCCGCCGTTCCAGGACTCGAAGTGGTTGCCGATGATCAGGGGCGCGCGGTTGCCGTCGTACGCCCGGTGGAAGCCCTTGAGCAGGCCGTCGCGCATCTGGTCGCCCCAGAGGTCGTACTTGCCGGGGTCGCCCTGGGTGGTGGTGCCCGACTGGTTGACCATGAAGTTGTAGTCCATGGTGAGCTGCTCGTAGGAGTGCCCGGGGAAGGGCACGAGCTGCATGGACACGTCCCACAGGCCCTGCTTCCGCTCGGGCCAGACCTGGTCGTTGACGCCGCTGGTGTCGTAGCGGAAGCCCAGCTCGCGGGCCGCCTTCATGAAGTTCCGCTGGCCTTCGAGGCAGGGTGTGCGGGCGCCGATGAGCTCCTTGTCGTAGTCGAAGGGCAGCGGGGACGCGTTCCGCAGGCCCGTGTTGGTCTTCCAGGTCCTCACGAAGTGCTTGGCCTGGGCGATCTCGTCCTTCCAGTCCTCCACCGACCACTCGCCGACCCCGCCGCCGCTGCCGCAGAAGTGGCCGTTGAAGTGCGTGCCGATCTCGTTGCCCTCCAGCCACGCCAGGCGCAGTTGCTTCGCGGTGGCGGCGATGCCGCGGCGGTCGTTGAAGCCGATGTCGGAGCGGCCCGGGGAGTGCTGCGGCGGCCGGTAGAGGTCGCGTTTCTCGTCCGGCAGCATGTACACGCCGCTCAGGAAGTACGTCATCGTCGCGTTGTTGGCCTTGGCGACCTCGCGGAAGTGGGAGAACAGCTTCTGGCTGTCCTCGCCCGCGCCGTCCCAGGAGAAGACGACGAACTGCGGGGGCTTCTGACCGGGCCGCAGCCGTTCGGGCCTCGGCAGGTGGGGCTGGGCGCCGGTGTAGGCGGTGGAGCCGTCTCCGATCAGCCGGACCGCGCTCTTCGGCGCCTGGGCCGGTTTCGCCGTCTGCGGGTCGGGGGCTTCGTGCCGGGAAGTGCCGGTCGAGCAACCGGCGAGCGATGCGGCGCAGACCGCGGCGATCACGGAGCACGCGGCGATCCTGTGGGTGGCGGCCATGTGTCGCCCACCTTCTTCCTTCTCTCGGGTGCCGACAGCGCCGCCAAATTCGCACGGGACCGAGAAGGAATTAGTACGACAAGCCGATCAAATGGCCACTTCACTCGTCGGGGTGATTTATTCGCCCATTTGCCCGTAAAGTCTATGCCCGTCCTTTACTCTGCATTACGATCCGTTTACCGAGCGTTGATTTCATCCCGCCGATTTACGCCGTGACCTACGGCCGCGACCGAACCCCGCCCCGAGCGGGAGCCCCAGTTACGCGACCGCGCAGCCCCGGAGGAGACGGGAAACAATGTCTGCCTGCGTCCCCACACGCGCCGCCGACCCGAACCGGACCGAGCGCACCCACCCGCCCCACAGCCCGCCGCCGACCGGCCCCCGCCGCTTCCGGATCGCGGGTGCCGACGTGTCGGCCTCGATCGCGGTCTTCCTGATCGCCCTGCCCCTGTCCCTGGGCATCGCCCTCGCCACCGGCGCCCCCCTGCAGGCCGGCCTCGTCGCCGCCGCCGTGGGCGGAGTCGTCGCCGGACGGCTCGGCGGCTCTCCACTCCAGGTGAGCGGACCGGCCGCCGGACTCACCGTCGTCACCGCCGATCTCATCCTGCGCTACGGCTGGCGGACGACCTGCGCCATCACCGTCCTCGCCGGCCTCGCCCAACTCGGCCTGGGCTGCCTGCGCGTGGCCCGTGGCGCCCTCGCCGTCAGCCCCGCCATCGTGCACGGCATGCTCGCCGGGATCGGCGTCACCATCGCCGTCGCGCAGCTGCACATCGTGCTCGGCGGCACACCGCAGAGCTCCGTCCCCGACAACCTCCGCGCGCTGCCCGCCCAGTTGGCACACATGCACCCTGCGGCCCTCTCGGTGAGCGCGCTGACCCTCGCGCTGCTGCTGCTCTGGCCGAGACTGCCCGGCCGGGCCGGACGCCTGCTGCGCAAGATCCCGGCCGCGCTCGTCGCCGTGGCAGGAGCCACCGCCGTCGCCGCCCTCGCGGGTCTGCGCCTGCCCAAGGTCGACCTGCCGTCCTGGAACAACCACGCCCTGGCCGGGCTGCCCGAGGGCCCCGTGCTCGGCCTTGTCGCCGCGGTGCTCACCACCACGCTGGTGTGCAGCGTGCAGTCACTGCTCGGCGCGGTCGCCGTGGACAAGCTGGTGGCGGGCCGCCCGGGCCTGTCCGCCCAGGTCGGGCGTTCCCGCCTCGACCGCGAACTGCTCGGACAGGGCGCCGCCAACATCGTCTCCGGCTCGCTCGGCGGACTGCCCATCGCCGGTGTGGCCGTGCGGAGTTCGGCGAATGTGCACGCGGGTGCGGTGAGCCGGAACTCCACGATGCTGCACGGCGTTCTCGTAGTGATCGCCGCACTGCTGATGGTCCCGCTCCTGGAGCTCATCCCGCTCGCCTCGCTCGCCGCCCTGGTGATGGCCGTCGGCATCCAGATGGTGTCCCTGCACCACATCCGCACGGTGACGCGCCACCGGGAAGTGTGGGTCTACGCCGTCACCACCCTGGGCGTCGTGTTCCTCGGCGTGTTGGAGGGCGTGGCGCTGGGCATCGCCATGGCCGTCGGCGTCGCCCTGCACCGCCTCACCCGCACCCGCATCACGCACGACGAGACGGAAGGAGTCCATCACGTACACATCAGAGGGCAGTTGACGTTCCTCGCGGTGCCACGGCTCAGCCGGACCCTGCATCTCGTGCCCCATGGGGCCGACGCCGTCGTCGAGATGGACGGTTCGTTCATGGACCACGCGGCGTACGAGACGCTGCAGGACTGGCAGAAGACGCACACCGCGCAGGGCGGCACCGTGGAGATCGCCGGCCGGCACCCCGGCACCCGCGTCGCCGAGCCCCAGGCCTTCACCGGCTGCCGTTGCCGGCCCTGGACACCCTGGCGCAACCACCAGTGCGACCGCCCCCGGTCCGCTCCCCGCTCCGAGCACGCCCCGGACGGGACGGACCGCCCCGAGCCGGACCCGAGGGGGCCCGGCGGAGCCAGCGGAGACGAACTGGCGCGTGGCATCAGCGCGTTCCAGCGCAACACCGCGCCCCTGGTGCGCAGTGAGCTGGCCCGGCTGGCGCGCGAGGGACAGCGGCCTTCGCAGCTCTTCCTGACCTGCGCCGACTCACGGCTGGTCACCTCGATGATCACCTCCAGTGGTCCCGGCGACCTCTTCGTGGTGCGCAACGTGGGCAACCTCGTGCCGTTGCCCGGCGAGGAGAGCGGGGACGACTCGGTGGCCGCGGCGATCGAGTACGCGGTGGACGTGCTGAAGGTGCGGTCCATCACGGTGTGCGGGCACTCCGGGTGCGGAGCCATGCAGGCACTGCTCAGCTCCGAACCGGGAGGCACCCGGACCCCGCTCGAGCGATGGCTGCGGCACGGCCGGCCCAGCCTGGAGCGCGTGACCGACGACAGCCCGCCGTGGGGCAGGCTCGCCGGACGGGCTCCCGAGGGCGCGGTCGAGCAGCTCTGCCTGACCAACGTGGTCCAGCAGTTGGAGCATCTACGCGCCCACGACTCGGTCGTCCGCGCCCTGAAGGAGGGCGAGCTGGAGCTCCACGGCATGTACTTCCACGTCGGCGAAGCCCAGGCCTATCTGCTCACCGAGGTGGACGGGGACCGGGTGTTCGACCACGTACGGGAGGCCGGCCTGCCGGCCTGAGCGCGGGGCCCCCACGGCAGCCGGCGTAAGTCGGGGCCTCGCCCCATGGCAGCCGGCGTGAGCCCGGGCCCCGCCCCACGGCAGCCGGCGTAAGCCCGGGCCCCACCCCCACGGCAGCCGGCGTAAGCCCGGGCCCCACCCCCACGGCAGCCGGCCGAGGCTGCGGTCCGCGCCGCCCAACAGCCCCTGCCCGGGCCAGGCCGGGCGAAGGCGAGCGGCGACCCCCGTACGCCGCCCGCCGCCTGCCGGCGCCCTCAGCCCTGAGACTCCGGCTCGCACGGCGCGATCTTGCCCTTGATCGCGTAGAAGGACTCGGAGTTGAGCCCGGGTCGGCCGTCCTTGCGGCTGGTGCTCTCCATGCCCAGGGAATCGCCGGGGTGCAGGGTGACCTGCCAATTGCGGTGGAAGGCCGGGTCGGTCGGACCCCCGACGGGGACGGAGCCCTCCTCGGGCGGCTCGTCGCCGATGAAGCCCCGTGCCACGACGTTGCCGCCCGCCAGCATCGTGCCGCGCGGCTGCTTGCAGTGCTGACCGAAGGAGAGGTTGTCGATGGTCACGTGAATGCCCTCGGCCCGCAGGCGTTCGGCCAGTCGGCGCTGGGCGTCCTGGCCTATCGCGATCTTCGTGAGGGTGAGTGTGACGCTGCCGTCGCCGTGCCGCTCCACCGCGTACGCCGGGGATTCGCCCGGTGAGCCCGGCACGAGCACCAGCACCAGCCCGGTCACGGCGCAGGCGCCCGCAGCCAAGGCGAGCCGCCGCCCCGTGAGCACCGCCGCGAACGGGGAGCGTCGCGCGGCGACCGCCTCGGCGGGACCAGTGGCCCCGCGCTCTTCGATCTCGCGCCGCAGCTCGGCCAGCAGCCGGTCCTCGAACGTGGTCTTCGTCGTCATGCCTCTCCTCCGGATTCTCCGGCTCCGCCGGTGACGTACGACAGGGATGCGCCGGGCGGGGCCTCCGGCACCGGATCCGCCTCCGCCCGCAGGGCCTTGCGGGCCCGGTGCAGCCGCACCCGAGCCGTGACCTGGCGGATGCCGAGCGCGGCGGCGGCCTCGGTCACCGTGAGCTGGTCCACGGCGACGAGTTCGACGACGGCCCGTTCACCGTCCGGCAGCCGCTCCAGCGCGGCCAGCGCCCGGCGCCCCGGACTCTCGGCGTCGAGCTTGTCCTCGAGCCGCGCGATGTCGTCGGGATCCAGCAACCGCCGCCCCGAGATGCGGCGGTCGCGCGCCGTCTCACGAGCGACCCGGCGGCGCTCGGAGGAGACGATGTTGCGTGCGATGCCGTACAGCCAGGCCCGCTCGTCGCCCCGGCCGGGGCGGTAGGTGTGGGCGGAGTCGAGCGCCGCGAGGAAGACCTCGGCGGTCAGGTCCGCCACTGTGTGGACGTCGGCGACACGCCGGGCCACGAAAGACATCACGGCGTCCACATGGCGCCGGTAGAACTCTTCGAAGAGCTGAGGGTCGTGGGCCGCCGCCGCGGGTCCGCCCCGTATGCCGTCCACTCGGCTGTCCTCTCTCTCGGTGCGCCTGCACTTGTAGTTGGGTCGGACTGTGAGAGGCGTTACAGAGGATGAACCCTGCCTGGTCGGCGTCCGTGGGTACGGATGACCCCGGCCGCCGAAACCGACCCCTCAAGAGGTCTAAACCAATCGGCGGTCGGCCCTTGTCATCGCACCCCCGGGTCTGATGAGCTGTGGCCTGGGACACAACGGACACCCCGGGAAAGGCAGATGCCGTGAGCAACGAAAGCCTGGCCAACCTGCTGAAGGAAGAGCGCAGGTTCGCACCCCCCGCCGACCTGGCCGCCAACGCCAACGTCACCGCGGAGGCGTATGAACAGGCCAAGGCTGACAGGCTCGGCTTCTGGGCCGAGCAGGCCCGTCGGCTGACCTGGGCCAAGGAGCCCACCGAGACCCTCGACTGGTCGAACCCGCCGTTCGCCAAGTGGTTCAAGGACGGCGAGCTCAATGTCGCCTACAACTGCGTCGACCGGCATGTGGAGGCCGGGCTCGGCGACCGGGTCGCCATCCACTTCGAGGGTGAGCCCGGCGACAGCCGCGCGATCACCTACGCCGAGCTCAAGGACGAGGTCTCCAAGGCCGCCAACGCCCTGCTGGAGCTGGGAGTTCAGGCCGGCGACCGGGTCGCCGTCTACATGCCGATGATCCCCGAGACCGCGATCGCGATGCTGGCGTGCGCCCGGATCGGCGCCGCCCACTCGGTCGTCTTCGGCGGCTTCTCCTCGGACGCGCTCGCCACCCGCATCCAGGACGCCGACGCGCGCGTGGTCATCACCTCCGACGGCGGCTACCGGCGCGGCAAGCCGTCCGCGCTCAAGCCGGCCGTCGACGAGGCGGTCGAGAAGGCGGGCATCGTCGAGCACGTCCTGGTCGTGCGCCGCACGGGCCAGGAGGTCGCCTTCACCGAGGGCCGCGACGTGTGGTGGCACGACGCCGTGGAGCGGCAGAGCGCCGAGCACACGCCGCAGGCGTTCGACGCCGAGCACCCGCTGTTCATCCTGTACACCTCGGGCACCACGGGTAAGCCGAAGGGCATCCTGCACACCTCAGGCGGCTACCTCACGCAGACCGCCTACACCCACCACGCCGTCTTCGACCTCAAGCCGGAGACCGACGTGTACTGGTGCACCGCCGACGTCGGCTGGGTCACCGGTCACTCGTACATCGTCTACGGCCCGCTCGCCAACGGCGCCACGCAGGTCATGTACGAGGGCACGCCCGACACCCCGCACCAGGGCCGCTTCTGGGAGATCGTGCAGAAGTACGGCGTGACGATCCTCTACACCGCGCCGACCGCGATCCGTACGTTCATGAAGTGGGGCGACGACATCCCCGCCAAGTTCGACCTGTCCAGCCTGCGGGTGCTGGGATCGGTGGGCGAGCCGATCAACCCCGAGGCGTGGATCTGGTACCGCAAGAACATCGGCGGCGACCGCACCCCGATCGTGGACACCTGGTGGCAGACCGAGACCGGCTCGATGATGATCACCCCGCTGCCGGGCGTGACCGCGACGAAGCCCGGCTCCGCGCAGACACCGCTGCCCGGCATCGCCGCGACGGTCGTCGACGACGAGGCGCGCGAGGTGCCCGACGGCGGTGGCGGCTACCTGGTCCTCACCGAGCCGTGGCCGTCGATGCTGCGCACCATCTGGGGCGACGACCAGCGGTTCATCGACACGTACTGGTCGCGCTTCGAGGGCAAGTACTTCGCCGGTGACGGTGCCAAGAAGGACGACGACGGCGACATCTGGCTGCTCGGCCGGGTCGACGACGTCATGCTCGTCTCGGGGCACAACATCTCCACCACCGAGGTCGAGTCCGCGCTCGTGTCCCACCCGTCGGTCGCCGAGGCGGCCGTGGTCGGCGCGGCGGACGAGACCACCGGGCAGGCGATCGTCGCGTTCGTGATCCTGCGCGGTACGGCCGCCGAGACCGAGGACCTGGTCGCCGAGCTGCGCAACCACGTCGGCAACACCCTCGGCCCGATCGCCAAGCCCAAGCGGGTCCTGCCGGTGGCCGAGCTGCCCAAGACCCGCTCCGGCAAGATCATGCGCCGTCTGCTGCGGGACATCGCCGAGAACCGCCAGCTCGGTGACGTCACCACGCTGACCGACTCCACGGTCATGGACCTCATCCAGTCCAAGCTGCCCGCCGCGCCCAGCGAGGACTGAGCACGGCATACCGGAACGGACGAGGGGCACCCGGCAGCCACGCGCTCCGGGTGCCCCTCGCGGCGTTGGTGAAGGTCACTCCGTGCACCCCGCCGCACACTTAGGTAAGCTAAACAAAACGAACTCATAGGGGTGCCGGGAAGTCTGGTCGGCAGGTAATTGCGTCTTGCCCAGAACCGGAGGTCTCCCCTGTGACCGCGCCCCGCTCCAGCACCCCTCGCAAGGTCCTCGGACGGCTGTCGCTGCCCGAGCGGACTTATGTGGCGGACGCGCTGCGCACCGAGACCGTCGGCGGTGTGCTGCTGCTCGCCGCCGCGGTCACCGCGCTGCTCTGGGCGAACATCCCCGCGCTGCGGGACAGCTACGAGAGCGTCGCCCACTTCAAGCTGGGCCCCACCGCGCTCGGCCTCGACCTGTCTCTCGCGCACTGGGCCGCCGACGGGCTGCTGGCGATCTTCTTCTTCGTCGCCGGGATCGAACTCAAGCGCGAGCTCGTCGCGGGCGACCTGCGTGACCCCAAGGCCGCCGCGCTCCCGGTCGTCGCCGCCCTGTGCGGCATGGCCGTACCGGCGCTCGTCTACACCGTCACCAGCGTCACCGGTGGCGGCTCCCTGGCCGGGTGGGCCGTGCCCACCGCCACCGACATCGCCTTCGCGCTCGCCGTGCTCGCGGTCATCGGCACGTCCCTGCCGAGCTCGCTGCGGGCCTTCCTGCTCACGCTCGCCGTCGTCGACGACCTCTTCGCGATCCTGATCATCGCCGTCTTCTTCACCGCCGACCTGAACTTCGCCGCGCTCGGCGGCGCCGTGGTGGGCCTGGCCGTCTTCTGGCTGCTGCTGCGCAAGGGCGTACGCGGCTGGTACGTGTACGTGCCGCTCGCGCTCGTGATCTGGGCACTGATGTACAACAGCGGCGTCCACGCCACCGTCGCCGGCGTTGCCATGGGCCTGATGCTGCGCTGCCACCGCAAGGAGGGCGAGGCCCACTCCCCCGGCGAGCACATCGAGCACCTCGTACGCCCCCTGTCGGCGGGCTTGGTCGTACCGCTCTTCGCGCTGTTCAGCGCGGGTGTCTCCGTCTCCGGCGGAGCGCTCGCGGACGTGTTCGGCTCGCCGGAGACCCTCGGGGTCGTCCTCGGGCTGGTCGTCGGCAAGACGCTCGGCATCTTCGGCGGGACCTGGCTGACGGCCCGTTTCACCAGGGCCTCGCTCAGCGACGATCTCGCCTGGGGGGACGTGTTCGCGGTGGCGAGCCTCGCCGGCATCGGCTTCACGGTCTCGCTGCTCATCGGCGAACTCGCCTTCGCCGGCGACGAGACGATGACGAACGAGGTCAAGGCCGCCGTGCTGCTGGGCTCGCTCATCGCCGCCACGCTGGCGACCGTCCTGCTGAAGATACGGAACGCCAAGTACCGCCGCCTGTGGGAGGACGAGGAGCGCGACGACGACCTCGACGGCATCCCGGACGTCTACGAGGAGGACGACCCGGCGTACCACCTGCGCCTGGCCGCCCGCTACGAAGCCAAGGCCGCGGAACACCGCAGGATCGCCCAGGAGAAGGCAGCAGCGCGCCACGAGCTTGCCGAAGTACCGGGCGGGGCAGGCGAGGACCACGACGGTCCGGCATGATCTGACGAGACGGTACAAAAAGACGGAGAGGGAGAGACCGCGATGAGCGCACCCGACGGCAGCCCGGTCGGCGCCGAACGCAGCATCGGCCAGCTGTTCGCCTCGGCGACGACGGAAATGTCGGCGCTGGTGCACGACGAGATCGCGCTGGCGAAGGCCCAGCTCAGGCAGGACGTCAAGCGCGGCGCGACCAGCGGCGGCGCCTTCTCGGCAGCCGGCGCGGTGCTGCTCTTCTCCCTGCCGATGCTCAACTTCGCCCTGGCGTACGGCATCCGCACCTGGAGCGACTGGAACCTCGCGATCTGCTTCCTGCTGTCCTTCGCGGCGAACGTGCTGGTCGCCGTCGTGCTCGCGCTGATCGGCGTGGTCTTCGCGAAGAAGGCCAAGAAGAGCAAGGGCCCGCAGAAGGTCGCCGCCTCGATGAAGGAGACCGCGGGCGTCCTGCAGAAGGCCAAGCCGCACCCGCGTCCGGAGCTCCCGCAGGACCGGGTCCCCGAGGCCATCGAGGCTGTGGCACGCTCGTCGTCATGACGGACCCCGCCACACCCTCGGCACAACCGGCCTCGGCCGTTCTCCTCGACCTCCCCGGCGGGAGGAAGGTGAGCCACCGGGACGTCGCCGCCAACGGCGCCCGCTTCCACATCGCCGAGCTGGGCGACGGGCCGCTGGTGCTGCTGCTGCACGGCTTCCCGCAGTTCTGGTGGACGTGGCGGCACCAGCTCGTGGCGCTCGCGGACGCGGGCTTCCGGGCCGTCGCCATGGACCTGCGGGGCGTCGGGGGCAGCGACCGCACGCCGCGCGGTTACGACCCCGCCAACCTCGCGCTCGACGTCACCGGCGTCATCCGCTCCCTCGGCGAGCCGGACGCCGCGCTGGTCGGCCACGACCTGGGCGGATACCTCGCGTGGACGGCGGCCGCGATGCGCCCCAAGCTGGTGCGGCGGCTGGCGGTCGAGTCCATGCCGCATCCGCGGCGCTGGCGCTCGGCCATGCTGCGAGACGTCAAGCAGACGCGCGCCGGTTCACACATCTGGGGGTTCCAGCGGCCCTGGATCCCGGAGCGGCAGCTCACCGCCGACGACGGGGCGCTCGTGGCCGAGCTGATCCAGGAGTGGTCCGGGCCGCGCCCGCCGGAGGACGAGGCCCTTGAGACCTACCGGCGCGCCATGTGCATTCCCTCCGCCGCGCACTGCGCGGTCGAGCCGTACCGCTGGATGGTGCGCTCCCTGGCCCGCCCGGACGGCATCCAGTTCAACCGCCGCATGAAGCGGCCCGTGCGCGTGCCCACCCTCCATCTGCACGGCTCGCTCGACCCCGTGATGCGCACGCGCAGCGCGGCCGGATCCGGCGAGTACGTCGAAGCCCCCTACCGCTGGCGCCTGTTCGACGGTCTGGGCCACTTCCCGCACGAGGAGGACCCGGTCGCGTTCTCCTCGGAGCTCATCAACTGGCTCAAGGATCCCGAACCCGATCGGTGACCGGCCGACCCCGCCCGGTATCCGCACGTGAACGCTTGTCCCACGAACGGCCACTTGCCTGGCGCATAGGCCAATTGGGCGCCCCGGGAGCGGTTATCGACCATGGGGCGGGGGCACAGGTCGGGGTATGGGCTGGACGCACGACTACAGTGACGCAAGCCGCAATCGCCGCTCGGCGGGCGGTGCGAACCCCCACCAGCGAAGCGGCGCACCGCAGATGGTGACCGCGGATCCCCGGGTCGGGATCCCGCGCATCCTCCGCCGCCGGGCCCGCTGGGTCTCCGTACGTCTGCGCCACACACGCGACTGAGGCGCCACCCGCGCGAGTGACGCCCCGGCCACCCCGCCGCAGGGCCGCTCCTAGAGGGCGCAGCTGTCGCTGTCCACCTGCTGGTTGGCGCTGCGTCCCTTGGTGATGTCCTCCTGGATCTCGTCCACGGTCAGCGCGTACCCCGTCTCGGCGTCGTCGAGGGACTTGGCGAAGACCACGCCGTAGACCTTGCCTTCGGGGGTGAGCAGCGGGCCGCCGGAGTTGCCCTGGCGGACGGTCGCGTAGAGGGAGTAGACGTCGCGCCGGACCGTGTCGCGGTGGTAGATGTCCGGGCCGTTGGCCGTGATGCGGCCCCGCAGGCGCGCGGCTCGCACGTCGTAGGCCCCGTTCTCCGGGAAGCCCGCGACGATCGCGCCGTCCCCGCTGGCCGCGTCCTTGGTGGTGAAGCGCAGCGCGGGCGCCTTGAGGTCCGGCACGTCGAGTACGGCGATGTCGCGCCGCCAGTCGTAGAGGACGACCGTGGCGTCGTACTTCCTGCCCTCGCCGCCTATCTGCACGGTCGGCTCGTCGACACCGCCCACCACGTGCGCGTTGGTCATCACACGGCGGCCGGAGAAGACGAAGCCGGTGCCCTCCAGGACCTTGCCGCAGCTCGGCGCCGTGCCCATGACCTTGACGATGGAGCGCTGGGCGCGGTTCGCCACGGGACTGTTCGCCAGCGCCGGGTCGGGCGGCTGGACGTCGGTGATCGGCTCGTTCGAGAACGGGCTGAAGACCTGCGGGAAGCCGTTCTGCGCGAGAACGGAGGAGAAGTCGGCGAACCAGGTGGCGGCCTGGTCCGGCAGCGCCTGCGAGACGCCCAGCAGCACCTTGGAGTTGCGGACCTCCTTGCCGAGCGTCGGCAGTGTGGTGCCCGCGAGGGCCGAGCCGATCAGCCAGGCGACCAGGAGCATCGCCACGACGTTGACCAGGGCGCCGCCGGTGGCGTCGAGGGCCCGGGCCGGGGACCAGGTGATGTGCCGGCGCAGCTTGTTGCCGAGGTGGGTGGTGAGGGCCTGGCCGACGGAGGCGCAGACGATGACGACGACGACCGCGACGACGGCGGCGGTCGTGTTCACCTCCGCGTTGTCCGTGAGCGCGTCCCAGACGACGGGCAGTACGTAGACCGCGACGAGACCGCCGCCGAGAAAGCCGATCACCGACAGGATGCCGACGACGAATCCCTGGCGGTACCCGACGACCGCGAACCACACGGCAGCGACCAGCAACAAGATGTCCAGCACGTTCACGGAGGCCACCCTGTCATGCGCGCCAGTCGAGCGGGACCTGCTTCTCGCGGTCCCAGGGCCGCTCCCAGCCCGCGAAATGCAGCAGCCGGTCGATGATTCCGGCCGTGAAACCCCAGACAAGGGCTGATTCGACCAGAAATGCCGGACCTCGGTGGCCGCTGGGGTGGACGGTGGTGGCGCGGTGGGCGGGATCCGTGAGATCCACCACGGGGACGGTGAAGACCCTGGCGGTCTCGTTCGGATCGACGACCCCGACCGGGCTCGGTTCGCGCCACCAGCCCAGCACCGGGGTGACGACGAAGCCGCTGACCGGGATGTACAGCCTGGGCAGGACGCCGAAGAGCTGGACGCCCGAGGGGTCGAGGCCGGTCTCCTCCTCCGCCTCGCGCAGGGCGGCCCGCAGCGGGCCGTCGCCCCACGGGTCGCCGTCCTCGGGGTCGAGGGCGCCGCCGGGGAACGAGGGCTGGCCGGCATGCGAGCGCAGGGAGCTCGCGCGCTCCATGAGCAGCAGCTCGGGGCCGCGCTCGCCCTCCCCGAACAGGATCAGCACGGCGGACTGGCGCCCGGCGCCGTCCTCCGGCGGCAGGAAGCGGCTGAGCTGCTGCGGCCTGACCGTCTCCACGGCGTGCACCACCGGGTCCAGCCAGGCGGGCAGGCCCTCCTTGCTCGGCGTCAAAGGCCCGTCCTGTGTGTCGCTCGCGCGCGTCATCGCCACCCCCGTCGTCCTGCCGCTTCCAACGCGCGGCGGGTCCGAGATCGTTCCGCGAACGGCCGCGCTCCCCCGTTGGGGCAGCTCGGTCCGCCGACCGGGCAGCTCATCCGGCCCCCAGCGGCGGCGCCGGCTTGCCGCCCGCGTCCAGATACGCCTGCGGGGGCCGCAGACGCTGACCGGGGAAGCCGCCCTTCTCGTACTTGAGCAGCTTCTTCGCCTTCTCCGGGTCCGTCTCGCCCTCGCCGAACGCCGGGCAGAGCGGGGCGATCGGGCAGGCACCGCAGGCGGGCTTGCGGGCGTGGCAGATACGGCGGCCATGCCAGATCACGTGGTGCGAGAGGTCCGTCCAGTCGCTCTTCGGGAAGAGCGCGCCGATGGCGGCCTCGATCTTGTCCGGGTCGGTCTCGCCGGTCCACTGCCAGCGGCGCACCAGACGCTGGAAGTGCGTGTCCACGGTGATGCCGGGCCGTCCGAAGGCGTTGCCGAGCACGACGAACGCGGTCTTGCGGCCGACGCCGGGCAGCTTGACCAGGTCCTCCAGCCGGCCCGGGACCTCGCCGCCGAAGTCCTCCACCAGGGCCTTGGAGAGCCCTATGACCGACTTCGTCTTGGCCCGGAAGAAGCCGCACGGGCGGAGGATCTCCTCCACCTCCTCCGGGTTGGCGGCGGCCAGGTCCTCGGGGGTGGGGTACTTGGCGAAGAGGGCGGGTGTCGTCTGGTTGACGCGCAGGTCGGTGGTCTGGGCGGACAGGACCGTGGCGACGACCAGTTGGAAGGAGTTGTCGAAGTCCAGCTCGGGGTGGGCGTACGGGTAGACCTCGGCGAGCTCGCGGTTGATACGGCGGGCTCTGCGGACCAGCGCGGTGCGCGACTCGTCACCCGGCGGGTGGACGACGGCCTTCGCGGGGGCGGTGCCCTTGATCCGGGCTGTGGCCTTCTTGGGCGCGACGGTGACCTTCTTGGCGGCAGGCGCCTTCTTCACGGATGCCGCCTTCTTCGCAGACGCCTTGTCCGCAGACGCCTTCGTGCTTGCGGCCCCGGCCTTCTTGGCGGCGGCCTTCTCGGCAGGGGCCTTCGTGGCGGCGGCCTTCTTGGCGGCAGCGCTCTTGGCCGGCGCCGCCTTGCCTGAAGACGCCGCCCCCTCTGTCGCTTTCGCCGTTTTCCTACCGCCATCAGGGCTCTGTTCGCCCACAGCGGAATCGCGACGTACAACCACCCGCGCAGCCCCCTCGGCCTGTGCTCTCACCGGCGATTTGGACACCCGGCCAGCCTAAGGCGTGGCACCGACATCCGCCCCGGGCCCTGAAGATCGGCGTCCAATTGGACCCCTGCCGCGTACCCCGGGACACCTGTGCGGCATCCTTGTGACAGATCACACTGTTTGGACCGTCCGGCAAAACGGGCACCACGGTGCCTTGATACAAGGGGGATCCAGGTCCCCTGAGCAGGTCGACAAGGAGAGAACTCGTGGACGACGTTCTGCGGCGCAACCCGCTCTTCGCGGCGCTCGATGACGAGCAGGCCACGGAGCTCCGCGCCTCCATGAGTGAGGTGACCCTCGCGCGCGGCGACTCGCTGTTCCACGAGGGGGACCCCGGCGACCGCCTGTATGTGGTCACGGAGGGCAAGGTCAAGCTCCACCGCACGTCCCCGGACGGCCGCGAGAACATGCTGGCCGTGGTCGGCCCCGGCGAGCTCATCGGCGAGCTGTCGCTCTTCGACCCGGGCCCGCGTACCGCGACGGCCTCCGCGCTGACCGAGGTCAAGCTCCTCGGTCTCGGCCACGGCGACCTCCAGCCCTGGCTGAACGCCCGCCCCGAGGTGGCCACGGCGCTGCTGCGCGCTGTCGCCCGCCGGCTGCGCAAGACCAACGACGCGATGTCCGACCTCGTCTTCTCGGACGTCCCGGGCCGGGTCGCCCGCGCCCTGCTGGACCTGTCCCGCCGGTTCGGCGTGCAGTCCGAGGAGGGCATCCACGTCGTCCACGACCTCACGCAGGAGGAGCTGGCCCAGCTGGTCGGCGCGTCCCGCGAGACGGTCAACAAGGCGCTGGCGGACTTCGCCCAGCGCGGCTGGCTGCGCCTGGAGGCCCGCGCGGTGATCCTGCTCGACGTGGAACGCCTCGCCAAGCGCTCGCGCTGACGCGCACACGCGCGTGCCGTACGTCATCGGGCCCTGTCTCCTCGCGAGACAGGGCCCGACGTCGTACCAAGACACGTCAGCGGTCAGATGAGCCCGTGCTCCTCCAGGTAGTCCAACTGCGCCCGCACCGACAGTTCCGCCGCCGGCCACAGGGAGCGGTCCACGTCCGCGTAGACGTGGGCGACGACCTCGGTGGGGGTGCGATAGCCGTCCTCGACGGCCGTTTCCACCTGCGCGAGGCGCTTGGCCCGGTGGGCGAGGTAGTACTCGACGGCGCCCTGGGCGTCCTCCAGGACCGGTCCGTGGCCCGGCAGCACCGTGTGGACGCCGTCGTCGACCGTGAGGGACCTGAGGCGCCGCAGGGAGTCCAGGTAGTCGCCCAGGCGGCCGTCGGGGTGGGCCACGACCGTCGTACCGCGGCCGAGGATCGTGTCGCCGGTCAGGACGGCCTGGTCCGCCGGGAGGTGAAAGGAGAGGGAGTCGGCGGTGTGGCCGGGGGTCGGTACGACCTTCAGTTCGAGGCCGCCGACGGTGACCACGTCCCCGGCGGCCAGTCCCTCGTCCCCCAGCCGGAGGGCCGGATCGAGCGCACGCACGCGCGTGCCGGTCAGTTCGGCGAACCGCCCGGCGCCCTCGGCGTGGTCGGGGTGGCCATGGGTCAGCAGCGTCAGGGCGACGCGCTTGCCGGCCTGCTCGGCCGTGGCGACGACATGGCGCAGGTGTCCGTCGTCGAGCGGGCCCGGGTCGACCACCACGGCCAGGTCCGAGCCGGGCTCGGAGAGGATCCAGGTGTTCGTGCCGTCCAGGGTCATCGCCGACGGGTTGGGGGCCAGGACGTTGACGGCCCGCGCGGTGGCGGGGCCCGTGAGGACACCGCCCCGAGGCTGGCCGGGAAGGGCTGCTGCGTCCGTCATGCGCTGGCTCCACCGGTCGGGAAGGTCGGGCGGGTCGGGATGTGCTTGGTGAACTCGTCGTGGCCCGGCCAGGCGAGCACGATCTCGCCGTCCACGAGGCGGGCGGTGGCCAGCACAGGCGTGAGGTCACGCCCCGGGGCGTCCGCGAGCGCCCGGGCGGCCGTGTCGTACGGCGTCAGCTGGCGCAGGGTCGCGATGGTCGGCGGCATCATCAGCAGCTCGCCCTTGTCGTAGCCGGCCGCCGCCTCGCCCGGGGCGATCCACACCGTACGGTCCGCCTCGGTGGAGGCGTTGCGGGTGCGCTGTCCCTCGGGGAGGGCGGCCACGAAGAACCAGGTGTCGTAGCGGCGGGCCTCGAACTCGGGGGTGATCCAGCGGGTCCAGGCGCCGAGCAGGTCGGAGCGCAGGACCAGGCCGCGGCGGTCCAGGAACTGTGCGAAGGACAGGTCCCGGGCGACCAGGGCGGCACGGTCCGCCTCCCAGTCGGCCCCGGTGGTGTCACCGACGACCGAGTCGGGCGCCGGTCCGGCGAGCAGGACGCCCGCCTCCTCGTACGTCTCCCGTACGGCCGCGCAGACGATCGCCTGGGCCGCGGTCTCGTCGACGCCGAGCCGGTCCGCCCACCACGCGCGCGTGGGGCCCGCCCAGCGGACCTGGTGGTCGTCGTCCCGGGGGTCGACGCCGCCGCCCGGATACGCGTACGCGCCTCCGGCGAAGGCCATGGAGGCGCGTCTGCGCAGCATGTGGACAGCGGGACCGGTGCCGGTGTCCTTCAGGAGCATGACGGTGGCCGCACGCTTCGGGGTGACCGGTGTGAGCGTGCCGTCCGCCAGGGCGCGGATGCGGTCCGGCCATTCCGGGGGGTACCACTGACCGTTCGCCATGGTCGCGAGGCTATCCGTTGACGGGCGGATGTTCGAGTGGCCCCTGAGGGGGCGGTTTCCCCTCGCGGGGAAGCTACGCCAGCTCCACCTGGATCTCGACCTCCACCGGGGCGTCCAGCGGCAGCACCGCCACGCCCACCGCGCTGCGCGCGTGCACGCCCTTGTCGCCGAGGACCGCGCCGAGCAGCTCGCTCGCGCCGTTCAGCACCGCGGGCTGGCCCGTGAAGTCCGAGGCCGAGGCCACGAAGCCGACGACCTTCACCACGCGCGCGATGCGGTCCAGGTCACCGGCGACGGACTTGACGGCGGCCAGGGCGTTCAGCGCGCACGTACGCGCCAGCTCCTTGGCCTCCTCCGGGGTGACCTCGGCGCCGACCTTGCCGGTGACCGGAAGCTTGCCGTCCACCATCGGGAGCTGCCCGGCGGTGTAGACGTACGGGCCGGTCTGCACGGCCGGCTGGTACGCGGCCAGCGGCGGGACGACGTCGGGCAGGGTCAGACCCAGCTCTGCCAGCTTCGCCTCGACGGCACCCATTACTGCTTCTCCCGCTTCAGGTAGGCCACAAGCTGCTCGGGGTTGTTCGGCCCGGGCACGACCTGGACGAGCTCCCAGCCGTCCTCGCCCCAGGTGTCCAGAATCTGCTTCGTGGCGTGGACGAGCAGCGGCACGGTTGAGTATTCCCACTTGGTCATGCGGCCGACTCTAGCCCCTGACGGACAGGGGGCAGCGGCCGACCACGGAGGCGGTTGTCCACAGCCTCCGGAGTAGCCCGGGCGCGGACTGGTTAGGCTCGAATACGTGAGCAGGCTCCAGGTCGTCAGCGGCAAGGGCGGTACCGGCAAGACCACGGTGGCCGCAGCCCTAGCGCTGGCCTTGGCCACGGAGGGGAAGCGGACGCTTCTCGTCGAGGTCGAAGGCCGCCAGGGCATCGCGCAGCTCTTCGAAACGGAAGCGCTGCCTTATGAGGAGCGGAAGATCGCCGTCGCTCCCGGGGGCGGGGAGGTGTACGCGCTGGCCATCGACCCCGAACTGGCCCTTCTGGACTACCTCCAGATGTTCTACAAGCTGGGCAGCGCCGGACGGGCACTGAAGAAGCTCGGCGCGATCGACTTCGCCACCACCATCGCGCCGGGCCTGAGGGACGTACTCCTCACCGGCAAGGCGTGCGAGGCGGTGCGGCGCAAGGAGCGCAGCGGGCGCTTCACCTACGACTACGTCGTCATGGACGCGCCGCCCACCGGGCGCATCACGCGTTTCCTCAACGTCAACGACGAGGTCGCCGGCCTCGCCAAGATCGGCCCGATACACAATCAGGCACAGGCCGTGATGCGGGTGCTGAAGTCGCCGGAGACGGCGGTGCACCTGGTGACGCTGCTGGAGGAGATGCCCGTCCAGGAGACCGTGGACGGCATCGCCGAGCTGCGGTCGGCGCGGCTGCCGGTGGGGCGGATCATCGTGAACATGGTGCGGCCGGAGGTGTTGGACGAGACCGATCTGGAACTCGTCCGGACGGCCACGCGTTCCACGGTCGCGCGGTCGCTGTCGGCCGCCGGGCTCGGCGGGGCACGGCGCGGCGGGCGCGCCGAGCGGCTGGTGGACCCGCTGCTCACCCAGGCCGAGGAGTACGCCGAGCGGTACGCGCTGGAGCACGAGCAGCGCGCGGTGCTGGCCGAGCTGGGCCTCCCGCTGCACGAACTGCCGCTGTTCGCCGAGGGCATGGACCTGGCGGGGCTGTACGCGCTGGCCCGCGAGCTGCGCGGGCAGGGCGTGTCATGAGCGGGGCCGCCGCCGGACGGGGCATGTTCATGAAGGCCGTCGTGGAACAAGGCGTCATGAAACTGGTCATGAGTCGGAAGCAGGGGATGTCATGAGTCGTCCGGACCCGGCCCACACGCACGACCCGGCCCGCCCCCCTCTGTCCCCCGTACGCCTGCTCGACGTCGATCCGCTGCTGGCGGATCCGAAGACCCGGATCGTGGTGTGCTGCGGTTCGGGCGGGGTCGGCAAGACCACGACCGCGGCGGCCCTGGGCCTGCGCGCGGCCGAGCGGGGCCGCAAGGTGGTCGTCCTCACCATCGACCCGGCCCGCCGGCTCGCCCAGTCCATGGGCATCGACTCCCTCGACAACACCCCGCGCCGGGTCAAGGGCATCGACGACTCCGCGGGCGGCGAGCTGCACGCGATGATGCTCGACATGAAGCGCACCTTCGACGAGATCGTCGAGGTGCACGCGGACGCCGAGCGTGCGGCCGCGATCCTTGGCAACCCCTTCTACCAGTCGCTCTCGGCGGGCTTCGCGGGCACGCAGGAGTACATGGCGATGGAGAAGCTCGGGCAGCTGCGGGCCCGGGACGAGTGGGACCTGATCATCGTCGACACCCCGCCGTCCCGCTCGGCCCTGGACTTCCTGGACGCGCCCAAGCGGCTCGGGTCGTTCCTGGACGGGCGGCTGATCCGGCTGCTGACGGCGCCGGCGAAGCTGGGCGGGCGCGCGGGGATGAAGTTCCTGAACGTCGGGATGTCGATGATGACCGGCACCCTCGGCAAGCTGCTCGGCGGTCAGCTCCTCAAGGACGTCCAGACGTTCGTGTCCGCGATGGACACGACGTTCGGGGGCTTCCGTACGCGCGCGGACGCTACGTACAAGCTGCTCCAGGCGCCCGGGACGGCGTTCCTCGTGGTGGCGGCCCCGGAGCGGGACGCGCTGCGCGAGGCCGCGTACTTCGTGGAGCGCCTGGCCGCGGAGGACATGCCGCTCGCCGGGCTTGTGCTCAACCGGGTCCACGGCAGCGGGGCCGACCGGCTGTCGGCCGAGCGGGCGCTCGCCGCCGCGGAAAATCTTGAAGAGCCCCGCATTGTGGATCAGGAGGGCGGGAAAGCTGGACTTCGTAACTCCCCCGACACATACGGCAGTTCAGCCTCTCCCACGTCCGAACCTCCAGCTCAGACCCCAGCTCAGACCCCAGATCCGGCATCGACATCGGCTCCCGAGGGTGGCTCCCCCACCGAGGACGCGGATGACGCCGAGAACGCGGAAGACGCCGAGCGGTCCGTCGACCAGCTCACGGCAGGCCTGCTGAGGCTGCACGCCGAGCGCATGCAGCTGCTCTCCCGTGAGCAGCGCACGCGTGACCGCTTCGCCGCGCTCCACCCCGAGGTGGCCGTGACGGAAGTGGCCGCGCTGCCCGGCGATGTGCACGACCTCGCAGGACTGCGCGACATCGGCGACCGGCTCGCGGCGAACGAGCGCGAGCTTCCCGACGTGGCCGAGCCGGAGTCGCCCGGCCGTGATGCCTGAGGGCCCGTACGGGCCCCCGACAGGACATCAGCGTCAGCGCCGAGGATCCCCCGTAGCGTCCCCGGAGGGAACTCCTCAGCTCACCGCGGCGTAGTTCTCGTAGATCTCGTCGTCGTCGAGGGACACGACACCCGTGCCGCGCTCGTACTCGCTGCGCGCCGTCTCCAGCAGCCGGCGCCAGGACGTCACCGTGGGCCGCCTGCGCAGCAGTGCGCGGCGCTCCCGCTCCGTCATGCCTCCCCACACGCCGAACTCGACGCGGTTGTCGAGCGCGTCGGCCAGGCACTCCGTACGCACCGGACATCCGGTGCACACCGCCTTGGCCCTGTTCTGCGCTGCTCCTTGAACGAACAGTTCATCCGGATCGGTAGTGCGGCAGGCCGCCTGCGCACTCCAGTCGACTACCCAGCCCATACCGGCGCCGTCCTCTCCCGAATCGAGGCTCCCCCACGGCGGCAGCGGCATATTCACCGCCGCCAGTTGAGGACGTTACGGAAGGTGGGCACAGCGCAACACCCCCTTCGGGCCCAATCTTGAATGGCCCGAACGGACTATGGGTAAGCGGCAGATCACCCGGGGGAGTGAGCTGGCGACATACGTAACTTTCCCGGCAAACCAGGACAGTTCAGCTGCGTCACAACGGACGCCGTATGACACACAAGGCGGATTCGGACACGACCCCACCAAAAAAGTTGGGGAACACCCGGAACGATTCGGGGTCGCCGGACGTATTGATACGTGGCCTCACTGCTGTGACAGTTGAGAGCAGCTTAGGCCAAGGCATATACGCCTGTCCGGCGAATGAGAACGTAGGCTGCCCTCATGCCAAAGAAGAGCTCGGGCGGTGGTCTGTCTCCTGCGCAGCAGGCCGCCAAGTTCCTCGGTGTCAGTGTCCTTGCGGGAGCCGTGCTTGCCGGTATCGCGCTGCCCGCGGTGGGCGCGCTGGGGCTCGCGGCGAAGGGCTCGGTCGAGAGCTTCGACGAGCTCCCCGCCAACATGAAGACGCCACCGCTGAGTCAGCGCACCACGATCCTCGACGCCGACGGCGGCCAGATCGCCACGGTCTATTCGCGCGACCGCACGGTGGTCGCGCTCAAGGACGTCTCGCCGTACATGCAGAAGGCGATCGTCGCGATCGAGGACTCGCGCTTCTACCAGCACGGCGCGGTCGACCTGAAGGGCGTCCTGCGCGCCCTCAACAAGAACGCGCGCAGCGGTGAGGTCTCCCAGGGTGCCTCGACCCTGACGCAGCAGTACGTGAAGAACGTCTTCGTCGAGGAGGCGGGCGACGACCCGACGAAGGTCGCGCAGGCCACCCAGCAGACCATCGGCCGCAAGATCCGCGAGCTGAAGTACGCGATCCAGGTCGAGGAAGAGCTCGGGAAGAAGAAGATCCTCGAGAACTACCTGAACATCACGTTCTTCGGCCAGCAGGCCTACGGCATCGAGGCCGCGGCCCAGCGCTACTTCTCCAAGTCCGCCAAGGAACTCAACGTCCAGGAGTCGGCCCTCCTCGCCGGCATCGTCCAGTCGCCCAGCCGGTACGACCCGGTCAACGACGAGGCGGAGGCCACCAAGCGCCGCAACATCGTGCTCCAGCGCATGGCCGCCGTCGGCGACATCTCCCGGGCGCAGGCCTCCGAGGCGATGAAGGCACCGCTCGGCCTCAAGGTCAGCAAGCCCAGGAACGGCTGCATCACGGCGGTCAAGGGCGCGGGCTTCTTCTGTGACTACGTGCGCGAGGTCTTCCTGAACGACAAGGTCTTCGGCAAGACCAAGGAGGCCAGGGCGAAGGTCTGGAACCAGGGCGGCCTCACCATCCGCACCACCATGGACGCGGCGGCCCAGGAATCGGCACAGCGGTCCATCAAGGACCACGTCTACAAGAGCGACGAGGTGGCCACCGCCGCCAGCATCGTCCAGCCCGGCACCGGCAAGATCCTCGCCATGGGGCAGTCGCGTCCGTACGGCGTCGACATCAAGGAGGGCGAGACGACCCTCAACCTGTCCGTCAACGACGACATGGGCGGCGGCATGGGCTACCAGCCCGGTTCGACGTTCAAGCCGATCGTGGCCGCCGCGGCCATCGAGGACGGCATGCCGGCGAACAAGGTGTACTCGGCGCCGTACCAGATGCCCTACCCGAGCCCGGTCTCCGCCTGCGACGGCAAGACCTGGCGGAACAGCCGCACCGATCCCGCCAAGCTGGAGAACGAGAACAGCTCCGAGGTCGGGCCGTACGACATGAAGGAAGCGACCGCCAAGTCGGTCAACACCTACTACGTCCAGATGATCAGCGACATCGGCATCTGCCCGGTGACGACGATGGCGAAGAAGATGGGTGTCGAGCGGGCCGACGGCCGCAAGATGGACCAGGCGCCGTCCATCGCCCTCGGCACCCAGGAGATGTCCCCGCTGACCATGGCGAACGGGTACGCGACCTTCGCCTCGCGCGGCATGTACTGCACGCCGATCGCCATCGAGTCGGTCAGCCAGCGGGTCGGCGACACGACCAAGTCGCTCCCGGTCCCGAAGTCGACCTGCTCGCGTGCGATGTCGGAGAAGACCGCCGACACGATCAACGCGCTGCTGAAGGGCGTCGTCGAGGACGGCACGGGTTCGAAGGCCGGCCTCGGCAGCCGTCCCAGCGCGGGCAAGACCGGTACGACGGACGAGCGCTACGCGGCCTGGTTCGTGGGCTACACCCCGAACATGGCCGGCGCGGTGTGGGTCGGCGACCCCACGCACAAGCGGAAGATGTCCAACATCACCATCGGCGGCCGGCCGTACGGCAAGGTCTTCGGTGGTGAGGTCCCCGGTCCGATCTGGCGCGACATGATGTCCGGCGCGCTGGAGGGCAAGCCCGTCGAGCAGTTCAACGACATCCACATCCCCGACGGCCGGAACAAGGGCCGCGGCGACGAGGACCGTGACGACGACGACCGCGACGACGGCAACGGCAACGGCGGCTTCATCGGCGGCCTGGTCGGCGGCAACAACAACGGCGGCGGGGGCGGCGAGCCCATTCCGACGCCTTCGTTCTCCCTCCCCGAGGGCTTCTTCCGGGGTCAGGACAACGGGGGCGGCAACGGAAACGGCGGGCGGTTCGGCTGAGCCGACGGTGTGAGCGAACAGGGGTGGCCCTCTACGTCCTGGACGGGACGTAGAGGGCCACCCCTGTGAGGTGATCCGGTCAGCCGGCGAGCAGCTTCTTCACCACGGCGGCGACGCGGCCGCCCTCGGCCTGCCCGGCCACCTTCGGGTTCACGATCTTCATGACCGCGCCCATGGCCCGCGGCCCCTCGGCACCGGCGGCCTTGGCCTCCTCGACGGCCTGGGCCACGATCTGCTGGAGCTCGTCGTCGGACAGCTGCTTGGGCAGGTACTCGGCGAGCACCTCGCCCTCCGCCTTCTCCCGCTCGGCGCTCTCGGCACGACCGCCCTGGGCGAAGGCCTCGGCGGCCTCGCGGCGCTTCTTGGCCTCACGGGTGATCACCTTCTGCACCTCGTCGTCGGAGAGCGCGCGCTTCTCCTTGCCCGCGACCTCCTCCTTGGTGATCGCGGCGAGCGTCAGCCGGAGCGTCGAGGAGCGGAGCTCGTCGCGCTCCTTGATCGCAACGTTGAGGTCATCCTGCAGCTTCGACTTGAGCGTGGTCATGGGGCTGATTGTCGCAGGTGCGGAAGGAAAGGCGCCCCCTGTTTTGCGGGGCGGTGGCGGGGTGGTGACAGGGCGGTGGCGGGGCGGTGGATCGAAGCGCCGGTGCCGCGAGGGGATTTCGGGCACCGCCCGGGCAGGGTCGACGTCCGGGGTCTGAGACGATGGTCGTATGCGCGCGCGATACGGAGTCCCCCTGGGAATCGCGGCGGCTGGTGCCGCCGGTCTGTTGTACGCCGCGGGCTTCGAAGCCCGCTCCTTCCGCCTCCGCCGGGTCACCGTCCCGGTCCTGCCCTCAGGAATGCGCCCTCTGCGTGTGCTGCAGGTCTCCGACATCCACATGGTCGGCGGCCAGCACAAGAAGCAGCGCTGGCTGCGGTCCCTGGCGGGCCTGCGCCCCGACTTCGTGATCAACACGGGCGACAACCTCTCCGACCCGGAGGGCGTCCCGGAGGTCCTGGATTCGCTCGGCCCTCTGATGGAGTTCCCGGGCGCGTACGTCTTCGGCTCCAACGACTACTACGGGCCCACGCTGCGCAACCCCGCCCGCTACCTGCTGGAGAGGGCCCAGGGCCGCCACGGCCTCAACGGCAATGCCCCGGCCGTGGGTGTGGTGCACAACCCGTGGGAGGACCTGCGGGACGGTTTCGACGCCGCGGGCTGGCTCAACCTGACCAACACACGCGGCACGCTCAAGATCGAGGGCGTCTCGCTGGAGCTGACGGGCCTGGACGACCCGCACATCAAGCGGGACCGCTACGCGCAGGTGGCCGGCGGCCCGTCCGACGCCGCCGACTTCTCGATGGGCGTCGTCCACGCTCCCTACCTGCGCACCCTGGACGCCTTCACGGCCGACGACTACCCCCTGATCCTGGCCGGCCACACCCACGGCGGCCAGCTGTGCATCCCCTTCTACGGCGCCCTGGTCACCAACTGCGACCTGGACACGGACCGGGTGAAGGGCCTGTCGACGCACACGGTGGAGGACCGTACGTCGTATCTGCACGTGTCGGCGGGCTGCGGTACGAGCCGCTACACGCCGGTACGGTTCGCGTGCCCGCCGGAGGCGACACTGCTGACGCTGGTGGGCAGGGAGTAACGGGAGCGGCGGGAGTAATGGGAGCGGCGGGAGCGGCGGGAGCGGCGGGGGCTGGCGGTCGGATCGGCGAGGTAACGGGTAACTAACCCACACAGCCCCGCCCGCATCGCCCCCTATGTCCGCTTCTGTCAGCGTGGGGGCATGACAGCCCCGATACCCAGGGACATCCCGGACCTGCCCGCGATACCGGGCAGGCCCGCGCTGAAGCCCTCCCCCGTCCCGGCCACGGCCGTCGTCACCCCGGTCCGCCGCCCCGCGGCCGCGGCCTTCCGCCTGCTGGTCGCCTTCGCCGCGGCCGTCGGCGTCACGCTGGAACTGCTCCTCGGCGACCCGTCCCGGACCCTGGGGTACTTCGCGATCCAGAGCAACATCCTGCTGGCGCTGGTCATGGCCCTCTCGGCCCGCCGCGCCTGGACGGCCGGCCGCCCCCTGCCGGGAGCCGTGCTGGGCGCGACGACCCTCTACGTCGTCGTCGCGGCCCTCGCGTACCACCTGCTCCTGGCGAACGAGGCCAGCCCCTTCTCCCTCACGGGCGAAGCGGCCCACCCGGCCGGCTGGCAGGCCCTCACCCACTACACCCTCCACACGGTGACCCCGATCGCGGCCGTACTGGACTGGCTCCTGCTCACGCCCCCCGGCCGCCTGCACCTGCGCCAGGCCAGCACCTGGCTCCTCTACCCCCTGGCCTACCTGGCCTTCTCCCTCCTCCGAGGCGAACTGCTCCTCCCGGGCTCGTCCGGCCGCTACCTCTACCCCTTCCTGGACGTCGACCAGGACGGCTACAAGAAGGTCCTCGGCAACGCCCTCCTCCTCGGCCTCTCCTTCTACGCCCTGGCGGTCCTCCTCGTAGCCCTCGACCACGCCCGCCCGAACCCCCTCCGGCACCCCTGGAAAACCGGATTTCGTCTCTAGCCACCGGTGGGCTAAAGTAAACGTCGTCGCCGCGACAGCAGCGACATCGGGGTGTAGCGCAGCTTGGCAGCGCGCTTCGTTCGGGACGAAGAGGTCGTGGGTTCAAATCCCGCCACCCCGACAGTGAAGTACCAGGTCAGGGGCCTGATCCGCTTAGCGGGTCGGGCCCCTGAGTGGTTTCCCGGCTTCCTTGGGAGCCGATTGGGAGCCGGATTCGGAATCCGGCTCCCAAGACATCCTCACAGGCAGCACCGGGTCATCATGCGGAGGCTGTCGATCACCCGCGCGACTGCGGTGTGCTACAGCGCGAAGCGGCTGCTGACACGAACGGCCCTGCAGGGGCCTTCCTCTCCTGCCACCATCCCCGGGTCCAAACTGCAGTCCCTGCGGCTGACAAGGACGCGTAGCCCCATGCCGCCTCGATGGGCGTGCGGATCTCGCATCGGTGGGGCGTGCCGACCGACGACGGTGCATGGGCAAAGCTCGGCGGCCTTGCCTGATAAGCCGCCCGAATGCCCCCTCACGGCAGGATCAGCCCGTCCAGCGGCCGCGTGATCACCCCGCCGCTTCTACTTGTCCCCCTCGCCGCGTTCGGCGCGCTCCACCCACGTGCCGGCCGGTGTCGGGCGGCCCCCGACGCCCCGGCCTCCGAGTTCGGGGGCCTTCTCCCCGCAGGCGGCCGAGCAGGACCTCGGCCAAGTGGGCCTTGCCTTCCCAGCGCGACGGCGTTTACCTCATTGAGTCCGATGGGACCGCTCACGACCGAGTCCACGGAATGGGGCCTATGCAGGACGGTGCTCGCGCGCCCCATCACGACCAGGACGACTCCTCGCCCCCCGCCAAGGGACAGACCTTGCCAGTGAGCACCGCAGCGTGCCCCTGATTAGGTCATGACGCCGGAGGCCGACGCGCAGGATGCAGGCACCCCGGGCGCCCTCGCGTCTGCAATTAGCAGATGAGTACGCGCCTTGTGCCCTAAACCACTGATTAGAAGGCAAATTTGATGATTAGTTAGATGCATGGCCACCTTCCGTGCTTGAGTGCGTTGTGTAGCAAGTCGCCCGCCTGTGAAGGAAGTTATCCTTGAGTATCACTGTCGACTCGTCGCGCCTATCTCTCGTGCGCGAGGAGTCCACCTATCTGGCGATCCGCACCAGCCAGGGCGGTCGGATCGTCTACACGACGCGCATCCCGCTCGCCGACCTCTCGGTCATCCTCACCATCCCCGACCCGGCCAAGCCGGACCCGGACAACCGCAAGGTGGACATCAACCACGCCAAGGGCTTCGGCCAGTACCTCGCCGACAACCCCGGCTGGGTGGCTCCGGCCCTCCTCATCCGCGACACCGGCGGCTGCCGCTTCGAGCCGATCAGCGAAGACGGTTCGGTCGGCTACCTCACCGTCCCGTGGTCCATCGGCGGCATCGGGCGCCTGATCACGATCGACGGCCAGCACCGCATCCTCGGGGTCCACCTGGAAAAGAAGCGCATCACGGACGAGGTCTCCCGCATCGACCGGGAGATCCATCGCGCCAACGAGGCTAAGAAGGCAAGGCTGGAGCAGGACCGCGAAGCCCTGATCGGCCGAATGCAGCGACTCAAGGACGAGTTCGTCGGCATCGACATCTACGTGGAGCGCGACGGTGTCATGGGCCAGCAGATGTTTGTCGACGTCGCGGACAACGCCAAGGGCATCTCCGGTGCCGTCCGGGCCCGCTTCGACACCTCACGCATCGCCAACCGCACGCTCAGCGACATCGTCACCCACCCCCTCTTCCTGGGCAAGGTTGACATCGAGCGGGACCGGATGACCCTGACCAACCGCAACCTGATGGGCGCGAAGCACGTCGCCGACATCACGCGGTCCGTCATCGCCGGTCCCGGTGGCCGCGTCAGCAAGAAGGTCGAGTCGCTGACCGACAACGAGGTCATCGAGAGCGTCCGCAGCTTCTTGGATGTCATCTCCATCGCTTTCACCGCGCTCGCGGAGATCACCGAGGAGGACGTGGACAACTACGACCCTTCGCTCTCCGAGAAGAAGAAGAACGAGCCGCCGGCGCCCCCCACCAAGGCCATGAGGCTGCGCGAGTCCTCGCTCCTGGGCTCGGTGGGCATGCTCCGCGTCCTGGGCGGCGTCTACCGCAACCTGCGGGAGGACGGCGCCGAAGACGGTGACATCCAGGAGTTCTTCAAGCGGCTCGATCGGCACATGACCGCCCCTGTCACCGAGGACAGCATCTGGCGTACTACGACCGCGAACGAGGACTTCGAGCCGAACGCCTCCGCCCCGATCATGCGTCAGCAGAACGTTGTGCACCTGACCAAAGTGATCACGGACTGGTACAAGAAGGCCCCGGCCGCCATCTGATCCATCAGCAATACCAGAGCCCCCTCCACATCTCACGCGGAGGGGGCTCCTTGCTTCCCAACGTACCCGACGGAAAATCGAGTGCACGTGTCCGACCAGCCCGGACCGCACACCCGACGGCGCCCCCGTTCCAGCTTGAAAACGACATTGGACCGATCAGAGCCATCTCATATGGCGCCAGACTGCCATTGGGTTCCGCAATGCTAGGCCTCCGCGATCTCCGGGGGCGGCACCGCCCCGGAGTACGGCCGACCCAGCTGGTTCCCCGTGGTTTTGGTCGTCACGCAGCCACAGCCACTTCCTCATGACTGCAGTGCCGCGCGACACCGTTGCGGGGCACCGTGGAACTACCGGAGGGAGACAGCGTGTGCGCGCAGGAGGTCATTGAGCACGCGCACTGGCGACGTCGAGCATAGGGCCAGCCGGGCGTTGAGCGTTGCCTCCCACTGCTCGGTCAGCCCGACCATGAGGCGCTTGCGCATGCCGGGGGTGACGTGGGCGTAACTGGCCGTTCTCTATCCGTTCGTGTGCTCGGTCTGCTTCGAACAGCGTGCTGAATCGGGTGAGTTGGGCGACATAGGGGCATGAAGGAAGGGCCTCTTGGTAGCTCGCGGTTGTCGAGTCCAGCGAGAAGCAAGAGGCCCTGTTGTCGAAGTGTCGCGTGGTCGTGGTTGCCGGGTCCAGTCCGGCCACTCCTGGGTGTGACTGTCTCGCCCACAGGTTCGGGAACGCGGCTGACCAGCCGGATCGCCGGACCCGGTATGGCTCGGACATGAGCGATGCCGAGTGGGCTCTGGTGCGGGATCTGCTTCCGGTTCCGGGCTGGCTTGCGGGCCGGGGCGGCCGTCCGGAGGGCTACTGCCACCGGCAGATGATCGACGCCGTGCGCTACCTCGTCGACAACGGCATCAAATGGCGGGCGATGCCCCGCGACTTCCCGCCGTGGCCGCGTGTGTATGCCTTCTTCGCCCGCTGGCGGGACGCGGGGCTGGTGACCGAGCTGCACGGTCGACTGCGCGGGGCCGTCCGTGACGCTGAGGGCCGTGACCAGGAGCCGAGTGCGGCGGTCGTGGACTCGCAGTCGGTGAAGGCGGACGCCACTGTTGCTCACCACTCGCGGGGGTTCGACGCAGGGAAGAGGATCAACGGGCGCAAGCGGCACTTGCTGACCGACTCGCTAGGGCTCCTGCTGACCGTGCTGGTCACGCCGGCTTCCACGACGGACCGGGATGCTGCCCGCGTCCTGCTACCTGCAGCGAAGAATCACTTCCGGCGGCTGGCGCGCGTCTGGGCCGACGGCGGTTACACCGGCCACCTCACCGACTGGACCACCCAGCATCTCGGAATCGTCCTCGACATCGTCCGCCGCAGCGACCAGGCCAGCGGTTTTCAGGTCCTGCCCCGCCGTTGGGCCGTCGAAAGATCCTTCGCCTGGCTCCTGCGCAGCCGGCGCCTGGCCCGTGACTACGAACGACGCACCGACACAAGCGAGACCGTCATCCTGTGGTCGATGACCATGCTCATGAGCCGCCGCCTGGCCGCCCAGCACCAGCAGCGTCCTGCTCCGGTGCGGGCGGCATGAACCTGCCCGGCTTCTCCTCGACCAGCCAGCCCCTCTCCACCAGCCGTTTCAGCCGGGCCCGCGCTCCCTCGACACGGGAGGCGGAGGCACTGTCCCAGCCCAGCACCACCGCCGCCCGCCGGGCACCCAACCCGTCCCCTCCTGCCTCCGCAGCAGCGGCCATCAGCGCCTGGTAGTCCACTGACAACACCTCAGCCCCGGCCGCGTCGTCCCGGTGAGGCACCGCCCGCCGCGGACCCACCGGCTTCCTCTGCGACACGGCGGCCGCAACGGGCGCCTCCTCCTCGGCCAGCGCCTCCAGATATTGCTCCAGGCCGATCACTCGGCGCCCGAGCACCTCTTCCGCCTCAGCCAGAGCCGCCCGCACCCGCACCCGCTCGGCTTCCAGTTCCTCCACTCGCACTGCCGCGGTCTTCTGCCGCGCTTCCAACACCGCCCGCATCGACGGCATCCGCCACCCCCACGAAGTCTCGGTCAGTAACGGACCAAGACTTCCGCGCCAGCCGCCATCTCATGCCTGACCAGCGGAAATCACACGCCAGGTTCGGAAAGAGAACGACCTCTCAGGGATGGGTCTCCCGGCTGTTACGAAACGACGCGTACTCGCGGCGCAGGTCCTCGCCCCTCGCCTGGATGAGCTTCCCTCTCCCCGATCTGCTGATGGTAGATCGCTGGAACGCAGGCGGGTGCGGTGGCCGGTGGCACGTCTTGTTGACGGTCACGGAGCAGGGTCGGCGGCGACGCGAGAAGCGCTTCTCGAACGGTCGCGTCACCCAGTTTCAGGTCACGCACGATAGTGCGCCCCAGGACTTCGGCGAGCAGCGGTGGGGTGGCATTCCCTACCATCCTGCGTGCAGCACGGTATGGCTGGTCAATGATCCAGTCATCGGGGAAACTCTGCAACCGCATCTGCTCACGTACGGAGAGCGGGCGATTGTCCCAGTGAAACGGCCCCGTGCTCGGTCCGGGGGACGCTGGGAGAGTCCAGGAAGGCTGATCCTTCGCGAGCTTCAGCAGGAATGACCAGTATCTCGTCCGCCAGCCGAAGAGTTCCTCACCCTCGCCTCTTGCTGTCAGGTGCTGGTAATTGCCGCCTTCTGGGATGGACGGGAGGAGTCCGGCCCACCGCCCAGTGACAGCGGGCTTGTCCTCGGCTTCGAGATCCCAGAGGGCATCCCAGGTCCGCAGCGGCCGGTCGGTGTGGGTCGCGTCGGGGACGCCGACGGTCTGGCCGTCGCGATAAGCGATGGCGATCGCTCGGCGGCGGCGTTGCGGCACCCCGTAATCCGCCGCGTCAACGACCCGTGCCTCGATCCGGTAGCGCGTTCCGTGGACTCTGTTGATCTTATTGAGACCTTTGGCTATCACCTCGGCCGCGCTGTCCTGGCCGTTGAGGAACCCCTCGACGTTCTCGATGAGCACCGCGCGGGGCAGGAACACATCGATCACCTGGAGCATCCCGTGCACGCCCTGAGCTCGGTCGTCGCGCATCCCGCCCCGGGCAGTCGGTGCCCATTGAGCGGCCTTGGAGAAGGGCTGGCAGGGCGGACCGCCTGCGACCAGGGAGAGTTCACCCGTGTCCAACCCAAGGACGTCCGGAGTGAGCCACGCCCCCGCCGCGTTGACGTCTCCATCGTCGAACACCCCCCAGCCTGGGCGATTGGCGCGGAGTACCGACCGGGCCTCGGCCTCGATCTCCAGGCAGCCGACGGTGTTGAGGCCCGCCCGCTCCAATCCGATGTCCAAGCCGCCCGCGCCACTGAAGAGGGACAGAACCTGTCCCAGCACTGGGCGGTGGTCGTGACTCGGAGAGGGAGGCACGGTGAACTCCGCAGCGTATCGAAGGTGTTGGGACAGGAGCTCATCGTAAACGAGTGAGGCATGTCAAGTCGTGCGCCCAACTTACGCTGCATTGAGTAAATTCGATCTCATGTTCGAGTTGCGCGGATTGTCATACCCACCCCCTATCGTTTTCAATAGAAAAACCTGGGGGTGGACTGTGCGTTACGAGGGCTGGAACCACGCGATTGTCGAGCACTTCTTCAGCGGCGCGGAACCTGACGTGCCCGTATACCTGTCGGTGGATGACAGCATGCTCCGGGAACTCGGCGGACCGGGGGGACCCGCCTCGTTCGAAGAGGCCGTACGGACACAGATATATGGACGGGACCCCTTCGGGCCAGTCCTGCGACGGGCCCGGGAATGGCGCCGCACGGGCGCCTTGGGTGATCCGCCGTTCGTCGCGGTACTTGCCGCCATGGTGCTGGCAGCCTCCCGCATGGCGAGAGGCGCTAGGCGCAATGCCGGCCGTGGTTCCTACTACGGTCCCTTGCGTCAACTGTTAGGCATGCAGCACGGGCAGGGAATGCCCGACGGGTACGACATTGCGATGCCCGTGCTCTGGGATGACCATTTGGCCTGGTGGCTGAGGGAGCGGGAGCAAGGACGGCGTGGACAGCCGACGGCCGCCCGCCACCCGACACAGACGTACATCGGCTGGGCCTTGTCACAAGCGGTGCTGCTCGGTACCGATCGCGCGCAGGTCGCGTTGTTCCTCTCCTCGATCGGCGCCCGCCGCGAGGACGATCTGACTGAGGACGAACTCCTGGCGCGCTTTGGCGAATGGGCGCGACTGCACCGGCCCAGCACGCGCATTCAACGTGCGCTGGCCAGCTCCGTACTGCGGCCCGTGCTCGGCGCCGTGCTCGCCCAGGAGTTGCGTACTTTCGACGGCATGGCCCGGGACGCCACCGGCCGTCCATGTCTCCCGCTGTCGCTGACCAGCGAGGACGGCGGACTCCCGTACAGACTCGCGGTCCACGTCCCGTCCGGATTTCGTCATGGCTCCCTTCGGATCGGCGACACCGAGGTGCCACTCCCCCAAGGCGTGGGATGGGTCGCGCTACCGGACTCCTCTATCCACGTCCCGCCCCCGGGCGAAGCCTTGGAGGTCGAGGCGGGCCCGGTCCGGCTCCTGCTGCCTGCCAGGGACTGTTACGTCCTCCAGTCCGAGGATCTGCTCGGCGCCTGGACGTCCGTGGGCACGGCAGCGGCCGGCCTCGCCCACCGGGTGCTCGTGAGGACCAAGTACGCGAAGGACGCCGCCGACGTCATGGAGGCGTGCGGCGGCACCGGGCTGCTACGCCCACGCAGGGTCGACACCCCGACGGGGTGGACACTGATCTCTCGCTACAAGCCGACCGGATCGGCGAAGGCCCCGGCCCATCTGGGAATGCTCGTGCCCCGCCACCAACAGCTCGCCAGCCTGTCCGGCGGCCTGCGCCTGGACAGTCACAAGCCGGTCTACCTCGCGGAATACGCCCCCGACCTGGTGGTACCCGCTCAACCCGACGAGCAGCCTCCCGAATGCTCGGTGAACGGCATACCCCTCACGATGCGGGAACACGACGACCTGTACACCGCACGACTGGCCGACGTCGTGCGAACTCCAGGCACGTACAGCGTCGTTGTCGGCGGGCGCACTCTCAGCTTCACCCTCGCCCCTCGGTACCGTGAAGTCCCAACCGCGCCAACGCTCACACTCAAGTCCCGGGGCGGAGTCGTTTCACTCGCGCCCGCCCCGCGAGACCCGACATTACGTGCGATTCCCCTGCCCCGAGTGGCGGATGAGTTCCTGGCCCCGTCCGACATCAGCGGCGCCGCGATCGGCACGGACCTGCGCGGCGAGCTGGCCCCGTTGACGCAGATGAGGGTCACCGGGAGGATTTTCGCTCTGGGAACGCCGGACCTCTGCGCTGAACTGCTCCCGGAACGACCGCTGTGGCTTCAGGAACTGGGCCTGCCTGCCTACACGGCGGACCTCGAACCGCTGCTTCGTTTACTGCCGTTCACTGCTCGCTGGCTGGTCCGACTGCCGATATCCGGGAGCGGAAGGGTCGTTCCGCTCCCCGTTCTCCCCCCGCTAACCGGCGATGGCAATCCGGCGTACGGAACGTACCGAACGTTGTTGGTCCCCGACTTCCGTCGGCTCATCATCAATCTCCCCCATGAGCTATCCGTACCAGCGACAGCCGTGGATGCCTGGTCCGACTACCTGACGGGAGCGAGATTGTGTTTGACGACCTCCTGATGTGGTGCTCCGAACGCGGAAGCGGCTCACTGGCTGCCTTCCAGGAAACGTACAGCTGGCTTGCCGACCGCCACGGGCTGCGACAGGGCGCACCCCCATGGGGCATCGCCCTGTACAATCTCTCGGTTCTCGGGCACGTCGAGGTGGACTGGACGGGCGAGAGGTGGAGCACCACACCGCCCGTGCTCACCACGCTCGCTGCCTCCGGCGGATACGCCCTATTGGTCGGCGAACGCCCCCTGTGGCTCCAGGACAGGCTGGACAGCCTGTTGGAGGACAAGGACCCCGCCATAGCGGCACTGGCCGATTCCGTCGTGCCGCATCTTCCCGTCGCACAGCGCGGCGGGCCGTCCGTCCAGCTGATCGCGGTCGTGGATGAAGCCGATACCCGCCGGTTCTGCGACGCGCTCAAGATCCGCTTCGAGCAGCGCGCAGCGGAGCAACTTGCGCTGCGGTTGCCGAAACTTCAGGACATGATCCGTGAAAGAGGCATCGAATACCACGGCCCCGCCGGCCTCAGCGCACAGCGCATGTCCGACGGCGGCTCCCCTCAGTGGACCGACGTCGACGACACCGACGCCGGCCTGGACGGCTGCGACGGTTTCGGCATACCTCTACATGGCGCCTACCGATACCAGCGGTACCGCACCTACCGCTACGTCTACTGGCTGCGACGCAGAGGCTTCGAGGCGGACAAACGAGCCGTGGTCTACGCGGAGTTGGCACGAGCCGAGCGTTGGGTGCTGCGCTATGACCGCGTCCACCAGGCCCTGTACGCGCCTGCCACGATGCAGCTCCCGCTGCTCCACGCCCGCGCCGCCGTGCTGCGTACCGGACTGTTGCCGCAGCTCAGTGCGCTTCCCGGTACGAGCCACGGATCCCACCACGTGAGGTACGCGAACATCTCGCCGCGCTTCGCTCATCTCCTGGCCGATTCCCTGTACCAGCAGCTCCAGTACGTCCCGTCCCCCTGAAAGCCACGGAGCCAAGGATCCCCATGCCAGGTCTGTCACCACGAGCAGTACACCACCAGCTCGCTGACTACTTCCAGCGTTACTACGACACCGCGTACTCGCTCCGCGATGCCTCTATCTCGGATGAATTGCGCGCCCACCTCAAAACACCCGGCGTCCTGTTCCAGGAACCCTACCTTGAGTTGCTTCCGCAATACCGGCTGGCTGATGAGAGTCTGTCGGCGCTGTGCTCCCGATTGGAGATTCCCGAACTCTCCGACGCACTCGACGCGGGACTGCTCGCGGGGATCCCCAATCTGTACACGCACCAGGCTCGGGCACTGGAGCACAGCAGGCAGGGAAGGGACGTCGTCGTCACGTCCGGTACCGGCTCCGGAAAGACCGAGTCCTTCCTTATCCCCGTGGTTGCTCGTCTCGTCGACGAGTCGTACCACTGGCCCGAGGCACCGGCGAACGCGGACGGGACGCCGTGGTGGCGGGAGTCGGGCAGTTGGACACCCCAGCGCCCGGCCGGTGGGCGTGCGGCTGCCGTCCGTGGTCTCTTCCTCTACCCGACCAACGCCCTCGTCGAGGACCAGCTCATGAGGCTGCGTCGTACGCTGGACGCCGAACCCGTGCGGGACTGGCTGGCCTCCCAACGCAAAGGCAATCGGTTCCACTTCGGCCGCTACACCGGCCGTACGCCTGTACCGGGTCCGCTGGACTCGGCCCGCAAGCGCACCTCCTCCAAGGGCAAGGAACTGCGGGAGGTCATGGCCGCCATGGAGGCGCGCTACACGGCCCTGGAACAGCGGATATCTACAGGCGTACTGCGCGACTCCGAGGCACGCTATTTCCTGCAACGCCCCTTCGGAGCTGAGATGCGATCGCGGTGGGACATGCAGGTTTCCCCGCCCGACCTTCTCATCACCAACTACAGCATGCTCAACATCATGCTCATGCGAGGCGACGAGGATCCGATCTTCGACCGGACACGTGACTGGCTGCAGCAGTCGCCCCGCCACGTGTTCAGCCTCGTCGTCGACGAACTACACACCTATCGGGGAACCCAGGGGACGGAAGTCGCCTATCTGCTCCGCAAACTGCTCGACCGGATCGGTCTGTCGACGGATTCGGACCAGCTGTCCGTCATCGCGACGTCCGCTTCCATCGACCCCGACGTCGAGAGAGACCGGCAGTTCCTCTCGGACTTCTTCGGCCGCCGCTGGTCCCGGTTCTCCGTACTGTCCGGCGACCGAGTCGAGACGCCCGGACCCTCCGACCTCGCACCGTACGCGCCCCAGCTCTCTGGCCCTGAGCCGACGCTGCCTCCGCAGCAGGATCTGCACGCGGCGCTCCAGCACGCCTTCGCCTCGGACACTGCAGGCGACACGGACGGTGTGAGCGGAGCCCCGAGGGCGAAGGCCCTCTCCGAGGTGGCCGCCAACCTCTTCCCCGGGCTGTTTCCGGAGCAGGCCCATGAAGCCGTAGACCGGCTCGTCGCCCTTCTCGATGGGGAACAGGACCGGGGATCTCGTCTCCGTCTGCACTTGTTCTTCCGCAACGTGACTGGAATGTGGGCCTGTAGTGACCGGGACTGCTCAGAAGTCACTCGCGCCGCGGGCCGGAGTCCGTCCGAGCGCCTCATCGGACGGATCTACACCCGCCCGCGCTACAGCTGTGACTGCGGGGCCAGGGTTCTCGAACTGCTCTACTGCGATACCTGCGGCGAGGCATATTTGGGCGGCTTCAACTCACCCGTCGCCGAGGATGGGCCGGAACGGTACTTGGTCTCCACCGCCACGGACCTGGAAATGCTTCCGGACAAAGCACAGGTGAGCCGCACGGCTGCCATCTACAGCGTCTTCCTCCCGACGCGCACCCCCCGCTCTGACATCATGACCGAGTCGCACAAGCACACCGGAGGCCGCAAGACCGACAAAGGCACGCGCCCCTGGTACGAGTTCGTCTTCCGCCCCGCCCGGCTGGAGCCCGGCAGCGGGCGGGTCCAAGTCTGCGACGACGTACAGAAGAGCAACGGCTATCTACTGGTCACCAAAACCAATATCCCGGATGCCCTCACGCGGATCCCTGCACTGCCGACCGTGTGCCCCTGCTGCCGGGAGAACCGGGAGATGTTCATCGGGGCCCGCCCCTACGAGGATCCCGCCCGTTGCCGCTCTCCGATCCGTACGATGGGTACGGGTTTCGAGAAATCCAACCAGGTGCTTGGAGATGCCCTCCACCGCCTGCTCGCCTCCAACTTCGTCGTGTTCTCTGACAGCAGGCAGGACGCGGCCCGCATCTCGGCTGGCCTGGAACGCTCGCATCACCAGGACCTTGTGCGGCAGCTCCTGATCTCTCTGATCGACAACCCGCAGGACGCCGTCGCACTTGCCATGGCACTACTCTGCGGCGAGGTCAACTCTCCAGAGGCACAACAGGCGTTGATCGAGATAGTCGGCGCGGGACTCGGCCCCTCCCTCAATGCGGTCGTGTCAGGCACTGCAAGCGTCGCCGACCACGATCGGATCGATGCGTGGCGGGCACAGGCCAAGGGGCCGACGCTGGTCGAGCTGGCGAACCGGGTATCACAGCGAGCGGTTGCCCTGGGTGTTCCCCCTGGAGGCTCCGCACCGTCACTCACCCGCTCGGACGAAGACCGGTCGTGGACCAGGCTGTACGACTGGACGGACGTGCAGCCCGGAGCGGACCCCTCACCACGTCCCGACATCGCGCTCTCCGACGACCTCGTGACGCTGAGGCGGGCAATCGGCACGGAGGTCAGAGCCCAGGTACAACTCGCCGTCTTCGCGGGCGGTGGCCGCGATCTCGAATCCCTCGGTATCGGCTACGGCGACTTCGAACTCACCGGTGGCAGCAACCTGCTGGGGCCTGACGCCTTCCGCCAAACTGTATTGTCCACAGTCAGGCTCTTGGGCCTGCGCAAGCAATTCCAGGAACAGCGCAAAGAAGCTCCATCGGACATCCACGGGGCCGCGAAGCGCTACCTCAAGAAGGTCGCCGAACACCACGGCGTCTCCCACGACGGGCTGCGCGACGAGGTCGTTCGCGCTCTCGGGCTCGGCGCCGGAGAGTTCCGACTGTCCAGCGACCGGATTCGGCTCGCCTCCGCACCGGCCCAGCAGTGGGTGTGTGAACGCTGTACCCGCCGTCATTTCCACGAGTCCGCAGGATTGTGCGCCTTCTGTCACCATCCGCTGGGCAGCCCGATTCCCTTCCTTCCGAGTAGCGTCGAGACCGACTACTACGCCTTCCTCGCCCGCGAGGCGGGCGAACCGTTCAGGCTGCACTGCGAAGAACTGACCGGCCAGACCGACACCGACGACGCCCAAGCCAGGCAGGCACTGTTTCAAGGCGTGTTCCTCAGCGAACAGGAGATCGCGCAGGTCGACTCGGTGGACGTGCTGAGCGTCACCACGACCATGGAAGCCGGGGTGGACGTTGGGGCCCTTCGAGCAGTGGTGATGGCCAACATGCCGCCCCAGCGGTTCAACTACCAACAACGGGTGGGCCGCGCCGGACGCCGCCTCGACCACCTGTCCATCGCACTGACCCTGTGCCGCGGAACCAGGACCCACGACGACCACTACTTCCAACACCCCGAACGCATCACCGGCGATCCTTCCCCCAGCCCTTACGTCGATCTGGGACGTCCCGAGATCCTCCGACGGTGCCTCGCATCCTCGGTCCTGAGCGATGCCTTCCGCTCCGTCGCATCGACTCCCGAGTGGGACGCCGGGCGTGAGGTTCACGGCCCGTTCGGAACCGTCAGCAACTGGCCGCTGGTACGCATCGGTATCCAGGAGTGGCTGACCTCCCAGCGGGACGAGATCGCCAGAGCCGCATCTGTGCTGCTCCAGGGTGCCGCGAAGCCCTCACTGCATGCGGCGGAGTTCACCAGCTGGGCAGCGGACGAACTCTTCGAGAGGATCGACGCCGTCGCCGGGTATTCCCCGGGCTCCATGGCGTTGAGCAGGGCATTGGCCGAGAGTGGAATCCTCCCCATGTTCGGTTTCCCGACCCGGGTCCGCAATCTGCATCAGAAACCGCCCCGGCCCAAGCAGTTCCCGGTCAATGACGCGATCGACCGGGACATCGACATTGCCATCTCCGAATGGGCACCGGGTGGGGAGATCGTCAAGGACAAGGCCCTGCACACCGCCGTGGGGCTCATCGCCTACGACCGGGTCGGTCAGGACTGGAAGCCCGACCATCGCGCGGACCGTGTCCGGCTGTTGATCGCGGTGTGCTCCGACTGCCTGTCCCTCACTCTCGATGAGCCCGGCGACGCGTGCGAGGTGTGCGGCAGCCGGATCGATTCAGGCGGCTACCGGGCGGTCGACGCCTGCCAACCGCTGGGCTTCCGCACCAGCTACTCGGCGCAGGACTACGACGGTACGTTCGAGTTCACCCCACGGGCCGGCATGGCTCGTCTCACGCTCGACAGCGCGTCCAAGCTGGCTTCCAGTTCGGCCGCCCAAGCGGCCATGCGTAGTGGAGTGGGCAAGGTCGTCCTGGTCAACACCGGTGGTGGCGACGGATTCCGCCTTGCCCGTGTCAGGGGCCACGACGGCTTGCTCGACCTCAATCTACTGTCCGACGCCGACCGGGCCCGTGACCTGAAGCTCCCCGCACGGCCGACGGCCACCGACGAGCGCACTCTCGCGATGGCCTCCGCCAAACTCACCGATGTCCTGCTCGTCGGGCTCCAGGAGCAGCCCGCCGGTCTGGCCCTCGATCCCCGGCGGATGGCCGCGCGAGCAGCCTGGCTCTCGCTCGCGACCCTGCTGCGCCAGGCTGCCTCCCGGCTGCTCGACATCGACGGACGGGAACTCAGCGCGGGTTTGTACCCCAAACGGTCCTCAGCCGAGGACTCCGTCGAGGCAGAGGTCTTTCTTGCCGACACGCTGGAGAACGGCGCCGGATACGCCACCTGGCTGGGCCAAAACCCCTCCGACCTACTGGACTTCGCTGCCCTGACTGCCGCCGATCTCCGCACCCACGATTCCGGTGGACGTCTCGCGGGCCCCTGCGACTCGTCCTGCTACGACTGCATGCGCGATTACGGCAACAGTTCCTACCACCCGCTCCTGGACTGGCGCTTGGCCGTGCAACTGTCGGACCTGCTCACCGGCACCGGTTTCGACCTTGCCGCAGATGACCAGTACGCGCTCAACCGCGCTCAGCAGTTCGCGGACAGCTTCTCGCACTGGAAGCTGCGCGTCATCGACGGTCTCCCCGTCCTGACGGAGAAGAAGCATGAGGACGTAGCTGTCGTGATCACTCACCCGCTTGAGTCCTGGACGGGAAAATCCGCGTCTTCCCGTGTCAAGGGAGTCCTGCGCTCGCTGGAACAGGAGGGCTTCACTGTCTTCGAGGAATTCCAGGAGACTCGGCCAACAGGCGATCCGCCGGAGCAAACGGTCGTAGCCGTAGACACGTTCGAGCTCTTGCGACGTCCGGGCTGGATCGAATCGCGACTCCAGCACCTGAACGAAGCAGGGGCGCGGTTTTGAGGGCGGACGGTTCACTGCGCGGTTGGTCCGCTGACTCGGGACCAAACATGAATCAAGCGGAGCAAATCCCGAGTGAGGTCGTCGAGATTGGGCGACTGCCAGGGGGCCACGACAATCTCGGACCTGGCGTTTGTGCTGCTGGGGTCACGTGCTGGATGCCTCGAAGGTCTCGCTCGTGCAGCGTGTTGCCCCGCCGGACAGCGTCGTGTCGCCCGCGGTCCGAGTCGCAGCCATGGGCAGGGCAAGCGCTGCTGTCGCGGCTGCCGCGCGTGTCGTAGGTGAACCGGGTGGTGTGGCCGAGGGGGGGCCGGTGACGGCTAGGCAGTTTCGTTTGGATCACGGAACCCTTGGCATGTGAGGGCGCTCGTCGAGTGCGGCGCCTCCGGCGGCCTCTGTAGCCTGGCGGCGCTGTACGTCGAGGGGGAGCTGACCGTGG